>CAVYWI010000001.1:0-61539 GCA_963772235.1 uncultured Alphaproteobacteria bacterium
GCACGCCGCAGGTATTCCGCCTGTTCGGCTATGCCGGCACCGGCAAGACCACCCTCGCCCGCCACTTGGCCGAACACGCCGACGGCGAGGTGAAGTTCGCCGCCTTCACCGGCAAGGCCGCGTCGGTCATGCGCGGCAAGGGCTGCAAGGGCGCCTCCACCATCCACAGCCTGATCTACCGTGCGCGCGAGAGCGGCGAGGAAATCCCCTCATTCGATCTGTGGGACGAGGCGCCCGCTTCCAAGGCCGAACTGATCGTCATCGACGAATGCTCGATGGTCGACGCCGAACTCGGCCGCGACCTGTTGTCGTTCGGCGTGCCGCTGCTGGTGCTGGGCGATCCGGCGCAGTTGCCGCCGATCCAGGGCGGCGGCTTTTTCACCGAGGCCGAGCCCGACGTGATGCTCACCGAGGTGCACCGGCAGGCCGCCGACAATCCGATCATCCGCCTGTCGATGGACATCCGCGCCGGCGAGTATCTCGAGCCCGGCCGCTATGGCGAGACCGAGGTAGTCGCCAAGAACGATCTCGATCCGCAGCGCGTGCTGGAGGCCGACCAGGTGCTGGTCGGGCGCAACGCCACAAGGCGCGCCTACAACAACAGGATGCGCGAGCGCCGCGGCTTCGACGGTGAATTTCCGGATGCCGGCGACAAGCTCGTGTGCCTGCGCAACAACCGCAAGAAGGGCCTGTTCAACGGCGGGCTATGGACCGTGAAGGAACGCGGCGCGCGCCGCGGCGCCAAGACCGGCATCATGACCATGCGGTTATTGCCCGACGACGAGACGGCGACGCGCGGCGTCAAGGTGTCGGTGCGGCCGGAGTGTTTCAGCGGCGGCATCGAGAAGGTCGATTGGGCACGCCGCAAGCCCTACGACGAGTTCGACTACGGTTACGTGCTCACCGTGCACAAGGCGCAAGGGTCGCAATGGGACGACGTGGTGCTGTTCGACGAGTTTTTTGCGTTCCCCGACAGCCGCGAGCGCTGGCTTTACACGGGCATCACCCGGGCGGCGAAACGGCTGACGGTGGTGGTGTAAAGCCTATCTAGCCCGCCTCACCCGCCAACGATGGGCGAAGGGAAGCACTGCCAACGCGACCGCGGTGAATAGCGCCCCCGCGAGGAAAGTGCCGTCGGGGCCAATCACATCCCACAGCGCACCGGCAATGACGCTCGCCGCCAGCAAAGCGACGCCGCTGACGAGATTGAACACGCCGAAAGCGGTGCCCCGCAATTCCGGCGGCGCGGTGTCGGCGACCAACGCCGACAGTAGGCCTTGCGTGAGGCCCATATGCAGGCCCCAGAGCGCTACGCCGATCATCACGGTGATGACGCTGCCGTTCACCGCCAGCAGCAGGTCGGCAACGATCAGGAGCGCAAAACCGGCGGTGAGCAGGCCATAGCGGCCGACGCGGTCGGACAGCGCGCCCGCCGGCCAGGCGGAGAACGTGTAGACCACGTTCATCACCACTATGACCACCGGCACCAGCGTGAACGGCACACCGACCGACTGCGCGCGCAGGAGCAGGAAGGCCTCGCTGAACCGCGCCAGCGTGAACAGCGCCGTCAGGCCGACGACCACCCAATAGCCGGCACCGAGCCGGACGAGTTCGGCGCGAGAGAGCGGCGCCCGCACGGCATGCGCACCCGCAGGCCTTCGCGGCTCATGCACGCCAAACACGATGACGGCGACCGCGATGAAAGCCGGGATCACCGCGATCCAGAACACATGCCTGAAATTATCGGCGAAGGCCGCCATGAAGACGATGGCGAGCAACGGGCCGAGCACGGCGCCGATGGTGTCGAGCGACTGGCGCAGGCCGAACGCCGTGCCACGCAAGCTGGCCGGCGTGAGATCGGCGATCAGGGCATCGCGCGGCGCGCCACGAATGCCCTTGCCGACACGGTCGACGAAGCGTGCCCCGATCACCCAGGCGATATTGGGCGCAAGGGGAAACACCGGCTTGGTGATCGCCGCCAGACCGTAACCGAGCGCGGCCAACATTTTACGCTTGCCGAGATAGTCGCTGAGCACGCCTGAGAAGATCTTGGTGATCGAGGCGGTGGCTTCGGCGATGCCTTCGATGACGCCGACCTCAAGCGTGGAGGCGCCGAGCACGCTCACGAGATAAAGCGGCAGCAGCGCGTGGATCATTTCCGAGGAAAGATCCATGAACAGCGAAACCAGCCCGAGCGCCCAGACGCTGCCGGGGATTTCACGCCAGCGGAAGAGAGAGGGAGGAGGATCGAGCATGAGCTAAGTTTACTTGCCGTTGCCGCGCTTGTCCCGGCGGACTCGCTTAGCGTGGTAAGACACGCCACTAGAAAAGGCGCCGGCTAAAGGCAGTTTCCGATAAGCGCGCAGCCGACAATTAGCGCGGCATGAGCATATGTCATTGGAACAATAATGACCGCCGTTGTCAGCAGCCAAAGCCCACGCCAACGATGAACTCGCACAGCCATGACGATAGCCGCAAGCCACAAGAGGACCGCGACGTAAGGACCGAAAAAGTAAATCGGTCCGACGCGCATCACCGGCTGCCAAAATAAACAAACCGGCGCGACAGTGCAGAGTGCAAGCGCGGCGACGAAAAAGCCCACCAGCGAAATTCGATAATAATCGAACATATACTTGGCAATCTCAGGCCGCTTCCTTGCGCTTCGGCGGCGCGAAACGCGAGTAGAAGGTTTCGTTCTTGGCGGCCAGGTCGATGAGCAGCTTCGAGGGCGCGAAGCGCGCGCCATATTTCTTCTCCAGCTTGCGGCACAGCTCGACGAAATTCTTTGTGCCCATCATGTCGATGTAAGACAACGTGCCGCCGGAGAACGGCGCAAAGCCGAAGCCGAGGATGGAGCCGACATCCGCCTCGCGCACGTCGGTGAGCACCTTTTCCTCGAAGCAGCGCGCGGTTTCCAAAGCCTGCATGGCCAGCAGCCGGTCTTTGAGTTCCTGCACGTCGATCTTATCCGGATCGAGCTTGACCGGTTGCAGCTCGGCCAGGCCGGGCCACAATTTCTTCGGCCCGTTGGCCGGATAATCGTAAAAGCCCTTGCCGTTCTTGCGTCCGTAGCGCTGCCGCTTCTCGACCAGGTCTTCCAGCAAAATCTTCTGGCGCGGATCGATGGCCTGCGGCCCAAGATCGGCTTCGGTCGCCTTCAGGATCTTCCAGGCGAGATCGACCGCCACCTCGTCATTGAGCGAGAGCGGCCCGACCGGCATGCCGGCCATGCGGCCGACAT
The DNA here is from genome assembly GCA_963772235.1 of uncultured Alphaproteobacteria bacterium. GTDB lineage: Bacteria > Pseudomonadota > Alphaproteobacteria > Rhizobiales > Xanthobacteraceae > Pseudolabrys. The sequence goes on from CAVYWI010000001.1 coordinate 3,242, forward strand.
TCTCGATCATTGCCGCCGGCACGCCTTCGGCCAGCATCAGGTGGCCTTCGCGGATATAAGTGCCGACCACGCGCGAGGTGTAGAAGCCTCTGCTATCGTTGACGACGATCGGCGTCTTGCGGATCGCCCGCACGTAATCGAGCGCGGCGGCGAGCGCCTTGTCGCTGGTTTGCTTGCCGAGAATGATCTCGACCAGCATCATGCGGTCGACCGGGGAGAAGAAGTGGATGCCGATGAAGCGCGGCGGGTCCTTGAATTCGGTGGCGAGAGAAGTGATCGGCAGCGTCGAGGTGTTGGAGGCGAAGATGACGTCGGCGCCGATCACCGCCTGGATCTTGGCGATCACTTCGGACTTTACTTTGCGGTCTTCGAACACCGCCTCGATCACCAGGTCGCAGTCCTTGAGCGCGCCGTAGTCCGGCGTCGGCGTGATCAGTGAGAGCAGCCCGTCACGCTCGGCCGATTTCATGCGGCCTTTGTTGACGCGGTCGGTGAGCGCCTTGTGCAAGGCCGCCTTGCCCTTGTCGGCGGTTTCCTGGTCGCGGTCGATCAGCACCACCTGCAGGCCGGCGGCCGCGCTCACCTGCGCGATCCCGGCGCCCATGAAGCCGGCGCCGACGACGCCGATCTTCTTGAGATTGGTCGCAGGTTCCGCCGCCGGGCGGCGCGCGCCCTTGTTGAGCTCCTGCATGGAGACGAACAGCGAGCGGATCATGCTGGCCGCTTCCGGCGAGCGCAGGATCTTGGCGAACCAGCGCGACTCGACGCGCAACGCGGTGTCCATGTCGAGTTGCAGGCCCTCGTAGACCACCTGCAGGATGGCGCGCGCAGCCGGATAATTGTCGTAGGTTTCGCGCCGGTAGATCGCGTTGGCCGGCGGGAACACCATCATGCCGGCCTTGGAATAGACCGGCCCGCCCGGCAGCTTGAAGCCTTTCACGTCCCACGGCGCCACCGCTTTGCCGCCGGCCTTGATCCAATCCTTGGCGCTCTTCACCAGATCGGCGGCGGGAACGACAGCGTCGATTAGCTTCATCGCCTTGGCGCGATCGAGCTTGAGCTGGTCGCCCTTGAGCAGATATTGCAGCGCGTCGGCGGGCGGCAGCATGCGCGCCACGCGCTGGGTGCCGCCGGCGCCGGGGAACAGGCCGATCTTGATCTCGGGCAGGCCGAGCCGCGTCTTCGGATTGTCGGCGGCGATGCGCTGATGGCAGGCGAGCGCCAACTCGAAGCCGCCGCCCATCGCGGTGCCGTTAAGCGCGCAGACCCACGGCTTGCCGCTGGTCTCGATGCGGCGATAAAGCTGCGACAGCTTGCGACTTCTCGTCGAACACGAATTGCGCGGCGGGCTCCGCGCCCTTGGTCTTCACCAGGTCGGCATAGATCGCCCCCATGCGCTCCAGCATGGTGAGGTCGGCGCCGCCACAGAAGGCGTCCTTGGCGGAGGTGATCACGGCGCCCTTGATGGCGGCGTCGGTGCTCACCTTCTCGACGATGGAATCGAGCTCGGCGATCACGTCCATGGTGATGACGTTCATGGAGCGGTCGGCCATGTCCCAGGTGACCAGCGCGATGCCGTCGCTATCGACGTCGAATTTGAAATTCGGCATGACCTTCAACTCCTATGGCGGATACGGCTTGCCGTTCCTGTGCAGATAGCGGCGGCCTTTTTGATCGCGCTCCATCACCAGATCGACATCCGGGTAATGCACGCGTTCGGTTGCCGCGCGGGTGCCGACCTCGAAATAGACGGCGTCGCGGTCCGAGCGGTTGATCAGTTTGTGCGCAATGCCGCTGCCGGCCTTGAAGCCGGCGGCGTCGCCGGCTTTGAGCACGACCTCGCCGTCATTCTCGGCCAGCACCAGCTCGCCTTCCAGCATGTAGATGAATTCGTCTTCCTGCTCGTGCCAGTGCCGCAGCGCCGACGTCTGTCCCGGCTCGATGCGCGTGATGTTGACACCGAACTGCGTCAACCCGGCGGCATCGCCGAGCGCCTGCTTGTGGCGGCCCGTGCACTCGGCCTGGAACTCGGCCGGATAGAACGTGCCGCTCTTCACCGGCACTTTGGCGATGTCGACCTTGGGCATGACCTTCAGACGCGCTCGATGATCGTCGCGGTGCCCATGCCCATGCCGATGCAGAGCGTGACCAGCGCGGTCGACAGATCGCGCCGCTCCAATTCGTCGAGCACGGTGCCGAGGATCATGGCGCCGGTGGCGCCGAGCGGATGGCCCATGGCGATGGCGCCGCCACAGACGTTCATCTTATCGTGCGGAATGTCGAAGGCCTGCATGTAGCGCAATACCACCGAGGCGAAGGCCTCGTTGAGCTCGAACAGGTCGACGTCGCCGATCGCCATGCCGGCCTTCTTGAGCACCTTTTCGGTGACCGGGATCGGCCCAGTGAGCATGATCGCCGGCTCGGCGCCGACATTGGCGAAGGCCTTGATGCGCGCGCGCGGCTTAAGGCCGGCCGCTTTGCCCGCTTCCCTGCTGCCGATCAGCACAGCGGCGGCACCGTCGACAATGCCGGACGAATTGCCCGGCGTGTGCACGTGGTTGATCGTCTCGACTTCCGGATGCTTCTGCACCGCGACCGCATCGAAGCCCGCCATCTCGCCCATCTGCACGAAGGACGGCTGCAGCGCGGCCAGCGTCTGCATGGTGGTCGACGGCCGCATGTGCTCGTCCTTGGCCAGGATAGTGAGCCCGTTGCAGTCCTTCACGGCGATCACCGAATTCTTGAAGCGGCCCTCGTCCCAGGACTTGGCGGTGCGCTTCTGGCTCTCGACCGCGTAGGCATCGACGTCGTCGCGCGAGAAGCCGTATTTGGTGGCGATCAGATCGGCGGAAATGCCTTGCGGCAGAAAGTAAGTCTGCACCGCGATCGACGGATCGACCGGCCAGGCGCCGCCGGAGGCGCCGATGCCGACACGGCTCATGGATTCGGCGCCGCCGCCGATGGTCATCTGGTGCTGGCCCGACATGATCTCGGCGGCGGCGAAATTCACCGCGTCGAGACCCGAGGCGCAGAAGCGGTTGATCTGGATGCCCGGCACGCCATCGCCGAAGCCCGCGACCAATGCCGCGGCGCGCGCGATGTCGCCGCCCGCCTCGCCGACCGGATCGACGCAGCCCAACACAACGTCATCGATCATGCCCGGTTTGAGCTTGTTGCGGTCCTTCACCGCACCAAGCGCCTGCGCCGCGAGATTGAGCGCGGTCACCTCGTGCAAGGCCCCGTCCGCCTTGCCGCGGCCGCGCGGCGTGCGCACGTGGTCGTAAATGAATGCATCGGGCATCGGCGTCCTCCTGCGCAGGCTTAAAGACTGCGCGCGATCAACAGCTTCATGATCTCATTGGTGCCCGCGTAGATGCGCAGCACCCGCGCGTCGCGGTACAGGCGCGAGATCGGGTATTCGTCCATATAGCCATAGCCGCCGAACAATTGAAGGCAGCGGTCGATCACTTCGCCGAGCGTGTCGGTCAGGCGGTATTTAGCCATCGAGGCGGTGACGGTGTCGAGTTTGCCCTCGACGTGCTGGCCGATGCAGTGGTCGAGGAAGACCTTGGCGATGGTGGTGTCGGTCTTGCAGGCGGCGAGCTCGAATTGGGTGTTCTGGAATTCGATGATCGTCTTGCCGAAGGCCTTGCGCTGCTTGACGTAATCGACGGTGAGCGCGAGCGCGCGCTCCATCATCGCCACCGCGTGCACGGCGACGATCAGGCGCTCCTGCGGCAATTCCTTCATGAGCTGGTAGAAGCCCTGGCCCTCCTCGGTGCCCAGCAGCGCCTCGGCCGGCAGCTTCACGTCCTCGAAAAACAATTCCGAGGTGTCGGCGGAGTCCATGCCGAGCTTCTTGAGCTTGCGGCCGCGGCGGAAGCCGGGCGCGTCGTCGGTCTCAACCACCAGCAGCGAAGTGCCCTTGGCGCCGGCTTTGGGGTCGGTCTTGGCGACGACGATGATCAGGTTGGCGTGCTGGCCGTTGGTGATGAAGGTCTTCGAACCGTTGAGCACGTAGCCGTTGCCGGATTTCTCCGCCTTGGTGCGTACGCCTTGCAGGTCGGATCCTGTGCCGGGCTCGGTCATGGCGATGGCGCCGACCAGTTCGCCGGTAGCAAGCTTGGGGAGCCAGCGTTTCTTCTGCTCCTCGGTGCCGTAATGCAGGATGTAGGGCGCGACGATGCCGGAATGCAGCGGAGCGCCGAAGGTGTCGAAGCCGGCGAGCGAGAGTTCGCGGTTGATCACCGCCTCATGGGCGAAGGTGCCGCCGGCGCCGCCATATTCTTCCGGTATGGAGGCGCAAAGCAGCCCGGCCGCGCCGGACTTGGTCCAGACCTCGCGCTCGTACATGCCTTTTTCGTGCCAGCGGTCGATATGGGGGGTGAATTCGTCGGCAATGAAGCGCCGCGCCTGCTCTTCGAGCAGGATGAGGTCCTCGGTCATCCACTCGGGCCGCGGAAGGTTGAGAGCATCCATGTCATGATTCCCGACGCGCGCCGCACCATAGCGCCGGCGCGACCGGAGAGCGAGAGCCCTACCCTGATCAGCCGGCGCCGAGCGCTACCGCAATATTGTAGGTGATGAAGGAGGCAATATAGGCGAGCGACAGCATGTAGCCGAAGGTGACCGCCATCCATTTCCAGCTGCCGGTCTCGCGTTTGATCACGGCGAGCGTCGAGGCGCATTGCGGCGCGAAAATGTACCAGACCAGGATCGATAGCGCGGTCGCGAGCGACCATTGATGCGCGAGCGCTTGGCCGATCTGTTGCGCGGCCGCCTTGCCGCCTTCGATCGAATAGACGGTGCCGAGCGCCGCCACGGCAACTTCCCGCGCGGCCATGCCGGGGATCAAGGCGACGTTGATCTGCCAGTTGAATCCGACCGGCGCCAGCACCGGCTCAAGCGCGTGGCCGAGCCATGCGGCAAGGCTGTAGTCGATCGCCGGCCCGGTGGCATCGGCCGGCGGGCGCGGGAACGACGCCAGGAACCAGATCAGCACCATCATGGAGAAGATCGTGGTGCCGGCGCGCTGCAGGAACATCTTCGCCCGTGTGTAGAGGCCCATGAGGACGCTGCGCGGCCGCGGCAGTTTGTAGTCGGGCAACTCCAGCATGAAAGGCGGCGTCGGGTTGTCGCGCCAGAAGAGGAATTTAGCCAGGAACGATACGCCGAGCGCGCTGACGATGCCGGCCGCATAGAGACCGAACATCACCAGGCCCTGCAGGCTGACGAAACCCCAGACGTGCTTGGCCGGAATGAAGGCGGAGATAATCAGCGTGTAGACCGGAATGCGCGCCGAGCAGGTCATCAGCGGCGCCACCAGGATGGTGGTCAGCCGGTCGCGTGGGTTGTCGATCACGCGCGTCGCCATGATGCCGGGAATGGCGCAGGCAAAGCTCGACAGCAGCGGAATGAAGGCGCGGCCGTGCAGGCCGGCGCCGCCCATGATGCGATCCATCAGGAACGCGGCGCGCGCCATGTAGCCGAGATCTTCCAACAGCAGGATGAACAGGAACAGGATCAGGATCTGCGGCAGGAAGACGATGACGCTGCCGACGCCGTTGATGACGCCGTCCTGCAGGAAGCTCTGCAGCATCCCGGCGGGCAGCGTGTCGTGCACCGCTGTGCCGAGCGCGTCGAAACCGGACGAGATCAGATCCATCACCGGCTGCGCCCAGCTGAACACGGCCTGGAACATCACGAACAGTATGGCCAGCAGGATGACGAGGCCGATCACCGGGTGCAGCAACGCCGCATCGAGCCGCGTTGTCAGTGTGTCCGGCTTGTCCGGCATACGCACGGCGGCCTTGATCAGCCGGTCGGCCTCGCGCTGGGCGGCGCGCAGGTCGGCAGCGGTCGGCGCCTGCCAACCGGTTGCGCCGGTGTGCCCCGGCATCGCCGCGGCCAGTTCATCGAGCCGGCGCATCAGGTCGTCGGTGCCGCCGCGGCGCACCGCTGCCGCGGTGATCACCGGCACGCCAAGCTCGGCGGATAATCGATCGAGATCGATCTCCATGCCGCGCCGGCGCGCAATGTCGATCATGTTGAGGACCAGCAGCAGCGGCCGCCCGACCTGCTTGAGCTCGATTACCAGACGCAAAGCCAGCCGCAGATTGGTCGCGTCGGCAACGCAGACCAGTAGGTCCGGCGCATCTTCGGATGCGAGACGGCCGAGCACGACGTCGCGCGTCACTTCTTCATCCGGACTGCGCGCGCGCAGCGAATAAGTGCCCGGTAGATCGATCAGGTTGACGCTGAGCCCCGACGGCGTGCGCAGCGCACCGCTCTTGCGCTCGACGGTGACGCCCGGGTAGTTCGCAACCTTCTGGCGGCTGCCGGTGAGCGCGTTAAACAGCGCGGTCTTGCCGCTGTTCGGCGTTCCGATCAGGGCAAAATGTCGGACGCTGGCGGTAGCTATTGCACTCATGATGAGGTCAGCACTGCGCGATCAGATCACCAGAATCGCCATCGCCTCGCGGCGGCGCAGTGCCACCGTGGCGGCATTGACGCGCACCGCGATCGGGTCGCGGCCGATCGCGCCCTCGTGCAGGACCTCGATGGTGGCGCCTTCGGTGAAACCGAGTTCAACCAATCGCCGTTCGAGTTCCCCGCTCGGCAGATCGGACGCGTGGTCGGCGGCGGTAATGGTGTCGATCCGGCCGCGGAATCCCTTCCGGGCTAATCCTAAGGGCGCTGTCGTCGGTGCCATATTGCTCTCGCTCATGACCGCATCCTGCATATGCTTGTGATTATCATTTCCACCTTTCATCTGGATCACGCCATGATCTAAATCAAGTGAAATAGCCGAAATATTTCAGTAGCTTAGAATGATTATAAGGAAGCGCCAGACGATTTGCGGCTGGCCGCAACGATGTCGGGATGCTAGGAGCGCCGTAAGGTCAGTAGCCGGGTAATTCATCGCCGTGATTCCAGTGCATACCGCCGCACGCCCGGCCAAGCCGGACCCGACCGATTCCGCGACCGCCTGGCTGCGCCTGGGCGTCGCCGTCCTGCTGAGCACGATCGGCGGCGTCGGCATGTGGTCAGTGGTGGTGGCCCTGCCCGCCATCCAGGCCGACTTCGGCGTCGACCGCGCCGATGCCTCGCTGCCGTATACGCTCACCATGCTCGGCTTCGCCGCTGGCGGCGTGGTGATGGGCAAGCTTGCCGACCGCTTCGGCATCACGGTGCCGCTGGCGCTCGGCGCCACGGCGTTGATGCTCGGCTACGAGGCGGTCGGACACGCCGCCACGCTTTGGCAGGTGACGCTCGCCTACGGCTTGTTGATCGGCTTCGGTTGCTCGACCACGTTCGGGCCGCTGATGGCCGAGATGTCGCATTGGTTCGTGCGCCGGCGCGGCATCGCCGTCGCAATCGCGGCGGCCGGCAATTATCTCGCCGGCACCGTGTGGCCGCCGGTAGTGCAGCATTTCATCGCGACATCGGGCTGGCGCGCGACCCATATTGGCATTGGCCTGTTCGTCATCGCGACCATGCTGCCGCTGACCTACTTCATGCGGCGCCGGATGGAGGCGCATCACACCGAAGGCGCGATGCAATCGGCGGCGCGCCGGCAGGCCGAACTGCCGTTTTCGCCGGCGACGCTGCAGGTGCTGCTGTTCATCGCCGGCATCGCCTGCTGCGTGGCGATGTCGATGCCGCAGGTCCATCTCGTCGCCTATTGCGGCGATCTCGGCTACGGCGCCGCGCGCGGCGCCGAGATGCTGTCGCTGATGCTGGCTTGCGGCATCGTCAGCCGCGTGGCCTCGGGCTTCATCGCCGACCGTATCGGCGGAGTGCGCACTTTGCTACTCGGCTCGGTGCTGCAGGGCGTAGCGCTGTTGCTCTATCTGTTCTTCGACGGCCTCGTCTCGCTTTATCTGATCTCAGGCCTGTTCGGCCTGTTCCAGGGCGGCATCGTGCCGAGCTATGCCATCATCGTGCGCGAATATTTCCCGCCCAGGGAGGCGAGCACGCGCGTCGGGCTGGTGGTGATGGCGACCGTGCTCGGCATGGCGCTGGGCGGCTGGATGTCGGGCGCGATCTTCGACGCGACCGGCTCCTATCAGGCGGCCTTCCTCAATGGGCTCGCATGGAATCTGTTGAACGTATCGATCGCGTCATGGCTACTGCTGCGCACGCCGCGCCGGACGGAGTTCGCCCACGCCGCATGAATTCGCATGATGCGGTCGACCCGACGCCCGCGTGTTATCGCGGACCGGCGCGACAAGAGCACCACCGCGCCACTGGCAACAGGGTGACGGCCTAGAACGCCTCGTCAGGCAGTTCCATCGTGCTCGTCGCGCCCGACTGGATGCGCGCGAGGTGTGTCGCCGTTTCCGGCAGCATGCGCTCCATGAAGAAGCGCGCGGTGACAAGCTTGCTCTTCATCGCAGGCGCGGCGCCGTTGCCGGATTTGGCGAGCGCGGCTTCCACAATTCTGCACCACATGTAGCCCAGCGCCACCAACCCGAACATGTGCATGTAATCGGTGGCGCCAGCGCCGGCATTGTCGGGCTTGGCCATGGCGTTCTGCATGAACCACATCGAGGCCTGCTGCAAATGGCCGACCGCGACGCCGAGCGGCGTCACGTAAGGCTTCATCGACTCATTGGCGCTCTTCTCCTTGATGAAGGAGCCGACTTCGTTGAGGAAGGCCATCAGCGCGCGGCCGCCGTCCTTGCCGAGCTTGCGGCCGACCAGATCGAGCGCCTGGATGCCGTTGGCGCCCTCGTAGATCATGGCGATGCGGGAGTCGCGCACGAACTGCTCCATGCCGTGCTCGGCGATGTAGCCGTGGCCGCCGAACATCTGCTGCGCCAGCACCGTGTTGGCGAAGCCCTGGTCGGTGAGCACGCCTTTGACCACCGGCGTGAGCAGACCCATGTAGTCGTCGGCGCTCTGCTGCTCCTTCTTATCCTCGGAGCGGCGGGCGACGTCACCCTTGAGCGCGGTCCATAAGACCAGCGCGCGGCCGGCCTCATTGAAGGCGCGGATGATCATCAACGTGCGTCGCACGTCCGGATGCACGATGATCGGATCGGCCGCCTTGTCAGGATATTTGGCGCCCGAGAGCGCGCGGCCTTGCAATCGCTCCTTGGCGTAGATCGCGGCGTTCTGGTAGGCGACTTCCGACAGCGCCAAGCCTTGAACACCAACACCGAGTCTTGCCTCGTTCATCATCGTGAACATAGCGGGCAGGCCTCGGTTTTCCTCGCCGACCAACCAACCCAGGGCGCCGTCGTAATTCATCACGCAGGTGGAATTGGCGTGGATGCCCATCTTCTCTTCGATCGAGCCGCAGGTGACGCCGTTCGGCCCGCCGAGGGAGCCATCGTCCTTGACCGTCACCTTGGGCACCACGAACAGCGAAATACCCTTGGTGCCACCCGGCGCGCCTTCGATGCGCGCAAGCACCAGATGAACGATATTTTCGGAGAGGTCGTGTTCGCCGGCGGAAATGAAAATCTTGGTGCCGGTGATCTTGTAACTGCCGTCCGCCTGTTTCACCGCCTTGGTCCGCAGCAGGCCAAGATCCGTGCCGCAATGCGGCTCGGTGAGATTCATGGTGCCGGTCCAAGCGCCTTCCACCATCTTGGGCAGATATTTCTTCTTCAGCTCCGGCGAGGCATGCGCAAGCAGCGCGGCGATGGCGCCCTGGGTGAGGCCCGGATACATGGCAAAGGCCATGTTGGCCGAACAGAGCATTTCGTTCACCGCCACCGTGAGCGTCGCCGGCAGGTCCTGACCGCCGAATTCGGCCGGCACCGAGATGCCAATCCAGCCGCCCTCGACAATTTGCCTGAAGGCATCCTTGAAGCCGGTCGGCGTGGTGACGCTGCCGTCGGCGTTACGCGTGCAGCCTTCTTTGTCGCCGACGCGATTGAGCGGGGTGAGCACTTCCTCGGCGAACTTGCCCGCCTCGCGCAGTACGGCTTCGACCACGTCGGGCGAAGCGTCGCCAAAACCGGGAAGATTGCCGTAGCGCTCGAGATGGAAGACGTCGTTCAACAGGAACAACGTATCGTCCACGGGGGCTTTGTAGGTCGGCATCGATCCCTCCCGGCGTCCGGCGAGCACCGTTAACTGTTCGTTAGCTATTGAGCGATGGCGCCCGCCGCAAGAACGGCAGCGGCTTTCCCCAGGTTTTGCAAGCGCGGCCGCGGCAAGACCATCGCGTATCCGGATTACAGCCGCGTTAAGCCGGGGTCCACCGCCGGATAGGGCAAAAACTGCCGACGAATTCGGACACGCCGGACCAATTCTTAACCCCGTGTTTACCGTCACCGGCAAAAAGTCGGTGAATGGACCGCGGACCGTATCGGTATCCACACATTGTTAAGCGGTGCCGGTTTCCCGGAGAGCCCATGAAGCTCCGTCAACTCCACCTCAAACGTGGGCGCGAGCAATGAAATTCGGCGTTTCGCGGCGTGTGAAAGGGATCCGGCCGGAGGCGATCCAAACCGCCGAAGAAGCTGCGCGCCGGTCTGGCATGTCGCTGGACGACTGGCTCAACTCCGTGATCATCCAGCAAGCTGGGCAAGCGGGCGTGCCATCGCCGCCGCTCGCCGACCAAGATTTTCATGCCGGCGAATTCGTCGCGGCGAACCATCGGCGCGACGATCGTTTGCAGTATGCCGAGCCGGCGTTCTCGCGCGCGGGGCCCGCAGCCTACGCACCGAAACGCAGCCGCAACGAGCCCGCGCAATCCGCCAGAGTATCACCGCCACCACCGCCGGAAATCCCGAGTGTGCGGCTGCCGCCGAGTCTCGATCGCGCCGTCGCCGAAATCGCGGAACGCCAGCGCACGCTCAACGGCAACGCCCCGGCGCGGCGCCGGCAGCCGCAAGCCGCCGCGGAGATTCCTGCGCCACCGCCCCGGCCAATGCCGACGCAGAACCTGATGGGCCTGGAAGAGCAGCTGCGCAACATCACCAAACAGATCGAGACGCTGCGCAAGCCGGGCGTCGAACAAGCGATCAATGCCTTGCGCGAGGAGCTCGGCGAGATTGGCCGCACGCTCAGCGACGCGATGCCGCGGCGCGCCCTTGAGGCCATCGAAAAGCAAATCCAGGGTCTCGACCAGCGCATTGCCGAAGGCCGCCAAGCCGGCATCGATGCCGCCGCGCTCGGCGGCATCGAGCATGGGCTTGCCGAAGTGCGCGACGCGATGCGCGGGCTGATGCCGGCCGAGAACCTGATCGGCTACACCGACGCGGTCGCCAACCTCGCGCACAAGATCGATCTCATCGTGGCCCAGAATGACCCCGCGACGATTTCGCAACTCGAGCAGTCCATCATCACGCTACGCGAGATGACCAACCATATCGCCTCCAACGAGACGGTTCAGGGGCTGGCCGCTCAGGTGCAGGCGCTGGGTGAGAAGATCGAATACATGGCCCAAGCGAGCGCCGGGTCCGGCGAGGGGGCGCTCAACCATCTCGAGCAGCGCATCGCCCTGCTCTCGGACACGCTGGCCGAGCGCGCGCAGAGCGGACCCGCGGTATCGCCGCGGTTGGAAGCTCTGGTGGAATTGCTCGCCGACAAGATCGAGCAGATTCAGAATTCGCGCGGCAATGGCGGTGCCTTCGGCCATCTCGAGGATCATATCGTCAAGCTGGTGGAGAAACTGGACGCTTCCGATTCCCGCCTCGACCATTTGGAAGGGATTGAGCGCGGCCTGGCCGATCTGCTGGTCCATTTCGAAAATATGCGGGCGAATACGGATGCCGGCGGATTGCGCGCACAAGACGCGCCGGCCGTCGGCGATCTCAGGCACGATATTGCGCGCACCCAGGATGCGCTGGAAACGGTGCACGGCACGCTCGGCCACGTCGTCGACCGCCTTGCCACGATCGAAAAGGACATCCGCGACCAGACGCGCCCGTATGTTGCGCCCGGCAGCGGCGGCGCGTTCATTCAGCCGGCTTTGCCCCACGATGCGTCCGCCGCCGCGACGATGCCGGCGCCGCTGACGCCGCCCGCAGTGCGCCGGATGCCGCCAGCCGCGAAATTGCCGAACGACTCCGATCTGCCGGACAACCAGCCGCTCGAGCCCGGCTCCGGACCGCCGCATTTGCAGGCCAATCCAGCCACGCGCATCGCCGCCTCGGAAGCCGCCCTCGTCGGTGCACCGCCTGCCGCTGCGCCGGGCGGCAAATCCAGCTTCATCGCTGCCGCCCGCCGCGCCGCCCAGGCGGCCGGTCAGCAACCGAATGCCCGCGCGCCGCGCGCGGAACCGGTCGCGGCCTACGAGTCCACCAACACATCCCTGCGCGCCAAGATGATGAAGCGGGTCAAATCGCTCTTCATCGCGGCCAGCATCATCTCCATCGTCGTCGGAGCGGTCCAGATTGCCGGCAAGGTTTTCAATTTCGGCAGTTCGATCACCAAGCTGGCGGAAGCTCCCTTTACAGCTCCGCTCTTGGACACCGTGAAAACCGAGCCGGCGGTCGACGCAACGGCGCCCGTGCTCGAAGCGACGAGCAGTATTGCCGCCAAGCCGTTCGCGCCACCTGCCCCGCCGGCAATGGGACCTCTCGCGCCGCCGGCACCCGAAGGCAGCGCGGTCGCAGCCATTCCGCCGCTCGGCATGAACCAGATGCCGCCAGCGGTGCCGTCATTGTTCGGTCCGCCGGTGTTCGCGGCAAAGAACGACATCACCGGATCGATTCCGCGTCCAGCCGCCGACGACCAGGCGGCCCGCCCGGCGGCGCCGTCAAGTCAGCAGCCGGCCGACCGGCTGCCGGTCGCCATCGGCGGACCCAAGCTGCGCAGCGCGGCCGCGGCTGGCGATGCCGCCGCCGCCTACGCGGTGGCTATGCGCTTTGCAGAGGGGCGCGGCGTGCCGGTCAACATGGAGGAAGCGGCGCATTGGTATGAGCGCGCGGCCAGCAAGGGCCTGGTCCCGGCGCAATTCCGCTATGCCAGCCTGCTGGAAAAGGGCTTGGGCGTGAAGAAGGACCTCGCGCAGGCTCGCCGGCTCTATCTCGCCGCCGCCAACAAGGGCAACAGCAAGGCGATGCACAACCTCGCCGTGCTCTACGCCGAAGGCGTTGACGGCAAGCCGGACTACGCCACCGCCGTGCAATGGTTCCGCAAGGCCGCTCAGCACGGCATTGCCGACAGCCAGTACAATCTCGGCATCTTGTGCGCGCGCGGCCTCGGCACCGACCAGAACTATGCCGAAGCCTATAAATGGTTCGCGCTCGCGACCATCCAGGGCGACAAGGAATCCGCCAAGAAGCGTGACGATGTCGCGGCCCAACTGGACCCGGCTACGCTGGCCGCCGCACAACAAGCGGTCAAAAGCTTCGTCGCGCAGCCGCAGCCACCAGAGGCCGTCACCGTACGCGAACCGCCCGGCGGCTGGGATCAAGCCGCCGGCGCGCCGGCACAAACCAGCCAGCGGTCAGCCAGGCCGCTGGCGCTCGGCACCTTCCAGGTGGGAAAACGGTGAACAAGCGCTTCTGATCGCGCAAAAGCGTGATCGCAGGCCGGTTCGTCGCTAAGATCGCGCTGACCATTGGCCCAGAGTCGCTGCTGGATCCGCAAGACGCGGCGTTGACCGCAAGGTGAACCTCACGCCGGCACGGTCCGGTCAGCGATGCATTGGCCGCGCACTCCGGACGACGCCTCTTGCAGATTTATCTTCCGATCGCCGACATGCCCGTGAACGTCTTCCTCGTCCTGGGGATGGGGCTCGCGGTCGGCTACGTCTCCGGCATGTTCGGCATCGGCGGCGGCTTCCTGATGACGCCGCTGTTGATCTTCATCGGCGTCTCGCCCGCAGTCGCGGTGGCAAGCGTGGCCAGTCACATCGCCGCCTCCTCATTCACCGGCGCGATCACCTATTGGAACAGACGCGCGCTCGATCTTGCGCTCGCGCTGATGCTGCTCGGCGCCGGTATCCTCGGCACCGCGACCGGCGTCTGGCTGTTCACGACCTTGCGCGCGCTCGATCAGCTCGACCTGATGATCGGCCTTTCTTACGTGACGCTGCTGACGATTGTCGGCGGCCTGATGATCTACGAAAGCGTCCGCGCCGTCATGCGCACGCGCCAGGGTCTGCCGGCCACGATCCGCCGGCCCGGCAGCCATACCTGGTTTCACGGGCTGCCGTTCAAGGTGCGGTTCAAGCGCTCGAAAATCTACGTGTCCGCGATTCCCGGTCTGGGCGATCGGGTTCATCATCGGTTTTGTCGGCGCCATCATGGGCATCGGCGGCGGATTTTTGCTGGTGCCGATGCTGATCTATTTCCTGCGGGTGCCGACCGCGACCGTGATCGGCACCTCGATGGTGCTCACCCTCATCACTATGGCATCGGCGACGGTGATGCACGCCGCCACCAACCATCTGGTCGACGCGGTGCTGGCATTGATCCTGATGGTCGGCGGCGTCGTCGGCGCGCAATTCGGCGCGCGCACCGGGCAACGTATGCGGGGCGAATGGCTGCGCCTCCTGCTCGGCCTTCTGGTTTTCGCGGTCGGCCTGCGCTTCGCGCTATGAGCTGGTGGTGCAGCCCGACGATCTGTACTCGATACGCTACGTCAGGGGCGAATGATGCGGCGGATTGCATTCATGCTCTTGATCGGTCATGCTGGTCTGCGGCGCCCGGCCTGCCGCCGCCGAACGGCTGGTGGTGTCGCTGTCGAACCACCGGGTGGCGATCACCTCGAACTTCGTCGGCGACGAACTGGTGCTGTTCGGCACCATCGAGCCCGACCCCGGCAAGACCGCGCTGCGATCGGCCTATGATCTTGTCGTCACCGTGACCGGACCGCGCCAGACGCTGCGCACGCGGCGCAAGCAGCGCGTGCTCGGCATCTGGGTCAATGTCGACTCGCGCGAATTCGTGCGCGTGCCGTCCTATCTCGCCATTCTGAGCAACCGCCCGGTAACTCAGATCACCTCGCAGGACACCTTGCGGCGATTGCAGATCGGGCTCGACAATTTCCTGCTGCCGCAACGCATCGGATCGGACATCGCCGACACTGTGCGCGACGAGCCGTTCCGGCTAGCGTTCGTGCGGCTGGCAAAGCCAGCATGGCCTGTACCGCGAAATCGCCACAGCGGTGACTTTCCTCACGCCGACCGTGTTCCGCGCCGCGATTCCGCTGCCGGCCGACGTGCCGACCGGCAGCTATGCGATTCGACGTCAAGCTGTTTGCCGACGGCGCGATGGTGGCGCGCACCAATTCGACGCTGGAAGTGACCAAGGCAGGCTTCGAGCAATATGTCGCCGACGCCGCTCGCGACAACGGCTTGCTCTATGGCTTCGCGACCATGCTGATGGCGCTGCTCACCGGCTGGGTCGCCAGCGTGGTGTTTAGGCGGGATTAAATCTAGTCAGGTCGGCAGCGCTTGGCGGCGAAGGCGTAGAGCCGGTCCTCGCCCAGCATATGCGCGGTGAACTTGAGCGTGCCGAACAGATCGGCGAAGGCGGCGTCGCGGATGTTCAAGCCGCCGGTGAATGCGCCGAAGGCCGGCATCACCAGGCGCGTGGCATCGGCGGCAAAGCAGCGGCGGCTGACCGCGCGCCCGCGATGCGCAACGCGCGCCACCGGGTGCAGATGGCCGGCGATCTCGCCTTTGGCACCTGACGGCAGATGGCGGAAGGTCAAGCCACCGAGAACGAACTCGGCATGGAACGCACCGCCAATGTTCGCCGCCGGCTCCGGATCATGATTGCCGGTGAGCCATATCCAATCGCGGCCGCGTTGCAAGGCGCTCAGATTGTCGCAGTCGTCGCGCGCAAGCCGCGCCGGGCCACCGCCGTCATGGAAGCTGTCGCCGAGGGCGACGACGACGCGCGGCGCGTAACGCGCGATCAGCCGGCCAAGACGTTGAAGCGTCGCCGCGGTGTCGTAAGGCGGCAGCAGCATGCCGCGCGCGGCGAAGCTCGAGCCTTTCTCCAGATGCAGGTCGGCGACCGCGAGCAGGCTCTGTTCGGGCCAATAGAGAGCGCCGGCGGGGTCGGCAGTAAGGGCAACCTCGGAGATTGACACCATACGATCCGCTCGTCCCCGCGCAAGCGGGGACCCATCTTTGTCTGGATTCCCGCTTGCGCGGGAATGAGCGGGAGAAAACATCACTGCATTGCCTCCTTCACCAACTCGTCGGCCGCCTCGGCCAGCAGTTCGTCCGCGGCTTCGCCATAGACCGTCTCGCGCCCGATCTCCAGCAGCACGGGAACCGAGAGCGGCGAGACGTGGTCGAGCGCTTTATGGACGATTCGGCCCTTGATGCGCGAGAGCATTTCGCCCAGCCGCTTGATGTCGAGCAGGCCAGTGGCGGCATCGGCGCGCGCCGCGCGCAAGAGGATGTGGTCGGCCTGGTGCTTGCGCAGCACGTCGTAGACGAGGTCGGTGGAGATGGTGAGCTGGCGGCGCGATTTCTCTTCGCCGGGAAAGCGTTTCTCGATCAGCCCGGCGATGATGGCGCAATTGCGGAACGTGCGCTTCATCAGCGCGGATTCGGCGAGCCAGGCTTCGAGATCGTCGCCCAGCATGTCCTGATCGAACAATTGGGCGAACGAGAGATCGCCGCGCCGGATGCGCAGATCGACGTCGCCAAGGCCCCAGACCGCGAGCGCATATTCATTGGCGACAAAACCCAAGGGTTTGAGTCCCCCGCGCTCGAGCCGTCGCGTGAGCAGCATGCCGAGCGTCTGATGCGCCAGCCGTCCTTCGAAAGGATAGCAGACGAGATAATATTTGGCCGCGCGCGGAAAGGTCTCCACCAGCAGGTCGCCGGCGGCCGGCAGCAGCGAGCGCCATTGCTGGATTTCCAGCCACTCGCGCACTTGATCGGGCAGCGCTCGCCACGTTTCGCGCTGCGCCAGGATCGCGCGCACCCGCGCGGCGAGATACGTCGACAGCGGGAACTTACCGCCTTCGTAGGCCGGCACTTTCGGATCAGTGGCGGTCGCGCGCGAGACATAGGCCTCGTCCTCGACCAGCGCCTCGTATTTCAAAATCTCGCCGGCGAACACGAAAGTGTCGCCGACCGACAGCATTTCGATGAAATATTCCTCGACCTCGCCGAGCAGCCGGCCGCCGCGCGGAACGAAGGCGCCGCTGGCGCGCGACCGCACCAGCCGCACCTTCAGCATGTCGGCTTCGACGATGGTGCCGACATTCATGCGGTAGCGCTGCGCCACGCGCGGATGGGTGATGCGCCAGCGGCCATCCTTGCCCTGCCTGATCTTGGCGAAGCGCTCGTAGGCTTTCAGCGCATAGCCGCCGGTGGCGACAAAATCGACCGCGGCGTCGAAATCGGCACGCGCGAGCGAGGCGTAAGGCGCGGCGGCGCGCACTTCGTCGTAAAGCTCGTCGGGCAGGAACGGCGCACCGACGGCGCGGCCGAGAATGTGCTGCGCCAGCACGTCGAGCGCGCCGGTGCGCAAGGGCGGCGTGTCCTGGGCGTTCTCGGCGACGGCATCGATCGCGGCGCGGCATTCCAGCACTTCGAAGCGGTTGGCCGGCACCAGCACGGCTTCCGAGGGCTCGTCGAGGCGGTGATTGGAGCGGCCGATGCGCTGCATCAGCCGCGAGGCGCCCTTCGGCGCGCCGACATTGATGACCAGATCGACGTCGCCCCAGTCGACGCCGAGATCGAGCGACGACGTGCACACCACCGCGCGCAATTTGCCCGCGGCCATGGCGTCCTCGACCTTGCGACGCTGCGCGACGTCGAGCGAGCCGTGATGCAGGGCGATGGCGAGATTGTCGTCGTTGGCGCGCCACAGTTCCTGGAACAGGAATTCGGCCTGGCTGCGCGTGTTGACGAAGACCAGCGTGGTCTTGTGGCGTTTGATAAGCTGGTAGATTTCGCCGAGCGCGTGTCGCGCCGAGTGCCCGGCCCAAGGCAGATGCTCCTGCGTGTCGAGCATGCTGACCAAAGGCTGCGCGCCGGCTTGCGCCACGACGATATCGGCGCGCGCCGTGCCCGCCAGCGGCTGCGGCACCAGAAAGCGGGCGAGGTCGTCGGGCTCGGCCACCGTTGCCGACAAACCGACCGTCGTGAGCTGCGGCGCCAAGCGCGAACAGCCGCGCCAGACCGAGCGACAGCAGGTCGCCGCGCTTCGATGTGACCAGCGAATGCAATTCGTCGAGCACGACGCGCTTGAGCGTGCCGAACAGATAAGGCGCGTCGGCTGACGCCAGCAGCAGCGCCAGTTGCTCCGGCGTGGTGAGCAGGATGTCGGGCGGATAGCGGCGCTGGCGTTGACGTTTGGAAGCAGGCGTGTCGCCGGTGCGGGTTTCCAGCTTCACGGCCAGCCCCATCTCGCGCACCGGAATTTCCAGGTTGCGCGCGATGTCGACGGCCAGCGCCTTCAGCGGCGAGATATAGAGCGTGTGCAGGCCTTGCGAGCGGCGGACCTCGCGCCCGGTCGAGACCAGCCGGCGCGGCGCCGCGGTCCCCTCGTACAGCTCCACCAGCGTCGGCAGGAAGCCGGCCAGCGTCTTGCCGCCGCCGGTGGGCGCGATCAGCAGCACCGAGCGCCCTGCCCGCGCCTTGGCCAGCAGGTCGAGCTGATGCGGGCGCGGCGCCCAGCCGCGGCCGGCGAACCAGCGCGCGAACAGGTCCGGCAAAAGCGGCGCGGCATCGGTGCCGGTCGAAGGCGGTTGCGGGTTCCATGACACGAGTCTAAGGCATATCTAAAAGCCGTGCGGAACAATGTGCTAGGTTCGAAATCATGACCGAAGACCGGACGACCCCAGGAGAAAAACCAATGAGCAACGGCACGATAGCTAAGGTTTTCGGCGGCTCGCCGCTGGGGGTGCTGTTCCGTCTGGTGCTGGTATCGGTCCTGGTCGGCGTTGTCTTGTCGGCGCTCGGACTCGACCCGTGGAACATCATCCAAAGCGTCGAGCGGCTGATCCGCAACATCTGGAACATGGGCTTGGACGCCGTGCGCTATCTCTGGCGCTATTTCCTGCTCGGCGCGGTGATCGTGATCCCGATCTGGATCATCATGCGCCTGGTCAACGCGCCGCGCGGGCGCTAACCCGGCCAACTCTCCGCCGTGATCTCCGCCGCGTCCGAGCCCACCATGGAGGCGAGCGAGTTGCGGTGGCCGCGCTTGAGCGCCGCCGAGCAAGTCGGCCTTGATCTCCGCCACCACGCCGATGCCGCGGTACACCAGCCCGGTGTAAAGCTGCACCAGCGTCGCGCCGGCCTTGATCTTGGCGATGGCGGTCGGGCCGGAGTCGACGCCGCCGACGCCGATCAGCGGGAACGCGCCCTCGGCGCGCACGAAGGTTTCCGCCAGCATGCGGGTCGAGAGCTTGAACAGCGGCCGGCCGGACAGCCCGCCCGCCTCCTTCGCCTTGTCGCGCTCGCGCAGCGAGCTCGGCCGCGCCATCGTGGTGTTGCCGACGATCATGCCGTCGACGCGATGCTTGCGCGCGATGCCGACCGCGTCGTCGAGATCGGACAGCGTGAGATCGGGCGCGATCTTGACCAGCACCGGCACCGGCCCCATGCGCGGGCGCACGCGTTCGCGCGCGTCGAGCACGCGGGCGAGCAGATCGTCGAGCGCCTTGGCCTGCTGCAGATCGCGCAGGCCGGGCGTGTTGGGCGAGGAGACGTTGACGGTGAAATAGCTGGCGACCGGCGCGAAGGTTTCGATCAGCTGCACGTAGTCGCCGCCGCGGTCGGCGCTGTCGCGGTTGGCGCCGATATTGACGCCGACGATGCCGCCCTCGCCGGCGCGCGCCGCCAGCCGCTTGAGCACCGCCGCCGCGCCCTCGTTGTTGAAGCCGAGCCGGTTGATCACGCCCTCGTCGGCTTCGAGCCGGAACAGGCGCGGGCGCGGATTGCCGGCCTGCGGCTGCGGGGTGACGGTGCCGACCTCGACAAAGCCGAAGCCGAGCCGCAGCAGCGCGTCCGGAACCTGCGCGTTCTTGTCGAAGCCGGCCGCGATCCCGACCGGATTGGGGAAATTGAGGCCGAAGGCGCGCACCGCCAGTTCGCGCGGCGTCCGGCGGCCGCCCGCGCCAGCGGCATGTAGCGCAAGGCCTTGATCGCCAAGGCATGCGCGTCCTCGGGGTCGAGGGCCCGCATCAGCGGGCGGGACAGGCGGTCGAAAAATCCGATCACCATGGATTCCGACCCTATCGGCGGGGGTGCGGCTTGTTCAAGGCGATCGGCCAAGGAAACTGTTGCAGGAGGGGGGCGACTCAAGGCTATAATTCCTATAACTTGGACTACAGTCTCATCCGGGCCCACGCCCTCATGTCCCTGACACACAACCAGATCTGGAATGCCATCGACCGGCTGGCGGCCCGCGCCAAGCTGACGCCCTCCGGTCTCGCCAAGAAGGCGGGCCTCGACCCGACCACCTTCAACAAATCCAAGCGCATCACGCCGGAAGGCCGGCCGCGCTGGCCGTCGACCGAATCGGTGGCCAAGGCGCTCGCCGCCACCAGCACCAAGGTCGACACCTTCGTCAGCCTGATCACCGACGGCGGCAAGGTGGCGATCTCCAACGTGCCGCTGATCGGCTTCGCCGAAGCCGGCTCCGGCGGCTATTTCGACGACGGCGGCTTCCCGGTCGGCAAGGGCTGGGAGGAGATCGCCTTCCCCTCGGTCACCGACGAGCACGCCTATGCGCTGGAAATCTCCGGCGACTCGATGAAGCCGGCCTATCGCGACGGCGACGTCATCGTGGTCTCGCCGGCGGCGCCCGTGCGCAAGGGCGACCGCGTGGTGGTCAAGACCAAGGACGGCGAGGTGATGGTCAAGGAACTCAAGCGCAAGAACTCGAAGCACATCGAGCTCAAGTCGCTCAACGCCGAGCACCGCGACCGCACGCTGCCGATGTCCGACGTGGTGTGGGTCGCGCGCATCATGTGGGCGAGCCAATAGGCCGCGCGGCGCGGGAAATCTTTGGCGTGTTTGCTGGCGCTCGCTGGGAGCGTCGCTTCAATCGGCAACGTAGGGGCAATCATGATGCAAAGCATCGCTCATCCCAACGCTTGCGCGTGCTGCGGCGACATGCTGCGCGCGCGATTCAACCGGCGGCGCTTCCTTCATCTGACGGCCGGCGCCGGCATGCTGGCGGCGTTTCCATCGCTCGCCTTCGGCGCGGAAGGAAACTACGACGCGATGCTGCTCACCTGCATCGATCCTCGGTTCCCTGAGCCGACCATCAAGTACATGGAAGGCCGGCACATGCAGGGCAAGTACAGCCAGTTCTCGTTCGCCGGCGCTTCGATCGGCGTGGTGGCACCGGCATTCAAGACCTGGGAACCGGCGTTCTGGGATAACCTCGCGACATCGATCCAGATCCACCACATTCCTAAAGTCATCGCGATGAATCATCGCGACTGCGGCGCGGCCAAGATCGCCTATGGCGAGGCGAAAGTTGCCAATCCGCAAATCGAGACCGAGACGCACAAGGCCGCGCTGATGGAATTCCGCAGGCAGGTCAGCCGAACGGCAGCCCAAGCTGCAGGTCGAGCTCGGCCTGATGGCGCTCGACGGTAAGGTGGAGATGTTTAGTTAGTTTTGTCGTCACCGGGACAAGCCCGGCCATGACAGACACTACGCGCTCCGCGCCAGCGCGCCGTCGATCATGTCGACGGTGTTCTGCAGGCCGTAGACCGCGACGAACGAGCCGAAGCGCGGGCCTTTCTCCTGGCCGAGCAGCACCTGGTAGAGCATGTTGAACCAGTCGAGCGAGACGCCCGGCTTGCCGTCCTTGGCCTTCTTCTTCTGGTCGAGGAACGGCTCGCGCCGGCCGACTTCGTAGACCACGTCCTGGATTTCCTCCGCCGAGGCCAGCGGCGGCAAATTCGACAGCGCGTCGCGCAGGTCGATCAGCGCCGCGCGCTCCACGTCGGTCGGCTCGCGGAATTTCTTCGCCGGCTGCACGAAGTCGCGGAAATAATGGATGGCGTATTCGACCTGCGCGTTGAGCTTGGGATGCGTCTGCGGCGTCACGCCCGGCCGGTAGCGGCCGATGAAGCCCCACAGCGTCTCGGCGTTCTCCGCGTTCGACGACGACACCAGCGTGAGCAGCATGGAGAACGACACCGGCATCTCGACCTTGGGCGGATTGCCGGAATGGATGTGCCAGACCGGATTGGACAGCCGCTGCCGCGCGTCCTGCCGCTGATAGCCGTCGAGGAATTGCTGATACTCGTCGACGGTGCGCGGGATGACGTCGAAGTAGAGCCGCTTGGCCGCTTTCGGCTCGCGGTACATGAACAGCGACAGGCTTTCCGGGCGAGGCGTAGCGCAGCCATTCGTCGATGGTGAGCCCGTTGCCCTTCGACTTGGAAATCTTCTGCCCGTTCTCGTCGAGGAAGAGCTCGTAGTTGAAGCCTTCCGGCGGCTGGCCGCCGAGCGCGCGGCAGATTTCGCCCGACAGCTTGACCGAATCGATCAGGTCCTTGCCGGCCATTTCGTAGTCGACGCCGAGCGCGACCCAGCGCATGGCCCAGTCCGGCTTCCATTGCAGCTTGCAGCGGCCGCCGGTGACCGGCGCGGTGACCGGCTGCTTCGTGTCCGGGTCTTCGTAGGTGATGGTGCCGGCCTTGGCGTCGTGCGCGAGGACCGGCACCTGCAGCACGATGCCGGTCCTCGGATCGATCGGCAGGAACGGCGAATAGGTTGCGGCGCGCTCCTCGCGCAACGACGGCAGCATGATCGCCATCACCTTGTCGAAGCGCTCCAGCACCTTGAGCAGCGCCTCGTCGAAGCGGCCGGACGTGTAGCACTGCGTCGACGACAGGAATTCGTAGTCGAAGCCGAAGTGATCGAGGAAGGCGCGCAGCCGCGCATTGTTGTGCTCGCCGAAGCTCGGATGGGTGCCGAACGGATCGGGCACCTTGGTCAGCGGCTTGCCGAGATGCTTCTCCAGCATCTCCTTGTTCGGCACGTTGTCCGGCACCTTGCGCAGGCCGTCCATGTCGTCGGAGAAGGCGATCAGCCGCGTCTTGATCTTGTCGTCGGTCAGCACGCGGAAGGCGTGGCGCACCATGGTGGTGCGCGCGACCTCGCCGAAGGTGCCGATATGCGGCAGGCCGGAGGGGCCGTAGCCGGTCTCGAAGATCACCTCGTCCTTGGGCTGCTTCTTCAGGCGCGCGACGATCTTGCGCGCCTCCTCGAACGGCCAGGCGTTCGAGTGTTCGGCGAGTTCGCGCAAGCATGCGGCGGTTTCGGCAACGGACATCATGATCTCCGGCGCGGACAGTAGGAATCCGCGCGCTCACACGTCAAATGTTCGAGTTCAAAACGGGCTGATCGGGAAATAGCGCAGCCACAGATCGGTGAAGCGGCCTTTCTCCCACAGCCGGAACAGCGCCCAGTTGAACGCCTGCCGCAACAGGTCGTTGCCGCGCTTGACCGCGATGCCGACGCCCTCGCCGAAGTAGCGGCTCTCCATGAACGGCCCGCCGCGGAATTCGCAGCAGCCGCCGGAATCGGTGCCGTTGAGCCAGAACGCGAGCGAGATGCCGTCGCCGAACAGGAGATCGACGTCGCCCTTCTTCAGCGCGAAGCGGGCGGCGTCCTCGCTCGGATAGGGATGCAGCTCGGCTTCGGTGAACAGGGTCTTCAGATAGGCCTCGTGCGCGGTGCCGGCGACCACCGCGATCTTCTTGCCTTCGAGCGCCTCGCGGGCGCACGTCGTCGATTGGGAAGTCGCGGCGCGACACGAAGCGCGCCGGCGTGCGGTAATAGGGATCGCTGAAATCGACCTGCTTGCGCATCTCCGGCGTCTCGGCGATGCGAGGCGATCACCGCGTCGCCGTTGTTGCTGTTCAGCGACGCGATCAGCGTATCGAAGCGCCGCTTCTGCATCGTGCAGGCGACCTTGATCTCCTCGCAGATCAGCCGCGCCAGATCGACGTTGAAGCCGGCGGGCGTGCCGTCCGGCCCGGCATAGTTGAACGGCGGATAGTCGGTTTCGGTGAGGAAGCGGATGATGCTGATGCGCGACAGGTCCGGCCGTTCCGGCCGCCGGCGCGGGTCCCAGAAGCCGGGCACCGCCATCGGGTTCTCGATCGGTGTTTGCCGCCGGCGGCGGCCGGCGGCTGGGCGACCGGCTGCGCTGCCGCCAGCGCGAACGTCGCCGCGCTCAGCACGGCGGCGAGCAAGGGCAGACGCCGCCGCGCGCACATTGACCGCAAAACCAATCCATTCGCCGCCTCGAAACCGGATTCGCGGCGACCATAGCATCGCAATTGCGGCGGGCCAGCCATTAATCGGCAGGGCGCCAGCGGCCTCAGGCGGCGGTCAGGTGCTTCTCGATCTCGTGCATCGGCAGCTTGACGAGATCCTTGTCCACCTCGGCGCGCACGCGCGGCGCGCAGCGCGTGCGAGTAGGCCGGACGGATCATGCCAAGCGCGCGCGGCGGCGCCACCACGATGATCGACTTCGTCTTGCCGGCGGCGAGCGCGGCATCGAGATGCTTGACCAGATGGGCAAGGAATGTCTGCTCGGACTGATCGTGCCAGTCGGTCTGCCCGACGGAACTGCGACTGCCGTGGCCGGCCGGACTAAAGGCCCGGCCGGGCTTATCGCGCCGAGTTCATGGGTGGCCAAATCCTTCTGCTCATAGACCACTACGGTTTTGAGATTGGGAAACTTGGCGTCGCCGATGTTCTGCAGCACCAGCGCCTTGGCGCCGTCGCAGACCACAACCCATTCGTCACGTTGGATCAATAATCGGACATGGAGACCTCCTGAACAGAACGCAAGGCTAGAACAACCGCGCGACCGCGCATTGTTCTGGATCAAACGTCGGAGCCCCTATTTCGTTGCGAAATACGCGCTCAATTGGTCCCGTCGAGCAGCCGGCGGGCGATGACCTGGGCCTGGATCTCGGCGGCGCCCTCGAAAATATTCAGGATGCGGGCGTCGCACAGGATGCGCGAGACCGGGAATTCCAGCGCGAAGCCGTTGCCGCCGTGGATCTGCACGGCGTTGTCGGCATTGGCCCAGGCGATGCGCGCGGCGAGCAGCTTGGCCATGCCGGCTTCCAGGTCGCAGCGGCGGCCGGAATCCTTCTCGCGCGCCGCGAAATAAGTGAGCTGGCGCGCGGTCATGATCTCCGCCGCCATCATGGCGATCTTGTCGGCGACGCGCGGGAAGCTGACGATCGGCACGCCGAACTGCACGCGGTTCTGCGCATAGTCGAGCGCCTGCTCCATCGCCGCCTGCGCCACGCCGATGGCGCGCGCGGCGGTCTGGATGCGCGCCGATTCGA
Organism: uncultured Alphaproteobacteria bacterium; assembly: GCA_963772235.1. Lineage (GTDB taxonomy): Bacteria > Pseudomonadota > Alphaproteobacteria > Rhizobiales > Xanthobacteraceae > Pseudolabrys. The sequence goes on from CAVYWI010000001.1 coordinate 28,469, forward strand.
AGGTCTGCATGAGCTGCTTGAAGCCCAGCCCCTCGACGCCGCCGAGCAGGTTTTCCGCCTTCACCTCGAAGCCGTCGAAGGCGATTTCGTATTCCTTCATGCCGCGATAGCCGAGCACCTCGATCTCGGTGCCGCTCATGCCCTTGGCCGGGGAACGGATTTGCGTCGTCGCCGCGCGGCTTCTCGGCCAGCAGCATGGACAGGCCGCGATGGCCCTTCTCGTTCGGATTGGTGCGCACCAGAAGCGTCATCAGATCGGCGCGCACCGGATGGGTGATCCAGGTCTTGTTGCCGTAGACCTTGTAGACGTCGCCCTCGCGCACCGCGCGCGTCTTGCAGCGAGGCGAGATCGGAGCCGGTGTTCGGCTCGGTGAACACCGCGGTCGGCAGGATTTCGCCGGAGGCGATCTTCGGCAGCCATTTCGCCTTCTGCTCCTCGGTGCCGCCGCCGAGGATGAGTTCGGCGGCGATCTCCGAGCGCGTGCCGAGCGAGCCGACGCCGATATAGCCGCGCGACAGTTCCTCCGACACCACGCACATGGACTCCTTGCCGAGCCCCATGCCGCCGAACTCTTCCGGAATGGTCAGCCCGAACACGCCGAGCTCGGACATCTGCCCGATGATCTCGAGCGGGATGTAGCTGTTGGTGCGGTGCCAGCCCTGCGCCTTGCCGACGACTTCGCTGTCGGCGAATTTGCGCATCTCCTCGCGGATCGATTCGAGCGTGTCGTCGAGGCCGCAGGCGCCGACCGTGGCGTTGTGGCTCGCGCGCATCAGCTCGACCAGGCGGGCGCGCCGCTCCGCGGTGTTGCCGTTGGCGATCAGGCTTTCGACGTCGCCTTTGATGCGCGCGGCGACCTGCGCCGGCGACAGGCCGAGGTCGCTCGGCCGCACCAGTTCGCCCTGGCTCATCGGAATGCCGCCGACGATCTGCGCGAGATATTCGCCGAGCGCGATGCGCACCAGGAGCTCCTCGATCTCGCCGAGCGTGCCGGCCTCGGTCATCCGTTCGGTGTAGGCGGCGAGCTGGCGCACGGCCTCCACGTAGGTGGCGAGCCAGGCCAGCCCGTGGGTGGCGCGCTGCTCGCGGTCGAACAGGCGGGCGTCCGCCTTGCCGGCTACCACCACCCGCTCGCGCACCTTGGCCACGGCATCGGCGAGCAAGGCATCGAGCGCGGCGGTCGCCTCGCCGGCTCAGTTCGACCAGATCGAGTTCGGCGGCGGCGCGGGTGGCGGCGATGGGCATGGAATCCTCGAGGCAAAAGACGGTGGCGCCGGCTGCGGTCAGGACTCTACGCGTGCAGTGCACAAAAGCAAACTAGGCGCGGAACTACCGGGTTTTTTCGGCGCGCGGGCCAGCCGTAGGGTTATCAAATTGCTACAAAATTAACCATTTCACGCTTTGATCTGGCGAATACCACTTACGGTGCCCCCTGCCATTGGCGAGCCCCGGACCGGTCCATGCGCCTCACAAATCTAGCGAATCCGTTCAACCGGCTGAGCCGCATGCTGACCTCGATCTCGGTGCGCACCCGCATCATCGCGCTGGCGCTGATCCCGGTGCTCGGCTTCGTGGCCAACGGCCTCACCTATATCTCGGGCGAAGGCGACGTCGGCACCGCCTTCGATATCTTCAAGCACTCCGCCAAGCTCGCCGATGCCAGCCGCGACTTCAAGAGCGCGATCTCGTCGCTGCGGATCATCGTCAAGGACTTCAACGCCAATCCCAGCGACAACCTGGTGGTGAGTTTCGACGAGGCTCATGCGCACGCCGTGCAGAGCCTCGACACCATTGCCGCCGCGATCGACCGCCGCCACGCCGAAAACATCGAGGGACTGCGCAAGGACATAGCCGGACTGCACACCACGTTCGGCGATCTGGTTCACGACCAGAAGGTCCTCGGCTTCGACGAGACCACGGGACTGCGCAAGGACCTGCTGAACGCCGGCAACGCGGTCGAACGCATCATCAACGAGAACATGACCTGGGTGGCCGAGGCCGACGCCCAGAAATTGATGATGATGCTGATGCTGATGCGCGAATTCGAAGCCGAATACCGGCTGACGCAAAGCGATCTCACCAAGCAGCAGTTCTTCGCCACCTACAAAAAATTCACCGATACCTTCGCGCTGATCGACGGCACGCCGGACATGAAGAACGCGCTCGAGCGCGAGGTGAAAACCTATGCCGACACCTTCGCGAAATGGATCGACGGCTTCGACCGCGTGCAGCCGCTGCGCGCGGTGATCGACATCGACAGCCAGAACATGCTGCCGCGCGCCGACGATATCATCGAGCGGGCGCGCGAACGTGCGGACGACGCATCGTCGGCCCTGACCGTATCGCAAGCCCATACGCGCATCGGAATTGTCGCCGTCGGACTCGCCATGGTCGCGTTCGGCCTTGGTTTCAGCTGGCTGATCGGACGCAGCATCACGCGCCCGCTCAATGGCCTGTCCGGCGTGATGAAGCAGCTTGCCGACGGCGATACCGGCGCCCGCATTCCGGCCACCGGCGCACACGACGAGATCGGCGAGATGGCGCGCGCGGTGATCGTGTTCCGCGACACCATGATCGAGCGCGAAAAGCTCGCCGCCGTCCAGGCTGACGCAACCAAGGCGGAGGCGCAGCGCAATAGCGAGATTGGCCTCACCATCGCGCAATTCAAGCATTCGGTCGAAAGCGCGCTGACCAAGTTGCGCGGGGCGTCGATGAAGCTCGAAATGAGCTCGACCGACCTCAACAAGTCCGCCGACACCATGTCGAGCGAGGCGCGCACCGCCGAGCAGCGCGTCGCCGCCGCCTCCGACAACGTGACGACGGCTGCCGGCTCGGTCGAGGAATTGGCCGCCTCGATCGGCGAGATCGCCTCGCAGGCGGCGAAATCCACCGACGTCGCCGGGCGCGCGGTGTCGGAAGCTCAGCGCACCGTCGTCACCATGTCGGAATTCGGCAGCGCCGCCACCCGCATCGGCGAGGTGGTCGGGCTGATCCAGGCGATCGCCGGGCAGACCAACCTGCTCGCGCTCAACGCCACTATCGAGGCGGCGCGCGCCGGCGAATCCGGCCGGGGTTTTGCGGTGGTCGCCTCGGAAGTCAAATCGCTTGCCGGGCAGACCGCGAAGGCGACCGAGGAAATCGCCGATCAGATCGGCTCGATCCAATCGGCCGCCGCCGACGCGGCGCGCGCGATCGAACAGGTCAACACCATCATCCGCGAAATGTCGTCGATCGCCACCATGGTGGCGGCCACGGTCGACCAGCAGAATTCGGCGGTCGCCTCGATTGCCGAAGGCGTCAGCCGCGCCTCCGGTGAGGCGCGCAGCGGCGCCGAGGCGATGAGCAAGGTCGCAGGGGTGAGCACCGACGCGCGCGCCACCGCCGGCGACGTGAAAGACCTCGCCGATGCGGTCGCGGTCGAGGCGGAAAACCTCGAAGCCGAAGTGCGGCAATTCCTCGCCAACGTGCAGGCGGCGTAACGCCCTTATCCCCATATGCGGGGAGAGGTGACTGACACCTCTTGCAATGCGCGCCGCGATAACCGATCTCAGGACGACCGATATCGTGCGGGGCTGAGCGTCTTGCGCATTCTCAAACTTTCGCTGCGAATCCTGGCCGACGCGTTCCGGCATTTTCTAGCCGACGACGGCTGGGCGATTGCGAGCCACATCGCGCTGTCGACGCTGATGGCGCTGTTCCCGTTCCTGATCGTCGTCACCGCGCTGGCCGGCCTTTTCTTCGGCTCGAAAGAGCTTGCCGACGAGGCCGCGCGCATTCTGCTGGAAGCCTGGCCTAAGGAAGTCGCCGGCCCCATCGCCCTCGACGTCGGCGGCGTGCTGACCGGCACCCGCGGCGACGTGCTCACATTCGGCATTCTATTCGCGCTCTATTTCGCCTCCAGCGGCGTCGAAAGCCTACGCGTCGGGCTCAACCGCGCCTACGACGCGATCGAGCCGCGGTCCTGGTGGCTGCTGCGGCTGGAGTTGATCGGCTACGTACTGGTGGGCGCCGTCGCGATCCTGGCGTTCTCCTTCCTGGTGGTGCTGGCGCCGGTGATTTGGGACGAGCTGCTGCATTATGTGCCGACGCTGGAGCCGTTCAGCGGCACCATCACCTTCGCGCGCTATGCCGTGGCCGCGGTCGTGCTCGTGATCGCGCTGATGATCGTGCACTGTTGGCTGCCGGCCGGACGGCGCGCCTTGGCCGAGATCGCGCCAGGTATCGTTGTCACGATATTGCTCTGGCTGATCAGCGGCGCCGCCTTCGGTCGCTATCTCGCCTATTACACGTTTGCTTACGTATCGATGTACGCGGGCTTGGCATCGGCGATGATCGCGCTGGTGTTTCTCTACGTCTGCGCGACGATCTTCATCTTCGGCGGTGAACTGAATTCGGTGATCGCCAAAGTGCGCGCGAAAAAGAACTAACCCCCCGCCGCTTCCTGCACGTCCTCGAAACTTTTCAGGCCCGGTTGCGGGGCGTTGACCAAGACCGCCATGTTGCCGGGCGGGTGCTGGTTCTTCCACATCTTCATGTGCGCGAGCGGGATATTGTCCCAGGCGAACACCTCGCTCATGCAGGGGTCGATGCGCTGCTCGAGCACGAAGCGGTTGGCCTGCGAGGCTTGCTTGAGGTGCGCGAAGTGCGAGCCCTGGATGCGTTTCTGCCGCATCCAGACATAACGCGCGTCGAAGGTGAGGTTGTAGCCGGTGGTGCCGGCGCAGAACACGACCATGCCGCCGCGCTTCACGACCAAGCAAGAAACCGGGAAGGTCGCTTCGCCCGGATGCTCGAACACGATATCGACGTCGCGCTTGCCGGTGATGTCCCAGATCGCCTTGCCGAAGCGCCGCGCTTCCTTGGTCCAATCATTGTATTCCGCCGTGTTGACCGCTGGCATCTGGCCCCAACAATTGAAATCCTTGCGATTGATCACGCCTTTGGCGCCGAGATTGAAGACGTATTCCGCTTTCGATTCGTCGGATACGACGGCGATGGCGTTGGCGCCGGAGGCCGCCACCAGTTGCAAGCCGAATACACCAAGCCCGCCCGAGGCGCCCCACACCAGCACGTTGTCGCCCGGCTTGAGCGTGTGCGGCGAATGGCCAAACAGCATGCGGTAGGCGGTGGCGAGCGTGAGCGTATAACAGGCCGACTCCTCCCAAGAGAGATGGTTCGGCTTGTGCATTAATTGCCGCGACTGCACGCGGCAGAATTGCGCGAACGAGCCGTCCGGCGTCTCGTAACCCCATATGCGCTGCGAAGGCGACAGCAATGGATCGCCGCCATTGCAGTCCTCATCGTCGCCGTCGTCTTGATTGCAGTGGACGATGACCTCGTCGCCGACCTTCCAGCGGTGCACCTTGTTGCCGACCGCCCAGACCACGCCGGAGGCGTCGGAGCCGGCGATGTGAAACGGATGCTTGTGCACGTCGAGGGTGGAGACGGGCTGGCCGAGGCCGGCCCAGATGCCGTTGTAATTGACTCCGCCGGCCATCACCAACAACAGGACTTCGTCCTCACCGATGGTCCAGGTCGGCACCACTTCGAGCTGGAACGATTTGTCGGGCGGCCCGTGGCGCTCCTTGCGGATTGCCCAGGCGTGCATCTTCTCGGGCACATGGCCGAGCGGCGGAATCTCGCCGATGTCATAGAGGTCCTTGAGCGGGGCCACGCTCTTCACCTTTGCAACGGCCGGCATCGGAGTTCTCCCTGCGCTCTAAATAGTCTGACGCAATTTATGTTGCAATGCAACATTTCGTTTAACCTGCCTTGCCGGTATCGACGCACTTACGGCTTTCATGTTGAATGAGCCGGGGCCGCGGCCGCTGCCGGCAATTGCGCCGCGCACGAAGGTCTGCGAGATCGCACCTGGGGAGAACGCCGTCATGATGTTGGGCACCAACAGTATCATCGTCATTCTGGTCATCGGCCTGATTGCTGGCTGGCTCGCCGGCAAGCTTATGGGCGGCGGCTTTGGCCTGATCGGCGATATCATTGTCGGCATCATCGGCGCCTTCATCGGCACTTGGCTGTGGGGCGTACTCCATCTTCCCGGTATCGGACCATGGTGGCTCACCGCGATCATCATCGCGACCGTCGGCGCCTGCATCCTGCTGTTCATCATCCGGCTGATAAAACGCTAGCGCCGGATCGCGCTTCTGCTCGCGGGCGGAGGGCGAGACTCGCCCTTCGCCCGAACGAATGACCATTTCGGCGAGGGCTAAGGCCTTTCCAACTCTCGCCGCGAACACGCGCGGTAAACGCATCAGCGCGAAAATGGCATTTTGCCGGCGACTGGCAGTAAGCCGTCGAGTCGGCCTACCCAGCTTTTACAGTGAGTTCCAGGCCGAGGATGTTACCGTCGCATTCGCCTGGTGACGGATTTTGCTATAGTTCGGCCGGAGCGTCCGCAATAGTAATTGCGGCCAAGGGAGCGCTTTAGGATGGGGACTCAATTGTTTCGAGCACGCCGGTTTATCATTGCTGTGACAGCGCTGTCGCTGATGACAGGTGCATTTTTCGTCGTCCTTCTCCCGGCGGCGGGCGCGCGGGCGGAAACCTGCGACGAGGCGGTCGGACTCGCGGTGCTGCCCTCGCCGCTTATGCCGTGGAAGGGGGCGCCGTTGCGCGTCATCTTCACCACCGAAAAGCCGCTCGCCGGCGAGTTGTCGCTGATCGCGCCCGACGGCCGCGTCGCCGTCACATCGCATGACCGGCTCGACGGCCCACCTTATGTCTGGTTCGCCGAGGTGGCCGCGCCGGCCGCGGGGACATGGCACGCGACGCTGACGCGCAACGATGCTGCGGCCGCATGCGGCAAGATCACGCGCGAGATCGCGGTGCGCGACATCAAGCCGCCGGGGCTAAGCGCGACGCCGGGGAGCCTCTGGCCTATACGCAATTCATGGAATCGCGCGACGGAAAATCTGTTTTCCGCCTGGATCGAGAAGTTGTTCGACGCTCCGCTCAACGCCGAGCCGTCGTGGCCGGCGCTCTACAACGTGCTGCGCGATAAATCGCGCAACGTCCTGTTCAACTCGCTGGGCCTCGGCGAAGACGAAATCCCGATGGCGCTGAAACCCGACTGCACCGATATGGTGTACTATCTGCGCGCCTATTTCGCGTTCAAGATGGGCCTGCCGTTCGGCTATTCGCGGTGCTCGCGCGGCAAGCCGCCGACCTGCTCGCAGTGGTTCAGCAGCGTCAATGCCGCGGCGGCAAAGGAAGGCGGACTGGCGGCCTCGTTCGCGCGCTATCTGCCGGTGGTCGGCGATGCCGTTCAGTCCGGCGCCGTGCGCACGCTGGCGAGCGACGACAACACCGATTTCTATACCGTGCCGCTGAAGCAGGAGACGCTGCGCCCGGGCACCATCTACGCCGATCCTTACGGGCACGTGCTGATGCTGGTGCGGCGCGTGTCGCAGAAAGACGGCGCGGCGGGCGTCTTCCTCGCCGTCGACGCGGAGCCCGACGGGTCGGTCACGCGCAAGCGCTTCTGGCGCGGCAATTTCCTGTTCGTGCACGATCCCACGCTTGGCAGCCCCGGCTTCAAGCGCTTCCGGCCGATTGTGCGCAGCGAGAAGGGCGACCTGCGCCGGCTGACCAATGCCGAGATCGCCAAGAATCCGCAGTACGGCGATTTTTCGCTTGAACAGTCGAAGCTCGGGCTCGAAGATTTTTACGATCGCATGGACGAGGTGATGTCTCCGGCGCCGCTCGATCCGTTGCGGGCGCTGAAGGAGGCGATCACCTCGCTCGAAGAGCAGGTCAAGACGCGCGTCACCGCGGTCGAGAACGGACGCAAGTTCCAGAACAGCGGCAAAGGCGACGCCAGCATGCCGGACGGCGCGGCGATCTTCGAGACCAGCGGCCCTTGGGAGGATTTCTCCACGCCGGCGCGTGATTTCCGCCTGCTGATCGCGATCGACGTGGTGCGCGGCTATCCGGACCATGTGGCGCGGCGGCCCGACCGCTACGCGATGCCGAAGGACAAGAGTGTCGCTGATGTGAAGGCCGAATTGCAGAGCGTGCTTGCGTCGGAGCTTGCGGCACGCAAGTTTACCTATACGCGTAGCGACGACTCGCAATGGACGCTGTCGCTCAAGGACGTCATCGATCGTTCGGCGGAGCTCGAGATGTCCTACAATCCGAACGATTGCGTCGAACTGCGCTGGGCCGCACCGGACAAGAGCGACGAGGCCTCGACCTGCAAGCGGCATGCGCCGGCGGCCCAGCGGGCGAAGATGACGAAGTACCGGAATTGGTTCCGCGAGCGGCACTGGCCGGCACACGCTTGAGCCGCCGGTGCATTGTGACCAAGATTGGCTTTGTCGTCGGGCTTGCGATGCTCGCGGGTGCGACGCCTGTTCTTGCGCAAAGCGATCAGGGTCGTTCCGCGCTCGACCAGCTGGTCGCGGCCTACCCCGACGCCTTCGCCGAGCATGATGCCAATGCGCTACGTTGGCGCGATGGAACGGTCACGCCGGTAGCCGACAGCGCCGATGGCAAATCGTTTTCAGAACTCCTCCAGCATGCTTCCATCGTCGATCAGTTTCGCATCCCGTATCCGCGCGGCCCGCTTGAAAAGCTTCCGGCCGTCAATGCCGATCCCGGCCGGTTCCGCAATGCCGGCTTTTTCACCAAGATGTACGGCGACTGCAAAAAGGGCGAGGTCTCGTCGCACCTCGTCTCCGTCGCATGGCTGCCCAAGACTTGGGGCAAATCAATCCGCGTTACGTCGGTGAATCACGTCGATGAGCGTTTACGCGCCGTGTCGGCGGAGATCGACGCCCTACCCGACAAAATCAAACGCGCCGCCTACCCGATCGCCGGCACCTACAATTGCCGCGTTGTGGCGGACACCGGCCAGCCGAGCCCGCACGGCTACGGTATCGCAATCGATCTCAACACCGCCTTCTCGGATTATTGGTACTGGCGGCCGCATACCGGCCGCCTCGTTTATCGCAACCGGATGCCGCAAGAGATCGTCACGATCTTCGAAAAGCACGGATTCATTTGGGGCGGGAAGTGGTACCACTTCGACACGATGCACTTTGAATTTCGACCCGAACTGCTTGTGACGCCATGAGGTAGGCCTCAACGCGCGGTGCGGCAAGCCGCATAGGGTCCACAGTCTAGAATTGCGTGCTGAACCTATGTTGCATTGCAACAAAGGCTGGGCCACACTATCGCTTGCAGGCGACCGATGCGCGACAAACCATGGATCTTTCGCACCTACGCAGGCCATTCGACGGCCGCGGATTCCAATGCGCTCTATCGAAAGAACCTGGCCAAGGGGCAGACCGGCCTGTCGGTCGCCTTCGATCTGCCGACCCAGACCGGCTACGATAGCGACCACGTGCTGGCCAAGGGTGAAGTCGGCAAAGTCGGCGTGCCGATCTGCCATCTCGGCGACATGCGGGCGCTGTTCGACCAGATCCCGCTCGCCTCGATGAACACCTCGATGACCATCAACGCCACCGCGGCGTGGCTGATGGCGCTCTATATCGCGGTCGCCGACGAGCAGGGCGCGCCGCGCGCCGCGCTCACCGGCACGATCCAGAACGACATCATCAAGGAGTACCTGTCGCGCGGCACCTACGTGTTCCCGCCGAAGCCGTCGCTGCGGCTGATCAAGGACGTGGCGATCTTCACCACGACCGAGCTGCCGAAGTGGAACCCGATGAACATCTGCAGCTATCACCTGCAGGAGGCGGGGGCGACGCCGGTGCAGGAACTGGCCTTCGCGCTGGCGACGGCGGTGGCGGTGCTCGATACGGTGAAGAATTCCGGCGAGGTCAGCCAGGAGAAATTCGGCGAGGTGGTCGGGCGCATCTCGTTCTTCGTCAACGCGGGAATGAGATTCATTACAGAAATGTGCAAGATGCGCGCCTTTGTCGAATTATGGGACGAAATTACGCGCACCCGTTACGGCATCACCGATCCGAAGCAAAGACTGTTCCGCTACGGCGTGCAGGTGAACTCGCTGGGCCTGACCGAGCAGCAAGCCGAAAACAACGTCACGCGGATTCTGCTCGAGATGCTCGCCGTGACGCTGTCGAAGAACGCGCGCGCCCGCGCCGTGCAATTGCCCGCGTGGAACGAGGCGCTCGGCCTGCCGCGGCCGTGGGACCAGCAATGGTCGCTGCGCATGCAGCAGATTCTCGCCTACGAAACCGACCTGCTCGACTACGGCGACATTTTCGACGGCTCGGCCGAGATCGAGCGCAAGGTCGACGACCTCAAAGCTGCAGGCCAAGGAAGAGCTCAAGCGCATCGACGACATGGGCGGCGCGGTCGCCGCGGTCGAGTCGGGCTACATGAAGCAGCAGCTCGTCGAATCGAACACCGCGCGACTCGAAGCCATCGAGCGCGGCGAGCAGATCGTCGTCGGCGTCAACAAGTACCTCGAAACCGAGCCTTCGCCGCTCACGGGTGGCGTCGAGTTCGATCATGGTCGTTTCGGAAGACGCCGAGCGCGGGCAGATCGAAAAACTGAAAGTCTGGCGCGCGCAGCGTGACAATGCCGCGGTCAAGACCGCGCTCGATGAATTGAAACGCGCCGCGGCAGGTGGTGGCAACATCATGCCGCCGTCGATCGCCTGCGCCAAAGCCGGCGTCACCACCGGCGAATGGGGCTGGACGCTGCGCGAATCGTTCGGCGAATACCGCGCGCCGACAGGCGTCGGCCGCGCGATGCGCAACGACGTCGAAGGCCTCGACGATATCCGCGCCGACGTCGACCGCGTGTCGAGGAAACTCGGCCGCCGCCTCACCTTTCTGGTCGGCAAGCCCGGCCTCGACGGCCATAGTAACGGCGCCGAGCAGATCGCGGTGCGGGCGCGCGACGCCGGCATGCAGGTGGTCTACGAAGGCATCCGCTTGACGCCGGAGGAAATCGTCGATGCCGCGCAAAAACAAAAGGCGCACGTGATCGGGCTCTCAGTGCTGTCGGGCAGTCATCTGCCGCTGGTGCAGGATGTGGTCGCGCGCATGAAGGAAGCCGGGATGACGATGCCGCTGGTCGTCGGCGGCATCATCCCGCCGGAGGACGCCGAGGCGCTGGCGAAATCCGGCGTCGCCGCGGTGTATACGCCGAAGGATTTCGAATTGAACCGCATCATGTCGGACGTGGTACGGATCGTGGAGCGGGCGAACGGCGCGAATAACGTTTGATACATCGCCAGGCTGTGCCTATTCACTCAAGCTTCAGTTTTGCCCGTCGCTTTGGGCCTTCTCGCGCATTTCCGACGGCTTCATGCCGTAGCGGCGGTGGAAAATACGGTTGAAGTAGGACACGTCGCCAAAACCAGCCTCAAACGCGATCGCGCTGATGCTGCGATCGGCATAGCGCGGATCGCGCAGCATGAGGTCGGCGGCCGCCAGGCGCTTTTGCAAGACAAATTCGGTAAAAGTAATGCCTTCGGCGGCGAACAGCTGCCGGACATAGTTGACGGTGATGCCGTGGCGGCTGGCCACCCCGTGGATCGAAAAGCTGCGTTGGCGAAGATTTTCCAAAATATCGGATTTGATCGCATGCAGGCGGGCCGCGCGTATCCCGCTGGCGCCTGCCTGGCCGGCTTCGCCGCCGGCACGCGCAAGCTTCTTTTCGTCGTCGTTCACCAGCCCCCTCCACCTGCCGTAATCCATCGGCTTGGGTGTGTCGCGGGGACTGCGAAAAAGGTTCAAATTCAGGAAACGGCGATGGCGACGCGTTGAGCTTTCACTTTTGAGCTGGCGGCAGGGCAATCGTTGCCAGCGCCTGCGCCAGCTTCGCCGGGACTGACCGGCTTCATGAAATAGAAATCCATCCCGGCCGCGCGCGCGGCGGCCTCTTCGCCGCTCTCGGTGCGGCCGGAAATGCCGATCACGGCGATCCGCCCGGCCTTGCCCGGCAGCGCGCGGATGCGCCGCGTCGCCGCGATGCCGTCGAGGCCGGCGAGCACGACGTCCATCAGCACGGCGTCATAGCTGCCGCGCGAGACGGCATCGACCGCCGCCTCGCCGCTTTCGACGAAATCGGCACGGTGGCCGAGCTCGGTGAGGACTGTGTTCATCACGACCCGTCCATAGGGATTGTCCTCGGCGCACAGGATCGACAGCGCGCGCGTGGCCGTGGCGGGCGCGCCGGCGCGTTCGGTCTGCGCGCTGACCTCCACGCGGTCGACCGGCACGCTGAGATGAAAACTGGTGCCGCGCCCCGGCTTGCTGGTCACGCGCAAATCGCCGCCCATGGCCTCGGCGACGCGCTTGACGAAGACCAGGCCGAGGCCGGCGCCGCCGTAACGGCGCGCCACCGCCTCGCTCGCCTGCGCGAACGGGCGAAACAGATTCTTGACGTCGCGCGGGTCGATGCCGATGCCGGTGTCGGTGACGGTGAACATCAAGCTGCACGCGTTTGCGGCCGGCGGACTTGGCGCCGGCGGTGAAGACGACGGTGCCTTCATGCGTGAACTTGACCGCATTGTCGGCGAGATTTTCCAGCACCGCGCGCAGGCGCATCGCGTCGCCGGCGACCAACGCGGGCAGATCGTCGGCGATCGCGAGTTCGGTCTTGATGCCCTTGTTGCCGGCGCGCGCGGTGAGCGCGGCGCCGACCGCCTCGGCGAGATGGCGCGGCATGAACGGCTCGTGCTGCAAGGTGAGGCCTGCGGCCTCGGTCTTGACCGCATCGATGATCAGGGTGGTGAGCGCCGACAAGTGCTCGGCACCACTCTTAATCGCTGCAGCCCATCCACGCTCGCGGGCCCCGAGATCGGAAGTCGCCAGCAGCTCGGCCAGCGCGACGACCCCGGTCAGCGGTGTGCGGATGTCGTGCACGACACCGGCGAGCGCGGCTTCCACGGCGCGCTGCTGCAAGCTGGCCCGACGCGGCTTTGCCCGAGGCCGCTTACGCGGCCGTGTTCGACCCTTACGCTTCGCCATCCCCTACCCCGGGGCCGACCATGCCACGGAAGCCGCGCTCAATCGAGCCCGACCAACTTGCGGATATCGGCCGCCGTCGCGCCTTGCGCGCGCAGCTCGCGCAAGCCGGTGGCGAGCGTCGATTTCGACAGCTTATGGCCCTCGGCATCGAGGATCAGGCGGTGGTGGTGGTAGCGCGGTGCCGGCCAGCCGAGCAACGTCTGCAGCAGGCGGTGGACGGCCGTGGCGTGGAAAAGGTCGCGGCCGCGCACCACGTCGGTGACGCCCTGCGCGGCGTCGTCGACCGTCACCGCCAGGTGATAGCTGGTGGGCGTGTCCTTGCGGGCCAGGATCACGTCGCCCCAGGCGGCGGGATCGGCGGCGATGGTGCCGGTTTCGCCAGAAGGGCCGGCGCCGGTTTCCTGCCAGGCAAGCGGGCCGGTGCGCTTGAGCGCGGCGGCCATGTCGAGGCGCAGCGCGTAGGGCGTTCCGGCGGCCATGCGGCGGGCGCGCTCGGCAGCGGGCAAGGGTTTTCGCATCGCCCGGATAGAGCGGCGCGCCATCGGGATCGCGCGGCCAAGGGGACTTCGCCTCGCGCGCCGCCACCAGCCGCGCGATCTCGGCGCGGCTTTCGAAGCTCGGATAGACGAGGCCCATGGCGTCCAGCCGGGCCAGCGCCGCGCGGTAGTCGTCGTAGTGCTCGGACTGCCGCCGTACCGGCTGCTCCCAGGCGAGGCCGAGCCAGGCCAGATCCTCGTAGATCGCCGTCTCGAATTCCGGCCGGCAACGCGTCTCGTCGATATCCTCGATGCGCAGCAGCAACCGTCCGCCCGTAGCCTTCGCCATGTCGGCGTTGAGCAGCGCCGACAGCGCATGGCCGAGATGCAGATAGCCGTTGGGCGACGGCGCGAAGCGGAAAACGGGTGGCATGCCTTTTCTATCTAGCGTCTTGCTTGCTACACCGATAGCGCATGACCTATTTCCTTCACACCGAGGCCGATCTGCAGGCGGGCTTAGCCCAGTTGATCCTCGCCGACCCGCGCCTGAAGCCGGTCGCCGACAAGGCCGGCGCCTTCAGCTTGCGCCGGCGCGAGGCCGGCTTTGCCGGCCTGTGCGCCATCGTCTGCGGGCAGCAGCTCTCGACCGCCAGCGCCGCCGCGATCCGCAACCGTTTGTTCGCCGCTTTCGATCCGTTCCACCACGACACGGTGCGCCGCGCGCGCACCGACAAGCTCAAACGGCTCGGCCTGTCGGCGCCCAAGATCAAAGCGATCCGCGAGATCGGCAAGGCGCTCGCCAAAGGCCACATCGATTTGACCGCGGTCGGCAACATGGAGGCCGACGCGGCACATGCCGCGCTCACCGCGCTGCACGGCGTCGGCCCATGGACCGCCGACATCTATCTGCTGTTCTGCCTCGGTCACGCCGACGCGTTTCCCGCCGGCGACCTGGCGGTGCAGGAATCCGCGCGCATCGCGCTGAACTTGCGCAAGCGGCCGGACCCCAAGGCGCTCACCAAGATCGCCGAGGCCTGGCGGCCCTGGCGCGGTGTGGCGGCGCATCTGCTTTGGGCCTATTATCACGCGGTGAAGAAGCGTGAGTGGTGCCGCTCCAGCCGGCAACCGAAGAAGCCGCCAGCGAAGAAGAAGACACCGAAAAGGAAATCCAGAAATGGCTGATCTCGACGGCCCGCGCATCGAGCCGCGCTCGGGCAAGGCAAAGCACCTTGTCGTCTTCCTGCACGGCTACGGCGCCGACGGCAACGACCTGATCGAGATCGGCCGCGCCTGGCAGGGCCTGCTGCCGGACGCCGCCTTCGTGTCGCCGCACGCGCCGCGCCCGTGCGGACAGGCGCCGGTGGGGCGCGAATGGTTTCCCCTCACGTTCCGCGATCCGAACGAGCGCTGGGTCGGCGTGCAAACCGCGGCGCCGGTGCTCAACGCGTTTCTCGACGCCGAATTGCAGCGGCGGCAACTGCCGCCTTCGGCGCTGGCGCTGGTCGGCTTTTCCCAAGGCACCATGATGGCGCTGCATGTCGGCCTGCGGCGGGCGGTGACGCCTGCCGCCATCGTCGGCTATTCCGGCATGCTGGTGGTGCCGGAGGACGTCGAGCCGGAGAAGTTCGCCGCCGAGATCACAGCCAAGCCGCCGGTGCTGCTCATCCATGGCGACCAGGACGAGCTCATCCCGGTGCAGGCGGTGTTCCATGCCGGACAGGGGCTGGCCGCGCTCGACATCCCGGCCGAATGGCACATCTCTTCCGGAATCGGCCACGGCATCGACCAGGAAGGCCTGCGCCAGGGCGGCGAGTTTCTCGCACGCCATTTCGCACGGAGCTGAGCCCACTTGCGGGTAACATCCTCCCCCGACTTCACAATCCTGTCACGCTGCACTATTACTAGCGGGTAGGCCGCGTGGCGGCGGCCATAGGGAGGTCGTAGAGGAGCCTCGCTTGAACGTGCACGTCTCGCCCAGCGGATTTCCGGCGCTGGTGCTTAACGCGGATTTCCGGCCGCTGAGCTATTACCCCCTGTCGCTGTGGTCCTGGCAGGACACGATCAAGGCCGTGTTCCTCGAACGCGTGAACATCGTCGCCAATTACGACCGCCTGGTGCACAGCCCCAGCTTCGAGATGAAGCTGCCGAGCGTGGTCTCGCTCAAGACCTTCGTGAAGCCCTCGACCCATCCGGCCTTCACCCGGTTCAACGTGTTCCTGCGCGACCGCTTCTCCTGCCAATATTGCGGCGACCGCGAGGACCTGACCTTCGATCACCTCTTGCCGCGCTCGCGCGGCGGCCACACCACCTGGATCAACGTGGTGACCGCCTGCTCGGACTGTAATCTGCGCAAGGGCAACCTGACGCCGACCGAGGCCAAGATGTGGCCCTCGCAGATGCCGTTCCAGCCCACGGTGCAGCACCTGCACCGCAACGGCCGGCGTTCCCGCCCAATTACCTGCACGAAAGCTGGCTCGACTATCTCTATTGGGACACCGAGCTGGAGCCGTAAGGCGTCGGCCCTGGCCGGGCCATTTCGGCCCATTTTCCTTGAATTTGCCAGGATTTGACGCGCATCAACGACACGGCCGCGCCATCCGCTAGCGTGCTCGACGCTGAGGGGCGCAGGCGGAGTTCGCAGCATGAACAAGCCCGTCGGATTGAGACGGCCGAGCTCGAAGCCGGCGGCGCCCGTGGTGCTCGTCCCGAAACCGCAGCCGGCGGCGCCGGCGCCCGCCCACGCTCGCGGAAACCGTGGCTGATCGGCGGCTTGTCTGGCGCTCGCGGTCATCGCCGCCATCGGCGTCGTCTGGTGGTCGTCGAGCGCCGGCAGCGACCGTCCGTTACACCACCGCGCCGGTCACGCGCGGCGCGGTGACGCGCACGGTGACCGCCACCGGCACGGTCAATCCGGTGCTCACGATCATCGTCGGAACCTACGTCTCCGGCGTCATCCAGGAGCTTCACTGCGACTACAACACGCGAGGTAAAGAAGGGCCAGATCTGCGCCAAGATCGATCCGCGCCCCTATCAGACCGTGGTCGACCAGAACAAAGCCAATCTCGACGTGGCCAAGGCGCAGCTCGAGAAGGACAAGGCCACCCTCGCCTACGCGCAGCTCAACTTACGACCGCAACGCGCGGCTGGCGCAGACCAACGCGGTCTCCAAGGACGCGCTCGACAACGCCAAGAGCGCCCTCGACCAGGCGCAGGCGCAGATCGGCGTCGACGAGGCCACGATCGCGCAGCGCCAGGCGCAGCTCGACGCCGCCGCAGGTCAATCTCGGCTACACCAACATCGTCTCGCCGGTGGACGGCACCGTGGTGTCGCGCAACGTCACCATGGGGCAGACGGTCGCGGCGAGCTTCCAGACGCCGACGCTGTTCCTGATCGCCACCGACCTCACCAAGATGCAGGTCGACACCAATGTCAGCGAAAGCGACATCGGCGGCATCAAGGACGGCAACAAGGCGATCTTCACCGTCGACGCATTCCCGAAGCGCACCTTCGAGGGCACCGTCACCCAGGTGCGCCAGTCGCCGCAGACCGTGCAGAACGTCGTGACCTACGACGTCGTGGTCAGCGTCGACAACACCGATCTGGCGCTCAAGCCCGGCATGACGGCGGCGACCCGCATCGTCATCGACCAGCGCAACGACGTGCTGCGCGTGCCGAGCCAGGCGCTGCGCTATGCACCCGTGACCGCCGGTGCAGCCGCGGCGAAGCGGCACGTCCGGCCGAACACGGCCGGCCGCCGCAAGGCAGGGTCTGGGTGCTGCGCGACGGCAAGCCGGTCGCGGGTCGCGGTGACCGCCGGTCTCGACGACGACACCTACACCGAGATCGTCAAGGGCGACCTGAAGCCGGGCGATCAGGTCATCATCGCCGAGCAACGCAGCAACAACGGCAACACGGCGGCAGCGCCGCGCCTGCAGCTGTGACGCGGCCGACGGCCGGTGAATCGCCATGACGGAACCGATCATCAGGCTCGAGCACGTCACGCGGACCTATCACGTCGGCGACATCGACGTGCATGCGCTGCGCGACGTGAGCCTCACGATCGAACGCCGGCGAATTCGTCGCCATCATGGGCTCGTCGGGCTCGGGCAAGTCGACGCTGATGGCGATCCTCGGCTGCCTCGACCGGCCGAGCAGCGGCCACTACTTCTTCGAGGGCATCGACGTCGCGCGGCTTGAGCGAGCCGGAACGCGCGCGGCTCCGCAGCGAGCGCCTCGGCTTCGTGTTCCAGAGCTTCAATCTGCTGGCGCGCACCAGCGCGCTCGAGAACGTTGCGCTGCCGCTGTTCTACGCCGCCTCCGGGCCGGCCGGCGCCGCCTCGCGCGTCGAGCGGGCGCGCGCGGCGCTCACGCTGCTCGGCCTCGGCGACCGCGAGCGCAACACGCCGGGCCAGCTCTCCGGCGGCCAGCAGCAGCGCGTCGCGATCGCGCGGGCGCTGATCAACGCGCCCAGCCTGCTGCTCGCCGACGAGCCGACCGGCAACCTCGACACCCGCACCTCGCACGAGATCATGGAGACGCTGACGCGGCTCAATCGCGAGCAAGGCGTCACCATCATCGTCGTCACGCACGAGGCCGACATCGCCGCCTATGCCGATCGCGTGGTGACCATGCGCGACGGCCAGATCGTCTCGGACACGCGCAATCCGAAGCCGGCCAAGACCGGCGCAGCGCCGAGCGCGAGGCCGGACGAGCCTGTCGGCTGCGCACGCGCAGCGGCCGCTGCGCGCCGCCGCACGGCGCAACAATGCCATTTGGGCCTTCGGGCTGATGATCATGGCCGCCGCCATGCAGGCGCTCTGGCGCAACATGATGCGCTCGGCGCTGACCATGCTCGGCGTCTTCATCGGCGTCGCCGCGCTGATCGCCATGGTGGCGGTCGGCCAGGGCGCCAACGAGGCGGTGCGCAAGCAGATCGAGAGCCTCGGCACCAATCTGGTGGTGGTGCTGCCGGGCGCAAGGACGGCGGGCGGCGTGCGCGCCGGATCCGGCAGCGCCTCGACGCTCACGATCAGCGACGCGCAGGCGATCCGGCGCGAGAGCACGGCGGTCAGCGAGGTCAGCTACCTGATCCGCCAGTCCGGCCAGGTGGAGTACGGCAATCAGAACTGGACCACGCAGCATCCAAGGCGTCAGCCCGAATTATCCGCCGATGACCAACTGGCGGATCGACGCCGGGCGCGCGATCTCGCCCGACGACGAGGCCACCGCGGCGCTCGTCGTGGTGATCGGCCAGACCGTGGCGAAGCAGCTGTTCGGCGAGTCGCAGAACTCCGATCGGCGCGCTCATCCAGGTGAAGGGCGTGCCGTTGCGGGTGATCGGCGTGCTCGCGTCCAAGGGGCAGACGCCGTTCGGCCAGGACCAGGACGACCTGGTGATGATTCCGTTCACCACCGCCGAGCGCAAGGTGCTCGGCGTGGCCGCGCCGTCCCAGGCGCAGACGCAGCTCAACTGGATCTATCCAAGCCCGCCCAACCCCTACGGCCTGCAGCCGCGCCTGACCGGCTTCGTCAACCAGATCTACGTGCAGGCCGCCAATCCGACGGACGTGCAGCCGGCGATCCGCCAGGTCACCGAGATTCTCGCGCGCCGCCACCGCATCAAGCCCGGCGACGATCAACGATTTCTCCGTGCGCAATCTCGAGCCAGATCGCGGAGACGGCCGAGAGCTCCAGCCGCATCATGGCGCTGCTGCTCGCCGCCGTCGCCTCGATCTCGCTGGTGGTCGGCGGCATCGGCATCATGAACATCCTGCTGGTGTCGGTGACCGAGCGCACGCGCGAGATCGGCCTGCGCATGGCGATCGGCGCGCGCCGCCTGCACGTGCTGCTGCAATTCCTCGCCGAGGCGGTGTTCCTGAGCGTGACCGGCGGCATCGCCGGCATCGTCATGGGCGTGGCGTTCTCCGCGGCCATCTCGTTCGTCGCCGGCTGGCCGGCGCCGATCTCGGCCACGGCGATCGCCGGCGGCTTCCTGTTCTCGGCCGCGGTCGGGATCTTCTTCGGCTACTATCCGGCGCGCAAGGCCGCGCGCCTCGATCCGATCGAAGCGCTGCGCTACGAATAGGCTCGATCAGGCGCCCGGCAGCATCCGCTGCAGCACGCCGTCGCGGCGGACGAAATAATGATAGAGCGCGGCCGCCACGTGCAGGCCGACCAGCACCAGCAGCCCGTAGTTGGCGAGGATGCCGTGCACGTCGCCGGTCCAGCCCCAGCCGGGCACGCGCGTGCCGACCAGCTTCGGCAATTCGAGCCCGAACATGATGACCGGAAAGCCGCGCCAGGAGGCGTTGATCCAGCCCAGGACCGGCAGCACGAACAGCAGCAGATAGAGCAGCCAATGCACGATGCGGGCGGATTGCAGCTGCCAGGGCGGCACGCCGTCTTGCGGCGGCGGCTCGGCGTGGGTCGCCCGCCAGGCCAGGCGAATGACGGCGACGGCCAGGATCAGCACGCCGACCGACAGATGCAGGTTGATCAGCGTGTCGGGCTTGGTGTCGCGCTTGATGTCCGGCATGGTCCAGGCGACGACGAATTGCACGATCAGCAGCGCGAGGATCAGCCAATGCAGCGTCTTCGCGGTGCCGGTGTAGCCGGTGGTCTTGCTCATGATGTCAATGAACCCTTGCGGAGGAACTCGGGCGATACCCATATGCGTTCGGACGGTGATGTTGAGCCGAAAGGCTCCGTCATCGAGCGGCCACGAAATGCAGCGGGTGACGCCGGATGTACGCGCACCTTCTCGTTTTCGTGGTCGTATCTATTTTTGCGGGTTAGCTGCTCACCTTCAGCCGCTCCTTGTCGTAGCCGGCGACCCGCTTGTAACTCTCCGACAGCGCGATCAGCTCTTCGCGGCTGATGACGTCGTCGATGTTCTTGAACGGCTTGTCACCGGTGCGGCGGTAGACTTCCTGCAATATGGCGTCGGGCGGCGCCTTGCGGTTGGCGAGCACGACTTCGCTGGTGGCAGGCAGGCGCTTGGCCTCGTAGGCCTTGAGCGCGGCGACCGGATCGGCATTGGCGGTGAGCGCGTCGGCGAGCGCGCGGCAGTCGAGGATCGCCTGCGCCGCGCCATTGGCGCCGCGCGGATACATCGGATGCGCGGCGTCGCCGAGCAGCGTCAGCCGGCCGAAGCTCCAGCGCGGCAGCGGATCCTGATCGACCATCGGATATTCCAGGATGGCGTCGGCGGAGCGGATGAACTGCGGCACGTCGAGCCAGTCGAAATGCCAGTCCGCCATCGCGGGCAGGAAATCCTCCAGCCGGCCGCCCCGGTTCCAGTCGCGCGCCTTGTATTGCGGCGTCTCGATGTCGCACACCCAGTTCACCAGTTGGCGGCCTTCGCGCGTCGATATTGTTGCGGATCGGGTAGATCAGCAGCTTGGCCGGATGATGCCAGCCGACGCGGATCATGCTGGCGCCCGACATGAACGGCTTCCAGCGGGTGACGCCGCGCCACATGTTGATGCCGGAATATTTCGGCGGGCCTTCGTTCGGATAAAGCTGCTTGCGCAAGACCGAATGGATGCCCTCGCAGGAAATCGCCACGCTGCCGCGCTGCGGCGGCAAAGGCTTGCCGTTCACGTCTTCAAAATACGCCACCGCCTCATCGCCGTCGTAGTCGACGCGCGTGCAGCGCCGGCCGAGCATCACCTTGTCGGCGCCGGCGCGCGCGATGAAGGCCTCGAGCAGCACCATCTGCAGGTCGCCGCGATGGATGGAGAACTGCGGCACGTCGTAGCCGGCAAAGCGGCCGGCCGGCTCGCTGTAGATGAACTGGCCGAAGCGGTTGTAGAAGCAATATTCGCGCGTGGTGACGGCGACCTTGGCGAGCGCATCTTCGAGACCGAGCGCGCAGAGTTCGCGCGAGGCATGCGGCAGGATGTTGATGCCGACGCCGACCGCCTTGAGCTCGGGCGCCGCCTCGAAGATGCGGCAGGCGATGCCGGCGCGATGCAGCATCAGGCCCAGCGTCAAGCCGCCGATGCCGGCGCCGATGATGAGCACTTCCATGGCGATTGACCCTGCGACTTCCGCTTTAATCTAGCTTGACCGCTTTTCCCGCGCGAGCGAGGCCGTGGCGCCCCAGGCGGCGACCACCGCCAAGAAGAACGAGAGCAGCACGTCATAGCCGGCGAGCGAAATCCCCAGAAACCGCCAGGCCGCCTCGTCGCAGCGGATCAGGCTGATGCGGTTTTGCAACTGGTTCATGATGTCTTGCGCGTTGCCGAATTTGTCGATCGGCCCGGAACAGTCGTTCGGGCCCGGCCACCATTTCCATTCGACGCCCGCGTGATAGGCGGACAAGCCCGGTATTCCACAGCATGGCGAGCATGATCGCCAGGAAGCCAAGCAGCAGAACCTTGCGCGAGGCGCCGTATTGGGCGCCGAGCCACAGCAGCGCCGCCAGCGGAATGCTGAAATAGAACGCGATCCGCTGCTCGAGGCAGAGCGGGCACGGCAAGATCAACAGGACGTATTGGAAGAAGTAGACCGTGGCGATGCCGAGCGCGCCGACCACGGCGATGGCCGCGGCGGCGGTCAGCGGCGGGTCTTTGCGGGCAAGAGCCAGATAATCGTTCATCATGCGTACCGGATGCCGCCAATAGCGTTGTTCAATCGAGATTACAAGCGAAGCATTACGCCACGCTTTTGAGGACACCATGCTCCAATTGCACCCGACGGCTGCAGAATTCCGAGATGAGCATTTCCGAATGCGTCGCGAGTATGACGATGGGGGTGCGGTTGAACAGGTTCTCGATGCGCTGCCGCGCCTTCTCGCGAAACGCCGCGTCGCCGGCGCCGATGCCCTCGTCGATCAGCAGGATATCGTTTTGCGCGGCGGTCGAGACCGCGAAGGCCAGCCGCGCGAACATGCCGGCCGAATAGGTGCGCATCGGCAGCGCCAGGAAATCGCCGAGCTCGGTGAATTCGGCGATATCGTCGAGCTTGGACGCGATCTCGCGCCGGCTCATGCCCATCATGTAGCCGCGCAGATAAATATTCTCGATGCCGGTGGATTCCGGGTCCATCCCCGCATGGCTGTCGAGCAACGTACCGACCCTCCCTTCAATAGTGATCGCGCCTCCACTCGGCTTATAGATGCCGGCGAGAACGCGCAGAAGCGTCGTCTTGCCCGAGCCGTTGTGGCCGACCAGGCCGATGCGGTCGCCTTCATTGATCTCCAGGTTGAGGCCATCGATGGCACGCACGGTGACGATATCGCGGGCGCCCGCCATCACGCGGCCGCCCGTCGCTTGCGACAATATTTTGTTCTTGAGCGAGCGCGAACTAGCGCCGAAGATCGCGAATTCGACAGTCAAGTTTTCGATGGAAATATGCGCCATCCGGCTCAGACCCAGTATGCGATGCGGGCGTGGGCGCGGCGATAGAGCCAGGCCGTGAAGCCGCATCCGGCCAACGCCATACCGGCGCAAAGGCCCCAACTCATTGGCGGCGCCACCGCGCCGAGCAACGGCGCCCGGACGATTTCGATCAGGTGATAGAAGGGGTTGAAAAGCACAAACGCCGGCCGGCCAGGCAAGTTTTCGGGAGACCAGAAGATCGGGGTGACGAAGAATATGACCTGGATAACGTTGGCGATCACCTGCGGCACGTCGCGATAGCGGGTGGAGAGCACCCCTACCGCCAAAGAAATCCACGCGGCATTGAGAAGAAATAGGATGAATCCGGGGATAAATAGTAGCGTGTCTGGTCCGGGCATCGGGCCGAAGCAAACCACCACGACGACGTAGATCGCCATGTTGAAGCACCAGACAATGAAATTGCGCGCGATCATCCGATAAAAATGGACGCTGAGCGGCATCGGGAGATTGCGGATATAGGATTCCGCCACGATGAAAACCGTGGTGCCTTCGCTGATGCAGCCCGTGAGCAGGCCCCAAAAGATGATGCCGGTCGCGATATAGGGCAGCGTCTTGGCTATGTCTTGGTGAAACAGGCCGGAAAACACCAAGCCCAACGCCCCGATCATGATGCCCATCGACAGCGTCAGCCAGATGGGGCCGAGCACCGAGCGCCGAAACCGCTGCCGGATGTCGTGGACGGCGAAGCGGATCCACAACTCGTAAAGCCGGGCACCGTTGACGAGATCGGCGAAAGCCTGCGCCGGCACCGCTTCAGCAGTTATGCGAGTAACGGACGCTTTGTTCTTGGCAAGGGCAGCCGTGGTCATTCCGGCAGTCAACTGACTAATTTGCGGTTGTGATGACGGGCTGGCCTTTAGCACAGTTTCCCGGGACGCGTCGAGGACGGGCAAGCTGGCCCGAACGGCGCCTGCGGATCTCCCTGTCACATTTGTGGAAGTCCGGGGGGTCCGACGAAATGCCCGCGGGGTAACTCACAATACCTGCTGCATCATCGATTTACCCTTGTCGTCGTCAGCCTGCACCATTGCCAGGAGACCTGCGGAGGTGTCCTTGACGGGACGCCAGCCGAGAGATTCGAATTTGCTCGTATCGGCGACCAAGCCTCCGGAAACCCGTAACCATAGGTCGCTGCGGCCGCACAGCGCGAGCAAAATACGAACGATAAAGCGCGGCATGTAGACGGTCATCAACGAACGTCCTTGCCCCTTGCGCAAGATCACGAGAATTTCGCCAACCGTCATCGGCTTACTATCCGCGAGGAGATAGGTCTCGTTGACGGTGGCTGGATTCTTCAATGCGAAGATGATCGCGGAAATGAGATTGTCGACTCCAAGCAGTGATCGCCGGCCCGTAAAGCTCGCGATCGGGAGCGGCAAGGGCAATTGCGCCAGCCGAGCCAGCGTACGCATGTTTCCTTTCGGATTGGGGCCGTAGATGACGACAGGTCTAAAAATCGTAAACGGCACGCCTGACGCGCGAATCGCCGTTTCGGCGGCGAGTTTTGAGCGGCCATAATAGTTGGTCGGCCGAGGCTCATCCTGTTCACGCACTCGATCGGCTGCCGAAGCGCCGGTCTGGGCCCGCACCGATGAAATATAAACAAGACGAGCAATGCCGGCGGTTTTTGCAGCCACGGCCAGCTGTTGCGTTGCTATCCAGTTGATCAAGTCGAAATCGGAATAGTCGGCATTAACAACAGGGCCGTGCGCACGCCCCGCCAAGTGAATGATGCTATCGACGCCTTGCAGAATTGGCGCCCAATCGATCGGGTTTCCCAAATCCGGTATCGTTACAGCCTCGACCCCATTCGGAAAGGATACTGGACGGCGCGTCACCGCCCGGACCGTATAACCAGCGCGCAGCAAAGCGGCCACCATTGGTCGACCGATGAACCCCGAGGCGCCGGTGACCAATACGCGTTGCGTTGTCATGCCATCCCGCCGCGCCCTACAGCCAATCGAAAATTATGGTGATTAAACGCCGGCAGCCGACGTCGGATCCAACGGATAATATTCTTCGCTGACATCGGACCAGATGGGCAACGAACCGGGTTGGCGGCATCGCAAACACTCCCGATAGCAAGACAGATAACGCGCCGGCAACCCAGCAATTGCGGCCACGGCTCCCCGTGGCCCTACGGAATGTTACGTAGCGATACCTGGCGGCTCGAACCTACCACCGACTCTCGAGCCACAGGAAGCATCGACCGCTTTCGTTACGGAAGGTATTTTAATACTATTAGCGGCATTTGTTTGGTTACCATCAAAAACCAAGCGCTCATAAGGCGAAGTGCCCAGTAGTTAGAATGATGGTAGGTCAAAACGTCAACTCGCATGCGCGGTCGGTCGAATATTCGGTGCTGGGCAGGCAAGCAATTCATTCTCCACCGCGTTCCATCGTCACGATGGCTTAAAAAAGCTTATGCCGGCCAACAGCGAAGTTGCTACTCGGATGCCACAACCAAGCATCGGCGCCGCGCAGGTCGCCATCTTGATGTGCACGAAAGACGGCGCGGCGTTTCTCGATGAGCAACTCAGGTCGATCGCGGATCAATCGCACACGAACTGGAGCTTGTTCGTATCCGATGATGGCTCGACCGACGAGACTAGAGAAATTCTCCGGCGCTTCGCCGACAGCCATATGCAGAAAATGGCGATTAGAAACGGTCCAAGGCAAGGGCGTCTGCGCAAATTTTCTCTCGCTGGCGACCGATCCAACGATCGATGCGGACTATTTCGCTTTCAGCGATCAAGATGATCTGTGGTACAAAGATAAGCTTGCGCGCGCACTGACTTGGCTCGTCACCGTCCCGGCCGACGTGCCGGCCCTCTACTGCGGCCGCACCGAGTTGGTATCAGTCGACGGACGATCCTATGGATTCTCTCCGCTATTTACCCGCCCGATAGCGTTCCGTAACGCCATCATCCAGAGTCTCGGAGGAGGCAATACGATGATGTTCAATAAAGCGGCAAAACGCCTGTTGGAGACGACGGGTAAGCTTGAGGTCGTTCTGCATGACTGGTGGATGTACCAATTGGTGTCCGCGGTGGGTGGCGCCATCCACTACGATCCGCTACCGATGCTCAAATATCGCCAGCATCCCGAAAACCTCATCGGGTCTAATCGCGGTTGGCGCGCACGCCTCATTCGCGTCCGCATGATGCTGAAGGGGCGTTTTCGCGATTGGAACGCGATGAATATTGCCGCGCTGCAACGCGTCCCCGCCCATTTGATCCAGCCGCAAAACAGCCAAGTGTTGCAGCTATTCGCCAAAGCAAGAACAGCGTCGCTATTGGAGCGGTTTTATTATCTGAAGCGGTCCGGCGTTTACCGCCAGACCTGGCTGGGCAATATCGGCCTGCTTGTGGCTACGCTGCTCAAAAGGATTTGAGATGGGCACCTTGTCGCTCAACGGCACACGGAATAGTTCCACCGACAAATCGATTGTGGTAACGGGCGCGGCCGGCTTTATCGGCGCGAATTTCGTCCTCGAATGGCTCGGTCTTGACCTGCCTGCGGTCGTCAGTCTCGACAAGCTCACTTATGCGGGCAACCTTGATAATCTTGCGGGCGTCATGAATGACTCGCGTCACCATTTCATTCACGGCGACATTGGCGACGGCGAGCTTGTTGCAGACGTGTTGAAGCAGCACCGGCCTGCGGCCGTCGTCAATTTCGCGGCCGAGTCGCACGTTGATCGCTCGATCCACGGACCCGCCGATTTCGTCACGACCAACGTCGTGGGGACCTTCCGGCTACTGGAAGCGGCGCGGGCGTATTACGACAGCCTCAGCGCGCCGGAAAAAGCCGCGTTTCGGTTTTTGCACGTCTCGACCGACGAGGTTTTCGGCTCTCTCGGCGCAGACGAGCCGGCTTTTGCCGAGACCAACCGTTATCTGCCGAACAGCCCCTACTCGGCGACCAAGGCGGCGTCCGATCATCTGGTCCGTGCCTGGTGCCACACGTTCGGGCTTCCGGTGCTGATCACCAATTGCTCGAACAATTACGGCCCCTATCAGTTTCCCGAAAAACTCATTCCCTTGATGATCCACCATGCGCTGACCGGTCTACCATTACCGATCTATGGCGACGGTCAGCAGCGTAGGGATTGGCTCTATGTAGTCGACCACTGCGCCGCCATCCGCGCCGTGCTCGACCGCGGGCGCATCGGCGAAACCTACAATATCGGCGGCAATAGCGAAAAAACGAACCTCGAAGTCGTTCATACCTTATGCGACATTCTCGATGCCGAGCGGCCGCGCAAAGGTGGCGGCTCGTATCGCCAGCAAATCGAGTTCATAACCGATCGTCCCGGCCACGACCGCCGCTATGCGATGGACGTGGCGAAGATCGCAGGCGAGTTGGGGTGGAAACCATCCGAGACGTTCGAGACCGGCATTCGCAAGACGGTGCGCTGGTATCTCGACAACGCCGAATGGGTCGAGCGCTTTGTCAGCGGCTCCTATCGCGACTGGCTGCAAAAAAATTATTCCAATCGGTGAGCCGATCCCTTTATCGTCCAAATCCGACCGGCCTTGGCAAAACCGCCGGCTCTGGTAGAGATGCTGCATTATTGGGCGACACTCAATAAAGGCCGATATTGGATATGCAAAAGAGGGGCCGTAAGGGCATCATCCTCGCCGGCGGCGCAGGGACCCGGCTGCATCCCGCGACACTGGCAGTGTCCAAGCAATTGCTGCCTATTTTCGACAAGCCGATGATCTACTATCCGCTCTCGACATTGATGTTCGCCGATATTCGCGACATTTTGATCATTTCCACCCCGCAAGACACACCACGCTTTGAGCAATTGCTCGGTGACGGCAGCCAGTGGGGGCTTCGTTTCTCGTATGCAGTTCAGCCCTCGCCTAACGGACTGGCGCAAGCCCTCATCATCGGTGCGGATTTCGTCGGCGCGGACGATGTGACCTTGGTTCTCGGCGACAATGTCTTCTACGGTCACGGATTTCCGGCGCTGCTAGCGGACGCCTGCGACCGCACCAGCGGCGCGACCATATTCGCTTATCGCGTCAACGATCCGCAACGCTACGGCGTGGTCGAGTTCGGCGCGGACCAGAGCGCCATTTCGATCGAAGAAAAGCCAGACAAACCGAAGTCGCACTATGCAGTGACTGGTTTATATTTTTTCGACAACGAGGCCGCCGACATTGCGCGGCGCGTGAAACCATCCGCGCGGGGGGAATTGGAAATCACCGACGTGAACCGCGCCTATCTCGCGGCGGGCAAGCTCAAGGTGGAAATCCTGGGACGCGGTTATGCCTGGCTCGATACCGGCACACATGAGTCGATCCTTGAAGCCAGTCAATTTGTCGCGACCATCGAACATCGGCAAGGCGTAAAAGTCGCCTGCCCTGAGGAAATCGCGTTCGGCAAAGGCTGGATCGACGCTCAGCAAGTTGCGCGGATGGCGAAATCGTTGGCCAAAACGAGCTATGGACAATATCTCCGTCGTTTGATCCTGGACGAGCGGCAGCAATGAAGGTCGTAGCGACAGCAATTTCCGGCGTGTTGCTCCTGGAACCGACGATCTACGAGGATGCGCGCGGATTCTTCTTTGAGAGCTTCAACCAGGAACGTTTCGATGACGCCGTAGGACGAAGCGTTGTCTTCGTACAGGACAATCATTCCCGTTCGGTCAAACACGTTCTGCGCGGGCTGCATTATCAAATCCGCCGGCCGCAGGGAAAGTTGGTACGCGTCGTTTCGGGCGAAGTGTTCGATGTGGCGGTCGATCTGCGCCGGAGTTCGCCCACGTTCGGAAAGTTCGTCAGCGGCGTGTTATCGGCGGCCAACAAGAAACAGCTCTGGATTCCAGGGGGATTTGCGCACGGCTTCCTCGTGCTGAGCAATGCGGCAGAGTTTCTCTACAAAACAACCGACTATTACGTGCCCGACGACGAGCGTTGTCTGATTTGGAACGATCCCGACATCGGAATTGATTGGCCCAAGAACGTCGAGCCTATCCTTTCCGCAAAAGACCGCTTGGGGCTTCCGCTCGGCAAAGCCGAGGTTTTTGCATGAGGCTGCTGGTCACGGGCGCGAACGGCCAGGTCGGATGGGAATTGTGTCGAAGTCTGATGCCGCTCGGCGACGTGGTCGCCCTCGATCGCCGCGGATGCGATCTTTTGCGACCAGAACTGTTGCCGAACCTCATTCGTGACATCAAACCAGACGTCATCGTGAATACGGCCGCCTACACGGCGGTCGACAGGGCTGAACAGGAGGAACAGCTCGCGGCCACGGTCAACGGCACGGCCGTCGGCGTGCTGGCCGATGAGTCGCGCAAGGCCGGCATCCTGCTCGTCCATTACTCGACCGACTACGTCTTCGATGGCGCGAAGCAGTCGCCCTACACCGAAGACGATGCCCCCCATCCCATCAACGCTTATGGGCGCAGCAAATTGGCGGGTGAAACCGCCATGCGCCAGGTCGGCGGCGCTTACGTCATCCTGCGCTTGAGCTGGATCTATGCCGGACGCGGTGACAATTTCATGCGCACGATCCTCCGACTGGCGGGTGAACGCGATGAATTGCGCATTGTCGATGACCAGATCGGCGCGCCGACCTGGGCGCGCGACATTGCGGACGCGACGGCCCTGATTGTTCGTGCGGCTCGCCAGGAACAGGGCGCGGGCGATTTTGCCTCGGAAATTTTCAATCTGACTGCATCCGGAACGACAAGCTGGCATGGCTTTGCTAAAGCCATTCTGGAAGATGCAATGCGCCACGGCTTGCTGCAACGCCTGCCACACCTCAAGCCGATCCCAAGCGCAGAGTACCCGACGCCGGCCGCCAGGCCGAAGAATTCCGTTCTTGCCGGCGAGCGTCTGCGCAAGCGGTTTGGAATAGCGCTCCCCGATTGGCGGCAGAGGCTTTCGACCTGTTTCGAAGAAATGAAAACAGCCGAGTAGATCCCCCGCCCGCACAGTGATCCGCTTGCCGCAAGGTTTAATCGGGGGCATCGGCAAAAACTATTGATTTCGTTGAATTGTTCGGCCAACTGAAATAATGTCATTGGGCCCTCGCCAGCAAACAAAAAATTTCGCAGGGCCTATAATGCCGTATTGTTAGGCTTGCAGTTTTGTAGCGGGAGTGGCGCATGCTCGATGCTTCGGCGAAAAATCCTCACCGCGCCGCCACCGGCAGCCCGCCGCTCGATTTTCAAGGGCATTTGCGTTTGCTCGATGAGCGGGGCCTCCTCACCCGCATCGACCGGCCGATCGACAAGGACCGCGAGCTGCACCCGCTGGTGCGCTGGCAATTTCAAGGCGGGCTCGCCGAAGACTGCATCCCCCTGCGCGCCTTTTCTTCGAGCAAACACTCGGCGTCGGCCACGATATTTCGTAGCAGGCCACCCGCTGAGCGGACATCGTGAATCAGTCCGGTGGCTTCGCCTACCCAAACGCCGGTGTTGTCAGGATCGCCACTATGCATAGCTTTTATGTAGCGGTCCATTTCCTGCTCCAAAACGGCGGATTCAGCGAGTTCCAGTTCACGCCCGTGCCACTCGTTGACAAAACGATTTTTCATCACTCGTGCTGTGAATGGTTTGGGCCAGTCAATCTTGCGCACCACGTCGACCACTGTGGTGCGCGTAGTGGAATCGCCGTCCGCAGTAGTTGCCGCTGCTTGAAAGGCGGGGTGAACCAACGCCTCGGTGCTCGCCCAGAAGCGTGAACCGATCAGCGCGCCATCCGCGCCGAGCATGAGGGCCGCGGCTAACCCACGACCGTCTGCAATGCCGCCAGCCGCTAACAGAGCGGTCGCGGGAGCGACGTTCGCGAGGTAGTCGGCAATTTCGGGAACCAGTGTAAAGGTCGCACGGCCTGCGCCATGCCCGCCTGCTTCTGCCCCCTGAGCGACAATTATGTCAGCATTTACGTCAACGGCTGCACGTGCGTGCTCCATATTTTGCACTTGGCAAATCAATTTAGCGCCCGTGGTTCTAATACGCGGAGCGAATGGTGCGGGCGACCCAAATGACAGCATTACCGCCGACGGCGAATGCGCCAGAACAAGCTCGAGCAATTCGGGACATTTGGCGAGCGACCAGGTGATAAAGCCGCAGCCAACCCGCGTTTTTCTTGCCTCAGCAAATTCGCGTTCCAACCATTCCGCATCGCCATAACCGCCGCCGATCAGGCCGAGGCCGCCGGCTGCCGTTACGGCGGCGGCAAGTTTGCCACCAGCGGCGAACGCCATCGGCGCCGAGATGATCGGATGCTCAATGCCGAGCATTTCAGTCAATCGCGTAGACAAAGCCATCCGCGTCAATTCCCCAGCGTCGTGCCCAGTTCACTCACCAGTGGCGAGCAGGTAGTCCGCGACCATCCGGCGGCGGCTTCAGAAGTCATTTCTCAAGGACAAAGTGGCCTGCTCGTAGTTTCCGCTGCCCATCTTGCCGTCCGGAAAGATGCCGTGGGCTGCGATCCACTCGAAGGATTCCTCGTAAGTTTCCTTGGTATAGGGCTCGAACACCAGCCGCTCGCCCGGACCCCATCGGCGCGTATCCATCATCGGATGGAAGCGGTCGGGGAATTCGTTCTTATAATAATGCGTATACAGTTCGGGTCGCAGGTCGATGTCGCGCTGCGCCTTGCGTAAAGCGCGGAAGAATTTGCGCAGGTCCTCCGGATCTGGATCACCGTGGATCATGGTGCCGATCATGAAGGTGGTGTCGATCACCTTGCGGAAGCCGAGCTGCTCGGCGAAGTAATACGGGCCTCCGAACAGGCTGCATGCCGGCGACTTGCCCTCGAGCAGCAATTCCATGCGCTTGAACAACATGCCGTCGGCGTAATTCAGATTGATCTGGTCGGGCTCGAGATAGACTTCCAGCGCCTGTACGGTGGCGTAGTGGCTGCCGGACTGGAAGCCGACCGAGACCGGCACGCCGGCAAGATCGGTCGGCGTCTTCACCTTCGAATCAGCCGGCACGAAAATGCCCGCCGGCGTCACCGAATAGACGTCGGTATACATTTTGCCGTGGCCGTTGGAGGCCGCGACGTTGACGGTCCAGTGGCAGGCGCAGCTCACGTTCGCCTTGCGGCCTTCCTCGAACGACTGGAAGGCGCCCTTGCTGCCCTTGTCGTGAATCTTGCCGCCGGTCGCGCGCACCAACTCGCGGAATTCGTAGTCGAGGCCCTCCTTACGGAAATAGTCCTTCTCCTCCGCCACCCATTCCTGCAGGCGGAAATGCGGCTCAATTAGGAATTTTGGCATGGTTTCCTCCGGTGTTCGCTATCGTCTGTCAAAAGCGGCACGCCTTTTTTGCCGAGCGCCAACAAAGCAAAATAATATCGGACCACATTCAGATTGCGTTGAAGCATGCGACTATAAAGCCGTCGACGGACAAAGCGGCCGATTAGCCCAAAATTGTTCCCTTGCCACGGCTATTTTCGGTCTGCTCGATCATGACTGTATCGTATTTAAGCGCAAGCTGTCGGGTGAGTTCGGAGTTCATGAGATCTTCCTGCGATAGCGCATGCATCGCCGCGAACATGCCCTCAGTGCCAGCGGGGCTGTAGATCATCAGCATTCGCACGCCTTCCGATGAGGTGACCTGATGCGGCACGCCGGGCGGAATGTGGACGCAAGAACCTTTGCCGGCATGGAACAATTCGTTCCCTACCTGAAAATCGGCGCTACCGTCGAACACATAGAACGTTTCAAATGCCTTGACGTGGTAATGGGCGCGCGATTGAAAGCCCGGTTTGCAGTTTTCCTCTACAACCTCGAAGGTCTGGTTGGTATCTGCTCCAGTGATCTTGACGATCACTTCGTTGGCCTTGGCGTAAATGTTGCCGACGCCCGGCAGGGAATGCTTGCCTTTGGCTGGCATGGTCGTCAGTACCTCATGGGCGGGAAATCGCGCGAGAACACTGGCTCCTGCAGGAACGTTTTAGCATCGTAGGTCCAGAATTGGCCGACCTTTGGATAGGTCTTGACTGTCTTGTTGACCAGCTTGCCATTCACTTTGTCGATACGACGGATGTAGCAATCAAACACGATGTTGCCGTGGTCATCAAAACTGACCGGTCCGCGCGGCGTGGACACTAGCGACACTGATTTGATCGCGTTAATGAATTGCGCCGAGTCGTCAGATTTTCCGCCGGTTTTTTCGAGCGCGGCTTCCACGATCTGACCATTCACGTAAAGGCAGGCAGCGTAAAATCCGATTGGCACGTTCGCGCCAAAATACTTACGCATCGAAGCGATGAATCGCTTATTGGCTTCGG
>CAVYWI010000002.1:0-13048 GCA_963772235.1 uncultured Alphaproteobacteria bacterium
CGCCAGCACGGCGGCAGCAAGGACGGCCAGCGTCGAATAGAATTTGCGCATGTGAATCCTCCCAATTTTTCTTTTTCGTCTGTCTGAATCGCCCCACGCTATCGGACAGATCGCGGACTTGCCCGCTCGAGGCGCGATATTGCCCGATTGACCGTCTAAAAACAACGAATTTGGCCCCATTAATCCCGGAGCAGGCCCAATAACTCGCCTTTGACCGCGACGGCGCGCATAGGTTAATTGCGTCGCGCAACGGAAAAAGGCTGAGCATGGCGGAATTCGTCGTCGAGTTCGGGAAGTCCGGCGCAATGCCGGACGGGCGGCTGAATGCCCCGGCATTCCAACGCAACCACGAGGTCATCTGGGCGGCAATCGCGCCTTTCTTAAGCGCGCAGAACGGC
This sequence comes from uncultured Alphaproteobacteria bacterium, assembly GCA_963772235.1. Lineage (GTDB taxonomy): Bacteria > Pseudomonadota > Alphaproteobacteria > Rhizobiales > Xanthobacteraceae > Pseudolabrys. The sequence goes on from CAVYWI010000002.1 coordinate 399, forward strand.
GACGTCTTGGAGCTTGGCAGCGGCACCGGCCAGCATGCGACGACATTCGCCGCGCGCACGCCGCAGCTCACCTGGTGGCCGAGCGACATCTATCCGTCGCATCTTGCCAGCATCGAGGCCTGGCGACGCCATGCCGGCCTCGCCAATCTGCGCGCACCACAGCGCATCGATCTCACCGATGCCGCATGGTCCTGGTCGGCGGCCGGGCAAACCGGGGCGCCACTCGCGGCCATGCTCTGCATCAACGTGCTGCACATTTCGCCCTGGACCGTGGCGCAAAACCTCATCGCCGGCGCCGGACGCTATTTGCGCGACGGCGGCCGGCTGTTCGTTTATGGCCCGTTCAAGCGCGACGGCGAACACACCGCGCCGAGCAACGCCGCTTTCGATCAAAGCTTGCGCGCGGAAAATCCCGCCTGGGGTGTGCGCGATGTCGCCGATCTCAATACGCTTGCGCGAAACGCCGGCCTGACCGCCGCCGAGATCACGCCGATGCCGGCCAACAATCTGGTCCTGGCCTTCACCCGCGCCGTCCGGCAGAATTGACCTCCACCCGCACCAACAAGGCCCCATGACGCCGGAACCCAATCTCGACATCGCCCATCTCGGCCACCTCGAAATGCTGACGCCGAACTTCGACAAGAGCGCGCGCTTTTTCATCGACGTGATGGGCATGACCCAGAGCGGCGAGAAAGGCGACAGCATCTATCTGCGCGGCTACGACGACTACGAGCGCTATACGCTCAAACTCACGGCCTCAAAGACCAACGGCATGGCGCATGTCGCCTACCGCACACGCTCGGCCCAGGCGCTCGAGCGCCGCGCCGCCGCGCTCAAAGGCTCAGGCTTCGACGTCGGCTGGAGCGACGGCGACCTCGGCCACGGCAAGACCTTCGTCTGCAAGGATCCGGACGGCCACGTCATCGAGCTTTATTACGACACCGAATGGTACGACCCGCCGCCCGACCAAAAGCCCGCGCTCAAGAACCAGGCGCAGCGTTTTCCCGGGCGCGGTTGCAATGTGCGCCGGCTCGATCACTGGAACGGGCTCGCCGCCGATATTTCCGCCTGCCGCAAATTCTTCGAGGACTATCTCGGCTTCCGCTTGACCGAGCGCATCGTGCTCAACGACGGCAGCGAAGCCGGCATCTGGCTCACCGCTACCAATAAGTCCTACGACTTCGCCTATACGCGCGACCATACCGGCGCGCGCGGGCGCTTCCACCACGTCACCTACGCGCTCAATTCGCGTGAGGAGGTGCTGCTCGCCGCCGATATTTTCCTGGAGAACGGCGTGTTCATCGAGACCGGCCCGCACAAGCACGCCGTGCAGCAGACCTTCTTCCTTTATGTCTACGAGCCGGGCGGCAACCGCGTCGAGGTCGCCAATGCCGGGGCCAAGCTGATCCTGGCGCCGGATTGGAAGCCGATCACCTGGACCGAGGCGGAGCGGATGAAGGGCCAGGCATGGGGCCTGAAGACGATCGAATCCTTCCACACCCACGGCACGCCGGAGATTCCGGCGCGCGCCAAGACGTGAGCGCGAAGCCGGTGCTGGCCCCCGACGACGATGCGATGCTGGCCGACTGCGCGCTGGTGGCGGCGTTGGCCGCGGGCGACGCCGCCACAGCCAAGCTCGACGACGACTTTACCTGGGTCGATTTCAACGGCCGTATTCTCGACAAGCCGCAAGCGGCCGGCGCCTTGCCCAAGCCGCCGCTTGGCGACGAGGCCGGCCTGATGCCGGTCGTGCATCGCTACGGCGACGTCGTTACCGTCGCGGTCGAGCGTGACAAGGTTTTCGTGCTGCGCATCTGGGTCAAGCACGCCGCGGGCTGGCGCCTGCTCACCTATCACGAGGTCTCGCAGAATTTGCCGGCCGCGCCGCATGGTCCCGGCCGCAAGGAATGGGACAACCCGTGCTATGTGCTGCCTTACGCGCCGCGCACTGCCGACGAGCGCGATTGTCTTGCCTCCTGGCAGCAGCTTGAAATCGCCGTCATGCATCACGAGCCCGAGGTCTGGGCCGAGCACGTGGCCGACGAATTCCTGGTGGTCGGCGCCGCGCGGCGGCACTCCAAGGCCGACCGCAAGGCCGTGCTCGCGGAACAGAAGCGCACTAATGCCAATTCCGCGCCCGCCCCACTGGTGTCTGCGCGGCTGTTCGGCTTTACCGATGCGATGGTGATGAGCGGCGAACACCAGCCGTTCCACGGCAAGGCCGCGCGGGTCAGCCGTGTTTTTATTAAACGCGACGGTCGCTGGCTGATGGCGGTGAGCTTCCAGACTACCCGGCAGGACGCGGGCGTGAAAACGATTTAAAATGGCAACGTCATGACCCGCCGCAACACCCCGCGCGTTTCCTTCATCGGCTTCGGCGAGGCCGGCCAGGCGATCGCCTCCGGCCTACGCGAGGCCGGTATCGAGCGCATCGCCGCCTGGGACATCCTGTTTCCGGTGGCGGACGGCGACCGCCTCAGGAAAGCCGGCGAACAGATGGGCGTGCGGCTTGCGAATTCCGCGGCCGATGCGGTGCGCGACACTGACATGATCATCTCCGCGGTCACCGCGGCTTCCAGCCTGGAGGCCGCGCGCTCGGTCGAGCCGCATCTGTCCGGCGCGCCTTATTATCTCGACATCAATTCGGTTTCGCCCGGCCGCAAACAGGCGACCGCGAAGCTCTTGAACGAGCGCGCTCGCTACGTTGACGTGGCGGTGATCGCGCCGATCCATCCGCTGCGCCACAAGACGCCGCTGTTGATCGCCGGGCCGCACACCGAGGCGATTTCGCCGCTGCTTGGCGAGTTGGAGATGACGGTGCGCGTGGTCGGCGCCGAGACCGGCCATGCCGCCGCCATCAAGATGATCCGCAGCGTGATGATCAAAGGCATCGAGGCGCTCACCGCCGAATGCTTTCTCGCCGCCAGCCGCGCCGGCGTGCTCGAGGACGTGACGGTGTCGCTCAAGAACAATTATCCGTCGCTCGATTGGAGCAAGATCGCCGAATACAACCTCGAGCGCATGGCGAGCCACGGCGAGCGCCGCGCCGCCGAGATGGAAGAATCGGCGGCCACCTTGCGCGAACTCGGGCTCGATCCGTTGATGGTCGACTCCACGGTCAAGCGCCAGCGCGAGATGGGCGCGCTCGGCAAGGACGACAAAGTGCGCGCCTCGCTCAAATCCGGCCGCGCCGCCATGCTCGACGCCATCAACGCCGTCGCCAAGAACCGGCGCTGAACGGCGGCAGCGCCGTCTTTATCCGATCATATTTCAGCATCTATATTGGAACGGAGTTCGGCACTCGCAGTTTTCACTCGGCGAAATAAATATTTCTCGGAGGAAACCATGCGCGCATCCGCACTTGCTTTGACCATCGTAGCGGCGCTGCTTGCGGCGCCGGTCGGCGCGGAATCGCTCGATGGCGCCTATCGCGGCAGCTACGTTTGCGAAAAGACGCAGGCGACCCAGAATATCCTGCGCGTTCCCATCGACCTTGTCGTCAACGGCACCGACGTCCGCTTCGGGCGGCCGCTGTTCAACCTGAAAGGCACCCGCGTCACCGGCACCGAGATGGCCTCGGGCACAATCGACGCGGCAGGCAAAGTGCACCTCAACTCCGAGTATGTCGTCCTCGGCTTCGCCGTTCACGGTGCCTATGACGGCACCATTGGCGCGCATGGCGGGACATTGACCGGCACGCAGTCGTAGCGTTGGCCCAACGGCAATCCCGGCAGCCGGACCTGCGTCGCCGCCCTGGTGCCGGCGCCGCGCGCGCAACGGCCGGCGCCGCCGGGCCAATGAAGAAGTGATTAGGTGTGGCAGCGCGTAAGCGGCCAGCGGCGACATGAACGCGCGTTCAGGTTTGATTGCGGCGCAGCGGCGTAAATTTCTTGTAATTGCGGGAAGTTCCCTCCTACTATGGCGCGTCAATCATGTCGGGAGGGAACGATGAAGTTTAAGACTGTCGCATATGCCGCTTTGATCGCCGCCGCGTCCGCCGCTTTCGTGATCGGCTCGGGCGGCACCAGCGAAGCCAAGGCAAAGAAGAAGATGGCGGCGGCGCCGCCGCAGTCGGGCCCGTGCTTCATGATCGCGGGGCCGGTTTGCGGCGCCAAGGGCGGCATGAAGTTCACTTACGCGAACGCATGCTTCGCGGCCCAGGATGGCGCCAAAGTGGTTTCGCAAGGCGCTTGCTCGAAAGCCAAGCCGCACAAGAAGGCCAAGAAGAAGGCGGCCAAGCCGGCGAAGAAGAAGGAAATGAAGCCGGCCGCGAAGAAGCCGGCTGCCCCGGCCAAGAAAGCCGACGACAAGAAGAAGTAGCCGCCGCAACATTTTAACGGCAAAAAAAACGGGCCGCTGCCACGCAGCGGCCCGTCTCCGTTTTCCCGGCGCGCGTTTATTTCTTGCGTGGCGGAATCTGCAGCAGTTCCGTGACCTGCTCTTTCGTCAACGGCTTTTCCAGAAATTTGAGCTTGACCGCGTCGCGGATCGCGCCGTCGAGATCGGCGAAGTGATCAGTCTGCAGTGCTTCCTTCGGCTGAAATTTTGCCATCAACTCCTTGAGCATTTCGACCGGCCGGTGAATTTTCTTGGAATACATCTCGACCGCTTTCGGATCGGAATACATCCAGTCCACCGCCTCGCGGTAGGCGTCCATGAAACGCATGATCGCGTCGTGCTTGGTCTTCAGCGAATTGGCATTCACGATCAGCGTGCGTACCGTCTGCCCGCGCAGCGAAGGCACGTCGCTACCGTGCGCGATGATGCGAATCTTGCCGTCCTTAATTTCCTGCAGGCCGAACGGCGGCGCCGCCCAGCCGATGTCGATCTGGCCGGACATCACCGCGGTCAGCGTACCCGGAGGGCCGCCGGTCGCCGTCGGCTTGGCCTTGGCGCCAAGCTCCTGGATGAAGGCGACGACAATGTTGTTGGAGCTCGAGCCGTTGGTCGAATAGGCGATAGTGTTATTCTCGGTCGCATCCTTCAGGCTTTTGATCTTGGAGTCGGATCTCACGTACCAGAACAGATCGCCGGTGCCGGTGAAAGCCGGCGCCAGAATGCGCACCGGCGCGCCCTTGGCGAAGGCGCGCATGGCGCCGGCGGCGCCGACGCCCGCACCGATGTCAGCCGATCCCGTGATCACCGCCTGAATGGTTTCGCCGGCGCCTTGCGAGCCGGTATTCTCCAGCACCAGGCCGTGCTTCTTGAAGATGCCGGCATCCTGGCCGAGCGTCGGCGCCTGGTTTTCCCAATTGTTGATCTGACCGATCACCAGTTTGAGCGTATCCTCGGCCGAAGCCGCGGTGCCCCCGAGCGCTAGCGGCACGACGAGCCCGAGCGCGGCGGCCATCGTCTTGAAGGTCTGCATGCTATTTCCTCCCTCTGTTGTTTTCTATCGTTGTAGGCCGTGGGCGGCATTCAACACCGGCGCCGCCCACCGGCCAAGCCCGATCTCTCAGCGGCGGCGCGTTTTACGGCCACGGCGCGGCTTGGCCGGGGCGACAGTCGATTTCAGGGACGGCGCTCGCGCCACGTCAAATTTAGCCAGTCGCCTGACCCAGGAATCCCACGAGCGAATGAGGCCCGTGGTTTTGCCGGTGATTTCATCGGCCAATCGCACCTCGCCCTCCGTCAACGAGGCGACCTTACCGATGCTCATGCCACGCACTTGGAAATCGGCGTTGCGGCAAGTTTGCACCGCCCGATAGACGCAGTCGCGCACACCGGTGCCGGTGATGGTCACGCCATGGCGCTTCATCAACACCATGCGGTGCTGCCCAAGCGCCCTGGCGAGCGAAGCGCCCTCCTTCGGCGTTCTCACCAGCATGATGGTGTCGCCGAATTCGTCATGCTGGTCCCAGTAAGGCGGCTTGATGCCGCCGGTGGCGCCGAGATGGAAGACCGGCACATAGTCGGCGCTGGTGGCAATCAGCGGTATGAATGCGGGCGAATGATGATGGCAGACCGACATCACGTCCGGCCGCGCCTTGTAAATCTCGCCGTGGATCACCCGCTCCGAATATTGTGCGGCGCCGGACTCGCGCACCGGCTGCGAATCGAGGTCGTACTCGATCAAGCCTTCCGGCGTCACCATATCGGGGGCGCTCGATTTCGACAGGAAATAGCGCTGGGGATTGTCGGGATGCCGCATGCTGACGTGCCCGAACGTGTCGAGCACGCCTTCGTTGGCGGCGATGCGGTTGGCGAGCGCGAGTTCGGCGCGCGCATCGGCAAGTTTCTTGTTGGGCACTGACGTTTCCTCTCATACAGGGATGGTTTGATATCCCACATTATAGGACAACAACGCTGTTGTAACAGCGTCCGTGCCGCTTGACAGACGCCCGCCGTTGAGGACGCTTCATGCCGCCATGACTGCACAAGCGCAAATCGTTATCGATGGCGTCAGCCACCTCTATCGGCCGCCGCGCGGCCGCGCGGTGCTGGCGCTCGACCAGGTCTCGCTCGCGGTGCAAAATCGCGAATTCGTCGCTTTGCTGGGACCGTCCGGGTGCGGCAAATCGACCTTATTGTACCTGATCGGCGGCTTCCTTCCGGTCGAGACCGGCACCATCGCGGTCGACGGCAATACGGTCACCGGCCCCGGTCCCGACCGTGGCATCGTCTTCCAGCACTTCGCGCTGTTTCCGTGGAAAACCGTGCGCGGCAACATTCTCTACGGCCTGGAGCGGCAGGGCATGCCGAAGGCGGAGCGCGAACAGCGCGCGCTCGACTTCATCCACTTGGTCGGCCTTTCCGGCTTCGAGGACAGCTACCCATCGCAACTCTCCGGCGGCATGCGGCAGCGCTGCGCAATCGCGCGCACGCTCGCCTTCGATCCGAAAATCCTGTTGATGGACGAGCCGTTCGGCGCGCTCGACGCGCAGACCCGCGGCCTCATGCAGAGCGAGCTTTTGCGCATCTGGCAGCGCACGCCGAAGACGGTGATTTTCGTCACCCACGACGTGCAGGAGGCAGTCTATCTCGCCGACCGGGTGGCGGTGATGTCGGCGCGGCCGGGCCGCATCAAGACCATCGTCGATACCAAGTTCGACAAGACCGATCCGCACGTCCACAAGGCCAAGGCCTTCGTCGAGAAGGTGGACGAGATCTGGGACCTGGTGAAGGACGAAGCCCTCAAGGCGCAGGGAGTGCGCGCACCGTGAAGCAGGTCACGCGCTATCTGCCGCTGCTGCTGCTGGCGGTCGCCTGGGAGCTGGTGGCGCGTCTTGAACTCGTGTCGACCACCGCGCTGCCGCCACTATCGGATGTGATCCGGGCCTGGATCGAACTGCTGAAGGATGGCGATCTCGTCAGCAACGGGGCATCCTCGCTTTACCGCGCCTTCGCCGGCCTGGCGCTGGCGATCCTGGTCGGGGCGACGCTCGGCATCGTCATGGCCTGGTGGAAGCCGGCAAACGTGCTGCTCGCGCCGCTGGTCGAGATGTTCTATCCGCTGCCGAAATCGGCGCTGATCCCGGTCACCGTGATCTGGCTCGGTTACGGCGACGGCTCCAAGATTCTGCTGATCTTCCTCGGCTGCATGCTGCCGGTGACGCTGGGGGCCTTCAATGGCGCGCGTTCCAGCGAACAGGCACTGGTCTGGTCGGCGCGCAGCATGGGCGCCAACAGGCTGCGCATGCTGTGGGACGTGGTGGTGCCGAGCGCGATGCCGGAAATGCTCAACGGCGTGCGTACGGCGCTGGCGCTTTCCTTCATTCTGCTGGTGGCGTCCGAATTGATCGTCGCGCAGAAGGGCTTCGGCTATCTCATCGGCTCACTCGGGGCCAACGGCTCGTATGACGCGATGTATGCGGTGGTGCTCACCGTCGCGTTCCTCGGCTTTGCCGCCGACCGGGTCTACCTCGTCATCACCAAACGGACGCTGGCATGGCGCGAATGACACAAACCATGCCAGGCGCGCCCGAGGCACCGAACGGCCTGCCGGAGAAGGCCGCGCGCTTCGTCTACGCGCTGTACTGGGCGTTCACGCGTGTGTTCTCGATATTGGCGTTGCTGGCAACGTGGGAAATCCTGGCGCGCAGCGGCAGCTTCACGCACTTCCAGTTGCCGGCGTTCAGCGAGGTCGTCGTACGCATCGGAAACGACGCGTGGTCGGGCGATCTCTGGATCAACACCGCGCTGACGCTCTACCGCGCGCTGACCGCCTTCGCGATCTGCGCCGTGTTCGGCGTCATCATCGGCATGGCCATGTCGCGCAGCGCGATCGCCAACTGGTTCTTCGATCCGATCATCTCGGTCGGCTTTCCGATGCCGAAGATCGCCTTCCTGCCGGTGGTGATCCTGTGGCTCGGCGTCTACGACGTTTCCAAGATCACCATCATCGTCATCGACGCGATCTTCCCGGTGATCGCCGCCACAGTCGTCGCCATCCAGGGGGTCGAGCGCGAGCTGATCTGGTCGGCCCGCAACATGGGCGCGAACAACCGCGAATTGCTGACGCAGATCGTGCTGCCGGCGGCAAGCCCGCAGATCATGACCGGCCTGCAGGTGGCGCTGCCGCTGTCGCTGATCGTGGCGGTGGTGGCCGAGATGCTGATGGGCGGCTATGGCCTCGGCGGCGCCATGATGACGGCCTCGCGCTTCGCCAATTCCACTGGCGTGTTCGCCGGCATCGTCGAGATCGCCGTGGTCGGCTATGGGCTGGTCAAGGCGATGGCGATGATCCGCCGGCGGCTGTTAGTGTGGCACCAGGAAGCCAACGAGCCTACGACGGCGTAAAGCATCTTTTATTTGCGCATGACCTGATCCGAAAATCGGTACCCACTTTTCGGGGTCATGCGCTGTACCGCATGGCGGGTAAAACGCCGCAACCGGCAGGCTTGCCAAAATCGGTTGGACCTCCGACAATCTTTCCGTTCGCGGCGTGAAGCTTGCCACATAGAAGCGCAAGCCCGGCGAAACGAGGAGGAAACAATGCGCCTGATGAAATTCGCGCTGGCCAGCCTGTGCGCGCTCGGTCTTTTCGGCGCCGGCACCGCCAACAGCGCCGAGCCGGTCAAGATCCGCATGTCGTGGGTGGCCCCGATCGCCAACTGGGGCTCGATCATTCTGGAGAAGAAGGACCTCGCCCAGCATATGGGCAAGTCCTATACGCTCGAGTCGATCCACTACCAGGGCACGCCGCAAACCATCACGGCGATCGCCAACAACGAGCTGGAAGTCGCCAGCCTCGCTTATTCATCGCTCGCCATTGCCATCGAAAACGCCGGACTCGACGACATCCGCGTCATCGCCGACGAATTCCAGGACGGCGTGCCCGGCTATTACAGCGGGCAGTACTACGTGCGCAAAGACAGCGGTATCAACAAGGTCGAGGACCTCAAGGGCAAGGTGATCGGCACCAATGGCGGCGGCAGCGCCATCGACGTCGCCATCCGCGCCATGCTGCACAAGCACGGCCTCGAGGAGAAACGCGACTACACCATGCTGGAAGGGCCACTGCCGGCAATGCCGGCCATGCTGCTGGCGGCGTTTCGCTACGGCGTCACTTGCCCGCGGAGATCACCGCGATGAGCGCTCCGTTGCTGACCTTGAAGTGGTAGCCGTTGTTGCCGAGCACGTAGAGGTCGAACTTGCCCGTGCCCTTGATCTCGTCGACCAGCGCCTGCCGGCCACCGAACAGCCCGGCCGACTCGTTCCAGCCGATCGCCTTCGTGGCGCCCGCGGGGATGGTCGAGCAGCCCCAGCACGCGCCGGCCCGCGGCGCGCACCGCGGCGTCGGTCGAGAGCAGGGAACCGGGCAGCGGCGCCCCATGCAGACTTCCACCGCGACCGGCTGCGTGCCGTCGAGGTTCTGGACGGTGCCGACCAGCGCGAGGTCGGCAACGTCCTTAAGGTCGCTCTTGTGGTCCTGGTACGCCCCGACACTGGTCAGGTCCACGGGCACGGCGGCGACGACGGCCGCCGAGGTCACCGTCAGCGGGTCGTAGCCATGCGACTTGAAGTCGTACGTGACGACGAACTGGCCGCTGATGAAGAGACATCCCGCCGAGACGAGCCGGGCCGGAGCACGAGCGGCAGCAGCGCGCGAAGAGGCTTGTGCATGGTCGTGCGATCCTCCGTCAGGGCAGCGAGAAGAAGCTGTACGAGACACCGGCGGTCGCGTTGCCGAACTTGCGCGTCGTCTCACCGTCCACGACGGCCTGCAGTTCCCCGCGAATGTGGACCGACAGCTTGGGCACCGCGGCGAAGCCGACGCCAAAACCCAGGTTGTACGTGGTGTAGGCCTTGTCGAGGCCGGAACGCTTGAGCGTGGCGTGCGGCCGGCGCCCGCGAACGGGTAAAACGACACCGGACCGCCGGTCGCGAGCATCACGTTGGCGCCGTACGCCGACTCGTCGAAGCCTTCGCGCGTGTAGTCGATGCCGCCCAGGCTCGTCACCTTGTCGCCCAGCTTGCTCGACGCCCAGTAGGGCTCGACGCTCAGCAGCGGCACGATGTTCACGGGCACACGCACGCCGTACATGGTGCCGTTGCCCACGTCCTCCTGCAGCACGGGATAGCTCATGCCGCCGAAGGCGCCCACGCCGATGCCTCGGGCACCTGCGGGGATGGCGGACGCGCACGCGAGCGCGAGCGCCAGAGCGATGAGACGCTTCATGGTGGATCCTCCAGTGGCGTTGCGCCCGGCCGGGGAACGGCTCCGGGACGCGTTAGGGCGCGCACGAGACGCTCGCGGCCCGCGACCCGGTGGTTATCGGCCCCCGGCCGCGCGCGGACTTGCGCGGACGCTACTGCCGCGTGTGCACCACGCGCACGGTGGCGCCGCAATGGCGGGCCAGCAGGTCGGCGACGCGTCCGAGCATTGCGGAAAGCTCGTCGCTGCGCCGGTCGGCGGGGCAAAATACCACCGCCAGCAGCGCGGTCGTGCCGGCCGTCGACCTGGGTGCGTGCGGAATCCAACGTCGGTGCGCCGAATGGCCCTTCGTCGTCGGCGAGCAGCGGCCGGTTCGAGAGGTTCACGTGGCCCTTGCGGATGCCGTCGTAGCCCTCTCCCACCCTGCCGACGCGCGCGAACACCGCGTTGCGAACGAGATCGCGATCGTACAGCCCGAGCGAGAACTGGTGTTCGAGCGACGCGAGGTTGCACACGTCCACGACCGGATGGATCGCGGGAAGTCCCTTGCCCTGCAGCACGCGGCGCATCAGCGCCTCGCTCGCGGGGCGCGTCTTGGTCGGGTCCACGCCGAGGCGATGGAACATCGCGCGGTTCTCGGCAATGCCCGGGATATCCGCGGGGGTCTTGCTGCCGTAGCGCGCGTGCAGCCGCGCGCAGATCGCGTCACGCTCCTCGGCGAAGCTCGCGGCGAGCTCTTCCGGACGGATGCCGTCGGCCTCGAGCCAGCCGAAGGTCATGACGCCCCGCAGGGCATCGTCCACCTCGAACGCCAGACCTCCGGTGCGCGCGAGTGTCATCGAGGGAGTTCTCCCGGGCCGGCGAGGAGTGACGTGCCGGCGCCGTTGCTTCGATCAGGAACCGCTCCGGCGAAGCGCTAGAGCGGGCGGCGGGAATTCCCTTTCCGACCCAAACCGCGGCCCGACGTGGACGTCGTGCCGACGATTGCGGCCAAAACTCATGTCATCGCCGCCCACCGGTTCCTGATGGGATTCGATCGTGCGCGGATGCAGTCGCGCTCGAATCGACCGGGGCCAACGCTGCGACGGAAACTCGGGGGAGATTCGCAGCGCGCGGTGAAAAATCTCTCGCGGACCATAGGCGCGTCGCGTTGCGCGTGCAAGTGATTCCTCACCGCGCCTGCAACAAATTCCCCGACGGGATGCGCTCGTTTGGTCGCACGGATCGCGTGACAGCGTGACGCGACTCGCGACTCGCGTTCCATGCGCGCGGCATCGGACGAACGCGGCGAAAAAATCCTGCGCGTGCCGGCTCGTGGCACGCGTCCGCGCGCGTGCGGTTCAGGAAACCGGCGACTCCGCGCCCGCGGGCGGCAGCTTGCGTGCGACGCTCTCGACCCGCCAGCGCTTGCCGCCGTCGCCGATCGTGAGCTCGTCACCCACGACGCGGCCGACGAGCGACTTGCCGATGGGCGCCTGGAACGAGATGACGTTTTCGCCGAGATGCTGCTCGCCGTCGCCGAGGATCCAGTAGGACATGTGTTCGTCGCCACTCGCGAGGACCACTTCGGTCCCGAGGCCGACGACGCCTTCCTTGTACTCGGAATCCTCCACGAAGCGCGCGCGCCCGAGGCGCAGCTGCAGCGCCGCGGCCTGCTTCTGGGCGTTCGCCTGCTTGAGCTTCGCGGAGTGGTACTCCGCGTTCTCCTTGAGGTCGCCCAGCTCGCGCGCCTTCTGGATGGTCTTCGGGATCGTGGTCTTGAGCTCGCGCTCGACCACTTCCAGCTCGGCCTTGAGCTTCTCGTACGTGGGCCGCGTCATGACCGGCACGTCGAAGTCGTCGGCCTGCTCGCCCACCTGGCTGAACAGCTTCTGGGTGCGCTCCTGGCGGTGATCCAGCACCCACTGCTTCTCCGCCTCGAGCCCGACCCGGCCGACGCGCGTCGAGCGCGGGGAACAGCAGCCGGTCGCTGGAGCGCCATTGCCGCACCAGCACGCGGACCTTGAGCCGCATTTCCTCGGTCGGCGGAATTCCCGCGAGCATCTGCTCGAAC
>CAVYWI010000003.1:0-222319 GCA_963772235.1 uncultured Alphaproteobacteria bacterium
AGCGCGGAATTTACCTCATTGAAAGATACTGAGCGAACAGGCCGATGCAACGGACGATCCCGATGAACATCGCGACCGCCTCACAGCGGCTGGATACATCCGGGAAGTGGTGCGCCATTCTGGTACCGTGAATGCGTTTGCCCTGACAGGTGCGGGGATAAGGCGTCTGGAATTCGGCGAATAAGCAGCTTCTCCGTGGCGCGCTGGCGTTTCATTACCCGCGAACCGATCGCGCGCACGCCACTGCATCTGGCGCGTCACCACTCAGTGACCGCACCGAAGTCGTAAGCCCGAGCGCAGTGGTGATAGCGTGACAAGCCGCGCACTTATGGAACACTATGGGAACGAGCGAATCGACATTGATCGGCAGCGGCTCGCCAATGTACGGTTTAAAGCGCGTTGCGGGTTCAAATCAGACGTTGCTCCGAGTTCCAGAGAGCCAATTGTAGGCACCGTTTCGGAGCTCGCGCAATAGTCATACTATCGGCAAAGACGCGAAGAGCACCAGACTGGGTTTGCAAACCAAATCACTCGAAAATCGCAAATTAAAAAATAAGTTTGCAACCAATAACTTAATGGCGCGCCCGAAGAGATTTGAACTCCTGACCCCCAGATTCGTAGTCTGGTGCTCTATCCAGCTGAGCTACGGGCGCCGATGCCGCGGCAGGCAGACTGGCCGCGCGGAATCGAGGGATAGCTATCGCCTCAGGCTACCATTGGCAAGGGTAACCGGTCTGGCCGCTGGGCAATCGAGGTTAATATCGGTGCGCCGCGAGCGGCACTCTTGTACGCCGCGCGATGGTTCCGATCAGCTTTGGCATCATGACCGCGGCGCCCAACAGAACGCTGCGCCCGGCGCCGGTCGCGGCGAAGCCCGAAACGGCGCTCGCAAGCCGGATCGTGCGCCCGGTCAACCGCCGTGCCGCCGTGAGGTATGCGGTCGGCGAACTGCCTTGCCGGATATGCTCGGCCGCGAGCGCGCCCGAGCCGAGTGCGATCGCAATCCCGTCACCGGTGAACGGGGGAATATGCGCGAGACGATCGCCGACGCGATAGACCGCGGGCCCGGTTTCGCGGTGCAGATGGCCACCGGTCGGACAAACGACGGCCAGGGCCTTACCCCAAAGCGGGTCGGCGCATTCCAGCCGCTCGGCGAGACTGGGGAGCTTGGCCGCAAGATAGTCCCGTATCCCCTGCCATCCCGGCGCGAGCCGAGCGACAGTTGCGCGCGCCAGAACGCAGCAAAGATTGACAATGCCGTCTTCGACCAGCTCAAGACCTACATAGCTGCGATTGAGTAGGAAAAGCTCCACGCGCCCTGTAAGCGCACGTCGGATTTCAGCCGTGGGGCGCAGATGCATCTTCAGTCCGACCAACGAATTGTCGCGCGCGTCGCCGATGCCACGCAGTCCCAATTTTCCGGTCGCCAGAACCAGATGGCGGCAATGCAAAGTTTCGCCGTCATCGCATTCAACGTTCCAGGCGTGGCCATCCGGCATAACGGTCCGCACCGACACGCCTCTCTTGATTTGCGCGCCGCGCTCTTGCGCGCGGCAGAGGAGCGTGTCGTCGAGCCGATAGCGCGAGAGCGACAGGGCGCAAAACGGCAACTCGGCAGTTACGCTGCGCGCTGAGGAAAAGACGGTAACATGATCGATCGGTACCGCACCGAGAGCGACCGCGTCGACGCCGACCCGGTGCAATTGTGTCTGCGTCTCGATACTGAGGAACTCGCCGCAGACTTTGTGGTGCGGCGCGTCAGCGCGCTCCACCAGCATGACCTCGCGACCCATACCCGCCAAATTGCACGCCGTGGCGGCGCCGGCCGGCCCACCACCAACGATAACCGTCTCGATTCGTTTCATCGCACACGTCCAATCACAAAACGATACAGGAACCAGCGCAGATCAACCGCATCGTCCCCGATTCCCGCAGACGCAATACGGTATTGCCATTCGGCGCGTGTGAGCGAGCGCGCCACCGATATCCGCCCGTCATGGATGACGATCGGGTGCAGTGACGTCACCTTGCCCATCAGCCCAATGAAGAAATACGGCACCACGTGCCGTTGCAGATCGTAGATCAACCAGCCTTTGCGGGCGGTCGATTCCATCCAACGCAGAAAGCTGACAATCATCGCATCAGAAAAATGATGCGTGAGCAGGCTGCTGACCACAAAATCGACAGGCTCGGCGGCGCGATAATCGAAAACGTCTCCCACCCGGTATTCGATTTGATCGGCGGCATCCGTCGCCGCGCGCGCGATATCGATTGTCTCGCGGCTAAGATCGAGGCCGACCAGCCTGACAGCGAGACCACGTTTGCGCGACCAGCGCTGAATTGCCCGTAGCAAATCGCCGTAACCGCAGCCGACATCGACCACCGTCAACGGCTGGTCGCGCGGCGTGTTTCTGGTGGCGCGCCGCAGCCAGGCAACGACCGGCCAATGGCCGAGCATCGCCCCGTTGAAACGGGCGAGATCACGCAGCACCAGCTGCAACTCAGCCGAGCCGACGCCAGCGTCGTCCAGCCATTCGGATTCGGTGCTGCGGCGCAACAGGTCGCGTGACGATGTCGTTGCGGTGGCCATTGCGATTGGCATCAGGCGGCGGCCCGGAACAGCATGGTTTCCGCGGTCAGCCCCGGCCCAAAAGACATCGCGCAACCCCTCTGTCCACGGGCGCCAGACCGCAGCAAGCGTTCGATCACGAACATCACGGTTGCCGACGACATGTTACCGTAGCGACGCAAAATCTCGCGCGATGCCGCAAGCGCCGGCGGCGTCAGACTTAACGCGCGCTCCACCGCGTCGAGCACAGTGCGGCCGCCGGGATGCACTGCCCAAAGACTGATTGAACTGGCTGGCGCGCCCTCGAGGATTTCGTCTATGTGCTCGTGCAACGCCTCGTGGATCGCGGCCGGAACTTTGCCCGACAAGATCATGTCAAAGCCGAAATCGCGAATGTTCCATGTCATCAAGTCGCGCGTGCCGGGCACCACCACCGCCCGGAAGCTGTCGAGCGCGGTACCGACCGGGTCCGCGCTCACCAGGCAGGCCGCGCAGCCGTCGCCGAACAGGAGAAACGAGAGAATCTGCTCGATGTCGGCGGTCTCCTTGAGGTGCAGGGTGCAGAGCTCAAGGTTGATAACGAGGACGCGCGCGGTTTGTTCCGAGCGCACGATATGCCGGGCCAGCTTGAGCGCGTTGATGGCGGCGTAGCAGCCCATGAACCCGATCATCGTGCGTTCGACGGAACCCGGCAGCTTGCAGCGCTCGATGACCTCGAGATCGAGGCCCGGCGCGGAGAACCCGGTGCAGCATGTGATTAACAGATGGGTAATGCGAGCACGCTCGTTTCCGAGTTGCAGGCCGTCGACCGCGGCCTGCGCCAATTCCGGCGCGTATCGCTCGAACAGCCGCATGCGCGCGGCGGTATCGGGAAAATGGCCGCGCGTGTAAAACCCGGCGGCATCAACGGCACCGATTTCCGGCTGCAAGCCCGGCGCCAGGCACGAATAGCGGTGCTCGATTCCCGCCTTGGCCGCCATTTTCCGGAACAACACGCCGGTGTGCATGTCGCCGTTGAACAGAGACTGCGCAAATCTGCGGAAGGCATCATGGATGTCGTGCGGTGGCACCGAGATGGCGACACGATTGATATAGGCGATCGTCATCGGAATTCCCCGTTGCGGCTCAGCCACGGCCGTCGACGGGCCGCATACGCCCCAATGGTTAAACACCGGCGGGTATGCATTCATTGCCGTCGCTGCTTAGCCGGCGTTCACATCAGTGTGAGCGCTTGGCGCACAACTCTTAGAAATTTATGCAGTTTTGAGCGGAGTTATGCCCGCGCCCGCTCGCCGCGCCGGGAATCGAGATCGACCGCGCGGTCGGGGATGGTGATGCTGAAGGTCGCGCCAATCGTCCCCGGCACCAGGCGGATGTCGCCGCCATGGGCGCGCACCAGTTCGGCGGCAATGGCCAGCCCCAAGCCGGCGCCGCCGGCGCGCGTCGAGCCCTGAAAGGCTTGGAACATATGGGCCCGCGCCTTTTCCGAGACGCCGGGGCCGGTGTCGGACATTTCGATGATCACCACGCTGCCTTCGCGCCGGCCGGTAATACGGATCTGGTCACGGGCCGGGTCGCGCGCGCCGCGCGCCTCCAGCGCCTGCACCGCGTTGCGCGCCACATTCACCAGCACGCGGAACAATTGATCGTGATCGGCCTCCATGGTGAGCCCGCGCTCCACCGATACGATCCAGCGGATCGGCACGTCGAGGCCGAGGCCGAGCGCCTCATACACCTCCTCGATCAGCGGTCCGACTTCGATGGTCTTGCGTTCGGGCGGCGGCTCCTGCGCGGCGCCGTAGGAGAGCGTGGACTGGCAGAACGCGATCGCGCGCTCGAGCGCTCGCATCAGCTTGGGTGCGAAGCGCTGCACCTTGGGATCCGGCAAGGTCGATAATTGATCCGAAAACAACTGTGCCGACGCCAGCAGATTGCGCAGGTCGTGATTGATTTTCGATACCGCCAGACCGAGCGCCGCCAGCCGGTTCTTCTGATGCAGCATCGAGGCGAGTTCGCGTTGCATGGCGGCAAGCTCCACTTCAGCCGTGCCGATTTCATCGCCGCGTCCAGATTCCGGAATGATGCGCGCCGGATTCTCAGGATCGGCGCGGAACGTGATCATGTTCGCGGTGATGCGCCCCATCGGCCGCACCAGCAGATAATGTAGCGCGAAGAACACCAGCATCGCGGTGATGCCGGAGATCGCCAGCGACAGCAGCAGGATGTTCACGGAAAAGGTCAGCATCGCCTTGCGCAGCGGCGCTTCGTCGAGAACGATCTCGATGAACTGGCCTTCCGCCATCGGCGCCGGGCCGACCAGCCGCAAAACATCGCCGGGCTTGGAGAACAGCATCGTGTCAAACGCGTCCATGATGGCGCCCCACCACGGCACGTTGCGCATGTCGATGTCCTGCTCAATCTGCGACGGCACATCATTGGCGGCCAACAGGCGGCGCTGGGTGCCCATCTTCATCGCCACGGCGCGCGCACCGATGCTGCTCAGGATCTGCTTGGCCAGACTTTCCGGCACCATGCCGCTCGGCGCAGCATCAAGCACCAGCGCGGCGGTGTGCGCGGCGGCCAAGCGGTCGTTGAGCCAGTTGAGTCGGAAGTTGGCGATCGACGGGACGTAGATGAGGACTTCCGCCACCATCACGAACAGAACGGTGAGGAACAGCAGCTTGCCCGATAGACCGATACGCGGGCCCGCCGCGGGGCGCGGCCTCGATGACGCAACAGGCCCGTTCGTTGGCTCGGTTCCCGGTTCCAATGGCATCTCAACCGAAGATTCGCAGCCAAGCTATGATGCGCCGCACCCAAGGGCTCGTCAAACTCGGCGTGAAATAGTCAATGGCCGCGCGTTTCCCGATTTCCGACAGCGTCGGATAGGGCAGCACGATGCCGGTGAGGGCTCGGATATTCAGCCCCTGCGCAAGCGCCAAAGTCCACATTGCAATCAGTTCTCCGGCCTGCGCACCGACAATGGTGGCGCCGAGGATCTTACCCTTCCTGCCGGTGATGACCTTTATATGACCATGCGTCTCGCGCTCGGCCTGGGCGCGATCATTGTCGTGATACGGCCAGCGCAAGACGCGGAATTTGAGCTTGCGCGCGCGCGCCTGCACCTCGGTCAATCCGGTCTGCGCCAGTTCCGGCTCGGTAAAGGTCACCCAAGGGACCAGATCGCTGTTAACCTTGGACCGAAGGCGAAACAGCGCATTCCGGATGACCAGGCCGGCGTGATAGTTGGCGGCGTGAGTGAACTGCAATTGTCCGGCCGCGACATCGCCGATCGCATAGACGCGCCGGTTGCTGGTCTTGAGCCTCTTGTTCACCTGGATGCCGGTTCGGTCATATTTTATGCCGGCGGCTTCGAGATCGAGTCCGTCGGTGGTCGGCTTGCGCCCGGTGGCGACCAGCAGAGAATGACCTTCGACAGTCTCTTCGCTGCCCGAACCTGCGAACGTCACCGATACGCGGCCGCCGACGTGCTTGACGCGGGTGACGTTGACGCCGCTGTGAATAATGATGCCCTCACGATCGAGTTGGTCAAGCACGATCGCGGCGCATTCCGGATCGTCTTTGACGAGCGGCACCGCCGCTTCCAGCACGGTCACCGCACTGCCAAGCCGGCGGAAGGCTTGCGCCATTTCCAGACCGATCGGACCGGCGCCGATAATGATCAGACTGTCCGGCCGCTTGGTGAGATCGAAAACGGTCTCGTTGGTGAGATAAGGACCCTCATCGAGACCCGGGATCGGCGGCAATCCCGGCGTCGATCCGGTCGCGATCACGAAACGGCGCGCGCGGATTTCGGCATCGTCACCGACGATGACCGTTCTGCGGTCCTTGAATTTGGCGTGACCTTTGATGACGCGCACGCCCAGCCCGCCGAAGCGCTCCGCCGAATTGGCTGGCGCAATCGCGCTGATCACGTGCTGGACATGATCGTGCACCTTGGCGAAGTCGACATCGACGGCCTGCGCCGTCACCCCGAAAGCTGCCGCGGCACGCATCGTCTCAGCCCGCTTGGCCACCGCCAGCAGCGCCTTCGACGGCACGCAGCCGGTGTTGAGGCAATCGCCGCCCATCTTGTGGCGCTCGATCAGCACCACCGGCACGCCGAACGCAGCGGCGGCCGCGGCAACCGACAAGCCGCCGGAGCCGCCGCCGATGACGCAAATATCGGATTTGAGTGTTTCCGCCATGCCTTTAAACCTCGGTGCCCGCAGAATGAATGCAAATTTCACATCATCGCGCGTGAGCGCGCGCGCAATCTTTTTACCACCACCGGCACCAGGGCGAGCAAGCCGAGCGCGATCAGCGCGCCGATCAGGTGCGGCGTCAGCACGTCCTTGGCGTCAAACACCATATGGCAATCGGCGCGGCCGGCGGCGAGGCAATCGCGATTGGCGGCCTGCTGCGCGGCGATGACGCTATCGAGGCCGGTGCCGGCGAGGGCAAAGGCCAGCGCCCCCGGGATGACGCCGAGCGCGGTCGCTGCGACGAACGGACCTAGCCGTACACCCGCGAAGGCCGGCACCAGGTTAACCAAGAAAAATGGAAAGGCCGGCACCAGCCGCAGGAACAGCAGGTAGCTGAAGGCGTCATCGCGAAAACCTTGCGCAAGCTGCACCGCGCGTGGGCCCGCGCGCCGCAGCAGCGGCTCGCCAAGCGCGGTGCGCGCCACCAGAAAAATGAGCGTCGCCCCTGCGGTCGCCCCGATCACCGCCGCCGATGCGCCGACCGCAAGCCCGAACAGGAAGCCGCCGGTCACCGTGAGAAACACCGCCCCCGGGAGCGACAGCGCGACGGCGGCGATATAGAGCGCGATATAACCGAGCACCGCCAGGGTCCGATGCTCGCGCACGAAGCCATCGATCGCCATGCGGTGCCGGACCAGCGCCTCGAGCGAGATGCCACCATGCCCGGCGGCGAGATAGGCGACTCCGGCAAGCAGAACGACCACAATCAGCGGCAGCAGCCGGCGTATCAGGCCTCGCGGTCGGGCGGCGGACGGCGGGGTGGCAGACATCCGCGCTATATACACGAGATGGGTGGACCTGCAGCCCGAGCAGGCCGATCTCACCGCCTTGTGAGCCTTTGTGAAATGCATGGAAAGGGCCGGCGTCCGTACGCGCGGGTCGCATTGACGCGCCCTAGCCCCTCCCTTATAAGCCGCGCAAATCGCGTGCCGATCCGCGCCTTTGCGGGTTTTCATGGCCGATCTTGGGGGCATCCTGACGCCCCCGTCGCCACGGCGCGACCACCGGAGAACTAATCGTGAAGCGGACCTATCAACCGAGCAAGCTTGTACGCAAGCGCCGTCACGGTTTCCGCACGCGCATGGCCACCAAAGGCGGGCGCAAGGTGCTTTCGGCACGGCGCTCACGCGGGCGCAAGCGGCTTTCCGCCTGACGGCGGGTCCAAGAAGCCGCGCGCATTGCTTCCATGGAAAGACTGAGGCAACGAGCGGATTTTCTGGCTGCGGCGTCCGGCATCAAGTCCACTGCCACGGCATTCGTGCTGCAGGCGCGCAAACGGGTCGATGACGGGCCAGCGCGGTTTGGTTTTACCGTGTCGAAAAAGGTCGGCAACGCGGTGGAGCGAAATCGGGTGCGCCGCCGCTTGCGGGAAATTGTACGGGGCGCCGGGTCAAGCCGGATACGAACCGGACATGATTATGTGCTAATCGGCCGGCGCGCGGCGCTCAAGGTTCCGTTTGCGCGAATTGCCGCGGACTTCGAGGGGGCGTTGCAGCGAGTGCATGCGGGGCGCAACGACAAAACGGCATTGGGATGACCGATAACAAAAATACCATTCTCGCCATCGCGCTGTCGGCCCTGGTGCTGATCGCCTGGCAGTTTTTCTTCGCCATGCCGCAGGAGAAGGCGCGGCAGGAGAAACTGCAGGCCGAGCAGCAAAAGCAACAACAGACGCAGCAGCAGCCGGGCAAACCGGCGCTAGCCCCCGCACAGCCCGGCCCGGCGCAGGTGCCCGGTCAGGCGCCGCAGAGCTCCGGCAGCCGTTGCCGCCAACCGCGACGCGGCGCTGAAGGCGTCGCCGCGCGTTGCGATCGCGACCGACAGCCTGCAAGGTTCGATCGACCTCAAGGGCGGCCGCATCGACGATCTGGCGCTGATCAAGTTTCGCGAGACCGTCGATCCGAAGTCGCCGCCGATCGTTCTGTTGTCGCCGTCCGGCAGTCCCGATCCGTTCTACGCTGAATTCGGCTGGACCAATGCCGCCGGCGCCAACGTGAAGGTGCCCACGTCGGATACCGTGTGGACGCAATCGGGTTCTGGCGCACTCAGCGCCAGCCATCCGGTGACGCTGGCCTACGACAACGGCCAGGGACTCGAATTCCGCCGCACCATAAAGGTCGACGACAAATATCTGTTCACGATCAAGGACGAGGTCGTGAACAAGAGCGCAAACCCGGTTTCGCTCTATCCCTATGCGCTGATCTCTCGGCACGGCACGCCGCCGACGCTCGGCTATTACATTCTGCACGAAGGCATCGTCGGCGTGCTCGGCGACCAGGGCCTGCAGGAATACACCTACAAGAAGATCGAAGAGAAGAAGGACGTCAATTTCGACGTCACCAACGGCTGGCTCGGCATCACCGACAAATATTGGGCTGCGACGCTGCGTGCCGGACATCACAGCGCATCTGAAAGCGCACTTCATCGCCGGCGAGATCGGCACGCAGAAGACCTACCAGACCGACTACCTGCTCGACGCCCGGACTATCGCGCCGGGCGCGACCGGCTCGGCCGATGCGCGCCTGTTCGCCGGCGCCAAGGAAGTCGCCGTCGTCAACGCCTACGAGAAGCAACTCAATCTCAACCGCTTCGACCTGCTGATCGACTGGGGCTGGTTCTATTTCATCACCAAGCCGCTGTTCGTCGTCATCGACTATTTCTATCACCTGGTCGGCAATTTCGGCCTGGCGATCCTGATCGTCACCGTGCTGATCAAGGCGGCGTTCTTCCCGCTCGCCAACAAGTCCTATGCCTCGATGGCCAAGATGAAGGCGGTGCAGCCGCAGATGACGGCGCTGCGCGCGCGCTATCCCGACGACAAGGCCAAGCAGCAGCAGGAGCTGATGGCGCTCTACAAGAAAGAGAAGATCAATCCTCTGGCCGGCTGCCTGCCGATCGCCATCCAGATCCCGGTGTTCTTCTCGCTCTACAAGGTGCTGTTCGTCACCATCGAAATGCGGCACGCGCCGTTCTTCGGCTGGATTCACGACCTGTCGGCGCCCGACCCGACCAATATCTTCAACCTGTTCGGCCTCATCCCGTTCGACCCGACGACCGTTCCTGTGATCGGCCACTTCCTGCATGTCGGCCTATGGGGCGTGATCATGGGCATCACCATGTGGGTGCAGATGAAGCTCAACCCGGCGCCGCCCGATCCGACGCAGCAGATGATCTTCAACTGGATGCCGCTGATCTTCACCTTCATGCTCGCCAGTTTCCCGGCCGGGCTGGTGATCTACTGGGCCTGGAACAACTCGTTGTCTGTCGCCCAGCAAAGCATCATCATGCGCAAACATGGCGCCAAGATCGAGTTGTTCGACAATATCAAGGCGGTGTTCTTCGGGAAGAAGAAGCCGCAGCAGTAGTTCCCCGTCATGGCCGGGCATCCAAGTCCGGCCTTTTGGCCGGCCCGGTCGTGACACTTGTCCCGGCCATCCACGGCTTTACTGTTTTGCACTCAAGCCAAGGCGTGGATGCCCGCAACAAGGCATGTGCTCGGGCCGGCGAAGCCGGACCCGAGTGCCGGGCATGACAGACGATGGATGACCCTTCGCGATCGCCGGGCAATCCCTGGCGATCCACGCCTTTAGCGAGGGCGCGTGCTCATCAGTCCAGTTCGGCAAGCGCGGCTCAGCCGATGTCCGCTCTGCTCCAAAAGTGACCGAATTGCTGTGCCACCGCGAAATGACCCGATGGGCCAGGACCGGACGTCGCGTCAATTCGCGCGGCGCCGGCAGATCGCAAATTGTTTTGGACGGTTACGGCGCGCGGTCCGCAAATACCGACTGATCGCGGCTATGCGGAAACGCGCGAGGAAACCATGGTGGCGTTCAAGGCGGAGTGGTCAGCCCAAGAGGCAGGTCACTGACGACCTATAGTTTATGGCCGTTTGCTTGAAACTTTTTACCGAGCGGTTTGAGATTGCCGCCACCAGCGGGATTCACATGGCATTGCCCGCAAGGCAATTTCGTCATTTGCGCGTACCGAGGTGTCGCCGAGGTCTCTTGCGAGGAGACAAGCTACATTGCGCTTGCAATCAGAACTGTGATCGTCAGGGCGGAAACCGCGACGAGAATTGCATTTACGCACACGTTGCAATATGGAGCTGGCTGCATAACAGGCCTTTATTTGTGGCAGATTAGTCGGGCCTGTTGTCCACTCTGGGACCCGACATAGGTCGATTCGGATTTCCATGGATCGCTGCGCACTGGCTTGCCGTTTGCCACAACGGCTCGAGTTCGCGTAACGAATTTCTCGGCGGAGAAATCCGAGTTACACTTGACGGCGGTCTCAAAAATATCTCGAGAAACGGCGCACAATTTCCATCGGTACGAGGTCCAACCGTCAGGGGACGTCCTAACGCTATCTGTGTCCACGCAAGAGGAAAATTTATCGCCCAAGACAGGATTTGTGCCTGCCTTTATCCAGTGCTCGGCCTGCGCAGTAGACATTGACGCGATCAAAGCAACGGTCAGCGATCCGATGACGATCTGAACATTGCGCATTATTCACCTAATCGTTTTAGATTGCCCAAGCTCATACCATCTCACCATGCGTACTAGCTGCTGGGTCGGCAGGTGTCGAGTGCAGTCAATGCGGCGAAAGCGGACGATTCATCGGAAAACGCCGGGTAACGTCCGCTCTTGACCGAGCGGACCTGGCGCTCTCTAAGCCGTCTTCAATCTGGCATCGTCGGCATGCGGCAAGCCGCCGATGGCAACCCGGGCAATGAGATCGGCCAGTTCATCGACAAACGGCTCGTCGATCGTCAAGCGGAATGGATCTTGTGCAAACAGATCGCGGTTTCGCACGAAAACGCTGCATTGCCCCATCAAGCATATTGCCGCGCAGAGCGCTGCCCGGTCTTGCGTGTCCGGCGGCAGGAATCGCCGCACAATGTTGACCGCGGCCGAAAGGTATGAGGTCGAATTGGTGGCGATGAACTTGCGAAACACCTTCGACGGATGCGCGCTTTCCCAGGCAAACATGCGGATGTAGCGGCTCAATTCATCCTGATAAAGCAGCGGCCGCAGCTGGTGGCGCACGAAGCGCCGTAGCGCCTGTTCGCGTGACAGCGATTTGATTTCCTCGGCATCGAGAACCG
Source organism: uncultured Alphaproteobacteria bacterium (assembly GCA_963772235.1). Lineage (GTDB taxonomy): Bacteria > Pseudomonadota > Alphaproteobacteria > Rhizobiales > Xanthobacteraceae > Pseudolabrys. Next base: position 11,939 of record CAVYWI010000003.1, read on the forward strand.
CATTCTCCGTCAGCTTCGCGAACGCCATTTTCAGGGCTTCGAGGTACAAGCCATCCTTGCCCTTGAAATGGTAGTTGATGGCGGCCTGGTTGACGCGCGCTCTGGCGACGATGTCCCGAACGGTCGTGCCCTGGTAGCCCTTCTCCGCCAGGAGGTGGACCGCCGCCTTCATGATCGAATTGCGGGTGTATTCAGCCGGACGCGTCATCGGATTCCCAATTCAAACAAATGTTTGAATTGCTTCAATAAAGCCTCTTGCAACAAAATGCAAACCTCTTTGATCGCCCGGCCGGCGGCACTTGTCATCGTTCTGCCTCAAACATCTGTTTGAATTTCAATTGACCGTATGAAATAGGCGTTTGAGCGGTCGCGGACAAGGGATCATGGGAGTCCTGCCATGCTGGAGCGAACCTCGAGATTTGTCTTGGAGGCGCTGCCTTTGCTGATCGTGGCGACGTGCGCCGCACTCCTCGTACCTCAGTTGCTCGGCCACTAGAGGCGGACGCCGTGCCGCAAGCAATCCGGCGCAACATGGCGGGCCCAATCGCCCCTGAGGACATCGGACAGCGCGAGTATCAGGCCATGGCAATCTTCAACGGAAAACCGCACTTACTCAGCCTCTCCCGCTGGCGGTGGCTGCTCGAAAAACTGGTCCCGGCATCGGTCTCTTACCGGCCCGAGCGGCATTACATGCGCGGCCCTGGCCCGAAGTACCGCGAGCGGCACCCTGCTCCCGCAGCGCCGCAACACAGCGAATGATGTTTCCCTCTCCAGAACGGATCCCTTGTCGATCGCCTCTTTAGGGCCGACCGAGAGGAAGATATTCCTTGACAGCGTGACGCTGCCCGGCTAGCAAAGGCGCATCCTTCCACCATCAGGCGCGCGGCAAGACTGCCGCCCACTGCCCGGCCGTTCGCGGCCCGCGGCGCGGGCGGTGCGTCCGCGCGCGCCATCACACGTCAAGGCAACGACCATGAGCGAACCGACCAGCGACGCCTGGACGCAAATCCGTTACGACTACGAGCACACCAACCGGCCGGTCGAGGACATCTGCGCCGAGCACGGCATCTCGTCCGGCACGCTGCGCGACCGCGTGCGGCGCTGGCGCTGGACGCGGCGGCGCGTGCCGATCCCGCGCGAGGGGCCGCCGGCTATGGCGGCGCCACAGGGTGAAATGATCGGCGCATTGGAGCCAGCGAGGTACCCGGCACTGCTGCACGGCACTGAAGCGCGGAGGCTGCCGCCCCTGGGTCTCCGCTTGCGCGGGGACGAATGGGAAGAACCTCCGCAGCAGCCCCCTTCCCCAGCCCTCCCTCATTCAGTGGGAGAGAGTGATGCCGCGCCGCCGATCCCGTCCGGCCACGGCGCGAACGAGCCGGCCGACAGCGATCCCGCCTCGATCGCGCCGCGCCTGCAAAGCGCGGTCGCCCGCGTGCTGCCCGCCATCGAGACGATCATCGCGAGGCTCGCAGGAGAGCCCCGGCATCCGCGCGAGACAGAGCAGACCGCCCGCGCGCTCGGCACGCTGACGCGCACCTTGCGCGAACTAAACGCGCTGCTGAGCCAGCATCCGGCGCGCGCCGCCTATGACGATGACGACATGCCGGAGGACATCGACGCCTTCCGCATCGACCTGGCGCGGCGGATCGACGCCTTCGTCAAGTCGCGCCAAGACGCCCGCGAGGCGGCGGACGCGGGAGGCGAGGCGCCGGCGGAGCGCTGAAGGCTTTAGAAATTCATCCGGTTAGGCTAGGTCGTGGCCACACTCCGCTCATTCCCGCGAATGCGGGAATCCAGTGCTTTGCGGCCCCTGGGTCCCCGCTTTCGCGGGGACGAGCGGAAATCCCCAGTCGCACGACGGCGCCCCAACCATGACCGCACAGACCTTCACCGCATCCGAAATCGAAACCGGCCGGCGCCTGTTGACCGGCGACTGGCAGTTCGTTGCCGCCGCCGGCTCGGCCGTCTCGCTGCCGCCGATGCGCGGCATGGAGATCGCCTTCGCCGGCCGCTCCAATGTCGGCAAGTCGAGTCTGATCAACGCGCTCACCGGGCGCAAGAATCTGGCGCGCACGTCGCGCACTCCCGGCCGCACCCAGGAGTTGATCTTCTTTTCCAGCGGCGGCCGGCTCAACATCGTGGATATGCCGGGCTACGGCTACGCGGCCGCCGCCAAGAGCAAGATCGCGGCCTGGACCGAACTGATCCAAGCCTATCTGCGCGGTCGCGCCAATCTCGCGCGCGTTTACGTGCTGGTGGACGCCCGCCATGGCCTCAAAGACACCGACGATCAAGTATTCGACGCCCTCGGCCAGGCGGCGGTCAGCCACCAGATCGTGCTGACCAAGTGCGACGAAGTGAACCCGGCCGAACTTGCCGGCCGCATCGCCGAAGTCGAGGCCGCGCTCGCCAAGCGCTCGGCTGCCTATCCGACGGTGCTCGCCACCTCGGCCCACGACGGCACCGGCATCCCGGAGCTGCGCGCGGCGATCGCGCGGCTGTTGGAGGAACGCCGGCATTGACCGCATTGTCGGACGCCGCCGACTTCGGCTAGAACCCTGCAGCCTTTTCACGGGAAAGTCGGCGCAATGGCCAAAGCCCCCAAAATCGACCCGGTCGAGCAAGCGCGCATCCTGTCGGAAGCGCTGCCGCACATGCAGCGCTACGACGAGGAAATCGTCGTGGTCAAATACGGCGGCCACGCCATGGGCCAGGAGCAAACCGCGCGAGATTTCGCCCGTGACATCGTGCTGCTCGAGCAGACCGCGATCAATCCGGTGGTGGTACACGGCGGCGGGCCGCAGATCGCGGCCATGCTCAAGAAGCTCGGCATCAAGTCGGAATTCGCCGCTGGCCTGCGCGTCACCGATGCCGCGACCGTCGAGATCGTCGAAATGGTGCTGGCCGGCTCGATCAACAAGCAGATCGTCGGCTATATCAATGCCGCCGGCGGCAAGGCGATCGGGCTGTGCGGCAAGGACGGCAACATGGTGCAGGCGCGCAAGGTGACCCGCACCGTGGTCGACCCGGACTCCAACATCGAGAAGGTGGTCGATCTCGGCTTTGTCGGCGAGCCTGACAAGGTCGATCTCACCGTCCTCAATCACGTCCTCGGCAAGGATCTGATCCCGGTGCTGGCGCCGGTGGCGGCCGCGGCCGATGGCGGCACCTTCAATGTCAACGCCGATACTTTCGCCGGCGCCATCGCCGGCGCGCTCAAGGCCAAGCGGCTGCTGCTGCTCACGGACGTACCCGGCGTGCTCGACAAGGACAAGAACCTGATCAGCGACCTGTCGGTCGCCGACGCCCGCAAGCTGATCGCCGACGGCACCATCTCCGGCGGCATGATCCCCAAAGTCGAGACCTGCATCTATGCGCTCGACCAGGGCGTCGAAGGCGTGGTCATCTTGGACGGCAAGATTCCGCACGCCGTGCTGCTCGAATTGCTGACCGACCACGGCATCGGCACGTTGATGCATCGCTGAGCCATCCGATCGGCTAGCATGGCCGCATGATTCTCGGTTCGAAGTGCATCTTTGCAGTGGCAGGCGCGACGCTGGTGCTGGCGACGCCCGCGCATGCCGAACTCACTTTGTGCAATCGCACCAGCTATCGCGTCGAAGCGGCGATCGGGCTGGAAAAGCGCCCTAACGTCGCGACCCGTGGCTGGTTTCGCATCGATCCCGGCTCCTGCCGCCATGTCGTCGACGGGCCGCTCGACGTGGACATGGTCTATGTGCATGCGCGCACGCCGGCCGTCTACGGCAGCGGACCGCTGCCACAGGCGAGCCATGCCGAGTTGTGCATCCGCGACGGCGATTTCGAAATCGCCAATGCGCGCAGTTGCCCGCTCAATCAGCAGGCGCGTTTCACCGCCGCGCGGCCGTCCGGTTCGCCGAAAGGGCCGGCGGTCAACCTCGCGGAAGAAGCCGACTACGACGACGCGCAGGCGCGGCTCGCCGGCATCCAGCGCTTGCTGACGATCGCCGGCTATGACGCCTATCCGATCGACGGCGTGCAGGGCGCAAAGACGCAAGCCGCGATCGCGAAATTCCTGACCGACCGCAAACTGCCGGCCGATGCGGCATCGCGGCCGGATTTTTTCGACGCGCTGCTGGCTGCCGCCGCCAATCCGGAAGGCGCCGGTTTCTCCTGGTGCAACGACACCAAATATCCGGTGATGGCCGCGCTCGGCATCGTCGAGATGGGCGCGATCGTCAGCCGCGGCTGGTATCGCGTGGCGGCTGGCCAATGCCTGCGGCCGGATCTGCACGGCGATCCGCACCGCGTTTACAGCTATGCCGAGGCGGTCGACGGCAATGGCCGCACGATCATGCGCGGCGACGCGCCGCTCGCCTGGGGCGGCAACGTCGCGCTCTGCACGCGCGACGGTAAGTTCGAACTCGCCGACCACAAGGATTGCGCGGCGCGTGGCCTCAATACGGCCGGATTTGCGACGATCGATCTCGGCAATCAGCCGGCGGCGACGGTCCGGTTCAGGGAACCTTGAGCCCGGAAAGGCCGGATTTTCGGCGCTTTACGACGCTATGCGCTCGCGGCCATTCGTGAGATATTGCGCCAGGGAGATCCGAACGAATGACCGACCGCGCTTGGCGGGTTCTGCTCGTCTACCCCGAATTCGTCCAGAACTCGTTCTGGGGCTACACGGAAGCGTGCAAGCTCGTCGGCGCGCGCTATCCGGCCGCGCCGCTCGGCCTGATCACCGTCGCTGCCCTGCTGCCGCAGCACTGGGAATTCAAGCTCGTCAACTGCAATACCGAAAACCTCGAGCTTTCCGATCTCGCATGGGCCGACATGGTGATGACCGGCGGCATGCTCAACCAGCAGCCGGATTGCTTGCGCCTGATCGAGTTGTGTCATGAGCATAACAAACCGGTTGTCGTCGGCGGCCCGGACGTCGCGTCGAGCCCTCATCTCTATCGGTCGGCGGACTTCCAGGTGCTGGGCGAAGTCGAAGACGTCATCAGGGATTTCGTCGCGGCTTGGGAACGCGGCGAACGCTCGGGCGTGTTCAAAGCCGAGAAATTTCAGGTCGACGTCACCAAGACGCCGATGCCGCGCTTCGACCTGCTCAAGTTCGACCAGTATCTCTACATCTGCATCCAGTACTCGCGCGGCTGCCCGTTCACCTGTGAATTCTGCGACATTATCGAGCTCTATGGCCGCAACCCCCGCGCTAAAACGAACGAGCAGATGCTAGCCGAGCTCGACCGGCTCTATGAACTCGGCTATCGCGGCCATGTCGATTTCGTCGACGACAACCTGATCGGCAACAAGAAGGCGGTGAAGCAGTTCCTGCCGCAATTGAAAGCCTGGCAGGAAGCACACGGCTATCCATTCGAATTCTCGACCGAAGCCTCTATCAACCTCTCCGACGATGAAGAGTTGCTGAGCATGCTCAAGGCCGCCAACTTTTGGCTGGTCTTCATCGGCATCGAGAGCCCGGACCCGGAAACGCTGGTTGCGATGCGCAAGAAACAGAACACCAAGCGCAACCTCGCCGAGAGCGTGCATAAGATCTACAGCTACGGCATTGCCGTCACCGCCGGATTCATCGTCGGCTTCGACAGCGAGAAAGGCTCGATCGGGGATGCGATGGCCGCCTTCATCGACGATTGCGCGGTGCCGGTCGCGATGGTCGGCCTGCTCTATGCGCTGCCTGGGACGCAGCTCACACGCCGCCTCGAGAAGGAAGGCCGCCTGCACGAGGGCCACGACATCATGCTCGAGGAGCGCGCTGGCGATCAGTGCTCGATCGGCATAAATTTCGACCCGTTGCGTCCGCTGCGCGACATCCTCACCGATTACAAGCGCGTGGTGGAAACGGTCTATGCGCCGGAGAATTTCGCGCGGCGCCTCGAAAAACTCGCCACCATGCTCGACCGCCGCGACTGCCGGAATACTCCGGTGGCCGGCGATCGCCGCGGCGAGGTGAGCTCGTCCGAGATGATCCACGACATCATCAACTGCGCGCCCGGTACCCGCGAAATACTCTGGAACACGTTCAAGACCATCGCCCGCACCAATCCGGACGCGCTCCGCCACATCATAAGCCTGATGTCGCTCTACATGCATCTCGGTCCGTTCTCGCGGCGCGTGATCGATACCATCGACCGGCGTATCGCGGTGCTCGATGCGGCCGAGCGGGCCGACCTGCACAAGGCTGCATATTTCGTTGCGGCCGAATGATCGCGCGATCGACGGCTGTTTAATCGGCAACTGAAATGAGCAACGAGCTCCGGACGCCGCGCGGTTTCGGCCACGTCGAGACTTGGGTGTTCGATCTCGACAACACGCTATATCCGCATCACCTGTTGTGGCAGCAGGTCGACGACCGCATCCGCGCTTACGTCGCCAAATTCCTGAAAGTGTCGAAGGACGAGGCCTTCCGCGTGCAGAAGGATTATTACAAGCGCTACGGCACCACCATGCGCGGGCTGATGACCGAGCACGGGCTCGATCCGGACGCCTACCTCGACTACGTGCACCAGATCGATCACTCGCCGCTCGAGCCCAATCCGGCGCTGGGCGCGGCGCTCGAGAAATTGCCCGGCCGCAAGCTCATCCTCACCAACGGCACGCGCAAGCATGCCAACGCGGTGATGCGGCGGCTGGAGATCCACCAGCATTTTGAGGACGTGTTCGACATCGTCGCTGCCGAGCTCGAGCCGAAGCCGGCGCTGCAGACCTACGAGCGTTTCCTGGCGCTGCATAAGGTCGATCCGACCAAGGCGGCCATGTTCGAGGACCTGGCGCGCAATCTGGAAGCGCCGCATACGCTCGGCATGACAACCGTGTTGGTGGTGCCGGAAGGCCAGCGCGAAGTGTTTCGCGAAGATTGGGAATTGGGCGGCCGCGACGAGCCGCATGTCGACCATTTGACCGACGACCTTGCCGGATTTCTTGAGCAAATCCTTGATCCTCGTAAATTTACTATTGCCGTAATCGACATCCGCGCCAAGCCGCTCGACCGCGTCGACGTAACCAGGATCGGGAATCTGACGCGTTGGTTAGCGCTCGGAAGATCGCTCATGAAGCACGCTCCGCGCTGCCGTCGCTGTTCGTCCGCCGGTCTCGCCGCTCTACTTTTGCTCTCAGCGCCGCCGCACGGCTTGACATCCTCTGCCCCGCCCCCGACAAACCGCTGCCAAACGAAGCGCCGGGTTGCCCAATGTCCAACGACAAGCTCGCCAAAACCATCGACGATGCCTTCGAAGGCCGCGACAAGATCGGCCCCAAGACCAAGGGCGCGGTGCGCAAGGCCGTCGATGCCGCGCTTGGATTGCTCGACCGCGGCGAGGCGCGCGTGGCCGAGAAGCGGGCGGACGGTTCCTGGCAGGTCAATCAGTGGCTGAAGAAGGCGGTCCTGCTGTCGTTTCGCCTTAACGACATGAGCGTGATCGCGGGCGGGCCAGGCAAAGCGGTGTGGTGGGACAAAGTTGATTCCAAGTTCAAGGGCTGGAGCGCCGCGAAATTCAAGAAGGCCGGCTTCCGCGCCGTGCCCGGCAGCGTGGTGCGGCGCTCGGCCTATATCGCGCCCGGCGTGGTGCTGATGCCGTCCTTCGTCAATCTCGGCGCCTATGTCGATTCAGGTACCATGGTCGATACGTGGGCAACCGTCGGTTCCTGCGCGCAGATCGGCAAGAACTGTCATTTGTCCGGCGGCGTCGGCATTGGCGGCGTGCTTGAGCCGTTGCAGGCCGGGCCGGTGGTGATCGAGGACAATTGCTTTATCGGCGCGCGCTCCGAAGTTGTCGAAGGCGTCATCGTGCGCGAAGGCTCCGTGCTTGGCATGGGCGTCTATCTCGGCATGTCCACCAAGATCGTCGACCGCGAAACCGGCAAGATCTATCAGGGCGAGGTGCCGCCTTATTCGGTGGTCGTGTCGGGGACCATGCCCGGCAAGCCCCTGCCGAACGGCGAGCCAGGACCGAACCTCTACTGCGCCGTCATCGTCAAGCGCGTCGACGAGCGAACGCGCTCGAAGACCAGCATCAACGAACTGCTGAGGGACTGATCTTCGCATGGCCGTGTGCCGCGAGTTGAGAGGGACGACATGAGCGAACTTCCCATCGGTCGGCCTGACGCCTTGCCGAGAGGCGAACTGTCACGCGACACGCGCGCTCTAATGCTGTTCGAAGCCAACAAGAAAACGGCTTTGGTCGCCTATCTGCTGTGGTTCTTCGTGGGCATTTTAGGCGGCCATAATTTCTATCTCAAACGCACCGGTATCGCGGTCACGCAACTCATCCTATCGCTCACTGTCGTCGGGCTCGTCATCACTTGCGTCTGGGTGCTGGTCGACGCCTTCCTGATCCCTGGCTGGGTGCGCAACCAGAACAACCTGCTGGCGGCGCAGCTCGGAGCTTGAGTCCCTCGTCATGACCGCCGATCCCCTCGCCCTCGCCCGCGATTTGATCCGCTGCCCGTCGGTGACGCCGGCGGAAGGCGGCGCGCTCGCGTTCCTCGAAAGCACATTAAAGGCCGCCGGCTTCGCCGTGCACCGCATGACGTTTCACGAACCGGGCGCGGACGACGTGGAAAACTTCTATGCCCGCATCGGCACGGCGGCGCCGCACCTAATGTTCGCCGGCCATACCGACGTCGTGCCGCCGGGTGACGAAAAGGCTTGGGCGCATCCGCCGTTTTCCGGCGAGGTCGCCGATGGCGAGCTTTACGGCCGCGGCGCGGTGGACATGAAGGGCGGCATCGCCTGTGCCGTGGCCGCCGTGCTCAATCACCTCGCGGCCAACGGCGGCAAACCAAAAGGTTCGATCTCGTTTCTGATCACCGGCGACGAGGAAGGCATTGCGGTCAACGGCACGACCAAGCTGCTGCAATGGGCCGCCGAGCGCGGCGAAAAATTTGACCACTGCATCCTCGGCGAGCCGAGCAACGTGAATACGCTGGGCGACACCATCAAGATCGGCCGCCGCGGCTCGCTCAACGGCCACTTGATCGTCTCCGGCAAGCAAGGCCACGTCGCTTATCCCGACCGCGCCGAGAACCCGATCCGCGGCCTGGTGACGATCGTGTCGGCGTTGCAGATCGAGCCGCTCGACAATGGCAGCGCGCTATTCCCGCCCTCGCATCTCGAATTCACTTCGGTCGATGTCGGCAACAAGACGGTCAATCTCATTCCGGGCGAGGCGCGCGCGCGCTTCAATATCCGCTTTAACGACAAGCACACGCTCGACTCGCTGAAGGCCTTGATCGAGCGGCGGGCGGCGAAAGCGGCGGGCGGCGCGATCAAATTCGCATTCAAGTGGGAGCCGTCGAACGCCGGCGTGTTCGCCGTCAAGCCGGGGCCGTTCACCGACCTCGTCGCCGACGCGATTGCCAAGGCCACCGGGCGCAAACCGGAATTCTCCACCAGCGGCGGCACGTCCGATGCGCGCTTCATCACGCAATATTGTCCGGTGGTGGAATTCGGCCTGGTCGGGCAAACCATGCATGCCATCGACGAGCGCGTGCCGGTCGCCGACCTGCGCGCGCTGACGGCGATTTATCGCACGATCATCGACCGTTACTTCGGTTCGTAGTCCACCTTCATCAAATAAAGCCCATCCGGCGGCGCCACCTGGCCGCAGGCGGTGCGGTCGCGCGCGGCGAGCACGCGGGCAAGATCGTCGGCGCTCCATTTGCCCTCGCCGGTCATCACCAGCGAGCCCACCATCGAACGCACTTGGCTGTGCAGGAACGAGCGCGCCGACGCCCGCACGACGATGTCGTCGCCGTCGCGTTCGACGTCGAGCCAGTCGAGGGTCTTTAGCGGCGACTTGGCCTGGCACTCGGTGGAGCGGAACGTGGTGAAGTCGTGCTTGCCCACCAATCGCTGCGCGGCCGCATGCATGGCCGCGGCGTCGAGCGGGCGCGGCACGCGCCAAGCGTAACCGGCATCGAGCGTCAAATCGGCGCGACGGTTAATGATCCGATAAAGGTAATGGCGCTTGATGGCCGAGGTGCGGGCGTTGAAATCGTCGGCCGCCCGCTCGGCGGCCAGGATCGCCACCGGGTGCGGGCGAAGATGCGCATTGAGGGCATCGCGTACGGTGTCGGTGTCCCAGTCCTTTGCCAGGTCGACATGGGCCACCTGCCCGCGCGCGTGCACACCGGCATCGGTGCGGCCGGCCCCCTGCACCAGGGTTTTTTCGCCCGATAGAGCCTTGATCGCCGCCGTCAGGACGCCCTGCACCGTCGGCCGGTCGGCCTGAATCTGCCAGCCGGCGAAGGGGCTACCGTCATATTCGATGGTCAACTTGTAGCGGGGCACGATTGATTCACCTCAAATCCGCCGGCAGGCGGGTTTCCTATACTTCGGCTTGAAAAAGAGGACCTTTTTTATGAAGCGCGAATTCAAGCGGCAAATCGTCGATTTGCTCAATGAGCATCGTATCATGACGATCGCAACCAACCGTCCGGACGGTTGGCCGCAGGCGACTGTCGTCGGCTATTGCAATGACGGGATGGTCATCTACTGCATGATTTCCCGCGACAGTCAGAAATTCGCCAACATCACGCGCGATCCGCGGGTTTCGCTGGCCATCGCCAAGGATTATCCGCAGCCGCTGCAGATCAGGGGCCTGTCGATCGCGGCCACTGCCGCCGTGGTCACCGACCAAGGCGAGATCGACCATGCGGCGGACATCCTGCTGCACCGCTATCCGGAATACCGGGTCATGCCGCGGCCCGACCCCCACGCGGTGCCGACCATCAGGCTGACGCCCGAAATCGTCTCTATCCTCGACTATTCCAAAGGCTTCGCGCATACCGATTTGGTTCGCGTCAGCGACAACGATCTCGCCGAATTCATCGAGGCGCGCCGGCACCACTGGGCGGGATTTCACGCCGCGTAGCACGCCTATCACGAAAGCCGCGCGTCGGGCTTGATCGTCGCGCCGCGCAGGAACTCATCCGCACTCATCGGCTTCTTGCCCTCACGCTGCACTTGCGTGAGCCGCACCGCGCCCTCGCCGCAAGCGATGGTGAGACGATCGTCGAGCACGGTACCCGGCGTCCCGTTGCCCTCGCCGCGCGTCGAGCGCAGCGCCTTGATGCGCACGCCGCCGAGCTCGAACCAGGCGCCGGGAAACGGCGACAGGCCGCGGATGTGGTTGTGCACCTGGCTCGCCGGCTTCGCCCAATCGATGCGGGTCTCGTCCTTGCCGATCTTGGCCGCATAAGTGACGCCTTGCTCGCCCTGCGGCGTCAACGTGAGTGTGCCGCGTTCCAGCGCCGCCAGCGCGCGCGCCATCAGATCGGCGCCGAGCCGCGCCAGCGCGTCGTGCAGATCGCCCGCCGTCATATCGGCGCCGATCGCAACATGATCGCTCATCGCCATCGCGCCGGTGTCGAGGCCTTCGTCCATTTGCATGATGGTAACGCCGCTTTCGGTGTCGCCCGCCATGATGGCGCGATTGATCGGCGCGGCGCCGCGCCAGCGCGGCAATAGCGAGGCATGTACGTTGAAGCAGCCGAGCCGCGGCGCCTCGAGGATCGGTTTCGGCAAGATCAGGCCGTAGGCGACGACCACCGCCGCGTCAGCTTTATGCGCGCGGAAGGTCGCCACCGCCTCATCAGTTCTGAGCGTTGCTGGCGTCAGCACGGGCAAACCCCGTTCGCGCGCCGCGCGCTCGACCCGCGTCGGCATAAGATCAAGGCCGCGCCGCCCGCCAGGCTTAGCCGCGCGGGTGTAGACCGCCGCGATGTCGTGCCCGGCAGCCTTAAGCGCTTTAAGTGTCGGCACCGCGAAATCGGGCGTGCCCATGAAGATCAGGCGCATTCAGGCACCCATGATGCGCCGTCGCGCGTCAGCCAATGTGATGCGAAGGCTCTTTGTCCTCGGACAGCGGCTTGACGGGCTCGCCCTTCTTCGCCGCCTTCTTGAATTGCTTCATCACCATGTCGCGCTTGAGCTTGGAAATATAGTCGATGAACAGAACGCCGTTGGTGTGATCGATCTCGTGCTGCAGACAGGTGGCGAGCAGGCCGGTGGCCTCGATCTCGTGCGGTTTGCCGTCGAGGTCGAGATATTTCACGCGCACCGCCGCCGGCCGCTCGACTTCTTCGTAGTATTCCGGGATCGACAGGCAGCCTTCCTCATAGGTCGACTTCTCGTCCGCTTTCCAGACGACTTCCGGATTGATGAAGACCTGCGGCGCCTTCGGATCGTCCTTCTTGGCGAGATCCATGGTGACGACGCACTGCGGCACGCCGATCTGGATGGCGGCGAGCCCGATGCCGGGCGCCGCGTACATGGTCTCGAACATGTCGTCGACTAGTTTGCGCAGCGTGTTGTCGACCGCCGTCACCGGCACGGACTTCAGCCGCAACCGCTTGTCGGGGATGATGAGGATGTCACGGACCGCCATGCGCGCGATGTAAGGGGTAGCGCTACTGGGGTCAATGCGCCGCTTTCCGCTTGAGCCACAGGACTAATCGCCCTACCGTTCGCCCTTCGTTCGCAAGAGCCTCGAATCACGGTAGAAGCTGCGTATGCCGGAAACCCTCCTCATCGTTCTTGCCCTGATCATCGCGGTCGGCGTCGTCGCCATCATCGCGCTGCAACTGCGCCGGCAGCCGCCCACTGTGGACCCCGCGGCCGAGCAACGGCTGCACGAACTCAATGCGCGGCTCGATGCCATGGGCAGCTGGCTGCAAAATTCGCATACGCAATTGCAGCAGACGGTGAACACCCGGCTCGACGCGGTGACGCAGAATCTCGGCGAGTCGATGAAGACCTCGACCAAGAACACCACCGAGCATTTGCAACAGTTGCATGCCCGGCTCGCGGTGATCGACTCGGCGCAGAAGAACATCACCGATCTGGCCTCGACGGTGACGTCGCTGCAAAAAGTCTTCGACAACAAGCAGCGCCGCGGCGCCTTCGGCCAGGGCCGCATGGAGGCGATCGTTGCCGACGGGTTGCCGCAAGGCGCCTACGAGTTTCAATTCACGCTGTCCAACAATTCGCGTCCGGACTGCTGCATCCACATGCCGGACAATCGCCATCTGATCATCGATGCCAAATTCCCGCTGGAGGCCACGACCGCGCTGGAAAATGCCAAGACCGATGAGGAGCGGCTGCAGGCCACGCGCCAGTTACGCCAGAATCTCGGCAAGCATATCGATGACATTTCCGGGAAATATCTGATCAAAGGCGAGACGCAAGACGTCGCCTTCATGTTCATCCCGTCGGAGTCCATGTTTGCCGAACTCTACGACGCGTTCGACGATGTCCTGCAGAAGGGATACCGGGCAGGCGTCATCATCGTGTCGCCGTCTCTGCTGATGCTGGCGATTCAAGTGGTTCAGCAGATCCAGAAAGACGCCCGCATGCGCGAGGCGGCAGACAAGATTCTGAAAGAAGTCGCGCTGATGATCGAAGACGTGCAGCGGCTTAAAGACCGTGTCGAGAATCTCGATAGACATTTCGGCAACGTCAACAAGGACATCGAGCAAATTGTCACGTCGGCCGAAAAAATCCTGAGCCGCGGGGAGAAGATTCAGGGCGTTGATTTCAGCGAAGACCCGCCGACCGCACAAATCATCCCCGCGCCGATGACCCGCAAGCTGGAAGCCGGCGAATAGCGCATGACCGTCACGCCCGGCACAGCACAGCCGCGCCCATCCTTCCTCGACGCCGCCGCGGTCTACCTCAAACCGCGCGTGCTGATCGTCTTGTTCCTCGGCTTCTCGTCCGGGCTGCCGCTGGCGCTGTCGGGTACGACGTTGCTGGTCTGGCTGACCGAGTTCGGCATCGACCTCGGCATCATCGGCCTGTTCGCGCTCGCCGGCACGCCCTATACGGTGAAATTCCTTTGGGCGCCGCTGACCGACGCGCTCGATGCGCCGCTGTTCTCGCGCTGGCTCGGCCGCCGCCGTGGCTGGCTGGTGTTCACGCAACTGCTGCTGATGCTTACCATCGTCCTGCTCGGCCTGTGCGACCCGACGGCATTCCACTGGCTCGTCGTATTCGCCGCGGCGCGTTCTGGTGGCGACGGCGTCGGCCACCCAGGACATCGTCGTCGACGCCTTCCGCATCGAGAGCCTGCCGGAGAACGAGCAGGCCGCGGGCTCGGCGGCCTATGTGGCCGCCTATCGCGTCGGCATGCTGGTCTCGACCGCCGGCGCGCTGTTCGCGGTCAGCGGCTTCCAGGCCTATGGCTTCGGCAAGGCGGCGGCCTGGCACCTGGGCTATGCGGCGATGGCGATTCTGGTGCTGATCGGCACCGTCACCGCGCTCGCCGCCACCGAGCCGGAGCGCTCAGCGCTGGCGGAAGCCGCCCATGCGCATCAGAAGCCGTTCGCCCGCGTGGCCGAGGCCGCCGTCGGCGCGTTCAAGGATTTTCTCAGCTACGAGATTCGCCTTCGTCATGCTCGCCTTCGTGGTGCTGTTCAAGTTCACCGACGCGCTGTCGGGCGCCATGACCGCGCCGTTCGTGATCGACCTCGGCTTTACCCGCAACGAATATGCGGCGATCGTCAAGGGCGTCGGCCTTGCGGCGCTGCTCGCCGGCGGCTTTGCCGGAGGCTACGTGGCTCGCGCTTTGCCGCTCGCCACCAGCCTGTGGATCGGCGCCATCCTGCAGGCGGCGGCCAATCTCGGCTTCTGCTGGGTCGCGACGCGCGGCCACGATCTCACCGCGCTGACCGTCGCCATCACGCTGGAGAACTTTACCAGCGCCATCGGCACCGTGATGTTCGTCGCCTATTTGTCGGTGCTCTGCCAGAACCCGCTTCACACGGCGACGCAATACGCGCTGCTCACCGCGCTGGCCGCGGTCGGGCGCACGTATCTGTCGTCCGGCGCGGGCTTCATCGCCGAAAGCACGGGCTGGATCTGGTTTTTCGTGATCTGCGCGCTCGCCGGCCTGCCCAGCCTGGTGCTGCTCGCCTACTTGCAACGGCACGGCCATTTCAAACGGCTGGAGCCGCAGAAAGCCTAGAACAGCGTTCTCTGCTTGATCGCGGCCGACAGCGTGCCCTCGTCGAGATAATCGAGTTCGCCGCCGACCGGCACGCCGTGCGCCAGCCGCGTCACCTTCACGTCGGCGTCATGCAACAGCTCGGTGATGTAATGCGCGGTGGTCTGGCCGTCGACCGTGGCGTTGAGCGCCAGGATCAGTTCCTTCACCTGCGGCTCATGCGCGCGCGAGATCAGCGCGTCGATGCTCAGGTCCTGCGGGCCGACGCCGTCGAGCGGCGACAGCGTGCCGCCGAGCACGTGGTAGCGGCCGTTGACCGCATGCGCGCGCTCGAGCGCCCACAGGTCGGCGACGTCGGCCACTACCACGATGATCGATTGGTCACGCTTGGCATCGGTGCACACCGTGCACGGGTTCTGCGTGTCGATATTGCCGCAGGTCTTGCAGACGACGATCTTATCCATCGCGGTCTGCAAGGCGGAAGCGAGCGGCGCCATCAGCAATTCGCGCTTCTTGATCAGGTGCAGCGCGGCGCGGCGCGCCGAGCGCGGGCCGAGGCCCGGCAGCCGTGCCAGCAATTGGATCAGGCGCTCGATCTCGGGTCCGGCGACGGCGGTGGGCATTAAGTCAAATTCAAACCCGGCGGCAGCGGCAGGCCGCCGGTCAGACCCTTCATCTTCTCCTGCATGACGGCTTCCGCCTTGCGCCGCGCATCGGCATGCGCCGCCACCAGCAGGTCCTCGACGATTTCCTTTTCCGACGGCTTGTAGAGGCTGTCGTCGATCTTGACGCCCTTGAGATCGCCCTTGGCGGTGAGGCGCACCGTCACCATGCCGCCGCCGGCGGTGCCCTCGATCTCGATCAAGTCGAGTTCGGCCTGCAGCGCCTGCATCTTGGATTGCAGTTGCGCGGCCTGTTTCATCAGGCCCATGAAATCGGCCATGGCTTAGTCCTCAACTTCATCGCTGGAAATTTCATCGGGCGCGTCGTTACCCTCCGGCACATTCTGCGTCACGCCGACGACCTTGGCGCCGGGAAAGCGGTTGAGCACCGCCTGCACCAGCGGATCGCTTTGCACGCCACGTTCCAGCTCCGCCTGGCGCGCTTCCGCCTGCGCGCGCACGGTCGCGCCGCCCTGCTCCTGCGACACCACCACCATCCAGCGCTTGCCGGTCCAGCCGGTAAGCTTGCGTTGCAGGTCGTGCACCAGCGTCTTCGGCGCACTGGCCTCGAGCGCAATCTCGAGCTGGCCGTCCTCGCAACGAACCAGCCGCACGTCGCGTTCCAGCGCCATCTTCATCGAAATGTCGCGCTTCTCCTGCGCCAGCGCGATCAGCGCTTCGAACGAACCGATTGTCAAAGTCGGCGCAACCGCGACCGGCTCGCTGGTCTCAGCCACCGGATTCTCGGTCGGCTGCGGCGCGACCGCAGCCGAGGAACGGGGCGAGCCACGTGGGGCGTCGTAGCGGGGCGCGAAATTCTGCGCTGGCGCCTGCGTCGAAGCTACGCCACCATTGCCCTGCGGGCGCGTGGGCGCCCCGCCCTCCTCGCTCAATGAGCGGACCACCTCGTCCGGTGTCGGCAGATCGGCTGCATAGGCGATGCGCACCAGCACCATCTCGGCGGCGGCGACCGGGCGGCCGGAGGCCTGCACCTCGCCGACGCCTTTCAGCAGCATCTGCCAGGTGCGCGACAGCACACGCATCGACAGGTCCTTCGCGAAGGCGCGGCCGCGCACGCGCTCGGCCTCCGACAGCGACACGTCGTCGGCGACACTGGGGACGACTTTGACGCGGGTGACGAAATGGGTGAACTCGGCGAGATCGCTCAGCACCACGCCTGGATCGGCGCCGATGTCGTATTGCTCGCGCAGTTCCTGCAACGCGGCGGCGACGTCGCCCTTCATCAGCGCCTCGAACAGATCGACTACACGCACGCGGTCGGCGAGACCGAGCATCTGCCGCACATCTTCCGCGCGCACCGGTCCGGCGGCATGCGCGATCGCCTGATCGAACAATGAGAGACTGTCGCGCACCGAGCCTTCCGCCGCGCGCGCAATCATCGCCAAAGCCGCCGGCTCGACCGTGATGGTCTCCTTGCCGGCAATGCCTTCGAGATGCTTGACCAGCAGCGCGGCATCGACGCGGCGCAGATCGAAGCGCTGGCAGCGTGACAGCACCGTCACCGGCACTTTGCGGATTTCCGTGGTGGCGAAGATGAACTTGGCGTGCGGCGGCGGCTCTTCCAGCGTCTTGAGCAGCGCGTTGAACGCCGCGCCCGACAGCATGTGCACTTCGTCGAGGATATAGACCTTGTAGCGCGCGCTCATCGGCGCGTAGCGGATGGCGTCGTTGATCTGACGCACGTCCTCGACGGAATTGTGCGAGGCCGCGTCCATCTCCAGCACGTCGGGGTGACGGCTCTCGATGATCGCCTGGCAGTGCAAGCCCATGCCCGGCATGTCGATGGTCGGCTGCAGTGACCGAACCGTCCGGCAATTCGTAATTGAGCGCGCGGGCGAGGATGCGCGCGGTCGTGGTCTTGCCGACGCCGCGCACGCCGGTGAGGATCCAGGCCTGCGGGATGCGCCCGATCTCGAACGCGTTCGAGATGGTGCGCACCATGGCGTCCTGGCCGATCAGGTCGTCGAAACTGGCCGGGCCGGTATTTGCGCGCCAGCACGCGATAGCCGGCGTCCGCAGGCGCATCGCCGAGATCAAGGCCGGTGGGTTTCGCGGTTTCGCTCATCGTGCCATCCGACCGGCGGCCGCGCATGCTGCGCTGTTGCGATCGCGGAAATTGGTGGGAGGCTGACGAGCGACCCGATCCGTGCTCGTTAGGGCTGCTTCCTTCCGGACCTGACCCGGTTGGCGAGTGGCTCGTCCACCGCCAACCTCCCGGGACCTATATCGGGCCAAAGGGGGCGGAAAGCAAGCAGGCGGGCCAACGCTCTGCTAGCTTTCCTCCGAAAGAATCGCGCGGAATTCCCCAATGATTTCCAATAGTCCGATGAACTGGTCCCTCCACCCGCAACTCGTCGCGGACACCGTTTCGGTCGGCGACCTGCCTCTGTCGCGCACGCTCTTGGCGAACGACGCCAACTACCCCTGGCTGATCCTGGTGCCGAGGCGACCGGGGCTGGTCGAACTCATCGACCTGGAAGAAAACGCACAGATCCAACTACTCGGCGAAGTTGCCGCTGCCGCGCGCGCGCTCAAATCCATCACCGAGTGCGAGAAGCTCAATATCGCCGCGCTCGGCAACCAGGTGGCGCAATTGCATGTGCACGTCATTGCACGCCGGCATAGCGACGCCGCCTGGCCGAAGCCGGTGTGGGGCGCAGCGCCGCCACCGCCTACGATCCGGAAGTGCGCGAGGCCTGATCGGCGCCTTGCGGCGCGCCCTTCAAATGACGCCGGTTCGCGACTAGGCTCGGCCGCCCATCGAGGAGCAAAGTCATGACCTTCCGCATCGCCGTCGTGCAGCCGATCGCCAACCCGATCGGCGAGGACGAGAAGAACGTCGCCGATGCGGTGGGCTTCATCGCGCGCGCCAAGGCGAAGGCGCCGACTTCGTCTGCTTTCCGGAAACCTATCCCGGGCCGTGGCGCATGCCGGCTGCCTTCGATCCGACGCCGCGCATCGCGGAAGCCGCCGCCAAGCACGGCATCAACGCGATCTACGGCACCATCGAGCCGCTCAGCCACAACGAGGGCACCGCGCATAACCTGATCTGCATGGCCTATGGCGACGGCCGCGCGCCGGTCAGCTACCGCCGCACGCATCCGAACGGGCCGTGGATCTATACCGGCGGCAAGTGGTGGGAATTCCAGTACGTGCCCGGCAACGAGTTTCCGGTGTTCGACACCGCGCACGGCAAGGTCGGCCTCGCGATGTGCAGCGAGGCCTACATGCCGGAGGTGACGCGCGCGCTGGCGCTGCGCGGCGCCGAGCTGATCTTCATGCCGGCCGGCACCGACAAGGGAAAATTGTGGGCGAGCTGGCGCAATCTGATCTGGTCGCGCGCCATCGAGAACCTCGCCATCGTGGTGACCACGCAGAACCTGTTCAGCCACGCCGAGCGCGGACTGGCCATGGTGGCGGCGCCGGAGGAGATCCTGTTCGAGAGCACCGCGGCCGGCTTCTTCACGGTCGACGTCAGCCTCGAGCGCGCGCGCGAGATGCGCGCCAGCACCGATGCTGTCGGCTCCTCGGCGCAGTATGGCGCCAAGCAGGGCGTGCTCGGGCCGCAGTGGCAGCGGCCGGAACTGCGCGAGGCCATGTATCCGCGCCCGCCGCACGCGGCAGAGTAATTCGTCGCGATTGCGCCGCGCGCGCGTCCGTGCGAATTTCCGCGCCGCATGTCCTCCCCGCCCCGATCTCGGCCCCAAGCCACGCCTCGGCTACACGCAAAGCCGCATCGAGCGCGCCGCCGAGCTGCGCCCCGACGAGACGGCCATCGCGCGCCTCGCTGCGCAGCCGGACGCCGGCGCCTATGTCATCGGCGGCGACTGGATCGTGATGAAGAAGGGCGCGCCGCTCAACGATCCGCTGTTCACGCATGGATGAGGCGCGCGCGCTTGGCGCCGGCGACCGAAACGGTTTTCCTCGGGCTGCTCGACGGCGCCGCCCGCTTCGGCTTCGGCCTCGCGCCCGCCGCCGCCGAGGCGCTGAAGAGCCGCGACGGCTTCCATGTCACCGACCTGCGCTCGATCGCGGTGCAGGGCCTGGTCGAGCCCGACCACCTGCCGCCGATCGCCGAGGCCAAGGCGGTGCTGCACTGGCACGCGCGCCACCGCTTCTGCCCGAACTGCGGCGCGCGCGACGCAGCCCGTGCAGGCCGGCTGGAAGCGCGATTGCGCCGGCCTGCAAGGCCGAGCATTTCCCGCGCACCGATCCGGTGGTGATCATGCTGGCGATCAGCGGCGAGCGCTGCCTGCTCGGCCGCTCGCCGCGCTTCCTGCCGACCATGTGGTCGTGCCTTGCCGGCTTCGTCGAGCCGGGCGAAGCGATCGAGGACGCGGTGCGGCGCGAGACGCGCGAGGAAGCCGGCATCACCTGCGGCCGCGTGCGTCTATTTCGCACTCGCAGCCCTGGCCGTTCCCGACGTCGCTGATGATCGGCTGCCACGCCGAGGCGCTGACCCGCGAGATTGTGGTCGACCGCGAGGAACTGGAGGACGCGCGGTGGTTTAGCAAAGCGGAGGTCGAAGGCGATGCTGATGCGCCAGCACCCGCAAGGGCCTGACCACGCCGCCGCCGGTGGCGATCGCGCATCACATCATCCGCGCCTGGGTGGAGGGCGAGATCCGTTTTGACTGACGCTGCGAACCCTCCCCGCATTCTGTGCGCCGGCGTCGCCGTGCAGGACATCGTGATGCGGGTCGACAAATTCCCCGACGCCCGGCACCAAGGTGCAGGCGTCCGAATTCCTGATCACCGGCGGCGGCTCAGCCGGCAATGCCGCGGTCGCCGTGGCCCGGCTCGGCGGCGAAGTGACCTTTGCCGGCCCGCTCGGCGGCGACGACGACGAAGTGCGCGATCGCATCGTCGGGATCTCTCGTTCGCGAGGACATCGATTGCAGCGGCGCGGTGCGTGTACCCGGCGCGCTCTCTTCGGTGTCGTTGATTCTGGTCGACGCCACCGGCGAAAAGATGATCGCCACCCGGCGCAACCAGGGCCTGAGCGCGGTGACGCCGGCCGATGCGGACGCGGCGGTTGGCGAGGCCGACGCGGTGCTGCTCGACATCCACTTCCCGAATTTCGTCATCGCCGATGTGCCGGGCGGCGCAGACGCGCAACATTCCGCTCGTCATCGATCTCGATCCGCGACCGAGGCGCCCGACGATCGCCTGCTCGCTGCCAGCACGCATGTGATCGCCTCGGCCGAAGCGTTGCGCGGCACCACCGGCCTCAGCGATCTCGCCGCCGCGCTTGCGCAGCCTCGCCGAGCATTCCGCGGCTTTCTCGCCGTCACCGACGGGCCGACGGCGTCTATTGGCTCGAGAGCGGCGAGGTCCGCCACATGCCGGCTTTCAAGGTGAAGGCGGTCGACACGCTCGGCGCCGGCGACGTGTTCCACGGCGCCTTCACCTTCCGCCTGGTCGAAACCGGCGACCCGATCGAAAGCATGCGTTTCGCCGCGCGGCCGCCGCGCGATCAAATGCACGCATTTCGGCGGCGCTGACGGGCGCGGCGACGCGCGCCGAGGTCGACGATTTTCTGAAGCGGAATTGATGCTCGACTATTTCTTCGACGGACAGGGCGCGCCGCAGGGCGCGCAGGCGCCGGCGAAATCCTCCGGCGACACCGCGCGGCCGCTCGACGGACTGACCAGGTGGTTGCCGACAATCGCTGCGAGGCCCGAGCACGACGACGGCGATGTAGACCTTGCGCATCGGCCTAGTCCTTCGACAGGCCGAACAGCGGCCGCAGGCGAATGCCGATCAGGCAGCCGGGCAGCGCGGCGGCGAACCAGACCCAGCCGTGCAGCGAGCCTGAGGCGACGCCGCCGACAAAGGCGCCGATATTGCAGCCGAAGCCGAGCCGCGCGCCCCAGCCCATCAGCAGGCCGCCGATGGCGGCGGCGAGCAGCGATTTCGCCGGCGGCCAGGCGGTCGCGGCGAAGGGCTTGCTGGCGGCGGCCGCCGCCATGGCGCCGAACAACATGCCGAAGTCGGTGAGACTCGATGTGTCGGACAACACCAACTCGGCAAGCGCGTGCTTGGGGCCCGGCCACTGCCAGAACGCGGCATGCGAGAAATCGAAGCCGAGCGCGCTGGCGATCTTGGCGCCCCATACCGTGTAGCCGAAGGTCACACTCCACGGATGCCCGCCGGCGACGAACACGGCGACGCAGAGCAGGCCGATGGCGATGCCGCCGAGCACATAGCTGCGCGACGGCCGGTAGTTCGCGCCGCGCCGCTTGGCGACGGCGACGATCAGCGCCGCGGCAAGCGCGATGCTGGCGAGCGTCGCCGCCAGGCCGCCCCAGGGGCCGAGATAATCCGAAGCGAGCACCGGATCGATGCCGCCGAGCGCCAGAAACGTCGGCAGCGACAGGCTGCCGAACACGCTGCCGACGACGAAGAACAAGAGCGCGATCAGCATGCGCCCCGAGCCGCCGCCGACGGTGTAAAGCGTGCCGGAGCCGCAGCCATTGGCGAGCTGCATGCCGATGCCGAAGGTGAAGGCGCCGATCAGCAGCGACGGTCCGAGCGGCGCGATGGCGCCGCCAAAATTATGCTTGAGCACGGCGACCGGCACCACTGCCAGCGCCGTAATCGCGATCACGATCAGCCCGCCGAGCAGGCCGCCGGCCTCCCCGCGCGTGAGGAAGCGCCGCCAGGAGGCGGTGTAGCTGAACTCCGCCTTCAGGAAAGCGATGCCCAGGCCGAAGCCGCCCAGGATCAGCGCCGCCGACCCCGGCTGGCCGTCGAGCAGCACCAGCGCGAGCAGGATCGCGGTGGCGATGAGCGCCAACCCCAGAAACAGCCGGTCGATACCGAGCGCGGCGCCGGCTTTGGGCGCCGCTATTGTTGCCGTCGTCATTGAAGTCGCCGTGATGGAACCGTTAGGAACCGAGGCCAAGCTTTTTCTTCAGGTCGTCCCACTTAGTGCGCTCGGATTCAATGGGGCGGTTCGCATTGCTGGTCCACTCGACCATCGAGCCGGCATAGAGCCGCGCCTGATTGCGGCCGAGCAATTCGTGCAGCACGAACCAGTCGGTCGCGGCCCAATGGCCGGTGTTGCAATAGGTAATCGCCGCGCCGGCCGGCAATTCGCCGGCGATGACCGCAAGTTGCGCCTTCGACTTCAGCCGGTTGGTGGCCGGATCGTAGAATCGCGCGCTATCGACATCGACCGCGCCGGGAATGTGGCCGTAGGCTTGCGCCGCCGGCGCCTTCTCCTTGCCGAGGAAGAACGACACTGGGCGCGCGTCGACCAGGGTTGCGCCGCCGCTGTGCTCGATCTTTTCGACCTCGGAAGCGAGCGCCAGGATGCTGTCGTCGATGGTGGCGGTGAAGATCGCCGGCGACGGCGCGTGCGGACCCTGGTCGAGCGCGTAGCCCGCCGCCTTCCAGGCGGCGAGGCCGCCGTCGAGGATCGAGACATCGCTCACACCGGCGTATTTCAGCGTCCAATAGGTGCGCGCGGCCGAACCGAAATCGAGCACGTTGACGCCGGCCGGCACCACGACGACGTGGCTTGTCTCGTCGATGCCGAGATCGCCGATCAGCTTTTCCAACTCCGGCGTGGTCGGCACCATGAACGGCACGTTGTTGCGCGTCACGCGCCAGCCGGCCTTGTCGTAATCGCTGTGCACCGAGCTCGGAATATGGCCCTGCGCGAAAGCCTCCGGCTTGCTGCCGTCGATGGCCGAGCGAATGTCGAGCACCACCAGGTTCGCATCGCGCAGATGGGTGCTGAGCCAAGCCGGGCTCACCAGCGGTTCGCCGCCGGCGGCTGCGGCGGGAGCAGCCAGCGCAAAGATGAGCGCGACACCGGCGGCGAGACGGCGCAGCGCTACGGCGAAACGATGGGCGAAGATTTTTTTCATGGGTGCAGATCCGGTCGAAATGTTGTTTCGTTGGTAGCGACAGATTGGGCTTGAAATAGAATATTTTTCTATGTAAATACAGATGTTAGCTATAAATAAGAAAATAATTCTAAATTACCCGAGCGTCTTAGGACAACGGTTCCAAGTTTTGAAGGATATGGAGAATGGACGCTATCGACCGCAAGATCCTCGCGGTGGTGCAAGAGGACGCCTCGCTTTCGGTCGCTGAGATCGGCCAGCGCGTCGGACTGTCGTCGACACCGTGCTGGAAACGATTGCAACGGCTGGAGGCCGAAGGCGTGATCATGCGCCGCGTCGCGCTGATCGATCCGGAAAAGATCGGGCTCGGCATTACGGTGTTCGTGTCGATCGAGACCGGCGACCATTCGCAGGACTGGCTCAAACGCTTTGCCGAAACGGTGAGCGGAATGCCGGAGGTGATGGAGTTTTATCGGATGGCCGGCGACGTCGATTACATGCTGCGTGTCGTGGTGCACGACATGCAGAGTTACGACACGTTCTACAAGAAGCTGATCGCGACCGTCCCGCTCAAGAACGTCACCTCGCGATTCGCCATGGAGCGGATCAAATCGACCACCGCCCTGCCGATTCTCGAGGCGCGGCAAACCGCGTAGCGATCAGGTACAGCTGGTCGGGGTGGCGTCGCCGTAGCTCGGCGCCGAGATGCGCGGCGCCATATACATCTTGTCCGACAGCGTCAGCGTGCCGCTGATGGTGTAGCCGACTGCCGGCGTGTAGGCGTAGCTTGCCTCACTGAACAGCAGCGAGGCGGGCAAACTGGTTAGTGGTGGTATAAGCGCCCCGGGAATGGTGACCGACGATCCGGCCGCCCGCGCCGTGCCATTCGGTGTGGCGGCACTCCACGCCACCGTCACATTGCCATTTTGATCAATTTTCAAACAAGACACGGTCGCTTTCAAATTGGCCGCCGAATAGGGCGCTATGATCGAACTTGATGCATTGAGGATATCATTCATGTTGGCCGTGGAGATGGTCGTCACCTGTGACGACAGATTGGCCAGCGCATCGACAACTCAGGCTGACTTTGCGATCGGCGGCCACACCATCCGAAATCTCGACGCATCCAAGGTAAAGCCCAATCATCACCGGCGCGATGATGGCGAATTCGACAGCCGAAACGCCGCGGCGGTCGCGCGTGAACCGCGAAAGCCGTCCAAGTTTGGAAGGTTTCAACATGCAGCCGGTCCATAGGGTTCGTTGCGGAAGACCGACGTCGCCACCAACAGACGGTAGCCGCCATTGAGATTGGCCAGGCTTTCGCCGAGCAGCGACACATAAATCGGCCACTGATAATACAGTTGCACGGCGACGATGCAGTTCGGACCGCCAGGCGTATAGTTCATATTCGCGGTATCGAGCTGGCCGTTGGTGACCGGCGCCGCGGTATTGACCGAACCGAAGCTGGCAAAGGTCGTAACATTCACGTAGACGTCACTGCTGCAATTGAACAATCCGCCGGCAAGATAGTTGCATACTGCGGTCTTGAAATCGTCCTTCGAGAAGCTTTGCGCTTGACCGGTCATGACCAGCCGGCCTGCATCGGACGCGGCGGATTCCAGCGTCTGTCCGGCGAAGAATACGAGTGCAGTTTCAATGATGGCGAAAAGCAGCGCCAGAAACGGAACCGCCACCAGGGCAAATTCGACGGCGGCAGCGCCTTTCTGATGGCGCGCGAATCGGCGTGCGAAGCGCGTCGGTGTCAGCCGGTACAGGCGGGCGGCAATCTGGCGCCGAATGCGTTCAAACATGGCTACCTTCGAGGCCGTTGTGAGGTGTCGAAACACCATAGGAACTCATACCAAACCCGCGTTGTCGAATTGTTGCGGGGATTGGGAGGTAGCGCAGGTTCCGGTTAAGCTACCGGTAACCACGATCGCGCCCGGACATGCGGCACGGCTGCAGGGCGGCGAAAAGGCTCAGTGCGCTGGCGCGGCGGCCTGCGCCTGACCGGTGCGGGCGCCGCTTTGACTCAGCGTGGTGTTGAAATAGCCTTGCGAGTCGCCGAGCGTGATGCGGTGTTCGCAAACCGGCGCGCAGCTGTAGGTTTCGCGCTCGGCGCCCTTGTAGACCACCACCAGATTGCTGCCGGACGCGCCGAGAACCTCAACGGTCTTGTTCATCACGACGCTGCCCTTGCGGTCGAGCGCCAGCATATTGGTGGTGCCATAGCCTTTGCCGGTGATGACCAGAACACCGCCGCTTTGCAGCGCGGCATCGGCGATCAGCGGATTTCCGATCACGACGGTGGCGACGCGCTCAGGCAACTTCATCACCTGCGCCTGATCGACGTTGACGGTCACGCTGTCGGCTTGCGCCGATGGAACGCCGAGCGTAGCCGCGAAAATGATCGTCCAGGCCCAAACGCGGATCAGTCGCCTGCGACGCTCCAACACGGCCGACATTGAACTCTCCAGCACGCTATACGCAACAGGACCCGCCGCAACAACGCGGCCGGCCGACCTTGAGAGTTGACTGCAAATTGGTGAATGAACTGCAAAGACCGTCAATTTGGCGTCGCTGGAGCGGACGGAGCAGCGGGCCGTCGAACTTGCCGGGAGGCTCTGCTCGTCGATGTCATAGACATCCGCAATTTGTTCCTGGGGCCACCGCTTGCATGCACCTGAAAATGCCAGGGAAGGTTTCGGAATCCCGCAGCAGCCCTCAATACACTCAACCAGCGTATCTAACCTCCTCTACATCCTTTACTGTAGATCTAAAATGGTAATTTAAGCACTAGAACGTGTACATTTCAAATACGTAAAGTATATATCCGAATAACAATCTATTAACTCTGTTATTGCTCGCGAATAACTTGTTAACTACGATGCATATACACGAGATTACCTCGTATTTCTTCAATCGTATTAACTTGCTTGCAAGACCTCGTTGGTACGGTCGAGTGCGGCTCGATGCAGCCGGAGCTAATCCGGTACCTCGGACCTGCTCAGACAGCCACGTGTGGATCATCCAGGAGTAACCGATGAAAAATCTCTTCGTGCGTTTTGTGAAGAACGAATCCGGCGCGACCGCTATCGAGTACGGCCTCATCGCCGCCGGCATTTCGGTTGCGATCATTGCGGTCGTGCAAGGCCTCGGCACCTCGTTGAACACGACGTTCACCACCATCAAAGATAAGCTCGACGCCTCCAACGGTATAATCGCCGGTCCAAAGGCAATGCATAAAAGGCCCCGGTCCGCTTGCCGGGGTCTTTTCGTTTCGGCGTTGGCCGGCACAGGCTACGTTTACGCGCGATCAACCGGGGCCGCGCTAATGCCATTAAGGCTTTGGGGAGGCGGCATTTACCCGAAACGCGATCCGCGCGTAATCGCCTTTAAGGTCATGCCGAGCTACGCCGAATGCGTATGACGGGCAGGTTAGAGGTGTAATTAACGAAAGACTGAGAACTCGCGCTCTAACTTTGCCGGCGAATTTGAGACTGCCGGTCGCCGCCGAAGACCGCCGCAGGGATTTCGATTGAACCATGAAACAAGCCGAGGAACCGGACGCAGGGAAATCGAGCGGCGCATGTGGCGCGCGACGATGACAGGGATCCGCTCGATGCGCCAGGCAATTCGCGTGCAGCCACGTCCCATCAATTTACGGCATCGCTCCGATGCCGCGCCGAAGGAGGCCGCCCCTGCGCCTCTGACCCGCAACGCGATTCTGTTCGATGTCGCCGAGCGACTTGTCGTTGCGATGGTGTTCTGCAGCTTTGTCTATCGCATGCTCGGCAGCTTCTTGGATACACTCAACGTTCTGACGCTGTTATTGATTGTCGCCGAAACGTTGCCCTTCGTTTTTGTCATGTCGCGCCGATGGTCGGCAAGCCTGTCGCGTGAGCCGCTGGACTGGGTCTTCGGCATCATGGGAACAATCGCGCCCTTACTGGTCAGGCCGATTTCACAGGCGCCGCCACACATTCCCGTTCTCATTGCACTTTCCCTCGCGCTGATGATCGGCGGCATGTTCCTCCAGATCACTGCCAAGGTGGTTCTGGGACACGCTTTCGGCATTATTGCCGCTAACCGCGGCGTCAAAGTGATCGGCCCCTACCGCTTCGTGCGTCATCCGATGTATGCCGGCTACACAATGACGCATATTGGCTATCTACTCGCCATGCCGGCGCTCAGCACTGCGATCTTGTACGCCTTAGCGCTATCCTTTCAAGTCGTGCGCATCTTCCGTGAGGAGCGCGTGCTCATCGAAGATCCGCGCTATCGCGAATTTGCTGCACGCGTGCGCTACCGCTTGGTGCCGGGGCTATTCTAAGGTCTACGCACAAAACATAACTTGTTGATACGACTCAGTTATTCTTGATGGTCTTCGAGGTTGGGGGTTTAGAAAGTGAGTCGGTCTCAACAAGTCATCAGTCTTAAGAGTTTTGACCGTAGTAGCTGCTTTCGAATCAGCCGCTTGTTCCTACAAAAGCGGGGACTCAGAGCCAAAAGCGCTAGCTTAGCGAAATGGATTCTGGATTCCCGCTTGCACGGGAATGAGCGGAGTGTAAGTCAATCAAGCAGGACATGCTTACGAGTCCGAGGACAAAAGCCATGCTGATCGATGCGATTAGGCTCTTGCTGTTCCCGGCCTTGATGGCGTTTGCCGCCTCGAGCGATCTTTTCACCATGACCATCTCCAACCGGCTGTCGCTCTTGCTCGCCTGCAGCTTCTTCCTGCTCGCGCTGATCACCGGCATGAGCGTCGGCATAATCGGCATGCATCTCGCTGCGGGGGCACTGGTGCTGGCGGTTTGCTTCGGCTTCTTTGCCATGGGCTGGATCGGCGGCGGCGATGCCAAGCTCGCGGCAGCAACCGCGCTCTGGTTCGGTTTCGAGCACCTGATGGATTACATGATTTCTGCGTCGCTCTTAGGCGGCGTGCTCACTTTGCTGCTTTTGCAATTCCGCAAGCTGCCGTTGCCGGTCATGCTCGAATGCCAGCCATGGATTCAGCGTTTGCATGCAAAGGGCGGCGGCGTGCCCTATGGCATCGCGCTCGCGGCCGCGGCGCTCGCCATTTATCCCAAGACCGGTTGGATGCCAAGCCTGTAAAGCCGCAAGGCACGGGCGCAAGACAATATTAACTCGATTTAGATACCGCTCCTTAACCATACCTTGACCTTTAGCTGTTGAAATCCGGTGCAGGCGGTCGCACTGGCCGCCATGTCGATTACGCGGCCGACCCGGCCGTCATGTCACGGTGAGAGTGAAGCGTATGAAAGCCGCGCGTCTCGTTGTGTTGACCGTTGCCATCGCCGCGGGCGGCGTCGCCGCTATGCTGGCTGGCCGGACGGAAAAGCCGGCGCAGGTCAAGACCGCACCTGTGCAGCAGATCGCCACTGTCGATGTTCTCGTCGCCAAAGGCGATATCGGCATGGGCCAGACGGTTTCGCCGGGCGACGTGCGATGGCAGGAGTGGCCGGCCAATGCGGCCACTGGAAATTTCATCCGCAGGTCCGACCGGCCCAACGCCATTGAGGCCCTGTCCGGCTCTATCGCGCGCGCGCCATTCGTCGGCGGCGAACCGATCCGCGAGGTCAAGCTCGTCAACGCCAAAGGCTCCGGCTTTATGGCCGCGATACTGCCAACCGGCATGCGCGCCATATCCACACAGATTTCGCCGGAGACCGGCGCCGGCGGATTCATCCTGCCGAACGATCATGTCGACGTCATTCTGACGCGCCGCGGAACCGATAAAACGGCTGGCGGCGAGACGCACAGCAGCGAAACCGTTCTTACCAACGTCCGCGTTCTGGCGATCGACCAGAATGTCCAGGAAAAAGACGGGCAGAAGGTCGTTGTCGGCAAGACCGCGACGCTCGAATTAGCGCCGCGTCAAACCGAGACGCTCGCGCTCTCCCAGCAACTCGGCACGCTGTCGCTGGCGTTGCGCAGCATCACCGACGCTAGACAAGACGCGCCGCAATCCGAAGACACTCTAGGCGGACGCCGCACCGGCGTGAACATCGTGCGTTTCGGCGTAGGCACGATGACGACACCGAAATGATCGAGCGAGGGGAATCGGGGACATGGCGATGACGACTTCAATTCGCGCCGCCGCGCTGCTGGCACTCGTTTTGGGCACCGGCCTGGCGCCGTCGGCCCCAGTTGCGGCGGCCGACAGCCGCACGCCGGTGATCCAGGTAGCGGCAAGCGAGGCGACCTCGCGCTTCGTACCGCTCGGCATCGGCAAGTCGGTCGCTATCGACCTGCCAGCCGACATCAAGGACGTTCTGGTCGCCGACCCCAAGATCGCCAATGCGGTTATCCGTTCCTCGCGCCGGGTCTACATGATCGGCGTCGCCATCGGGCAAACCAACATCTTTTTCTTCGACGCCGAGGGTAAGCAGATTGCCGGTTTCGACATCGCCGTCACGCGTGACCTCAATGGCGTGCGCGCCGCGCTCAAGCAGACGATGCCGGATGCCGACATCCATATCGAAGGCGTGGGCGATGGCATCATGCTATCCGGAACTGCCGCCAGCGCTGCCGAATCACAGCAAGCCTACGACCTCGCCTCGCGGCTGGTCGGCGACGGCGCCAAGGTGGTCAACGGCATTTCCGTGCGCGGGCGCGACCAGGTCATGCTCAAGGTGACGGTGGCCGAAGTACGCCGCGACGTCATCAAGCAACTCGGCATCGACCTGAGCGGCACATTCAATTACGGCAGCGCCGTGGTGAACCTCAACACACAAAACCCATTCTCTGCCACGGGCCAGACGCTCAGCAACACCTCTTTCGCTGGACAATTCAATAACGTCACCGCGACGTTGCGGGCGATGGACCGCGCCGGTGTGTTGCGCACGCTGGCCGAGCCGAACCTGACCGCAATCTCAGGCGAGACCGCGAGCTTCGTCGCCGGCGGCGAGTTCCCGATCCCCAACGGGCTGTCGTGCGACACCACCAAGTCGCCGCCGGTCTGCCAAGCGCAGGTCGACTTCAAGAAGTTCGGCGTGAGCCTGGTCTTTACGCCGGTGGTGCTGTCGGAAGGCCGCATCAGCCTCAAGGTGATGACTGAGGTTTCCGACCTGTCGACGGACAACGCGTTGACACTGGCGGTGCCCGGCTCGACTCAGACGCTGACCATCCCATCGATCAGCACCCGCCGCGCCGAGACTACGGTCGAAATTCCGTCTGGCGGATCGCTGGCCCTGGCCGGCATGATCCAGCAGAAGACGAAGCAGCAGATCAACGGCGTCCCCGGCCTGATGCAGCTGCCGGTGCTCGGCAGCCTGTTCAGGAGCCGCGACTACATCAACAACCAGACCGAATTGATGGTTCTGGTCACGCCTTATGTGGTGCGTGCGGTGGCGCAGAAGCAACTGGCGCGGCCCGATGACGGCTTCTCCGATCCCAACGATCAGTCGACCGCGTTGCTCGGGCGTCTCAACCGCATCTACGGCGCCGGCAAGGTCGACGCGCCGCCGAGCGAATACCACGGCAAATACGAATTCATTCTCGATTGAGCGACATGGGGAGACGATCGATGACAGGTTTGCTCACAACGATTGTCAAACGTCGCAGCGCCACGGCGCTTCGTGCGTTGGCGGTCGTCGGCCTCGCCACCTCGCTGGCCGGTTGCTACACGCAACACGTCACGCAACAAGCGGCCTATCCCGACGATTATCACGAACGCCATCCGATCACCCTGAAGGAACGTGAGCATACCGTCGAAGTTTTTGTGGGACGCAATCGTGGCGGGCTCACCCCGAGTCAGCGCGCCGACGTGCTCTCGTTCGCACAGTTGTGGCGGCGCGAGGCCACCAGCGGCATCATCGTAGACGTTCCGCACGGCCGGTCGATCGAGCACGCCGCAGCCAATTCAATGCGCGAAGTGCAATCCATTCTCGCCGCGTCCGGTGTGCCGCGAAACGCCATCTATGTTCGCACCTACAAAGCGTCGGGCCCCACGCTCGCCAGCATCAAGCTTAACTATGCCAAGATCGCCGCCGAGGCCGGTCCTTGCGGCCTCTGGCCGCACGATCTCGGCACCAGCCTGGACGCCACCTACACCGAAAACCGGCCATACTGGAATCTCGGCTGCGCCAGCCAGCGCAATCTTGCTGCCATGGTCGCCAACCCCGAGGATCTGGTGCAGCCGCGCGCCGAAGCACCGGCTTATGCGCCACGCCGCTCGGTGGCGATCGACCACTACCGCAAGGGTGAAAACCCCTCCGGCACTTATGTCGGCTACGACAAAGAAAAAATCAGCGATATCGGCAAATGATCAAACACGCATCGCAAGTCGCCGTGGCTGACAACGAGGCGAAGCCGTCGGCGGCCGACAACGCCGCCGACGAACACATCGCGCCCGCGCCGCGGGTCTCGGTCCAGGCTTTCTGCGAGACGGTCGAGACCGCCGCGGCCGTGCAGGCCGCCGGGGAAGATCGCCGCCTCGCCAAGGCCCATTTGAAAATCCAGATGGGTGGCATCGCCGCGGCGGCCGAGGCTTATCGCGGATCGCCGACGCCGAACGTCATCGTCATCGAATCGGACCGCCATTCCGACGAAATCCTGCACGGCCTCGATCAACTCGCGGAGGTCTGCGATTCCGGCACGCGAGTGATCGTCATCGGCCGCGTCAACGACGTGACGCTCTACCGCGAGCTGACGCGGCGCGGCGTGAGCGACTATATGATCGCGCCGGTCGGCACCATCGACATTGTGCGCGCGATCTGCGGACTGTTCTCGGCGCCCGATGCCAAACCGGTCGGCCGCATCATCGCCGTCGTCGGCGCCAAGGGCGGCGTCGGCGCGTCAACCGTCGCGCATAACATCGGCTGGGCGATCGCGCGCGATCTCTCGCTCAATTCGGTCGTGACGGACCTTGACCTAGCCTTCGGCACCGCCGGCCTCGATTACAATCAGGATCCGCCGCAAGGCATCGCCGACGCGGTGTTCTCGCCCGACCGCGTCGACTCGGCCTTTGTCGACCGCCTACTGTCCAAATGCACCGATCATCTGAGCCTGCTGGCTGCGCCAGCGACGCTCGACCGGGTCTACGACTTCGGCGCCGATGCGTTCGATCCAATTCTCAATTCGCTGCGCAGCACGATCCCGTGCGTCGTCCTCGACGTTCCGCATGTATGGTCCGGCTGGACCAAGCGGCTGCTGGTCAGCGCCGACGAGATCCTGGTGGTCGCCGCCCCCGACCTTGCCAACCTGCGCAACGCCAAGAACTTGGTCGATCTGTTGCGCACCGCGCGGCCGAACGACCACCGCCCGTACTACTGCCTCAACCAGGTCGGCGTCCCCAAACGGCCGGAGATTACGCCGGCGGATTTCGCCAAGGCGCTGGAAGACCAGCCGCTTGCTGTGATCCCGTTCGAGCCGCAGATTTTCGGAACTGCCGCCAACAACGGACAGATGATCGCCGAGGTGTCGTCGAACCACAAAACCGCGGAAATGTTCCGCCAATTGGCGCAGACGCTGACCGGACGCGCCGAGGCAAAACGGTCTCGCGGTGGTCTGCTGACTCCGTTGCTAGCCAAGCTGATGAAGCGATCGAGTTGATCCTTGTCCGGAGATCTTCCCCGTGTTCGGTAGGCGTAGTGGAACATCTGAGGCGCGCGCGGCGGTCCCGGTAGCGGACGCGGCGGCTCCGGCGCAACCGGGCGCAGTTCCGAAGCCGGCTGCCAGCGGCGGCATGGAAACCGGCCGTGCGCCGATTCCGGCGGACGGGCTAGGCGCACCGCTGATCTCGGCACCGTCTCCTACCCGCACGCCGACGGCGGTCATTATGCCGGCTGTCGATTCGCGCCGCTCGGAAACCTATTACGAGGTCAAAGGCGTTATCTTCGGCGCGCTGATCGAGGCAATCGATCTGGCGCAACTCGCGCGGCTCGATGCCGATAGCGCGCGCGAAGAAATCCGCGACATCGTCAACGAGATCATCGCGATCAAGAACATCGTGATGTCGATCTCCGAGCAGGAAGAACTGCTCGACGATATCTGCAACGACGTACTTGGTTTCGGCCCGCTCGAGCCGTTGCTTTCGCGCGACGATATCGCCGACATCATGGTGAACGGTTCCGGCACGGTCTACATCGAAGTCAAGGGTAAGATTCAAAAGACCGGCATCCGGTTCCGCGACAACCAGCAATTGCTCAATATCTGCCAGCGCATCGTCAGCCAGATCGGCCGCCGCGTCGACGAATCCTCGCCGATCTGCGACGCGCGCTTGCCGGATGGCTCGCGCGTCAATGCCATCGTGCCGCCGCTGGCGATCGATGGCCCGGCGCTCACCATCCGCAAATTCAAAAAGGACAAGCTGACGCTCGACCAATTGGTCAAGTTTGGCACGATCACCGAGCAGGGCGCGGAAATTCTGCGTATCATTGGCCGCAGCCGAGTGAATACCCTGGTGTCCGGCGGCACCGGTTCAGGCAAAACCACACTGCTCAACTGCCTCACGCAATTCATCGAAGACGACGAACGTATCATCACCTGCGAAGACGCGGCCGAATTGCAGTTACAACAGCCGCACGTGGTGCGTCTGGAAACGCGGCCGCCCAACCTCGAAGGCGAAGGCCAGGTGACCATGCGCGATTTGGTGCGCAACTGCCTGCGTATGCGCCCTGAACGCATCATCGTCGGCGAAGTGCGCGGACCAGAAGCGTTCGACTTGCTGCAGGCGATGAACACCGGCCACGACGGCTCGATGGGCACGCTGCACGCCAACAACCCGCGCGAAGCACTGTCGCGTCTTGAATCGATGATCACCATGGGCGGTTTCTCGCTGCCGTCGCGCACCATTCGCGAAATGATCACCGCCTCGGTGGACGTCGTCATCCAGGCCGCGCGCCTGCGCGACGGCTCGCGCAAGATCACCCACGTCACCGAAGTGATGGGGATGGAAGGCGATGTCATCATCACACAGGACCTATTCGTGTACGACATGACCGGCGAGGACGCCAACGGCAACATCCTCGGCCGCCATCGCTCGACCGGCATCGGCCGGCCGCGGTTTTGGGATCGCGCCCGCTACTACGGCGAGGAGAAACGCCTGGCCGCCGCGCTCGACGCCGCGGAAGCCATCAGCGCCGCAACACGGGCCTAGACCGGGGGCAGCATGCAACCAATCGCCCTGTTCTTCCTCGCATCGGTCGCGGTCGGCGGCGTCGTCTGGGTATTCGTCTATCCGCTGTTGTCCGGCGAGCGCAAAGCCGAACAGCGCATGGCCAACGTCGCACGCGCCGAACCGGCTGCGCGCGTCACCCGCGGGCAACAGAAGTCCCGGCGCGACACAATCGAGACGACGCTCAAGGAATTCGAAGAACGGCACAAGAAGAGCAAAAGCATTCCTCTTCTGGTGCGCATTTCGCAGGCTGGCCTGTCCTGGTCGAAACGGCAGTTCTTTCTGGTGTCCGGCGCGCTCGGCGTGGGCCTGGCCCTGGTCGGCGTGCTCACCGGCAGCGGCCTGCTGGTCACCGGCTTGATGGCGCTCGCCGGCGGGTTCGGCCTGCCGCGCTGGATGCTGTCCTACTTGAAAAAGCGCCGCGAGGGGAAATTCCTCGATGCCTTCCCCGACGCGGTCGACATCATCGTGCGCGGCGTTAAGGCCGGCCTGCCGCTGCTCGACTGCCTCAAGATGATCACGCTCGAGGCGCCGGAGCCGGTGAAATCCGAATTTCGCGCGATCGTCGAAACCCAGGCCATCGGCATGCCGTTGGGCGAGGCTTGCGGCAAGCTGTACGAACATATGCCGGTGCCGGAAGCCAACTTCTTCGGCATCGTGGTCTCGATCCAGCAGCGGTCAGGCGGCAATCTCGCGGAAGCGCTCGGCAACCTGTCGCGCGTGTTGCGCGACCGCAAGAAGATGAAGGCCAAAATCCAGGCCATGTCGCAGGAAGCCAAGGCCTCGGCCAGCATCATCGGCGCCTTGCCGGTGGCCGTGATGACGCTCGTCTACATCACCAGCCCGAACTACATCTCGCTGCTGTGGACCGCGCCGCTCGGCCGCGTGATGCTGGCCGCGTCCGTCGTGTGGATGGCGATGGGCGTGATGGTGATGAAGAAGATGATCAACTTCGATTTCTAACGTACGCGCCGCGTGAAGATGTAGGGTACCGATGCTCGATTTCTTGATCGACTCGCTCAATACCAAGACGCTGACGATGCTGTTCGCAGCCGTCGCGGCGGTCGCCACGGTCTTGACGCTGGCGATGCCGCTGGTGTTCGCCGATCCGCTCGGCAAGCGCATGAAGGCGGTCGCGCTCGAACGCGAGAAGATCCGCGCGCGCGAACGCGAGCGCATGGCGCAGGCGCAGCAGAAGGTCAATCTGCGTCCTTCGGCCAAGCAATCCATCCAGGCGATTGTCGACCGCTTCAATCTGAAAAAATGGGTCGGCCAGGAAGAGGCGCGGCTCAAGCTGGTACAGGCCGGCTATCGCGGCCAGGCGCCCTATATCACTTACCTGTTCTTCCGTATGGTGACACCGGCGGCGACCGCGTTGTTCGCCGCCGTCTATCTGTTCGTGGTGCTCGACTTCAATCAGCCGGCGATGGTCAAGCTCGGCATGTGCATCGCCGCTGCCTATGTCGGCATGCATCTGCCACTGATGTTTCTCAAGAACCGCATCGCGCGCCGCCAGCTGTCGATCAAACGCGCCTTCCCTGACACCCTCGACCTGCTGCTGATCTGCGTGGAATCCGGCATGTCGATCGAGGCCGCTTTCAAAAAGGTGAGCGACGAGGTCGGCACGCAATCGGTGGCGCTGGCCGAGGAGCTCACGCTCACCACCGCCGAATTGTCCTATCTGCCGGACCGCCGCCGGGCCTACGAGAACCTCGCCAAGCGCACCGATCTCGAAGGCGTGAAATCGGTCTGCATGGCGTTGCAGCAAGCGGAGCGTTACGGCACGCCGCTCGCAAACATGTTGCGCGTGATGGCGCAGGAAAATCGCGACATGCGTATGTCGGAAGCCGAGAAGAAGGCCGCCGGCCTGCCGCCGAAGCTGACGGTGCCGATGATCCTGTTCTTCCTGCCGGTCCTGTTCGTAGTCATTCTCGGCCCGGCCGCGATTAAAGTCATGGCGCTGCGCTGATCGCCGCCGACGGCACGGCGATCATACCGGCAAGATTACCCGCAATTACAGTCGATGGTCAGGTCCCGGCGTCGGGCGCGAGGATATGCGGCCGACCGCCTTTTTTCGCCCACTGGCCGCGTTGCGCAAGCACCTGTTTCAGATAGGCGACGTTGGCGGCGGCCTCGTCCGCCGGCAGATCGGCGCGCGCGATCTGCTCGGCTTCCGCGAAACGGCCCTGCAGGCCCACCACGAGAGCGAGGTTTTGCCGAACCTTTGGCGCCGCATCGGGGCGCGTCATGGCCTGCCGCAGGGTGGCCTCGGCGCGTCGCAGATCCTTGGTCAGCGCGTATGACAGGCCGAGATTGGACAAAACCGAAGCCTCGCCCGGCACGATGCGCAGCGCGGCCATATAGTGCTGCTGCGCCTCGGGATAGCGGCCGAGCTGGTCGAGCACGGCGCCCTGCGCGTTGAGGATGCGCCAGTCCGGATTGTCCGGGGTGTGCGCGCGGGTGAGCACGTCGAGCGCCTGGTTGTAGTCGCCGACGTCGGCCAGAGCTCGGCCGTATTCGCCGAGCAGCGGCATGCTGTGCGGATTACGGATCGTCGCCTGCTGCAGCACGGCGACGGCCTGGGCGCGCTGGTCGGTAGCGCGCAGCGCGCGGGCATAGGCGATAGCGGCGTTGGCGTCGTTGGGATTTTCGCGGTAATGCGCGCCCCACACATCGAGCGAGCGCCGCCATTCGGCATCGGTGCGCGGTGTTTCCGGAGCGGTGATGGAACCGGTGACGAGATCGTCGCCAGTCGTCTTGCAGCCGCCGAGCGAAAGCGCCAGCACCGCCGCAAGGGCGGCGGAGGCAAACAGGCGGGCGGCGGGGGCCGGTCCAGGCATGCCCGAGCAATAAAACGTTAACCCTAACGAGTGGTTAACTTGTATTCTGGCGCCACCCAGGGGCTTAAGATTACGGCATGGAACTGACCCTAACCCCGGACGAAATCGCCCTAAAAGCCCGCGCTCGCGAATTCTCGCAAACCGTGGTGCGTCCAAGGGCGGCCGCCATCGACAGGGAGGAGCAGTATCCCTGGGACCTTGTGAAGGCTCTAGCCGAAGCCGGATTCCTCGGCATGACCCTGCCAAAGGCGCTCGGCGGGCAAGGCCGCTCCTTCCTCGATGCCGTGCTGGTGATCGAGGAAATGGCCAAATCCTGCACGGTCACCGCCCGCATCGTGGTCGAGACCAACATGGGCGCGATCTCGACGGTAATGGCCTATGGCAGCGAGGCGCAGAAAAAGCTCGCCGCAAGGCTGGTGCTCGCGGGCGACAAGCCGGCCATCTGCATCACCGAGCCGGACGCCGGCAGTGATACTACTGCCATGACCACGCGCGCCGACAGACGCGGGGACGTTTACGTGATCAACGGCAAGAAGCATTGGATCACCGGCGCGGGCGTTTCGAAGCTGCATCTGATCTTCGCGCGGGTGTTCGACGAGCGCGGCCAAGAGCTCGGCATCGGTGGCTTTCTGGCGGTGCGCGACGAAGTCAACGGACCGAGCTTGGGTCTGCGCGTGACGCGGCGCGAGCAGACCATGGGCCTGCGCGGCATGCCAGAAGGCGAGCTGACTTTCGAGAATCTCGAGGTGCCGGCGGACATGGCCGTGCTGCCGCCGTCAGGGTTCCGACGCGGCTTTGCCGACCTGATGAACGCCTATAACAGCCAGCGCGTCGGCGCCGGCACGGTGGCCATGGGCATCGCCGCCGGCGCACTCGACCACGCGCTGGAATGGGCGAAAACGCGCGAGCAGTTCGGCCGCAAAATCGGCGAATTCCAAGGCCTGCAATGGATGCTGGCCGACATGCAGACGCAACTGACCGCGGCACGGCTCATGCTTTACACCGCCGCGCGTTCGCGCGGGCCGGACGGCAGCGCGTTCCCTGATCCGATGCTGGCGGCGCAGGCGAAAATCTTCGCCTCGGAGAGCGCGATCAAAATCGTCAACGACGCGCTGCAGTTCTTCGGCGCGCGCGGCTATTCGCGCGGCCTGCCGCTAGAACGCATGGCGCGCGACGTGCGCATGTTCACCATCGGCGGCGGCACCGCGCAGGTGCTGCGCACGCTGGTCGCCTCCAAGATGCTAGGTTGGAAGCTGCCGCAGACGCGCGATGGTTATATATCGAAACCACCCATCACGCCTTCCTTGCGCGACGCCGCGGAGTAGACATGCATCCTATGTTCGCTAAAGCCGCTGACGGGGCAACAATTCCGATTCTGTTCGTCAACGCCGCCACGTTCGACGGCGTCGTCCAGAAGGTCGACGACCGCGAGCAGGTTTACATCCGCGCCACCGGCTATGAGCCCAAGCCCGGCCGCCATCTCATCGCGCCCAAAGCTGACGGTGCTCTGGCCGGCGTATTATTCGGCATCGAAGCTGCCGACGCGCCGGTGAAAGACCTGTTCCGACCGGGACAACTTGTGACCCTGCTGCCGCCGGGCACCTATCGCTTCGCGAATGAGCCGCATGATGCGCGGCTAGCGGCGCTCGCCTTCGCGCTCGGCGCCTATCAGTTCACCCGCTACCGCAAGGCGGAGATGCGCAAGGTGCGGCTGGTGGTGCCCGAGGGAGTCGATGGCGAGGATCTCACCCGCATCGTCGAGGGCGTGACGCTGGCGCGCGATCTCATCAATACGCCGTCGAACGACATGGGGCCGGCCGAGTTGGAAGAGGCCGCCCGCGCGCTGGCGAAGCAGCACGGCGCAAAGATCGACGTCACCGCCGGCGATGCGCTCGCCAAGAATTTCCCGCTGGTCGCCGCGGTCGGCGCCGGCTCGGCGCGCACGCCGCGGCTGATCGATATCACCTGGGGCAACGAAGCCGGCCCCAAGATCACGCTGGTCGGCAAGGGTGTGTGCTTCGACACCGGCGGTCTCGACATCAAGAACGACACCGGCATGCTCAACATGAAAAAGGACATGGCTGGCGGCGCCACCGCGCTCGCGCTCGCGCATATGATCATGGCGCGCAAGCTCAAGGTGCGATTGCGTGTGATTATTCCTGCGGTGGAAAATTCCATCTCCGGCACCAGCTTCCGCCCGCGCGACATCTACAAATCGCGCAAAGGCATCAGCGTCGAGATCGGCAATACCGACGCGGAAGGCCGGCTGGTCCTGGCCGACGCGCTCACGCTCGCCGACGAGGACAAGCCGGTGCTGGTCGCAGATTTCGCCACTTTGACCGGCGCCGCGCGCGTCGCGCTCGGGCCCGACGTACCAGCCGCCTTCACCGACGACGATGCCCTCGCCGGCGAAATCGCGCGCTTTGCCGCGTCGGAGAACGATCCGCTCTGGCGCATGCCACTATGGCGGCCTTACGAGGCGATGCTCGATTCCAAGGTCGCCGACACCAACAACGTCAGCACCGGCGGTCAAGGCGGCGCCATCACCGCGGCGCTATTTCTGCGCAAATTCATCGCCGCGAAATCCTGGCTGCACCTCGACATCTTTGCCTGGACGCTGACCGCCAAGCCCGGACGCCCGGAAGGCGCCGACTTGCAGACGGCGCGGGCGCTTTATGCGCTGCTGTGCGCGCGCTACTCGTAAAAGCAATGGTCGCGCTCGATCCCCGCATCAATCCCTTCCGCCCCGAGGTCGCGGCGAAATATCTGGAAGGTCAGGTCGAGGCCGCGCGTTTCGTCGAGGGCATTCGCTATGGGGTCATCGAGCCGATCGCAGCCGTGCGGCGGACGCCATCGCACGAGGCGCGGCTCGACACCCAGGCGCTGCTGGGCGAAAGCGTCGTCGTCTATGAGACGACCGAAGAAGGCTGGGCCTGGGGCCAGATCGAGATTGATGGCTATGTCGGATGGCTGTCGGCCAACGCGCTCGGCCAACCAGGACCGGCGGCGACGCACAAGGCGTCGGTACCGCGAACGCTCGGTTTTCCCGGACCGGACATCAAGCTGACGCCAGCGGTGGCGCTGCCGATGGGCGCCAGAGCTCGCGATCGTACGGCAAGACGAGCGCTTCGCAGTCACCGCCAACGGCTGGCATCTGCCGATCGCGCATCTCGCACCGATCAAGGCGAGAGAGGCGGATTTTGTCGCGGTCGCCGAGGAATTTCTCCACACGCCCTATCTGTGGGGCGGCAAGACCTCGCTCGGTATCGACTGTTCCGGCTTGGTGCAGATTTCGCTACAGGCCGCCGGCATCGCCTGCCCGCGCGACAGCGACATGCAGGAACTTGCGCTCGGCAAGTTATCCTCGCTCGGCGAGCTGCGCCGCGGAGATCTCGTGTTCTGGAAAGGCCATGTCGCCATCGCGCGAGACTCTGAAACCTTGCTGCACGCCAACGCGAATGCCATGGCGGTGGCGATCGAACCTGCCGCCAAGGCCATTGCCCGCATCAAGGCGGCTGGCAGCGACGTCACCAGCGTGAAGCGGATTTAGCGCGCAGCGCCAAGCAATTCGTGCAACCGGCCGCGATTGAGCGCCAACCATTGCAGCCCGACGATCAGCGGACCGTTGCGCATCGTGCCTTCGTTGAGCGCCGCGAGCGCCGCGTCAATCGGCACACGCATCACGCTGATATATTCGCCCTCGGTCGGCTGCGTTCGTTGCGGCGCGCGCGAGGCATCGACAGCGGCAACGAAAAACGTCACCTCCTCGTCGGTCAATCCCGGTGTGGGCAAATAGCTGAACAGCTCGACCAGCGCCGATGGCGCAACGCCGATTTCTTCCTGACACTCGCGCCGCGCGGTTTCCGCCAGTTGCTCGCCGGGCTCGACACGCCCGGCCACGATTTCAACCAGCTCGCCCTTGCCATTGGCGAGATGCGCCGCCGGCCGGAACTGGCGGATCATCACGATCTCTCCGCGTTCGAGATCGAGCGGCAGCAATGCGACGACCTTGCCGGCGCGAACGACATCGCGCGTTTGCGCCCCCGCCGGCAGTGTCACACGGAAACGCTGGTAGTCGAAAAAGCCCTTTGCCGGCCGCTCGGGTGCGGACAGTTCGGCCTGCGCAGCACGGTCGGCAAGTTCACGGGCGGCCATCGCTCAGCACACGACCTTGCCGCAGGCGCGCACCGAACGGACCACGCTCTGTAGCGCCTTCAGCCCCGGGTGGCCGACGATAGCGACGCCGTCGATGACATAGGCCGGCGTCGCCGCGAGGCCTGCCTCGCCGCCCAAGGTCGCGTTATCGCGCAGGATATTCAGCGTCGCTTCGGTATTGGCGACGCCAACCAGTTTTTGCGGATCGAGGCCCATATCCTTGGCGACCGCGAGAACCTTCGGTGCGTCGATGGTGCCGCGGTTGGCATAAATGCGCTTATGGAATTCGAGATATTGCTCGGGCATCAGTTGCTTGGCGGCGGCGATCTCGACCAGCGCGCCGCGCACTGAGGCCACCGACAAAACGGCATAAGGCACGAAGACCAATTTGAGCTTGCTGTCGGACCGGACCAGCGTGTCGATATCGGCCGCGGCCTCGCGGCAATAGGGGCAATTGAGATCGTAGAATTGCATCAGCGTCACATCGCCGTTGAGATTCCCCACGGCGACTTTGCCCGGCAATTTGTCGAGACGCGTGGCAAACCCTGGCTTGAGATCGAAATTGGCGATGGTATCGCCGTCATCGGCTTTGATGGGATAGCGGGCAGGCGGAATTTGCGCCATCGCCGCGACGGCGCCGAATAGGCAGAATACAAACGCGATGCCGAGGGAGACCCGTTTTTTCATTGCGCCACAACGCCTTCTGGCGCGGTTTCCAGGTTGAAGGCGGCGGCCAGTAGCGCGCGCGTATAATCGCTCTTCGGCGCCTTGAACAGGTCGGCCGCCGCACCCTCTTCGACCACCTTGCCGTTGCGCAACACCAGCAGACGGCTCGCCAGCGCCGCCACCACGCGCAAATCGTGCGAGATGAACAGGTAAGTCAGGTCACGCCGCTTCTGCAGGTCGCGCAATAGATCGACCATCTGCGACTGGATCAGCATGTCGAGCGCACTGGTCGGCTCGTCGAGCACGATGAAGGTCGGCTCCAGCACCAGCGCGCGCGCCAAGGCGATGCGCTGGCGCTGGCCACCAGAAAATTCATGCGGATAACGATCGCGGGTATCGGCATCGAGCCCGACATCGGTGAGCGCGGCCACGACACGGCGGGTACGCTCCTCGGCCGAAAGCTGCGGATGATGCACCCACAGGCCCTCCTCGATGATGTCGGACACCGACATGCGCGGCGACAGCGAGCCGTAGGGGTCCTGGAACACGATCTGCATGTCGCGGCGGTACGGCCGCATTTCTTTGAACTTCAATCCCTGAACGGCGTGGCCCATGAAGACCACGGGGCCGTTCGACGAGATCAATCTCAAGATTGCGAGGCCGAGCGTGGTCTTGCCCGAACCGCTCTCGCCGACCACGCCGAGCGTCTCGCCCTTGCGTACTTCGAGGCTGATGCCATCTACCGCCTTGATGTGGCCGACGATCTTGCGCATCAGGCCGCGCTTGATCGGGAACCACACTTTCAGATCCGTAGTCGAAACCACCACCGGCGCCTGCGGCCGCGGCGGCGCCGGATCGGGCTTCGGCTCGGCGGCGAGCAGCGCGCGCGTATACGGATGCTCGGGCGCGGTGAAGACGCGCTCGACCGGCCCATGCTCGACGATCTTGCCGGCATTCATCACGCAGACCCGGTCGGCGAGCTTGCGCACGATGCCGAGGTCATGGGTGATGAACAGCATCGACATGCCGAGCCGCGTCTGCGTGTCCTTGAGCAATTTCAGGATCTGCGCCTGCACCGTGACGTCGAGCGCGGTGGTCGGCTCGTCGGCGATCAGCAGGTCCGGCTCATTCGCCAGCGCCATGGCGATCATCACACGCTGGCGCTGGCCGCCGGAGAGCTGGTGCGGATAGCTCGCCAGGCGGCCTTCGGGATCGGGTATGCCGACCTGGCCGAGCAAATCGACGATGCGGGCGCGCGCCTCCTCGCCCGCAAGGCCC
Organism: uncultured Alphaproteobacteria bacterium; assembly: GCA_963772235.1. Lineage (GTDB taxonomy): Bacteria > Pseudomonadota > Alphaproteobacteria > Rhizobiales > Xanthobacteraceae > Pseudolabrys. The sequence goes on from CAVYWI010000003.1 coordinate 55,504, forward strand.
TGATGAATAAGCAGAATTTCACGTATTTGTTTCTCGATCGTGTGCAGCGGATTAAGCGACGTCATCGGCTCCTGGAAAATGATGGTGATGTCGTTGCCGCGCACGTGCCGGATTTCCTCCTCCGGCATGGTCAGCAACTCGCGGCCCTTGAACACGATCGAGCCGGACGGATGGTGCGCCGCCGGATAGGGCAAAAGCTTCATCACCGACAGCGCGGTGACCGATTTGCCGGAGCCGGACTCGCCGACCAGCGCCACCGTCTCGCCCTTGCCGATATCGAACGACACGCGGTCGACCGCCAGCACCTCGCGCGCGCGCTGGCCGAAGGCGACCGAGAGATCGCGGATCGATAGAAGTTTTTCGCGCGACGCAATCATCGGAATGTCTTTCTGGGGTCGAAGGCGTCGCGCACCGCCTCGCCGATGAAGATCAGCAGCGACAGCATGATAGCGATGGAGAAGAAGCCAGTGAGGCCCAGCCACGGCGCCTGCACGTTGGCCTTGCCTTGACTCAACAACTCGCCGAGCGAGGGCGAGCCTGGCGGAAGGCCGAAGCCGAGAAAGTCGAGCGCCGTCAGCGTCATCACCGACGACGATAGAATGAACGGCAGGAACGTCATGGTCGCCACCATGGCGTTCGGCAAAAGATGGCGGAAGATGATCACCGCGTTCGACACGCCGAGCGCGCGCGCGGCCTGGATGTATTCGAAATTGCGCCCGCGCAGGAATTCCGCGCGCACCAGGCCGACCAGCGATACCCAGGAGAACAGCAGCAGGATGCCGAGCAGCACGAAGAAGCCCGGCACCAGCACCGAGGAAATGATCAGCAGCAGATAAAGCGAGGGGATCGAGGTCCAGATTTCGATGAAGCGCTGGAACAAAAGATCGGTCCAGCCGCCGAAATAGCCCTGCACCGCGCCGGCGGCGACGCCGACGATCGACGACACGATGGTCAGACGCCAATCCGAACAGCACCGAGATGCGGAAGCCGTAGATCAGCCGCGCCAGCCACGTCGCGGCCGCCGTCGTCGGTGCCGAGCCAGTTGTATTCGAGATCGCCGCATTTGGCGAAGTTGTTCGTGGCGGCGAAGTCGCAGTCCTTCTGCGTCAGCATCCAGGTCGGCTTGGACGGGAACGGCGACGGCGGCTTGCTCACCTGCGTGTTGTAGGAGAAGCGGATCAGCGGCCAGACCACCGTGCCGTGCTCCTTCTGGATCAGGCCCATCAGATAGTCGTCGCGATAATCGGCGGCGGTGCCGAACAGATTGGGGTCTTTGTCCTTGGCGAAGGCCGTGTCGGGATAGGTCACCACCGCCGGGAAGAACGATTGGCCGTTGACGTGGATATAGATCGGCTTGTCGTTGGCGATGAATTCGGCGAACAGCGAAATCAGAAACAGCGCCAGGAATACCCACAACGACCAATAGCCGCGCCGGTTGACCTTGAAATTCTCCCAGCGCCGCCGGTTGAGCGGCGACAAGGTGAAGCGGAATATCCACGGTTGCAGGCTGCCGGCGGGCGTGTCGACCGCGGCTTCCGAAAAATCCTCGCGCGCCTTGGCGTCCACCTCAGACCTCCCGCGTCTCGAAATCGATGCGCGGATCGATCCACGTATAGGTGAGGTCGGAGATCAGGTTCACCACCACGCCGATGAGCGAGAAGATGTAGAGCGTGGCGAACACCACCGGATAGTCGCGGTTGAGCACGCTCTCGAAGCCGAGCAGGCCGAGGCCGTCGAGCGAGAAGATGGTTTCGATCAGCAGCGAGCCGGTGAAGAAGGCATGCACGAAGGCGCCGGGGAAGCCGGCGATCACGATCAGCATGGCGTTGCGGAAAATATGACCGTACAGCACCTGATTGCTGGTGCAGCCCTTGGCGCGCGCGGTGAGCACGTATTGCTTGCGGATTTCCTCGAGGAACGAGTTCTTGGTCAGCAGCGTCATCGTCGCAAAGGCCGACAGCGCCATCGAGACGATCGGCAGCGTCAGGTGCCAGAAATAGTCGCCGATCTTGGCGTACCACGGCAGTTGCCAGAAATTTTCCGAGACCAGACCGCGCAACGGGAAAATATCGAAGAACGAGCCGCCGGCGAACAGGATGATCAGCAATATCGCGAACAGGAAGCCGGGAATGGCGTAGCCGACGATGACCACGCTCGACGTCCACACGTCGAAGCGCGAGCCGGCGTCGACCGCCTTGCGGATGCCGAGCGGGATCGAGATCAGGTAAGTGAGCAGCGTCATCCAGATGCCGAGCGAAATCGACACCGGCAGCTTTTCCTTGATCAGCTGCAACACGCTGATGTCGCGGAAATAGCTCTTGCCGAAATCGAAGCGGATGTAGTTCCACAGCATAATGCCGAAGCGCTCGTAGGCGGGCTTGTCGAAGCCGAACTGCTTTTCCAGCTTCTTGATGAATTCCGGATCGAGCCCTTGCGCGCCGCGGTATTTCGACGTTACGGCGTCGACGCCCGATCCGCCCTGCACCAGGCCGCGGCTGCCGAAATCGCCGCCGGGCGAGCCGGAAATGCGCGAGGTCGCGCCGGTGTCGGCGCCGGTGAGCTTGGCGATCACCTGTTCGACCGGCCCGCCGGGCGCGAACTGCACCACGGCAAACGCCACCAGCATGATGCCGAACATGGTCGGCACTATGAACAGCAGGCGGCGGATGATGTAGGCGGTCATGGCAACCTGTTAGCGCGTTATCGTTGATCCGTCACCCTGAGGTGGCCGCGCAAAGCGCGGCCCTCGAAGGGCGATCGGCCCGAGCCGTTCATCTTTCGAGGCTCGCGCTACGCGCTCGCATCTCAGGATGACGGATATGTGTCGTACCGGCGGTTTCAGCCGGCCTTCTCCAACTTCGCCGCCTTGTCTTTGTCGGCCCACCACGTCTCCGGGATACCCCTGGAATAACGCGGTTTGGTGGCGGGAAATGCGAACTGGTCCCAATAGGCGATCCGGTGCGCCGGCAGATACCAGTGTGGGATCCAATAACGGCCGGAGCGGAACACGCGGTCGAGCGCCCGACAGGCAACGGTCAAAGCCTCGCGCGTGTTGGCGGCGATGATATGGCCGATCATCGCGTCGATCGCCGGATCGGCGATGCCGGCATGATTCTGCGAACCTTTGATCGCGGCCGCCTGCGATGACAAATAAGTGCGCAGCGAATCGCCCGGCGTAGAGGAGAAGCTCAGGCGGTCGACTGTGATGTCGAAATCGAAATCGTCGACGCGCCTGCGATACTGCACCGGGTCGACAAGGCGCAGGCTGGCCTCGATCCCGAGCGTGCCGAGATTCTTGATATAAGCCAGATGGTGCGGCTGCAGGCCCGGCTCGTCGTCGAGAAATTCGATGGTGATCGGTTCGCCGCTCGGCAGCACCCGTCGGCCGTTGACGACGGCAAAGCCCGCCTCGCTGAGCAGTTGGGCGGCGCGGCGCAGCCAGCGGAGATCGTGGCCGCTGCCGTCGGTCACCGGCGGCACGTAAGGCTCGCCGAACACGTCATCGGGCACCTTGCCGCGGAACGGCTCGAGCAGCGCCAGCTCCGCCGCATCCGGCTTGCCGGTCGCCATCAATGGCGAATTCGGGAACAGCGACACCGTGCGCCGATAGGCGCGGTACATGATGTTCTTGTTTGTGAATTCGAAATCGAAGGCGTCGATCAGCGCCTCACGCAAACGGCGGTCTTTGAATTTCTCGCGCCGGGTATTGATGAACCAACCTTGCGCGCCCGACAGTGTTGCGTCCGGTATCTCTTCGCGCTTCACGCGACCGTCCTTGAGCGCGGGGAAATCGTAGCGCGTCGCCCAGGTGCGCGAGGTGAACTCCTCGCGGAACAGATAGTTCTTGGCAGTGAAGCCGACGAAAGCGACCTCGCGATCGCGGTAATATTCGTAGCGGATGGTGTCGAAATTGTTCAGGCCGCGCGCCACCGGCAGGTCGCCGCCCCACCAGTCCTTGACCCGCTCGAACTCGATAAAATGCCCGACGTCGAAACGTCCGACTTTGTAAGGCCCGCTGCCGAGCGGGATCGTCAGCGTCGACTGATCGAATGGCTGCTTGGCGTAGTAAGTCTTGGAGAAGATCGGCAGGCCCGCCACGAGCAGCGGCACGTCGCGCGCGCGCTTCTCCGCAAATCGCACCACCACGGTGCGGTCGTCCACCGCCTCGGCACCGTGGCAATCGCGCAGCGACTGCGCGATGATCGGGTGGCCCTTGTCCTTCAGCGTATTCAGCGACCATGCCGCATCATGCGCGGTGAGCGGCGTGCTATCGTGGAATTTGGCTTCGGCTCGCAAGAAGAAACGGTAGGTCAGACCGCTGTCGGAGATACGGACGCTCTTTGCCGCCAGCCCGTACATTGCATCGGGCTCGTCACCAGAGCGCGTCATGAGCGCGGCGAACGTGGCGTCCATGCCGAAAGCGCCCGTGCCTTTCAGAATGTACGCGTTAAGCGAGTCGAAAGTGAGAAAGGAGCCGTTGTAGCCGCGGCTCGACACCGCTTCCGAGTACGCGCCGCCCTTGGGCGCATCCGGATTGACGTATTTGAAGTGCGGAAAATCCGCCGGGTAAGCGAGATCGCCGAAAGCCGACATGCCGTGGCGTTCTGCGTTTCTTGCGGCCTCTTGGGCGGCGGCCGGCGACGTGAATTTCGCCGCGGCGAGCGCGCCGGCCGATAACACAAGCGCATGCCGACGGGTGATCAAGATCGCTGCGGCACCTTGGCCGCCTTGTCCGCGTCCCACCACCAGATGGTCGGGAATGCGGCGAGCCCGTATGTCGGCATGTTCTGCGGGTGACCGAAGCGGTCCCAGCGCGCGGTGCGCTGCTTGCCGTAGGTCCATTGCGGCACGACGTAGAAATTCCACAGCAGCACGCGGTCGAGCGCTTGAGTGGCGGCGACCAGCCCAGCGCGGTCCTTGGCATAGATCACGCGCTCGATCAGCGCATCGACCGCCGGATTCTTGATGCCGATCAGGTTGCGCGAGCCGGGCTGGTCGGCGGCCTGCGAGCTCCAGAAGCCGCGCTGCTCGTTGCCGGGCGACAACGACTCGCCCCAGGACGCGACGATGATATCGAAATCCCATTGCCGCAGCCGGTTTTCGTACTGCGCGGAATCGACCACCCGCACATTTACCGTCATGCCGACGCGTTGCAGCGAGGGTTTGTAGAACAACACGAAGCGCTCGGTGGCCGGGTCCTCGGCCAGGAATTCGACGCTGTAGGGCTCGCCGGTCTTCACGTTGGTGAGCTTGGTATCCTTGATGTCGTAACCGGCTTCGCGAAACAGCGCGAGCGCCGCGCGCAGATTGTCGCGGTTGGCCTGCTGACTGCCGCCGACCGGATTGGTGTAGGGCTTCGTGAACAGGTCGGCCGGCACCTTGTCCTTCACGCTTTGCAGGATCTCCAGTTCCTTGCCTTGCGGAATTCCCGATGAAGCGAGTTCGGTGCCCTCGAAGTAACTGGCAATGCGCTTGTACTGGCCGAAGAAAATCTGCTTGTTCATCTCCTCGAAATCGAACGCGAAATTGAAGGCGCGGCGCACGCGCGGGTCCTTGAACTTGTCGCGCCTAATGTTGAAGGCGAAGGCCTGCATCACGCCGACATTGCGGATCGGGAATTCTTCCAGCACCACCTTCTTGTCGCGCACTGCCTGGAAAATCGTAGGCGGTCGCCCAGTTCTTGGCGCTGTTCTCGGTGCGCCAATCGACCTGATCGCCCTTGAACGCCTCCAATGCGACGGTGGAATCGCGATAGTATTCGTAGCGGATCTGCTGAAAATTATTGGTGCCGATATTCAGATTGAGGTCCTTGCCCCAATAATCGGCGACCCTCTCGTAGACGATCGAGCGGCCGGGCGCGAATTCCTTGACCCGGTAAGGCCCGGAGCCAAGCGGCGGCTCCAGCGTGGTCTGCGGTGACGTCGCGTTTCTTGCCGGATTTGTCGGTGCCCTCCCACCAATGCTTCGGCAGTACCGGCAACTGGCCGACGATCTGCGGCAATTCGCGATTACCCGGCCCGTCGAAGATAAAGGTGACCTCGCGCTCGCCGGATTTTTCCGCCTTGGTCACGTGCCGGTAATAGGCGCCGAGTTGCGGGCTATTCTGCTTGAACGTGTCGAATGAAAAGACCACGTCCTCCGGCGTCACCGGCTTGCCGTCATGCCAATGCGCATTGGCGCGCAGCCGATAGGTGACCGACGAGCGATCTTCCGGATAGCTGACCGCTTCCGCCAGCAAGCCGTATTCGGTGGAGACTTCGTCGAGCGCCGGCGAGGTCAGCGCTTCGGTGAACAGCTCGGTGCCCATGGCCAGGCTGCCCTTCACGACCCGCCACCACCTGATTGAAATTGTCGAAGGTGCCGAACGCGACCTGCCGCACCGTGCCGCCCTGCGGCGCGGCCGGGTTGACGTAATCGAAATGCTTGAAGCCGGCCGGATAGTGCGGCTCGCCGAACAACGAGAGGCCATGCTTCCATTGCCGCGTCTGTGCCGCGGCCTCGCCAACGAGCGATTTCGCCGCCGAGCGCACCCAAGGCCGGCGCGGCGAGCGCGGCGGCGGTGCTGCGCAGAACGGAACGGCGGGTCAATGTCATGGCTAGGCTCCGGCGCGGCTGACGCGCTGTCTCTGCAATCGCGGGCGATTATGTCGGTTTTTCGGTCCGCCGACCAGCGGCCGATTCTCTCTACGCACGAAAACGGCCGGGTTTTGCCCGGCCGTATCACAATCACGCGATGCCCGATGTCACTTCGCCGGCGGCGCGGGCGCGCGGCGGCGCCGCCGGCTTGGGCGCCTCGGCGGGTTTTGCCGCAGCGCCGCCCGCAGGCGGAGCGGCTTCCGCCGCCGTCGGCAGCGGCACAGGATTGTCTGCCAGTGTGTGCAAGTAATCGATCACGTCGGCGCGCTGCTGGCTCGTTCTTGATACCGGCGAAACGTCATGGCCGTGCCCGAAATATAGCCGCGCGGATCGGTGAGGAACTTGTCGAGCTCCTCAAAGGTCCATTTGCCGCCCTTCGCCTTCATGGCCGCGGAGAAGTTGAAGCCGTTGCGGTCCTTGCCGCGTTCGTCGTCGACGATATTCCAGAGATTGGGTCCGACCCGGTTCGGGCCGCCTTTTTCGAAGGTATGGCAGGCCTGGCATTGCTTCGCAGTCGCTTGGCCCTTTTCCACCGAGGCTTTAGCCAGCCGCACGGCTATTGGCGCGACCTGTGGCGCGGCCGGTTTCTGTTTCCCGCCTTCAGGGCTCTTCACTGCGATCGCATAGCCGGGCTTGGCCGGCTTCTCCGGCGCGAAAAGCGCGCCGGCCGCGATATTGAGCGCGAGCAGAAACAGGCAGGTGCCGAGGATGGCGCCAAGGACCTTGTTGAGTTCGAAGGAATTCATCGAAAAGAGGCTCCCGAAGGGGCGCGAACCGGCAGGGGACGGACTCGCCGCCAAGGGCTCGGCGGCGGCGGACAGATACCGTTTTGCCTCAAGTCTGGCAACCCGTATAAGCGCCGCGGCCCACCCGACATTCGCTCAGGGCCGCTGATGCCGATCGCCAAACCGATGTCCGACACCATCGTCCTCATCCCGGCCCGCATGGCCTCCACCCGCCTGCCCGGCAAACCCTTGGCCGATATCGCCGGACTGCCGATGATCGTGCACGTGCTGCGCCGCGCGCAGGCCGCCAAGATCGGCGAGGCGGTGGTGGCGACCGATTCCGAGGCGGTGCAGGCGGCGGTGGAAAAGGCGGGCGGCCGCGCCATCATGACGCGGAGCGACCACGTTTCCGGCTCCGACCGCATCTACGAGGCGCTCGAGGCGCTCGATCCCGAGCATCGCGTCGGCGTGGTGGTCAATGTGCAAGGCGACTTGCCGACCATCGAGCCCGCCGATATCCGCGCCGCGCTCGGACCCTTGTCGGACCGCGCCGTCGATATCGCCACACTGGCCGCGGTCATCACTGACCCGTCGGACCTCACCAATCCGAACGTCGTCAAAGCCATCGGACCGCCCGCGGCCTCCGGCCGCTTCCGCGCCACCACTTTCACCCGCGCCAACGCCAGCGGCCCAGGGCCGCACTATCATCACATCGGGCTTTACGCCTACCGGCGCGCGGCGCTGGAGCGCTTCGTCAAGCTGCCGCCATCGGCCAACGAGCAACGCGAAAAGCTCGAGCAATTGCGCGCGCTCGACGCCGGCATGCGCATCGACGTCGTCGGTGGTGGCGAGCGTGCCGCTCGGCGTCGATACGCCGGAGGAATTGGCCAAGGCGCGCAAGATGCTCGCCGGTTGACTCAAGCCGAAGGGTCTGCGTACGGATCGACGACAGGTAGGATCATGGCCAAGAAAAAGATCATCTTCCAGGGCGAACCGGGCGCGAATTCGCATCTCGCCTGCCGCGAAGCCTATCCGGACCACGAGCCGGTGCCCTGCCCGACCTTCGAGGACTGCTTCTCCGCGCTCAGCGCCGGCGACGTCGATCTCGGCATGATCCCGATCGAGAATTCGGTCGCCGGTCGTGTCGCCGACATCCACCACCTGATGCCGACTTCGAAGCTGCACATCATCGCCGAATGGTTCCTGCCGATCCGCAATCAGCTGATGGCGCCGAAGGGCGCGAGCCTGAAGACCATCAAGACGGTGGAAAGCCACGTGATGGCGCTCGGCCAGTGCCGCAAGATCATCCGCGAACTTGAAGCTCAAGCCGATCGTCGCCGCCGACACCGCCGGCTCGGCGCGCGAAGTCGCCGAGAGCAAGGATATCACGCGCGCGGCCATCGCCTCGCGGCTGGCCGCGGAGATCTACGGCCTCGACATCCTCAAGGAGAATGTCGAGGACGAAGCCAATTCGACGACGCGCTTCATCGTGCTGTCGCGCGAGAAGAAATGGGCGGCGCCCGGTAAGGGCAAGGTCGTCACCACCTTCGTGTTCCGCGTGCGCAACGTGCCGGCGGCGCTGTACAAGGCGCTCGGCGGCTTCGCCACCAACGGCGTGAACATGACCAAGCTCGAAAGCTACATGGTCGGCGGCAACTTCTTCGCCACCCAGTTCTATGCCGACGTCGAGGGCCACCCCGACGACCGCGCGCTGGTGTTCGCGCTGGAGGAACTCGCCTTCTTCTCCAAGGAAATGACGATCCTCGGCGTCTATCCGGCGCATCCCTATCGCGACACGTTCAAGGAAGAGAAGGACTGAGCGTGGACTCCGTCGGCGGCTTCATTTCTTTTCCGCCTTCGGCTTCTTCAAATCCGCCAGTTCCAGCTGCAGTTTCGCCAGCGCCGTCTTGAGCGCGGCGAGTTCGGCTTTGTGCGAAGCAATCTCGCGATTCGCCTCGACAAGTTTGGCCTGCATCGTGCGGGTCTGTTTTGCCAGCACCTGTTGGAGGAATTCGACATTGCTTTGCAGGCAGCTCGTGCGGCGGTCCATCGCCTTTTCGGCGGTGCATATTTCGAGGCCGCGGATGTCCTGAGCCACCGCCGGCGCGGCGATCACGAGGCTGGCCAGCAAGGCCAAAAGGCGGGGCTTCATGGCCACAGCCTACATGAGTCGCGGGCAGGCGAGGTGGCGGCGACCGCTGGGTTTCCTCATACCGTTTCGTGTGACTATGATGGCGTCGTCTCAAACTGCTGGGGAATGTCATGAAAACCATCACGCGATTGCTCGCTGTCTGCGCGGGGCTGCTCATCGCTGGCGGCGCTAACGCCGCGGGCCAATATCCCGATCATCCGGTGCGCGTCGTGGTCGGCTTCGCCGCCGGCGGCCCGACCGATGTGATCGCCCGCATCGTCGCGGAAAAGCTGTCGGCGTCCCTCGGCCAGCAATTCTACGTCGAGGACAAACCCGGCGCCGGCAGCAATATCGCCAGCGCCGAAGTCGCCAAGGCGGCGCCCGACGGCTACACGCTCACCGTGGTGAGCACCGGCTTCATGGTCAACATGAGCCTTTACGCCCACGTGCCCTACGACGCGGTCAAGGACTTCGCGCCGATCACCATGGTGGCCTATTCGCCCAACGTGTTGGTGGTCAATCCGTCGGTACCGGCGAAGAACGTCAAGGAGCTGATCGCGCTGATCAGGGCCAATCCGGGCAAATACAGTTTCGCCGGACCCGGCATCGGCTCAACGCCGCATCTGTCGGGCGAATTGTTCAAGCAGAAGTTCGGCCTCGAAATGGTGCACGTCCCCTACCCGGGCGCGGCGCCGGCGATCACCTCGACCATCGGCGGCCACACGCCGATCGCCTTTACCGCGTTGCCGCCGGCGCTCGCCAATATCAAGGACGGCAAATTGCGCGCGCTCGCCTTGCTTGCGGTCAAGCGCAGCAAGGAAATCCCCGACGTGCCAACCATGCAGGAGGCCGGCTATAGCGGCCAGGAAGCCGATACCCTCACCGGTGTGCTGGCGCCGGCCGGTACGCCGAAGGAGATCATCGAACTGCTGCATCGCGAGATCGTCAAGGCGGTAGCCCAACAGGATGTCGCGGACCATCTGATGAAGCTCGGCTTCGTGCCGGTGGCGAACAAGCCGGAGGAATTCGGCGCGCGCATCAAAAGCGAGATCGAAAAGTGGGGTAAGGTGGTGCACGACGCGCATCTGCGCATCGAGTGACGCGTTATTCCGCCGCCTGCTGGGCCGGCGGCCGCATCGATTCAAGACCGTCCGCCGCGGTGGCCGAGATGGTGGTGCGCACCATCAGCCGCGCCTCGTGCGCCGGCCACGGCCGGCCGCGATGCATGGTGGCGCGGTTGTCCCACATCACCACGTCGCCGGCCTTCCATGCGTGCACGTAACTCGTGCCCGGCGTGGTCGCTGCCGCCATCAAGTCCTCGATCAGCTTTTTGCCTTCCGCCGTGTCCATGCCTTCGACCGCATAAGCGTGCGAGGCGAGGTAAAGCGCGCTCCGCCCGTTCGCCGGGTTCTTCCACACCATGCGCCAGCACACCGGCGGCAGCGCCGCGCGCTCCTCGGCGCTGGCGAGGCCTTCCGCGATCTGCCCGCGCGAATGCGCGTAGTCGTGCCAGGCAAACGAATTTGCAAGCTTCGCCTGCAGGCCCGGATCGAGCCGCGCGAAGGCGAGCCGCGTCGACACGAACTCGGTTTCGCCGCCGTTGGCTGGGATGATGCGCGCCGACAGGATCGAGGTGAGCGCCGGCGTGCGCTTGAACGAGCTATCGGTATGCCAGAGTTGGTTCGCCTTGTTGCGCATGGCGTAGCGGTGATCGGGCGCCACGACTTTGCCGTCGGGGCCGATGGTGGTGAGGATGACGAAGTGGCTGCCGGTGCCGAGCGAGCCGACCTTGGTCGTCTCCGGCGGGCCGAAGCGGCGCGAGAAGGCGAGCTGGCCTTCATCGGTCACCTCCTGGCCGCGCAACACCAGCACCGAGTGCTGCTCGAAGGCGGCGCGCGCCGTCGCGTAAGCGGCGTCGTCAGCGGCGATATCGGCGAGCGTGACGCCGCGCAATTCGGCGGCAAAACCCGGACCCAGCGGGACGATGTCCATGGTGCGTTCTCCCGGTTTTATTTGTTTTCTCAAGTCTTCCGCAAAACCGGCGTGCTGGCAAGCAAGCCTCGGCATTGCGCCGCGCCGGCAATCCATTGCAAAACATTGAAAAGCCGGCACGAGGAGTAACCGGCCGGCATCGGGAGAAACGATGGATAGCAAAACCAAGTCCGTCCTGGTGACCGGCGCCGCGCGCGGCATCGGGCTCGCCACCGCCAAGCGCTTTCTCGCCGACGGCTGGCGCGTGGCGCTGCTCGACATCGACGGCGATAATCTGCAGCGCACTTTTGCCCAGATCGGCAAACCCGGCGCGACTATCACCATCCATTGCGACGTCGCCGATGCGACGGGCGTCGCGCGCGCCTTCGAGATCGCCGCCACGCAATTTGGCCGGCTCGACGCGCTGGTCAACAATGCCGGCATCGCCATCTTCAAGCCGATTCTCGACGTCACCTACGAGGACTGGTCGCGCGTGCTCGCCGTCAACCTCACCGGGCCGTTCTTGTGCGCGCAGGCGGCCGCGCCGCTGATGCGCAATTCGGGCGGCGGCGCGATCGTCAACATCACGTCGATTTCGGGCTTGCGCGCCTCGACGCTGCGCACCGCCTACGGCACCAGCAAGGCCGCCCTCGCGCATCTGACGCAGCAACAGGCGGTCGAGTTCGCGCCGCTCAACATCCGCGTCAATGCGGTGGCGCCGGGCCCGGTCGATACCGCAATGGCGAAGGCCGTGCATACGCCGGACATCCGCACCGCCTACCACGACGCCATCCCGCTCAACCGCTACGGACTGGAAGAAGAACTGGCCGAGGCGATCTTCTTCCTGTGCAGCGAGCGCGCGAGCTACATCACCGGACAGACGTTGGCCGTCGACGGCGGCTTCGAGGCGACCGGCATCGGCCTGCCGTCGCTGCGCGAGGCGATGCGGAATAGCTAGGCCCGCTCCCGCTCATACCGCTCGACGAATTTCGGCGACAGCTTGCGCAGGCGATCGAGATCGACGCGGCCGGAGCGCGTGATGTAGCTCATGGCGAAGTCGGCGGGCGCAAGCTCCATGTGCTCGGCGAAATTCTCATACCAGGCAACGCTGGCCATGGCGCCGGCGACCAGCTTGTCCACGATCGACCGGCGCGCCGCCTCGAACGCCGGCAGCGCCGCGGCAATATTGTCGTCATGCTGCGCCAGCGCGCGGTCGAGTGCGATGGCGTCTTCCATGGCCAGCCGCGTGCCGGAGCCGATGGAGAAATGCGCGGTGTGCAGCGCGTCGCCGATCAGCACGTATTTGCCGTGATGCCAGCGTGCGTTGCGTACTAACGGAAAGCGCCGCCAGATCGAATTGTTGGAGATCAGCGGATGGCCGCCGAGCGCGTCGGCGAATATCTTCTGGCAGAGATTGCGCGTTTCCGCCTCTTCCATGCGCTCGAAGCCGGCGCGCGCGAAGCTCGCCTCGTCCGTTTCGACGATGAACGTGCTGCGCCCCGGCGCGTAGCGGTAATGGTGCGCGTTGAAATAGCCGATCGGCGTGTGGCGGAAGGTCTGCGTCAGCGTGTCGTAGCGCTGGCCGGTGCCGAACCAGGCAAAATGATTGGCGAGAAACGTGACGCTGGCGCCGAATTCGTCCACGAAGGTCCGTCGCACCAGCGAGTTGACGCCGTCGGCGCCGACCACTAGATCGGCGCCGTCGAACTCGTCGAGCGAGGTCACCGCGCGGGAAAATTCCGGCGTGACGCCGACCGAGCGCAGGCGCTGCTGCAGCAATTGCAAGAGCTTCAGCCGGCCGATGGCGGCAAAGCCGATGCCGTCGATGACGACGCGCTCGTTGCGATGCACGAGCGTCATATCATCCCAGGATTCCATCTGTGGCGTGATCGCCGCGAAGGTCTCCGGATCGTCCTCGCGCAGGAACTCGAGCGCGCGGTCGGAGAACACCACGCCGAAGCCGAAAGTGGCGTCGGCCGGGTTCTGCTCGACGATCGTGATGTCGGCGTCCGGCCGCCGCCGCTTGAGCAGATAAGCGAGGTAAAGCCCGGCCGGCCCGGCGCCGAGAATGGCAATGCGCATACGACGTCTCACCGCCTCATCCCGAGGAGCCCGCCGAAGGCGGGCGTCTCGAAGGATGGGGCGGCCCATGGTTCGAGACGCCGCGCTACGCGCGGCTCCTCACCATGAGGCCGATGGAGGCCGAAAATCAAATCCCGGCTGGAAAAACTCGTGCTACGATAATACCCATGCTCGAAACAAGCCTCGCCCTCGCCTTCCATATCCTCGGCGCCGTCGTCTGGGTCGGCGGCATGTTCGCCGCCTATGTTTGCCTGCGGCCGGCCGCGGGGCCGCTGGAGACGCCGCAGCGGCTGGCGCTGTGGCGGCGGTTCTTCGCCAAATTCTTCCCCTGGGTTTGGGTCTCGGTCGTGCTGCTGCTGGCGAGCGGCTACTATATGCTGCTGACCACATTTGGCGGCTTTCGCGGCGCGCCGCTTTACATCCACGTGATGCAAGGCATCGGCTGGGTGATGATCGCGCTGTTCGCCTGGCTGTTCCACGGCCCGTGGCTCAAGTTCAAGCGCGCGGTCGATGCGCAGGATTGGCCGGCGGCCGGTGCGGAAATCGAACTCATCCGCCAGATCATCATGGTGAACCTGCCGCTCGGCCTGATTGTAGTGGTGATCGGCGGCAGCGGCCGCTATTGGGGGCTTTAGATTTTTCCTTCATCCTGAGGTGCGCGCCGAAGGCCCGCCTCGAAGGAGGAACGGCCTGGGGCCGAACTCAAATCGTCTGATTGTATTCGCCGACCTCTGGATGCGTGCGCAGCACGCCGTCGACCGCCTTGAACATGTCGCGCATGCGCGCTTCCGACGCCGGACTTTCCACCACCACCACCAGCTCCGGCTTGTTCGATGAGGCACGCACTAGGCCCCAGGTGCCGTCCTCGACGGTGACGCGCACGCCGTTGACGGTGACCAGATCGCGGATCGGCTGCCCGGCGACCTTGTCGTCCTTTTTCTTGGCGTCCTCGAAGTGTTTCACCACCGCAGCGACCACGCCGTATTTCTTCTCGTCGTCGCAATGCGGCGACATGGTCGGTGAGCCCCAGGTCTTGGGCAGAGCGTCTTTCAGCTCCGACATCTTCTTGTCGGGACTGCGGTCGAGCATGTCGCAGATCGCGAGCGCCGAGACGAAGCCGTCGTCATAGCCGCGGCCGAATGGCTTGTTGAAGAAGTAGTGGCCGGACTTCTCGAAGCCGGCGAGCGCGCCCAGCTCGTGCGTGCGGCGCTTCATGTAGGAGTGGCCGGTCTTCCAGTAGTCGGCTTTGACTCCATTCTTCAGCAGGACCGGATCGGTGGCATAGAGGCCGGTCGACTTCACATCGACCACGAAAGTCGCGCCCGGATGCAGGCTCGACATGTAACGCGCCAGCATCACGCCCACTTTGTCGGCGAAGATTTCCTCGCCGGTGTTGTCGACGACACCGCAACGATCGCCGTCGCCATCAAAACCGAGACCGACGTCGGCCTTATGCGCCAGCACCGCATCGCGCATGGCGTGCAGCATTTCGAGGTCTTCCGGATTCGGGTTGTATTTCGGGAAGGTGTAATCGAGTTCGCAATCGAGCGGCACCACCTCGCAGCCGATCGCTTCGAGGATGCGTTGCGCGAAGGCGCCGGCGGTGCCATTGCCGCAGGCCGCAACGACTTTGAGCTTGCGCTTGAGCTTCGGCCGCTCGGTCAGATCGGCGATGTAGCGCTCGGGGAAATTCTCCACGAAGACGTAGGAGCCGCCACCCTTGAGGTCGAACTTGGCGCCGAGCACGATGTCCTTCAGCCGCGTCATCTCGTCGGGCCCGAAGGTGAGCGGCCGGTTGGCGCCCATTTTGACGCCGGTCCAGCCGTTGTCGTTGTGCGAGGCGGTGACCATGGCGACGCAGGGCGCGTCCAGTTCGAATTGCGCGAAATAGGCCATCGGCGTGATCGCAAGACCGATGTCGTGCACCTTGCAGCCGGCTGCCAGCAGGCCGGTGACCAGAGCCAGTTTCACCGAGGCGGAATAGCTGCGGAAATCGTGGCCGATGACGATCTCGGGCTTGACGCCCATCTCGCGAACAAGCGTGCCCAGCCCCATACCGAGCGCCTGCACGCCCATCAAATTGATTTCTTTTTCCAACAGCCAGCGCGCGTCGTATTCGCGGAAGCCGGTCGGCTTCACCAGCGGCGAGGACTCATAGGCGTAAGTATTGGGCGTGAGTGCTGATTTCGGCGTGGGAAACATCAAGGCCTCAAATCGGGGCGTGACAACATTCATGTGCATACCTCAACGCCGCGGCCCGGCAAAGCGATCCGGCCAAATTCCAGTGATTGCGGGATAAATTACTGCTCGAGTAACATGCGGCCGTCGGCGTATTCGTAGCGCCGCAGCCGCGACAGGAACGCGACGCCGAGGAGGTTTGTCGACAGCGTCTCGTCGGGCATGATCAGCGCCGGTACGTCGAATACGGTGATGTCGCCAACCTCGATGCGCTCGAGCTTGGCGGGCGCCGCCTTGGTGCGGCCGTTGGCGGTTGAGACGATCGCGGTGTAGTCGCGCGGCATCGGATGCAGGCCGACCTGCGCGGCATCGGTCTCGCGCAGGATCACCAGCGAGGCGCCGGTATCGACCATGAAGCCGATATTCCGGCCGTCGACGCGGGCATCGACGCGGAAATGGCCGTCGCGGCCGCTGGTCAGTTCCATTTTGTGCTGGCCGGCCGAGACCTGCGTCGGCTGTTCGGCCGTTTGCACTGCTGCTGCCTGCGGCGCGGGCGCCTCGACCACGGTCTTGTCGGCATAGCGCGCGAGATAGCTGCCGGCGACCAGCGCCACGACGGCAAAGGCGATAATCTGACGCATGCGGCAAAGCCCGATGGTTACACCCAACAGTCGCATGCGACCGACCAAGGCAGCCTTAACGCCGCGGTGCAGGGCATCGCGTGCTGCGGCGATGGTGAGTGATCGGTTAACGCATTGACGAAATTTTTATTCGCCGCGGCGCTTGGCGCGCCGAGTGGCGGGCGCATGCAGCGGATCGTCCGGCCAGGGGTGCTTGGGATAACGGCCGCGCATCTCGGTCTTCACGTCTTTATAGCTGCCACGCCAGAAACCGGGCAGATCGCGCGTCACCTGCACCGGCCGGTGCGCCGGCGACAACAGCTCGATCACTAGCGGCACGCGGGAGCCGGCGATGCTCGGATGCTGCGCCAGCCCGAACAATTCCTGCACGCGGATCGAGACCGTCGGCCCCTGCTCGGCGGTGTAGTCGATCGGCACAGCTGAGCCGGTCGGCGCGGTGAAATGGGTCGGCGCTTCGGCATCGAGTCGCTTGCGCAAAGACCACGGCAGCAAAGCGTCCAGCGCGGCGGACAGATCGTCGGCGCCGATCTGCGACAAAGCCGTCTTGCCGCCAAGGAACGGCGCCAGCCACTCGGCAGCCGTGCGCGAGAGCGCATCGTCGGATAGATCGGGCCATTCCTCGCCTTCCGCGCGGCGCAAGAACTGCAAGCGGTCGCGCAATTGCAATTGCGCCTTGCTCCACGGCAGCTTGCCGACGCCGAGCGTGGCGATCCCCTCGGCCAGCAGCCGCGCGCTGTCGGCACCGGGCTCGACCGCTTTGATTTGCTCGCTCAAGACCAGCGCACCCAACCGGCGACTGCGCCGCGCGCGCAGCGAAGCCGAGGCGGCATCGAACGTTACGGTTTCGCGATCCTCGATCTTGCCAGCGAAGCGCGCTTCGATCTCATCGACCGCGATCGGCGCCGCCAGGATGACGCGGCTCGCCGCCGCTGCGCCGGTCAATTCCGCCACCGCCAGAAACGGCTCGCGCGCCAGTGCCGACGCCGGATCGACCGCGCCACCGCGGCCATTGGCGAGCAGAAATCCACCGCTGCCACCGCCTCGGTTTTTAGCAATGCGGTCGGCGTAGGCGACTGAGACCAATGCACCAACGGACTGCTCGCCGCCGCGCGCCTTCCCGCCGGCTGTGTCTGCCCACCGTTTCGCCATTTGCTGCGCGTCTTCGGCGCGACGCGAGCGGTCGCGGCGGAACTGGTCGAGCCGGTGGCGCAGATCGGGATCGTCGCCGCCAAGCCCGCGCTCGGTGAGCACGGCGGCGATTTGCGCGGCCAGATCGCCGGCGCCTTCCGCCGCCGCATCAACCACCATACGCGCAAGCCGCGGCGGCAGCGGCAGCCTGCGCAGCTTGCGACCCTCCTCGGTGATGCGGCCTTGCGCATCGATGGCGCCGAGTTCGGTGAGCAGCGCCTTCGCTTCGCTGAGCGCGGCCGGCGGCGGCGAATCGAGAAACGCCAGCTTGCCCGGATCGCTCGCGCCCCATTGCGCGAGATCCAGCACTAACGAGGACAGGTCCGCCGAGAGGATCTCCGGCCGCGTGTACGGCTCCAACGAACCTGTCTGCGGCTCGTCCCACAGCCGATAGCAGACGCCCGGCTCGGTGCGACCGGCGCGGCCGCGCCGCTGGTCGGCGGCGGCGCGCGACACCCGCACGGTCTCCAGCCGCGTCAAGCCGACATCCGGCTCGTAGCGCGGCACCCGCGACAAACCGCTGTCGATGACGACGCGCACGCCTTCGATGGTCAGCGAGGTTTCTGCGATCGAGGTCGCCAGCACCACCTTGCGCCGCCCGGCCGGCGCCGGCGAGATGGCGCGGTCCTGGTCGCGAGCATCGAGCGCGCCGTAGAGCGCGACGATATCGACGCTTTTGTCGTCGCCGCGCTCCTTGAGCAGTGTCTCGGTGCGGCGGATTTCGGCGGCGCCGGGCAGGAACACCAGAGCCGAGCCCTGCTCGGCGCGTAGCGCGCGCTGTACGGCGCCAGCAACCTGGCTTTCAATCCGCGCGCGCGCATCGCGTCCGAGATAGCGCGTCTCGACGGGATAGGCACGGCCCTCGCTTTCGACCACCGGCGCGCCGCCGAGCAGCGCCGCCACGCGGGCGCCGTCGAGCGTCGCCGACATCACCAATATCTTTAGGTCCTCGCGCAAGCCCTGTTGCACGTCTCTAGCAAGAGCAAGCCCCAGATCGGCATCCAGCGAACGCTCATGGAATTCGTCGAACAGCACGGCGGCAACGCCGTCGAGCGAGGGATCGTCGAGCACAAGCCGCGTGAACACACCCTCGGTGATGACTTCGATGCGCGTGCGCTTGGAAACCTTGGAGCCGAAGCGCACCCGCAAACCCACGGTGTCGCCGACCTGTTCGCCAAGCGTCGAGGCCATGCGCGCAGCTGCGGCGCGAGCTGCAAGACGCCGCGGTTCCAAGACAAGAATTTTCTTGTCCTTCGCCCACGGCTGATCGAGCAGCACCAGCGGCACGCGCGTGGTCTTGCCGGCGCCGGGCGGCGCCACCAGCACGGCGGCGTAGTTTGCCGCCAGTGCGGCGGTGAGGCGCGGCAGCGCGTCATCGATCGGAAGCGATGTGTTGAACTTATACATTTGTGACGTCGTCACCCGAAAACGAATGAAACAATTCGGATAGCAATTTGAAAATTCTCTGCCTGCCCCGCGCGCAAAGCGCGGGGCCAATCAACGTCTCGGTGGAATGACGTTGGTCATCATCGCTTCGCCCGCCCGATGCCCTCGTAGGCAAAGCCGTGGCGCGCGACTTCCTCGGGCCGGTAGATATTGCGCAGGTCGACCAGCACCGGGCGCTGCATGATCTTCTTCAGCCGCGCGAAATCAAGCGCGCGGAACTGCTCCCATTCGGTCACGATCACCAGCGCGGAAGCGCCCTCGGCACAATCATAAGCGTCGTTGCAGAACGCGACGTTGGCCATCAGCGGCTTGGCCTGCTCCGTGCCAGTCGGATCGTAGGCCCGCACCTTGGCGCCCATGTCCTGCAGCGCGGTGATCAGCGGAATCGACGGCGACTCGCGCATGTCGTCGGTGTTGGGCTTGAACGTAAGGCCGAGCACGGCAATCGTCTTGCCGCGCAATTCGCCGCCCAATGCCGCCGCCACCTTGCGCGCCATCGCGCGTTTGCGCGTATCGTTGACCGCCACCACCGCCTCGACGATGCGCAGCGGCGCCTCGTGATCCTGGCCGGTCTTGAGCAGCGCCACCGTGTCCTTCGGGAAGCACGAGCCGCCAAAGCCCGGTCCGGCGTGCAGAAATTTCGACCCGATGCGGTTGTCGAGCCCGATGCCGCGCGCGATCTCCTGCACGTCGGCGCCGACCTTTTCCGCTAGATCGGCGATCTCGTTGATGAAGGTGATCTTGGTGGCGAGAAAGGCGTTGGCGGCGTATTTGATCAGCTCGGCGGTGCGCCGGTCGGTGAACAGGATCGGCGAACGATTGAGATAGAGCGGGCGATAGAGCTCGGTCATCATCTCTCGCGCGCGCGCGTCCTCGCTGCCGACGACGATGCGGTCGGGATGCTTGAAGTCCTGGATGGCGGCGCCTTCGCGCAGGAATTCCGGGTTCGACACCACGGCAAATTCCGCTTTCGGGTGTGTTTCGCGGATGATGCGCTCGACCTCGTCGCCGGTGCCGACCGGTACGGTCGACTTGGTGATCACCACAGTGAAGCCATCGAGCGCCGCGGCGATTTGGCGTGCCGCGTCATAGACAAAACTGAGGTCGGCAAAGCCGTCGCCGCGGCGCGACGGCGTGCCGACCGCGATGAACACCGCGTCAGCGGCTTTCACCGCGGCCGGCAGATCATTGGTGAAGGTCAGCCGGCCGGCGCGCGTATTGGCGGCGACCAGGTCGTTCAAGCCCGGCTCGTAGATCGGCACCTCGCCGCGCGTCAGCGCGGCGATTTTCCCGGCGTCCTTGTCGACGCAGGTCACGTCGTGGCCGAAATCGGCAAAGCAGGCCCCGGAAACGAGGCCGACATAACCGGTGCCGATCATGGCAACGCGCATGGAATTCTCTTGCGTAGACGCTTGTTCAAACCACCCAGGGTCGGCGGTCTCTTAGCAGAGGCTGCCCGAGGTGGCGAGTGCCGGCATTTTCTGTGGCCGAGTCGTGCGACAGATTGATTAACGCCGCGCGCGGGCCCACATTCGGGCCATGCCAGCCAGCGCAAAATCCAAGCCTGCCACCAAGTCCAAAGCCGCCGCCCCGGCTCCATCAAATCCGGCGGCGCGCCCGCTCAAGAAAGGCGATCACCTGTTCCTGGTGGACGGCTCCGGCTATATTTTCCGCGCCTATCACGCTCTGCCGCCGCTCACCCGCAAGTCGGACGGCCTGCAGGTCAACGCCGTGCTCGGCTTCTGCAACATGCTGTGGAAACTCTTGGCTGAGATGAAGGACGACAAGCCGACCCACCTCGCCGTGGTGTTCGATAAGTCTGAGAAAACCTTCCGCACCGCTTTCTATCCCGACTACAAGGCGCACCGGCCGGATGCGCCGGCCGACCTCATCCCGCAGTTTCCGCTGATCCGCGAAGCGGTGCATGCCTTCGAAATTCCCTGCTTGGAGCAGGCTGGCTACGAGGCCGACGACCTGATCGCCACCTACGCGCGGCTCGCCAGCGAAGCCAAGGCGACCACGACCATCGTGTCCTCCGACAAGGACCTGATGCAACTCGTCGGCAACGGCGTCACCATGTACGACACGATGAAGGACAAGCGCATCGGCGCCGCCGAGGTGATGGAGAAATTCGGCGTCGGACCCGACAAGGTGATCGAGGTGCAGGCGCTGATCGGCGATTCGAGCGACAACGTGCCCGGCGTGCCCGGCATCGGCGTCAAGACCGCGGCGCAGTTGATCGGCGAATATGGCGACCTCGAAACGCTGCTCAAGCGCGCCAGCGAGATCAAACAGGAGAAGCGCCGGCAATCGCTGATCGACAATGTCGAGATTGCGCGCATTTCCAAGCGGCTGGTCACGCTCGACCGGAACGTGCCGCTCGACGTAACGGTCGACCAGCTCGCGGTGCACGCGCCCGACTACAAGAACCTGATCGCCTTCCTCAAGGCGATGGAATTCAACACCATCACCCGCCGCGTCGCCGAAAAAAGTGGCATTGACGCGTCGGCGGTGGAGGCGGATACGAAACTGTCGTCGAGCGGCCATCCCCCGGCGCGGTCCTCATCCGCGCCGGCGCCCGCCGGCGATTTGTTCGCATCCCCGCCAGATACAACGGCGAAGCCGGCCGCCAAGAGCGAAGCCAACGGCGTCCTCACCCCGATCTCGCTCGCCGCCGCGCGCGCTGAGGCCGCGCGCAAGCAGAAGATCGACCGCAGCAAATACGAATGCGTGCGCACGCTTGACCGCCTGAAAGCCTGGGTCGCGCGCGCGCATGACGTCGGCGTGGTGGCGGTCGACACCGAAACGACCAGCCTCGATCCCATGCAGGCCGGCCTGTGCGGCTTTTCGCTCGCGGTCGCGCCGAATGAGGCCTGCTATGTGCCGCTTGCGCACAAAAAGGATGGCGGCGGCGACGGATTGTTCGATGCTGGGCCGGCAGCCGATCAGATCAGGGAAGAAGACGCGCTGGAACTTCTCAAGCCGCTGCTTGAGGACAAGAGCATCCTCAAGGTCGCGCAGAACATGAAATACGACTGGCTGGTGTTCGCCCAGCGCGGCATCGAGATCCAAGGCTACGACGACACCATGCTGATCTCCTACGTGCTCGACGCCGGCAAAGGCGGTCACGGCATGGACGATCTCGCCAAGCGCTGGCTCGACCACGACACCATCCATTTCCACCACGTCGCCGGTTCGGGCAAGTCGCAGGTGACGTTCGACTGCGTTGCCATCGACAAAGCGACCGATTACGCCGCCGAAGACGCCGACGTGACGTTGCGGCTGTGGCACGCGCTCAAGCCGCGGATGCCGGCCGAGCACGTCACCACTGTTTACGAGACGCTGGAGCGGGCGATGCCGTCCGTGCTGGCGCGTATGGAGCGACGCGGCATTTCCATCGACCGGCAGGTGCTGTCGCGGCTGTCCGGCGAGTTCGCCCAAAAGCAGGGCGCGCTGGAGGACGAGATCAAGACGCTGGCCGGCGAGCCGCTCAATCCGGGCTCGCCCAAGCAGCTCGGCGACATTCTGTTCGGCAAGATGGGCCTGCCCGGCGGCACCAAAACGAAAACCGGGCAATGGTCGACCGGCGCGCGCGAACTGGAAGACCTCGCCGAACAAGGCCACGCGCTGCCGCGCAAGATTCTCGACTGGCGGCAGGTGTCCAAGTTGCGCTCGACATATACCGAGGCGTTGCCCACTTACGTCAATCCGATGACGCGTCGCGTGCACACCTCTTACGCGCTGGCCGCCACCTCGACCGGTCGGCTGTCGTCGTCGGAGCCGAATTTGCAGAACATCCCGGTGCGCACCGAGGAAGGCCGCAAGATTCGCCGCGCCTTCGTCGCCTCGCCCGGCATGAAGCTGGTTTCCGCCGACTACTCGCAGATCGAACTGCGGCTGCTCTCGGAAGTGGCCGAGGTGCCGGCGCTGCGCAAGGCGTTCCAGGACGGCATCGACATCCACGCCATGACCGCGTCGGAAATGTTCGGCGTGCCGGTGAAGGACATGCCGAGCGAGGTACGCCGCCGCGCCAAGGCGATCAATTTCGGCATCATCTACGGCATCTCGGCCTTCGGGCTGGCGGCGCAGCTCGGCATCGACAAGAACGAGGCCGGCGCCTACATCAAGAAATATTTCGAGCGCTTCCCCGGCATCCGCGACTACATGGACGAGACGCGCGAGTTTTGCCGCGCCAACGGCTATGTGCTCACGCTGTTCGGGCGCAAGTGCCACTACCCGGACATCAAGGCGTCAAACGCGTCGATCCGCGCCTTCAACGAGCGCGCCGCGATCAATGCGCGCCTGCAAGGCAGCGCCGCCGATATCATCCGCCGCGCCATGATGCGCATGGAGGGCGAACTCGCCAAGGCCAAGCTCAGCGCGCAGATGCTCCTCCAGGTGCACGACGAATTGATCTTTGAGGTGCCCGAGGGCGAAGTGGCGGACACCATCCCGATCGTCAAAAGCGTCATGCAGGATGCGCCGCACCCGGCGGTCGCGCTGCACGTGCCGCTGCAGGTCGACGCCCGCGCCGCCGACAATTGGGACGAGGCGCACTAATCCGCCGCTACTGTGGCATGGTCTCCATCATCGGTTTCATCACTTTATAAAGTTCGTTCTTCGCCTCGAAGCCGATGCCCGGGACGTCCGGCATGGTGATGCGGCTGTCGCGGACCGGCGTGTTGTCGGCAAAGCCGCCGAATGGCGCGAACACCTGCGGATAAGATTCGTTGCCGCCAAGACCGAGCCCCACCGCGATGTTGAGCGCGAACTGGTGCCCGCCATGCGGCACGCAGCGCCGGCGCGACCAGCCGTGAGCGCTGAGCATATCGAGCGTGCGCAGATATTCGACTAGCCCATAGGACAGCGCCGGATCGAACTGCAGCCAGTCGCGGTCGGGGCGTAAGCCGCCGTGGCGGATCAAGTTGCGCGCGTCCTGCATCGAGAACAGGTTCTCGCCGGTGGCGAGCGGCGGCGAATAGCGCGTCGCCAGCGCCGCATGCAGCAGATAGTCGAGCGGATCGAGCGGTTCCTCGTACCAGCGCAGGTTATACGGCGCGATGGCGTCGCCGCAGGCCAGCGCCTGGTCGAGATCGTAGCGGCCGTTGACGTCGACGCAGAGATTCTCGCCCTTGCCGACCAGCTTGAGCACGGCCTCGATGCGCTTGATATCGTCGGCCAGCGGCGCACCGCCGATCTTCATCTTCACGCATGAATAGCCGAGGTCGAGATAACGCTTCATCTCGTCCTCCAGCGCGCTGATGTCCTTGTCGGGATAGTAATAGCCGCCGGCAGCATAGACCCAGGCGGCTTGGTCGGCTTGGCCATTGTTGTAGCGGTCGGCGAGCAGCCGCCACAGCGGCACGCCCTCGGCCTTCGCCAGCGCGTCCCACAGCGCCATGTCGAGCACGCCGACGGCGACCGAACGCTCGCCGTGGCCGCCCGGCTTCTCGTTGCTCATCATCACGTCCCAGCATTTCGCCGGATCGATGAGGCCCTTGGCGTCGACGATCTCCTCGGGCTTGGCGGCTTTCAGCCGCGGGATGAAGCGCTCGTGCAACAGCCCTTGCGGCGCATAGCGTCCGTTGGAGTTGAAGCCGAAGCCGACCACCGGCTTTCCGTCGCGCATGGCGTCGGTGAAGATCGCCACCACGCTCGCCGTCATCTGCGAGAAGTCGATATAGGCGTTGCGGATGGAGGAAGAGATCGGAACGACGATGTCGGCGATGCCAGTGATGCGCATGGGGAGCTCGGCGGTTTGGACTTCGCACACTCCCTTACAGCGGTGCGTCCGCCTATGCCAGACTCACTTTTTCCGTCATAAGTGCCCCGCGATGCTGCGCTGTTTCACGTTCATCTTCGCTATCATGCTGCCGACCGCCGCCCATGCCGCGCCGGCGCTCAACGGCGCGCAGATGGGCTGGCCCTGGGCCCTCCCGTTCGCCGGCATTCTCCTGAGCATCGCCACAGGGCCGCTGCTGTTTGCGAAAATCTGGCACGCGCATTACGGCAAGATCGCCACCCTGTGGTCGCTGCTCACGCTGGCGCCCATCGCCGTCGTGTTTGGCACGCCGACGGCGCTCGCTGCCTTCGTGCACGCAGTGCTGGCGGAATACATGAGCTTCATCGTGCTGTTGTTCGCGCTCTATGTGGTAGCCGGCGGCGTCCTGATCACCGGCACTTTGCGCGGCGGCCCGCTGGTCAATACCGGCATCCTGGTGCTCGGCACTGCGATGGCGAGTATCGTCGGTACCACGGGCGCCGCCATGATCCTGGTGCGGCCGTTGATCCGCGCCAACGCATCGCGCAAGAACAATGCTCACATCGTGATCTTCTTCATCTTCCTCGTCGCGAATATCGGCGGCGCGCTGTCGCCGCTCGGCGATCCGCCGCTGTTCGTCGGCTTCCTGCGCGGCGTCGATTTCTTCTGGACCACCACGCACCTCGCCTACGAGACGACCATCGTCGCCGTGCTTGTGCTCGCCAATTTCCTTGCGCTCGATATCTGGCTCGCCCGCACCGAGCCGAAAACCGCCCCCGCGGCGCCCGAGCCGTTGCGGCTGCGCGGCCTGATCAATCTGCCGCTGATCGCCTGCATCGTCGGCGCCATTCTGCTCTCGGCCACCTGGAAGCCGGGTATCGAATATAACGTTTACGGCACCCACGTCGCCTTGCAGAACCTGATGCGCGACGGCGCGCTCGTCTTCATCGCGCTGGCCTCGCTCTGGCTCACGCCCGACGAGCACCGCAAGGCCAACGATTTCACCTGGGAGCCGATCGCCGAGGTGGCCAAGCTGTTCGCCGGCATTTTCGTCTGCATCATCCCGGTGCTGGCGATGCTGGAGGCCGGCCACGACGGGCCGTTCGCCTGGCTGCTCACGGCGGTGACCGCGCGTGACGGTTCGCCGCACGCGATGGCCTATTTCTGGCTCACCGGACTTTTGTCGGCCTTCCTCGACAACGCGCCGACTTATCTCGTGTTCTTCCAACTCGCTGGCGGCGACGCCGCCGCGCTGATGGGCAAGCTCTCGGCCACGCTCGCCGCTATTTCCATGGGCGCGGTCTACATGGGCGCGCTCACTTACATCGGCAACGCGCCCAACTTCATGGTCTATGCCATCGCCAACGAACGCGGCGTCAAGATGCCGAGCTTCTTCGGCTACATGCTGTGGTCGTTCGCCGTGCTGCTGCCGGTGCTCGGCCTGCTCACTTACGTTTCGATCGGCGCGCCTTGACCTTGCTCTTGCCGCGCGTGGCGGCGGACTTGCGCAGATTTGGCCGCCGCTTTCGCCGGCAGCACCGCGATCGCTTCGATTTCGAACAGCCCGCCGGGCCGCGCCAAGGCCGGAACGCCGATGGTGGTCGAAGCCGGCGGCGCTGCCGTGTTCAGGTAGCGGTCGCGCACCTCGCGGAAGGCCGCCATATTAGCCTCGATAGCGACGAGATAATTGTTGATCTTGACCACGTCGCTCCAACGCGCGCCGGCTCCTTTCAGCGCCAGCGTCATGTTCTCGAACGCCTGCGTACATTGCGCGCGGAAGTCGCCCGGCGTGCCGACGAACTTGTTCTCGGTATCCACGCCGAGCTGCCCGGCGAGGTAGATCAGCCGGTTCGGCCCGGTCGCCTCGACCACGTAACTGTAGCCAGGCGGCTTGGCCAAGGTTTTCGGATTGCTGAAGCGAAGATTGCCGGCCATGTGTCGCCTCCCTGTTTTCTGTGAATTCCGATCAGGCCGCTGAGTATGCGCGGACAGGCCCGCCTGCGAAAGCCTCACCTTGACTTGCCGCGCCTCGTGCTGGACCTTTGGCCAAAATAAGAGGGGTGCGTAGGGCTTTGTCAGCCGGGCGCCCGCTGTTCTGGGGAGTTCGGCCATGACCGCGCACGCGGCATCTCACGTCTATTTCGGCATGAACGCGATGTGGGTGTCCACCTGCGTCCTCGCGGTCACCTACGCTGTCATCATGTCGGAGAAGGTCAACCGCGCCATCGTCGCGCTGGTCGGCGCCGGCGTGATGATCCTGGTCGGCGTGCTCGACCAGGACGAGGCGATCCACGGCATCGACTGGAACACCATCGGCCTGCTCACCGGCATGATGATCCTGGTGTCGATCTCGCGCCGCTCCGGCATGTTTCAATACCTTGCCATCTGGTCGGCCAAGGCGGCCAAGGCGCATCCCGCCGGCATTTTGTTCATCCTGCAGATCACCACGGCGGTGCTCTCCGCCTTCCTCGACAACGTGACCACGGTGCTGCTGATCGTTCCGGTCACGCTCGCTATCTGCGGCACGCTGAAAGTCCCTGCCTACCCTTATTTGTTTGCGGAAATCTTCGCCTCCAATATCGGCGGCACCGCCACGCTGATCGGCGACCCGCCCAACATCCTGATCGGCTCGCAGGCCGGCCTCGCCTTCAACGATTTCGTCTATCACCTCACGCCGGTGATTGTCGTCGTGATGGTGGTGCAGGCGCTGATCATCCACGTGCTCTGGGGCAAGGACCTCAAGGCCTCGCATGACGCCGAGGCGCGGGTGATGGCGATGAATCCGGCGGATTCGATCGAGGACTGGCTTTTGCTCAAGCAGTCGCTCGCTGTTCTCACCATCGTCATGGTCGCCTTCGTGCTGGCGCGGCCGCTGCATCTCGAGCCCGCCACCATCGCCATGTTCGGCGCCGCCATTCTGATGCTGCTCGACAACTGGGCGCATCATTCCGAAAAAGCCGCGCACAATATCCACGCCACCTTCGGCGACGTGGAATGGATCACCATCTTCTTCTTCATCGGCCTGTTCATCGTCGTGCACGGCGTCGACGTCGGCGGCCTGCTCGCGCTGCTCGCCAACAAGCTGGTGGCGGCGACCGGCGGCCATATCTCGACCGCCGGCTACGCCATCCTGTGGGCCTCGGCGTTCCTGTCGGCGATCGTCGACAACATCCCGTTCGTCGCCACCATGATCCCGCTGATCAAGAACATGGCGCCGGCCTTCGGCGGCGCCGATCATATCCAGCCGCTATGGTGGTGCCTGTCGCTCGGCGCCTGCCTCGGCGGCAACGGCACGCTGATCGGCGCCTCGGCCAATTTGACGGTCGCCGGCATCGGCGAGCGCAACAAGGTGCCATTCAAGTTCATCACCTATACGCTATACGCCTTCCCGATGATGGTGGTGTCGGTGGCGATCTGTAACGTCTATGTCTGGTGGCGGTATTTCTGAGCCGCTGTGCGCTGCAACCTTCCGCCCCTCCAAGCGTTGATGAGTGCGACTTCGCCGATCATGTGCGAAGCGCAATCAACCACAGGGGCTTACAATGGCCGCCCGGGCGAGCGCGCTTTTGCGCGCGTCGACAGGCATATTTCGCCGCTGGCCTGCTGACACTGGCAACGCCGGCGTCGGCGCAGGGCCTGTTCGAAATGCTCTTCGGCGGGTTCCACCGGCAGCGCGCCGCCGGAGGCGCAGGCCTATGCCGAGCCCTTCCACGACTTCTTCCGCGCGCCCGACCGGCCGCGTGAGCGTGCCGACAGCGGCCCGGCGAGCGCCTACTGCGTGCGCACCAGCGACGGCTTTTACTTCCCGGTGCAGGCGCATGCCGGCGTCAGCGCCGCCCAAGCGTGCCACGCGTTTTGTCCGGCCGGCCGGACGCGGCTTTATTCCGGCAGCGGCATCGACCACGCGGTCGCCTCCGACGGCAGCCGCTACGCCGATCTCGACACCGCGTTACTCTATCGCAAGGAACTCGTCGCCGGCTGCGACCTGCAACGGCCGCGACCAGTTCGGACTGGCGCGTATCGACGTCAACACCGACCCGACGCTGCGGCCCGGCGACATCGTGGCGACCAGGAGCGGTCTGGTCGCGGTCAACAGCGATGAAAAACAAAGTGGCGGATTTCGCGCCGATCGGAAGCGACCGCGCCGTCCCCCAGAGCACGCGTGAGAAACTGGCGGGCATGAAGATCATGCCGACCGTCCGGGGCGCGACGCCGGTGATGATGAGCAGCCGCGCGCACGCCGACGACAACCGCCGCGCTCAGCTGTCGAGATAGCCGGCCACTTCCTCGCCCAGCGACAGCGAACTCGTCAGCCCGGGCGACTCGATGCCGAACATCTGCACCAGCCCCGGCAGGCCATGCTGCGCCGGCGCGTCGATCAGGAAATCCGCCTGCGGCTCCTTCGGCCCGGTGAGCTTGGGCCGGATGCCGGAATAGTCCGGCGCCAGCGAGCCGTCCGGCAGGCCGGGCCAGTAGGTGCGGATGCGCTCATAGAACGAAGCGGCGCGCGCCGGATCGACGTCGTAATTCTCGCGCTCGACCCATTCCACGTCCGGCCCGAAGCGCATGCGGCCGGCCATGTCGAGCGTGACATGCACGCCGAGCCCGCCGACGATCGGCGTCGGATAGATCAGCCGCGTGAACGCCGGCTTGCCCGCGTAAGTGAAATAATTGCCCTTGCCCAGCACCAGCCGCGGCACGCGCGTCGCCGGATAGTCGCTCATGGTGCGCGCCACGGCTTGCGCGCCAAGCCCGGCGCAATTGACCACGGCGTCGAAGGCGAATTCGCCGCCGCTATCGCCGCCGAAGGCGACCTGCCATTGCCCGCCTTTGCGCGCGGCGCCGGTCACCGGCGTGTTGAAGGCGATGGCGCCGCCCGGCATCCTCGAGATCGCCGCGCAGCGCCAGCATGTAGGCGTGGCCGTCGATGATGCCGGTTTCCGGCGAATGCAGCGCGCCGATGCAGAAAAGCTCCGGCTCCATCGCGCGCGCCGCATTGGCGCCGAGCATCTCCAGGCCCTCGACGCCGTTGATGTGGCCTTGCTTTTCGATCGCCTGGATTTTTTCCAGCTCCGCCGCGTTGGTGGCGACGACCAGCTTGCCGCATTTGCGGTGCGGCACGCCGTGCGAGGCGCAGAATTCGTAGAGCATGCGCCGCCCGCGCACGCAGTGGCGCCCGCGCAACGTGCCGGTCGGCGTAATACATGCCGCCATGAATGACCTCGCTGTTGCGCGAGGAAATGCCGGTGCCGATGGCATTGGCCGCTTCGGCCACCACCACCTCGTGGCCCTTGCGCGCGGCCGCGCGCGCCACCGCCAGACCGACCACGCCGGCTCCGATCACCAGGACTTGCATAAGGGGGCTGTCTCGACGGCAGGGGCACCAAGAGGTTCATGGAACTGCCATTAATCGATGATTTGCACAAGAATCGCTTTTAGGGCTTATCGGTATTGGACCTTGACCGCGCGCGCCGCTCAGGCAAATTCGCGCGCGAATCGTCGAAAAAGGCGGGACATCACGATGCGCAAAACGGCATTGAAATGGGCGGTCGTCGCCTTCGGCGCTATGCTGGCCGGGCCGGCGCTCGCCGCCTCCTGCCACAATACCGGCAGCTACGAGACCTGGCTCTCAGCCTTCAAGAAGGACGCCGCCGCGCAAGGCATTTCGCAGCGCGTGATCGCCGAAGCCTCGCCGTCCATGACCTTCGATCCGGCGATCGTGCGCCGCGACCACGGCCAGTCCGTCTTCAATCAGACCTTCCTGCAATTCTCCGACCGCATGGTGGGCGGCGGCCGCATCCCGAACGGCCTCGCCAAGATCAAGCAGCACGCCAAGCTGTTCGCCGAGGTCGAAAAGAAATACGGCGTGCCGGCGCCGGTGCTGGTTGCCTTCTGGGGCCTGGAGAGCGACTTCGGCGCCAATTTCGGCAACTACAAAATCCTCAGCGCGCTCGCGACGCTCGCCTATGACTGCCGACGCCCGGATTTCTTCCGTCAGCAATTGCTCGATGCGCTGCGCATCATCGAGCGCGGCGACCAGAGCGTCGGCAGCATGATCGGCGACTGGGCCGGCGAGTTCGGCGGCTTGCAGTTCACCGCCTCCGACTATCTCAAGAACGCGGTCGACTTCGACGGCGACGGCCGGCGCGACCTGATCCACAGCATTCCCGACACGATGGCTTCCGGCGCCAACTTCCTGGTCAGCCTCGGCTGGAAGCGCGGCGAGCCCTGGCTGCAGGAAGTGCGCGTGCCGCAAAATCTGCCGTGGCAGGAGGCCGACCTGACCATCAAGCATCCGCGCTCGCAGTGGGTGGCCTGGGGCGTCAAGGCCGCGCATGGTTCGCTGCCGGCGGACGATCTGCCGGCCTCGATGATCCTGCCCATGGGCCGCCACGGCCCGGCCTTCCTCGCCTATCCGAACTTCCAGGCCTTCCTCGGCTGGAATTCGGCTTACGTCTATTCCACCACTGTCGCCTATTACGCCACCCGGATTGCCGGCGCGCCGACGGTCGACCACGAGGGCGCCAAGACGGTGCAGCCGCTGTCGACGCCGCAGGTCATGGATTTGCAGCGCCTGCTGATCAAGCACGGTTACGAGGGCGTCGGCGAGGTCGACGGCAAGGTCGGCTCCGGCACGCGCGGCGCGGTCAAGAAGGCGCAGATGAAGCTTGGGCTGCCGGCGGATTCCTATCCGACCGCCGAGTTGATCGAGCGTCTGGGCGGCAGCCGCTAGTTCCAAGACCGCGACGTCTTATTCCCGTTCACGAGATTGCGAACCGGCCGCAGGTTAGGCGGCGGTCGAACGTTGATTTTCATGCAAGGGCATCGGTGAGCGCTGTGCGATCCCGCGCAGTGGATTGCGCACTGCAAAAATTCGATGCCGAGCGAATGATTGCGGAATGTTGATGATCGATCACAAGAGCGCTCATAAGAGCACAATTCATGGGCATTCCGGCGAACGAAAGAGGCCTTGCAAAGTTTAGCAATGCGTCCCCGGGACGGGGCGAGGATTGTGGAGGACATTGCATCATGCCAAAATTTTCTGGTTGCCTGATGGCCGCATTGCTGGCGAGCGCCCTGGCAATGCCAACCGTTGCCAATGCGGCACCGCCGCAAAAGCCGGGCGGTGGCGCGCCGGCGGTGCATGCCGCGCCGCATGTCGCAACGCCGCACTTCGCCCCGCGCAGCGGCGGCGGGGTTCCGCATTTCAACGCACGTGTCGGTGGCACACCGCATTTTGCCGGCCACGCCGGCAGCACACCGCATTTCACCGCTCGCCGCGTTGGCACACCGCATTTCACCGCGCGTAGCGGCGGCACACCGCACTTCACGCGCCACGTCGGAACACCGCATGTGACAAACCGAACCGCGACCGTAAACCGCAGCCTGCGCGTCACGCAGCCTAACAACGTAACAGGCTCGATCACTCGTGGGTCATCGTCCATTCGGTTGCACGACCGCATCCGCCGCGAGCACGGACAACGCAATCTTGGGCATCAGCTTACGAGCCCTAATGCCGTGCAGACGCAACCGAATTTGGCGTCGACGCCCAGTACACAGACCAGCCGCCACTTCCGCCGCAACAACACCGCCAGCATCAGCGCGCAGACCGCGCGGCAGGGCCGCTTCGCCTCGCGCTTTGCGGCGCGCGCGCAGTCGGATCCGAACTGGCGTTCCGAACACATCGCGGCGCGCCGGGCCTGGCGTCACCACCATCGCGCCGGCTTCGTCGCCTGGTACGGGCCGGTGTTCTGGCCCTACGCCTATTCCGATATTTTCGACTACGCGTTCTGGCCCTACGGCTTCGACGAAGGCTACTGGGACTATGCCTATGACGACTTCGTCGACGGCCTGTTCTGGGGCGAATACGGTCCGCCTGAAGACTATGCCTATGCCTACGCGCCGCCTGCCGGGCATCGTGAGACGCGCGTGAGCTATGCCGGCGTGCAGGAACTATGCAAGCAGCCCGGCACCGGCATCACCGCCTGGCCCTTCGCCGAGATCCAACGCAAGGTCGGCCTCAACGACGAACAGAAGCAGTTGCTGGTCGACGTCCGCAAGGCCGCCGCGGATGCCGCCGCGACGTTCAAGGCGTCATGCCCGGCGGGAAAAGCTTTCCCGCTCACTCCGCCGGGCCGGCTGACCGCGATGACCGGCCGCCTGCAAGCGACGCTCGACGCCGTGAAGGTCGTGCGGCCCGCGCTCGACAAATTCTACAATTCGCTGAGCGACGAGCAGAAGGAGCGCTTCAACCAACTCGGTCCCAAGCAGCCAGCCAACAATCCGGAAACGACGGCTGCCCTGCCGCAGGACAACAAGAGCTGCTCGGAGGCGAAGCCCGGCCTCGCCAGCCTGCCGATCGAGAAGATCGCCGACGTGGTCAAGCCGACCGACGCGCAGCAAGCCGACTTCAAGACGCTGCAGGACGCGACCAACAAGGCGGTGGCGACGCTGCAAGCGGCCTGCCCGGACGAAGTTCCATTGACTCCGCCCGGCCGGCTAGCCGCCATGGAGAAGCGTCTGCAGGCGATGATCGACGCGGCCACCACCGTGAAGCCCGCGCTCGACGGCTTTTACGCCTCGTTGTCCAACGAGCAGAAGGCGCGTTTCGACCGCATCGGCGAGGTGCTAGCGCAAGCCGGCGGCTGATCGCCGGTTGATGGAACTCAAAAGGCGGCCGTCGTGGCCGCCTTTTTTTTGCCGTGTTCCGTTCTCGCAATAGCGAATCCGGCGCGCATTGAGGATTTTTCTCCTGCGCGCATTTGTACCTTGTTCAGCAAATTGGAACATCGCTGTACTCGGCCAACCAGTTTCGGCTAGTTTGAAGGCTTCACCGCGGGGGGCTCCGGCTTGAAAAGCGCAGGAACCGGCGAAGCGAGACATCCCGCGCTTCGCAATATTCTCAGCGTTGCGCTCTATCTGCTCGAACTCTTGGCGGTCGCGGCCGGGTACTTCGGCCTCGCCGAGACCGCGCAATTGCTGCCCGCAATCAATCCGTCGGGAACCCCGCTGTGGCCACCCACCGGGATCGCGCTGGCACTCGTCCTGCTGCGCGGCTATCGGATTTGGCCGGCGATTTTAGCGGGGTCGTTTTTTTCCGGCGCCATGGCGGCGCGTTCCATTGTGGATTCCGGTTCGATCGCCATCGGCACGCTGCTGGCAGCGATGGCCGGGGCTTGGCTGATCAGCCGCTGGTCGAACGGTTGCAAGACGTTTGCCGCGCCACTGGACGTCTTAAAGTTTGCGCTCATTTCCTTTGTTCCGACCGCGCTGTTGAGTTCCACCATTGCGGCGGTGGGCTTGTTTCTGGGGAGTGGCGCGCCCCCCGCCGCACCGGTCGCCACGTGGGCGACCTGGTGGCTGGCAGACGCGGCCGGGACCGCGATCGTCGCGCCCGTTGTCCTGCTCTGGGCAGTGATGCCGTTCCGGCCATTTTCCAAACGGAGCTTTTTGGAAGCAGCCGGCATCTTTGTTGTCGCGGGCGCCATCGGCTTCGTCGCTTATAGCCCCCTCATTGGCAGCGACCTCATTGGCGGCGACCTCAACGGCCTCTTGCCGTATCGAAGCCTGCTTGGGTTCCTCGTATTGCTCCCTCTGATGTGGGCTGGCTTGCATGGCAACCAACGCAACACGGCCACGGCTGCGCTCATTTTCTGCGGAATTGCCGTGTGGGGTTTCTCGGCGGGTGTCAGCCCATTCCCGAAAACGGATTTGAATGGATCGCTGTTAGCACTGCTCGTCCTGTCGATGAGCGCGTCGGTGCCACCGCTCGTTTTGGCCGCCGCGGCCGCCACGCGCCACGACATGGAAGTGCATTTGCTTTCGGTGCAGGACCAATTGAACCGTAAAATCGTCGAGACGAATTTGGCGCTCGGGAGCGCCAAACGTCATTTCCAGATTTTGATCGAAGGCGTCGTCGACTACGCCATTTTCGTGCTCGACACGGC
Organism: uncultured Alphaproteobacteria bacterium; assembly: GCA_963772235.1. Taxonomy (GTDB): domain Bacteria; phylum Pseudomonadota; class Alphaproteobacteria; order Rhizobiales; family Xanthobacteraceae; genus Pseudolabrys. Next base: position 90,210 of record CAVYWI010000003.1, read on the forward strand.
GGGACGCGTGGCGAGCTGGAATAGCGCCGCGCAGCAGATCATCGGCTACACCACGGAAGAAATCATCGGCAAGCATTTTGGGATATTCTATCGACCGGACGAGCGCCGCGCCGGCGAGCCGAACCGCGCGCTGGAATTGGCCATCCAGAAAGGACAAGCACGAAGTCGAGGGCTGGCGTATCCGCAAGAACGGCACGCTCGTTTTCGTCACCGGCTCGGTCTCCGTGATCCGCGATGACGACGGAAATCTGATCGGCTTCGCCAACATCATCCGCGACGCAACGGAGCGGCGCGACGCCCAGGAGAAGCTGGTGCAGGCGCGCGAACAGCTCGCGATGGCGCAGAAAATGGAGGCGATCGGCAAGCTGACCGGCGGCATCGCGCACGACTTCAACAATCTCTTGATGATCATCGGCGGCAACGCCCAGACGTTCAAACGCCTGCTCGATCCGAAATTGCCGAGAGCGATCGAAGCCATCCAGACCGCGGCCAAACGCGGCGAAAGCCTCACCCGCCAATTGCTGACCTTCTCGCGCCGCCAGCACCTGAGCCCGACGGTTGTCGATTTGAATGCTTGCATCCGCAATATCCGGCCGATGATCGAAAGCTCGCTGCGCGGGAACATCGTCTACAATGAAAAGATCGGTACGGGCGTCGCGCCGGTCAAAGTCGACCAGGCCGAATTGGAGCTTGCAATCGTCAATATTGCCGTCAATGCCCGCGACGCCATGCCGACCGGCGGCACGTTCACTCTATCTGTCAGCGACGTAACGACGGCGCGAGGATCTCGGCCCGGATCACATAAACGGGCCCGTTCGTCGCCATCGAGTTCAGCGATACCGGCATGGGCATTCCGCCCAATCTCCTGACCAAGATCTTCGATCCGTTTTTCACGACCAAGGAGGTCGGCAAAGGGACTGGACTCGGATTGTCGCAGGTCTACGGCTTTGCCCATCAGGCCGGCGGCACGGTGCGGGCGGAAAGCAAGGTCAGCCAAGGAACGACCATTACGGTGTATTTGCCGCTCATGTTCGGAAAGCGAAATCGCCGTCAAGGACGTGCCAATCAGGGACAACTCGCATCCGCAGCGGCCGACGGTTCTCGTCGTCGATGACAGCGCCGAAGTGGCGCAGGTGACGTCGTCGCTGTTCGAGCATCTCGGGTACAATACCGTCTATCGAGACTCGGCCGAAGCGGCATTGAAGCTGCTGGAGGACGGCACGAAGCTCGATCTTGTTTTCAGCGACATCGTGATGCCCGGGACGATCGACGGTGTTGGGTTGGCGAGCGAAATCCGCTCGCGCTATCCGAATTTGCCGGTGATCCTGACGACCGGCTACAGCGATGCCGCGCAAGCAGCGCCCCCGGATCTGCCGATCCTGCGCAAGCCTTTCGATACCGACGCGCTCAGGGGCTTTATTCAGGATACGGTGGACGTGAGGCTGAACGCCTGACGATTGCGAAATCCGGCAAGCCTGCTCGCGGCTAGAAGCAAAGATTGCTCCAGACTTCGCCACGCTTGTTCTTGAGCACGTAGGGACAGTCGAGGCGCTTGAGCGCGGCCTTGGCGTCCTCGTCGCCGAGCGCCGCGGCGCGCTCGTAATAGGTCTTGGCGGCGCGGGTATTCGCAAAGGGCCGCCGTTTCTCTCCACTTCGCTCATTTTCCCGCGAATGCGGGAATCCAGCACTAGGTCTCTGCTGGAGCCTGCGAGCGGAAAACAAATCCCCCCGCCGCAACTTCGGCTATGCTTAGCCGCAAACCCGGAGAGACCCGCGTGTCTAGCCTGCGCATTTACGGCATCGCTCGCACCCGCGCGTTCCGCGCGCTCTGGATGGCGAAGGAGCTTGCGCTCGACTACGAGCACCTGCCGATCGAGATCGGCGACGCCGGCGCACGCGCGCCGGAATTTCTCGCCATCAATCCGAACGGGCGCCTGCCCTTCATCGACGACAACGGATTTGCGCTGTTCGAGTCGCTGGCGATCACGCTCTACCTCGCCAAGAAGCACTCCAATGGCAAACTCTATCCCACCACGCTCGAAGGCGAGGCGCGGGCGTGGCAATGGAGTTTCTGGGCGATTGCCGAAGTCGATCGCGGCGTCAACATCTGGTCGCTGCACGCCGTCCGCTTGCCGCCGGCCGAGCGCGATGCCGGAAAGCGCGACGAGGCGCTGAAGGTTCTGGTAGCGCCGTTCAAGGTGCTCGACGCCGCAGTGGCGAAGCAACTCTATCTGCTCGGCAACGACTTCACGGTGGCCGACCTCAATGTCGCCGCCGTCATCAGCCGAGCTATCGACATGGACCTTTCCGCGGTGCCGAACCTCAAGGCCTGGCTCACGCGCTGTCTCGCGCGGCCGGCCGCGCGCGCGGCGCTGGCGCTCAAGACCAAGGCCGACAATGAAACGCCGGCCGAGGTGACCCGGCGCATCGCCACGATCAACCGGCTGTGAGGTTCGAGGGGACATACAATGAGAGGCTTGCAGAGTGGTGGATGGATGGTCATAGGCGCGCTCGTCCTCCTGACCATCGCAACCGTCACCGGGTCCAATTTGATTACGGACAGTGCCGCGCAGGCCGCACCAAAGCCAGGGCACGTGTTCATCATCGTGCTGGAGAATGAAGGCTACAAGAAAACTTTCGGCTCTAAATCTCCCGCCACGTTTTTGAATTCGCTCGCGAAGCAAGGAGCATTGCTCAAGAATTACTACGGGATCGGGCATTACAGCCTGGACAATTATATCGCGATGGTGAGCGGCCAGGCGCCCAACCCGGCCACGCAAGGCGACTGCCAGAACTTTATCGATTTTGTTGCGACCGGCACGACTGAGGACGGTCAGGCGATCGGCGCCGGCTGTGTTTATCCATCAAACGTATCCACCATCGTCAATCAGCTCGAACTCAAAGGATTGACCTGGAAAGGATACATGGAAGACATGGGAAATATTCCAAGCCGCGAAAGTGCGACCTGTGGTCATCCCCCCATCGGCTCCAGAGACAATACGCAAGGAGCGGTTGTTGGCGATCAATATGCCAGCCGTCACAACCCGTTCGTCTATTTCCACTCCATCATCGACCAGCCCACCTGCGCCGCGCATGTGGTCAATCTCGCGGCGCTGTCGAGCGACTTGCAAGACGAGAGGACCACGCCGAATTACGCCTTCATTACTCCCAATCTATGTCACGACGGGCACGATGGCGGCGGCAATAAGAGATGCGTCGATGGTCAGCCGGGCGGCCTTGTCTCTGTCGACAAGTTTTTGGCGGACATTGTGCCGATTGTCTTGGCTTCTGAGGCCTACAAGCACGATGGCCTTTTGATCGTTACCTTTGACGAAGCCGATTCCGAAAGCGGCGACGCTTCAGCCTGCTGTCATGAGCCGAACGGACCGAACGTCAAGCACGGCTCCATGATCGTTTTCGACAATCCACCGCCTAAACCGCCCGACCGAATCCCCGATAGAGGTCCCGGCGTTACCGGTCCGGGCGGCGGCCGGATCGGGGCCGTGCTCGTCTCGCGTTTTATCAAGCCTGGCACGATATCGGCGACCGCCTATAATCACTATTCGCTCCTTCGAAGCATCGAAGACTTCTTTGGTCTCGAGTATCTCGGCTATGCCGGGCAAAAGGGTCTTGAGAGTTTCGGAAAAGACATCTTCACGCGGCCCAATGGCTGAGATGCGCTAACGACGGCTAGTTCCCGGCATAGGCGCGAAATAAAAAGGCGACCGCAAAGGGCCGCCCTTTCGCTCCGCTCATTCCCGCGAAAGCCGGAATCCAGTGCTGGGTCCCTGCTTGCGCGGGGACGAGCGAACTATTTATTCCGCCGCGATGCGCACTTCCGGCGCCGCCGCCTTGATGTCCGCCGTGACGTGGTTCTCGTACTTGGCGAAGTTCTTCTGGAACATGCCGACCAGCGCGCGCGCGGTCTTGTCGAACTCGGCCTTGTCCTTCCAGGTCTTGAACGGATTGAGCAGATGCGGCTCGACGCCCTTGCACCGAGGTCGGCACCGAGAAGCCGAAATAGGGATCGGTGCGGAAATCGGCATCTTTCAGCGATCCGTTGAGCGCGGCGGTCAGCAGCGTGCGCGTCGCCTTGATCGGCATGCGGCGGCCGACGCCGTATTTGCCGCCGGTCCAGCCGGAATTGACCAGCCAGACGTCGGCGCCGTGCTGATTAATGTAGTGGCGCAGCAGGTCGGCATAGACGGACGGATGCCGCGGCAGGAACGGCGCGCCGAAGCAGGTGGAGAATTCGGGCTCAACGCCGACCAGACCCTTTTCGGTGCCGGCGACCTTGGCGGTGTAGCCGGAAAGGAAATGATACATCGCCTGCGTCGCCGAGAGCTTGGCGATCGGCGGCATCACGCCATAGGCGTCGGCCGTCAGGAAGATGATGTTCTTCGGGTGGCCGGCGCGGCCGGTGCGCGAAGCGTTCGGGATGAATTCGAGCGGATAGGCCGAGCGGGTGTTCTCGGTCTTGGAGCCGTCGTCGTAGTCGGGAATGCGGGTGACCGGATCGAAGACCACGTTTTCCAGCACGGCGCCGAAGCGGTTGGTGGCGTCCCAGATTTGCGGCTCGGCCTCTTGGCTGAGCTTGATGCACTTGGCGTAGCAGCCGCCTTCGAAGTTGAAGATGCCGTCCGGGCCCCAGCCGTGCTCGTCATCGCCGATGAGCATGCGGTGCGGATCGGCCGAGAGCGTGGTCTTGCCGGTGCCGGACAGGCCGAAGAACAGCGCGCTTTCGCCGTCACGGGCCGACGTTGGCCGAGCAGTGCATTGGCATGACGTTCTCGCGCCGGCAGATAGAAGTTGAGCGTGGTGAATACCGACTTCTTCATCTCGCCGGCGTAGGAGGAGCCGCAGATCAGCACGATCTTGCGGGTGAAATCGATCGCCACCATCGTGTCGGAGCCTTCGCGGCCGCCGTGACGCTTGGCGTCGGGCCGGAACGAGGGCAGGTCGACGATGGTGAGTTCGGGCACGAACTTGGCGAGATCGGAGCGCTCGGGGCGGATCAGCAGTTGGCGGATAAACAGCGAATGCCAGGCCAACTCGGTGAACACGCGGGTCTTGATCTGGTATTTCGGATCGGCGCCGCCGTACAGATCCTGCGCGAACAGCTTCTTGCCCTTGCAGTGCGCCTGAAAGTCGGCGAGCAGCGTGTCGAAATTCTCGCGCGTCATCTTGCGATTGCCGTCCCACCACACTGAATTCGCGCGTGAGATCGTCAACGACAGTGTGCTTGTCCTTCGGCGAGCGGCCGGTGTGATGGCCGGTCTCGGCGCAGAGCGCGCCGCCTTCGACCAGCGCGGCTTCGCCAGCGGCGATGGCATGTTCGTAAAGCGCAGGTTCGGTGTGATTCCAGTGGACCGCGGCGAGATCTTTGAAGCCGAATTTGTCGGCGCCATGAGCGCCGTTCCGCACACCCGTTTCTTGCACGCGAAACCCTCCCAACCAAAAAGCCGCCCGCCCGGCCCGCGCGAGGCCATGAGCGGCTCTGCAATACTAAGACGTTAGTATAGCCCCTCGTTCCAAGGCGCGCGACCATAGTCACCGACCACGTCAATGCCAAGAACAAATCATATGCATCGTAAGCAGTCGTCGTTGCGCTGCACCAAAGTCGCGAAGGCGATGCAAGCGCCGCTGATGTCTGAGCAATCAATCCCTCGCCGGATTCCGCCAATCTGACGCCCGCCGGCGGTCACGTTAACCACGGCCGCAGGAACCGGCGCGGCAGCGTCGTCAAATTGCGCCGATCGTCCAGGCCACAATCTCGCCGGCCACCTGCGCGAAGGCGCGGTTGAGTGCGGCGACCGCGTCCGGCGCCGCCGGGCTTTTGGCCGCAATACTAGCCGAGAACGCTCGCGAGGCAGCGATCGCACCCTTGTCGCTGACCAGCCGTGCGGTTAGGCCGACGACGGCGCTGGGTGATGCCCCTTCGGCAATCTGGAAGCTCTGGATCGTCAGTTCCAGCCGGTATTCCGCCGTAAGCTGTTCGAGCGGCCGGCTCACCCCGCCAAGTTGATGCGCATTCTCGAAGCTTTGCACCAGCCTCGCCTGGACCAGCTTCGGCAGGTTGTCGGCCCACTGTGCATTATCGATATTCGTGTAGGTGCCGGCATCGCTGCGGATCAGTATTTTCTGCGAGTCGAACAGAATAAGCGCGCTCGGATCGGGCACAACCAGTTGTGCCTTGATGGTCTTTTCGGTCGGCGGAAAGCTGGTCGCTGCTGCGAGGTCGTAAATTGTCGGGCCCTGCTTTGCTGCGCCGGTGCCGGCCAGTTTTTCCAGCCCGCCGATCAGGCCCTCGACGCGCTCGGAATTGCGCCCAAGCATATCGGCGAAGGCGGCGACGCCGGTGACCGCCGTGTGCAGCGGCTTGGCGTTGTCGTTCAAGATGGCGTCGACGCGGTGCAGTGTTTCCTGCGCAGATTCGGTCAAGGTCCGGCCGACGTCAGGCCCCGCAACGAGCAGCGGCGGCCGGCCGTCCTTCGGCATCAAGCGTGGCGCCTGCGACGAACCGCCCTTGAGCGCGATGGCGACGGCGCCGGTGAAGCCCTGAGATGTGATGTCGACCTGCGTATCGGCGCGTACCGGCGTCCCCGGATCGAGCGAGACGGCAACGGTGACCCGCTTCGGCTCGTTGGCATCGAGATCGATGCGCGTCACGGTGCCGGCGCGAATGCCGTTGAACAGAACGTTCGCGCCCGCGGTCAATCCCGAGACCGGTTGCTCGAAACGAATATCGTAGAGCGCCCGCTCGCCGAAGCCGCCGAGCGTCTTGATCCAGTAGACAAAGCCGAAGCCGGCGAACAGGCAGGCGAGCGTAAAGGCACCGATCAGGACATAGCGAGCGCGGGTCTCCATGATGCCGATCCTCGCAGCGAACTCACATCCGGCTCAGTGCAATGGACGCCTTCACGATCTGTCCGCCGCCTTGTGAATTGATGCTCACGCTTTGGCGCCGGTTGCGCGTCACGATGACGAGATCGGCGGAGAAGGCCGAGCTTTCGGTATGGATCTGCAGGCGCTCGCCTTGCGCATTGCCGATAGCGGTGCCGCCGACATTGCGGCTGTGCTCGGTCCAGCGTCCGGTGATCTGGTTCTTTTCGTCAGCCGTGAATTCGCCGCTGAGATCAAAATTGTAGCTGTCGCTGGCGCAGCGCAAATGTAGATCAATCTCATGCTCGCTGCTGCCGCGCGGGCGGTACTCGGCTTTGCAGCGGATGCGTTCGGCAGCGCCGCCTTGTGGGCGCAGGGTTCCGGTGCCGCTCCAATTGCCGGAGAAATTCGCAAATGGCCCTGACGCCGCCAAAGCTGGCGGAACGGCGGAATAGGCCAGCACCGCGGCACCGAGGCAGCCGGCGAGAAGCATCGAATACGGCAATAAACGGCGGAAACTGAATTGCACGGCTAAATTCCCCTTCATGTTCGGGTGGCGAATAACGCTTGTCACCGCTTCAACTTTGGATGGGGTCGTTCTGGTTCCGGGAAAACTTGGCTTCCCTCCCATACGGCCCCGCTGATCGCATTGCGCTACATCAATCCATCAAAACCCACGTCACACTTGAATCAAGGCGCCGGTTTACATCGCCCGCGCCTTATCGGCGAGCTTCTTGAGCGTGGCGCGTAGCGGCACCGGCCCGGTGACGCGCTGGGGGAAAAATAGCCGCAGCGCGGTGCTTCCCTTTTGCAATTCGAGCCCCTCCGGATCGATACCGACGCAAGCCCAATCGCCGTCGGGAGCGCCGAGCAGCTTTGTCGCGTAGAGCCGGCAGGCTTCGGCGTGGTCGGCGTTCATGTGGGCGATGGCGCCCTCCTCCGCTTCGATCAACGGCTCGGCGCCGGCGATATCGGTGAGCACGTGGGCGGGGCTAAGATCGGCGGCGCGGGCAAAGCCGCCGTTGAGATGGGCCGAGACGACGCCCATGCGCCAGAACGCGAAGTCACCGAAGCCAGCATAGAGCTCAGACTTCGGGTGGCGGGCGAGGAAACGGCGGCGGATGCGGGCATCGTCAGCGCCCTCGCGCGCGACTTGCGCAAGAGTGCCGAGCACCGTCAGGCGGGGATGCGCCAGGGCATCGCCCTTGCCAGTCTCGGCCAGCAGCAGCGAGGCGCGGCCGTCGACCTCCAGATTGGCGGTGTGGGTGGCCAACTTCGACACCAGGATCAGCGGCGCGCCATCGACATCGGTCGCGACATTGACCAGCGAGGCGAAGGGATAGCCCGTATTGCGGTCGAGGGTCGCCAGCGTACCGGCGCGGGTTGCGCGCAACAGGGTCTTGGCGACCGTGCGCGGGGCGAAGTCCGCCGGCTTTGGCGCGTTTTCGGGTGTGCGCCCCGGCATGGCGCCGGGCATGGGTGTTTCAGGGCTCATTATCGTCCGATCGTTGACTCGGTCCGTCCGGCGCCGGCTTTTGGCCCGTTGGGCTTGAATTCGCTACAGAATCACATAGTTGTTGCAAAGAGGCCACATTTCGGACCCCGTTTATGGGGTTCAAAACACGCGGGACGTCAGCCAAGAGGGGCTCCATGCCGACCATCGCTCTCGTCGACGACGACCGCAACATCCTTACCTCCGTCTCGATCGCCCTCGAAGCCGAGGGCTACCGGATCATGACCTATACCGACGGCGCCTCCGCGCTCGACGGTTTCAAGACCTCGCCGCCGGATCTCGCCATCCTCGACATCAAGATGCCGCGCATGGACGGCATGGAGACACTGCGCCGGCTGCGTCAGAAAAGCGACATTCCCGTCATTTTCCTCACCTCCAAGGACGAGGAGATCGATGAAATGTTCGGTCTCAAGATGGGGGCCGACGACTTCATCCGCAAACCGTTCTCGCAGCGGCTCCTGGTCGAGCGCGTGAAGGCGGTGTTGCGCCGCGCCTCGCCGAAGGACGTCGCGGCGCCGAAGGAAACGGACGCCAAGGCGCTCGAGCGCGGTCAGCTGCGCATGGATCCGGAACGCCACACCTGCACCTGGAAGAACGATCCGGTCACGCTCACGGTTACCGAGTTCCTCATCCTGCAGGCACTCGCCACCCGGCCCGGGGTGGTGAAAAGCCGCAACGCGCTGATGGACGCGGCCTATGACGATCAGGTCTATGTCGACGACCGCACCATCGACAGCCACATCAAGCGGCTGCGCAAGAAGTTCAAGGTTGTCGACGACGACTTCGAAATGATCGAGACGCTGTACGGCGTCGGCTATCGCTTCAAGGAAACATGACACATCTTTAATGATGTGCCGGTCCTGGCGGACTCACACGGCGTCGCGGCTTGCGGTAAAATCACAGGGGCAAGCGCATGATCCCGAAAAGTGGATACCGGATTTCGGATAAGATCATGCGCCGGTAAGAGCGGCCCACGATCAACCCGGCTGGATTGAACGACGTGCTCGATCGAACTGCGGAAATTCTGGCGCAGAACGCCGAAGCCGAAAGGCCAGGCGAGGAAGTCCTGCGCCCCAAGCCAAAGCGCCTCGACGCGATCCGGCGGCCGTTGCGGTCGGCCTGGCAGTTTTTCGTTTCGCAGAGTTTCTCCAGCCTCACCCGCCGCATCGTCTTTCTCAATCTCACCGGCTTGGTCGCGCTGGTGGTCGGCGTACTTTATCTCTCACAATTCCGCGCCGGCCTGATCGACGCGCGCGTACAAAGCCTGCTGGTGCAGAGCGAGATCATCGCCGGGGCAATCGCCGCTTCGGCGACGGTGGAAAGCGACGCGGTCACCATCGATCCCGAACGGCTGTTGGAATTGCAGGCCGGCGAAAGCTACGGGCCGGCCGACGAAGGGCAATCCGGCATTGAATTTCCCATCAATCCGGAGCGGGTGGCGCCAGTGCTGCGCCGGCTGGTATCGCCGACCAAGACGCGCGCGCGGATCTACGACCGCGACGGCGTGCTGATCCTCGACAGCCGCAATCTCTACGGTCGCGGCGACGTGTTGCGTTTCGACCTGCCGCCGCCGGACGCTGAGCGGCCCAGCCTGATGGAGCGCGCCTTCATCGCCATGCGCCGCTGGTTCGGACGCGGCGACCTGCCGCTCTACAAGGAGCTCGGACCGGAGAATGGCAAAGGCTATCCGGAGGTCCAGCAGGCGCTCGAAGGGCTGCACGCCAGCATGGTGCGGGTCAACGACCGCGGCGAGGTGATCGTCTCGGTCGCGGTGCCGGTGCAGCGCTTTCGCGCCGTACGCGGCGCGCTGATGCTGTCCACGCAAGGCGCCGATATTGACGATATGGTGGAGGCCGAGCGGCTCGCCATCGTCAAGGTGTTCCTGGTCGCGGCCAGCGTCATGGTCGTGCTCTCGATGCTGCTCGCCGGCACCATCGCCGGCCCGGTACGGCGGCTTGCCGACGGCGCCGAGCGGGTGCGCCGGCGCATCCGCAGCCGCGTCGAGATCCCCGATTTCACCCGAAGGCGAGACGAGATCGGTGAACTGTCGGGCGCACTGCGCGAAATGACCAACGCGCTCTACACCCGCATCGAAGCGATCGAAAGCTTCGCCGCCGACGTGGCGCACGAACTGCGCAACCCGCTCACCTCGCTGCGTTCGGCGGTGGAAACCTTGCCGCTGGCCAAGACCGACGCCAGCCGCCGCCGGTTGCTCGAGGTGATCGAGCATGACGTGAAGCGGCTCGATCGCCTGATCTCGGATATTTCCGACGCCAGCCGTCTCGATGCCGAGTTGCAGCGTCAGGAGGCTGCCCAAGTTGATCTCGCCAAGCTGCTCGACGCGCTGGTGACCGCCGCCAACGAGGTGCGCCCGGACGACGTGAGCGTGACGCTCTCCTTCGAAGGCGGGAAGCCGGCGGATTTCAAGGTGCCCGGTCACGACTCGCGGCTCGGCCAGGTGGTCAGCAATCTCATCGACAATGCGCGCTCGTTCTCAGCCGCAGGCGGCACCGTGCGCATCACCGTCCGCCGGCTCAAGAACGAGGTGGAGATCGTGGTCGACGACGACGGCCCCGGCATCGGTCCGGACGCTTTGGACAAGATCTTCGAGCGTTTCTACACCGACCGCCCGAACCAGAGCTTCGGCCAGAACTCTGGGCTCGGTCTGTCGATCTCCAAGCAGATCGTCGAAGCCCATGGCGGCAGCATTCATGCCCAAAATCGCACTAGCGTCGCCGCCGGCCAAGGAGAACACGAGCCGCGCGTGCTCGGCGCCCGCTTCGTGGTGCGGCTGCCGGCGACGTGATGGCGGTTGACGCGGCAACCATCCACGCCTCCGCCGTTCTCGTCGGCGCCAAGGCCGCGCTGATCCGTGGACCAGCCGGCTCCGGCAAATCGCATCTGGTCTGGGAGCTGCTGCAATCGGCCGCACAAGGCGCGCTGCCCTTCGCGCGGCTGGTGGCTGACGACCGCGCTTGTGTCGAGGCTTGCGCCGGCCGCCTGCTGGTGCGTCCGGCCCCGGCGCTCGCTGGCATGCTCGAAATCCGCGGCCTCGGCATCCGCCGCCTGCCCTACGAACCGGTGGCGGCGGTCGCCTTGGTCGTGGATCTGGCCGCAGCGGACGCCACCCGGCATCCGGGTCCGGAGAACGGAAAGATCAGTATTGGCGGAGTTTCCCTGCCGCTGCTGGCGGTCGCCCCCGGCTTGCCCGCCTTGGCCATGGTGCTGGCGTACCTAGGGGCTCTCCCCGCGGCCAATTGACCTTGGGCGACCATCTGGGCTAACCCCCCGCTCCCGCGACCCGGTTGAAAAAATTAACCATAGCAGGCCTAGGATCGCCGTTGCCGGGAACGGATACGTCTGAGCACCCCTTTGGCCCCACCTTTTCGCAGTGCAGCAGAGCGCTTATATAGCGAGGCGAGCCCTTGCAACGGGCCTTCGAATGGGCCTCAATGCGCGCCCATTCGTGCGGCGCAGCACAATCGCGCCCGCGAGGAGTTCGGGATGATCGGCCTCGTACTAGTAACTCATGGGCGGCTCGCCATCGAGTTCCGCTCAGCGCTGGAACATGTGGTTGGCCCCCAGCGCCAGATCGAGGCGGTCACCATCGGCCCCGACGATGACGTCGAGCAGTGCCGGAAAAATATCGTCGATGCGGTCAAACGGGTCGACAGCGGCGACGGCGTCGCCATCCTCACCGACATGTTCGGCGGCACACCTTCCAATCTCGCCATCTCGGTGATGAGCCAGCCCAAGGTCGAAGTCCTGGCCGGCATCAATCTGCCGATGCTGATCAAGCTCGCCAAGGTGCGCGAAACCTGCCCGCTCGAACAGGCGGTGGCCGCGGCCCAGGAAGCCGGCCGCAAATACTGCACCATCGCCAGCCGGGTGCTGACCGGTAAATGAACGGCCCCGTTCAAGCGAACGGCGATCTCCCGCCGGACAGCTCCGCCGCCGTCGTCCGCGACATCGAGATCGTCAACAAGAAGGGCCTGCACGCCCGCGCTTCCGCCAAGTTCGTGCAGACCGCCGAACAATTCGACGCCACGATCACCGTGATTCGCGGTCACGAAAGCGTCGGCGGCACCTCGATCATGGGCCTGATGATGCTGGCGGCGGGGCCCGGCGTTACCATTACCATCCAGGCCACCGGCCCCGACGCGGCGGCGGCAGTGGACGCGCTGTGCGCCATGGTGGCGAGCCGGTTCGGCGAAGAAGAGTAGCGGTTACCGCCCGACCGGCTGCATCCCGTACATAAAGAAATCTTTATATATGCGTTGCGGGAGCGGCAGCGGCCTGTTATAGGCTCGGGCCAACCCACCGACATTTTCACGCGCGCATAGGACCGTCATGACCGCATCCGCCAAGTCTAAGCCCAAAGCCGGCGACTACGTCGTCAAGGACATCGCGCTCGCGGCCTGGGGCCGCAACGAGATCAACATCGCCGAGACCGAAATGCCCGGCCTGATGGCGACGCGCGAGGAATACGGGCCGCAGCAGCCGCTGCGCGGCGCCCGCATCGCCGGCTCGCTGCACATGACCATCCAGACCGCGGTGCTGATCGAGACGCTGACGGCGCTCGGCGCCGACGTGCGCTGGGCCTCGTGCAACATCTATTCGACCCAGGACCACGCCGCCGCCGCGATCGCGGCAGCCGGCATGCCGGTGTTCGCGGTCAAGGGCGAGAGCCTGAAGGACTACTGGGACTACACCCACCGCATCTTCGAATGGGACGACGGCGGCACCCCCAACATGATCCTCGACGACGGCGGCGACGCGACGCTGCTGTTGCATCTCGGCCTGCAGGCCGAGACGCAACCCCGGCGTGCTGGCGCATCCCGGCAACGAGGAAGAGGAAGTCCTGTTCGCCGCCATCAAGAAGCGGCTCAAGGAGCAGCCCGGCTGGTACACCAAGCTCGCCAAGGAGATCCGCGGCGTCACCGAGGAGACCACCACCGGCGTGCACCGGCTCTACCAGATGGCCAAGGAAGGCCGCCTGCTGTTCCCGGCGATCAACGTCAACGACAGCGTCACCAAGTCGAAGTTCGACAATCTCTACGGCTGCCGCGAGTCGCTGGTCGACGGCATCCGCCGCGGCACCGACGTGATGATGGCCGGCAAGGTCGCGATGGTCGCGGGCTTCGGCGACGTCGGCAAGGGCTCGGCCGCCTCGCTGCGCCAGGCCGGCTGCCGCGTGATGGTGTCCGAGGTCGATCCGATCTGCGCGCTGCAGGCGGCGATGGAAGGCTACGAGGTCGTCACCATGGACGACGCGGCGCCGCGCGCCGACATCTTCGTCACCGCCACCGGCAATGTGGACGTCATCACCATCGACCACATGCGCAAGATGAAGGACCGCGCCATCGTCTGCAACATCGGCCACTTCGACTCGGAGATCCAGGTCGCCGCGCTGCGCAATCTGAAATGGCACAACATCAAGCCGCAGGTCGACGAGATCGAGTTCCCCGACGGCAAGCGCATCATCCTGCTGTCGGAAGGCCGCCTGGTGAACCTCGGCAACGCCATGGGGCATCCGAGCTTCGTGATGTCGTCGTCCTTCACCAACCAGACGCTGGCGCAGATCGAACTGTGGACCAATCCCGGCAAGTACAAGAACAAGGTCTACACGCTGCCCAAGCATCTCGACGAGAAGGTCGCGCGGCTGCATCTCGACAAGATCGGCGTCAAGCTGACCAAGCTGACGCCGCAAGCAGGCGACTTATATCGGCGTGCCGGAAGAAGGCCCGTTCAAGAGCGATCATTACCGGTATTGAGGCGGCCTAGCGGCGCTAATGCCGCGGCAGGAAATGCAGGATCGCCGGCGACACGATCAGCATGACCACCGGCAGCGCCACCGCGAAGGCGAGCAGGCGGCGCGTGTCCACCTCTGAGATCGTCATCGCCGGTGGCGACAGCAGCAGCACGGGCAATAGCGTCCAGGCCGACATCGACCACAGCGACGTGATGTCGGTGCCGCTGGCGAGCGCGCCGACGACGGGAAGCAGCAAGGGTCCCCAGAACGCCGCCGCAGCCAGCCGGCGGTCGGGGTCGGCGGGCCACACCATATCCGCAAGCGTTGCGCCGCTGGGACGCGCGGCGGCCAGCGCGATGATCACCGGGATCGCCACATAGCCGGCCGAGCCGGCGAGATAGCCGAGCGCGACTCACGGCGGTTGCGCCAAACGTCTTTTCGCCGTGCACGTACATCGCGTAGGAGAACGGCTCGAAGTGATGCTGGTAGAGCCAGACGAGATGCGGTGCGATCACGATCAGCCCGACAGCAACCGTGATCCAGGGCGCTGCCGAGCGGAAATAGGCGTTGCGGCGCTTGTCGATCAGGGCGGCGGCGACCAGCCCGGCGATCAAAAAGATCGACCAGTATTTGCCCAGCATGGCGGCCGCGGCGCCGGCGCCGGCGAGCGCGGCGTAGAGCGCGCTGCGTGTCGCGTAGCCGCGCAGGAACCACAGCGTGGTCGCCGCCCATAGCGGCATCAGCACGGTGTTCACGTTGAACTTCAGCGCATGGAAATTGAAGAACGGAACGAGCGTAAGCAGCGCGATGCCGAAAACCTGTTTTTCGATGTCGAGATAGTCGGCCGACAGCCGCCACACGATCCACAGCGTCAGCGTCGGCATCAGCATCGCCAGGAGGTAATAGGACCACCCGGCGACCGGAAACACGGTGAACCACAGCCACACGATCGCCGCGGCGAGCGGCGGATGCTTGTAGCCCCAGGCCAGATGACGCGACCAGTCGAGCAGCTCGGTCATGTCGGGATGCAGGCCTTGGCCGCTTTTTGCGATGGTGCCGTAGACCGTCCACAGCACCAGATAGGCCGCGAGCGAGGTGAGCACGGTGCGCTCGCACCGCGCCGGATCGGTGAGCGCGCCGTGCAGGCGGTCGATGGGCAAAAGCAGCCGCATGGCACGCTCTATCGCATGCCGAAACCGGGGCGAAAAGGCCGGGCGGTATTCGTCGCCGCTTGTAGGAGCCCATTCCGAGTGTTATCTCGCCGCCATGACGGCCGTCCCCATCGAAAACATCCGCAATTTCTCCATCGTCGCGCATATCGACCACGGCAAGTCCACGCTGGCCGACCGGCTGATTCAGCTCACCGGCGGGCTCGAGGCGCGCGAGATGAAGGAGCAGGTGCTCGATTCCATGGATATCGAGCGCGAGCGCGGCATCACCATCAAGGCGCAGACCGTGCGGCTCAATTACAAGGCGCGCGACGGCAAGGACTACATCCTCAATCTGATCGACACCCCCGGCCACGTCGACTTCGCCTATGAGGTCAACCGCTCGCTCGCCGCCTGCGAGGGCTCGCTGCTGGTGGTCGACGCCAGCCAGGGCGTCGAGGCGCAGACGCTCGCCAACGTCTACCACGCCATCGACGCCGGCCACGAGATCGTGCCGGTGCTCAACAAGGTCGATCTGCCGGCGGCGGAGCCGGAAGCGGTCAAGAAGCAGATCGAGGACGTGATCGGTCTCGATGCCTCGAACGCGATTCAGATCTCCGCCAAGACCGGCGAAAACGTGCCCGAGGTGCTCGAAGCCATCGTCACCCGTCTGCCGCCGCCCAAGGGCGACCGCGACGCGCCGCTCAAGGCGCTCTTGGTCGACAGCTGGTACGACGTCTATCTCGGCGTGGTCGTGCTGGTGCGCGTGGTCGACGGCGTGCTCAAGAAGGGCCAACGCATCCGCATGATCGGCATCGCCGCGCATTACGAGGTCGACCGCGTCGGCGTGTTCAAGCCCAAGCTCACGACCGTCGACGAGCTCGGCCCCGGCGAGATCGGCATGCTTACCGCCTCGATCAAGGAAGTCGCCGACACGCGCGTCGGCGACACCATCACCGACGAGCGCAATCCGGTGGACGAGCCGCTGCCCGGCTTCCGCCCGGCGATCCCGGTGGTGTTCTGCGGCATGTTCCCGGTCGACGCCGCGCAGTTCGAAGACCTGCGCGCGGCCATGGGCCGGCTGCGCCTCAACGACGCCAGCTTCACCTATGAGATGGAGACGAGCGCCGCGCTCGGTTTCGGTTTCCGCTGCGGCTTCCTCGGCCTGCTGCATCTGGAGATCATCCAGGAGCGCCTGGCGCGCGAGTTCAATCTCGATCTGATCGCGACCGCACCGTCGGTGATCTACAAGATGAAACTGCGCAACGGCAAGGAAATCGAGATCCATAATCCGGTCGACATGCCGGACCCGACGCAGATCTTGTCCATGGAAGAGCCGTGGATCGAGGCGACGATCCTGACGCCGGACGAATATCTCGGCTCCGTGCTCAAGCTGTGCCAGGACCGCCGCGGCAGCCAGAAAGAGCTCACCTACGTCGGCAACCGCGCCATGGTGAAATACGACCTGCCGCTCAACGAGGTGGTGTTCGATTTCTACGACCGGCTGAAATCGGTGTCGCGCGGCTACGCCTCGTTCGACTATCACCTCACCGATTACAAGGAAGCCGATCTGGTCAAGTTGCAGATGCTGGTCAACGGTGACCCGGTCGACGCGCTGTCCATGCTGGTGCACCGCACCCGCGCCGAGATCGCGCGGCCGCGCCATGGCGGAGAAGCTGAAAGAACTGATCCCGCCGCACATGTTCGTGGTGCCGATCCAGGCCGCGATCGGCGGCAAGATCATCGCGCGCGAGACCGTGCGCGCCTTCCGCAAGGACGTCACCGCCAAATGCTACGGCGGCGACGCCACGCGCAAACGCAAGCTGCTCGACAAGCAGAAGGAAGGCAAAAAGAAGATGCGGCAGTTCGGCAAGGTCGACATTCCGCAGGAAGCGTTTATCGCGGCGTTGAAGGTGGATGTGTGAATTGCCGCTGCAAATTGCCTGACTGCCTCAATTCCTCTTCCAAAATTCCCCTTTGGCCCCTACGATTTTAGCCAGGGAGGAACGCGATGGAAAATGCCTATCAGCCCGAATTGTGGCGCGATGCTTATGTGATGCTGGGTACCGCGGCGGCGGCCCTCATCGGCCTCCTGTTCGTCGTGATGTCTATTCATCTGGACGAAATCTCAAATAACCGCGTTTATCGGATTCGTGCGCGAAACAATCTGTTCTATCTTTTTGTCATGGTCGTCGAAGCGACTGTTGTTCTCGTCCCGCAACCGATGCAAGTCCTTGGCGTCGAGCTCGCCGCCATCAACGTGTCTTTGCTGATATTGCATGGAAGAAACCTCTACACGTTCGCATACAAGAATAGAGACGTCGGGAGCAGCGGCGGCTTCCAGGCCTTTACCGCGCTGCGATTCATAACCGGCGACCTCCTGGCTATCGCGGGAGGTGTGCTTCTGATTGAATCGTCAAATTGGGGGCTGTACTTTATGACCGCATCTTACATCGTTTTTCTAGGATCCGTCATACTCAACGCTTGGCTGATCATGTTGGGGGTCGGACAGTCTGGAAAAACGGCCAAGGCAAGCTGAAACTGTGCGTAAATTCTTACGGCGGCGACGCCACGCGCAAACGCAAGCTGCTCGACAAGCAGAAGGAAGGCAAAAAGAAGATGCGGCAGTTCGGCAAGGTCGACATTCCGCAGGAGGCGTTCATCGCGGCGTTGAAGGTGGATGTGTAGTCCATTTCTCCGCTCGTCCGCCGCAAAATCACTCTTGACTTTATTCCTATCATCGGCTAGCTAGCATCCGCCTTGTTTGGCGTCGCGCGTCATCTCGAGTGGCGCGCGACGACGAACAAGGCGCGGTGCGCCGACAATGCGCATCGCTGCATGGAGCGCCGGGGGGGCGCAGCCCGCTTCGCCAAGCGGGCGCGCGCCTCGCCAAGGCGCGCGGCGGGTTGCGCCAAACCCGCCAAAGGGCGGCATAGCACCACCGCCCTGGCGCCCTCCCGGCGCTCCATTCCCTTCGGGGAAGGAAAAAGGGAAGCCGGCGTGTCCCGCGCCGTCAAGAATAGGGACGATCAAGCTCGCCTGCGTTTCATCGCACGGAACTTCGCGTCAATTTCGCGCGTTCAAATCACAACGCAACGAAACTGGAGGAACGTCATGCCGCGCGGCAGCAAGGCGAGCTACACCAACAAGCAGAAACGCAAGGCGCGTCATATCGAGAAGGGTTACGAACGGCGCGGCGTCTCGGAAGGCGAGGCCGAGCGGCGCGCCTGGGCGACGGTCAACAAGGAGTCAGGCGGCGGCAAGCGCAGCGGCTCCGGCCGCGGCAAGAAGGAAAGCCACGCCTCGTCGCGCAAAGGCGGACGCATCGGCGGCCGCGCCTCGGCGCATCGTTCGGCGGCGGCGCGTTCACGCTCGGCACGCAAGGCCGCGCGCACGCGCAAGGCGCGCGGGCACTAGCCGGCGTTCAATGCGATCAGCGGTGGTCGGGCTCGAGGAAAAGGCCGCGGTCGCCGGATGAATTGTGCCAGCTATTGCTCTCGCCGACGACAGTCAGCGGGGCGGCGGCCTGACGGGCGCGGTTCGAGCGATGGGCGCGATGCGGCTCGTTCTTGTCCACCTCGTGCGCACGCACCTTTTCCGGCCGTTCGCCGGTGATCACGATGGTGGTGTCGTCGACATGGTCCTTCACCAGCGCGAACAAGAGCGCGGCGTTGTCCGGGCGCAGGCGGACGCAGCCGTGCGAGGCCGGCCGGCCGAGATGCGAGATCTCGTAGGAGCCGTGGATGGCGTAGCCGCCGTCGAAGAAGATCGAATAGGGCATCGGCGACCAGTCATATTTGCGCGAGAACCATTTGCGCGCCAGCCGCTGCGGCTTGTAGGTGCCGTTCGGCGTGCGGTAGCCGATGCGCGCGGTCGACACCGGCCATTCGTAGCGCTGAGCGCCATCGACGGTGACAGCCAGGCGCTGCGCCGATTTGTCGACGGTGACGACGATGGCGGCTCGCGCGGGCGTAAGGCCGCCGAACAGAACGGCGACAACGGCAAAGGCAGCGGCAAGGCGCGGCATCGCAAGCTCCTCCCAGAGGCGATTTGCCGCGCCATCCTGGCAAGACTTCTTGAACTTTGCCTTAAATCCCGCGGTTTTGGCTCCTGCCTGCGCCTCGCCGCAATTTCCTGGCATTTTACCTGACAAGCCAAGGTAGAATCGCTAAATCGGAAGCATCATGACAGTCCGCATCGCCGCCGCTTTCGCCCTGTCGCTTGCCTTTGCCGGCGCTTTCGCCGGCAGCGGCCTGGCGCAGACGCGGGCGAATGCGGCGCCGGCCGTCGCCGTGCCCGCGCCGCCGGCGAAACCGGCGATGGCGGAAAACAAGATGCCGGCCAAAGTTTTGTTCTCGAAGGCGAAGCTGCCGAGCCTCGGCCACGCGATGGCGATCGGCTATTACCCGCGCGGCTGCCTGCAAGGCGGCGTCGAATTGCCGGTCGACGGCCCGACCTGGCAGGTGATGCGGCTGTCGCGCAACCGCAATTGGGGCCATCCGGAACTGGTCAAATTCCTCGAGCGCTTCGCGCCGCTCGCCGCCAAGGCGACCGGCTGGAAGGGCGTCCTGGTCGGCGACATGGCGCAGCCGCGCGGCGGGCCGCTGCCGTTCGGCCATGCGAGTCATCAGATCGGGCTCGACGTCGACATCTGGTTCATGCCGATGCCAAACCACGAGCTGAGCCAGAAGGAGCGGGAGGACATTTCTGCCAGCAATCTGGTCGCGCCCGACAAGCTGCGCGTCGATCCGAAGACCTGGACGCCGGCCGACGCCGCCTTCATCAAGACCGCGGCCGAGCAGCCCGAGGTCGAGCGCGTTTTTGTCAATGCGGCGATCAAGAAGGAATTGTGCCGCGTCGAGCCGAAGGGCCACGACGCCTGGATGTCAAAGGTCCGGCCCTGGTACGGCCATGCCGACCACATCCACGTGCGGCTGAAATGTCCGCCCGATTCGCCGAACTGCCGCAAGCAGGAGCCGGTGCCGGCCGGCGACGGCTGCGCCGACAAGGACCTCGCCTTCTGGTTCAAGGATTCGGTGCTGCATCCCAAGCCCGGTCCGCCGCCGAAGGTGCCGCCGAAGCCGATCACGCTCGCCGACCTGCCGCCGGCCTGCAAGAATGTGATCGATGCGCCGGCCAATCCCAAGGCCGTGCTGCGCTAATCGATCAAACTGGGTGATCGAAGCATTTTGAAGTTTCGTGCTGCCGATATTCCAGCCACGCGCCGATCGCGCTAGACTGCGCCATGGCCGGCAATATCGAAATCCTGCGCGAACTGGAAAAGAAGATCCTCTGGCTCGCCAGCTGGACCATCCACAACGCCAATCATCTGCGCGAAAATTCCGACGGCCTGAAGGTCGGCGGCCACCAGGCCTCGTCGGCTTCGCTCGCCACCATCATGACCGCGCTCTACCTCGACGTGCTCAAACCCGCCGACCGCGTCGCGGTGAAGCCGCACGCCTCGCCGATCTTCCACGCCATTCAATATCTGCTCGGCAAGCAGACGCGCACGCGGCTGGAGAATTTCCGCGCCTACAAGGGCGCGCAGAGCTACCCCTCGCGCACCAAGGACTTGGACGACGTCGACTTCTCCACTGGCTCGGTTGGCCTCGGCGTGGCGCAGACGCTGTTCTCCTCGCTGGTGCAGGACTATGTGCGCGCGCACGGCTGGGGCACGGACCGGCCGGAAGGGCGCATGGTCGCGCTGGTCGGCGATGCCGAGCTCGACGAGGGCAATGTATTCGAGGCGGTGCTGGAAGGCTGGAAGCAGGGCCTGCGCAATTGCTGGTGGATCATCGACTACAACCGGCAGAGCCTCGACGCGGTCGTGCGCGAGGGCCTGTGGGAACGCTACGAGCAGCTGTTCAAGAATTTCGGCTGGGACGTGGTGATCCTGAAATACGGCTCGCTGCAGCAGGCCGCGTTCAAGGAGCCCGGCGGCGCGCGGCTGAAGGAATGGATCGACAACTGCCCGAACTCGCTCTATTCGGCGCTGGTGTTCGCCGGCGGCGGCGCATGGCGCAAGCGGCTTAACGACGAGATCGGCGATCAGGGCGACGTCAGCCGGTTGATCGAGAACCGCACGGATGACGGTCTTGCCGCGTTGATGAACAATCTCGGCGGCCACGACCTGCCGTCATTGCTCGATGCATTTCACAAAGCCGACAGCGACCGGCCGACCTGCTTCATCGCCTACACCGTCAAGGGCTTCGGCCTGCCCTTCGCCGGCCACAAGGACAACCATTCCGGCCTGATGACCCCGGCGCAGATGGACACCTTCCGCGCGGCTAACAAAGTCCGTCCGGGCCATGAATGGGACAAGTTCGAGGGGATGCCGATCCCACAGCAGCGCCTGCAGGAGTTTCTCGACCGCGTGCCGCGCGCGCAAGGCGGCGATCGTCAATTGAAGTCGCCGCGCATTGCCGTGCCTGACGAGTTGACCGTCGGCATTCAGCCGACGATGTCGACGCAGACCGGCTTCGGTGCGATTCTCAACGAGATCGGCCGCGGCAATAACGAGTTCGCCAGCCGCATCGTCACGACCTCGCCCGACGTAACCGTCTCCACCAATCTCGGGCCTTGGGTGAACCGGCGCGGCCTATTCGCCCGCGAGGCGATGGCCGACACCTTCAAGAGCGAGCAGATACCCTCGACCTTCAATTGGGAGTTTTCGCCCAAAGGCCAGCACATGGAACTCGGCATCGCCGAGGCGAACCTGTTCATCCTGCTCTCGGCGCTCGGCCTATCGCATACGATCAACGGCGTGCGTCTGTTGCCGATCGGCACGCTATACGATCCCTTCATCGCGCGCGGCCTCGATCAGTTGAACTACGCCTGTTACCAGGATGCGCGCTTCATGGTCGTGGCCACGCCGTCGGGCATCACGCTGGCGCCCGAAGGCGGCGCACACCAATCGGTCGCCGAGCCGCTCATCGGGCTGGCGCAGGACGGCCTCGCTGCCTTCGAGCCGGCCTATGTCGACGAGTTGGCCGTCATCATGCGCTGGGCCTTCGATTATATGCAGAAAAGCGGCGGCGAAGTATCGGAACGCAATTGGCTGCGCGACGAAACCGGCGGGTCGGTTTACTTGCGGCTGTCGACGCGGCCGATCGAGCAAATCCAGCGCAAGATGACGGACGAATTGCGCCAGCAAATCGTCGACGGCGCCTATTGGCAGCGCTTGCCGGGCCCGAACGCGCAGGTGGTCGTCGCCTACGCCGGCGCCATTGCGCCGGAAGCGATCGAGGCGATCGGCCTCATGGGAGAAGACCGCCGCGACGTCGGCCTGCTGGCGGTGACGTCAGCCGACCGGCTCAATGCCGGCTGGACCGCGGCGCAACGCGCGCGCGAACGCGGCCTTGTGCACGCGCGTTCGCATATCGAGCGCCTGCTCGCCGACGTGCCGCCGCATTGCGGCATCGTCACCGTGCTCGACGGCCATCCGGCGACCTTGGCCTGGCTCGGCGCCGTCGCCGGCCATAGGACGCGGGCGCTCGGCGTCGAGCATTTCGGCCAGACCGGCTCGCTCGCCGACCTCTACCGTCACTACGGCATCGACGCCAACGCCATCGTCGCCGCGGCACAAGCGATCGCGCCGGGGCGGCCGATTAGGCATTTGAAGGCGCTGCCTTAAATCGATGCGCAACCAAACCCGTTTATTCCCGCGAAAGCGGGAATCCAGTTCTTTGGCAACTGGGCTTGGCAAAGACTGGGTCCCCGCTTACGCCGGGACGAACGGAGAAACTATCTCTTCCCGTCTTCCAGAATTATCGCCGCGCCTTTTTCCGCGATCATCATGGTCGGCGAATTGGTGTTGCCCGAGGTGATCGACGGCATGACGGACGCGTCAGCCACGCGCAGGCCGTCGATGCCGATGACTTTGAGCCGCGCGTCGACCACCGCGCTTCGCGTCGTCCGTGCGGCCCATGCGCGCGGTGCCGACGGGATGGAAAATCGTCGTGCCGATATCGCCCGCGGCCTTGACCAAACCGGCCTCGTCGTCGTCGCGCACCTGCGGCCCCGGCAGATATTCGACAGGCGAATAAGGCCGCAGCGCCGGCTGCGCCACGATCTTTCGGGTGACACGGATCGAATCGGCGGCGACGCGGCGGTCTTCCGGCGTCGCCAGATAATTCGGATGGATAGCCGGCGCCGCGGCCGGATCCGCCGATTTGAGCTTGAGCCAACCGCGGCTGGTCGGCTGCACATTGGTGACGCTAATGGTGAAGGCCGGGAAGGCGTGCAGCGGATCGCCGAACTTGTCGAGCGACAACGGCTGGATGTGATACTGCAGATTGGCGCGGTCTTGCGTGGAATCGGACTTGGTGAAGGCGCCGAGTTGCGATGGCGCCATGGTCAGCGGCCCGCGCCGGAACAGCGCATAGTTCACGCCCATCCAGGCGCGCGCCAGCAGCGAGCCGTACATTTCGTTCAGCGTTTTGATGCCGCTGACCTTGTAGATCAGGCGCAATTGCAGATGGTCGTGCAGGTTGTCGCCGACGCCGGGCTTGTCGAGCACGATCGGGAATGCCGAATTGCGCAAGCTGCGCCGCGGGCCCGACGCCCGACAGCATCATGATCTGCGGCGAGCCGAGCGAGCCCGCCGCCATGACGACCTCGCCGCGGCAGCGCGCCGAACGTGCAACGCCGTCCTGCCGCCAGCGCACGCCGACGCAGCGCTTGCCCTCGAACATCAAGCCTTCGACCAGACAGCCGGTTTCCAGCCGCAGGTTCTGCCGGTGCAGCACCGGCTTGAGAAAGCCGCGCGCCGCCGACCAGCGCCAGCCGCGCTTCTGGTTGACGTGGAAATAGCAGGAGCCCTCGTTGTCGCCGGTGTTGAAATCGTCGACCGGCGGGATGCCGTATTGCGCCGCCGCCTCGCGCCAGACGTCGATGATGTCCCAGCGCAGGCGCGGAAATTCGACGCGCCATTCGCCGCCGACGCCGTGATGCGCGCCGGCGCCGAGAAAACTGTCCTCGTGCTTCTTGAAATACGGCAGCACGTCGTCCCACGACCAGCCCGGCAGCCCGAGCTGGCGCCAATGGTCGTAGTCGCCGGCCTGCCCGCGCATGTAGACCATGGCGTTGATCGCCGAGGAGCCGCCGATCACCTTGCCGCGCGGGTAATTGAGGCTGCGGCCATTGAGGCCCGGCTCGGCTTCCGTCTTGAACATCCAGTCGGAGCGCGGATTGCCGATGGCGAACAGATAGCCGACCGGGATGTGATACCAGATCCAGTTGTCGCGGCCGCCGGCTTCCAGCAGCAGGACACGGGTTTTCGGATCGGCGGACAGACGGTTCGCCAACACGCAGCCGGCCGACCCCGCGCCCACCACGATATAGTCGAACTCGCCCTCGATGGGCGCCACAACGCCATCGTCGTTTCCTCGGCCCTCGCGGAGCGGATTGTAACCTGCCTGGCTGGACTTACTAGGCGCAGCCGGACCTGCGGACATGAGTGGACAGTGTATGATGGCGCGATGTTCCCGCCCGAGCGAATCGTCTGCCTGACCGAGGAAACCGTGGAGACGCTCTATCTCCTCGGCGAGGAGCGCCGCATCGTCGGCGTGTCCGGCTACGCGGTGCGGCCGCCGCGCGTGCGCAAGGAAAAGCCGCGCGTCTCGGCCTTCATCTCCGCCGACGTGCCGAAAATCCTCGCGCTCAAGCCCGATCTGGTGCTGACCTTCTCCGACCTGCAGGCCGACATCGTCGCCGAATTGATCCGCGCCAATGTCGCCGTGCACGCCTTCAATCAGCGCGACGTCGCCGGCATTTTCGACATGATCCGCACGCTCGGCGCCCTGGTCGGCGCGGCGGAGAAAGCCGACGCGCTCGCCCGCTCGCTCGCCGCGCGCGTCGATGCGGTGCACGAGCGCGCGTTAGCGCCTGCCGCGCCGGCCGCGGGTCTATTTCGAGGAATGGGACGAGCCGATGATTTCCGGCCTCGGCTGGGTGTCGGAACTGATCGAGGCCGCCGGCGGCATCGAGGTCTTCCCGCAGCTCGCCGCCCGCAAGAACGCCAAGGACCGCATCGTTTCGCCGGCGCGACGTGATCGCCGCCTCGCCCGACATCATCATCGGCTCCTGGTGCGGCAAGAAATTCGTGCCCGCCAAGGTCGCCGCCCGGCCGGGCTTCGCCGAGGTTCCGGCGGTCGCCACCGGCTGGCTGCGCGAGGTCAAATCGACGCTGATCCTGCAGCCGGGCCCGGCGGCGCTGACCGACGGGCTCGACGCGCTCGCCGGAATCATCGCCGAATGGGTCGGAAACCGCGGCGCCGACAGCTGCCGAATAGACGTCCATCGGAGGCGTGAAATCGGCCGCCGGACGTGCTAGGAATGACGGACTTGCGAAGCAGAGGACATGACATCGATGCAGCCGAACAAAGCCCGCGCCGACCTGTGGATGGATCTGGGCCTGGTCGCCTTCCTGATCGCCTTCGACGTGGCCGCCCGCCTGCTGCCGCACGCGCCGGGCGTCTGGCCGGTCGCCGCCACCGCGCTGTTCGCCGGCCGCATGCTGCGCATGCCGGCGCTGGCCGTGGTCGTGCCGCTCGCCGCCATGCTGCTGAGCAATGTCGCGCTCGCGGGCGACGACTGGCGGGTCACCGCTCGTGGTCTGCGCCGCGATCACGCTGCCGGCCTTCGCCGGCATGCTGGCGCGGCGCTGGCACGGCGCGGTGCCGGTCGATCGCGGCGATGCTGTCGTGCTCGCTGATCTTCTTCGTCGCCGACGAATTTCGCGGTCTGGGCCTTCAACGGCATGTATCCGATGAATTTCCAGGGCCTGGTGCAGTGCTACGTCGCGGCGCTGCCGTTCCTGGACAAGACCGTGCTGGGCGATCTGTTCTGGACCGCGGTGCTGTTCGGCGGCGCCTGGCTGGTGCAACACGGCCCGGCGCTGGCGCGGCGGGCGCACTAACCGAACATTTTTCCGAACCCGCTTCCATAGCGACTTTGAGCGCGGCCGATCGAGGTCGGCCGCCTCTTCCGGCTCGGCCAGCCGCAGGCCGACGGTGGTGACGCGGCCATTGGCGACCGCGTGCGCCAGCAGCGCGATCGGGCCGAGTTGCACGATGTCGCCGGTCTTGGCCGCACGGCCGAGCTGCTCGGTGAAAAAGTCGGCCAGCGTCACCTTCGGTATGGTCGGCGGCGACCTGCAGGCCGTAGATGTCGGCCAGCGCGCCGAGCGTCGCGTCCCCGGCACGAAGAAGTCGCCGAGCAGCCGCGGATCGGGCGCGGCCGGCGGCGGCATGTTGACGAAGAAGCGGTCGAGCGCCTGCGCCTTTTCCGGCGGCGCCAGCAGATAGACATAGTCGCCTTCGCGCACCGGATGCGGCTTCCGCCGGCGTGAGGATTTCCTCGTTGCGCACGACCAAGCGTCGGCCGCGCCCAGTTCGGGATCAGCCCGCGGCGCAGATACGGACTGTTGGCCGGCACCGGATAGCCGACGATTTCGCGCGTCAGCTGGCCGGGCAGATCGAGCTCGACCCGGCGCGGCAGCGGATCGCTGCGCGCGAACGAGATGTCGAGCTTGCGGGCGGCAAAGGCCACCGTCCAGCCCTGGATCAGCAGCGACGACAGCACGACCACGAAGGCGACGTCGAAGAACAGATAGGCCGTCGGCAAACCGACCAGCAGCGGAATCGAGGCGAGGAAGATCGCCACCGCGCCGCGCAAGCCGACCCAGGACATGAACAGCTTCTCGCGCCATTGGAAGCCGAACGGCGCCAGGCACAGGAACACCGCCACCGGCCGCGCCACCAGCATCAGCACCAGCGCGACGACGACCGCGCCGACCAGGCTGTCGGCCAGCCGCTGCGGCCACACCAGCAGGCCGAGCAGCACGAACATCACGATCTGCGCCAGCCAGGTGACCGCGTCGAGAAACACGACGACGGAATTGTGCGCGCGCGTCTGCCGGTTGCCGACCACCAGCCCGGCCAGATAGACGGCGAGGAAGCCGGACGAGTGCACCGCATTGGCGAAGGCGAAGACGACCAGCGCGCTGACCGCCACGAACGGCGCGTGCAGGCCCTGCGGCAGGTCGAGCCGGTTGAGCACCAGCGTGATGATGCGCCCGCCGGCACAGCCGATGATGCAGCCGAGCACCGTATCGCGCAGGAAGATCGACCAGCGCATGCGACCAGCTCTGGTCGCCGACCAGCAGGAACTCCACCAGCAGCAAGGTGAGAAACACCGCGAACGGATCGTTGGTGCCGGATTCGACTTCCAGCGTCGCGCGCACGCGCGGCCGCAGGCGCAAGCCGCGCGCATTGATCAGCAGGAACACCGCCGCCGCGTCGGTCGAGGCCACCACGGCGCCGACCAGCAGAGCCTGCATCCAGGCGAGGCCGAGCACCAGCTTGGCGACCGGCGCGGTCAGCAGCGTGGTGATCAGCACGCCGACGGTCGCCAGCGTCAGCGCCGGCGCCAGCACGTTGCGGAAGGTGGCGAAGCCGCGTGCGCAGGCCGCCGTCGAACAGGATCAGCGCCAGCGCGATCGAGCCGACGGTATAGGCGGTGCGGACGTTGTCGAATTTGAGGCCGCCCGGGCCGCCCTCGCCGGCCAGCATGCCGAGCAGCAGGAACACCAGCAGCAGCGGCGCGCCGAAGCGCAGCGCGATCAGGCTCGACAGGATGCCGGCCAGCACCAGCAGGCTGCCGAGCAGGATGGCGATGCTGATGGTATCGAGCGAGGCCATGTGCTCGTCATTCTCGGACGCTCGCTATAGGAGGGTTTCGCGCGTCTTCGACGCGCTATGGCGAGCGGGCCCGGAATCCAGTGTTATTAAGCTACTGACTGATTTGCTCGTAAAGGTCGAGCCAATACCGCCGTCATGCCCGGCCTTGTGCCGGGCATCCACGCCTTGCAGCTTACTCAAGATAATAATGCGTGGATGGCCGGGACAAGCCCGGCCATGACGGTGTGAAAACTTCGCGCGGCGTCTTAGAAATTCACCTTGTCGCCGCCCTTGAGCGAGAGGATCTCGCGCGCCTCGTCGGGCGAGGCGATCTCCAGGCCCAGGCCCTCCAGGATCTTGCGCACGTGCGTCACCTGCTGGGCGTTCGATTCGGCGAGCTTGCCGGCGCCGATCCACAGCGAGTCCTCCATGCCGACGCGCACATTGCCGCCCATCGAGGCCGCCATGGCGGCGACCCGCATCTGGTTGGCGCCGGCGCCGAGCACCGACCAGTGATAATTGTCGCCGAGCAGGCGGTCGGCGGTGCGCTTCATCATGATGACGTCTTCCGGATG
This sequence comes from uncultured Alphaproteobacteria bacterium, assembly GCA_963772235.1. Lineage (GTDB taxonomy): Bacteria > Pseudomonadota > Alphaproteobacteria > Rhizobiales > Xanthobacteraceae > Pseudolabrys. The sequence goes on from CAVYWI010000003.1 coordinate 118,760, forward strand.
CGCGCCGATGCCGCCGAGGATGCCGAACACCGACTGCACGAACAGCGGCGGCTTGACCAGGCCGCGGTCGAGGAAATGGCGCAGCGTGTAGAGATGGCCGATGTCGTAGCACTCGATCTCGAAGCGCGTGTTGTTGCTGCGCGCAGGTGGTGAGGATGTATTCGATGTCGGCGAAGGTGTTCTTGAACATGCCCTTGCGCGAGCCCTCGAGATACGGCTCCTCCCAGTCGTATTTGAACTTGCCCTTGTAGCGCGGGATCATCGGGTAGAGCCCGAAGTTCATCGTGCCCATGTTGAGCGAGGCGACCTCCGGCTTGAAGGTCGCGGCCGGCCTGCACGCGCTCCTCGATCGTCATGGTGGGCGCGCCGCCGGTGGTGATGTTCACCACCACGTCGGAGCGCTGCTTGATCACCTTGAGGAACGGGGCGAAGGCCTCCGGCGTCTGGTCGGGACGCCCGTCCTGCGGGTTGCGCGCGTGCAGGTGCACGACGGCGGCGCCCGCCTCGGCCGCGCCGATCGCCGCGTCGGCGATCTCCTGCGGCGGTCACCGGCAGATGCGGCGACATCGAGGGCGTGTGGATCGAGCCGGTGACGGCACAGGTGATGATGACTTTGCGCGACTTCGCCATGAGCGTTCCATCCCGGTGAAGTGAGGCTTTTGATTTCGCGATTGGACTTGGGCGCCGATCCTAGAGTATCAGCCGTATGCAAGTCACCCTGTTCACTCGCGCATGACCCATTCCGAAAACGGGTCCCATCCCGGATCAAGTCGGGTCATGCGCCGGAGCCATCGCCGTGGATCGAGACAGCCAACCTGCGGCGGCGCGGACATCCGGCATCCTGATCGGGGTATTGTGCGGCATCGGCGCCGCGTTCGGCTGGGCGGCCGGCTTCGTCGCCGCCAAGCACGGCATCTCCATCGGCTTTTCGCCCGCCGATCTCGCCTTCGACCGCTTCTTCTGGACCGGCCTGCTGCTGATGCCGATCGCCTTGCGCGACGGCGTCGCCAACCTCGGCGGCATCGGCTGGGGCCGCGGCCTGGTGATGAGCGTGCTGTCCGGCCCGCCGCAGGCGATGATCGCCTATAGCGGCTTCATCCTGGTGCCGCTCGGCCACGGCACCACCATCCAGCCGGCCTGCGCGGCGCTGTTCGGGCTGATCCTCGCCACCGTGGTGCTGCGCGAGCGGGCAACCGATGCAGCGCGTCATCGGCGGCGTCACCATCATCGCCGGGCTGATCGGTGTTCGGCGCCGAGTCGCTCGCCACCATCGGCCGCCACGGCGTCGGCGGCGACCTGCTGTTCGTCACCGCCGGATTGTTCTGGGCGATCGTTCGGCACGCTGCTGCGCTATTGCCGCGTGTCGGGCACGCGCGCGATCGCGCGTGGTCGGCGTGCTGTCGGTCGTCGTCTACGCGCCGCTTTATGCGCTCTTCGTCGGCTTCGACGGCATGCTGCAGCATGAGCCTGGCCGAGAACCTGGTGCAGGTCGTCGTGCAAGGCATGCTCGCCGGCGTGCTGCCGATCTATCTGTTCGCGCGCGCGGTGATCCTGCTCGGCGCCGGACGCGCGGCGACCTTCCCGGCGCTGGTGCCGGGCTTCTCGCTGATCATCGGCTATCTCGCGCTCGGCGTGGTGCCGAGCATCGCCGCAGCTGATCGGGCTGGTGATCGTGTGGATCGGCTTCTATCTCACGCTGCGGTAGACGTCGTCATTCCGGCCCGGCATATTTGCCCGCGGTCTCCGGGAACATGTTCTTGATGATCTTGAACTTCGAGATGTCGACCGTCGCGTCCATGTGCAGGAAGATGACGGCGTCGCGCAGCACCTTCTCGATGCCGAAATCGAGCATGATGCCGTTGCCGCCGTGCAGTTCGACCGCGTGCTGGGCGACCTTCATGATCTCTTCCGAGGCGAACATCTTGGCCATGTTGACCAGCGTCTCGGCCTCCGGCGCGTTGTCGTCGACCGCCGCCGCGGCGCGGTCGAGCAGCGCGCGCACCGCCTCGATCTTGGTCGCCATGTCGGCGAGCCGCAGCGCCACCGCCTGATGCTTGATCAGGATGCGGCCGCCCTGCACGTAGTTCTGCACGTAGTCGGCGGTGGCCTCGAAGGCGCGCACGCCGACGCCGAGGTTCTTCGCCGCCTGGATGATCTTGCCGGGCCGGAAATAGACGCCGGCCGAGCCCATCGCGCTGTCCTGCACCAGCAAGTGGTCGTCGGGCACGAACATGTCCTCGAACACCATCTCGCCGTTGTTCATGAAGCGGCAGCCGAGCGTCTCGTTGCAGCGCGCGACCGTGAAGCCCTTGGTCTCGCGCGGCACCAGGAACGATGACGTGCCCTGCAGCATGCCGACCTTCGGATTGGTGTTGGCGTAGACGACGTAGAGGCTGGCGTCGTAGCCGTTGGAGATGAACTGCTTGCGGCCGTTGATCACCCAGCCGCCGTTGGTCTTCACCGCCTTGGTCTGCATCGCCGCTTCCGGCACGTTGTAGGGCAGCCAGCGGTCGGAGGCGCCGCGCGGCTCGGTCAGGCAATGCGCCATCAGGAATTGCGGCTCGGCGACCAGGCGCTTGAACCATTTCTCCTGCAGATGCTTGGGCGCGAACTGGCGCAGCAGCACCGAGACCTTCCAGTTCTGCACCAGCTTGTCGGCAAGGCCTGAATCGCCGCGCGCGATTTCCTCGGCGACCAGCGCGAAGGTGCTTGCACTTCGGTGCCCTTCTCGAGCTCGACGCCGCCGTATTCCTCCGGCACGCCGAGCGTGCGGATGCCGATCTTCTCGGCGCCTTCCAGGATGCTGAGCGGCAGCCGGTCCTCCGGCACCATCGACCATTCGCTCTGCCAATTCTGCTTGATGAAGGGCAGCACCACGTCGTCGACGAAATCGCGGCAGCTCTGCCGCATCATCCGTTGTTCTTCGGACAATCCCCGATCGTACATGTGATTTTTTCCTTGCCTGGGCCGCGGCGAATGCCGGGCGCCTCCCGGCTTGGATATTGGTCCGGTTTGCGGTCTATTTCCAAGGGGGCAATCGTCGGGGAGAACATGCACGCAAGTCGGAGTGATCGGCGTCGGCCGCATGGGCAAGGCGATGGCGCGCAACCTGCTCAAGGCCGGGCACAAGCTGCATGTTTTCGATACGGCGAAAGAACCGCTGCAGGAATTTGGAAAGGGCGGTGCGGCGATCGCGGCCAGCGCCAAAGATACCTTCAAGGGCGATGCGGTGATCTCGATGCTACCGAACGACGACACCATGCGCGCGGTTTTCGTGCAGGGCATGTTTTGCCCGCCGACGGGACCTCGACCATCCACGTGAACATGGCGACTGCCTCGGTCGCCTGCGCCGAGGAACTCACGACTTTGCACCGCCGGCGCGGCGTACCTTATGTCACGGCGACCGTCTGGGTCGGCCCGATATAGCGGCTGACTACGCCGCCTTGCGCGTCGCCAGGAACTCGCCCATGCGGCCGAGCGCCTTCAAGATGTTCTCGGTCGAGTTGGCGTAGCACAGCCGCACGTAGCCCTCGCCCAGAATGCCGAAGTCCGGCCCGCCGATGATGGCGACGCCGGCGTCTTCCAGCAGCGATGAGGCCAGCGCCTTGGCCTTCCAGCCGGTGCGCTTGATGTTGGGGAAGGCGTAGAACGCGCCCTTCGGCGTCGCGCAGGACACGCCGGGCAATTTGTTCAGGCCCTCGACCACGACTTTGCGCCGCTTGTCGAACTCGGCGACCATCTTGTGCACCTCGTCCTGCGGCCCCTTCAGCGCCGCCAGGCCGGCATACTGCGCCGAGGCGTTGACGCAGGAATGCAGATTGACCGCGAGCTTGCGCGCATAGTCGTAGAGCTTGCCCGGCCACACCGCGTAGCCGAGCCGCCAGCCGGTCATGGCGTAGGTCTTCGACCAGCCGTTGAGCAGGATCAGCCGGTCGCGGATCGACGGATAGGAGAGCAGGCAGACATGCGTCTCGCCGTCGTAGACCATGTGGTCGTAGATCTCGTCCGACATGATGGCAGACGTCCGGCCACTTCTCCAGGCCGGCGACGAGCTTGTCGACCTCCGCCTTGCCGCGTGACGCCGCCGGTCGGATTGGCCGGCGAGTTGAGGATCAGCAGCCGCGTCTTCGGCGTGATCAGCTTGAGCGTCTCCTCCGCCGAGAAGGCGAAGCCGTTCTCCTCGCGGATCGGCACCGGCACGGGCTTGCGCGCCGGTGAACTCGATCATCGAGCGGTAGATCGGGAAACCGGGATCGGGATAGATGATCTCGGCGCCCGGCTCGCCGAACATCAGGATCGACATGAACATGGTCGGCTTGCCGCCGGGCATGATCATCACCTGTCGGGCGAGACCTCGACCTTGAAGCGCTTGTGCAGGTCGGCGGCCACCGCCTCGCGCAGCGGCGGGATGCCGGTCGCCGGCGTGTAGCCGTGGTGGCCGTCGCGCAGCGCCTTCACCGCCGCCTCGACGATGAAGTCGGGCGTGCGGAAATCCGGCTGGCCGATGCCGAGATTGATGATGTCGCGGCCTTGCGCGATCAGCGCGTTGGCGCGGGCGAGCACCGCGAAGGCGTTTTCCTCGCCGATGCGGTCGAAGGCCGCTATCGTTTTCAGCATGGCATTGGCTCCCCGGGCGAATTCGCGGAGTAGTTCACCCGATCGGGAGCGGAAAATCAAATTGGACGGCCGGTCAGGGCTCGCCGCCGTAATGGGCGCCGATATCGCGCTGCAGCTGCAGGCGGATGAATGAACGGATCGGATCGTCGCCCAAATAATCGTTGGCGTGATGAACCGGCCCAGCCGGGGAACAGGTTCGCGCCGCAGTAGCGCGAATTTGCGGTCACCGGCGCGGTATGCGCCGCCACATGTTTCTTGTGCTTGCCGCCTTGGCTGAGTCGGCCGGCAAAGCGGCGGCAAAAACCACGACGAGAACGCCGATCGATCCCATCAGCTTGAGCGGTAGCGATGCCATGGATGCACCCTTTCATCGCGACGTAGACGACTGCATTGTCCCGACTGCGCGGCGAAACAAGGGCGCGCACAACCGATTCCGATCACATCTCGGTGTCGGAATATTCGGCGGCTGCAGGGGGTTAAACGCTACCCCAACGGCGAGACCGCGGCACTAGCGGGTGAAGGGACTGACGAGAATGAACAGCGTTCATAGATGCATCACGGAATGGCATTGTCCTCGCGCGCGCAAACATGGCACGGTCGCACCCGCTTCATTTCCGGGGTTTTCATGGCCAAACCATCGACCACCGAAAAACGCAACGTCTTCCGCCGTCTGCATGAATCCGGCTGCTTCGTCATCCCCAATCCGTGGAACGTCGGCACCGCGCGTTATCTGCAAGGGCTCGGCTTCAAGGCGCTGGCGACCACCTCATCGGGCTTCGCCCATGCGCAAGGTTACGCCGACGGGGCGCAATCGTGCGACCAGGTTCTTGCCCATTTCGCCGACATCGCCGCGGCCACCGACGTGCCGGTCAACGCCGATTTCGAAAATGGCTTTGCCGACGACCTCGGCCGCCTGGCCGAGAACGTGACGCGCTGCATCGCGACCGGCGTCGCCGGTCTGTCGATTGAGGATTCGACCGGCAATCCCGACCGGCCGCTCTACGATTTCGACGTCGCGCTGGCGCGCGTGAAGGCCGCGCGCGCGGCAATCGACAAGGCCGGCGGCAACCTGGTGTTCACCGCCCGCACTGAGGGCTTCATCCGCGGCCGGCCTGACATGGACGAGACGATCCGGCGGCTGAAGGCCTTTGCCGACGCCGGCGCCGATTGTCTTTATTCGCCGGGCATCAAGACCCGCGAACAGATCGAGGCGACCGTCAAGGCGGTCGCACCGAAGCCGATCAATTTTCTCAACAGCGGCGCCTTCGGCTTCACCGTCAAAGACCTCGGCGAGATGGGCGTGCGCCGCATCAGCGTCGGCGGCACGCTGGCGCGTGTCGCCATGCACGCGTTCATCAAGGCGGCGACCGAGATCGCCAAGGATGGCAAGTTCGACGGTTTCGCCGGCGTGATTTCGAACGCCGAGCTCAACAAATTCTTCCACGACGACCTGCCGCGGCGGCCGAAACCGTGAGCGAGCACCGCCATCCGCAAACCGGCCAGCCGGTCGGTGAACCCGTGGACGGGCCGCCGGGCCAGCGCCCCGGCCCGGTCACGCTCACCGGGCGTTTCGGGCGGCTGGAAAAGCTCGCGCCCGCGCATGCCGTGCCGCTATGGCAGGCGGTCAAGGATGACGACCGGATCTGGACCTACATGCCGAGCTACTCGGCATTTTCCGACGCCAACGCGTTCGCGGATTGGGTCGCGGCGCGGGCCGCGCTCGAGGACCCCTACTCCTACGCGATCGTCGAGCCGCAAGGCCGCGCGCTCGGTATCACGACGCTGATGGAAATCCGCCCGGCCATGCGGGTGATCGAGGTCGGCCATGTCGTCTATTCGCCCGCGCTGCAACGCACGCCGCTCGCGACCGAAGCGCAATATCTGCTGGCGCGCTACGCATTCGAAACACTCGGCTACCGGCGCTATGAATGGAAATGCGATGCGCTGAACGCCGCCTCGCGACGCGCCGCCTTGCGCTTCGGCTTCACCTTCGAAGGTATCCTGCGCCAGCACATGATTGCCAAGGGCCGCAATCGGGACACCGCATATTTCTCGATGCTCGACAGCGAATGGCCAACGCGCAAGGCGAATTTCGAGCGGTGGCTGGCGCCGGAAAACTTCACCGCCGACGGCCGGCAAATCGTCAGCCTGAGTGCGCTGAACGGCGTCATCGAATGACCGCGTCTGCGACCTCCGCGCCCGGTCTGCTGCAGCAGCGGCCCTTCGTGCTTGTTCTGGCTGGCGCGCGTGTGCACGACAGCCGGCTACCAGATGATGGCGCTGGTGATCGGCTGGCAACTTTATGAGCTGACCAACAGCGCCTTCGATCTCGGCCTGATCGGATTGATCCAATTTGTGCCGGCGGTGATCTTGACGCTGCGTGATCGGACACGCCGCCGACCGCTACGACCGCCGCCTCATCATCCGCGTGGCACAAGGGGCCTATGCGCTGGCTGCGGCGCTGATCACTATCGCGCACTTGTCGCGCATGCGCTCAGCCGCGAACTGCTTGTTCAGCGTCGTATTCCTGATCGGCTGCGCGCGCGCCTTCGAGGTGCCGACCGGCAGCGCGCTGGTTCCGGCGCTGGTACCGGCGCCGCTGGTCACGCGTGCCGTCGGCGGCTGGACCTCCGCCAACCAGGTGGCCGTGATCAGCGGGCCGGCGCTGGGCGGGCTGGTCTATGCCGCAAGCCCGATCGCGGTCGCCGTGCTCTGCGTGTTGTTCTTTTGCACCTCCATCACCTTGGTCAGTTTCATCGTCGCCAAGGGTCCGGCCGCCGCACGCGAGCCGCCGACCTTCGCGTCGGTGTTGGCCGGCTTCAAATTCATCGGTACACGGCGGCGGCTCCTCGGCGTGGTCACGCTCGACCTGTTCGTCGTTCTGCTCGGCGGAGTGACCGCCCTGCTGCCGATCTTTGCGCGCGACATATTGGCGGTGGGTCCGATCGGGCTCGGTCTGCTGCGGTCCGCGCCGGCGGCGGGCGCGCTGATTACGGCCGTGGTGCTTTCGCACCATCCGGTCGAACGGTACATCGGCCCCAAGATGTTTGCCGTGGTGGCGATCTACGGCGCGACCACCATCGTGTTCGGATTGTCGACATGGTTTCCGCTCTCGCTGATGGCGCTCGCCGTGCTCGGCGCGGCCGATGCCCTGAGCATCGTGATCCGCTTCTCGCTGGTGCAGATCGAGACGCCCGACGCCATGCGCGGCCGCGTGAGCGCAATCAACTACCTGTTCGTCGGCTCGTCCAACACGTTGGGCGATTTCGAATCCGGCACCGTCGCCGCTTGGCTAGGCGCGGTGTCCTCGGTGCTGATCGGCGGCATCGGCGCATTGCTGATCGCCGGCATCTGGATGCTATTGTTCCCGGATCTGCGCCGCATCGACCGCTTCGAACCGGCGGACAAAGAACCGACGGAGACCTGAATGCATATCCTCATCACCGGCGCGGCCGGCATGATCGGCCGCAAGCTGACCGAGCGGCTGGTCATCGACCGGGCGCTCGGCGACCAGCCGATCGACAAATTGACATTGATCGACATTGTCGCGCCGGCGCGGCCCGCCGGCTTTTCCGATCACGTGAAGACCCGGGCCGCCGATCTCGCCGCGCCGGGCGCAGCGGAAAAGGCGGTCTCGGAGCGGCCGGATGTGATCTTCCATCTCGCCGGCGTGGTATCGGGCGAGGCGGAAACCGATTTCGAGAAGGGCTACCGCGTCAATCTCGACGGCACGCGCGCGCTTGCTCGAGGCCATTCGCGTGACCGGCCATGGCTACAAGCCGAAGGTCGTGTTCACCTCGTCGATCGCCGTGTTCGGCGCGCCGTTTCCGGAAGCGATCGCCGACGACTTCCATCTCACGCCGCTGACCTCCTACGGCACGCAGAAGGCGATCTGCGAACTGCTGCTCGCCGACTACACGCGGCGCGGCTTCCTCGACGGCGTCGGCATCCGGCTGCCGTCGATCGTGGTGCGGCCGGGCAAGCCGAACAAGGCGGCGTCGGGATTCTTCTCCGGCATCATCCGCGAGCCGCTGGCCGGGCAGGAGGCGATCCTGCCGGTCGCCGACAGCGTGCTGCATTGGCATGCCAGCCCGCGCTCGGCGGTCGGATTTCTCATTCACGCCGCCGGCCTGACGCGCGCGCAACTGGGCGACCGCATCAATCTCACCATGCCGGGCGTGTGCTGCACGGTCGGCGAGCAGATCGCGGCGCTGCGGCGCATCGCCGGCGACAAGGTCGCCGACCGCATCCGGCGCGAGCCGGACGAACTGGTCGAACGCATCGTCGCCGGCTGGCCGCGCCGTTTCGAGCCGCACCGGGCGGTCGCGCTCGGCTTCAAGGTCGAGGCGACATTCGACGATATCATCCGCGTCCATATCGAGGACGAGTTGGGGGGCAAGATCGCCTAGAGCTTGCTGCCGCCGCCCGCAAACCTTACATTAGCGGTCATGACCTACGTCGACGCTGCCGTCGCGCCCCTCCGCAAGACCGGCCAGATCAAGATCCACGGCCCCGAAGCCTTCGAGGGCATGCGCAAGGCTGGGCAACTGGTCGCGCGCTGCCTCGACATGTTGGTCGAGCATGTCGGGCCGGGCGTACCGACCGATAAGATCGACCGGCTGGTATTCGACTACGCGATGGATAACGGCGCCCTCCCCGCGACGCTGATGTATCGCGGCTACAAGAAATCGACCTGCACTTCGCTCAACCACGTCGTCTGCCATGGCATCCCCGGGGACAAGCCGCTCAAGGATGGCGACATCATCAATATCGACGTGACGCTGATCCTCGATGGCTGGCACGGCGATTCCAGCCGCATGTACACCGTCGGCGAAATTCCGCGCCGCGCCGAGCGGCTGATCGAGGTGACCCACGAGGCCATGATGCGCGGCATCGCCACCATCCGGCCGGGCTCGACCACCGGCGACATCGGCGCCGCGATCCAGAGCTATGTCGAAGCCCAGCACATGAGCGTGGTGCGCGACTTCTGCGGCCACGGCCTCGGCCGCCTATTCCACGACGAACCCAACATCGTCCATATCGGCCGCCCGGGCGAAGGTATCGTGCTCAGGCCTGGCATGTTCTTCACCGTCGAGCCGATGATCAATATCGGCCGCCCGCATGTGAAAGTGCTATCCGACGGATGGACCGCCGTGACGCGCGACCGTTCGCTGTCGGCTCAGTTCGAGCATACCGTCGGCGTCACCGACAAAGGCGTCGAGGTGTTCACCTTTTCGCCGGCCGGACTGCACAAGCCGCCGTATAAACTTTGATCATCACTCCGCTCGTCCCCGCCTAAGCGGGGCCCCGATCCTGGATTCCCGTTTTCGCGGGAATGAGCGGGTTACGCATTGTCGCTGGCTGCACTACACTCTATGCGGGCATAGGATTGTGGGCGCAGTTTCCATGGCGGCAAAGCGTAACGTTACCGAGCGGAAGAGCGGCCTTTCCGAGGCGCCGCCGCATTATCACGGCCACCGCGAACGGCTGCGCTCGCGCTTCCGCGATGTCGGCGCGGAAGCCGTGAGCGACTACGAACTGCTCGAACTGGTGCTGTTCCGCGCCATCCCGCAGCGCGACGTCAAGCCGCTGGCCAAGGAACTTATTGCTAAATTCGGCTCCTTTGCCGAAGTCGTGGCTGCACCACTAACCCGCCTCGCCGAGGTGAAAGGCCTGGGTGACGCCGCCATCACCGAACTCAGGGTGGTGCATGCCGCAGCCAGCCGGCTGGCACGCGGGCAAGTGCAGAAGCGGCCGGTGCTGTCTTCCTGGTCGAGCGTGCTCGACTACTGCCGCATGGCGCAGGCCTTCGCCGACAAGGAGCAGTTCCGCGTGCTATTCCTCGACAAGCGCAACCAATTGATCGCCGACGAACTGCAGCAGGTCGGCACCGTCGATCATACGCCGGTCTATCCGCGCGAAGTGGTCAAGCGCGCGCTCGAGCTGTCGGCCACCGCGCTGATCCTGGTACACAATCACCCTTCCGGCGACCCGACGCCGTCGCACGCCGACATCCAGATGACGCAGGCGATCGTCGACGTCGCCAAGCCGCTCGGCATCGCCGTGCACGACCACATCATTGTCGGCAAGGACGGCCACGCGAGCTTCAAGGGGCTCAGGCTCATCTAGCGGCCTCAGAATCTAGGGACAGGCTGGACTATTGTGGAACCGACGGCCGCACTGCGCGAGCGGACGGTTAACGAATTGATGTCGGTGCGGCCAATTTGAGGAAAACGCAATATGTCGGCGGCGCGCTACCGCAAAACGCTCTCTACCGGTTAAGACTAATTTCAACCAGCCGCCGCATCATGACGAGCGATGTTCTTCTCATGACCGGAGAGGGCGCCAATGGCGGTCACTGAATTAAACAACGTCACGGATTCTGCGGCTGCTGAACAGCGGTCGTCTCAATTTCAAGAATCGCTCCTGCAGACGGCGACACATTGCAGCTTGAGCGCCGCTTATAGTCTAAGGAAAAATGGACTACGTCACCTACTGCCTTACTGGCGGCGCTGGCTGGCCGAATGCGTTCTGCCGCGGCGCGAATTGCCCGACCCCGAGCAGCTTTTCGATAGCAATGGAAGAGTCGGACTTGTTTACGATCTCTCGGTGCCCGCCCTAACGGCGGCGTATCAGCGCGGCATCTACACTGCGGGGCATTTCGGCACCCTCGCCTGGATGTCACCGCCGCAGCGATACGTCCTGTTCTTACATGAATTCCACATGGCGAAGCGGCTGCGCCAATTTATGCGCCAAGGTCACTACACTGTCACGTTCGATCGCGATTTCGAGGGCGTCATCACGGCTTGCGCCGGCCGCCGCCAAGGCCGCTGGCACGTCACCTGGATCACGCCGCGCATCATGCGCGCCTATGCCGCCCTCCGCGAAGACGGTTGCGTGCATTCGTTCGAAGTCTGGAATAGCAAAGGCGAACTGGTCGGCGGCGGTTATGGCGTGGCGCTCGGCCGAATTTTCTTTACCGAGTCGCAATTCTCGCTCGAAGACAACACCTCGAAACTCGGCTTTTCCGTACTCAATTGGCATCTCGCGCGCTGGGGCTACATCCTCAACGACGGCAAGAATCCGACTCCGACGATCCTCAACATGGGCTTCCGCTCGATTCCCCGCACGGAATTCCTCCGCTGCCTCGCCGACAATGTCGGTTCAGGCGGCAATGCGGGGCGCTGGGAGACGGAAGCCGACCCGATGACGGTTGCAAAGTGGCAACCCGGCGCGGCCCTGCCGGCCGCCGAATAAAGCAGGCTCAGGCGGCGGCCGGCGCCAGACTGCGGCTGTCGGGCTCGATCATCCAGCGCGCGATCCTCGGCCAGTATTCGCCGAGCACCGCGTGCCCCATGAACAATGCGCCGTGGCCGCAGGGCGCCGTCGCCGTGCGAATGGCGCGTGCCGGGGTGCCGACCAGGCGCTCGGTCGCGAACAATTGCGCCGGCGCGACCAACTCGTCGTCGCGCGCCGCCAGCAGAAAAACCGGAACGCGGACTTTCGCCAAATCGATGGGCTCGCCCAAAGCGACAAATTGACCGGTCGCGATTTCATTTCGCTTGTACAGCTTCTCGATCACCTCGAGGTAATAAGTTCCCGGTAAATCGACGGTCCAGGCGTGCCATTCCCGGAATGTCGCTTCCAGTTCGGCGAAGGCGGGTGAGCCGATCGGCTCCTGCGTCTGCAGCAATTTGTGAATCTCGTGCGTGTCGAGCGTTTCCGCTCCCCAGAACTTCTGCACCTTGCGGCCGAGCACGCGACCGTCGCCGAGCTTCACCAATTCATGAAACAGCGCCAGCGGACTGGCGTCAGCGAGCGCGGACAAAGCGGAGCGCCCGGCAGCAATATCGATCGGCGCGCCGGCCAGTACCAATTTCTGCACCTTGGCGGGAAACCTCGCGGCATAAAGCAATGACATCCAGCCGCCCTGACAAAGCCCGACCAGGTTGACGCTACCGCCAAGCTGATCGACCAGCACGTTGAGTTCGGCGAGGTAGTCGTCGATGCCCAAATGGCACATCTCCGGTGTCGCCGAGCGCCAATCGGTCACGAACAACCGCTGCAGACCCGCGCCGCGCAATGCCGCAACCAGGCTGTGACCGGAAGCCAGATCGGCGACGGCCGCTCCGTGCAGCGCAAACGGCGCGCACAGCAAAGTGGAGACGCCGTCCTTGGCAATGCTGAAATCGCGCAACCGTACGCTCTTCAATTCGAGCGAGACTTTATTCGGCGTCGCCCATTTCGGCTCACGTACCGCGGGACCGTCGTCTGCGCCGAGCGCGAGACCGGCAAAACTCTTGGCCATCAGCGCGGCAAAATCACTGGCCGAGGACGCGGCAAATGCCGGCCACATAAATGCGAGACGCGGATCGTGCCGTCCCGTTGGCTCGTACATATAAAATATCTTTCACAAAAACGGCGAAGGCGCGTTGTCATAAGTCAAACGTGCCAGCGAATTGCGCATCCGTATTAAATTTCAAAAGCTTCGCTGTTTGGCCGTCGGCTACTCTCACTATTGGAGCACATAGCTGCCGGGCGCATCCGCGAGCGAGGCATGATCCGCACCGCCCATTTCGGGCGGATCGACCGGCTCTCCCGAGCGTGCGCCAAGCCAGGCGACCCATTCCGGCCACCAGGAACCGTCCTTTTGCGGCGCTTGCGCCAAGAAGGCTCCCGGATCGACGTAACGGTCGTCCGCCTTGCGGGTCAGCACCTGGAAACTGCGGTGATCGCGCCCCGGCTCCGACACGATGCCGGCGTTGTGGCCGCCCGTCGCGAGCAAATAAGTCACGTCGGCGTCGGTCAAGAAATTGATCTTGTAGGTCGAGCGCCAAGGCGCGACGTGGTCGTGCACGGTGCCGACCGAGAAGATCGGCGCGCGAATGTCGGTGAGCGCGACCGGCTTGTCGTCGACGAGATAGTGCCCCTCGGCCAGATCGTTGTTGAGAAACAGACGCCGCAGATATTCCGAATGCATGCGATAGGGCATGCGCGTAGCGTCCGCGTTCCACGCCATGAGGTCGATCATGGGCGCGCGCTCGCCCATCAAATAGTCGCGCACCATGCGCGACCAGATGAGGTCGCTGGAACGCAGCATCTGGAAGGCGCCCGCCATCTGCGTGGCGTCGAGGAAGCCTTGTTCCCACATCATGTCTTCGAGGAATGCGACCTGGCTTTCGTTGATAAACAGCATCAGCTCGCCGGCTTCATGGAAGTCCGTCTGCGAGGCCAACAGCGTGATCGATTTGAGACGATCGTCACCGTCGCGCGCCATGGCCGCGGCGGCGATCGACAGCAACGTGCCGCCCAAGCAATAGCCGACGGCATGGATTTTTTGGTCGGACACGATCTTGCCGACCGCATCGAGCGCCGCCATCACGCCGAGCCTGCGATAGTCGTCGAGCCCGAGGTCGCGGTCATCCGGGACCGGATTCTTCCACGACATCATGAAAACCGTGAAGCCCTGCTCGGTCAGGTACTTCACGAGCGAGTTATGCGGTGACAGATCGAGGATGTAATATTTCATGATCCATGCCGGGACAATGAGCACGGGCTCGGGCCGGACCTTGCCGGTCGCGGGTGCGTATTGGATCAACTCGATCAGGCGGTTGCGATAGACGACCTTGCCGGGCGTGACCGCCACATTGCGACCGACTTCGAAATCTTCGGTGCCGACCGGTTTCTTTCCGCTGATGCTGCGCTCCCAATCTTCCGCCAGATTGCGCAAGCCGGCCACCAGGTTCATGCCGCCTTTGCTGATGGTTTGCCGGAGCACTTCGGGATTGGTTGCCAGAAAATTCGAGGGCGAAACCATATCGAGAAGCTGGCGCGATACGAACTCCACCATTTCTTCATGACGCTTGCTGACGCCGCGGATGCCCGTGGTCGCGTTGTGCCACCATTGCTGTTGCAGCAGGAAGGCCTGAGCCATGAAATTGTACGGCGGCTTCTGCCAATCCGCGCCGTCGAACCGACGATCTTGCGGCAAGGGCTCGATGCAACATGGCGTCTTGCCGCCCTCCACCGCGGCGCGGACCGCATAGTTGGCGAAACGGACCGCTTTCCGCGTTGCCTTATCCACCAGCTGCAATTGTTTGCCGGGTGAAACAGCAAGGTGTATCGCCCAATCGAAATAGGCCTTGGTCAGCGCCGCCGGCGACAAGCCTAATGTGAAGCGCGCGATCGTCGCATGCAGCGAGCGGTCGATGATGTCGGCGACGGCAGTGACCGCATAGGAGTTCGCGTCCGTCGACGTCCTCGGTCGCAGCGATTGCCGGCTTGGGGATGAGACGCAGCGCCGCTTTGCCGACGGACGGATTGACGCGTGCTGCATCCGAGGGTGAAGTTATCGTCATGGCGCACCTGTTGTTTTTCTTGACGTTGGCTGCGGTAAAAAGAGCAATGAAGACGAATAATTTGGCGAAAATATAAGCGTCACAATGTGACGCGCCATGACCTGGATCAATCGATTAACCACGCGCCTGCGCCAGGAAGCACCGCAGCCGCCGCGGTTATTCGTGCATCGCCGCTTAGAGCTACTGACGGACCAGCATCACGGGGTTCGCGCCTTCGGGGATCCGGCGCCACCCCGTGCCTTCAACCTCCTCGAAGTGCCAAGGGGCGCCATGGGCGGGCACCAGCACAAGCTCGCCCTTGTCCAGACGCCATTGCGAGAAATTGAGCTGCGCGATCGACGGCGCGCAGCCCGGCTTCACCGTCATCGCCATGCCGTCGCCTTGCGCGGTCGACACCAGCGAAAAGGCGCAAAGCGGCGCGCTCGCTCCGCGCGTGAGCAGCCAATTGCCGGCGAGCTCTTCGGGCGGCTTTTCCGGCGGGCCGGCCGCTGCCGCCGCGTTCTGCAGGAACAAGACGCCGACGCCGGGCGTCGGCGCCTCGTAGATACCGTCCTCGACCTCGCTGAACTCGACCAGCGCCTTGCCAGTTGAATCGAGCAGATAGAGCAGATCGTTGTCGGGGAATTTCCAGCCGACGATATCGGCCACCAGCGGAAATTGACTTGCGCAATTCGCGTCGAATTCGACCTTGAAGCCGACCGCATTCCGCTCGCCGCTGAAGCTCGCGGTGCATTTTTTGTCACGGTCGGCGTTGGAGAATTCCCAGGAGCCAAGCACCGCCTTGGCCGATTCGCCAAGCGTCGCCGGCGTTTGCGCCGGCGCGGCTCCGGTCGTGCCCAGCAATGCAAGTGCGATAAGTGCGAGACGGGCCATAACGGAACCATAGCACAGGATCAATGCCGCGATTCTCACGGACTTTTCGGCGGCGTTTCTGGCACCGGCGTCAGCGGCGGCTTGCCCGCCGCCCAGGCCAGGATATTGTCGACCACGAGTTGGTCCATGGCCGCCCGCGTCACCTCGGTCGAGGAGCCGAGATGGGGGAACAGCACGATGTTGTCCATCTCCATCAGTTCCTTAGGCACCTGCGGTTCCTTGGCGAACACGTCGAGGCCAGCGGAATAGATGGTGCGGTTCTTGAGCGCCTGAATCAATGCCGGTTCGTCCACCACGGAGCCGCGCGCCATGTTGATGAGGATGCCGTTGGGACCCAGCGCCTTGAGGACTTCGGCGTTGACCATGTTCGCGGTCGCAGCTCCCCCGGGCACAATCACCAGTAGCGTGTCGACATCGCGCGCCATGTCGAGGAGCTTTGGATAATATTTGTAGCTCACGCCCTTCTGCGGAGTGCGGCTGTGATAGACGACCGGCACGCCGAAGGCTTCCAGCCGCCGCGCGATCGCCTTGCCGATGCGACCCATGCCGACCATGCCGACGGTACGATTGCGCAGCGTCGCCTTGGTCAGCGGATAATGCCCCTGCGGCCATTTGCCGGCGCGCAGAAAGCGCTCGGCCTGCGGGAATTCGCGAACCGTGCAGAGCAAGAGGCCGAGCGCGGTGTCGGCGACCTCTTCATTGAGCACTTCCGGCGTGTTGGTGACGACGATGCCGTGCTCGCCCGCCCATTTGGCGTCGATGTGATCGTAGCCGACGCCGAAACTCGAAATCTGCTCGAGCTTCGGCAGCTTCTGCATAAACGCGGCGTCGAGCTTGTTCGCGGTATAGGCGATGGCGATGGCGCGCACCTTGTCGGCGATCGACTTGAGAAACGCGTCCTGGTCCTTGGCATCGGCCAGATAGTGCAGTGTGACTTTCGGCTCGAGGCCTTTGACCATGACCGGCTTCTTGGCGCCAATCAGCAGCACGTCCGGCTTTTCGCCAGCCATAGTCGCTCTCCTGTTACACCAAGGCGGTGACCGGCTTTTCGACGAATGTCTTGAACGCCGCGAGCAGCTCGGCGCCGAGCGCGCCGTCCACGACGCGATGATCGCAGGATAATGTGACGGTCATCTGGCTGATGAACTTCATCCCGCCGTCCGCCGTTTCGACCGGCGCGCGGCGCGTCGCACCCACCGCCAGGATGGTGGCGTGCGGCGGATTGATGATGGCGGCGAATTCGCGCACGCCGTACATGCCCAAATTCGAGATCGCGCTGGAACCGCCCAGGTATTCATTCGGCATGAGCTTGCGCACGCGGGCGCGCTCGGCAAGGTCGCGCATTTCGGCTGAGATGGCGGTGAGCGATTTGGTTTCGGCATTGCGGATCACCGGCGTGATCAGCCCGCCATCGAGCGCCACCGCCACGCCGATATCGGAGTGCGTGAAACGCAAAATGCGGTCCTCGGCCCAGACCGCATTGGCGGCGGGGATGCGCTGGAGCGCCGCCGCCCAGGCCTTGATGATGAAGTCGTTGAGCGACAGCTTGAATGCCGGTTGCCCGTCCTGCATAGGCGCGGCGGCATTCGCCTCCTCGCGCATGGCGATCAGCCGGCCGACGTCGAGATCGGCGGTCAGATAGAAATGCGGGATGGTCTGCTTGGCCTCGATCAGCCGCTTAGCGATGGTGCGGCGCATGGAGTCGAGCGGCACTTCTTCGTAAGCGATGCCCTCGTACAGCGCTTTGACCTGCGCGGCGCTGGGGCCCGCGGCCATCGCGGCAACGGGCGGCGCTGCATTTGCAACGTCGCTCGCAACGATACGGCCGTGCGGGCCAGAACCGGTCACGCGCGAGAGATCGATGCCGCGTTCGGAGGCCAACCGGCGCGCCAACGGCGTGGTGAAGATGCCGCCGGACAGTTTCGCCGGCCCATAATTGCGCTCGGGCGTGCACACTTCGCGGAAGGGATCGAGCGGCATGGTGCGCGGCGTTGGTGCGGCCTGCATTGCGGCCACGGGAACGGCGGCGGGCCGCGGCGGCGGAGCCGCAGCTTTGGCCTGTGTGGCAGCGGGCGCGGCGCTTGGCGTTTCACCCGCGCCGGCGATCACCGCCACCACGGCGCCGACCTTGGCCACCTCGCCGACCTGAAAGCGGACCTGGCTCAGCGTTCCGCCGAACGTCGCCGGCACTTCCATCGAGGTCTTATCGGTTTCGATCTCGAACAGATTGTCGCCCGGCTTTACGGCGTCGCCGGCCGACTTGAACCATTTCACGATCTTGCCCTCAGCGACGGTCTCGCCGAGTTGCGGCATCAGGACGTCCATGTACGATCGTCCCCGCTTACCACGTCACCGACACATATTGCGTCTCGAGAAATTCCTTCATGCCTTCCGAGGCGCCTTCGCGGCCGAGGCCGGACTGCTTGACGCCGCCGAACGGCGCCGCCGGATCGGAAACCAGGCCGCGGTTGAGGCCGATCATGCCGAAGTCGAGCTTCTCGGAGACACGCATGCCGCGGCTCAAATCCTTTGTGTAGAGATAGGCGACCAGGCCATACTCGGTGTCGTTGGCGCGCTTAATCGCCTCGTCCTCGCTCTTGAAGGTCTGGATCGAGGCCACAGGCCCGAAGATTTCCTCGTTCAGCATCTTGGCGTCGTTGGAGACATTGGTGAGCACGGTCGCCGGATAGAAGAAACCGGGACCGTCCGGTGTCTTGCCGCCGACCAGCACCTTGGCGCCCTTGGCCATGGCATCGTCGACAAGCTCGATCACCTTGTCGCGACCTTCTTTGTTGACCAGCGGACCGACATTGATGCCGTCGTCGAGGCCATTGCCCATCTTCAGGGCCTTCATCTTGTCGGTCAGCTTCTTGGCGAATTCGTCATGTACCTTTTCGTGCACGTAGAAGCGATTGGCCGCCGTGCAGGCTTCGCCCATGTTCCTCATTTTCGCAATCATGGCGCCTTCGATCGCGGCGTCGATGTCGGCGTCCTCGAACACCAGGAACGGCGCGTTGCCGCCGAGTTCCATTGACGGCTTGAGCACCTGATCGGCGGCTTCGTGCAACAGTTTGCGGCCGACCTCGGTGGAGCCGGTGAATGAGAGCACCCGCACGCGCGGATCATGCAGCATGGCGCTCACCACAGGGCCGGAGCGGCGCGAGGGCACCACGTTGACCACGCCGGCGGGCACGCCCGCCTCCTGCAAGACCGGCATCAACGCCAGCATGGTGAGCGGCGTGTCGGACGCGGGCTTGAGCACCACCGGGCAGCCGGCGGCAAGCGCGGGGCCGATTTTGCGGGTGGCCATGGCGGCCGGGAAATTCCACGGCGTCACCAGCACGGCAACGCCGGCCGGCTTGTGTTGCGCGACGATGCGCGCGCCGGAGGCTGGCGCCGTCGAGATTTGACCGATATTGCGCACGGCTTCTTCGGCATACCAGCGGAAGAACTCGGCGGCATAAGCGACTTCACCACGAGAATCCGACAGCGCCTTGCCATTCTCCAGCGTGATCAGTTTGGCGAAGCGCTCGGCGTCGCGCATGATCAGTTCGTGGCATTTGCGCAGGATCTCCGCGCGCTCGCGCGGCTTGCGTTTGGCCCAGCCTTCGAAGGCAGCCTGCGCGGCATCGACCGCGGCCTTGGCGTCGTCCACCGTGGCGCTGGCGACGGAGGCGATCTTGCGTTCGGTCGCCGGATCGATCACGTCGAAACGGGCGCCGTCGGATGATTTGCGCCATTTGCCGCCGATCCACAGATCGGTCGGGACGTCGGCGAGAAGATTTTCGTACATAACATCACCTCTCAACTTGCTCCGCTCATTCCCGTCCCCGCGTTCGTGGGGATGAACTCCAGCGAGAATCCAGCACTGGGTCCCCGCTTTCGCGGGGACGAACGGGAAACTAACTATTCAGCGACCGCCGCACCGTATCCGCGATACGATCCGGCGTCGGCAGCACGGCGTCTTCCAGGATATCCGCGGCCGGCAGCGGAATATGCGGCGTGGTAATGCGCACTGGCGGCCCATCGAGATCGTAGAAGGCCTCGTCCGCCACAATCGACACGAGTTCTGCGCCCCAGCCGCACAGCCGCGGATTCTCCTCGACGGTGAACAGCCGGTGCGTCTTGGCGACCGAGCCGAGAATGGTCTGGGTGTCGAGCGGCACCAGCGATCGCACGTCGACAACTTCGGCGTCGATGCCGTGTTCCGCCTTGAGCTTCTCGGCCGCTTCCAGCGCGCGCGGCACCATCAGCGCCAGCGCCAGGATAGTGGCGTCCTTGCCGGGCTTGACGATCTTGGCCGTGCCGAGCCGGTCGATGATTTCACCGTCCGGCACCTCGCCTTTGGTCGCGTAGAGCGACTTGTGCTCGAGGAAGATAACCGGATTGGGGTCACGCACCGCCGCCGCCAACAGGCCGATGACGTCGACCGGCGAGGACGGGGCCACGACCTTGAGGCCGGGAATCATCATGCACCAGTTCTCGACGCTCTGTGAGTGCTGGGCGCCAAAACGGGAACCGGCGCCGTTGCCGGTGCGCACCACTAGCGGGCATTTGACCTGGCCGTTCGACATGTAACGGCTCTTCGGGAACTCGTTGGCGATGTAGTCGAAGCAGACCGCGAAGAAATCCGAGAACATGATCTCCGCGATCGGCTTGAGGCCCGTCATCGCCGCGCCCATGGCGGCGCCCATGATCGCCTGCTCGGAGATCGGCGTGTCACGCACGCGTAAGGGTCCGAACTGCTCGTAGAGCCCAACGGTCGCCTTGAACACGCCGCCGGCCTTGGCCACGTCCTCGCCGAGGAACACCACGTCCGGATCGCGCGCCATTTCCTGCGCGATGCCGCGGATGACGGCGTCGCGATAAGTCAGTTCCGCCATGCCCAGCCTCCATCAGCGTAGACATCGGTGGTGATGATATCGAGCGGCGGATTGGGTGCGGCCTTGCAGGCCTCGGTGGCGTCGTCGACGACCTTGCGCACTTCGGTATCGATGGCCGCGATGACTTTCTCGGCAACGCCGAATTGCAGCAGACGCTCGCGATAGATCTTGATCGGGTCGCGCAGCTTCCAGCGGTCAAGCTCGCCTTCGGGGCGGTATTTTGCAGGATCGGCGCGCGAATGGCCGCTGTGCCGGTAGGTCATGCATTCGATCAGCGACGGGCCCTTGCCGGCGCGCGCCTTGTCGAAGGCGGTCCGCGCTGTGCGATAGACCACGTCGGCGTCATTGCCGTCGATGACGATGCGCTCAAGCCCGTAGGCCGACGCACGATCGGCCGCCGGATGCTCGACCGCCGTCACGTCGGCGATCGGCGTGTATTCCATGTAAAGATTATTCTCGCAGACGAAGACCACCGGAAGCTTCCACACCGCGGCGAAATTGAGCGCCTCATGGAAGGCGCCGATATTGGTGGTGCCGTCGCCGAAGAAGCAGACCGAGACGTCCTTGGCGCCCTTGTACTGCGCGCGCCAGGCGGCGCCGCAGGCGATGGGCAGATGCGCGCCGATGATGGCATAGGAGCCCATCACGCCGTGGTCGACCGAGGTCAGATGCATCGAGCCGCCTTTGCCGCGCATCAGCCCGTTGTCGCGCTGCATCAGCTCGCCCAGCACTTTCTCGACGCTGACGCCGCGCGCCAGCGTATGGGCATGGCCGCGGTAGGTGCAGAAGGAGAGGTCGCCCTTCTTCATGGCGCCGGCAAAACCGGCCGCCACAGCCTCCTGGCCGAGCGAGAGATGGCTGGTTCCCTTCACCAGGTTCTGCAGGAACAGGTCGTAGGCGCGCTGTTCCGCGTCGCGGATCGTCACCTGCGTCCGGTACATGTCCAGGCGTTTTTGCTCGCCAATATCGTCATTTAGTCCGGCCGGTGACGCCGCCCGGTCTTTGGCTGTGGCCATAATGGGGTTCCTCAAGCGCGGTCTTTTCGTTGTCGCGGCGGAACTTAGCGCCGATGAACAAGGCCCCGCAACTCTCCTATTCCAACGGTCCTTCCACCACCCCCTCGCTGGTGGTTGTCTTGCCCAACTTGCGCTCCCTATACAGCAAATAGAGACCGGAGCTGATGACGATCACGGCTCCCGCCATGGTCCAGCTGTTCGGCACATGGTCGAACACCAAATAGCCGAGGATCACTACCCAGATAAGCTGGGTGTAGACGAACGGCGAGAGCACCGCCGCCGGAGCGAGCCGGTGGCCCGAGATCAAGAAAAAGTGCCCGGCGCTGCCGAGCACGCCGGTTCCCATCAGCATGAGGGCGATCGCCCAACTCTTCGGCGTGGTCCACACGAACGGGATCACCGGCAGCATCACCAGCGCGCCGATAAAATTCGCGTAAAACAGCGACGTCTGGTTGGAATCGACGCGCGACACGATGCGCGTGATCACGGCGTAAAAGCCGTAGCAGATGGTGCCGACGAGCGTGATCAGCGCCGCCGGGTGCATGCCGCCGAAACCGGGCCGCGTGATCAACAGCACGCCGCCAAAGCCGACGCAGATCGCCGACCAGCGCCGCCAGCCGATCCATTCGCCGAGCATCGGACCCGAGATGATGGCGACGACGAAGGGAAAGGTGAAAATGATCGACAGCGCCTCGTCGAGCTGCAGCCAGCGCAGCGCCAGGAAATTCATCGCGGTGGAGGCGACCAGCAGGATCGAGCGCGTGATTTGCAGCTTCAGCCGCTTGGTGCGCAGCAAGGCCGGATGGGTCAGCGGGTTGGAGACGATCAGGGTCAGCACGAGGGCGCTGGTGTAGCGCGCCCAGGCGATCTGCAGGCTATCCATATCGGCATTGAGATACTTCGCGGTGGCGTCGAGGCAGGCGAATAGCGCCACCGCCCCGCACATCAAGGCAATGCCGGTGAGCCGCTGGCGGCGAAGGTGCGCGAGGTCGGACATTCTCTGTTGCCGTCACCTCATAGTCGAAACGACCTCGCGGTGGCGAGGAGCCTAGCAGACTGACAGCAATGTAAAACATTCGATTGAAAGCGGGCGCGTTTTGAACTAGGAATCGCCACGTGGGGCCTACGGCGGTCGCCCCGCATCTCCCAAGGCTCGCGAGCCCAAGCACCGTCTCCTTCGATCACGGAGGGGACTGATGTTGTTTGCTGGCTAGCGATCTCACCGACGCTGCAGGCAAGACTCCGGGGATCAAGCCGCCTCCCCGTCAGATGACCCCCATCCAAGCGCTGCGCCCTTTCGCTTTGGGAGCGACTGCTATGGATGGATTGAACTTGGGACTTTTTCTCGCCGCCACCTTTTTCGGCGGATTGACCAGCGGCCTGACCGGCTTCGCGGCCGGGCTGGTCGTGTCGGGCATCTGGTTGCACATCATCACGCCACTGCAAACGGCCGTACTGATCGCCGCGTTCGGCATGGTCAATCAAGGTTACGGAATTTGGAAAGTCCGCCATGCACTGCAGTGGCGGCGGGTGCTGCCTTTCGTGATCGGCGGTGCCGGCGGCGTTCCGCTTGGCGCTTATCTGCTCACCTACGCCAATCCGGCCTATCTGCGGATCGGCGTCGGCGTGCTGCTGGTCGCCTACGCCATCTACAATCTCGTGCGGCCGGCATTCACGCCGGTCAACTCCAATGCGACGGCCGATCTCGGCATCGGCGTCATGAACGGGTTGCTCGGCGGCCTGACCGGCCTCGGCGGCGTCATCAGCACGATCTGGGTGCAGGCCGGCGGCGGACCCAAAGACGCGCAACGCGCCGTGTTCCAGCCGGTGCTGTTCATGACGATGACCATGACGACGCTGACGTTTGCCGCCTTCGGCCATCTGTTCAACGACGGCGTGCTCAAACTCTTCCTGCTTGGCTTGCCGGTTCTGTTGGTCGGATTGTGGGTCGGCGTGTACCTCTACGGAAAGCTCGACGATGCGGCGTTCCGCAAAGTCATCCTGGTGCTACTGCTGGTGTCCGGATTGTCGCTAGTTGTGCCGGCATTTCTTCATTGACGGCTTGTCCGCGATGATCCGCTGAGTTAGGTTTCTTTCGTGGGGCCAGCGACGGTCGCCCCGCTCCCTCGAAGGCTTGCGAGCCCAAGCACCGTCTCCTTCGTTTACGGAGGGGACTCATGCTGTCTCCGAGCTATTCGATCTCAGCGAAAGATCTCTGGAATGCGATGGCGACGCAAAGCGCGCCGCGCATCGTCGACGTGCGGCGCCGCGATGTGTTCGAGCCATCGCCGCAACTTCTGCCCGGCGCGGTGTGGCGCGACGCCAGCGAGGCAAGAGCCTGGTCGGCCGAATTCGGCCGCGCCCGGCCGATCGTCGTTGCCTGCAAGGCCGGCCATGAAATGAGCCAGCTGGCGGTCGCGCAATTGCGCGCCGATGGCTTCGACGCACGCGTGCTCGAAGGCGGCTACGAAGGTTGGGCGAATGCCGGCCTGCCATTTGTCGCCAAGGCCGAGCTCGACCGGCTGACGCCGAAGCGTCCCGGCCTGTGGGTGACGCGGCGGCGGCCGAAGATCGACCGCGTCGCCTGCCCCTGGCTGGTCCGCCGTTTTCTCGATCCGCAGGCGCGCATTCTCTACGTCGATCCAACCGAAGTGGTGAACGTCGCGCGAGAGAGCGGCGCCGTGCCGTTCGACGTCAAGGACGTCGAATTGAGCCACGACGGCGGGCGCTGCACCTTCGATACCATGCTCAAGCTGTTCAACCTTGAAGACGAGCCCTCGCTGGCGCGTCTCGCCTTGATCGTGCGCGGCGCCGACACCGCGCGGCCCGATCTCGCGCCGGAAGCCGCCGGCCTGCACGCGGTGTCGCTCGGTCTGTCGGCGCTCGCCGGCGACGACGATCATGGCCTGCTCGAACGCGGTTTCATGGTCTACGATGCCTTGTTCGCCTGGCTGCGCTTTGCCGCCGAGGAACGCCACAACTGGCCGGCCAAGGCTGCCTAAACGTATGACGACGACCGACAACAAGATGCACCCGAGCTTCGGCGAGGCCTTTCTGGTCTGGCTGAAGATCGGCTGCATCAATTTCGGCGGGCCGGCCGGCCAGATCGCCATGATGCATCGCATCCTGGTCGACGAGAAGAAATGGATCGATGAGCCGCGCTTCCTGCACGCGCTCAATTTTTCCATGTTGCTGCCGGGACCGGAGGCGACGCAGCTTGCGACCTATGTCGGCTGGCTATTGCACGGTGTGCGCGGTGGTCTCGCCGCCGGCATCCTGTTCGTGCTGCCGGGCGCCTTCGTCATGCTCGCCTTGAGCCTGCTCTATGCCTATGGGCGCGGCTTGGGTCCTATCGATGGCGCGTTGTTCGGCATCAAGGCCGCCGTACTGGTGATCGTCTTCGAGGCGCTCATTCGGATTGGCAAACGCGCGCTGAAGTCGTCGCTGCTGGTCTCGCTCGCGGCTTTCGCTTTCATCAGCATCTTCTTTTTCGCCGCGCCGTTTCCGCTGATCGTGATTGCCGCGGCGCTCATCGGCTACCTCATCGCTCGATCGCGTCCCGATCTGCTTGGCCTCGCCGTCACTCCACCTGAAGTTACGAGCTATTCTGGCAATCGTTGGCGGCAATTCTCAATCGCCTCGGTGACCGGGCTGGCGATCTGGTGGGCGCCGGTCGCCCTCGCCGCGTTGCTGCTCGGCCCGCATCACGTTCTGGTCGCCATCGGCATATTTTTCTCCAAGCTCGCGGTGGTGACCTTCGGCGGGGCCTATGCGGTGCTGGCCTATATGGCGCAGCAGGTGGTGGAGACACACGGCTGGATGACGGCGCCGGAAATGGTCGACGCGCTCGGGCTCGCCGAAACCACGCCTGGCCCGCTGATCCTGGTGACGCAATTCGTCGGTTTCCTGGCCGCGTTCCGCGAGGCGGCGCCGTTCACACCGCTGATCGCTGGGCTGCTCGGCGCTGCCCTGACCACCTGGGTGACCTTCGTACCGGCGATGCTGTGGATTTTCGCCGGCGCGCCGTTCATCGAGGAATTGCGCGGCAACCGGCGGCTCGCTGGCGCGCTCGCCGCGATCACCGCCGCGGTGGTCGGCGTCATCCTCAATCTGTCGGTCTGGTTCGCGCTGCATGTGCTGTTCGGCACCGTCACCGAGCAGCATTGGGGACCCTTGCGCTGGTTCGCCTTCGATCCGCGCGCACTCGACACTCACGCCGCCATTCTCGCCGTCACCGCGGGAATCCTGGCGTTCCGTTTTCACCGCAGCCTGATCGAAGTCATCGTGGTGATGGCGCTGCTCGGGGTCGTCACGCAGTACTCGTTTTAGTGTTCCCGTTTGACTGCGCTTTCGTGCCAGCGACGCAGCGCCAGATGGGAAAGCCCCGACAACACAAAGAAAATGACGACGCCGGCGAGCGACAACAGCAGCAGCGCGGCGAACATGCGCGGGATGTTGAGCCGGTAGCCCAACTCGGCGATGCGATAGGCCAGCCCCGAGCCGGCGCCGGCGGAGCCCGCGGCGATCTCGGCCACCACCGCGCCGATCAGCGACAGCCCGCCGGCGATGCGCAGGCCGGCGAGCATCTGCGGCAGCGCCGACGGCAACTTCAGATTCCACAACAGTTGCCAGCGCGACGCCTTGTAGAGCTCGAACAACGCGAGAAGGTTGTGGTCGACGGAGGCGAGGCCGAGCGTGGTGTTGGCGAGCACCGGGAAGAACGCCACGATCCACGCGCAGGCCAGCACCGCTAGAGGCTGTGGTAGATAAATCAGCAGCAGCGGCGCGATGGCGACGACCGGCGTCACCTGCAGGATCACCGCATAAGGATAAAGCGAGTATTCGATCAGGCGCGACTGGCTGAACAGGACGGCTAGGCCGATGCCGCCGATGGCGGCAAGCACGAAGCCCTCGAAGGTTGTGGCAAGCGTCACCAGCAGCGAGTGCCACAATAGGCCACCGTCGGCGATCAAGGTGCTCAGCACCAGGCTCGGGCCGGGCAGCACGTAAGGCGGAATGGCGAAGGCCTGGACCACCGCATTCCAGCCCGCGACGACCAGCACCAGCACGAAGGCTGGCAGCGCGATGCGTAGCGCGCGGTCGCTCATTACGCGCCTCCCATCGCCTGGCCGAGCGCCTCGGAGACGATGCGGCAATAGCCGGCGTAATCTGCAGAGGTGCGGAAGCGCTCGTCGCGCGGATAGGGCGCAGGGATTGCGATCTCGGCGAACACGCGGCCCGGGCGCGGCGTCATCACCACGATGCGCTGCGACAGATAGACCGACTCGAACACCGAATGGGTGACGAAGATGACCGTGCGCTGCACCGCCCGCCACAGCGTCAGCAGGTCGTTGTTGAGCTTGAAGCGGGTAATTTCGTCGAGCGCGGCGAACGGCTCGTCCATCAGCAGCACGTGCGGATCAGTGACCAGCGCGCGGGCGATCGAGGCGCGCATTTTCATGCCGCCGGACAGTTCGCGCGGATAGGCATGCGCGACATCGGCCAGCCCGACGTGGGTCAAGGCCTGCATCGCCGCGGCGCGCGATTGCGCCTCGTCCGCTTCCGCCAGCGTGAGCGGCACCCGCACATTGGCGGCGACGTCCGCCCAGGGCATCAACGTCGGCTCCTGGAACACGAAGCCGATTTGACCGGCGCCGCCCGGCCATTCGACAGTGCCCGCGCTCGGCGCGCTCAAGCCGGCGATGATGCGCAGCGCCGTCGACTTGCCGCAGCCGGAGGGACCGAGCAGCGAGACGAACTCGCCCGCGCGCACGTCGAGCGTGAGGCCGGCGAGCGCCACCGTACCGCTGTCGAACGTCTTGCCGACGTTGCGCAGCGAAACAATCTCCGAACCAGGCGAACTCATTTTGGTCGCAACTCGACGCCGACGCCTTTGTTGACAAACTGCAGCGTATAGCCTCGCTTGTAGTCGAGGCCGGGTTTCACCACGCCGGCATGCACCATCTTGTCGTAGAAGCTCTGCCAGCGCGCGTCGGTCATGGCGCCGATGCCGAGCTTTATCGTATCGCCGGAATCGACAATGCCGTCCTGCTTCATCTGCGCAATGGAAAAGGCCAGTTGGTCGTCCGTCATTTCCGGGTTCTGCTGCTTGATGAGCGCATTGCCGGGACGCGGATCGCCGTAGAGATAGTGATACCAACCGATGGCCGAGGCATCGACGAAGCGTTGCACCAGATCGGGCTGCTTGGCGACCAGATCGCGCCGTGTCTCGATCAGCGTCGAATAACTGTTGAAGCCATGATCGGCGAGCAGGAAGACGATTGGCTTGAAATGCGCCTGCTTTTCGATCGCGTAAGGCTCGGAGGTGACGTAGCCCTCCATGGCCGAATTCTTGTCGCCGAGGAACGGCTGCGCGTTGAAGGTGTAAGGCTTCACTTTCGATTCGTCGAAATCGAAGTCCGCCTTCAGCCACTGGAAATAGGTGACCATGCCCTCCTTGGACACGAACAGAGTGTGCGTCTTCAGGTCGGCGAGTTTGCCGACGCCCGGATGCGCGATCAGTACCTGCGGGTCCTTCTGGAAGCTCGCCGCCACCGCCACGGTCGGGATATTGTGCTCGACCGCATCGAAGGTTTGCAGGCTGTTGGCGCTCATGAAGAAGTCGAGCTTGCCGACCGGCAGCAGGATGCGGTTGTTCACATTCGGCCCGCCCGGCACGATGGTCACGTCCAGCCCATATTTCTTGTAAGTGCCGTCGGCGAGCGCCTGGTAGAAGCCGCCGTGCTCGGCCTCAGCCACCCAATTGGTACCGAAGCGGACCTTGTCCAGCGCTTGCGCCGGCCCGGCCGCCCAGGGCGGCGGCTAAACTCAATAAAATCGCGGCAAATCTTGTCATCCGTGCACTCTCCCATTGCCGGCACCAATCCGGCAAGCGCCGCCTGAAAAACTCGTTTGAACCTTTTGCCAGACCCGTTCGACCCATGGTCACGCGGCCAATGAGGGCCGCTCCAGTTCAAACCCTATGGAGACCCGCCATGACCAAGTCCAAGACCGTCGCAGCCGCGATTGCTGCCATCACGATCGCCGCCTCTCTCACCGCCTTCAGCGGCCAGGCTCAAGCCCATCACTGGGGCCATCACGGCGGCTGGGGCATCGGCGCCGGTTTCGTCGCCGGTTCGCTGATCGGCGCGGCCGCTGCGTCCAACGCCTATTACGACGGCTACACCGAGTGCCACTACGTCAAGCGTTTCGACCGCTGGGGCAACTATATGCGCACCGTGAAGGTCTGCGACGTCGTCCCCTACTAGACCCATTCATCAGACACGGTCGACGCCGCCCCCCGTCCACCCACGCGTCGATCGCTAAGACCCGCCCGGCCAGTCCCCGTCCGGGCGGGTCGTTTTTCAGCCGCCGCTTCGCCGGCCAAGTCTCCGGCCAAGTCTATTGTTGCGAATTCGGATCGCGCTCGCCCCACTGCACGGTCATGCGCAGGCCAAAAACAAGCGCGTCCGGAATCCTTTGCCCGCTTGCCGAATTCGGATCGGTCGAGCCGCCGCCGGGATGCATGATGTATTGGACGTCGGGCTGCACGGTCCAGCCGGCCGCGATCTGGGCCGAATAGTTTGCCTCCAGCACCGCCTCGTAGCTGCGGATCACTGTCGGCGTGCCGAAGCTCACGGTATCGTGGTCGAAGCCGCGCGCGGCCGATGATATCCGGGCATAGCTGAGCCCGACGGAAATACTGTCGTCCGGACGCGCCGACCAGAACCCGCTGACATTAATGCCGCCATCCGCACTGAAATCGACCGTATTGCGATCCGACTGCGTAATGTGCAAACGGCCGAAACCCGCGATGCCTTTCTCGCCTTTGGAATCGAACGGCACCAGCATCTGCTCGAGCACGACATAAGGCGCGAAGGCGCCGCGATGTTGTGCCGGCATTCCGTTGCTCGCGGGGTCCGCCAGCGCCACGCCATTGGTGTCGAAGCGAGGGTCGCTGAAATCGCCGGTGTGCATCCAGGCGCCGAGCTTGAGTGTGCCGGGCCGGCGCGGGTCGAGCTGATAGGCATATTGCAGTTCGCCCATCAGCAGCGGCGAATCGCGCAGGCGGAAATTCAGGCCGTGCGGATCGAGATTTTGCGGATCCTCCGAGCCCGGACCAGCGGCATTGCCATCGAACATGGCCAGCAGCAAGGTCAACTGATCGGAGAGTTTTGCGCGGGCGCGGACGCCGAGCGCGCTCAGGGGGAAGGCCGGGCCGCCGGCGGGAAGATCGACGCTCGAGAGCGGCGGCCAGCCAAAAGCGGCGTTGAGCAAGCTGCCAGCGTATTTGCTGTTGTCGAACTCAACGTCGGCGCCGAACTGCCCGAACCGCAGCGCGACATTTCCGAAGGTCTTTTCGATCCACAGTTCATAGAGGCGCGTATGATTGATCGCTTCGATATTGCTGACCGTCATCAGATTGCCGAGATATTCGCGCGACAGTCCGTCGCCGTGAGTGTTGATGACGTTGGCATGGAACTTCGCACCCGACCAGCCGAACAGTTTTTCCAGATCGGCGTCGATCCCGAGATCGAGGCGGCCGTCGTAGATCGCGCCGCGCCGGATACCTCCCGACGCATTGCCCAGCACCTCGCCGATATAAGTGAGGCTCGGCCGAATGCCGTAGGATTTGAGCGCTTCATCCAATTGCCGCAACGGACCGGCCGGAAATTGACCGCGCCCGCCCTCGTCACCTGTCGCATCCTGCGCCCGCGCAGCTCCGCCGACAGCAGCGATGGCCACAATCACGGCGGATGCGGCGCGCAATAAATCGATGATCATGGCCGCAGCAGTTTTCCAATTGCGACTCAAAGAATAGGGCACGCCACGCAGGCGGCAAATCATATGTGTTGGAATCGGTCCAAAACGGTGGAAAGAGCCGTCCGATCGCCGCTCCGCAGCATCCTTCCCGGTGGTAAAATAGCCTTTACAGCCGGTTGCCCGGAGTGGCAATCGCCCGCTTGCGCAAGCCGCGTAGTTTTGCATTGATAACAAAAAAATACCGACCGCTGCCCGAGCGTGAAGCAGATCGGCGGAACCATAACATCTTCGGGAGGACCCTCATGCGGCTTTCAAAAGCCTTGCTCACATTCGCCTTTGCGACCGCGCTGGCCGGAACCGCCGCCGCGCAGACCGAAATCAAGTTAGCCCATGTCGGCAAGCCCGGCTCGCTGCTCGAAATGACGTCGCAGGAATTTGCCAAGCGCGCCAACGCCAAGCTCGGCAACAAGGCCAAGGTCGTGGTCTACGGATCGAGCCAGCTCGGCGGCGATTCCGAGCTAATGAAGAAGCTGAAACTCGGGACCGTGGATTTGGCGCAGCCGTCGACGGTGCTGTCGTCCTATGTGCCGAGCTTCGGCGTGTTCGAAATGCCGTATCTGGTCAAGGACCGCGACCATATGGCGCGCATCCGCGATCAGATCGTTTTCCCCAAAATGGTGCCCGAAGCGGAGAAGGTCGGCTACCACATCCTCGCAGTCTGGGAGAACGGCTTCCGCCAGATCACCAATAACAAGCATCCGATCGTCAAGCCGGCCGATCTGCAAGGCATCAAGCTGCGCGTGCCCAAAGGCGTCTGGCGCGTCAAGATGTTCAAGGCCTACGGCGCCAATCCGACGCCGCTCGGCTTCTCGGAAGTCTTTGTCGCGCTGCAAACCGGCGCGATGGACGGCCAGGAAAATCCCCTGGCGCAGATCTATTCCGGTCATTTCCAGGAAGTGCAGAAATATCTGTCCATGACCGGACACGTCTACACACCGTCCTATCTCGTCGCCGGCGCGAGCTTGAAGCGCCTGCCGGCGGACGTGCAGAAGATCCTGTCCGACACGGCAAAAGAGATGCAGCCGGTTGCGCTCAAGATCGCGGCCGATCTCGATAAATCGCTGCTGGAGAAGATCAAGAAGACGCAAGGCATCAGCGTCAACGAAGCCGACAAGGACGCCTTCATCAAGGCGAGCAAGCCGATCTATGACGAGTTCGCCAAGGAAGTTCCGGGCGGCCAGGAATTGATCGACAAGGCGCTCGCGCTCGGCCACAAGGGCTCGTAATAGTCGATATGCGTGCGGGCCGGCTTTCGAAGCGCCGGCCCGCGCCGTCTTTCTGCATTGTGCGCCGGGGACCATCCGTGACTTTTCAGTCTGTTAGACGGCGCTACGAGCAATTGCTCGAAGCCATCGTGCTTGTCCTGATGATCTCGCTGACGGTCCTGGTGATCGTCGGCGCTACCTTCCGTTATCTCGGAAGCGCGCTGACTTGGTATGACGAGACTGCCTCGATCGGACTGGTCTGGCTCACTTATTACGGCTCCGCACTGGCGGCCTTGCGCGGCGCGCATATCGGCGTGCCCGGTCTGGTGAATGCCATGCCGCCGCGCTTGCGCGTGGCCGCGACATTATTCGCGGAAGCCGTCGTTCTTCTCTTCTTCGTCCTGCTCGCGATCTACGGCGTGCAGGTGCTTCTCGTGCTCGAAGGCGAGCACATGATCACGCTGCCGGAAGTATCGACGCAGGTCACCCAGTCGGCGATCCCGATCGGCGCCGTGATGTTCATCATCGCCGAATTGCTGCGGCTGCCGGATGTGCTGCGCGCCGCCCGCGGCAGCGGATTCATCGACGCCGAAACTATAGAAGCCATATCGCACGGCGCCCCGGACATCACGCAAAGCGGGGGAGCCGGTCGATGACCATTACTCTCATGCTCATCGGCATGATCGGGCTTTCGCTGCTCAATGTGCCGATTGCCATCGCCCTTGGATTCGTCGCCATGGCGGCAATCGCTCCTGATCCAGGGGCCGGACATGCTGCCGAACCTGGCGCTGGAAATGTTCAACGGCGCTTCCAGCTTCCCGCTGCTGGCGATTCCGCTGTTCATCCTGTCGGGCGCCATCATGAACGCCTCGTCGATCTCGCGGCGGCTGATCGCATTCGCGTCGTCGCTGGTCGGATTCGTGCGCGGCGGCCTGTCGATGGTGTCGATCGGCACCTCGGTGTTCTTCGCCGAGATTTCCGGCTCCGCCGTCGCCGACGTGGCCGCGCTCGGCACGATCCTGATCCCGGCGATGAAGAACCGCGGCTATTCCAAGGAGGTCGCCGCGGCGACCATGTCCTCGGCGGCGAGCCTCGCCATCATCATCCCGCCGTCGATCCCGATGATCCTCTACGCGGTGATGGCGCAGACCTCGATGGTCAAGCTGTTCGTCGCCGGCATCGTTCCCGGCCTCCTGGGCGCGGCTGGCGATGGCCGGCGCCGCCTATTACCACGCAGTCAAATACGATTTCCCGATCGAGGAGCGTTTCCGTCTCGCCAACGTCTGGCGAACGGGCAAGGAAGCGTTGTGGGCCTTCATCCTGCCGATCGCCATTCTGGGCAGCATCTTCGGCGGCATCGTCACCGCGACCGAAGGCGCCGGCATGGCGGTGCTCGCGTCGATCGTCGTCGGCGGTCTGATCTACCGCGATCTCAATTTGCGCGAACTGAAAAAGGCCTGCGTCGACGGCGGCATCCAGACCGCGGTGGTCATGCTGCTGGTGGCGAGTTCGACGCTGATCGGCACGTTCCTCACCGAGGCGCAACTGCCGCAGGCGCTCGGCCACGCCATGACGCAGATTACCACGAACAAATACGTCGTGCTGCTTTCTGCTGAACATCGCCTTTTTGATCCTCGGCATGTTCCTGCATTCGGCCGCGGCGATCATTCTGGTGATCCCGATCGTCATGCCGCTGGTGACGGCGGTTGGCATCGATCCGATCCACTTCGGATTGGTGGTGACGCTCAATCTCGCCATCGGCCAGCAGACGCCGCCGGTCGCCAGCGTGCTGATGACGGCTTGCGCCATCGCCAAGTCCGATATCTGGGATACGACGAGGGTCAATATCCCTTACATCGTGGCGCTGCTCTTGGTGCTGTTCCTGTGCACCTATGTGCCGGCGATACCATTGGCGCTGGTGCATCTTTTCTACGGCGGCTAGGCGCGTCCGGCAGCAACGCTCATTTCCAGCACGCGCGCCACGTGCAGCGCCTCGCGGCCGGCGCCGTCATGGATCTGATGCCGGCAGGAGGTGCCGTCGGCCACGATCAGCGCGTCGGCCGGCGCCTTGCGCACCGCCGGCAGCAGGGACAATTCGCCCATCTTGAGCGAGACGTCGATGGTCTCGGCGTCGTAGCCGAAGCTGCCGGCCATGCCGCAGCAGCTCGAGTCCATCGTCTCGACGGCAAGCTCGGGGACCAGCTTGAGCACGCTTTCGACCGCGCCCATGGCGTCGAAGGCCTTCTGGTGGCAATGGCCGTGCAACAGCGCCTTCCTGGGCAGCGGCCCGAGCGGCAAACTGAGCCGGCCTTCGTTCTGCTCGCGGGCGAGGAATTCCTCCAGCAGCAGGGCCTGCGCCGTTAGCGCGCTCGCGGCCTCGTCCTTGATCAAGCGCCGGCATCTCGTCGCGGAAGCTGAGCAGACAGCTCGGCTCGAGCCCGATCACCGGCACGCCGCGCAGCACATAAGGCGCGAGCGCAGCAAGCGTGCGTTCCATCTCGCGCCGCGCCTCGTCCACCGCGCCGACCGAGAGAAAGGTGCGGCCGCAGCAGAGCGGACGCTCGTCGCCGTCCGCCGGCAAGGCCGCGTGCACGCGATAACCGCCGGCCACCAGCACGCTCAGCGCCGCATCGAGATTTTCGCGCTCGAAATAGCGGTTGAAGGTGTCGGCGAACAGCACGACCTCGCGCAGCGGCTCGCCGTCCGGCGCGGCGTGTAGGCCCAGTCGGAACGGTCGCGGTAAACGTCCTTGCGCCATTGCGGCAGGCTGCGCCGCCCGGAAAAGCCGGCGAGCATTTCCGACGCTTTGCGCGCGACCGGAATGCGGTCGCGCAGATTGGCAAGCCAGGAAAAACGCGCGGCATAGGGCGCGTAATGCGGCAGATAACCGACCAGCCGGTCGTGCAGCCGCAGGCCGTGCTTGGCGAGGCGCGCGGCCTTCACCTCGATCTTCATGCGCGCCATGTCGACGCCGGTCGGGCATTCGCGCCGGCAGGCCTTGCAGGAGACGCACAGTTTCAGCGTCTCCATCATCTCGTCGGTGGCGAGCGCGTCGGGACCGAGCTGGCCGGTGATCGCCAGCCGCAGCGTGTTGGCGCGCCCGCGCGTGACGTCGCGCTCGTCGCGGGTGACGCGGTAGCTCGGGCACATGGCGCCGCCGGCGAGTTTGCGGCAGGCGCCGTTGTTGTTGCACATCTCGACCGCGCCCTGGAAACCGCCGCCGGCGCCGGGATAGGCCGACCAGTCGAGTTGCGTCTTGATCTCTTCGCCGTGATAGCCGGGCGCGTAGCGAAACAGACTCCGGTCGTCGAACTTGGGCGGGCGCACGATCTTGCCGGGATTGTAAAGGCCGTTCGGATCGAAACGGTCCTTCACCTCCTCGAAGGCGCGCGCCAGGCGCGAACCGAACATCGGCTCGTTGAATTCCGAGCGCACCAGCCCATCGCCGTGCTCGCCGGAATGCGAGCCCTTGTATTCGCGCACCATGGCGAACGCTTCTTCGGCGATCGCGCGCATGGCATGCACGTCTTTCTCCTGCCGCAGGTTGAGTATCGGCCGCACGTGCAGGCAGCCGGAGCCGGCATGCGCGTACCAGGTGCCGCGCGTGCCGTGCTTTTCGAAGATCGCCGTGAGCCGGCTGGTGTAATCGGCGAGATGCTCGAGCGGCACCGCGCAATCCTCGACGAAGGAGACCGGTTTGCCCTGCTCCTTCATCGACATCATGATGTTGAGGCCGGAGGTGCGCAGGTCGGCGATGGCCGCCTGCAAATCGGGATTGAGCACCTCGATCATGCCGCCCCATTTGTCGCCGCTCTTGTCCCAGCCAAAGCCGAGATCGCCCATCATTTCTTTCAGGCGACGCAGCCGGCGCAGATTTTCCTCGTGGTCCGCTTCGCCGAACTCGACCAGCAGGATCGCCTCCGGCGTCTCGCGCACGAATTTCTCCAGCGTCGGCCGGAAGATCGGGATCTCGCGTGCGAGTTCGATCATGGTGCGATCGATCAGCTCGACCGCGATCGGCAGCAGATGCACGATGTGCTGCGCCGCGTTCATCGCCTCGCGGAAGCTGCCGAAATGGCAGGCGCCGACGGCGCGGCGACCGAGCAGCGGCGAGAGCTTCAATTCGATGCGCGTGGAAAAGCCGAGCGTGCCTTCGGAGCCGACCAGCACATGCGCGAGATTGATGTCGTTCTTACCCGGCACCAGCGCATCGAGATTGTAGCCGCCGACGCGGCGCTGCACCTTGGGAAAGCGCGCGGCGACCTCGTCGGCTTCGCGCGCGCCGATCGCCAGCAGGTCCTTGGCGAGCGGCCTTAAGGGAGCCGGCACGTCGGCGAGATTGCCGCCGATACGGCCGAAATGCGCTAACGTGCCGTCGGCCAGCACCGCCTCGATCGACAAAACGTTGTCGCGCATGGTGCCGTAGCGCAGCGAGCGGCCGCCGCAGGAATTGTTGCCGGCCATGCCGCCGATGGTGGCGCGCGAGGCGGTCGAGATATCGACCGGAAACCACAGCCCGTGCGGCTTGAGCTGCCGGTTGAGGTCGTCGAGCACGATGCCCGGCTCGACGGTGCAGCGCGCGCCCTTGACGTCGAGATCGAGGATGCGGGTGAGGTATTTGGAACAATCCACCACCAGCGAGGAGCCGACGGTCTGTCCGGCCTGCGAGGTGCCGCCGCCGCGCGCCAGCACGCTGACGCCCTCGCTGCGGGCAATCCCTATCGCCCGTTCGGCTTCTTCTATCGTGCGCGGGGCGACCACGCCGACCGGCAGTGATCTGGTAATGCGAGGCGTCGGTCGCATAACGGCCGCGGGTGAAGCGGTCGAACTGCACCTCCCCGCTCAATTCGGCCTTCAGCCGCCGTTCCAGGCCGGGCATTACCACCGCCACGGCGTCCGTCCTTTTTTAGCCTCGTTTAGCCTATGCATAGACGGCTTGTTTGCTGTGCGGAAAACCGCTTGACCGCAATGTTGCATTCATAGTTCAACGCCACAAGCGCCGCCCCTTCGCCGGGACCGCGCTGTCGTCGAGTGACGAAAATCCTTGAAAAGCGGTGGTTTAGGAGCGAATGCCAATGGCTAAGAATTCCTCGCGTGCCGTGGGGCGTCATTTTCTGCACATTCCGGGGCCGACCCCGCTGCCCGACCGCGTGCTGCGGGCGATGGACACGCCGATCATCGACCACCGCGGGCCGGAATTCGCCAAGCTGACCAAGAAGTGTCTTGAGGGCATCAAGACCATCTTCAAGACCACCAATCCGGTGATCATCTACACCGCGACCGGCACCGGCGCGTGGGAAGCGGCGCTGGTCAACACGCTGTCGCCCGGCGACCGCGTGCTGATGGTGGAGACCGGCCAGTTCGCCACGCTGTGGAAGAAGATGGCCGAGAAGATCGGCCTCAAGCCCGAATTCATCGCCACCGACTGGCGCAATGGCGCCGATCCGAAGGCGATCGAAGCAAAGCTGCGCGAAGACAAGAACAAAGAGATCAAGGCGGTCTGCGTCCTGCACAACGAGACCTCGACCGGCGCGCTGACGCCGGTCGCCGAGATCCGCAAGGCGATCGACGCCGCCGGCCATCCGGCGCTGTTCATGGTCGACACCATCTCCTCGCTCGCCTCGACCGACTACCGGCACGACGAATGGGGCGTCGACGTCTCGGTCGGCGGCGCGCAGAAGGGCCTGATGCTGCCGCCCGGCATGTCGTTCAACGCCATCAGCGACAAGGCGCTCGCCGCCAACAAGACCTCCAAGATGCCGAAGTCGTTCTGGGCCTGGGACGAGATGCTGACCATGAACAAGGTCGGCTTCTTCCCCTACACGCCGGCGACGCAGATGCTCCAGGGCCTCAGCGTCGGCATCGATATGCTGCACGAGGAAGGGCTCGACAACGTGTTCGCCCGCCACGACCGGCTGGCGGAAGCCACCCGCCGCGCGGTGAAGGCCTGGGGACTGGAGAACCTCAACAAGAACGCCAGCCAGTATTCGCCGACCATCACCGCCATCCTGCTGCCGGAAGGCCACGACGCCGACAAGTTCCGCGCGCTGGCGCTGGAGAACTTCAACATTTCCTACGGCGCGAGCTTCGGCGCCTATGCCGGCAAGTATTTCCGCATCGGCCATCTCGGCGACGTCAACGACACCATGCTGATGGGCGCGCTGTCCGCCACCGAAATGGCGCTGGCGCTCGCCGGCATCCCGCACAAGAAGGGCGGCGTGCAGGCGGCGATGGATTATCTGGTGTCCGCGCATTCGAGCGCGGCCAAGCAGGCGGCGGAGTAAGTTATAGCCCGCTCGTCCCCGCGAAAGCGGGGACCCAGCGCTTGCTTCTCTGGATTCCCGCTTGCGCGGGAATGAGCGGACTATTAGGCCGCCTTCACCCAGTCGTTCATCGCCAGCACGCGGGCGACGAAATCCGAGATCGCCTTGAGCGTCGCCTCCGGCGCGTCGCGCTGCGGCGAATGGCGCGCGCCGGGCAAGAGCGCGACCTCGACCGGGCAATAGCACTCCGCCTGCGCGACCTCGATCTGCTTGACCGTGCCGTATTGGTCGTCCTCGCCCTGCACGATCAGCATCGGCACGCGGATATAGGCGAGGAACTCGGTGATGTCCCATTGGCGGAAGTCGGGATCGAGCCAGGCGCCGTTCCAGCCCTTGAAGGCGTTGTCGACGTCGGCATGCCAGCGCGCGAGGCGCGCGCGCAGGTCGCCCGTTTCGTAGGCTTTGCGCGCCTCCTCGATCGAGGCGATGCCCGTATCCTCGGTGAAGAAATGCGGCGCCATCAGCACCAGGCCGCCGACGCGGTGATCCTGATGGCTGCCGGCATAGATCGCCGCGATCGAGGCGCCGTCGCTGTGGCCGATCAGGAGGCCGCGCTCGAAGCCGATGGCGTCGAGCAAATGCGGCAGCGTCTCGCGCGCCTCGTCGTGCATATAGCTGAGCGGCCGCGGCAGTTTCACGGGGGACGATTGGCCGTAGCCGGCGCGCGAATAGACGAACACGCCGCAGCCGGTCGCTTCTTGCAGCCTGTCGGGGAAATCGCCCCACAGGTCGACGCAGCCCAGACCCTCATGCAGCATCACGATCGTCGGCGCCGCAGCAGGCCGCGGGCCGATCATGCGGTATTCGAGATGCTGGGAATCGATATCGAGGAAACCGGAATCTGAGAGGGACATGACAAACTTTATACTTGATCTTCCGCCCTCAGCTTGAATCGTTGAATCTTGCCCGTCGCCGTCTTCGGCAGATCGCTGCGGAATTCGATCCAGCGCGGATATTTGTATGGCGCCAGCAGATGCTTGACGTGATCCTGCAAGGTGCGGGCGAGTTCCTCGTTCGCTTTGTCCGGCAGCTTGAGCACGACGAAGGCCTTCGGCTTGACCAGCCGCTCCTCGTCGAACCAGCCGACCACCGCCGCTTCTAGCACCTCCGGATGCGAGGAGAGCGCGGCTTCTACCTCGAAGGGCGAGACATAGATGCCGGAGACCTTGAGCATGTCGTCCTGCCGTCCGGCGCAGACGTAATAGCCTTCCTCGTCCTGGAAATATTTGTCGCCCGAGCGGGTCCACTCGCCCTGGAACGTGGTGCGCGATTTTTCACGGTTGTTCCAATACATGATCGCAGCCGTCGGCCCGCGCACGTAAAGCTCGCCGAGGTCGCCCTGCTTGACCGGCGTCCGGTCGTCGCCGATCAGTTTGATCTCATAGCCGGGAACCGCCTTGCCGGTGGTACCGTACTTGGTCTCGCCCGGCTTGTTGGTCAGATAGATGTGCAGCATTTCGGTGGTGCCGAGACCGTCATAGATGTCGACACCGTAGCGCTCCTTCCAGCGCTGCGCGATCTGCTCGGGCAGCGCTTCGCCGGCCGAAATGCAGCGGCGGATTTTGACTTCCGATTTCTTCGGCGCGTTTGGGCTGGCGAGAAACGCGGCGTAGAAGGTCGGCACCGCGCAGAACAACGTGACCGGATGCTGGCGCAGCAGCGCGGCGACACCATCCGCCGTCGGCCGGTCGGCCAATAGCACCGTGGTGGCACCGACGCTGAGCGGGAAGGTCATGGCGTTGCCGAGACCGTAGGCGAAGAACAGCTTGGCTACCGAATAGACCACGTCGTTTTCGCGGAAGCCGCCGATCGGCGTGCCGTAGAGATCGGCGGTGAGCTTGAGGCTCGAATGCACATGCACGGCGCCTTTCGGCTTGCCGGTGGAGCCCGAGGTGTAGAGCCAGAACGCCATATCGTCGGCGACGGTCGGCGCGGTGTAATCTTCCGGCTCGTCGGCGCCGATGACGTCGTCGAACAGCCGGTAGCCGTGCGGGTTGGCGCCGGAAACGATGACGTGCTCCAGATCGGGGCTTTCCTTGATCAGTTTCTCGAATTTCGGAAACAGCGCCTCCGACACCACCAGGCATTTGGCGCGGCTGTCGGCCAGCATGAAGCGGTAGTCGTCCTCGGTGAGCAGCGTGTTGACAGGCACGGCAATGATGCCGGCCTTCAGGCAGCCGAGAAACGCGATCGGCCAGTCGATGGTGTCGAGCATCGCCATCAACACGCGCTCTTCGCGCCGGATGCCCAGCCCGCGCAGCGCCGCGCCGAAGCGCGCCACATGATCGGCGAGCTGGCGATAGGTCAGCGTGTGCCGGCCATCGATATAGGCCGGCTTTTCCGCGCGGCCGGCGTCGAGATTGCGTTGCAGCACATCGGCGGCGAAATTGTATTCGCGTGGGACCGCGCCCACGGGTTCGTCCGCGCTTTGGTCTGCCGCACGTGTTTCGGCGGCTGTCATTGCTTTTCCTCCCCGGACGATGCGTATTATGCGCCCCAGCGGCTAGGCTGCAAAGCGAACTATATTTCCAAACCGCCACATGGAGTTACGCCTCATGATCTTCAGCCGGGACCGCATTCTGACCACCCATGTCGGCAGCTTGCCGCGCAATGACAAGCTGTCCGACCTACTGTTACGCCAGGAAGCGGGCGAAAAATTCGATGCCGCCGAGATGGCCGCGGAAATGGACAAGGCGGTGCGCCACGTGGTGGAGAAGCAGGCCAGTGCCGGCATCGACATCGGCAATGACGGCGAGCAGCAGCGGGTCGGTTTCCAGACCTACGTACCGCAGCGCATGAGCGGCTTCGGCGGCGTATCGAAACGGCGGCGCGGGCGCGAATTCGAGGAATTCCCCGAGCTGGTGGAAAGCCTGAAGCGGCGTTTCCCGCATGTCAGCAAGCAACAGAATGCGCCGGAATGCCAGAGCGAGTTGAAATACCTCGACATCAAGCCGCTGGAGAGCGAGATCGCGCGCTTCAAAAAAATTTCGGCTGGCAAATTCGCCGAGCAGTTCATGACCGCGCCGTCGCCCGGCATCATCTCGTCGACCATGCTCGATGCCTATTACGGCAGCCAGGACAAATATCTCAGCGCGCTGTCGCGCGAGATGAAGAACGAGTACCAGGCGATCCACAAAGCGGGCCTGCTGTTGCAGATCGATGCGCCCGATCTCGCCATGGACCGCACCATGATGTACCGCGATCTCGACGATGGGGGCTTCGTC
This sequence comes from uncultured Alphaproteobacteria bacterium, assembly GCA_963772235.1. Taxonomy (GTDB): domain Bacteria; phylum Pseudomonadota; class Alphaproteobacteria; order Rhizobiales; family Xanthobacteraceae; genus Pseudolabrys. The sequence goes on from CAVYWI010000003.1 coordinate 160,082, forward strand.
AAAGCGGTCGAGCGCCACGTGCAGGCGATCAACGATGGGATCGAAGGCATTCCGCGCGACCGCGTGCGGCTGCACGTCTGTTACGGCAACTGGGAAGGCCCGCACATCCACGACATTCCGCTGGTCAAGATCCTGCCGGCGCTCTACCAGGCCAATGTCGGCGCGCTGTCGATCGAGTTCTCCAACCCGCGCCACGCGCATGAATACGAGGCGTTCAAGACGCAGCCGCTGCCGAAGGACATGTTGCTGGTCCCCGGCGTGATCGAGACCACCAGCAATTTTGTCGAGCATCCGGAAGTGGTGGCGCGCCGCATTGAGGACGCGGTGCGCGCGGTCGGCGAGCGCGAACGGGTGATCGCCGGTACCGACTGCGGCTTCGGCACTTTCACGAACCGAGAGTGGGTGATCGAGCCGGCGGTGTGGCTCAAGCTGCGTTCGATCCGTGAAGGCGCCGATATCGCGTCGGCGCGGCTGTGGGGGCGCAAAGTCGCTTAGCCAACGCTCCGCTCTCCCTATTCTTTGACGGCGCGGGACACGCCGGCTTCCCTTTTTCCTTCCCCCAAAGGGGAAATGGAGCGCCGGGAGGGCGCCAGGGGCGTTGGCGCAACGCCCCTTGACGGGTTTGGCGCAACCCGCCGCGCGTCTGGCGAGACGCGCGAGCCCTTTGGCGAAAGGGCCCGGCGCCCCCCGGGCGCTCCATCCGCGATGCGCATTGTCGGCACACCGCGTCCGCTCTCACCGCAAGACGCCTCATGAAGCCTCCGCGGCGAACCGAACTACTAGGATTATAATCATAGAGGTATCCAAGTCAAGCCCTGCGCGGAACGCCGCGCTGCGCGCTGAATTTGCCGGGAACCCGGCCTATAATGCCGCCAACTCACCCGCTATAAAGTCGGCCAGAATCGCCAATAAGGAGGACGCCATGGACGAGAGAACGCGCGAGCCGCGGAAGATCACCGCCGAGGACATCAACCCGCGCTACAATTGGGGCCGCCATCTGCCGGTGCTCGGCACCATGGGCGTCGATTTCGAGGAGCGCGTCGACTATCGCCGCATGCACCGCTACCGGCTCGGCCGCGCGCAGGCCGCGCTCGAAAAATCCGATCTCGGCGCACTGCTGTTGTTCGACGACAACAACATCCGCTACGTCACCTCGACCAAGATCGGCGAATGGGCGCGCGACAAGCTGTCGCGCTGGACGCTGCTGATACGCGGCCAGGAACCGGTCCTGTGGGACTTCGGCTCGGCGGCGGTGCATCACCGGCTCTACTCACCCTGGCTCAAGCCGGAAAACTGCAAGGCGGGCCTCGTCGGCCTGCGCGGCACCGTCGATCCCGCCTTCGGCCTGATGAAGCGCCACGCCGAGGAAATGGCCTCGATCCTCAAATCAGCCGGCGTCGCCAAGATGCCGGTCGGCGTCGACATCATCGAGCCGCCGATGATGTTCGAGCTGGAGAAGGCCGGGCTCAAGATCAAGGACGGCCAGCAGGTCATGCTGAGCGCGCGCGAGGTGAAGTCGTCCGACGAGATCGCGCTGCTTGAACCGCGCCGCCGCCATGGTCGACGGCGCCTACGACGTGGTCAACGAAATGCTGCGTCCGGGCATTCGCGAAAACGACATCGTCGCCGAGGTCAACAAGTTCCTCTACACGCACGGCTCCGACGACGTGGAAGCGGTCAACGCCATCTCGGGCGAGCGCTGCAGCCCGCACCCGCATAACTTCACCGACCGCATGATCCGCCCGGGCGATCAGGCCTTCTTCGATATCCTGCAGGCCTTCATGGGTTATCGCACCTGCTACTACCGCACCTTCAACGTCTGCCGCGCCACACCGGCGCAGCACGACGCCTACAAGATGGCGCGCGAGTGGCTCGACAACGCCATCGCCCGCATCAAGCCGGGCGCTTCGACCGCGCATATCTGCGAAGTGTTCCCGGAGGCCAACGAGTTCGGCTTCCCGGACGAGATGTCGGCCTTCGGCCTGCAGTTCGCGCACGGTCTCGGGCTCAATCTGCACGAACGGCCGATCATCTCGCGTGTGGTGTCGATGGATCACCCGACCGAGTTGAAGGAAGGCATGGTGTTCGCGATCGAGACCTACTGCCCGGCGACCGACGGCTATTCCGCCGCGCGCATCGAGGAAGAGGTTGTGGTCACCGACAAAGGCTGCCGTCTGATCACGCTGTTCCCGGCTGAGGAATTGCCAATCTCGGCGAAGTATTGAGCAAAACAATACGACGATGGGCCCCGCCAAAACGGGGCCCATTTTCATTCGAGGATTTCTGATGGCTCTTGAGACCGTTGGGACGCGAGACGCGACGCAAGCTCGGCTGCCGGCAAGCGCCGCGCAGGCGCTGTGGCGCGGATTTCGCGGCCGCTGCCCAGCCTGCGGCGAGGGCCGCATGTTCCGCGCCTTTCTAAAGGTCGCCGACCAATGCCCACACTGCGGCGAGGAGCTTTTTCATCACCGCGCCGACGATTTTCCCGCCTATTTGGTGATCGTCATCGTCGGCCACATCCTGGTGCCGATCATCCTGGTGGTGGAAACCGAAATCGCCCCGGCCATCTGGGTCAGCATGACGCTGTGGCCGTCGCTCGCACTGGTGATGACGCTCGGCCTGCTACAGCCTGTCAAAGGCGCCGTCGTCGCCATTCAGTGGTATGGCGGCATGCACGGCTTCGAAGCGTCGAAGAAGGCGCGCGCTCCCGCTGCCGCGAACGCCGCATTGGTTTGCGGCACACGGATATTCAACCAAAAGTAGCCCCCCGCCGCAAGGCGGGTGGCCGGCTCAGCCCGGAGGCTTTGCCGGCGCCGCGCCCTGTGCCAGCACTGCCGCCGGCAGCGCGACGCTCATGGAATCGACCATCGAGGTCGGCATCAGGATGGTGGCGCCGCGTTCCTTGGTCGTTTCGTAGATGATGTTCATGGCCCGCAAATGCAGCGCGGCGGCATTGCTGCCATAGGTATTGGCCGCCTCGACGAATTTCGCCGCGATCGCGGCCTCGGCCGAGCCGAGGATCACGCGCGCTTCCTTCTCGCGCTCGGCCTGCGCCTGACGCGACATGGCGTCCTGCAGGCCGACCGGAATGGCGACGTCACGGATCTCGACCGCATTGACCGAAATGCCCCAGTCAGCGGTTTTGCGCGCGATCTCGGAGCGCAGCACCTCGTCCGCCTCCTTGCGCTCGGACAGGAGCGCCGACAGATGCGAGGAGCCGATCATTTCGCGCAACGACGTCTGCGCCACGCGGTCGATAGCCGAACGGTAATCGGTGATATTGAGCGCGGCACTTTGCGCATTGTGCACGTGCCAGAAGATGACGGCGTCGACATTGACCGGCACCGTATCGCGGGTGAGCGCCTGTTCGGCGTTGAACTGCGTGGTCTGGATGCGCTCATCGATGACGGCGGTGACGGCGTCGAGGACCGGAATGATCATGAACAGCCCCGGCCCCTTGACGCTGGATAATTTGCCGGCGCGCAGGATGACGAAGCGCTCCCAGTTGTTGGCCATCTTGAGCGAGAACAGCACGAACACGGCGAGGATGCCGAAGCCCAGCGCCGGCAAATTCATATGGGCGAGGAACAGCAGCGCGCCGATGGCGCCGAGCACGATGGTGATGAGCAGCGTGATGGGATTCATGGGTCAAGGCCTCCGCATTTGAAAAATACCGTGGCGCAGCCGGTACTATGCGCCGGCGCCTGACCGCAGGATAGCCGCCCAGATGAGCGGCAGCGCAATTGTCATCGCCGGCCTGGCGGCACGCCGCATCGTGGATTGCGGCGGAAACCGCAGCGACATCGCGTAACCCCTTCGCTACAATCCGCGAATCATGACAAGCGTTTCGGAACGCGTCGCCGCGCAATACGAGCGGTACACCTATCCGCCGCCGCTCGAGGATTTGAGCGGTAAGGCCGCAAGCGACCGGACGGAACGGGCCGATCCAAAATTTTTCTCGGCGCATCTGTGGCCGGAGGGCCGGCCGCGCAACAATTTGCGCATTCTGTCGGCCGGCTGCGGCACCGGCCAGGCCGCGCACATCGCCTACAATAATCCGGATTGTACGGTCACCGGCATCGATCTGTCGGAAGCGAGCCTTGCTCACGAGCGAATGCTAATCGAGCGGCATGATCTGAAAAACGTTCGCGTCGAACGGCGCAATATTCTGGACCTCGTGAATTCCGCCGACCGGTTCGACCTCATCATCTGCACCGGCGTGCTGCATCACATGGAGCGGCCGGAAGATGGCCTGCGCGCGCTGGCCTCGGTGCTCTCGCCGCACGGCGCGATCTACGCCATGGTCTATGCCACGGCGCGGCGCAGCGGCGTCTATTTCCTACAAGACCTGTTCCGGCGCCTGGGCGTCCAGCAAGACGACGCCGGCGTCGCCTGCGTCCGCAAGGTGCTCGACGAATTGCCCGCGCACCACTACGCGCGCTGGTTCCTGCGCGGACTCACACAGCCGATCCACGACGCGGAACTGGTCGATATTTTCCTGCACGTGCAGGACCGCGCCTATTCGGTGCAAGAGGTGCTCGATCTGGTGTCCGGCGCCGGGCTGGCGTTTCAAGGCTGGGGCGACAACGGGATGTATACGCGCGACGCCCACATCGCTCCGACCTCGAAATTGGGACTGCGCCTCGCCGGGGCAAGCGAGGAAGACGAGTGGAGCGTGATCGACGCTTTCATGCTGCACAATATGCGGCACAGCTTCGTGGCGCGGCGCCAGAGCGACAATCCGCCCTGGCGCATCAGCTTCGAGGGCGCCGACTGGCTCAAATACCGGCCGGTTCTCCATCCCATGCTGGAATCGCTCGGCGGCGGCAAATTCCGCCGCGGTCAGTTCCAGTTCAGCCTAGGTCCGCAGCAGCAAATGCTGCTTCAATCATGCGACGGCCGAACCTCGATCGCGACGCTTGCCGGCAAATTAAGCGAGCCACAGGCGCAGAGCGAACGGCGCGAGATAGCGCGTAACTTCTATAGGCTCATGTGGCGCATGGGCCATCTGTTCTTTCTCACGGCCTGACCGGAAGCGCGACGGCGTCTGCCTTGCGAGGATACTATCTCAAACCGCGACAAGAAGGTCGGCGCGCGCAGGCGCGCCGTCAGAACTCAGTCCACGGTGGCCTTGCCGCGCAGCACGGTCAGCCGCCGCTCCATCTCGCGCTTGAGCTGATAGTCGGGATGGCCGAAGGACTTGTCGCGCACGGCGTTGAACTGGCGTTGCTCGGCCCGCAGGCGGGCGACGCCCTTGCGATTGAGCTTGGCGAGCGCGGCCTTGTACGCGTCGTCGATCTGGCGGTCGAGTCGCGAAAGGTCGGGATCCGAGCAGATCGCTTTTTCGACCGCGCGCATGGCGTGGGCGCAATCGAAGGTCGGCAGCATAGGCTTGCTGGCGACCGAATCGCGGCGGTCGCGTTCCTGGCGGACAAAGGCGAGATTCTCGGCCGCCGAGTCGAAGCGCGGGTTGACGCGTAGCGCCTGCTCGTAATTTTCGATGGCGCGGTCGAGATCGCCCTTCTTGCGGAAAGCGGCGCCGCGGTTGTTGTAGGCGAGGTAGAAGCCGGGATTGAGCTTGATCGCGCGGTCATAGTCGGCGATGGCACGGTCGAGATCGCCCTTGAACTGGTAGGAGTCGCCGCGGTTGGTGAGGAAGTTCGCCTGCGGCTTGAGGCGGATCGCCTCGTTGTAATCGGCGATGGCTCGGTCGTAGTCGCCGTTCTTCTGATAGGACAGACCGCGATTGTCGAAATATTCCGGCACGGTCGGATCGAGCTTGATCGCCTCGCTCTCGTCAGCGAGCGCACGCTCATCCATACCGAGTTTCTTGTAAGCGGCGCCTCGATTGGTGTAGGCGCGCGCGTGCGTGGGATTGAGCTTGATCGATTCGTCGTAATCCTTGATCGCGGCCTGGTAATCCTGCTTGAAATAATAGGCGACGCCGCGATCCATGAAAGCTTGCGCGAATTTCGGATCGAGCCGCAGCGCCTCGTTGTAGTCCTCGATGGCGCGGTCGTATTGCCGGTTGTTGTTGAACACGTTGCCGCGGAAGTCGAAGGCTTTCGGATCGGTGGGATCGAGCCGCACCGCCGTGTTGGCGTCGCTGAGCGCGCGGTCGAGGCGGCCGGATGAGTGGTTGGCATTGGAACGCTCGCGGAAAGCGCGCGCGTTTTTCGGATCGAGCGCGATGGCGCGATCGAAATCGGCGAAGGAGGCCTGCGTCTTGTTGACGTACCAATAGGCGGCCCCACGGTTGACCAGAGCGGCAGCCTGATCCTGCGGCTTATCCTGGGCGGCGTCGATCAATGCGGTGCAGGCAGCGATGCGCTGTTCCGGCGAGAACGCGCTGGCGTCATCGGCCGCGCAAATCTTGGTATTGGCATTGGATTGCGCCTGGGCCGACACCGCGAAAACGACAAGGAGGCAGACGGTGGCAGGCAACGGGATCGAGCAGCGCATGGGAGCCCCCTTGGCAGACATAGGTCAGCAGCGGTAAGCGGCGTCGCTCTCCTTGGTCGTACCCGGACGCAAAGAGGTTCAGGCCGGAACCGCCGCTTTTTCCTGCAAATGCGGGAAGCGCTCGCTCAGCAATGAGCCGTGGTAAAAGGTGGGCCTGAAGGCCGGATGCGCGCGGATGTTGTCGAACCAGGTGACGATGCGCGGCAGGTCCAGCCAGCCCGGCATGCCGAGGTCGTCCATGCGCACCAGCGCCGGCATTACCGCGACATCGGCGAGCGAAATGTCCTTGCCGAGCAGCCACGGGCCGCCGCTCGCCTCGATTTCGGCCTCCATGCGCTCATAGGCGCGGCGCAGGCGCGCGAGCGCCGCATCCATCTCGGCCTGCGGGAAGCCGGTCTGGCCCATGGTGAGCATGAATTCGCGGCGCAGCGGCTTACTCTCCGCCATTGCCACGAAATCCTCGCGGCTCATTTTCTGGAAGCTGGGCAGGAAGGCGAGATTGAAGGTGGGCACGCGCACGGCCGCCGCCGGCATTTCGTCGATGAAATGCATCAAGGCGCGCATGCGGGCGCGCGCGACCGGGGATTCCGGCGTGAAGCTCGCCGCCGGCGCGACTTCGTCGAGATATTCGGTGATGACGGTCGAATCGATCACGATCGCGCCATCGTGATCGAGAGTGGGCACAACCCCATTCGGATTGAGCTTGAGATAGTCGGGCTTGAGCTGGTCGCCGGCCAGCAGATTGAGTTTCACCTCGTCGAATGGAATCTTTTTGCCGTTGAACACGAAGCGAACCCGCTGGCTGCAGGTCGATTGCGGCGCGTTGTAGAGCTTGAAGGCCATAGACAACTCCCGTCCCTGATCGAACGGCAGCTTGCCACTCATCCCTCGTCCTTGGCCAGAGCTTTGCGCCGCTCGGCGAGCCGCGCCTGATAGTTCTCGCCATCGCCGTAATCATCGAACAGCGCGTAACGCGCATGCGTGCCGATGACGCGGCGCGCATGCTTGATCGGGCACCAATATTGCTCGGTGCGCGCCGCGATCTCGCGCGTGAAAGCGATGATGCCGTTGGCGTAGGAGCAGTAGGCGCAGTTGAGCTTTTCGAGCGCGTTGAGATAAGCGAGATGATGGCGATCGAACACCAGATAGTCGGCACGCTCGATCTTGGCGATGCCGTAGATCGGAAAGCACACGGCCTGATAGAGGCTGACGAACAGATCGAGCAGCAGGAACGGCACGATGCCGGCATAGATCACCGGCGCGGTCAGCACCACCAGCGGGTTGGCGCCCAACAGATAGGGCAGCAGCTTCTGGCGCAGCTCGCGATGGCGCCGCAGAAGTTCCGCCTCGAATGCGATACGGCCATGCTCCAGCCCGACGCGCAGTTCGGCGCGGCGCTTGGCGAGTTCCGCGTCGAGTTCACCTTCGAGGACGCGAATCTTCTCGATCAGCTCGCTGATCTGCGGCGTCATGCTGCTGCTCCGTCAGGCCCACAAGTGCAAGAAACCATGGATAGCGCTGCCGGCCGAAATGCATTGGGCAGGCGGCGGCATGCCCACCGATGAATTTATGGGCAATTTACTTGAGATAAGTGCCTGCGACCGCTTGAGTGGACTCGTGCGCAGCCGCCGTTTTTCCTCCCGTTGGGCTTTTACGGCGGCCGAATCCTCCACCTTATGCACACAGGGCCCCGCAAGGGGCCCTTTTTTTAGTGCGCACATCCCGCAAACGGGATGTGCGACGCCCCGCAAGGGGCCCTTTTTTATGTGCCGCGATGATGGGACTGGAACTTACTCCAGCCCAGTTGGCACGTTCTTGTTTTCCGGCGTGAGCTTCATGCCGGCGGCGAGCGCCATGGTCTCGGCCATCGCGGCGAAGTCCTTGCGCAGATATTCTTCCGGATTATTCTGCAGCATGGCGGCGCCGAAATGCGTCTGCAGCACTTCGCGCGTGGCGGCGGTGACCGGCATCGGCACGTCCCATTCGCGGCCGAGTTCGAGACCGAGATCGAGATCCTTGCGCAACAGCTCCGGCGTGAACGTCGTGGTCCAGTCGAGATTGACCAGCGCCGGCGTCTTGTACTTGGTGAACATCGAGCCCATGACGCCGTTGTTCATGAAGGCGAGGAACGCGTGGCGCGGCACGCCCATCTTGTTGGCGAGCAGCGTGATCTCGATCAGGTTCTCGATCACCACGCCGAGCATGACGTTGTGCGCGATCTTGCAGATGCGCGCGAGCTCGCCGTCGCCGACGTAGGAGACGCCCTGCGGCGCGAACACCTCGATCAGCGGCATGGCGATCTTGGCGTCGGCTTCCGGCCCGGATACTACCGATGACAGCTTGCCGGCCTTGATCACCTTGGCATTGCCGGACACCGGCGCGGCCAGGAAGCTCACGCCTTTCTCGGTCAGCCGCTTGCGGATGGCGGCGGATTCCTCGACCGAGATCGACGAGCAGTCGACCACCATCTTCGGCTTCTTGGCGCCGCTGAGCAGGCCGTCTTTGCCGAAAAGGACTTGCTCGACATCCTTGCCGGTGGAGACGATGGCGAACACGACCTCGCAATCGGCGAGTTCGACCGGCTTGTCGACGATCTTGCCGCCCTTGGCAGCCAGCGGCTCGGCCTTGGCGCGGGTACGGTTCCAGATCGACACGTCGTGGCCGGCCTTGAGCAGACGTTCCGCCATGGGTGTTCCCATGCGGCCGACGCCGATCCAGCCGATCTTTTGTGCAGTCTTCGACATCCTCAACACTCCCGTTGAATTAGTGCCGCGTGCAAGTGGACTTCGGCCCGGGCTTTAGCCGTTTTGCGCCAAAATCGCCAGGGCTGTACCGCCGGGCGGATATGCCACAATGCCCATGCTTGTGGTCGCCGTTCAAAGCGCACTATTCTCTCAAAACAGGTCAAAGGCCGGCAAAAAGGGCCAGACCGCAAAGGCTCGGGAGGAGCGCCGGCACGAATGCAGGATGCCGTCACCACCATAGCTGTGGCGGGCGCGCCCGAACGCCCGGCGGGCGCCGGCGGCGCACGCTGGCGCGTGATCGCGCGCAACGCATTTCCGTTCCTCGTGGTCGGCTCCATCTGGGAAATCGTCGCCTGGGCCGGAGTATTCCCGCACCAGCTGTTTCCGACATTGGAGGAAGTGGCGCTCTCGTTCGTGCGGCTGACCGTCGCCGGCATCCTGCCGCATCACGCCATCGACACCATGATCCGCCTACTCTCCGGCTTTGCGCTCGCCAGTGTACTCGGCGTCAGTATCGGCGTGCTGATGGGACGCTCGCGAAGGGCCGAAGACATTTGCCTGCCGCTGGTCAGCATCCTGGCGCCGATACCCGGCCTCGCCTACACGCCGCTCTTCCTGCTCTGGTTTGGCCCCGGCCAATTCTCCGCCGCTGCTGCTGGTCGGCTTCGTCTCGATGTTTCCGATCATCTACAACAGTTGGACCGGCGTGAAGGCGGTCAAGGAAATCTGGGTGCGGTCGGCGCAATCCATGGGCGCCGACAATCGGCGTATGTTCCGTTCCGTCATTCTGCCGGGAGCGCTGCCCTACATCCTCACCGGCCTGCGGCTCGGCCTGGCGCAGGCCTGGCGCATCCTGGTGGCGGTGGAAATGCTGGCCTCCGTGCCCTGGGGGCTCGGTTGGCTGATTTTCGGCGCGCGCGAGTTTCTCAACACGGACGCCATGCTGGCCGGCGTCGCGGTCATCGCCGTCATCGGCCTCTGTCTGGAGAAGTTCGTCTTCCAGAAGATCGAGGATTACACCATCGTGCGGTGGGGAATGATGGTCGCATGAACGAGCAAGCCGCACGCAAGCGATCGGTCCGGCGGGCCGCCATCACACTGGCGGTGGCCGCGGCGCTTTACCAGGCGCTCTCGCTGAGCGGTTACTTTCCGCGCGTGCTGATGCCGACGATACCCACCGTGCTGGAGACGCTCTACGCGATGCTGGCCGACGGCAGCATGTTTCAGCACGCCGGCGCCACCCTGTCCCGTGTGCTGCTCGGCTTCTCGCTGGCGTCGGCGGTCGGCATAACGCTCGGCATTCTGATGGCGCGCTTCAAGCCGGTGGAGAGTTTCTTTCTGCCGCTGGTCAGCGCGCTGATGCCGATCCCTTCGTTCTCGCTGGTGCCGCTGTTCATGCTCTGGTTCGGCATCGGCAATACCACCACCGTGCTCGTCGTCTTGTACGGCGCCACCTTTCCGATCCTGTTCAACACCTGGTCCGGGGTGCGCTCGGTCAATCCGATCTGGCTGCGCGCGGCCGGCGCCATGGGCGCCGGCGAGCACAAGATGTTTTGGAAAGTCATTTTGCCCGGCGCCTCGCCGTTCATCATCACCGGCATGCGGCAGGGTTTCCTGCGCTCGTGGATCGCGGTGGTCGGCGCCGAGATGATCGCGGCGTCAGACTACGGCCTCGGCTGGGTCATCTTCGACGCCCAGCAGTTCCTGCAGGCGGACGTCATGCTGGCCTCGATCGTGGTGATCGGCGTCATCGGCTTTTTGTTCGAGCGCGTGGTGTTCGGCTCGATCGAAAAGGCGACCGTGCAGCGTTGGGGCATGGTGCGAATCGTGAAAGGCTAGCAAGTGAGTGAACAATCCTCCGCCGGTCCGGTCCTCTGGAGCCTCGACGAACGCGGCGTCGCGCGCGTCACGCTCAACCGGCCGGAAGTCTACAACGCCTATAACGGCGACATGATCTCAGGCCTGCTCAAGATCTACGACGCGCTCGCCGCCAAGGCGCCGCGCGCGGTGGTGATCACCGGCAAGGGGCGCAATTTCATTGCCGGCGCCGACATCAATTGGCTCGACGCGGTACGCCGCTCCTCGCCGGAGGAAAACCTGCGCAATTCGCGCATGACGGCGGAAGCCGTGCAGCGGCTCAATCTGCTGCCGGTGCCGACGGTGGCGCTGGTGCAGGGCGCCTGCTACGGCGGCGGCACCGGCATCATCTCGGCCTGCGACATCGTCATCGCCGCCGACAATGCCATCTTCTCGATCGCCGAGGTGCGCATCGGCGTCGCCGGCACCATCATCATCCCGCAGCTCAACGACGCCATCGGCCTGCGCCAGGTGCGCCGCTACGCGCTCACCGGCGAACGCTTCAACGTCCAGGAGGCGCACCGCATCGGCCTGGTGCACGAGGTCGTGCCGCTCGCCGAACTGGAAGCGGCGGGCGAGCGTATCGTCAACGAACTGCTGACCAACGGACCGGAGGCCGTGTCGGCGACCAAGATCTGGGCGCTCAAATCGGCCTGGAGCCATCTCGACGATCCGGCGTTCAATGCCTTGATCGAAGCGCACGCCACCAAGCGGCAGACGGCAGAAGCGGCGGAAGGCTTCGCCGCGTTCCTCGAGAAACGCCCGGCGAGCTACAACGCCGCGCGAAAGACAAAAGGTTAGAGGCGGAAACCAAGAATGCTCCCCATTGAAATCCGCGATGTGACGCTCACTTACGACACGCCCGGCGGCAAGGTGCCGGGCGTCAAGGACGTGAGCTTCGACATCGCGGCGTCCGAGTTCGTCTGCATCCTCGGGCCGTCCGGCTGCGGCAAGTCGACTTTGCTCAACATGATCGCCGGCTTCCTCGCGCCGGCCTCGGGCGAGATCCGCATCGGCGGCAAGACCGTCACCGGCCACGGCATGGACCGCGGCGTGGTGTTCCAGGATTTCGCGCAGCTTTTCCCTTGGCGCACCGCGCTCGGCAACGTGTCGTTCGGGCTGGAAATGAAGGGCGTTCCCAAGGCCGAGCGCGAGGTCATCGCGCGCGAACAATTGCGCCTGGTGAAATTGGAGAAATTCACCAATTCCTTCCCGCATCATCTGTCCGGCGGCATGCAGCAGCGGGTCGCCATCGCCCGCGCGCTGGCGTACAATCCGGCGGTGCTGCTGATGGACGAACCGTTCGCGGCGCTCGACGCGCTAACGCGCGACGACATGCAGCGGCTGCTCGCGGAGGTGTGGCGGGAAACCCGCAAGACCGTCATCTATGTCACGCATAATGTCGCGGAGGCGGTCTATCTGGCGGACCGCGTGGTGGTGATGACGTCGCATCCCGGGACGGTGAAAGCCGTGATCAAGATTCCGCTGCCGCGCCCGCGCGACCCGCTCAGCGTCGAATTCGTCGAATGCCAGAAGGAATTGCTGCGTTACCTCGGTCACGAGACGAGTGAAAGCGAGCCGGGAAAACCGGCGGTCAACGGCAAATCAAAGGGAGGATCGACATGACGTTACTGCAGAAAGGCATCACGCGGCGCGACGCGCTGGTGGCGACCGGCGCCGGACTTCTCACCGCCGGATTGGGCGTGCGCGGCGCCAGCGCGGCGCTGGAGACGGTGCGGCAGGGCTACCAGACCAACATGTGGGGCATGCCGACCTATTACCTGATGCGCTCCGGCTATCTGGAAAAGCACGGCGTCAAGTTCGAGGAATTCGCGGTGCCGTCGGGCAACCTCACCATGCAGCAGATGGTGGCGCGCCAGGTCGACATGGGCACCTATGCCGGACCTTCATTCGCCATCGGCAGCGACAAAGGCGGCCTCGTCGCCATCGCCATGATCGAATATGTCGGCAAGACCGCGCGCGTGATGGCGCGCAAGGATCTCGGCATCAAGACCGTCGCAGAACTGCGCGGCAAGAAGGTCGCCAACCAGACCGGTTCGTCCACCGGCAATATCTTCGTCGACCAGATCGCCGCCGGCGCCGGGCTGCACAAGGGCGACTACCAGGAAATCCGCATGAACGTGAACGACATGGTGGCTGCCATGGCCGCCAAGACCGTGGACGCCATGGTCAATGTCGAGCCCTACAACGCCATCGCCGAAGCCGACGGCCTCGCCAACACGCTGGTCGACTTCTACTCGTTCGACAAGCTGCCGGTGTTCATGGCGGCGACGCCGGAATTCGTGGCGAAGAGCCCGGACACCGTGGTCGCCTATCTCAAGGCCTGGCTCGACGTCGCGAAGGACTTCAAGACCAATCCGAAGAAGGTCTCCGACACGATCTACAAGTTCTACACCTCGAAGGGTTACAAGATGGCGCCCGAGACCTTCGCCAAGGCGATCGCGCGCGTCGAGGTCGCTCCCGGCTGGCCGGCCGACATCAAGCCCTATATGCAGAAGCAGGCCGAAATCCTGCTCGCGGCCAAGAAGATCAAGGCCATCCCCGACTGGAATAAGGCGCTGCGCGAGGAATTCCTCAAGCAGGCCAGCGCCTGACGCATCCGCTTCGCCCTCCCCGCGCGCGCTGGGGAGGGCGCAAGCTGCATGGGGGCTGGAACGAATACCTCGTGCGTGCAAAACTCATTTGACTCTTCCAATGCTCCCCGCCTGACTCTGCCCCCACACGCATCCTGTTCGCATCGTGGACAATACGCGAACTTCCTCGCCGCCGCAGGGCGTGAGGACAAGCAAGACAATGGAGACGCCAATGGCCGCCGCTAGCAACCCGCTCACCCAGACCGGGGAGCCCATCACCTGGAATTTCAAGCTGCTCGCCCAGAACGATCTCGGCGGCTTCGGCGGCATGGGCGAAGGGATGTCGATCACCATCGCCAAGGACGGCCGGCGGATCATCTGGCTGGCGCATGAGAGCGCGCCGAAAAATTTCACCGGCGTCGACGTGTCCGATCCGCGCAATCCGAAAGTGGTGGTGCAGACCGACCTGCCGCACGCCCATATGCGCTCGAATTCGCTTGAATGCTCAGCCGGCAACATCATGGCGGTCGCCTATCAGACGCAGAAGGTCGGTCAGCAGCCGGCCGGACTGGAGCTGTTCGACGTCTCGGTGCCGGAGAATCCGCGCTCGATCTCGTTCTTCGACTGCTCGGGGCCGACCTCGCGCGGCGTGCATCAACTGTGGTTCTGCGACGGCGAATTCGTGCACATGGCTTCGGGCTCGCCCGACTTCAAACCGAGCAACCCGCTCGACGACCAGTTCTATCGCTGCATCGACGTGCGCGATCCGTCCAAGCCGAAGGAAATCGGCCGCTGGTGGATGCCAGGCACCTCGGCGACCGACAATGTCGCGCCGCCGCCGCGGCACAAACTCGACAAGGGCTATCGCGCGCACAACACCAACGTCTATCAGTCAGCGGCCGGACCGGCTTTATCTCTGCTACATCGACGGCGGCATGTTCGTGATGGACATCAAGGACAAGGCCAATCCGAAGGTAATCTCGCACTGGACCAATTCGCCGCCCTACACCGGCTTCATGCACACCGCGGTGCCGCTGTTCGACCGCAACCTGATGCTGGTGACGGACGAGTCGACCGAAAACGCCGGCAAGGACTGGCCGAAGCTGATCTGGATGCTCGACATGCGCGACGAGACGCATCCGGTGTCGATCGCCACCTGCCCGCTGCCGCCAGTCGATGCCTACAAGGACCGCGGCGGCCGCTTCGGCGCGCACAACATCCACGAAAACGTCGAGCTGCCGACGGCGTGGCACTCCGACCAGATCGTTCTCGGCACCTTCTTCAACGGCGGCCTGCGCGCCTACGACATTTCCAACCCGTACCAGCCGAACGAAATCGCCGCCTTCGTGCCGCCGGCGCCGAAAGGCTCGCCGGTCGGCGCCATCCAGCTCAACGACGTGTTCGTCGACGAGCGCGGCATCGTCTACACGCAGGACCGCTTCAGCGGCGGGCTCTACACGCTGGAGATGGATTTCTGATCTTCCCTCGCCCCGCGCGGCGGGGCGGGGTAAAGTGAGACATGAACGAGCTCTTCCCCTCCCCGGCCGCCGGGATGTTCGGGCGCCGGCTCAAGCGCGAGCGCGGCCACCGCATTCCGGTGACCGTGATCACCGGCTTCCTCGGCGCCGGCAAGACCACGCTGCTGCGTCGCGTTCCTGGCGACGCCCGGAGGGGCAAGGCACCGCGGTGGTGGTCAACGAATTCGGCGCGACCGGCATCGACGACGCGCTGGTGCGATCGAGCACCGACGAGACCGTGCTGCTCGGCAACGGCTGCCTGTGCTGCATCACGCGCACCGATCTGCAACAAGCGTTGCGCCGCATGGTGGTCGAGCGCGAGCGCGGCGAAATCCCCGATTTCCGCCGCATCGTGATCGAGACCTCGGGCCTCGCCGATCCGTCGCCGATCCTGCAGACCTTCGCCACCGACCGCGCGCTCGGCGAGGTGTTCCATGTCGACGTGGTGGTGACGGTGGTCGATGCGGAGACCGGCGGCGACACGCTCACCTGGTCGTCGGAGGCGCGCCAGCAGGCGATCCTCGCCGACCGGCTGGTCATCACCAAGACCGACATCGCCGGCGAAGGCGCCGCCGAGGCGCTGGCCGCGCAACTGCGCGCGCTCAATCCGGGCGCGGAAATCCTCGAAGCGGTCAACGGCGAGCTCGATCCCAGCCGGCTGACCGAAGCAGCCAGCGATCAGCGCAACGCCTTCGTGGCCGAGGCCGCGCATTCGGACGGTATCGGCAGTTTCGTGATCACGGACAATACGCCGATGCCGTGGCCGGCCTTCGCCAAGGCCATGGACACGCTGATGGCGCTGCGCGGGCCGGACCTCTTGCGCGTCAAGGGCTTCCTCAACGTCGAAGGCTGCCAGGGGCCGGTGGTGGTGCAATTCGTGCAGCACCTCGCGCATCCGCCGGTCGAACTCGACGCCTGGCCGGACGGCAACCGGCAAAGCCGGGTGGTGTTCATCACCAAGAATATTTCAGAGCAACAGGTGCGCGACCTGTTCGTCGCGGTCCGCGCGCTGGTCTAATTACTCCCGATCCCTTCCCGCGATCTCCGCCTGCCAGGGTGCGACCTTGTGCTCGACGAAGCCGATCAGGCCGTTCAGGCCGACCGCCATCACCATCAGGATGATGATCGGCACGAACATGGTGGCGGTGTCGAAATTGTTGGCGGAATTGATGATCACCGCGCCCAGGCCGGAAATCGTCGTGAAGAATTCCGCGATCACCATCGCCACCACGGCGCGGCCGACCGCAAGACGGATGCCGGCCATGATGTAGGGCAACGTCGCCGGCAGGATGATGCGGCGCAGGATCACCGTGTCGGGCGCCACGAAGGATTTGCCGACCTCGATCAGCGTCTTGGGCACCGCGGTGACGCCGAGCCAGGTGTTGATGCAGATCGGGAACAGCGACATCAGGAACACCACCGCGACCTTGACCTTGAAGCCGAGCCCCAGCCACAGGATCAGCAGCGGCACCAGCGCGACCAGCGGCATGGCGTAGCCGGCGGTGATGTAGATGCCGAACGCCGCCTCCGCCGTGCCGAAACGTCCGATGACCAGGCCGAGCGGAATGCCGATGACGATGGCAAGGCCATAGCCGACAAAGAAGGGCTGCAAGGATTGCGACAGTGCCGTCCCCAATTGCCCGCTGCGCAGCAACTCCCAGAACGCCACCGCGATGGCCGACGGATAGGAGCCGAAGATCGGATTAATGTGGCGGCCGAAAACTTCCCACAGCGCCAGCACGCAGACGACCGAGACGAGCGTGATCGCCCAGCGCGGCCACGGCCGGCGCTCGGTCACCTCCGGTTCGTTCGTCGTCTTCTGGGTATCGGCGATATTGGTCACTAACATTACCCGTTCATTCCCGCGCAAGCGGGAATCCAGGAGCCGCTTGCTCCGCGTTCCAATTGCCCTGGGTCCCCGCTTTCGCGGGGACGAACGGGCAAAGGGGTCCGTTCAGGCGAATAAGTCATCATTCAATGCACCGTCGGCTCGGAATGCAGCATGCGCCAGATCTTGTAACGGGTGTCGTTGAACTCCGGCAGGCCGCGCACGATGCTCAGATCCGCGCGCGGACGCGTCAGCGGCACATCGACGATTTCCTGCACGCGGCCGTGGGTCATAACCACGATGCGGTCGGCGATCAGCACCGCTTCGTCGAGATCGTGGGTCACGAACAGGATGGTCTTCTTGGTGCGGGCGTGGATTTCCAACAGCTCGGCTTGCAAAGATTCGCGCGTCTGCGCGTCGAGCGCGCCGAACGGCTCGTCCATCAGCAGCACCTTGGGATCGATGGCAAGCGCGCGGGCGATGCCGACGCGTTGCTTCATACCGCCGGAGAGCTGATGCGGGCGGCGGTTCTGCGACTCGGTCGAGCCCGACCAAGGCGAGGTATTTTTTCGCGGTCTCGCGCAAGGGCTGCCCGCGCATACCCTTCATTTCCAGCCCGAACATCACGTTCTGCATGGCCGACAGCCACGGCAACAGTTCGGCGTGCTGGAACACCATGCCGCGATCGTGGCCGCAGCCATTGATCGCGCGCCCGTCCACGGTGACGCGGCCGGCGTTCGCCGGGTCGAGCCCCATGGCGACGCGCAAGGCCGTGGTCTTGCCGCAGCCGGACGGCCCGATCAGCGCCACGATCTCGCCGTCGCGCACGGTGAAGCTGACGCGGTCGAGTGCCTGCACGTGATGCAGTTCGCCGTCCACGCGCAAGGTGAAGCGCTTGGAAACGTCGACGAAACTCACCTCACCCATGCAAATTGCTCCACAGCGTCTTTAGTGGCTCATACCCACCAGCTTGAGCGCCTTCTCGCGATACTCCAGCGCGCTGATCTTATCGAGCGGCAGCACCGCCTTCAGCTTGCCGGCCTTGACCATCTGCTCCTGCATCCAGTTCGAGCTTCTCTGCCGGGATTGGCAGTTCCGGATCGATAGCGTGGTGCGCGACCGCGTCGTCATAGACGAAAGCCGGACGCGGATCGTCGGGCTTGGCATGGATGATTTCCTGCGTCAGCGCGACCGTCTCGGCCTTGTGCGACAGCGCGTAACGCAGCGCCTGCATCTCGGCGGCGAGGAAGCGTACGACGTCGTCGCCGCGCTCGGCCAGAACCTTGCCGCTAGTCATCAGGCAGACGCGCAGGAAATTCGGCACCGCGTCGCGGCCGGCGATCAGCAGATGCAGGCTCTTGGGCATCGCCGGCTGATATTCGTTCGACACCACGGCGCCCTCGACCACGCCGCCGACCAGCGCCTGATAGCGCTCGCGGTCGCCGCCGACGGCGGCGAGCTTCACCTGGTCGGCGGTGATGCCGTATTTCGCCAGCGCGGAACGCGCCAGCAGGTCCGGCATCGTATTGGGCGACGACACCGCAATCGACTTGCCCTTCAAATCCTCGACCTTGTGGATGTCGTCGCGCACATAGATGCCGTGCGGCACCACCACCCAGTGACAGCCGATGATCTTGACGTCGGCGCCGCGCGCGGCGGCGGCGAAGGCGCCCTGCGGGCCGCCCTCGAAGCTGTCGACTTCGCCGGCGATCAGCGCCTTGAGGCCGATCTGGTCGTCCTTGACCTGCAGCAGCTCGAGCTTGAGGCCCTGCTTCTCGGCAAAGCCGCGTTTGGCCGCCATCATGAAGAAGCCGGCATCGGCCTTGGCGTTGAGCAGGGCGTGCTTCCACGGCTTGCCTTGCGCGGCGGCCGGCTGCGCCAGCAGGCCGAGCGTTGCAGCGGTGACGAGCGCAGCGAGCGCAGTAGTCCGGATCCCGACGATGAGCATGATGCGGCTCCTCCCCTTATTCGCGGACCTTTTACGAGGCCTTTCGCGTCTGTTTCCCCGGCAATCCTAGCATCAATTTGATGCCAGGGGGCGCCAGTTTTTGCGGGGATGAGCCGGCGGAAATTACACCGCCGCGAGGCGTTTAACGCCTTTGCGCGCCTGCGCGATGATCTCCGGCACGGCGGAGTCGTGGCCGGGCGCCATGATGTGGCACGCCGGCGACATGCGGGATCTCGGCCAGTTCGGCAATTAGATCGAGGCAGATGCGGCGGCCTTCCGCGATCGGGATCGGCTGCGCGCTCCAGGCGCTCGACGATCGCGTCGGGAATGATCGCGCCGAACAGCTTGTCCGTGATCCAGCGCGCCGACTTGGCCGAGCGCAGCGGCACGATGCCGATCAACATTGACAGCTTGCCGGCGATGCCCAGTCTCGGAAAGCCGCGCCAAATAGCGGCGCACCACGCCGGCATCCATGCAGAACTGCGTCTGAATGAATTGCGCACCGGCGTCAATCTTGGCTTGCAGCCCATTCGGCTGCCAGTCGGGCTTTGGGTCGATCGGATTGTCGGCGGCGCCGAGGAAAAAATCGGCGTGGCCAGAAATCTTTCGCCCCGATGGCAATTCGCCGGCATCGCGCAAGCGGCGCGCGGTATCGAGCAACTGGCGCGGATCGAGATCGAACACCGGCTTGGCGTCGGGCTGATCGCCAGCCGAAGGATCGTCGCCGCGCAGCATGAGCAAATTACGCACGCCCGATGCGGCGGCGCCGAGCAAATCGCTCTGCAGCGCGATGCGGTTGCGGTCGCGGCAGGTGAGCTGCAGGATCGGCTCGATGCCTTGCTCGACCAGCATCGCCGCCGCGGTCACCGCGCCGAGATGCGGCCGCGCGCCGGCGCCGTCGGTGACGTTCACCGCGTCGGCGAGGCCCTTGAGCGGCAGCGCCTTGGCGAACAGTTCGTCGCGCGACGCGCTCACCGGCGGCGTGATTTCCGCGGTGATCACGAAACGTTTGGCGTTAAGCTTTTCTTGCAGCGACGTGGCCATACGCTCACGTCGCAAAATTGTGTGGACCTGGCAAGCGGAAGAATGAGACAGTGAGCCATGTTTCAGCCGGCGAAATCCCTCGATGATGCGCTTGGCCGCGGTAAGCGACGGCTGCATGCTGGTGGTGCCGCGCGAAGTATCCGGCGTGCCGATGGCAGCGACGCGCGCGCTGATCCGCCGCGGCATCAAGCGGCTGCATCTGGTGGCGCTGCCGACCTCGAGCCTGCAGGCCGATTTGCTGATCGGCGCCGGCTGCGTCGCGACGCTGGAAACGAGCGCGGTGAGCCTCGGCGAATTCGGCCCGGCGCCGCGCTTCACCGCCGCGATCACGTCGGGCGCGATCAAGATGATGGACGCCACCTGCCCGGCGCTGCACGCGGCCTTGCAGGCGGCGGAAAAAGGCGTGCCGTTCATGCCGCTGCGCGGGCTGATCGGTTCCGACGTGCTGAAATATCGCGACGACTGGAAGGTGATCGACACGCCGTTCGGCAATGCCGATCCGATCGTGCTGCTTGCCGGCGATCAAGCCGGACGTCGCGCTGCTGCATGCGCCGATGGCCGACCGTTTCGGCAATGTCTGGATCGGACGCCAGCGCGAACTCGCCACCATGGCGCATGCGGCGGAGAAGACCATCGTGACGGTCGAGAAGATTCACGACGGCAATCTGCTCGACGATCCGGTGCTCGCCGCCGGCACGCTGCCAGGCTTCTATGTCGAGAGCGTCGTCGTGGCCGAACGCGGCGCCTGGCCGCTGCCGCTGCCCGATCATTACGCCGCCGATGCCGAGCATCTCGCGGAGTATGCGCGACTGGCGACGACGGCGGAAGGGTTTGCGGAGTATTTGGACAAGTATGTGTATGAGAAGAAAGCGGCGTGATCTTTCTTATCCCTCCCTGCGCGCGGGGAGGATGGCGAGCCATAAGCGCGTTTACGTGCGTCTGCGACGCGCTATGGCGAGCCGGGTGGGGTCGCTCTCAGTCACTTTCAGACGTACCCCCACCCCCGGCGCTTCGCGCCGGACCCTTCCCTTTCAGGGGAGGGATAAGTGAACTTCCGCTCCGAGGAGCTGCTCGCCGACGTGATCGCGCGGCTGATCGGCGACGTGCGCCACGTCGCGGTCGGCAATGCCTCGCCGATCCCGGCGACCGCGGCGCTGCTGGCGCGCGAGCGCGGCAAGTTACAAGGCTTGGGCCGGCCTTACGTCTCGCTGCTGGGCAGCCGCAAGAACACGTTCTTCACCGACGGCGCGCGCGAATTGTTCGACTGCGCCGGGCAAGGCCGCATCGACGTGTTCTTCCTCTCCGGCGGGCAGATCGACGGCCAGGGCAACGTCAATCTGGTGAGCATCGGCGACTACGCGCATCCCGAAGGTGCGCTTCCCCGGCTCGTTCGGCTCGGCCTATCTCTATTACGTGGTGCCGAAAGTGATCCTGTTCCGCACCGAACATTCGCGCCGCACGCTGGTGCCGAAGGTCGATTTCATCAGCGCGCCGGGCGCGAGCGAGCCGAACGTCTATCCGCCGCGGCGGGCCGATCGCGCTGGTCACCAACCGCTGCCTGTTCTCGTTCGCCGACGGGCGCTTCACGCTGGCAAGCGTGCATCCCGGCCACACGGTCGAGGAGGTGATCGAGCACACCGGCTTCGATTTCGACCGGCCGGACACGGTGCCGGAGACGCCGGCGCCCTCGCGCGACACGCTCAAGCTGATGCGCGAGACGGTGGCGCCGCAGCTCGCCGAGGTCTATCCGCAGTTCGCCGCGCAAGTTTTCGGGGTCGGCCAGGCCGCCATTTTGCGTTGAAAATATAAGTATTTCCAATGGCTTGTGTGGTAGCGCAGATTGCTTGCGGCAGCCCCTTTGGGCGCGCGCAAGTTTGGCATAGTGTGCCGCCGCGGCCGTCCGGCCGCGCGCAATCACAACGCAAAAATCAAAAGGAAGACGACCGGTGAAACGAGTTGAAGTTGCGGTGATCGGTATCGGATGGGTCGGCGGCACGCGCGCGGAAACGCTGGCGCGCACCGCGCTGGTCGACAAACTGCACCTGTGCGAGATCCGGCCCGACCGGCTGGCCGAGGTGAAGGCGCTGTAGAAGCCGGCGACGGCGACGCTCGACTACAACGACATCATCAACAATCCGAACATCTCGGTGGTCTACATCTCGACCACGCCGGAGACGAACCACTATCCGATCTGCCGCGACTGCCTGAAATCCGGCAAGAACGTGATGCTGGAAAAGCCGATCTCGCTCGAATTGTGGGAAGCCGACGAGCTGATCCAGCTCGCCAAGCGCAACGGGCTGAAATTCACCATCGGCTATTCGCAGCGCTTCAATCCGAAGATCGCCTACGCCAAGAAGAAGATCGTCGACGGCACGCTCGGCAACGTGGTCTCGGTGCTGGTCAGCCGCAATCTGTCGCGCAGCCTGGGCAAGAAGATCGCCGGCCGCGTGCGGCTGTCGCCGGTGGTGATGGAATCGACCCACGACCTCGATTTCGTGTTCTGGCTGCTGGAGCCGGCCAAGCCCGTGCGGGTCTACAGCCAGGGCGCCTACGGCTACATGAAGCCGGTCAACGGTTCGCACGACGTGATGTTCACCACCGTCACCATGGACAACGGCGTGGTGGTGATGATCGGCGGCGGCTGGAACTTCCCGCCGAGCTATCCGAACTACTGCTCGACCTGGATCGAGATCACCGGCACCGAAGGCGCGCTGTTGCTCGACGATACCCAGCGCGACAACTGGCTCAACACCATGAGCAACGGCCAGGAATTCCCGATGTCGACCATGCCGGGCGAGCAGGTCGACGAAGTGTTCGCCGGCGGCATGGGGCCGGAGACCATCCACTTCCTCGAAGCCTGCATCCGCGACACGCCGGTGATGGTGACGCCGGAAAGCGCGCGCCGGGTGATGGAGACCTACAGCGCCGCCGATCTGTCGGCCGACCGCAACGAGCCGGTCGATCTGCCGCTGACCAACGAGACGATTTCGGGGATTGCCGAATTCAAGGAAAAGAACCGGTCAGGAGCCAATCCACAATGAAGAAGTCTGCCAAGGGCGTCGGCCTTGCCATCATCGGCGGCGGCCGCGTCGGCCTGTTCCGCGGCGAGGTGGCGGCGCGCCATCCGGCGGTCGAGTGGATCGGGCTTGCCGAAAAGAACCCGAACCGCGCCGGCGAAGTCGCGCCCGAAAATCAGCGCCGATTTCGTCACGCAGAGCCACGTCGAATTGCTCAAGCGGCCAGAAGTGACCTGCGCCATCATCGCGACCGACGAGCATCTGCACGTCGATCCGATCATGGTGGCGCTCGAGCGTGGCCTTCCGCTGCTGATCGAGAAACCGCTGGCCACGCGTCTGGATGAATCCGCGCGCGTGCTCAAGGCGATCCAGGACGCCAAGGTCGACGCCGTGGTCGGCTACACCCAGCGTTTCCGCCGCCGCTGGCTGGCGGCCAAGGAAAAGTGCCGTACCGGCGCGCTCGGCGACGTGACGCTGGTCACCTCGCGCGCCTTCATGAACCGGCTGGTGGCGATCGACAATTACAAGCGCACCGACGATCCCACGACCATCTCGCCGATGGTGATTTCCGGCACGCATGCGCTCGACATCTGCATGTGGTGTCTGGAAGGCAAAAAGCCGGTCGAGGTCTATGCGCGCTCGATCGACAAGGTGCTGGGCCCGCTCTACAAGGGCATCGACGCCACCGCCGGCATGATCATGTTCGACGACGGCACGGTCTATCACCTCAACATTTCCTGGGCGCTGCCGGTCAACTGGCCGGCCGCTGTCTATTCGCTCGAAGTCGGCATCGTCGGCACCACCGGCGTGCTCACCATCGACGACACGCATCGCGACATCGTGCTGGCGGTCGCCAAACCGCAGTCCGAAGGCTACAACCCCGACACCTCACGGCTGGTCGATTTCATGGGCAGCTATCCGCCCGGCGACATGGCGCTCGGCGAATTGCGTGGGCCGATGGCGCTGGAGACCGATAGCTGGCTCAATCGCATCGCGATGGGTTTGCCGACGGCGGCGGCGACGGTGGAAGAAGCGCACCGCAACCTGATGCTGACCAAGGCGCTGGATCTCTCGGCCAAGCGCAAGCAGCCGGTGAAGCTGCCGCTCGATGCGGATGATTTCAAGGCGGTGGCGTAATTCGTCAAGTGGAGGACGAAATGAAGGCGGCAATCGGTTGGTCGCACCTGCGTGGCGCGTTGCTTATTCTGCTGGGGCTGCTCGCCGCGACCCGCCTATGCGCCGCCGAGGACGCCGTCAGTTACCCGACGCGGCCGATCCATATCATCGTGCCCTTCGCGCCCGGTGGCGCGTCCGATTTCGCCATCAGGCTGATTCAGCCGGCGATGGAAAAAGCGCTCGGCCAGACGCTGGTGATCGACAACCGCACCGGTGCCGCCGGCAATGTCGGCATGGAGGTCGCGGCGCGCGCGGCGCCCGACGGCTACACGCTGTTCCTGGGCAATATCGGCACCATCGCGATCAATCCGCATTTCTTCCCCGAGCTGAAAGTGGCGCCGGAGCGCGATTTCATTCCGATATCGCTCGCCGCCGAAACGCCCGGCATCGTGGTTGCCAGCGAGAAATTTCCGCCGAATTCTCTCAAGGAGATGATCGCTTACGCCAAGGCAAACCCCGGCAAGATCAATTATGCCGCGGCGGGCGTCAGCACGCTCAATACGCTGGCGATGGAGCAGTTCCGGCACCGGCTCGGCTTGCAGATGACGCAGGTGCCCTACAAAGGCGGCGCTGGCCCGGCCATCATCGATCTGATGGCCGGCAATGTCGACGTGATGTTCGTCACGCTGTCGTCGGCGGCGCAGTTCGTGAAGGCCGGCAAGCTGAAAGGCTTCGCGGTGACCACGAAACAGCGCGTGGAATCACTGACCGACGTGCCGACCGTGGTCGAACTCGGCTTCCCCGAGGACGTCAGCGGCTCCTGGCAGGGGCTTTTTGCCGTGAAGGGTACATCCGCTCCGATCGTCGCCAAACTGCACGCCGCCGTGCTCAGGGCGATGGCCGATCCGGACGTGCGCAAGCACATGATCGCTGCCAGCATGGTGCCGACGTCGAGCCCGACGCCGCAAAGCTTCAAGGACTTCGTTGCCGCCGAATCGGCGAAGTGGAAAAAGGTGGTGGAGCAGATCAACGCCGCCGGCAAAGTCAAAGCCATCCATTGATTTCCGCCTTGAACCTTTGCCGCGGGTGCGGCGACCTATGATCATCGCCGGGACACCCACCCAGCGGGGGCATTGACTATGATCACGTCGAAACGGGCGGCCACTGTCGCCGCGCTCGTCGGTTTTGCGCTGCTGCTCGCCGGCTGCTTCGGCCAGGAAGAGGCGCAGCGCAAGGCTTTCATCGAATTCCTGCAGACGCGCATCATCGACAAGCCCGGCCTGCATATTCCGATCATGTCGGGTCAGGACGTCGCCAATTTCGGTCCTTACGCCAACCAATACCGCATCATGAACGGCTTCCATCACCAGCTCGACGCGGCGGTCGCCAAGGATTTTGCGCGCGCCATGCAGATCGGCAGCCCGCGCTCGATCGAAGATCTGGTGCAACATCGCGCCATGTTACCGGTCGTGACGCAAGGCATGGCCAAGATGAAAACCGCGATCGACAAGGCGCTGGCCGACGCGGATGCCGCGCACGCGGCGCTCAAGCAGCCGCCGGATTTGAAGGCGGTCTACGACAAGGCCTACAAGCGGATGGTGACCAAGCCGGCGAACGTGTTCCGCGAGCTGATCCCGATCATGGTGAGCGGGTTGCCGGTGATCGAAAAAGTCGCCGCCTTCCTCGATGAGCACCGCAACGCCATCGAGTACCGTGGCGGCATGCCGTACACCCGTGACGCCCGCCTGCGGCCACAGATCGACGCGCTCCTGCAAGAAGCGGTGAAGATCTCGGAAGCCTCGGCCGAAGGCAAACGCAAGCTGCGTTTGATGGCCGAAGGGAAATAGGCTTTCGGCAATCCTCAGCGCTCGCGCAGCGGCTTGATCGTCAGTTCGGCGCCGAGCTTGTCGAGCTGCGTCAGCAATTCGCCCGGCAAGGCAAGCCCGTTGGCGAGCCGATCGGCGCGGCGCTTGGCGCGCTCTTCGCCGGGCAGCCGCACACTCTCACCCGGCAACGTCTTCGATGAGCGCAGGCTGCGGATATGGCGGTCGACCTCGGCCTTGAACTGGGCGAGCGGCTGGAAGCGCGCCGGATCGAGCGCGACGACGAATTGCCCGGTATTGGTGACCTTGCCGGGCTCGGCATTGAAATCGACGCAATCGCGGCCGAACAGCGCGCCGTTGAGCGTGCCGGCGAGCAGGCCGAGCATCAGCGCAAGCCCGGCGCCTTTGTAGCCGCCCATCGGCAGCAGCAGCGCCTCGCCGCTTTGTTGCGGATCGATCACCGCCTCGCCGGTGTTCGGGTTGATCATCCAGTCGCCCTTGAGCGGCCGGTTGAGCAATTTGTGGTTCTTGATGGTACCGTAGGAAACGATCGAGGTGGCGATATCGAGCACCAGCGGCGGCTCCTCGCCGGCGGGAATCGCGATCGCCAGCGGGTTAGTGCCGAGCAGCGGTTCGGCGCCGCCGGCGAGCGGCATGTGGTTGGCATTCGCCACGGCAGAATAGATGCCGATCATATCGTGCTTCAGCGGCAGCGCCGCATAGACGCCGGCCGCCCCCGCATGGCCCGACATGCGGCAGCCGACCCAGGCGACGCCGTTCTCGCGCGCGAGCTCGATCGCGGTTTCCGCCGTCTTGGCGACGACCAGATGGCCCATGCCGTTGTCGCCGTCGACCAGCGCGGTCGCCGGCGCGCTGCGCGTGACCGTGATGTTCGGCCGCGGGTTGGTCGAGCCGAGCTTCAGCCGCTGCACATATTGCGGCAGGCGGAACACGCCATGCGCATCGGCGCCGATGAGATCGGCTTCCAGCATCAGTTCGGCGATCTTGCCGGCGTCGCCCTTCGGCACGCCGCATTTCAGCATGGCGTCGACGATCAGGCCGGTGACGGCCGCCGTCGGGATGCGGCCGGCCTTAGGGGCGATTTCGGGCGACGCCTGCACGTTCATGGCTATTTCCCCGATAACATCGCTTCGGCGTTGCCATTCAGGATCGCGTCCTTGTCGGCGTCGGAGATTTTCAGCGACCGCACGTGGGCGACGCAATCCATCATGGCCATGTCGTAGGGGTAGTCGCTGCCGAGCATGACGCGGTCGCTGCCGACCAGACCGATCATCGCCTTCAGCGTCTCCGCGGAATGCAGGATGGTGTCGTAATTGAAACGCTTGGCGATACCCTTTGGCTGCGTCGGCACGTTCTTCTTCGGCTCGGGGCGCACCTTCCAGCCGTGCTCCCAGCGCGCCGCCTGATAGGGCGTGAAGCCGCCGCCATGCGCCAGCATGATCTTCAGCTTCGGATGCCGGTCCATGACGCCGCCGAAAATCAGGCAGGCGGCGGCGATGGTGGTGTCGAGCGGATTGCCGATCAGATTGCCGAGATAATAGGACTTGAGGCGATCGGCGCCGGCGACATTGTTGGGATGGATGAACATGAAGGCGCCGAGTTCTTCGGCCGTCGCCCAGAGCGGCTCGAAGCTCGGGTCGTCCAGATTCTTGCCGAGCACGTTGGAGGCGAACATCGAGCCCTTGAGACCGAGCTTGGTCATCGCCCGCCTGAGCTCGTCGGCGGCGCGCTTGGGGTCCTGCATCGGCAGCGTGGCGATACCCATGAAGCGAGTGGGATGCGCGGCGATGTGTCTCGCCATCTGGTCGTTCTGGATGGCGGAGAGCACGGCGCCGAGCGCCGGCTCCTGATTGTAGAGATAGGTCTGCGGCGTCGCCGACAGCACGTGCACGTCGACGCCCGTCGCATCCATGTCCTTGAGCCGGCGCGGGATGTCGAAGCCGCCGGTCGGGAACGGCCGGTACACCACGCCGGCCACATCGAATGCCGCATTCTCGGCATCGTCGGGCGTGATCGTGACCTTGACGCCCGCCTTGGTCAGCATCGCGGCGGTTTCCAGGGTGCAGATGTGGGTGTGGGTGTCGATGGTGCGCACTTTACTCATTTCGTCCTCTGAAAACTGCAGGAAAGCCGGGAGCGAGAGGCGTCTGAGTGCCGCAGCCGCGCCGCCGACGCAAGCCCCTGTCGGGCGGCCCAGTTTCGGTTATAAACGAGGCTGCTTTTACGCTGGGAAAACCGCATGAACTCGACCCTCGCCCATCGCCAACACGAGCCGCGCGTCGAGGACGACGCCCTGGTGCGCGGCCAAGGCCATTTCGTCGACGACCCGCGGCTGCCGAACCAGGCCTATGCCGCTTTCGTGCGTTCGCCGCATGCGCATGCCCGCGTGCTTGCGGTGAGGACCGACGCGGCGCGCGCGGCCAAACAGGTGCTCGCCGTGCTCACCGCCGAGGATATCAAGGCGGCCGGCGTTGCCGGCATTTCGCGCCACCCGCCGGTGATTGGCCGCGGCGGCGCCAAGATGGTGATGCCGTTTCGCCCCGCGCTTGCCGGCGACAAGGTGATGCACGTCGGCGACGCGGTGGCCATGGTGGTGGCGGAAACGCGCGGCGCGGCGCAGGACGCCGCCGAATTGGTCCAAGTCGACTACGAGGAATTGCCGGCGGTGGTCGACCTGGACTCCGCGATGAACGGTAAGGCGCAGCTTTTTCCGGACGCGCCGGGCAATCTCTGCGTCGACTGGCCGGGCCCGGTGGCCAGCGAGCAGAACGAACGCGACGTTGCCGAAATCATTGCCAAGGCGCCGCATGTGGCGCGCGTCAGCGTCACCCACCAGCGCCTGATAGTGGCTTCGATGGAAACGCGCGGCGCCACCGGCATCTACGATAAGGACAACGACAGCTACACGCTGCGCGCCTGCTCGCAGAGCGCCGACGGGCTGCGCGGCCAGGCCGCATCCATCATGGGCGTGCCGAACGAAAAATTGCGGGTGATCACCGAAGATGTCGGCGGTGCCTTCGGCATGAAGACAACGGTCTATCCGGAATACATCGCGGTGATGGTGGCTGCGCGCAAAGTTGGGCGGCCGGTGCATTGGCAATCGAACTCGTTCGGAAGCCTTCATGAGCGACTGCCAGGCGCGCGACGCGGTCACCCATGTCGAGCTCGCGCTCGACGACAAGGGTAAGTTCCTGGCGCTGCGCGTGCGCCATCTGTGCAACCAGGGCGCCTATATCGCCAACGCCGGCATCAACATCAACACCAACAATTTCGCCCGTTGCCTTCCCGGCATGTACCGGATCGCCAAAGTCGACGTCGGCGTCGCTTGTTACTTCTCCAATAAAGTGCCGATCGCGCCGTATCGCGGCGCCGGACGCCCGGAGGCGAACTACGCGCTCGAGCGGGCGGTCGAGGAAGCCGCGCGCGTCGTCGGCATGGACCCAGTGCGGCTGCGCAAGAAAAACCTGATCCCGCCGTCGGCCATGCCGTTCAAGACGCCGATCAACACCTACGACAGCGGCGATTTTCCCGGCATCGTCGACAAGGCGCTCAAGCTCGCCGACGTCGACAATTTCAACAAGCGCAAGCGCGAATCGGCCAAGCGCAAGAAGCTGCGCGGCATCGGCATCTCCTGCATGCTGGAGCATTCCGGCGCGACGCCGATGGAAATGGCGTCAATGGCATTTCCCGACGGCGATAAGATGATCCTCGGCTTGAATGTGCAATCGACGGGGCAAAGCCACGCCACCGTGTTCGGCCGGCTGCTGGCGCACAAGCTCGGCATCGATCCGGCCAAAATCGAGCACCGCCACGGCGACACCAATTTGGGCCTGACCGGCGGCGCCTCGGTCGGTTCGCGCTCGGCCATGTGCGCCGGCAACGCTATTGTCCATGTCGCCGACGTGATGCTGGCGAAAGGCAAAAAAGTCGCCTCCGCCGCGCTGGAAGCGTCGGAAACCGACATTCAATATCGCAATGGCAGTTTCGAGGTGGTCGGCACCGACCGCAAGATTTCGCTGTTCGAGACCGCCAAGCGCGCCAAGGCCATGGGCGAAAGCCTCGACACCAAGGACAAGGCGGAGACGCCGCTGACCTTCCCGAACGGCTGCCACATCGCCGAAGTAGAGATCGATCCCGACTCCGGTTTTGTCGATCTCGTGACCTATACCGCGGTGGACGACTGCGGCAACCCGCTCGACACCACGATCGTCGAGGGCCAGGTGCACGGCAGCATTGCGCAGGGGCTCGGTCAGGCGCTGACCGAAAACGCGGTCTACAACTCAACGAGCGGGCAATTGGTGAGCGGCTCGTTCATGGACTACGGCATGCCGCGGGCGCACCACATGCCGGTCGAGCTGCGCGAGGCGCTGCATCCGGTGCCGGCCACGACCAATCCACTCGGCGTCAAGGGCACCGGCGAGGCCGGCACCACGGCGGCCATCGCGGCGGTGATGAACGCGATTGCGCATGCGATCCCCAATGGCGCGGCCGATCACATGGACATGCCGGCGACGCCCGCCAAGGTGTGGGCCGCCTGCCAGAAGGCGCCGGCGAAGTAAGCGCAGTGGCGTTTCTGCCTGGATGATCAGTAAGCAGCGCTGGTTTGGGTCCGGCGTTGCTGCGCCCGGCGAAGTTTGTCGAGCGCGTCGCTTGCCTGCCGGTGCAGCGCCGTGAAATCGAATTCGGGGGGTGCTGCCGCTTCCCGGACGACAGCCACGTGCTGAATGGCGGCCGCTTGCTGCAGGGGGACCACCGGCCGTTCCGCCATTGCGGCGAGGCCGACGCCGCCGGCCATAATCGCCAGCATAATTGCAATGTTTCGCGGTCTCATCTGCGGAGCCTTCTGGCTTGTTCAGAAGGCCACGATAATCACAAACAGATTGAAGCCGCGCCAAATCGACCCCGGCAATTGGTCCGTCTGCGTTCAGCTTTTGGTAACACCTCGCGCCAAGTCAGGCACTCGGCACCACAAGCGAATATCGCGGATCGGCGGCGAGGCACTCGGCCTGCGGCAGGCCGAGCTCCTTGCGCACAATGTTGGTGCCGAGCACCAGCGACACGATCTTGTAATAGGCGTGACGGCGGCTCATGCCCTCGCGGCCCATGCCGCAGTCGGACGAGATGATCAGGCGCTCGGCCGGGATATATTTGAGCGCGCGGCGGATGTGGTCGGCGATCTCCTCCGGCTTCTCGACCTGCAGCGAATGGTGGTCGATGACGCCGATGGCGATCTTCTTGTCCGACGAGATGATCTTGCCGAAGGCCTCAAGGTCCATGCCGCCGGCGCTGACGGATTCGAAGGTGATCACGTCGGCGTCGACCTTGTTCGAGCGTCTCCAGCGCATCCTTGTAGCTCTGCACTTCCTTGAACATGCGCTGCTGCGACGGGTTGCCCCAGCAGGTGTGGCACCAGACCTCGGTCTTTGCGCGCAGGCCTTTCACGGTGCGATTGAACACCTCGACGCTGAAGCTCGGATTGATCACCTCGTCGACCACCTTGCGGATCGCCAGCATATGGATCTGCGGCTCCTCGAACTGGATCACCTGGCAGCCGGCGTTGGCGAGTTCGGTGAGCTCCTGGTTGAGCGCGTCGGCGATCGCCAGGATGCGGTCCTTGATCGACTTGTAGTGCCTGTCCTGCACGGCGAAGGCGACCAGCTCCGGACCGATGGTGCCGAACTTGACCGGCTTCTTGGTCATGCGCTGGGCGACCTTCCACATCGCGGCGTATTGCAGATCGCCGCGCGTGACCGGGCCGCTGATGCCGGGCATCACGCGCGATTCGAGATAATCGTGCAGGATGTGGCCGGGTGGGAACATGAGGCCGCCCTTGCCGGCCGGCGTCGGCTGCGGATTTTTGTCGAAGCCGCCCATGTGGCGCGGCGGATAATTGGTCCAGCTCTGGCCGCCGACGTCGCTATCGAAATGCGCGTCGCCGTCGGTGACGATATCGAGGCCGGCCATTTCCTGCTCGTGCAGATAGATGCCGACGGTGTCGACATATTGTTCGCGGAACTGGTTGTTCACCATGGCGTCGAGGAAGCTGCGCATGCCGAGGTTCTGCGTGTACCAGCTCGGCCGCGGCAACGAGCCGGTGATGGTGGTCGGCAGCATGATGTCTTTGGTCGCGCGCAGCATGGATGGCGTCTCCCCGTGGCTTTATGGCGTGATGTCGTTGCCGCCATCTTAGGCTGGCTGCACGCCGCTTGGGAACTGGGCAGGCGATTTTTGCCGCGCCACGCATGGACAAATGCAGCGGCGCTGCCCACCTAAAGTGGGCAGATTTCAAAGGGCGGTAAAATCTCTGCTATAGTCGCGCCATGGACAAGAAGATCGACACCTACATCATTCGGCCCAACCCGCAGGACCCGCGGCTGACCGAGCGCGTCGCCGGCATCGACCAGACCGGCGCCAAGATCGAGACTTCGGTCACGGTCGAGCGTGCGCTGACGATTTTTCTCAACTCGCAGGAAATCGTCACCGCCATGACCATCGGCGACTACCCGGACTATCTGGCGGTCGGCTATCTGCTCAACCAGAACATGCTGTTGCCCGACGACGTGGTCACCGGCGTCGATTACGACGAGGAGCTTTCGGTCGTCGTGGTGCGCACCAAGCGCAAGACCAATTACGAGAAGAAGCTCAAGAAGAAGGTGCAGACCTCGGGCTGCGCGCAAGGCACCGTGTTCGGCGACCTGATGGAAGCGCTGGAGACCATCACGTTACCGAAGGCCGAATTGCGCACTTCGTGGCTCTATGCGCTGACAAACAAGATCAATACCACACCATCGCTTTATCTCGAAGCCGGCGCCATCCACGGCTGCGTGCTGGCCCGCGAGGATCAGCCGCTGGTCTATATGGAGGACGTCGGCCGCCACAACGCGGTCGACAAGATCGCCGGCTGGATGTTCAAGGAGAAGATCTCGCCCGCCGACAAGATTTTCTACACCACCGGCCGGCTCACTTCGGAGATGGTGATCAAGACCGTGCGCATGGGCATCCCGATCCTGATCTCGCGCTCGGGCTTCACCGCCTGGGGCGTCGAACTCGCACGTAAGGCCAACCTGACGCTGATCGGGCGCGCACGCGGCAAGCGCTTCGTCGCGCTGGCCGGCGAGGACCGCATCGTGTTCGATCAGGACCTCGCTTTTGTCGAGGAAGAAAGTTCGAAACACCGCCGCAAGGCGGCCGTGCATGACGAGTGATGGCTGATATTCCGGTTCCTCCTACCTTCGGCCTCGTCCTCGCCGGCGGACTGGCGCGCCGCATGGGCGGCGGCGACAAGGCGCGCATCGAGATCGGCGGCGTGTCGATCCTCGACCGCGTGCTGGCCCGCCTGTCGGGGCAGTGCGTCGACATCATCATCAACGCCAATGGCGACCCCGGGCGCTTCGCCGACACCGGCTGCACCGTCGTGCCCGACAATGTGCCGGACCATCCCGGCCCGCTTGCCGGTATCCTGGCCGGGCTCGACTGGCTGGCCGCCGAGAACAACGGCATCGAATGGCTGCTCAGCGTACCGGGCGACTGCCCGTTCCTGCCGGACGACCTGGTCGAGCGCCTGCACATCGCCCGGGTGAAGATGGGCGCCGGCGTGCCGCTTGCCTGCGCCCGCTCCGGCGAATGGCGCCATCCGGTGGTCGGCCTGTGGCCGCTGGCGCTGCGCGCCAGCCTGCGCAAGGCCCTGGTCGAGGAGGGCCTGCGCAAAATCGAGGTGTGGACGGCGCGCCACGGCGTCGCCGTGGCCGATTGGCCGGCCGAGCCGGTCGACCCGTTCCTCAACGTCAACACGCCCGAGGATGCCGCGCGCGCCGAACACATTGCGCTGCAACATCAGGGCATTTGAATTCTTGACCGGCCACGCGCCGCGCCCATATTTGATATGGTTGTAAGCTATGGGGCGTCCGGGAGAGGAGCCGATTTCATGAAGACATTCATCATCGCTTGCGTAGCCGCCATCATCATCGCGGTGATTGGCGGCGTGGTGCTCAACAGCATCCAGGAACCGGTCGACAAGGCCTTCACCAGCGGGCCGAGCGTACGGCTCGGCGCGTAAAGTGCTCTCTGTCATTCCGGGAAGGGCCGGACCCGGAATGACAGCTAACCGATGAGCGCCGCATAAGACAGGAACCCGACGCGGGCGCCCGGCTCGATCGCCGTCACGTCCTCGGGAAATTCCAGCAAGCCATCGGTCTCCGTCAGCGACGTCAAAATGCCGGCGCCGTCCTGCGGATGCTTGATCGCTTCCAGTTCGCCGTCGGGCGCGCGCCGCAGCGCGACCCGGACATATTCGCGGCGGTCTTTCTTTTTCCGGTAGGCGAAGGCGGCGCGCACCGGCAGCGGCATCAGGCTTTGCGGCCGCGCGCCGGCAAGCCGCCGCAGCAGCGGCTTCACCACCCCAACGAAAGTCACGAACACGGCCACTGGATTGCCCGGCAGTCCGACGAAAGCGGCGGCACTATGGGCGGCGTAGTCTTTGCGCGGCGCGGCGCGGATCACGCCCATGGCGACCGGCCGGCCAGGCTTGATGGCGACGCGCCAGAACACCAGGCTGCCGATGCGCTCGACCGCGCCGCGCACATGGTCGGCTTCGCCGGTGGAGACGCCGCCGGACGTGATGACCAGATCATGCCACGCGGCCGCCTTGGCCAGCGCGCGCGCCAGCACGTCGGGATCGTCGGCCAGAATGCCGAGATCGGTCACCACGGCGCCGAGCCGTTCCAGCAATTCGCTCAACAGATAGCGGTTGGCGTCGTAGATCGCCGCCCCGCCGCGCGGCGTGCCGGGCTCGACCACTTCGTCGCCGGTGGAGAAGATCGCCACCTGCAGCCGCCGCCGCACCTCGATCTCGGTGATGCCGAGCGCCGCGGCAAGCGCGATATGCTGCGGCTCCAGCACCGTGCCGGCCGGCAGCGCCACCTGGCCGGCGGCCACGTCCTCGCCGGCCAGCCGCCGGTTGGAGCCGAGCTTCAGGCCTTTCGGCACGACCACCTGACCGCCGTCCACCGTCACGTCTTCCTGCATGAATACGGTGTCGGCGCCCGCCGGCATGGCGGCGCCGGTGAAAATGCGGATCGCCTGCCCCGGCTTGATCGCGATCTCCGCGCGCGCACCGGCGGTCAGCCGGCCGGCGACGGCCAGCCGGGTGTCGCCATCGCCGCGCAAATCGGCGTGGCGCACGGCATAGCCGTCGACCGCCGAATTATCGAATGGCGGCAGATCGACCGGCGCCTTCACGTCCGCGGCGGTGACGCGGCCGCGCGCAGCGCGCAGCCCGACGCGCTCGGTGCCGTCCACCGGTGAAACACGCTCGCCGATCAGCCGCTCCATGTCGTCGAGCGGCAGCAGCGGGCCGGAAAACGCGAAGCAATCGTCGGTGAGCTGTGCCATCACGCGGCTCCGATGGGCACCGCGTGCTTGAGCAACAGATCGGCGATCGCCTCGGTGTCGTTGAGATCGACCACCGGCACCTTGGCCTGCGGCAGCGCGCTGTCGGAGGCGACCGCGATGATATGCGGGTCTTCCGGATGGATCAGCGGCTTGCCGTTGGCGATGCGGTGGATCTCGAGCTTGGGGAAAGCGTCGCGCTTGAAGCCTTCGACCAGCACCAGATCGACCGGCGACATCTTGCCGACGAGGGCGGCCATGTCCCATTCCGGCTGCTCGCGCAGTTCGTGCAAGATGGCCCAGCGTTTGGCCGACGAGATGATCACCTCGGTGGCGCCGGCGGTGCGATGGAAGAAGCTATCCTTGCCGGGCTGGTCGAGGTCGAAACCGTGATGGGCGTGTTTGAGCGTGGACACGCTGATGCCGCGCGCGATCAGGCGCGGGATGAGCTTCTTGATCAAAGTGGTTTTGCCCGACCCACTCCAGCCGGCGAGACCGATGATGCGCATGGTTTCCTTATAGCAAAACGCCCGGCCGCAAGGCCGGGCGTTTTTATCGTCGATTGCGGGGGCCGGCTATTCGGCCGGCTGCTGCGCCGCCCGGCCCTGGGGGACGACGCCGGACTGCGTTTCCTCGTCGTACCAGAGGCTATGCCGCTCCTTGGCCCAATTGACGTCGACGGTGCCTTCGGCCATCGCCTCGAAGGCCCCTTCCACGCCGATGGTGCCCATATAGATGTGGACAAGCATGGCGGAGACATAGAGCACCGCGACGATGCTATGCAGGATCTCGGCCAGTTCCATGTTCGCGACGGTCGTGCCGTAGAACGGGAACAGCAGCACAAAGCCGGTCACGATGACCCCTGCGCCTCCGAAAGCGGAGATCCAGAAGATCAGCTTTTCGCCGCCGTTGAACTTTTCGGCGGGCGGCTCCTTGCCGCCGAACATGCCGCCGCCGTTCTTGAACCAGACGACGTCGTTGCCGCTTGGCAGATTGCGCGCCACCCACATCAGGAACATCAGCACGAGGCCGACTGTGAAGGCGAAGCTGAGATAGTTATGCGAAAACTTCGCCCATTCCGACCAAGTGCTGAACGCGGACGGGCCCAGCCACGGCAAGATCAGGCTGCGGCCGAAGCTGATGTTGAGGCCAGTGATCGCCAGGATGACGAAGGTAACGGCGGTCAGCCAGTGCACGAAGCGCTCGAACGCGTTGAACCGTACGATGGTGCGTCCTGAGCGTCCCTGCTCAATACGCATGGTGCCGTGCCACAGATAGTACACCGTGAGCAGCGCCAGAATGCCGAAGATGGCGATGCCGCCGATCCATTTCAGCGTGACGGAGTGATACTCGCGCCAATCGCGGCCGGCCGGATGCTCGAGCACATAGGACTTCACGTCCGGGATGGTGCCGCGGCCCTGGATCACCTTGAGTTGCTGGAGCAATTGCTGCTCCTTGACCGCCGCGGCGGTCGGATTGACCGAGTTCGGCTGCTGTGCCGCGGCCGGCATGGCCGTCGCGACGACGAAGACGAGCGCCAACGCCCCGGCGATCAAGCGCATCCGCGCAAAAACTTTCGCCATGCTATGTCTCCTTCAATCCAAGTCTTCTTCAGCGGCGAAACCGGCGGCGCGGAACCTCCGCGCCGCCGCGATGGCATCAAGTCGCGATCGTCTCGCGATAGGCGGTCTGCCAGCCCCAGGCGCCGGAGCCGTAGCCGCGCTTGGCCACGCGCTCTTTGTAAATCTGCGCGATGACGTCGCCGTCGCCGGCGAGCAGCGACTTGGTCGAGCACATCTCGGCGCACAGCGGCAGCTTGCCTTCAGCGAGGCGATTGGAGCCGTATTTCTCGTACTCTTCCTTGGTGTTGTCGGCTTCCGGGCCGCCGGCGCAGAAGGTGCATTTGTCCATCTTGCCGCGCGAGCCGAAGTTGCCGACCTTGGGATATTGCGGCGCGCCGAATGGGCAGGCGTAGAAGCAGTAGCCGCAGCCGATGCACAGGTCCTTGGAGTGCAGCACCACCGCGTCGGCCGTGGTGTAGAAGCAGTTCACCGGGCAGACTGCCGCGCAGGGCGCGTCGGTGCAATGCATGCAGGCCATGGAGACCGAGCGCTCGCCGGGTTTGCCGTCATTGAGCGTGACGACGCGCCGGCGGTTGATGCCCCAGGGCACCTCGTGCTCGTTCTTGCAGGCGGTGACGCAAGCGTTGCACTCGATGCAACGATCGGCGTCGCAGAGGAATTTCATTCGAGCCATGATCCCGCCTCCTATGCCGCTCTGATCTGACAAAGCGTGACTTTGGGTTCTTGCATGCCCGTCGCCGGGTCATAGCCATAGGTGGTGATCGTGTTCGCGCTTTCGCCGAGCACGATCGGATCGGCGCCCTGCGGATATTTGCTGCGCAGATCTTCACCCTCGTACCAACCGCCGAAGTGGAACGGCATCCAGGCGACGCCCTTGCCGACGCGCTCGGTAACCAGCGCCTTCACCTTGGCTTTCGATGAGTTCTCGGCGCCAGTGACCCAGACCCAGCCACCGTCCTTGATGCCGCGATCGGCCGCATCAGCAGGGCTGATCTCGATGAACATATCCTGCTGCAGCTCGGCCAGCCATTTATTGGACCGGGTTTCCTCGCCGCCGCCTTCGTATTCGACCAGACGGCCGGTCGAGAGGATCAGCGGGAATTGCTTAGCAATTCCCTTGTCCACCGCGGCCTTCTGCACGGTGTGGCCGATGTTCGGCAGCCGGAACTGCTTGGCATCGGGCAGGGTCGGATACTTCGCCACCAGGTCGACGCGCGGCGTGTAGATCGGTTCGCGGTGTACCGGAATCGGATCCGGCAATCCGAACGCATTCATGCGCGCCTTGCCGTTGCCGTAAGGCACGCAGCCGTGCTTCATCGCCACGCGCTGGATGCCGCCCGACAAATCAGTTGACCATGACACCATATCCGGATTGGCCGGACTCACTTTGGTGATCACGGCCATTTCGGCTTCGGTGAGGTCCTTCTCCCAGCCAAGCTTCTTCAGCACGGCCAAAGTGAACTCGGGATAGCCGTCCTTGATCTCCGAGCCCTCCGAATAGACGCCGTCGGCAAGCAAGCTGACCTTACGGGTCGTGCCATCCGGCAGTTTCTCTTCGCGCTCGAGACCGAAGCGCGGCCGGAAGGTGCCGCCGCCGTCCATCACCGAACGGAACGTGGCATAGAGCAACGGCGTGCCTGGATGCTTGACCTCGGGCGAGCCCCAGCACGGCCAAGGCAGACCGTAATAGTCACCGCCGACCTCAGGCGTATCCTTGGGCGCGCGTGTCGTGACGAGATCGAACGCCGCCTGGTGCCGCATATGCGCCTTCAGCCGTTCCGGCGACTGACCGCAATAGCCAGTCGACCAGCTGCCGCGGTTGATTTCACGCAGAATGTCTTCGGCCTCGGGCAGATTGTTTTCGACCTTGATGTTCTTGAACATCTTGTCGGCAAACCCGAGTTTCTTGGCGATCAGGTACATGACTTCGAGATCGTCCTTCGACTCGAAGATCGGCTTCACAATCTGGTCGCCCCATTGCAGCTGACGTCCGGTGGCAACGCGCGAGCCCTTGCATTCGAACTGCGTCGCAACCGGCAAGAGGTAAGTGCCATCCTTGCGTCCGGCCTGCACGGACAACGAGGCCCAAGTCGTTGGATGCGGATCGGCTACCACCAGGAGCTCGAGCGCTTTCAATGCCTTCATCGACTCGGGAATGCGCGTGATCGAGTTGCTGGCATGGCCCTGCACGAACATCGCCCGGACCACGTCCTTTTGCGCGACCTGGTCCTTTGGCAACAGAACCGCGTCGAACCAGCGCGTCAGCGGGATGCCGGGCGTGTTCATCATCTTGGTCTCGTCGAAACGGCCTTTCAGCCACTCGAAGTCCGTTTCCCAGACACGCG
Organism: uncultured Alphaproteobacteria bacterium; assembly: GCA_963772235.1. Taxonomy (GTDB): domain Bacteria; phylum Pseudomonadota; class Alphaproteobacteria; order Rhizobiales; family Xanthobacteraceae; genus Pseudolabrys. The sequence continues at coordinate 199,368 of CAVYWI010000003.1, forward strand.
ACCAATGCTTCCAGGCGCCTTCGGCAAGGCCGTAGTAGAAGGGTAGCGTTACGATATCGAGGCCGACGTCGGTGGCGCCCTGCACGTTGTCATGGCCGCGCAGGATGTTGGCGCCGGTGCCCTGCTTTCCGACGTTGCCGGTCATCAGCAACGCGATGCAGCTCGCACGCACGTTGGCAGTGCCGACCGAGTGCTGGGTCTGGCCCATGCACCAGATCAGCGTTGCCGGCTTCTCGGTGGCGAACATCTTGGCGATGCGTTCCATCTGGGCACCCGGCACGCCGGTGACGCGCTCGGTTTCCTCCGGATTCCACTTCTCCACTTCTTTACGGAGATCGTCGAACCCGTAGACGCGCTGCTTGATAAATTCCTTGTCTTCCCAGCCGTTCTTCAGGATGTGCCACATCATCCCGTAGAGCACTGGAATGTCGGTCCCGGGACGGATGCGGGCATATTCGGTCGCGTGGGCGGCCGTACGGGTCATGCGCGGATCGAAGACGATGAAATTCCCCTTATTGAGCTCCTTCGATTCAAGCATGTGCTGCATGGCAACCGGATGCGCCTCGGCGGCATTGCTGCCGATGTAGACCAGCGTCTTGGACTTGCGCATGTCGTTGAGATTGTTCGTCATCGCGCCGTAGCCCCAGGTATTGGCCACGCCGGTGACGGTCGTCGAATGGCAGATACGCGCCTGGTGGTCGGTGTTGTTGGTGCCCCAATACGCGCCCATCTTCCGGAACCAATAGGACGCTTCGTTGGTCATCTTGGCGGAGCCGAGCCAATAGACCGCATCGGCGCCCGACTTCTGGCGGATCGCCATCAGCTTGTCGCCGATTTCGTCGATGGCCTGCTCCCACTTGATCCGGGTCCATTCGCCGTTCACGAGCTTCATCGGATATTTCAGGCGGCGTTCGCCCATCACCAGCTCGCGCACCGAGGCGCCCTTGGCGCAATGCGAACCGCGGTTGATCGGCGAATCCCAGCTCGGCTCCTGGCCGATCCAGACGCCGTTCGACACTTCGGCGGTGACGGTACAGCCGACCGCGCAATGCGTGCAGATGCTTTTGCGGATGGTGACCGCGGCGCCCTTGGCCGGCGGCGGACCGGCCTTGGCCTTTTGCACGCTGGCGAGCGGCAAGGCGCCAAGGGCGGCAAGACCGCCGGCGGCGAGACCGGACCGGCGCAGGAAGCTGCGGCGGTCGAGGCCTTTTGTGTTTTGGCTGGCGAGGGTGGCGAGCGATCCATGGCTCGAACCATGGCGCGCCTGGCGTTCTGTCCTTTTGATCAGCACGGGGGTGCCTCCCTCAGCTCGGATAACGGTTGACGCGGTAATAGGTTTTCACCTCGGCGGAGTCGGCTTTGTAGCGGGCCTTGCGCTTTTCATCGTTGTTCTCCGAATCCGCTTTCGCCTCGCTTACAAGGGTGGCAGGCGCCACCGCGACGCCGGCACCAGCGCCGAGCGCGCGCAGGAAGTTGCGGCGTGCCAAGTTGGCTTTCGGGTCTGTTGTCATCGCCAATCCTCCTTGAAGACGTGAAGCGTCATTGCTCGCGCTTTATTCGGCCAGCGCGAAAGCCTCCGATTCGATCTCGATGAAGACGCGCCCAAGCGTACCGACGCGACGGTAGAAGTCCGCGCTTTCGGCGCGCTCGAGGTCGGTGAAGAAGCGGCCGAGCCAGGGCGTCAGATGCTTTTCGAACAGTTGCCGGCCGGCGTCCGCCGACGCCGGGAATTGTCCGCCAGCGATGCCCGACATGATCTCGCACAGGATGGCGGCGTGATCTTCCGATTCGTGCTGTCCCTCGGCGCGTTCAACGCCGAGGCGGGCGAGATCCTCGCGCAGCCGCGCCAACGGGCGCTCATGCAGGAACCCCGCGATATAGTAGGAGCCGTAGGGCATCAATTCGCCGCGGCCGATGCCGATGAACAGGTTGAAGAACTCGCGCTCGACTTTGTTTGCATCAGCGCTGCCGGCCGCATCGGCGAGGCTGACGTGGGCGACGCCGAGCGGCGTCGGATCGCCGCGCAGCGTAGCCAGCCGCTGCAGAAATGCCGCATCCGGCGCCCGCGTCAGCAGCGCCGCCAGCAGCGCGTATTCCTGCGCGCGGGCGTGATCGACCTCGTCGACGCCAGTCGATTCATTGTTGTCATCGTAAAGATCGGGCCGCAAGATCGCGCGCGCAACGCCGGTCACCGCTTCGACGGTGAGAACCCGCTCTGCGGGAATGCGCGACCAGTTCGAAACCGACGGTTGGGAAATCCCGATGCGCCGCGCAAGCTCGGTGACACCACCGGCGGCAAGTATCGCTTCCTGGAGTCCTCGATCTGTCATAGTCGCTCGGCTCCCCCGAGCCCCTTCTTTTTGGCGCGATCAACTCCTTAAATGGCCAGTTTTTTGAATGGCTAGAAGCTAGGCCTGCATGAAACACAGGGTCAATAGCCGGAGGCTATAAGCTCGATCATTATTTCGGGAGCGCGCCGCCGTGCCCGCGTGGGCGAGACGATGGGACGTCTTCCCAATCATCAAGATTATCTTGCAATGCAGCATCTTCTTCGCTGCCTTGCACGGAATCTTTTTCAGCGACTGCGATCGCTTGCTTGGGCGGCGGCTGATCTTGCGGCAGCTGTTGCGCCTGCTCGGAATCAATGGCCGCCGGCAAATTTTGTTCGGCATTGCCTGGCACTCGGGCGGCTTGCTGCGGCGCGCTAGTCTCGGCCGACGCTGGCGGCGCACCGACCAATTGCGCCAACAGACGAGTGACCTCATCGGCTGCGATCGGGCCAAAGCCGGGAATACCGTTGGGATCATTGAAATCCCACCCGTTCTCGACCAGGCCGATGAAGTCGCGGATTGCCGGATCGGCGGACCAGGCGCGACGAAGCGCCGCACGCGAGAGATCCGGCGGAACCCCCGGTTTGAGAAAGGCACGAATATCGGATTCCGCGCTGATCGATTCGATCGGCGGCAGGCTGGCGGGGTCGAACGGGGGCTCCGCGGCCGGCGTCGCGGCGTCAGCGGGCGGCGCCGAAGCAACGGCGGCGTCCTTCGCTTCAACTGGCGCGGGTTCGTCCGCCGCTTCGCGTTTGCGCCGCGACCATCGGTCAAGAAATTTTTCCGGCTCGCTCATGGTTGCTCGTCGTCGCGCAACGGACGCCGCCCCAGCGCTTCCGGATCGGCGCGGTCACGCTTTCGTTTGGCGAATGCCCGCTCGACATGGTGCTCGGCGACGAAATCGGCAACCGCCTGCTGGATCGCCTTCGGCATCGGCACGGTCTCGACCAGGTCGTTGCCGGCCTCGGTCATCGCTTCGCCCTCGGCCGGATCGGCCGTCACCGTCAACAAAGTGTACGGCATTTCGGCCTCGCTCGGCCGCAACACCACCCACAGCAACGGCTCGTCGTTCGTCAGGTTGCCACGGTAATTGGTGGTTTCCGTTCGATGCAGTTCGATTGTGGCGGCGCCGGCAAAAAACGTCGCCCGCTCGCCGTCGTCGGAAAGCTTGGTCCAAGGCGGCGTCGCCGGCGCGCCGGTGAGCACGCTGACCGGCCGCCAAAGAAAATCGCTCCATTGACTGGCGCTCTTGCTGCGCTCGACCACGACGCCGACGGCGATGCTTTGCAGCGGGGCTATGACACTCATCCGACCGCCTCCAGATGCCGGATCGGCAGGCCGGTGACCAGATTCTGCGGCTTCATGCGGATGGTCTTGTCGCCCGCCATGGCCAGGATCAGATAGACCGGCTCGCCTTTGACCTTGTCCAGCACGATCGACGGGTCGCGGAAGGTAAGCGCGAAAAGGCCAATCACGCCGGACAGGGTTGCCTCGTCGAGTTCCTCGCCGCTCCACAGCCGGTCGCCGATCTTGGTGGCGTTGGCATCGAGCCCGACATACCAGCTGAGCGGCGCATCGTGCAGCCCGGTGAGCGGCTCGATCGTCACCTCGACGCCCAGCACATGCACGATCCAACGCCGCATCGCTTCGGCGAGCGCCACTTGCCCGGCGCGCCCGCCCGTCAGATCTAGCGCCATGTCGAACTGATCGCTGCGCTGCCAATAGCTCTCGGCATTGTCATTATTGATGATGTCGATCTCGGCTTCGGCCGGGATACCCAGCATCGAGACCAGCGGCGTCACCGGCGAGGGATTGATGCCGCCGATGGTTTCCTCATCGGCTGCGATAAGCGAGCCTTCGTGGATGGTGGCCCGCTGGGTGCGGAAGAACAGCTCGGCCGCGCGCACCACGCGCGCGTCGGTAACGCCGTCGAGCGCGTTGCGCAGGATCACGTGCACCAGCTGGTTGATGAACAAAGGTGGCGTACGGCTGAGATCGCGCCGCACCAGATCGGCATAGGCGGCTTCCAGCGTCTTGTGCCGCAGGAGGTGGTCGCGGAACGCGATCAGCATCTGCCAGTTCTCGCGCGCGTCGGCATCGGCGATGGCTGCGATGTCGGAGGCTGCAACCGCCACGCGCGGATCGGCGAGCAGCGCGGCATGCAGCGTTTTTTCGACCGCGCAAGCTTCCGGCGGCGGAATTAGCTCGGGCCGCGCCAGATAGACCTTCAGAAAATCGTCGGTCACCTTGAGCCCGCCGCCTTCGTCGCGGTCGAGCAGATGATGGCCGCAGGAAATCCAGAAGTCGTTCATTTACGCTCCCGCCCGGCCAAGCCGACCAGATCGACGGTTTCGTCCGGCTGCTCGTCCTCGCCCTCGACCTCGAGGAACGAGAATGCCCGCGCCGACTTTTGTCCCGCGCGCGGACGCAGCGTGCGGAAGGTTTCGCGCACTTCGCCGTTATCGAACGAGCGATGCAGCGCCACCAGCGTGTCGAGCGGCTGGCTGCACAACGACTCGGCAAATTCGATTTCATCTTCCGCCGCGGTGACCGCATCCGCAACCGTGGGCGCGCCGAAATGCGCGGCCAGATGTTTCGCCAGCGTGTCGATGACGGCCAGCCGGTCGTCGTCGTTCGCCTCTACAATCTGCACCAGCGTCGACCAGCCGAGCGAGGCGACGCCGAGAAAGCCGCCGCGGAACGCCGATCGCGCCTTGCCTTCCAGTGTCGCCGGGTCGCTGTTCCAGAACACGAAGGCGCCGGACACCGCCCATTCGCCCGGCTCGGCCGCCTTCTCGAACACGAAAGTGTCCGAGGCATCGAGGCGGATGGTGCGCAGCAATTTCACGTGCGCGGCCCCTTCGCCGCCGGATCGAACCAGGACGGCGCGGCAAGTTTCGGCAAGAATTTCTTGCGCTCTGTCTCGGCCTTGCCCATGCGGCGGATCAGCAAATCGCCGTTGTCGTCGATGTCGCGGCGCAGGCCCTTTTCCATGGGCAGCCGCTCCAGATAACTGCGCGCCACTGCACCGAAGCCGTGCTCCTGCCAGGCGTCGATGGCGACCATGAAATGCCGGGCAAAGCTCTCGACCACCTGATCTGACATAGCGTCGGAGAAACCTTCCTCTTCCAGCGCGGTGACCAGCGGATTCAAGCCGGGATCGGCGCCGGTCATCGACACCGTGCGGATCATGGCGCCGAACACCAGCCAGGCCGGCGTTTCGTCCTCGCCCGTTTCTTGCGGCCAGGCCAGTCGGCCGCCGCCGACCATGCCGCCGTTGACCGAAATCGAATCCGGCCAGTCGATGGCGATGGCGGTTTCCGGCTGCGCGTGGGCGGTGAGCGCATCGGTCAGCGCCGTCATGCCGGCATAGAACGCGCGGCGCGCGAGCCGTAACGGCTCGTCCGGTTCCAGCACCACGGCAAACTCGGCGAGATCGAAGCGCCCGACATAGACCAGCGTGCCGGCGCCCTGCTCGCGCGCAATCGATTTCGCATGCGCGAAAGCGTCGCCCAACTCACGCAGACGAACCAGCGTGAACGGCGGCGGCAGCGTCAGTTCCGGCGTCAGCGGGCTTGCCCGCGTCTCCAGCGCCATTGGCTGTTACTTTCTCGACTGAATACCTATAATTATAACCACAGGGGGCCTCGAGGCCCAGTCCCGCGGCCGCGAGGGTTAAGAGCGAAAGCGACGCCGCAGGCGGCATTTCGCCTCCAAAACGCGGGCCAATGAAACGGTTAGTGAGCCGAATGGCCGAACGGCCGCGTAACGTCCTGATCTGCTCCTGCGACGACACGATGCCGCTCGATGGCAACGCTGTGGCGCGCGTCTGCCGCGGCGCGAATGTCATCGAAGGCCGCCAACTGTGCCGCGCCGAACTCGAACGCTTTCGCAAATTGGCGGCCGGCGGCGCGCCGCTCACTGTCGCCTGCACACAGGAAGCGCCGCTATTTGCGGAAATTGCCGGCGAGATCAAGGGCGCGGCCGAGTTCAGCTTCGTCAATATCCGCGAGACTGCCGGCTGGTCGAAGGACGCCAAAGCGGCCGGCCCGAAAATGGCGGCGCTGATCGCGGCGGCGGCGGAACCGATGCCGGAAGTCGCCTTCGTGCCGCTGACCAGCGACGGCGTGACGCTGATTTACGGCAAGGACGAACAGGCGATCGAGGCCGCCAAGCTGCTGAAGGATCATCTCGATATCACCGTGATGATCAAGCCGCCCGGCACCCTGTTGCCGCAGCGCGTGACCGATTTCCCGGTGGTGAAGGGCACCATCCGGCAGGCCAAGGGCTATCTCGGTGCTTTCGAGCTGACCGTCGACGACTATGCCGCGCCCGCTCCGTCCTCGCGCGGCGAACTCAGCTTCGGGCCAGCGCGCAATGGCGCGACCTCGCGCTGCGACATCGTGCTCGACTTCACCGGCGGCCCGTCGCTGTTCCCTGCCGCCGACCTGCGCGACGGCTATCTGCGCGCCGATCCGGGCGATCCCGCCGCCGTGCTTGCGCGCGGTGCTCAAGGCGCGCGATCTCATCGGCACGTTCGACAAGCCGCGCTACATTACGTTCACCGAGGACCTGTGCGCGCATTCGCGCTCCAAGATCGTCGGCTGCCGCCGCTGCCTCGATCTCTGTCCGACCGGCGCCATTGCGCCGAACGGCGATCACGTGGCGATCGATCCGCAGATTTGCGCCGGCTGCGGCCAATGCGCCGCCGCCTGCCCGACCGGCGCCGCGGCCTATGCTCTGCCGCCGTCCGATGCGCTGCTGCGACGCTTGCGCACACTGCTCGGCGCCTACCGCGAGGCAGGCGGCAAGCAGGCGGTGGTGATGTTTCACGACGCCGAGCACGGCGGCGAGTTGATCGACGCGCTGGCGCGGCATGGCGACGGCTTGCCGGCGAACGTGTTGCCGGTGCAGATCAACGAGGTGACGCAGGTCGGCCTTGAAGCGATCGCGGCATCGTTCGCCTATGGCGCGTCCGCGGTGCGCTTCCTCATTCGCGCCAAGCCGCGCCACGACATCGCCGGCCTTGCCAAGACCGTCGCGCTGGCCGAGCCGATCCTCGCCGGCCTCGGCTTTAGCGGCGCGCGCGTCGCCACCATCGAGACCGACGATCCGGACGCGCTCGGCAGCGCCTTGCGCGCCATTGCGCCGATGGATGGCGCGGCCAAACCCGCCACCTTCTCGGCCGTCGGCCACAAGCGCGACGTGGTGCGGCTGGCGCTGCGCGAGCTGCACGCGGCGGCGCCCACGCCGGTCGATATCGTCGCGCTGCCGCAAGGCGCGCCGTTCGGCACCGTCGAGGTCAATGTCGAGGGCTGCACGCTGTGCCTGTCCTGCGTCGCCGCCTGCCCGACCGGCGCGCTGTCGGACGATCCGGAAAAGCCGATGCTGCGCTTTGCCGAAGATGCCTGCGTGCAGTGCGGGCTGTGCCAGGCGACCTGCCCGGAAAAGGTGATCCGCCTCAAGCCGCAGATCGATTTCCGCGCCGCGACGGCGCCAGAGCCGCATCATCAAGCAGGAAGAGCCGTTCGACTGCATCCGCTGCGGCAAGCCGTTCGGCGTCAAAAGCTCGGTCGAGCGGGTGGCCGCCAAGCTCGAAGGCGCAGCATTGGATGTTCAAGGACTCAAAGAAGCGGCTCGACGTCATCAAGATGTGCGCCGACTGTCGCGTGGCGGCCATGGCGGAGGAGAATTTCGATCCGTTCGGCGGCCCCAAGCGCCCGGCTGTGCGCACCACCGACGATTATCTGCGCGAGCGGGAACTGGAAAAGCTCAAGCGCGAATACGAAGAAAAGCAAAAGCCCTGATCGGATGCGGGTGCGGGCGCCCTATTTCTTCGTCGTCTTCGCCAAAAACTCCACCAGCGCCTGGCGGTCCTCGGCCGAGCCGATCTTCTGCTCCGGCATCTTGGTGCCGGGCGTGTAGGTCATCGGGCCGACCTCGAACATCTTCGCCACCGTCTCCGGCGTCCACACGATGTTCATGTGCTTGAGCGCCTCGGAATAGCGGTAGCCGGGCAGCGTCGCGATCTTGCGGCCGAAAATACCGGCCAGACTCGGCCCCGCCTTGTTGCCTTCGTCGGGCGACAGCGTGTGGCAGGCGACGCAGGCGCGGAACACCTGCGCGCCGTGGTCGCCGGCATATTGCTTCAGCGGATCGTCGGGCGCGCCGACCGCGACGCCGCCGACCGGCTCGCCGGAGACCGCGTCCCAGCGGCGGATGGTGCGGTCGGTGCCGCCGGTCAATAAAGTGCGGCTGTCGGGAAAGAACGCCACCGACCACACCGGCAGGCCGGGCCCGACCAGCGTGCGGCCGAGCTTGCGCGCCTTGCGGTCGATCACCGCCACCGAGCCGCGGATGCCGGCGGCCGCCACCAGCCTGCCGTCGGGCGAGATCGCCAGCGCGATGATCGGGGTCGGCGACGCCTGCAATTCGCCGCGCAGATCGCCCTGCGGCGACAGGAAATAGACCTTGCCGTCGGCGCCGGCCGCGACGATCTCGCCGTCGGGCGCGACGGCCACGGAATTGAGTGGCGTCGGCAGAGTGTGCACGCTGACGCTGCCGTCGCTGAGCCGCCAGATGCGCAAGGTCGCGTCGTAGCCCGCGCTCACCAACTCGCGGCCGTCAGGCGAGAAGGCGACGCCGTTGACGTTCTGCGCATGGCCTTCCAGCACGCGCGGCGTCCCGCCGCCAAGCGGCCACAGGCGGACGCTGTGATCCCAAGACGCCGAGGCGAGCCATTGGCCGTCGCCCGACACCGCCAGGCCGGCGATCGGGCCGCGGTGCCCGTCGAGCACCGTGTCGGGCTCGGGCTTGCCTTGCGTCCAGATCGCGATATGCGCGTCGGCGCCGGCGGTGACGATGCGGCCGTCCTTGAGCCAGGCGACCGCATTCACCGCGTTGTCGTGGAAGCGCATCACCTGTTCGGCGACATTGCGCGTCAGCGACCAGCGGATCGCCGAGGTGTCAAAGCTGCCTGAGACGGCCTCCTTGCCGTCCGGCGAAATCGCCAGCGCCCGCACCGGCCCGCCGTGGCCGCGCAATTGCGCCTGCGCCGCGCCGAACCCGAGCGGCAACAGCAGCAGCGCGACGCAGCAGCGTTCGATGCGAGATTTCATGACGCCGGTCCGGTCCGCGCGCGGCATAGGCCGAAGCTTAGCCGTCGACGGGCTGCATGCCGAGCGCGCGGATGCGTTCTCGTGTCGCAGGGTCGTGCAGGGCCGTGAGAAACGCCTGCACCGCGGGCCGATCCTTGCGGCTCTCGACCAGCAGAAAATCGTAATGTTCCGGCGACAGCGGCAGGAAGCCGAGACCGTAGAGCTTGGCCACCGGCTCGATGGCGACGCCCCAGTCGGCGCGGCCCTGCGCGATCGCGGCGGCGACCGCGTTGTGCGATTTCGGCTGGTTGGCGTAGCCGGGCGGCCGCGCGCCATAGAGCAGCTTCTCGATCAGCACGCGGGTGCCGGCGCCGGCGTTGCGGTTGACCATCAGCGCCGAAGGATCGGCGAGGATCGTGGCCAGCGCCTCTTGCGCGCGTGTGCGCCCTCGAAGCGCTTGTCGCCCGGGCGGAACAGCATCCCTTGCATGCGCCGCCAGCCCGGCACCAGCGTCAGGCCGGGCGTGACCAGATGCACATTGTACAGGCCGCTGTTCTGGATCGATCAGATGCACCGGCGCGATGTCGCATTCGCCGCGGCTGGCCGCCGCCACGCCGCCCAGGCTGCCGACCGCGAGCGTGCGCGCGGAAAAGCCGCGCTCGGCCAGCGCACCGACCACGACGTCGAGCGCCACGTCGTGGCTGCCCATGATGACCAGGTCGGGCGCGCGCGCGGCGCCGCCGATCAGCGTTACATCGACGACGCTACCGGCATCGAGCGAGGAGGCCAGCGCATCGATCTCGACGAACCCATCGGATTGCGAGAAGCTCGTCACCGAGCCGGAACCCTTGCCGGTCGGAAACGCGATCGGCGCCTTCGTCGCTCTCGACCAACGACACCAGCACGAATTCCTTGCGGCCGAGCTCGGAGGCGATCCGCACCGGCACGCGGGCGGTGATTGTTTCGGCGGCTTGCGGCGGCAGGCCGGCGCGGGCGCGTATCACCGGCGCAACGAAGGCGTGGAACGTGAAGATCGCCGAGGTCGGGAAACCGGGCAGCACCACGATCGGTTTGTCGCCGATGACGCCGAGGCAAAGCGGCTTGCCGGGCTTGAGCGCGACACCGTGCACCAGGATGCCGGGCGAGCCGAGCCGCGACACGATCACGTGCGACAGGTCGCCAGCGCCTTTCGAGGTGCCGCCAGAGAGCACGACCATATCGCTGTTCGCCAGCGCCTGGCGCACGGCCTGTTCCAGCGCGGCCGCGTCGTCGGGAAAAGCGCCGAGGCTCAGCGGCTCGCCGCCGGCTTCGGTGACGGCCGCGGCGATGATCGCGCCATTGCTGTCATAGACGCCCGCAGGCTTCAGCGGCAAGCCCGGCGCCACCAGTTCGTCGCCGGTCGACAGCACCGCCACTTTCGGCCGCCGCACCACCTCGACTTGCGCCAAGCCGCAGGCCGCCAGCATGCCGATCTCGCGCGAACCGATGCGCGTGCCGCGCCGCAGCAGCGTCTCGCCGCGCGCGATATCGGAGCCGGCGTAGGAGATGAATTGCCCGGGCGCGGCGGCGCGGCGCAGCTCGATCGAGGCGTGCGCCCTCGTCGATCAGCTCGGTCGCCTCGATCATCACCACGGCGTCGGCGCCGCGCGGGATCACACCGCCGGTGGCGATGGTCGTGGCGGTGCCGGGCGCAACCTCCAGCGCCGGCGCATCGCCGCAGGCGATCACCTCGGCATTGAGCCGGAAGATTTTCGGCGCGGCGTCGCCGGCGCCGATGGTGTCGGCCGCGCGCAGCGCGAAGCCGTCCACATTGGAACGGTCGAACGGCGGCGCATCGACCGCCGCTACTACGTCGTGCGCAAGCACGCGCGTGAGTACTTCGGAGAGCGACACGGTCTCGGCTGGAAGCGGCTTGAGATCGAGATGCCGCTCGAAGCGTATCCGCGCTTCGTCCGCCGAGACTACGTCGAGGAATTGTTCCTGGCGCGCCGCCGCGCGCACGCGCGCGAGCAATTCGGCATTGGCGTCCGGCCGCGCCTTGCGGGTCTCACTCATGCTACGATTCTCATGGCCACGGCCTTACCTGAACCGGCGCGCCGGCGGAATAGCCTTCGCTGTCGGCCGGCACCAGAATCCATCCGTCGGAACGCGCCACCGCCGACAACGGCAGATATTTGGTCGCCAGCGGCTCCACTTTGTCGCCAACGCGACGCACCGGCACGAGTTCGGCCAGGCCCACCGTGGAGGCGACCTTGCGCGCCAGCGTCAAGGCCTCGGCCGGTTCGTCTTTCATCTGGCTCGACGTCAGGCACTCCAGCATGTGCCGGCCAATGGTCAGCCATACCGCCAGCGCGGCGTCGAGACGGCCCGGCAGCAGCAGCACCGGCCGCGTCCCGACAAATCCGAACGCGGCGGTTTCACCCGGCGTGAGCGCCACGCCGTGCACAATGAGTCGTCCCGCGCGCGCCAGCGTCTGCACGCTGGCGTCGTTGCGGCCGCTGCCGGTACCGCCGATGGCGACGATGGCGTCCATGCCGTCGTCTGAAAACACATCGCTCAACGTGCCATTAGCCTCGATTGTCGCTCCGCCGCAGCGGGCCGCGTCGGTTGCAACCAGCCGCGCAACATTGCCGAAATTCGCATCGGCGCGAACCGGCACGATGCGCAGCCGCGGCCTGCGCGCGCTGACTTCGCTCACGCCGGCGCCGGCCAAGGCGGCAAGATCGACGGCGCGCAGGCGCTCGCCGGCGCGGCGCATCGGCACGGAGACATCGCAGTCGCCGCCCGCCGGCAGCACACCGTCCCCCGGATTGACCGGGGCGAGCGCCTCGGCGCCGCCCTGCGTCACCTTCACCATGTCGAACGCCGCAACGCTGTCCGTGCCGTCCGGCATCGGGCGGCCTGCTTCGATGCGCACCGGCATCTGCGGCAAGGGCGCCGGCGCATAGCTGCCGGCATCGCGTGTCAGATCGGCGTTGAGGGCCCAGCCGTCGATCAGCGCCAGCGGCGCGGCGGGCTGCGCGGACGCGACGACATCGGCGGCGAGAATGCAATTCATCGCATCGTTCAGCGGAACGCCGCATGGCGCGACCGGCTTCACCTCCCGGTCGATCAGCGCCAGCACCTCGGCAAGCGGCGTCAGCCTCGCGATGGTCTGGATCGTCTCGGACGCCGCTGCCATATACCGGTGCTTGACCTTGTTGCGGTGAGCTTATTCAGTCTACCCCAACGAGGCGGAAAGCGCATGAGCGAAACCACCATGAATCTGCGCGGCCTGAAATGCCCGCTGCCGGCGCTGCGGGTACGCAAGAAGCTGTCCGCCCTGAAAAGCGGCGACCTGATCGTGGCCGAATGCACCGATCCGCTGACCGCGATCGATATTCCGAACCTGCTGCGGCAGACCGGCGACACGCTGGAAGACAAGGCGGAAGCGGACGGCATCCTCACCTTCCGCATCCGCAAAAAGTAATGCAGCCGGTCGAAGACGTGGCCGCGCGCCGCCTCACGCGACGCGCAACGCCGCGCGTCCTGTCACCTGCCCGCGCTCGACCAGATCGTGCACCATTTCGGCCTCGGCCAGGGGCCGGATGACTGTCACCAGCGGCCACACATCGCCGCGCGCCACCAGATCGCATGCATCCAGTATCTCGGCGCGCGTGACATAGCGGCTGCCGAGGATCGCCTGTTCCTTGGTGAGCATGTCGCGCGCCGGCACGTTGAACGGCTGCGCCGCGCCGCCGAGGATGACCATGCGGCCGCGCTGGCCGAGCGCCTTGACGGCCGCCTCCTGTGTCGCGGTGGTGGAAACGTAATCGATGACGACGTCCACACCGGCGCCGCGCGTTAGGTCGCGCAACGCCTCGACCACGTCGCCGTCGCGCGGATTGACCACTTCATCGGCACCGGCCTTGCGGCAGGCGTCGAATTTATCGGTTGCCGTCTCGACCGCGATCACGCGCGCATTCGCCCATTTCGCCATCATCAACTGATGGATGCCGAGACCGCCGCCGGCGCCGATCACCGCGACCGTTTCGCCGCCTTTGACCTGCGCGCGGCGCAGCACCTTGTATGGCGTCGCCAGCGCGTCGGTGATGACGCCCATTTCCGCCGGATGCGCCTTGTAGTCGAGTTCTTCCGGATATTTGATGAAGATGTGCGCCGGCAGCTTGATGTATTCGGCATAGCCGCCGTCGCATTCAAGCCCGACATTGCCGCCGCCATGGATGCACAGCGGCTCGAGGGTGGTCAGGCAATAGCGGCAGTGGCCGCAGTTCAAATAAAAAAAAGAGGTGACGCCGTCGCCGACTTTCAGCGTCGAGACGCCGGCGCCGACGTCAACGATCTCACCCGTGATCTCATGGCCGATGATGCGCGGGAAATCGATCTTCCGCCGGCCGGCCTTGGCGTGCTGGATGGTCAGCCCCGCGCCGCAGGTGATGACGCGCGCGACCGCCTCGCCCGGACCGGCGACCGGATCGGGCACCGTCGCCAGTTCGAACGCGGTGTTCGGCCCCCGCAACACCATCGCTTTCATGGCAAAGCCCCCGCATGCTCAGGCACACATTTTTACTTGCGCATGATCTTATCCGAAAACCGCTTCCCACTTTTCGGGATCATGCGCCTTGTCATGTCACCTCGATTAAACGAGATTGGCAAGACGCATCGCAAGGTCGGGGCAACAATGATCAATGCAGCCATGGTGGGTCTCGGCCGTTGGGGCCAGACCGTTCTCGGTTCAATTCAAGGCAAGAGCGACCGCATCCGCATCGTGCACGGTGTGACCAAGGAGCCGGAACTCGCGCGCGAACTCGCGGCCAAGCATGGCTTCCGGTTGTCCACCGACCTGAAAGACGCCATCGCCGACCCCGAGGTGCAGGCCATTCTGCTGGCGACGCCGCATTCCTTGCATGTCGAGCAGGTGCGCATGGTGGCGGCGGCCGGCAAGCCGGTCTGGTGCGAGAAGCCGCTGGCGCTGACGCGCGCGCAAGCCGAGCGCGCGGTCGCCGCAGTCAAGGCGGCCGGCGTCCCGCTCGGCACCGGCAACAACAAGCGCTGCTTCGCCTCGATGCGCGAACTCAAACGCGTGGTGGAGTCGGGCAAAATCGGCAAAGTCATGCACATCGAGGGACACTTCTCCAACGAGCACTCGACGCGCGTGTCGGGCGGCTGGCGCGACGATCCGGCGGAATCGCCGGGCGCCGGCATGACCGGCGCGGGCCTGCACGTGCTCGATGCCTTCATCAATCTCGTCGGCCCGATCTCTTACGTCGACGCGCGCTGCGTCTCGAAGAAGGCGCCACCCGATCCGCGCGACGTGGTCGCCGCGCTGGTAGAGTTCGAAAGCGGCGCCACCGGGCTGATGGCCACGGTGCGCGCCGCGCCGGTGTACTGGCGCTGCGCCGTATTCGGTACCGACGGCATAGCGGAAGCGCGCGGCGAGGATACGCTGATTGTCGGCAAGATCGCCGGGCCAACGGAAGAAAGGAAGCTCGAGCACGTCGATTCGCTGCGCGTGCTGCTCGAAGCCTTCGCCGACGCCATCGAGGGCAAGGCGCCATTTCCGGTGCGGCCGGATCAGATGCTGAACTTGATCGGCGCCTTCGAGGCGGTAATCACCTCGCTCGACAAAGGCGCGCCGGTGAAGCTCGCGCGCTAGGCCGCCAACCTGCGCGCCACCTTCATGCGCGACACGCTGTCGCCGGCGAGGTGGTTCCAGATGAAGGCGTCGCGCACCAGCTTGTCGGTATGGTGGTCCATGTGACAGCCGTTGGCGCCGCGCACCTCCATATAGAGCTCGGACACCTCGTTCACCACGTCGCAGGAATAATTCATCGCCAGGCCGGCGTTGTGGGAATGGATTTTCAGGTCGTGTTCCCAGGCCACCCGCATGACGAAAGAGCGCAGCGCCTCGGTCAACATGAACATCTTGTTGATCTGCAGCTGCACGTTCTGCTGCGCCCATAGCGGTTGACCGCCCTGTTTCTCGGTCTTGGCGAATTTGAGCGCGGTCGCGCAGGCGTCGTCGCAGATGCCGAGCCCGTTGGCTGCCAGCTCAAGATCGCCGAACAGGTCGCCGCCCGTGGTGTCGCCGCCGGCGCCGCCGGTCTTGCGGATGGCGCCGCCGACCTCGCCGACCACGTTGGCGTGCGGCACTCGCGCGTTTTCGAAGATCATTTCGCCGTTCTGGTAGAAGCGCCAGCCGCTCTTGTTGAACACCTTGCCGATGCGGAAGCCGGGCGTGTCGCTCGGCACCAGGAACAGCGTGGTGCCTTGTTTCGGCGGCACGGTCATGTCGGTGCGCGCGTCGATGAAGAACAGCTTGCCGATCGGCGCGTTGGCGATGAAGGCCTTCTCGCCGTTGAGGATCCACTCGTCGCCCTTGCGCTCGGCGCGCAGCTTGATGCCGGTCTTCGGGTCGTCCTGCGGCATGCGGTTGTCGGAGCCGGCGCTCGGCTCGGTAATGCCCTTGCCGAGCACCCAGGTATCGTCGGCGACGAAGCCCGGCAGGAAGCGCTGCTTCTGCTCCTCGGTGCAGGACGCCGAAATCAAGTGGCTCCATTTCCAGTTCTGGCTGAACGCCTTGGAAATGGCGCTGTCGGCCTTGGCGAGTTCGGTCATCACCAGCGCCTGGGTGACAAAATCGGTGCCCTGCCCGCCCCATTCCTTCGGCACCGCCATGGTGCGGAAGCCGAGCTTGGAGCCCTTCTTGATGATCTCCCAGTCCCAGGTCTCGCGCGGGGTGGAGATGGTGTCGCGTTCGAGCGAGATCGGACGGATCTCCTCGTCGGCGAATTTGCGCGCCGCCATCTGCCAGGAACGCTGTTCGTTGCTCAGATTAAAGTCCATGGAAGCATCCTCACCTGAAACGTTTGGTTATTCGCCGGCCAGCGCCATCGCGCGGTTTCCCGCGCGCCGGTAGCCGGCGAGTTCTTCCGCGATGCGCAGCTTGGCGTCGGCATTGCCGTCGCCGCTATGCTGACAAACGCGGGCGTCGTGGATGTATTTGGCCAGCGGCATGTCGCGCATCACGCCCATGGCGCCGAATATTTCCGCGCAGTCCTTGGTCGCCTTCATGACGGCCTCGGACGCGAACACCTGCGCGATGGTCGTGAGCGGCAAGTCGGAGAGGCTGCGGTCGGCGACGGCTTCCGGATGATCGGAGGCCCAGGCCGCCTGCCAGACGGCGGTCCGCGCGACCTCGAGCCGGATCGCAGCCTCGGCCAGTTTGGTGGCAATCGCCTGATGCTCGATCAGCGGGCGGCCGCCCTGCACGCGCAGATGCGCGTAGTCGAGCGCGGCTTCGTAAGCGGCGCGGCCGATGCCGAGATTGAGCGCCTGCGCCAGCGGAATGCCGCGGCCGGGCGTGGCCGAACCAGTGAGTATGCGCCGCCGCATCCTCGCCGAGCAGATTGCCGGCTGGCACCTTGCAGTCCTTGAAGGTGACTTCGCCGCACGTGCCATGCTGCCAGGCATTGTCATGTGCCCGCACGCTGAGACCCGGCGCATCCGCCGGCACCAGCAGCACGGTGGCGATCGGCCGCCCCGGAATTTGCACCAAGACCGCGAACAGCCCGGCGACCGGCGCATTGGCGACGCAATCTTTCACGCCGTTGACGACGAAGTCATTGCCGGACTTTGTCGCCGTGGTCTTCACCGCCACTTCGGTGTCCCCCGGCCGGTGATAGTTGACGCCGAGCCGCGTATCGCTGCCCGGCTCGCGGCCGGCGAAGGCGAGATGATAACGGTCGCCGCTTTGGAACTTCGGCAGGAATGCGCCGCGCTGCGCATCGTTCATGCACCGGTCGAACAGCAGATGGGCAAGCCGCGAGCTTTCCGACAGCACCGCGGCTATGTCGGCGTCGCCCGCCGCCAGTTCCTCGGTGACGATGCACGAGGTAAGCGCATCGGCGCCAGCGCCGCCGCGCTCTTCAGATAGCGCCAGGCTGCGCAGACCCATCTGCGAGGCCTGATCGAGCAGATCCGTGAGCAGGCTGCGGTCGCACAGGTCGAGCCGGTCCGCCTTGAGCGCCACCGGCATGATCTCGCGCGTGACGAAATCGCGCACGGTGTCGCGGATTTCCAACTGTTCGGAGCTGAGCTGAAGGCTGTACATGGCGTTTCCGTTTTGTGGTCTATGCCGCGTTATTGGGTGACGGCCGCCGCGATGGCGTCGCCCATTTGTTGAGTAGTGGCGTTGCCGCCGAGATCCTTGGTCAGATGTTTCGCTTCGACGATGACCTTGTCGATCGCCGCCTGCATGTAGTTGGCGGCGGCGACGGCCTTCGGTTCGTTGTGCTTGCGGCCGAGCCAGCCCAACAGCATCTGCCCCGACGTAATCATGGCGTAAGGGTTGGCGATGTTGCGCCCGGCGATATCGGGCGCCGAGCCGTGCGTCGCCTGCGCCATCGCCTGTTTCTCGCCAACGCAGAGGCCGGGCGCCAGGCCCAAGCCGCCGACCAATCCGGCGCCGATGTCGGTGAGGATGTCGCCGAACTGATTGGTGGTCACCACCACGTCGTATTGCTGCGGCGCCATGACGAGCTTCATCGAGATGGTGTCGATCATCGCCTCTTCGAAGGTGACGTCGGGATATTCCTTCGCCACCTTGCGGCATTCCTCGGCGAACATGCCGCAGGCCAGCCGATACACCGGCTCCTTGTGCGCGGCGGTCACCTTCTTGCGCTTGCGCGTGCGCGCGATCTCGAAGGCCTCGCGCGCGACGCGGTTCGAGCCCTTGCGGGTGATCACGCGCATGGCGACCGTGATGTCGTCGTTCGGCCGGAATTCCGGAGCCGCCGGCCACCACCGTTTCCGAATAGAGCATGCCTTCCGACAATTCGCGCAGGAAAACGATGTCGACGTCCTTGTGGATCGACTTGATGCTCGGATAGGAGCGCGACGGCCGGATGGCGCCGAACAATTCGTAGCGCTTGCGCACCGGCGGCATCACCCAGGTGGGATCCTTGCGCGGATAGGCGGCGTGGCCAATCGGCCCCATGATCCAGCCGTCAAGCTTCCACAACGCCGCCTCGGTCGACGGCGGCAGCGTATTGCCTTCCTTGTCGTGGCCGTCTTTGCCGATCGGCAGCGGATGCCAGTCGATTGTCAACCCGGCGCGCGCGGCCGCGGCTTTCATCACCTTGACGGTCTCCGGCACGACTTCGAGGCCGATGTCGTCGCCGAGCAAAATTCCGATTTTCAAGCAGGCGTCTCCCCGGACGGCAGCGCGAGACGAGAAGCTGGCCGCAGCTGCGTTTTATGGCCGCACTTTAGGCACCGTTTGAATAGTGCCGCAACCGTTCCGGACGCAACGCTCGCTTGCGTTCCGGGCGTCATATGCAGCGCGTTCACAACGTGGACAGGCACGACCAAGGAATACCGCCTTCAACTCGCCATGAAGCCGCCGTCGACGGCGAGCGTCTCGCCGGTGATCGCCGAAGCGCCGGGGCTGGCGAGGAAGAGGACCGCGGCGGCCACCTCCTCCGGCGTGATGAAGCGGCCGATGGGAATGCGCGCCACCATGCGCGCGCGCGTTGCGTCGTCGTACATCGCCGCGCGCGACGGCGTCAGCACGGTCGACGGCGCCACCGCATTGACACGGATGTTGTGCGGGATCCATTCGATCGCCAGCATGCGCGTCATCTGGATCAGCCCGCCTTTGCTGATGCCGTAGACCGCGCGCCCGGCAAAGCCGGTCATGCCGTGCGTCGAGACGATGTTGACGATGCAGCCGGGCCGTTTGGCGGCGATGCAGCGCGCGGCATAGGCCTGCGCCATGAAAAACGGGCCCTTGAGATTGGTGTTGGCGACGTCGTCCCATTCCGCGCCCGTCACCTCGACTGCCGGCTTGACCAGCGAGCGCGCGGCGTTGTTGACCAGCACGTCGATGTCGCCGAGCGCGTCGGCCGCGGCGGCGAAGGCGCGCGCAATGTCGCCGTCGACGCGCACATCGAGTTTGACCGGCACAACCTTGCGGCCCTGCATCGCCGGCTCTTTCAGGAGCGCGTCGAGCCGCGCCGCATCGCGGCTGGTCACCGCCAGATCGTAGCCCGCTTGCGCCAGCGCGCAGGCGATGCCGTAGCCGACGCCGGTCGACGCGCCGGAGACGAAGGCGGTGCGGTTAGCCGGCGATGTCATCGAGCGTCATCCATTTGCGTTCGGCAGCGCTGCGGGAGCAAGCCTCCGCCAGCTGCACGTCGCGGATGCCGGCGGCAAGATCGCAAACCAGCGGCGTGCCGGCAATGACATGACGCAAGAAATTCTCCCAGCCGACACGATACGGATTGGTGTGGGTATTCGTATCGGCAATTTCGGTCCATTGTGCGCGATAGTTCTCGCCGATGTCGGTGTCGGGATTGAAGCGGCGAATGGTGGGTGTGTCGGCGGCGCTCTGCACCCAGCAGCGGTGCAGGCCGGCGAGCGCCGAGCCGCCGGTGCCGTCGATCTGCAGGGTGACGAGATCGTCGCGCCGCACGCGCGTCGCCCACGAACAGATGATTGTGCCGACTGCGCCGCTCGCCAGTTCGGCGAGCGTGACCGAGGTGTCGTCGACATCGACCGCGTAACGCTGGCCCTCCTCGTCGACGCGCTCGGGGATCGCGGTCTTGGTCGCGCTCACCACGCGAGCGATGGGTCCGAGGATGCCCTCGATGACGTAACGCCAGTGCGGCATCATGTCGTGAGTTAGCCCGCCACCGCCGCTCCGGTAGTTCCAGCTCGGCCGCTGGCTTGGCCGCTCGGCGCCGTCGAATACCCACCAGCCGAAGTCGAGCCGAAAGCCGGTGACGCGGCCGAAGAAGCCTGCCTGCGCCAGCCGCAGCATTTTCTGCAGGCCGGGCAGATTGAGCTTGTCCTCGACCGCGCCGGCTTTCAGCCCGCGCGCCTGCGCGACCTTGAGCAGCGCGCGGCCTTCGGCGACCGAGGGCGCCACCGGCTTCTCGCTGTAGATGTGCTTGCCGGCGGCGATCGCCTTGTTCAGCGCCAAGGCCCTCTGGCTGGTCGCCGCCGCGTCGAAGAACACGGTGAAATCCGGCTTCGCCAAAGCGGCGTCGAGATCGGTGGTCCAGTCGCCGATGCCGTAGCTTTCGGCGATGCCGGCGAGCCGCTCGCTGTCGCGTCCGACGAGCATGAGGCGCGGCATGATGCGGTCGCCGCCGACCGGCAATCCGCCCTCGGCGCGGATCGGCGCCAGCGCATTGGCCAGATGCTGCGTCGCACCGATGCGCCCGGTGGCGCCGTTGACGATGATGCCGATGTCCCTGATCGCCATGGTCTCTCTTACCCGTCATAGTATGATGCGATCCTGAAGCCCCGCGCAACGCAGGTACCTCACGTGCCCCGCCATATCGTCTGCCTCACCTTCGATTTCGACACCCAGTCCGGCTTCATCGCCCGCGGCATGACGACGCCGACGCCGCTGTCGCGCGGCGAGTTCGGCGTCACCGGCGCGCGCCGCATTCTCGATTTTCTGCAAACGCGCGGCATCAAGGCGACCTGGTTCGTCCCCGGCTTTACCATCGAAAGCTGGCCACGCGAATGCGAGGCCGTCGTCGCCGCCGGCCACGAGGTCGGCCATCACAGCTGGGCGCACATCCCGCCGGCGAATCAGAGCCGCGAAGAAGAGGAAGCCGATCTGGTGCGGGCCAACGACGCGATCATGCGATTGACCGGGCGCAAGGCGCGCGGCTACCGCTCGCCGTCCTGGGACCTGAGCGAGCACACCATCGACCTGCTGCTGGCGCACGGCTTCCAATACGACTCGAGCCTGATGGGCGCCGACTACCTGCCCTATCGC
Source organism: uncultured Alphaproteobacteria bacterium (assembly GCA_963772235.1). Taxonomy (GTDB): domain Bacteria; phylum Pseudomonadota; class Alphaproteobacteria; order Rhizobiales; family Xanthobacteraceae; genus Pseudolabrys. The sequence continues at coordinate 220,589 of CAVYWI010000003.1, forward strand.
GCGCGGCGCGGCGACGTCGCCAAGCTCGGCGAGCCGTTCCGCTTCGGCAAAGAGACCTCACTCATTGAAATGCCGATCTCCTGGTCGCTCGACGACTATCCGCATTTCGAATTCGTGCGGACGCTACCTCCATCCTTCCCGGCCTGCAGCCGGCGAGTGCGGTGATGGAAAGCTGGTTCGACGAATTTCTCTACATGCAGAAGACGGTCGACTGGGGCGTGCTCACCTACACCATGCATCCGTTCGTGATCGGGCGCGGCTATCGCATGCTGGCGCTCGAGGGTCTGGTCGACCGGCTCGCCAACGAGGGCGCGGTGTTCGTGACCATGGAAGAAGCCGCGCGCGAGGCGGCAGCGAAGCTCTAGGGCGTGTCCTCATAAAAATTCAATGAGGGCACGTCCGCTTTGCTCCCGAAAGCAGGCATCAAACGCCGCAATTCGCGTGTCTGTTATGTGCCAACAACCAACCTAGCGCGTATCCGCAAGGCGGTTTACCAAACTCGCCATGAGAGAGTGGACATGCCATGTTGGGCTGTAACGAGCCAATCGCGCATCGAGCCTCTCTCTAGTTCTTCACCTTCTCCCAAGCGGCCTGCGCGGCGGGCGGAAGCTTGTCCATATGGTTCAAAAACTGAGCAAGCGTCCAAATCTGTTGATCGTTGAGCGTGTCCTTCCACGAAGGCATCGCTGTCCATCGGATTCCGTGCTTGATCTTCCAAAACGAGACGCCCTCGGGATCATCCTCGACGCCTTCCTTCACCAATTGAGGGGGTTTTGGATAGAGCCCTTTCGCAATGGGCGAAATGGGGGCGTCGCCTTTTGCGGTACCGTGGCAAATCGCACAATGTTGCGCGTACAAATCAATCCCGGTGATAAGGTTTTCGTCCGTCGGCGCAACGGGATTTGAGCCCTTCGGCGCTTCATTATTCAACGTTGCATGCAACGATGTCTTGGCGACCCAGGTTTCGACCGGGCCAGGCGTTGCGTCGGCATTCGCCGGAATGAACCCGCTTTGCAAGAGCAAGTAGCCACCGACGAGTGCTATGACGATCGTTGCGGCAACGCCAGCGAAAAAGCTTTTGAGCATGTCGGCACCATTAGGTTTCGATGACCTGATAAGCCGCGCCGGGCAGACTAGGTCACGTTACGAAATCACCCCCAAGAGCTACGGCAATACAGCGCGTTTATTTAGGACTGCTTTGGGTCATTCGCGCCATGGCCGCCGCGGGCCAAATCTACCCTTTGTCCGTTGTTGGTCGGTGGACCAAAATTGTACGCTGCGACGAAGGTAGCGACATGCCAATAAGCGACATCGCACACTTGTTGCGAAATGAAAGAAGCCGCCAACTGAGGCAGCCTGACTACATCGCTTTCTTAGAATTTATGAGTGCAGCCCGATAAGCGTATTCGCGGGCGGCTGCTTTATAGGCCGATTTTACGGCTCGGTCGTTCGTAGCTCTGGCTTTAGCGGAATATTCGATCTCCTTCCGACGGCAGAAGTCTGCGTCCTGCATCTCTTCGGCCCGGGCCAGATAGGGCATATTGTTCTCGCAATGCGAGTAAACCCCGTATGTTAGACGCTTGATTGCAATTTTGGTTCCACAGCAAGTTCGGCCAACAGGCCAGTACCCCATCGGCCTATAGGCACGGATCGGGAATCTAGGACATTTCCGGAAGGAGATAGACGGTGCAGCGGGCGGCGGCCGTCCGGGCCTGATGTCTGCTTCGGGTC
>CAVYWI010000004.1:0-11686 GCA_963772235.1 uncultured Alphaproteobacteria bacterium
GTACGCATCGTCAACGTCTCGCCGGAAGATTGGCTCGTCGCGCTCGCAACAGCGCTGGTGGCGTTTGTTCTTCTCGGCGTCCTGCCGCGCTTGTTCTGGTGAGGCTCGCGCATGTCAGGCCTTGCCACCATCCCGAAGACCGCCCCTTTCGCCGAGGAGGACATCGATCTCCTTAATCGCGTGGTCGGGCCGGCGAACGCACTCCAGCGTGCCTGGCTCGCCGGTTTTCTCGCCGGCGTCGAGTCGGTCATCGGGCAGGCGCAGCCGGCCGCGCCGGCTAAGCCCGCCGAGCCGATCACCATCGTCTACGCCAGCGAGTCCGGTAACTGCGAGAAGCTTGCCGGCGATTTCGCCAAGGCCGCGCGCAAGAACGGCTTGAAGCCTAACATCATCGACATGGCCGATCTCGATCTCGCCGCGCTCGGCAAGGCGAAGCGCCTGGTGTTCATCGCCGCGACCTGGGGCGAGGGCGAGCCGCCGGCGCGCGCCGTGCGCGCCTACGACGAATTGATGGGCGAGGGCGCGCCGCGCCTCGACGGCGTCGAATTCGGCGTGCTGGCGCTCGGCGATACGGCTTACGCGGAATTCTGCGCCATCGGCAAAAAGATCGACGAACGGCTCGCCGCGCTCGGTGGCAAGCGCGTGGTCGAGCGTGTCGATTGCGATCTCGATTTCGCTGCGCCTGCGGCGGCCTGGATCGGCGGCGCGCTCAAGGTTCTCACCCCGCCCGATGCGGACCGCGGCCGGGTCATCGAGGTCGATTTCGGCAAGCCGCAGGCTGCGCCCAACACCGAGATCGTCGAGGCCGAGGTCAGCGAGCACATCAATCTCAATTCCTCGCGCTCGAACAAGGAAACCATCCATCTCGCGCTCGCCTTCGACGGCGCCGCGCCGGCCTATGAGCCGGGCGACTCGCTCGATCTCTATGCCGAGAACGATCCGGCCTATGTCGACGAGTTGCTGCAGCTCGCCGGGCTTGCCGGCGACGACGCCTTGCGCGACCGAGCTCATCAAGTCGCGCGACGTGACGACGTTGTCGCTCAAGACCGTCGAGACCTATGCGGCGCAGACCGGCCACCAATACGTCAAGGCGCTGATCGGCGACGGGCAGGCGAAGGAATGGATCGCCGGCCGCCAGCTCATCGATCTGATCGCCATGTTCCCGATCGGCGCTGACCGCCGACCATCTGCGCGCGGTGACGCGGCCGCTGGCGCCGCGCGCCTATTCGATCGCGTCGTCACGCCGCGAAGTCGGCGACGAAGCGCATCTGCTGATTTCCGCCGTGCGCTACGAGAGCCATGGCCGCGCGCGCAAGGGCGTCGCCTCGAATTACGTGGCCGAGCGGCTCAAGCGCGGCGCGCGCGTGCGGGTGAAGGTCAAGCCCAACAAACATTTCGCGCTGCCCGACGCCGACCGCGACATCATCATGGTCGGTCCCGGCACCGGCGTCGCGCCGTTCCGCGCCTTCGTGCAGGAGCGGCGCGCGACGCGGCGCCAGGGCAAGAGCTGGCTGTTCTTCGGCGACCGCCAGTTCACCCACGATTTCCTCTACCAGCTCGATTGGCAGGAGGCGCTGAAGGACGGCGCGCTCACCCGCATGGACGTCGCCTTCTCGCGCGACACGCCGGAGAAGATCTACGTGCAGGACAAGCTGTGGGAGAAGCGCCGCGACCTGATCGAATGGCTCGAGGGCGGCGCGCATTTCTATGTCTGCGGCGACGCCAAGGCTATGGCGAAAGACGTGCGATGCAACACTCGTGCGCGCCTATGCCGACGTGAAAGGCGCTTGCCGCCCGAGGCCGCCGAGCAGGCGGTGGCGAGCCTGGAGCGCGACAAGCGCTATCTGACGGATACGTATTAATGGATGGCGCGGCGCGCTATTTCGCTCTCTCCGCTTCGCGGGGCGAGGGAAAGGAAGCATCATGACCGACGAAGTCTCGCGCAACGAGCGCATCAAGGAGGCGAGCGATTACCTGCGCGGCACGCTGGCCGAAGGCCTGCGCGAGGAGATCACCGGCGCCATCGTCGAGGACGACCAGCAGCTGGTCAAATTCCACGGCATGTACCTGCAGGACGACCGCGACCTGCGCCCCGAGCGCACGCGCAAGAAGATGGAGAAGGCCTTCGCCTTCATGATCCGCGTGCGCATTCCCGGCGGCGTGCTAAACGCCGCAGCAGTGGCTCGCGCTCGACCAGGTGGCGCGCGACTACGGCAACCACACGATGCGGCTGACCACGCGGCAGACGGTGCAGTTGCACGGCATCATCAAGTCGAACCTGAAGGCGACGATGAAAGAGATCGACGCGCGCGCTGCTCAACACGATCGCCGCCTGCGGCGACGTCAACCGCAACGTCATGTGCGGCGCCAATCCCGATCAGGGCCCGGCCCATGCGGCCGCGCTCGAGCTTGCGCGCGCAATCTCCGATCATCTGACGCCGCAGACGCCGGCCTATCGCGAGATCTGGCTCGACGGCGAAAAGATCGCCGGCGGCGAAGAGGACGTGGTCGAGCCGATCTACGGCAAGACTTACCTGCCGCGCAAATTCAAGATCGTGGTGGCGGTGCCGCCGTCGAACGACGTCGACATCTTCGCGCACGATCTCGGCTTCATCGCCATCCGTCGACGACAAGGCGGCGTCGCCGGCTGGAACGTGACGGTCGGCGGCGGCATGGGCATGACCCATGGCGAGCCGGACACCTATCCGCGCACCGCCGACGTGATGGGCTTCTGCACGACCGAAGATGCGGTGAAGATCGCCGAGGCGGTCGTCACCGTGCAGCGCGACTGGGGCGACCGCGCGAACCGCAAGCACGCGCGGCTGAAGTACACGATCGAGGACCGCGGGCTCGATAACCTTCCGCGCCGAGGTCGAGCGCCGCTCGGGCGTGCTGCTGGAGCAGGCCAAGCCGTTCACCTTCACCTCGACCGGCGACCGCTACGGCTGGAGCGACGGCGCCGACGGCCGCAGCCACCTCACGCTGTTCGTGCAGAACGGGCGGTTGCTCGATAGCGCCAACGGCAAGCAAATGTCGAGCGCTGCGCCAGATCGCGCAAAATCACGACGGCGAATTCCGCATCACGCCCAATCAGAACTTGATCGTCGCCAATGTTCCACCCGAGCGGCGCACGGAGATCGACTGGTTGGCGAAAGAGGCCGGGCTGCTGGCGCCCTGGTCCGGCCTGCGCCGCAATTCCATGGCCTGCGTCGCGCTGCCGACCTGCGGCCTCGCGCTCGCCGAAAGCGAGCGCTATCTGCCCGACCTGATGACGGCGCTCGACGAGCGGCTAGCCGCGCACGGGCTTTCCGCCGACGACATCGTCATCCGCATGACCGGCTGCCCGAACGGCTGCGCGCGGCCCTACCTCGCCGAGATCGGCTTGGTCGGCAAAGGGCCGGGCCGCTACAACCTCTATCTCGGCGCCGCCTTCGACGGCTCGCGGCTCAACAAGCTCTACGCCGAGGACCTCGATCACGCCGGCATCGTCGCCGCGCTCGATCCGGTGTTCGCGGCCTATGCCGCCGAGCCGGCAGACGGGCGAGCGCTTCGGCGACTTCACCATCCGCGCCGGCTTTGTCGCGGCGACCGGCAACGGCCGCGATTTCCACGCCAATGTGGGCAGGCAAGCCGAACGCCCGGATCGGTGATCCCCGTGCAAAGGGCCGGCGATTCGCTGCTCAGTTTTTCGACGCGTTTTGCTGCTTTGCGAGGCAGAAGCTGGCATCGCGTTCCGTCGTGTAAAGATAGTATAATTATATCAATGTCTTCCGGACTGGCACGCTCCTTGCTGCTTTGCAGCACGAAGCGAACTGCGGCCGGCCGGATTGCGTTGCGCACCCATCTCGGCGACCGCCAATTCAGGGAGTCGAGACATGGACTATGTGAAGCCAGTCGACGTCGCCAAGATGATGGTCGAGACCGGCCGCAACAAACTCAAATTGTCGCCCGTCGATCTCGTCATCCGCGGCGCGCTCGCCGGTTCTATTTTGGCCGCGGCGACGAGTCTCGCCATCACCGGCGCGGTGCAAACCAACCAGTTGCTGGTCGGCGCGCTGATCTTTCCCGTCGGCCTGATCCTCATCGTGCTGCTCGGCCTCGATCTGGTCACCGGCGCCTTCGGCCTGGTGCCGTTGCCTTGGCTGGAACGCGATGCCAGCGCGCCCAGCCTGCTCGCCAATTTCGGCTGGATCTTCCTCGGCAATCTGATCGGCAGCATCGCCTACGGCGGCTTGCTGGCGATCGCGCTGACCAATTTCGGCACCTTGGCGCCGGCGGGCGTCGCCGCCAGGATCATCGCCATCGCGCAGGCCAAGACCAGCGGTTACGAAATGATCGGCTTTGCCGGCATGATCACGGTCTTCGTCAAGGCGATCTTGTGCAATTGGATGGTCTGCCTCGCCATCGTCGCGGCGATGACGACCAATTCAACCATCGGCAAGATCGCCTGCGCCTACATGCCGGTGTTCATCTTCTTCGCCCAGGGCTTCGAGCACTCGGTGGTGAACATGTTCATCATCCCGACCGGCATGATGATGGGCGCCAAGATCACCGTCGCCGAATGGTGGCTGTGGAATCAGATACCCGTGACGCTCGGCAATCTGGTCGGCGGCTTCATCTTCACCGGTCTCGCGCTCTACATCACGCACAAGCCGCGCACCGCGCCGGCGCCGCTGACGATGCCATCGCAGGTGCCGGCGGAATGACGACGGAAGCCGCCCTGAAGCCGGCGGAGGCGGCAACCGGCGACTTCGAGCCCGAACAGAAGCGTTATCTGGAGGGCTTTGCCGCCGGTTTGCAGATCGCGCGAACCGCGAAAGGACTTGCCGGCTCGGCCGCCGCTCTGACGGGAGCGGCGGCCGTGCCGGCGCCCGAGCCGGTCGGCCCCGACGCCGCAGCGTTCAAGGCGCAGGACCGCGTGCTCAAGGCCGGCGGCAAATTGTCCGACCCGGAGAAGTTCAAGCGCGAACAGCACCCGTTCGACACCTACGAGCGGCTGAAGGAGCACGCCGCCAAAAATATGTACCCGAAGCCGCCGGACAATTTCCGCTGGCGCTTCTTCGGTCTGTTCTACGTGGCGCCGAACCAGAACTCCTTCATGTGCCGGCTGCGCATGCCGAACGGCATCCTCAAGGCCGCGCAGTTTGCCGGTGTCGCCGATCTCGCCGAGCGCTACGGCGGGGGTTACGCGCACATCACCACGCGCGCCAATCTGCAGGTGCGCGAGATCGAGGCCAAGAACGCCGTCGCCATGATCGAAGGCGTGCAGGACTTGGGTCTGTGCTCGCGCGGCTCCGGCGCCGACAATATCCGCAACGTCACCGGCGGACCCACCGCCGGCATCGACCGCCAGGAACTGATCGACACGCGCCCCTATACGCGCGAGTGGCACTTCCATATCCTCAACGATCGCTCGCTCTACGGCCTGCCGCGCAAGTTCAATGTCGGGTTCGACGGCGCCGGCATCATTCCGGTGCTGGAGGATACCAACGACATCGGATTCCAGGCCGTGCAGGTGAACGACGGCTTCGGCCTCGAGCCGGGCGTGTGGTTCCGGCTCTGCCTCGGCGGCCTGACCGGACACCGGAGTTTCGCCGGCGACACCGGCGTGCTGGTCAAGCCGGCCGACGCCACCAAGGTGGCCGACGCGGTGGTGCGCGTGTTCATCGATACCGGCGACCGCACCGACCGCACCAAGGCACGGCTCAAATACGTGCTCGACACGTTGGGCGTGGAGAAATTCCTCGGCCTCATGGAAGAAAAGCTCGGCCGCAAGCTCGTCCGCGCCGTGTCCGGTGCGCTGGCGCCGCGGCCGGCGTTCTCGCGCACCGCGCATCTCGGCATTCATGCGCAGAAGCAGGCGGGGCTCAACTGGATCGGCGTCGTCGTGCCGGTCGGCCGTCTGACCGTCCCGCAGATGAAGGGGCTTGCCGATATCGCGCGCGATCTCGGCGACGGCGATATCCGCCTCACGGTCTGGCAGAATCTGCTGATTTCCGGTGTGCCGACGGCCAAGCTGGACGAGGCGAAAGCCAAGATCGAATGTCTCGGTCTCGCTATCGAAACCAACGCCATCCGCGCCGGACTCGTCGCTTGCACCGGCAACACCGGTTGCAAGTTCGCCGCCTCCGACACCAAGCGTCACGCCGAGGAGATCGCCGCCTGGTGCGAGACGCGTGTGTCCCTCGACACGCCGGTCAATATCCATCTCACCGGCTGCCATCATTCCTGCGCGCAGCATTTCGTGTCGGAGATCGGCCTGCTCGCCTGCAAGGTGCAGGAGAATGAGGATGCCGATCCGGTCGAGGGCTATCACATCCTGATCGGCGGCGGCTTCGGCCCCTACGCGGCGCTCGGCCGCGAACTTTATCGGGACGTTAAGGCCAAGGACGCGCCACGCACAATCGAGCGCGTGCTCAAGACCTATCTGCTAAACCGCGAGTCGCCGCAGGAGAGCTTCATCGCTTTCGCGCGCCGGCATGAGATCGACACGCTCAAGTCCATGGTCGAACTGGAGGCGGGCGAATGAGCATCTCGCCGCGCATCCCGTCGTTGATTCCTGAATCCGCGCCGTTCACGCCGGAGCAACGGACCTGGCTGAACGGGCTGTTCGCCGGCATGATTTCGCTGGAAGAAAGCGTGACGCCGCTGTCGAACGCCGAGGCGGCGAAGCTATTGCCCGATATGTTTGCGCCCGCGGCGGAAGCCGATGACGGCGCGCCCTGGCACGATCCGGCGATGCCGCTCGCCGATCGCATGGAGCTCGCCGACGGCAAGCCGCTGCCGCGCCGCATGATGGCGGCGATGGCGCAGCAGGATTGCAGCCAGTGCGGCTATAACTGCAAGGACTACGCCGAGGCGCTGTTCACCAAGAAGGAATTACGCCTGAACCTCTGCGTGCCGGGCGGCAAGGAAACTGCCCGCACGCTCAAGACGCTCTACGCCGAACTCGGCGCGCCCCCGGCAGCGCCGGCGGAAGCCGCGCCGGCACCGGCCGCAGCACTGACATCGCCCGGCCGCTCGCGCGACAATCCGGTCTACGCGACGTTCCTGTCGCGCCGCCGTCTCAACAAGGAAGGCTCGGCCAAGGAGACCTGGCATATCGAGTTCGATCTCGCCGACAGCGGGCTCGACTATGTGGTCGGCGATTTGTTCGGCGTCTATCCCGCCAATGACGGCGCGCTGGTCGACGCCGTCATCGCCGCGCTCGAGGCGCCGGCGGATTTCCCGATCGGCGGCCGCACGCTGCGCGAGGTGCTGACCGACGGCGTCTCGCTGTCGCCCGCGCCGGACATGCTGTTCCAGCTCATTTCCTATTTGACCGGCGGCGACCGCAAGACGAAAGCCAAGGCGCTGGCCGGCGGGCAGGACCCGGATGGTGACGCCGCGACGCTCGACGTACTGGCGGCCCTGTGCAAATTTCCCGGCATCCGGCCCGACCCGGAGGCCTTCATCGAGGCGCTCGATCCCTTGCAGCCGCGCGTCTATTCGATCTCGTCGTCGCTGAAGCTCAACCCTGGCCGCGTCTCGCTCACCGTCGACGCGGTGCGCTACGAAGTCGAAAAGCGTACCCGGCTCGGCGTTGCCTCGACCTTCCTCGCCGGCCGCGTCAATCCCGGTGACAAGATCAGGGTCTATGTGCAGAAGGCGCAGCACTTCGCGCTGCCGGCCGATCCGGGCAAGCCGATCATCATGATCGGCCCGGGCACCGGCTTGGCGCCGTTCCGCGCCTTCCTGCAGGAGCGGCAAGCGACCGACGCGCCCGGCCGCAACTGGCTTTATTTCGGCCACCAGCGCAGCGACTACGATTTCTTCTACGAGGACGAGCTCAAGGAGATGCGCAAGAGCGGCCTGCTGACGCGGCTGACGCTCGCCTGGTCGCGCGACGGCGACGAGAAGATCTACGTGCAGCACCGCATGCGCGACGATGGCCGCGATCTCTGGGAATGGCTGAGCAAAGGCGCGCACATCTATGTGTGCGGCGATGCCCTGCGCATGGCGAAGGACGTCGAACGCGCGCTTGATCGACGTCGTGGCCGAGCACGGCAAGCGGAGCCCGGAAGACGCCGCCCGATACGTCGCCGAACTGAAGAAGAACGACCGCTATCAGGCGGATGTGTATTAGCGGATGTAAAAAGGATCGCGACCGTGGACATCATTCGTACGCCATCCGAAACCCGCTCGGGAAAGCTGGAATCGCTCGCCCGGTTGCCGGTGTTCCTCGCGCTCGACGGCAAGCGCGCGGTGCTTGCCGGCGGCAGCGCCGCGGCGGCCTGGAAGGCGGAATTGCTGTCGGCCGCCGGCGCGCGCGTCGAGGTTTACGCCGACGCGCCGTCCGACGAATTGTTGCAGATCGCCAGCGATCCGCCGCGCGGCGCGATCGCGATCAACCGGCGCGGCTGGACGGCGGACGACTTGAAAGGCGCGGCGGTCGCCGTCGGCGCCTTCGACGACGACGACGGCGCGGCGGCCTTCGCCGCCGCCGCGCGCGCCGCGGGCGTACCGGTCAATGTGATCGACAAGCCGGCGTTCTGCGATTTCGCCTTCGGCGCCATCGTCAACCGCTCGCCGCTGGTCATCGGCATTTCCACCGACGGCGCCGCGCCGGTGTTCGCGCAGGCGATCCGCGCCAAGCTCGAAGCGCTGTTGCCGAAGGGCTTTGCCGATTGGGCCGCCGCCGCGGCGCGCTGGCGCTCGGCGGTGAAGGCGTCCGGTCTGGCGTTCTCCGGCCGGCGCAAGTTCTGGCAATTGTTCACCGCGCATGCCGTCAAGAATCCCGGCGCCGAGCCGACGCAGAATGACTTCGACCGCTTCATCGCCGAGGTGCAGGGCCTCGGCGCCACGGTCGAAAACGGCTCGGTGACGCTTGTCGGCGCCGGCCCCGGCGATCCCGAACTGCTGACGCTGCGCGCGGTGCGCGCGCTGCAATCGGCCGACGTCATCCTGTTCGACGATCTGGTGTCGCGCGACGTGCTCGACTTCGCCCGCCGCGAGGCGCGCAAGATGCTGGTCGGCAAGACCGGCTTCGGGCCGTCGTGCAAGCAGGAGGACATCAACGCGCTGATGGTGAGCCTCGCCAGGCAGGGCAAGCGCGTGGTGCGGCTCAAGGGCGGCGACCCGCTGATCTTCGGCCGGGCCGGGGAGGAGATCGAGGCCTGCCAGGGCGCCGGCATCGCGGTCGAGGTCGTGCCCGGCATCACCGCGGCGCAGGGCGCGGCGGCCAAGCTCGGCATCCCGCTCACCGGCCGCGGCCATTCCCGCCGCCTGCAATACATCACCGGCCATGCCCGCAACGGCCAGCTGCCCGATGACATCGACTGGAAGAGCCTGGTCGATCCGTCCGCCACCACCGCGGTCTATATGCCGGCGAGGACGCTGGAAGCGTTGGTCACGCGCGCGCTCGCCGAAGGGCTCGATCCGGCGACTTCCGCCGTCGCCATCTCGCGCGCGACGCGGCCCGACCAGCAGTCGATCACGGCAACCATCGCGGCTTTGCCGGCCCAGCTGCAAGCCGCGGCATTGCCTGGCCCGCTTCTGGTGATGATCGGCGGCGTCTGCGCGGCGGCGAATGCGCAGCGCGCACCCGTGCGTCGCCACGCCTAGCGGCTGTTGTACTGAATCGGCACCACGACCGCGATCTGCGCGCCAGTTAGCTCCGGCGGCGGCGGCGGTAGCGGCGCCGCGCGCTCGACCAGCGCCAGCGTCGCCGCGTCGAGCAGGTTCGAGCCTGAGCTGCGCACGATTCGGGGTGTATGCACGCCGCCGCTACGATCAACTCTGAAGGCCAGTTGCGCCACGCCGTGTTCGCCGCGCGATTGCGCTTCCGGTGGATAGCGCTTGTAGCGTTCGAGCCGCGCGACCAGTGACGACCTCCAGTTCGGCGCGGCATCAGGATTGCGCGAAGCGGCGCCCCGCACTGGTGCCGCCGCACGCGCGGCTTTCTTATCGGCCGCGCTGGGCATGCTGGCCAGGGTGGTGTGCTTTTGCTGGCGCTTCTTCTCGGCCGGCTTCTCAACCTGTTTTTCAACCGGCTTTTCGACCCTCTTTTCGGACGGCTTTGGCGGCAACGTGGCCGTCGTCTCGACCGGCTCTAGCGGCGACGGCACCGGTGGCGCTTCGGCGTGCTGGGGCGGAGGCGGCTGCTCGACCGCTTTTTCGAGCGGCTTCGGCGGCTCCTGCTCGGCGGCGGCCTGTTGCTGCGGCGGACCCGGAGGCGCTTCGGTCTGTTTGGTGGCGGGGGCGACCGCCAGCGGCTGCAGATCGACGAAGACCAGCGGCGCGTTCGCCACCTGATCGGGCTCCGCGCTCCAGCGCGCAATGAGTGCGGCCGCGGCGGCGCCATGGATGCCGAGCGCGACCGCGATGCAGATCGCCCAACGCCCGATTTCCGGCGGGCGTGGCGGTATGACGATTTCGCGAATGGCTTCCATTGCGACTGGTTTTTCGGTTTGCGGCCGGACGCCGCCTCTAGATAACGGCCGCACCAAGGCAAAGACAAGGCCGATCCTGCGCCGAGCCGATTGAACGGAGCCCGGCCGGCGTGCCATCGTCCGCCGCGCCGGCAAGTGCCGGTTACGATTATCCTGCAAGGACCCGGTTCCCATGCCTTATTCGATGTCTCAGACTGCCCTGCCGACCTTCGAGATCGGCCTCAATGCGCTGTCGGGCGTGCTCGACAAAGCCGCGGCGTACGCTGCGGCGAAGAAAGTCGACGCCGCTGTGCTGCTCGGCTACCGGCTGGCGCCCGACATGTTCGCGCTCGCCCGCCAGGTGCAGGTCGCCTGCGACCAGGCCAAGAACGGCGCCGCGCGGCTTGCCGGCACCGAGCCTCCGAAATTCGAGGACACCGAAACGAGCCTCGACCAGCTCAAGGAGCGCATCGCCAAGACCGTCGCCTATCTCAAGACGCTCGACGCCAAGGCGATCGACGCCTCAGCCGACCGCGAGATCACATTCCCGCTCGGGCCGAGCAAGGGCCAGATGATGGGCGGCGACTATCTCAATCACTTCGTGCTGCCGAATTTCTATTTTCACCTCACCTCGGCTTATGCCATCGTACGCCATTGCGGCGTCGAGGTCGGCAAGCGCGACTTCCTGGGCGCCATTCCGATCAAGCGCCTCTGAGCCTCGCCGCCTCGCCGGCGACGAAAAAGCCGCCCGCCGGTTTCCCGGCGCGGCGGCTTTAGCTTGCGCGTGATCTTTATTTCAGACGCTTGGCCGCGTCGCGCACTAGGCTCAAATCGGCGTATTTGGCGATGTCGATGTGCTTCTTGACGAAGCCGAGGTCGCGCGTGGTGTCGACGTTGCGCTGCAGCGCCTCGAGGTTCGGGATCAGGTTGGGGTCCTTATAGGTATCGGCCTTGGTGAACAGCCAGCCGAACCGCTCGGGCGGCGCCTTGGTGATCTTGGACGCGATCTTGGCCACTTCGTCGTGGTTCTTCGGGTCGAGATACCAGTGCACGATGCGCAGCATGTCTTCCATGAAATCGACCATGGCGGCGCGATGCTTGTCGATGAACGACTTGCGCGCGGTCAACATGATCATCTGCGTCACGCCGAGAATGTCGCGCTGTTCGAACAGGACCTTGCCGTCTTCCCGCAGCTTGGGATTGAACGAGAACGGCAGCACCGCCGGAATGAGGTCCACCTTCTTCTCCAGCAGCATGGCCGGCATTGCCGGCAGTGG
>CAVYWI010000005.1:0-27881 GCA_963772235.1 uncultured Alphaproteobacteria bacterium
GGGCACCAGCCGCCGCTCATTCGCCGCCGGCGCGCCGTTCGAATGGCGCCGCGTCGACCGTCTTGGGCCCCGCGGTCCCGCGTCATCCTCGATATAAACGCCGCCGCGCGGCCCGTATTGCGGGATCGCCATGAGCACGCCGGGAATTGGAACGCCCCATCCGCCGCCGCGATAGCCGCCACCCCGATATCCGCCATTTCCGTCGCCGCCACGGCCCATGCCGACATTCGGTGGTCCGCCGCGGCTGAAGACCTTTTGCGCAACCGCGCAATCGGCCGCTACCAAGGCCATCGTCACGATGGCCGCCACGCAGACAATAGCGTTATGATACGCGCGCATGGCGAGGTCTCCGGTGTGGCCAGCTCATCTCACTCGGTCGTGGCGATGAAACCGACGACCTTGTCACCCTGCAACTGCTTGACGATGCGCGCGAGCTCGCCCTTCGGCAACCCGGTCATCGACACGCGGACCTTGTAGAGCCCGCCGGCCATCGGTCCGGCCGCGACCTGTAGCTTGTTGGCTTCGAGGAACTTGGTGATGTCGTCGGACGACGCCTGCGGCGCGAACCGGATGATGCGGTAAAGGCGCCGACGCCCGGATCCGTGCTTGGCGCGGACGCGGTTTCAAAGCCGCCGGCACTTTTTTCCTTGATTACGATGCCGGCGATCAGCCCGGCCTGCAACAGGATGGCGATCGCGGCGGCACTTGCCGACCAGGCCAGCGTGCGCGGCGTCAAGCTGGCGAAAAATTCAGAAACGCGCGCACCGAGATTGAGCGACATGGCCGGCTTGCGCGCGGGCTCGGCGTCGATCTTGGCGAACAGCTTTTCCATCGCGTGCGCCGACGGCGCGCCCAGCGTCTCATTGAGCAGAATAGTTTCGCCCAGTTCCTCGCGCACAAGCGCGTAGCGGCGGGCAAGTTCCGGATCGCGCGCCAGCGCCTCTTCGACGCGCTGGGTGTCGCGACGGCTCAGCGTTCCGGCCGCATGCCACGGCAGCAGCTCCTCGATATCGTTGTGCATTTCTTTGTTTGTCGTGTTCATGGCCAACCTCGATCGATTCCTTGCGCCTTTAAGATCTCCGATAACTTCTTGCGTGCGTAGAACATGCGCGTCTTCACGGTCGCTTCCGGAATACCGACAATTCCCGCAACTTCCTCCACCGACTTCTCGTGGTAGTAGACGAGGTCCACGATCTCCCGGTGTTCCGCGGAGAGCTTCCTTAACGCTTCTCGCAAGACCGCGGCTTTGTCCCTCTTCGCCAGGGCGACCTCGGGATTGTCGGAGTGATCCTCGATCTGCTCTGCAGTCTCCTCGTCCAATTCCTCATCCGGCCGCCTGCGCAATGCGGACAAGGCCTTGAAGCGCGCAATACTCAACATCCAGGTGGAGACGGCCGAGCGGCCCTCGAATTTTCCGGCTTGCCGCCAGATGTCGAGGAACACCTCGCTGATCAAATCCTCCGCCGTCGCCTCATTGCGCACCAGACGCAACACGAACCGGTAGACCCGTACATGGTGCCGTGCGAATAGCACCTGCATGGCGAGCCGGTCGCCGCCTGCTATCCTTGCGATCAGAACTTCATCCGAAGTCGTTTGCATCGCAGGCCTATCGGCTCATGAATGGGTCGCTGGTGGCGGCGGCTAGGTTCAAGCAAAATCGAAGAAATTTGCCCCCGCCAGCCGGAAACTGAGGCGAGGAGAGGGCGGCAGTTTCCTCTTTTCCGTCATGGCTCGGCAAGCCAAAGCCGGGGCCGAACCTGCAAAACGAGGCATTTTGACTAAAAATCGGTGGAGGGCAGGCTAGACATGGCCGGCACAAGCCCGGGTATGATGTCAGTCGCCTATGGTCCCCATCCCCGGCTTCACCCGTAGCGACATCCAAACCACCGGCGCGCGCATCGTGACCGTCGTCGGCGGCAGCGGGCCGCCGCTCCTGTTGATGCACGGCAATCCGTTCAACCACCTCTCGTGGCATGCGGTCGCGCCGGCGCTGGCGAAGGAGTTCACCGTAGTCGCCACCGACCTGCGCGGCTACGGCGATTTGGAAAAGCCGCCAGGCGGCGACGATCATTCCGGCTATTCGTTCCGCGCCATGGCGCAGGACCAGATCGAGGTCATGCAATCACTTGGTTTCGACACGTTCTACGCTGCGGGACATGACCGCGGCGGCGCGTGCTGCACCGCATGTGCCTCGATCATCCGGAAAAGGTCACCCGGGCGGCGATCCTCGACATCGTCCCGCAGCACCATCTGCTCAACCATATGACCAAGGAATGGGGCCGCTTCTCCTGGCATTGGCTGTTCAACATCCAGCCCGAGCCGCTGCCGGAAAAAATGATGGGCGCCGATCCGGACTGGTTCATCGAGAAGAAGCTGGCGAAAACCAAGCAGGGGCTGAGTTTCTTCCATCCCGAGGCGCTCGCCGAATACAAACGCTGCTTCCGCAATCCAGAAACCATTCACGCCGTTTGCGAGGACTATCGCGCCACCTTCGGCGTCGATCTCGACATGGACACCAAGGATTTCGCCGCCGGACGCAAGATCGAGTGCCCGGTTCTGCTGCTATGGGGCGCGACCGGCGGCGTCGGGCGCAACCACAATCCCGGACCGGCTGAGATCTGGAAGAGCTACGCGTCCAATATCGTCGCCGCCAAAGCGATGCCGAGCGGGCACTATCTGTCCGAGGAGGCGCCAAAAGAGACGACCGCGGCGCTGCGCGAGTTTTTCGCGACGCCTTAGGCGCGCCTTAAGCCGCCGCCGGTGGCGGTTCGGCGAGGAAACTGCGCAGCGCGTAGAACAAGAGATGCCGGTTCTTGCTGTAGCCGGCGCTGTGCGCGGTCTGCGGCAGGATGACGAATTGCCGGTCGCCGTTCGGCAGTTGCCCGAAAAAGTCGAGCAGGTCCGCATTGGTCGAGTTGCCGTCGAACTCGCCGCGCAGCATCAGCACTGGCGACGTGATCTTTTTGGGGTCGACGATCGGCAGGTTCGCCGCCATGTCGAGATAGGTGCCGCTCGGCACCTCATTGCCGAAATTCATCTCGTCGGCGATCAGCGCCTGGACCATCGCCTGATCGTAAAGCTCGGGGTGCCCGTCGCGGGTGAAGATCGAACCGATCATCTTGGCGTCGCGCTTGCGGCGCGGGCTGGCGCGCAGCGCCTCGATCTTCTTGCGTCTTCGTTCGATCTCCGCCGCGCCGTTGCCCTTGTAGGTGAAGGCGCTGAGCATTAACCGGGCGACGCGGTCCGGCTGCGCCTGTGCGAAGGCCGCGGCGCGGATGCCGCCCGACGAGGTGCCGTAGAAATGCGCCTTCTGTTGTCCAGTCTCCTGCACCACCACCGGCATCGCGGCCTTCAAGTCCTCGACGCCGCTGGCGATGTCGGAATTATTGCCGGATGAGCCGGAGTGGCCGTAGCCATCATGGTCCATGGTCCAGACGTCGTAGCCATAGCGCGCCAGCACGTTCATGAGCGAATATTCGCCCTTGCCGGGCACTGTGAGGTCGTAGGACGAGCGCGACGAGTTCGACGAGCCGTGCACCAGGAAGACGACCGGCCGCGCCGGTTCGCCCGGGTGGGGCGCGCCGACGCGCTTACGCCAAAGATAGAGCTTCACGGCGCCTTTTTTGGCCCAATAGTCTTTGCTCCAGATGTCGCCCTCGGCCGAGCCCGCTTGCGCGGGGGTCGAGCCGATCAATCCGGCCAGCATGCCGACGCTGAGGCCGGCGCCGGCGCCCTGCAACAGCGCGCGACGCGGCATGGAACCATCGGACGTGGTCATGGGGTATCCTCCGATCGGCCTCGGTTGAAGGGTGCTGCCGTTTCCGGGGCAAACTAGCAAATCGCGCGGGCCTGCGGCAGTCCACTCGCGCCGGGGAGTGAGTTCTGCTACTGGGTCGCATAGCGCGCTATCAGGCGCACGGCGCCGCAGGGTTTCTTGGCCGGGGGACCTGTGCGCCGCAAGTCGGCCATAGCAGACTTGCGTTTGGAGGAGCCGATCCCGGGTAAACCCGAGATCGGATGCCGGAGGAAAGATGCTCAATTTGTTGCGCGCGGGGGCGCGATTTTTCCAGGACTTTATCGGCTGGAATAGGATCGGCGTGTTTCTGAGTGTGGCCATCATCACCGTGGCGGTGGTGGTGCTGGTCCACATGCTGCGCGGCATCAATGTCGACGAAGTGATTGCTGCTCTAAAGGCGGTCGAGCGGCGTCACATTATCGCCGCCGCTGCGTTCGTCGCCGGCGGCTATTTCACACTCACGTTCTACGACTGGTTCGCGCTGCGCACGATCGGGCGCGCCGAAATCCCGTATCGGATCGCGGCATTGTCCGGATTCACCAGCTATTCGATCGGCCACAATATTGGCGCCACGGTCTTCACCGGCGGCGCGGTGCGATACCGCATTTATTCGGCCTACGGCCTCGACGCCATCGAGGTGGCGAAAATCTGTTTTGTCGCCGGCCTGACCTTCTGGCTTGGCAACGCCACCGTACTGGGTCTCGGCATCTTCCATTCGCCGCACGCCGCGGGTTGGCTCGATCAACTGCCGGTCTGGGCCAACCGCTGCATCGCGGGTGCGCTGCTCATCGTGCTTGCGTCTTATCTCGGCTGGGTCTGGAGTGCGCCGCGCGAGATCGGGCGCGGTGAGTGGAAGGTGCATTTGCCGAGCGGGCCGTCGACACTGCTGCAGATCGGCATCGGCATTCTCGATCTCGGCTGCTGCGCGCTTGCCATGTATATGCTGCTGCCGGACGAGCCGAATATCGGCTTCGTGACGCTGGCGGTTGTGTTCGTGTCGGCGACGCTGCTCGGTTTCGCTAGCCACGCGCCTGGCGGCCTCGGCGTTTTTGACGCCGCCATGCTGGTGGCTCTGTGGCAATTCGACAAGGAAGCCGTGCTGGCGGGGCTGTTGTTATTCCGGTTGCTTTATTATCTGGTGCCGTTCGTTGTCGCGCTGATCATCTTGGGCGCACGTGAAATATGGCTGAATACGCGGGGCGCGCGGGCGAAACCCGCGTTGCATCCCGTGACAAGCGTGACCGCGCCGATCCGCAGCGAGATCGAAGCCAAGACCGAGAAAATAAACGCCGACTGACCATGGCGAGCGAAGACAACAGCGCAAATCTGCCGCGCGGCGCGGATTGGCCGAGCCGCCTGCGTGGGGCTTGGCTTGCGCTGCTCGGCAGGTTGGGCGCGGATGCCAATACCGGGCGCGGGCTGCCGATATACGACCGCACCGCCACGCATCCGCAGGCATTGCTGATCGAGTCGCTGATCGGCGGGTTGCCCGGACCGGCGATTGTGCTCGACCGCGACGGCCGCGTCATTGCCTTTAATGCGGCGGCCTCGTCGATCGCGCCGTCGCTGCGCCGCGGCGAACCGGCCTTGATCACCTTGCGCATGCCCGAACTGGTCGACGCGATCCGGCGCGCTACCGCGAGCCGCGACGCCGCAACGGGTGGAATTCTTCGAGCGCGTGCCGCTCGATCGCTGGTTCGAGGCCTTCGTGACTCCGGTCAAGCTGGCAAGCGTCGATGATGGGCACGCCGAGATCCTGCTGATGACGTTCAATGATCTCACGCCGCTGCGCCGGGTCGAGGAAATGCGCGCCGACTTCATCGCCAATGCCAGCCACGAATTGCGCACGCCGCTCGCCGCGCTGCTCGGCTTCATCGAGACCTTGCAGGGCACCGCCAAGGACGATCCGGTGGCGCGTGCCAAGTTCCTCGCCATCATGCAGGGGCAGGCGACCCGCATGGCGCGCCTGATCGACGATCTGTTGTCGCTATCGCGCATCGAGCTCAACGCGCACCTGCAGCCGAATACGCCGCTCGATCTCGCGCCGATCGTGCGCCAGGTGGCCGACGGCCTGCAGACGCTGGCGCGCGACCGCGACGTCGCGATCAAGGTCGCGGCGCCGCCGGATGCCGCTGATCGTGCTCGGCGACCGCGACGAATTGATCCGCGCGCTGGAAAACCTGGTGGAAAACGCGCTCAAATACGGCGCCGCCGGCAAGCGCATCGACATCACGCTGGCGCGCAGCCAAACCCGCGCGGGCGCGCCGGAGGTGCGCATGGCGGTGCGCGACTACGGTCCGGGCATCGCGCCCGAGCATCTGCCGCGGCTGACCGAGCGGTTCTACCGGGTCGATGTCGCCGACAGCCGCGCCCAGGGCGGCACCGGGTTGGGCTTGGCGTTGGTCAAGCATGTGCTCAACCGCCATGGCGGCCGGCTCGCCATCGAGAGCACGCCAGGCGCCGGCGCGACCTTCACAATGCACCTGCCTCTGCACATCGCAGAATACCGACAGCCAAATAAATCATAAGAAATCAAATGCTTGCGCTGTCATGTGACTGTCACCAAAGCTTTATAGAACGGTGACATGCGACGCCTATGGCAATCCTCGACTTCGGAAAAACACTCGATCCAAAACGATAAAACCTATCCGACAGTCGATCTGGAGAGCGTCTTAAAGCAACAGCGGCAGCCCCTTAACCACGGGCGTAAAAGCGGAATTCAAGGGCATTTGCCCGGCGCACGCTTTTGGCCGCCAACATGGAGAGACCCCGTGAAACACTGGACGACATTGGCAGCCGCCGGCTTACTCGCCGCCGTCGCTGTCGCTCCCGCCAAGGCCGCCGACATTTCCGGCGCCGGCGCCACCTTCCCCTATCCGATCTATGCCAAATGGGCCGACGCCTACAAGAAGGAGACCGGCATTGGTCTGAACTATCAGTCGATCGGCTCCGGCGGCGGCATCAAGCAGATCACCGCCAAGACCGTGACGTTCGGCGCTTCCGACATGCCGTTGTCGCCGGAAGAGCTCGCCAAGAACGGCTTCGTTCAGTTCCCGATCGTCAATGGGCGGTCGTTCCGGTCGTCAACCTCGACGGCATCAAGCCGGGCGAACTGACCCTCGACGGTCCGACGCTCGCCAAGATCTATCTCGGCGAGATCAAGAACTGGGATGATCCGGCGATCAAGAAGCTCAACTCCGAGCGTCAAGCTGCCGTCGCAGGCGATCGCGGTCGTGCATCGTTCGGACGGCTCGGGCACCACCTTCATCTTCACCAACTATCTGTCGAAGGTCAGCGCGGACTGGAAGTCGAAGGTCGGCTGCAACACCGTCGGTCGAGTGGCCGGTCGGCATCGGCGCCAAGGGCAACGAAGGCGTCGCCAACAATGTCGCCCAGACCAAGGGCTCGATCGGCTACGTCGAGTACGCCTACGCCAAGCAGAACAAGCTGACCTACGCTAAGATGATCAACAAGGACGGCAAGACGGTCGTCGCCGACCTCCGAGGCCGTTCCAGGCGGCCGCGGCCAGCGCCGACTGGGCGTCTGCTCCGGCTTCTACGTGATCCTGACCGACCCGCCGGGCGACAAGTCCTGGCCGATCGCCGGCGCGACCTTCATCCTGATGCACAAGGATCCGCAGGATGCGGCCGCCGACCAGCGAAGCGCTCAAGTTCTTCGCCTGGGCTTACAAGAACGGCGACAAGATGGCCGAAGACCTCGATTACATTCCGATGCCCGACAACGTCGTGACGCTGATCGAGAAGACCGTGGAAGAGCGAGATCAAGGGCGTCGACGGCAAGCCGGTCTACTAAGACACATGCGAGTGGGAAAGGGCGCCGGCATCGGCGCCCTTTCCTTTGTCCACCGCCGTTGCACAAGCGGCTTGTGTTGCGGCTAATGGGCCGCTTGAGTGGCTCCCCTGGATACGTCTGAGCCGCAGGGAGGGCCGGATGCACAGCCCGCCGGGAGGCGATCTGTGGTTGACGTTGCGTTGCAGGGCGGAGCCATGTCGGCCACTGCAGCAGGTCGATCGCGCCAAGGTTCTCCAGCGACTGCGACTGGGCGACGCCGGTATTCCGCGCATCTGACCCGCGCCGCCGCGATAACGGTTCTGGTTATCCTCGGCGGGATCATCATTTCGCTGGTTCACGGCTCGCTGCCGGCATTGCGCACCTTCGGCTTCTCATTTCTGTACGTCGAGACGTTGGAACCCGGTGACCGAGAAGTTCGGCGCGCTCGCGCCGATCTACGGCACCGTCGTCACCTCGCTTCATCGCCATGCTGATCGCGGTGCCGGTCGGCTTGTTCATCGCGCTGTTCCTCACCGAATTGTGCCCGCTGTGGCTGCGCCGCCCGATCGGCATCGCCATCGAGCTGCTCGCCGGCATTCCCAGCATCATCTACGGCATCTGGGGCCTGTTCGTGTTCGCGCCGTTCCTGCAGCAATACGTGCAGCCGTTCCTGATCGCCGTTTTCGGCAACGTGCCGGTGCTTTCGACGCTGTTCGCCGGCCCGCCTTACGGCATCGGCATCCTGACCGCCGGCCTGATCCTGGCCATCATGGTGCTGCCGTTCATCACCTCGATCTCGCGCGACGTGTTCGAGGCGGTGCCGCCGGTGCTCAAGGAGGCGGCCTACGGCCTCGGCTGCACGACCTGGGAAGTGGTGCGCTACGTCGTGCTGCCTTATACCCGCGTCGGCGTCATCGGCGGCGTCATGCTCGGGCTCGGCCGCGCGCTCGGCGAGACCATGGCGGTGACCTTCGTGATCGGCAATGCGCACCGCATTTCCGGCTCGATCCTCGCGCCCGGCACGACGATCTCGGCGACCATCGCCAACGAATTCACCGAAGCGGTCGGCGACCTCTACACCTCGTCGCTGATCGCGCTCGGCCTCATCCTGTTCGTGATCACCTTCATCGTGCTCGCCTTCGCGCGCCTGATGCTGATGCGCCTCAACGCACGGGTCGGAGCCTGACCATGGCATGATTTCAGGCGCCTCCTCTCCGCTCTACGCCAACCGCCGCCGCCGCAACGTCATCACCATGGGGCTCGTCGTTTGGCGCGACGGCCTTCGGCCTGAGCTGGCTGGTGCTGATCCTGGCCGTGCTGCTGTGGAACGGCTTCAGCGGCCTTTCGCTCGCGGTGTTCACCCAGATGACGCCGCCGCCGGGCGTCCGCCGGCGGTCTGCTCAATCCGATCATCGGCAGCCTGGTGATGACCGTGCTCGCCGTGCTCATCGGCACGCCGCTCGGCATTCTCGCCGGCACCTACATGGCCGAGTACGGCCGCTACGACAAACTGACCATGGTGGTGCGCTTCATCAACGACATCCTGCTCAGCGCGCCGTCGATCGTGATCGGCCTGTTCGTCTACGAGATCATGGTCGCGCAGATGGGCCATTTCTCCGGCTGGGCCGGCGCCGTGGCGCTGGCGGTGATCGTGGTGCCGGTGGTGGTGCGCACCACCGAGGACATGCTTACTCTGGTGCCCGACACGCTGCGCGAGGCCGGCGCCTCGATCGGCCTGCCGCGCTCGCTGATGATCACCAAGGTCGCCTACCGCGCGGCGCGCGCCGGCATGGTCACCGGCGTGCTGCTGGCGGTCGCGCGCATCAGCGGCGAGACCGCGCCGCTGCTGTTCACCGCGCTCAACAACCAGTTCTGGAGCCTCGACCTGAACGCTCCGGTCGCCAGCCTGCCGGTCGTCATCTTCCAGTTTGCGCTCAGCCCCTACGCGGATTGGCAGAAGCTCGCCTGGACCGGCGCGCTGATCATCACCTTGGCGGTGCTTGCGCTCAGCATCATCGCCCGCATCCTCTCGGCACAGAGAAAATCGTCATGAGTTTAGCAACCTTCACCACGCCGACCGCGGCTCCACGGGCCGTCCGACGTCGACGGACCTCACCGAAAAGGTCTCGGTGCGCAATCTCGATTTCTTTTACGGCGACCATCGCGCGCTGAAGAACATCAACGTGTCGCTGTACCAGGGCAAGGTGACCGCCTTCATCGGCCCGTCAGGCTGCGGCAAGTCGACGCTGCTGCGCGTTCTCAACCGCATGTACGACCTTTACCCGAACCAGCGCGCAACCGGCGAGGTGATGCTCGACAACGAGAACATCCTGGCGCCGGGGCAAGATCTCAATCTGCTGCGCGCCAAGGTCGGCATGGTGTTCCAGAAGCCGACGCCGTTCCCGATGACGATCTACGAGAACATCGCCTTCGGCATCCGCCTCTACGAGCGGCTGTCGAAGTCCGACCTGGACGGCCGCGTGCAGCACGCGCTGCAGCGCGCCGCCTTGTGGGACGAGGTCAAGGACAAGCTCGGCGCCAACGGGCTCTCGCTCTCCGGCGGCCAGCAGCAGCGGCTCTGCATCGCCCGCACCGTCGCGGTGCGGCCGGAGGTGATCCTGTTCGACGAGCCGTGCTCGGCGCTCGACCCGATCTCCACCGCCAAGATCGAGGAACTGATCGACGAACTCAAGGACGACTACACGATCGCCATCGTGACCCACAACATGCAGCAGGCCGCGCGCGTGTCCGACTTCACCGCCTTCATGTATCTCGGCGAGTTGGTCGAGTACGGCGAAACGACCCGCATGTTTACGACACCGAACGATCGCCGCACCCAGGACTACATCACCGGTCGCTTCGGCTAAGCGCGACGATTTCGCGCGGTCAAAAGCCCGGCGACTGAGGGACAACAAAAATGACCGATCTGCACACGACCAAGGCCTTCGACACCGATCTGCAGGACCTTGCGCGCATGGTCGCGGAAATGGGCGGCCTTGCCGAAAAGCAGGTCGCCGATTCCGTCGACGCGCTGGCCAAGCGGGACAGTGTGCTGGCGCAACGCATCACCGCAGGCGGACAGCAATATCGACGCATTGCAGCGCGAGATCGAGGAAAAGGCGGTCCTCACCATCGCCCGTCGCCAGCCGATGGCGGTCGACCTGCGCGAGATCGTGGGCGCCCTGCGGCTCGCCAACGATCTGGAGCGTATCGGCGATCTTGCCAAGAACATCGCCAAGCGCGTGATCGCGCTCGAACGGCGAATTCCCGCCGCCCAAGCTGATCCGCGGCGTCGAGCACATGACCGACCTGGTGCTTGGTCAGTTGAAGGCGGTGCTCGATGCCTACGCCCGGCGCGACATCACCAAGGCGATGGCGGTATGGCGGGGCGACGAGGAGATCGACGCGGTCTGCACCTCGGTGTTCCGCGAGCTGCTCACCTATATGATGGAAGACCCGCGCAACATCACCTTCTGCATCCATCTGATGTTCTGCGCCAAGAACATCGAGCGCATGGGCGACCACGCCACCAACATCGCCGAGACGGTGCATTACGTGATCGAAGGCCGGCCGATCGCCGACCAGCGGCCGAAGGGCGATACCACGACGATTGCCGCGTTGCGTACGGCCGGCGACAAATAGCGGAGCGGCGCATGATCCCGAAAAGTCGGAACCGGTTTTCGGACAAGATCATGCGCCAAGGAGATGAAGCATGAGCGCGCGCATCCTGATCGTCGAGGACGAAGAGCCGCTCACCATGCTGCTCCGCTACAACCTCGAGAAAGAAGGCTACGAGGTCGATTCCGCCGCGCGCGGCGACGACGCCGATACCAAATTGAAGGAACGCGCCCCGGACCTGGTGGTGCTCGACTGGATGCTGCCCGGCCTGTCCGGCATCGAACTGTGCCGCCGCATGCGGGCGCGGCCGGAAACCCAGCAGCTCCCGATCATCATGCTGACCGCGCGCGGCGAGGAGAGCGAAAAGGTGCGCGGACTCGCCACCGGCGCCGACGACTACATCGTCAAGCCGTTCTCGGTGCCGGAACTGCTGGCGCGCGTGCGCGCGCTGCTGCGCCGCGCCAATCCGGAGCAGGTCGCCACTGTGCTGTCTATCGGCGACATCGAGCTCGACCGCGAGAAGAAGCGCGTCGTGCGCAACGGCCGCCCGATCGACCTCGGCCCGACCGAATACCGCCTGCTCGAATTCCTGATGGAGCGCCCGGGCCGGGTGTTCTCGCGCGAGCAATTGCTCGACGGCGTCTGGGGCAGCGATATCTATATCGACGAGCGCACCGTCGACGTGCATGTCGGCCGCCTGCGCAAGGCGCATCAATCGCGGCCACATGGCCGACCCGATCCGCACCGTGCGCGGGGCGGGCTACGCGCTAGACGACCGTTTCGGACGGGTGAAGCTGATCTAACCTCGAAACGGGCGCTTGTCGCGCCGGCGGTCGGTCGCGGGCTGATAGGCGACGCGCGAGTGAAAGGCGCAATAAGGCAGCTCGTTCGCGGTGTCGCCGCCGCAGAAGAAGAATTCCGCACCGCCCGGATCGCCGACCGGCCAGTGGCACGTCTTTTCGGTCAGTTGCAGCAGGGTCTTGCGCTGCTCGACCGGGATTTCGATCAGTTCCGGCTCGGGCTCGACCTCGAAATCGTAGGCCAGCGCGGTATTGCCGCGCATCGACGATCGCGGCACCCGCATCATGCCGGATGAACGCGCCTTGCGCGGGCGCGGCGCGGACGAGGACGGGCTCTTGGCGCGCCCGGACAGGCCGAGGCGATGGACCTTGCCGATCACCGCGTTGCGGGTGATGCCGCCGAGTTCGGCCGCGATCTGGCTGGCGGACAGGCCGTCCGCCCACAATTTCTTCAGGAGTTCGACCCTCTCGTCGGTCCAGCTCATCGGGTTTTCTCCTAGCCTTCAAGGCCTTGGGTAGAATCCGATCCCCGTCGTCGGGCGCTGCCGCGCGCGCCTGACGCTTACGCTTCACAGATGAACTAGAAATCGCCTCCAGCACGAGATGTCGTACTAGACGGCCAAAACGCTACAATATGGAGTGACTCTCGTGCAAGCGTTTGCAACCCCCAGATCCCAGCTACCAACAGGTTTTCCTTTAGAATCGGCACTTGCGGCGAATTTGAGTCCGCGAATCGCGGGTTCGAGCCGCGTGTTGACAGCGCAAAGCCTTGCAATAGAATGAAAAAAGTGCCGCCCGGCGAGGCGGCACATTTCTTTTCGGCCTGCGCATGGCGCCGAAAAGGCCGTGCCGGTTTTCGGAAAAGATCATGCGCCAACGAAACCGTTCAATGGACGTAACGAGCCGTGAACTCGCATCTATTGCCGACTTATGCGCGCGTCGACCTCGCTTTCGAGCGGGGCGAGGGCGCTTGGCTGTTCACGGCCGACGGCGAGCGCTATCTCGATTTCACCTCCGGCGTCGCCGTCAATGCGCTCGGCCATGCCCATCCGCGTCTGGTCGAGCGCGCTCGAGCGAGCAGGCGAGGAAGGTCTGGCACGTCTCGAATTTGTACCGCATTCCGGAAGGCGAGCGGCTGGCCGACCGGCTGTGCGAGGCGACCTTCGCCGACACCGTGTTCTTCCAGAATTCCGGCGCCGAGGCGATCGAATGCGCGATCAAGATGGCGCGCAAATATCAATCGGTCAGCGGCAAGCCGGAGCGCTACCGCATCATCACCTTCGAGGGCGCCTTCCACGGCCGCACGCTTGCCGACGCTCGCGGCCACCGGCAACAAGAAATATCTCGACGGCTTCGGCCCGCCGGTCGACGGCTTCGACCAGGTGCCGTTCGGCGATCTCGAGGCGGTCAAGAAGGCGATCGGCCCGGCGACCGGCGCGATCCTGATCGAGCCGATCCAGGGCGAAGGCGGCGTGCGCGTGCCGCCGCCGAGCTTTCCTGCGCGGCTTGCGCGCAGCTGTGCGACCAGCATGGCCTGCTGCTGATCTTCGACGAGGTGCAGACCGGCATCTGCGCGCACCGGCGATCTGTTCGCCTATCAGCGCGTCGGCGTCGAGCCCGACATCATGACGATGGCGAAAGCGCTCGGCGGCGGCTTTCCGGTCGGCGCGTGCCTCGCCACCGCCGAAGCGGCCAAGGGCATGACGGCGGGCACGCCACGGCTCGACCTTCGGCGGCAATCCGCTCGCCATGGCGGTCGGCAATGCCGTGCTCGACGTGATGCTCGCGCCCGGCTTCCTCGAGCACGTGCGCGACATGGGTCTTGCTGTTCAAGCAGCGGCTGGCCGAGATCAAGGACCGCCACGCGCGGTGATCGCCGAGGTGCGCGGCGAGGGCCTGCTGATCGGCCTGCGCATGGTGCCGCCGGTATCCGCGATGGTGGACGAATTGCGCAACGAGAAGATGATCACGGTCGCCGCCGGCGACAATGTCGTGCGGCTGCTGCCGCCGCTGATTATCGGCGAAGCCGAGATCGCCGAGGCGGTCGCCCGCATCGACCGCGCCTGCGCGCGGCTGGCGCAGGCGCATCCGCGGACGGCCGAAGCAGGAGGCGGCGTCATGACCGGAAACGGCGTGCGGCACTTCCTCGATCTGATCGACATTCCCAAGCCGGCACTGGCCGGCATGATCGACGACAGCCGGCGCCATGAAGGCGGAGCGGGCGCGCGGGCGTCGCTTCGGCGCCGCTCGCCGGCAAGACGCTGGCGATGATCTTCGACAAGCCGTCGACGCGCACCCGCGTGTCCTTCGACGTCGCCATGCGCCAGCTCGGCGGCGAGGCCATCCTGCTGACCGCGCAGGAGATGCAGCTCGGCCGCGGCGAGACGCTGGCCGACACCGCGCGCGTGCTGTCGCGCTACGTCGACGCCATCATGATCCGCATCCTCGATGCACGAGGCGGTGGCCGAGCTGGCGCGCCATGCCAGCGTGCCGGTGATCAACGGGCTGACGCGCACGCTCGCATCCCTGCCAGGTGCTGGCCGACGTGATGACCTTCGAGGAGAAGAAGGGCTCGATCCGCGGCCGCACGGTGGCCTGGACCGGCGACGCCAACAATGTGCTGGCCTCCTGGATGCATGCCGCCGAGCGCTTCGATTTCCAGCTCAAGGTCGCGACGCCGGCCGAGCTCAAGCCGAAGAAATGGCTGATGGACTGGGTGAAGACGTCCGGCGCCGCCATCAAGATTCGGCGAGGACCCGGAGGCCGCGGTCAAGGATGCCGACTGCGTGGTCACCGACACCTGGGTGTCGATGGGCGACCGCGACGGCAAGCACCGCCACAACGTGCTCAAGCGCTACCAGGTCAATGCCCGGCTGATGGCCAAGGCCAAGCCGGACGCGCTGTTCATGCATTGCCTGCCGGCGCATCGCGGCGAGGAGGTCACCGACGAGGTGATCGACGGGCCGCAGTCGGTGGTGTTCGACGAGGCGGAGAACCGGCTGCACGCCCAGAAGGGCCTGCTGGCCTGGTGCCTGCACGCCGAGGCGTAAGGCACCCGCGCGTCAGTACCGTCATGCCCGGCCTTGTGCCGGCCATGACGCTTGAGGTCGGGGGCTCGCATTTCGCATCGATGAACGCTACATAACGCCTCATGACCGATCCCGCCGCCAATCCCGCATCGCAATCCCGTCACGCGCGCCATCGGCCACCACGGCCGACGACATCGTCATGCCGTTCGAGGTGGCCACGCTCGACCTGCGCGGCCGCGTGGTGCGGCTCGGGCCGGTGGTCGACGAGATCCTCGACGCGCCACGCCTATCCGCAGCCGGTCGCCAAGCTGCTGGGCGAGGCGGTGGTGCTCACCGTCATGCTCGGCTCGGCGCTCGAAGATCGACGGCCGCTTCATCCTGCAGACGCAGACCGACGGCCCGGTGCGCATGCTGGTGGTGGATTTCACCGCGCCCGGCAAGGTGCGCGCCTGCGCGCGCTTCGACAAGGACCGCGTCGCCGCGGCGATCGCCGACGGCAAGGCCGACGCCGGCGCGCTGCTCGGCAAAGGCCATCTCGCCATGACCATCGACCAGGGCCCGGATATGAACCGCTACCAGGGCCTGGTGGCGCTCGAGGGCGGCTCGCTGGAAGACGCGGCGCACGAATATTTCCACCGCTCCGAGCAGATCCCGACGCGGGTGCGGCTGGCGGTCGCCGAGGAATTGCGCGCGGGCCGCGGCGGCGCCGAGCCATCGCTGGCGCGCCGGCGGCATCCTGCTGCAATTCCTGCCCAAGGCGCCGGAGCGCGCGCGCGTCGCCGATCTCGATCCCGGCGATGCGCCGGAAGGCATCGTGCCGCACACGCTGCCGGAGGACGACGCCTGGGTGGAAGGCCGCGCGCTGGTCTCCACCGTCGAGGACGTCGAGCTGATCGATCCGGCGCTGTCCAGCGAGCGGCTGGTCTATCGGCTGTTCCACGAGCCGGGCGTGCGCGTGTTCCGCGGCAGCGAGGTGCGCGCGGAATGCTCGTGCTCGCGCGACAGCGTCGAGGCCATGCTGAAGAGCTTCTCGCAGGACGACCGCGACCACATGGTCGAGGACGGCAAGATTTCCGTCACCTGCGAATTCTGCAGCGCGAATTATGTGTTCGCGCCGGGCGAGGTCGAGGCGAAGGCCGGTTGAGTCTTCATCTCCGCGCGCGGAGAGGTCGACGCACCGAAGCTTAGCGCAGGTGCGGTGAGCGTGCGCATGTGAGTGCCGAATGCACCGGCTCGCCTCACTTGCGCTCGATGCTCGCCTCCCTCTCCCGCAAGCGGGAGAGGGAAGAGCTCAGTTGATCGTCCGCTCGGCGTAAGACGAGTCGAGCGAGAACGCCGGGATGTCGATATCGAAATGCTCGCCGGCCGCCGTCACCATGCCGTAGCTGCCGACCATGAAGCCGGACGGCGTCGGCAACGGAACCCCGCTGGTATATTCGAACGACTCGCCCGGCTTGAGCGTCGGCTCCTCGCCGACCACGCCCGGGCCTTTGACCTCCTGCAGCCGTCCGAGCGCGTCGGTGATGCGCCAATGGCGCGTCTTGAGCTGCACCGTCTCGGTTCCCAGATTGGCGATGTCGATGGTGTAGGCCCAGAAGTAATAGCCGTTATCGGGCGACGAGCGCTCCGAAACGAAGCGGGGCGTCACGGTAACCTCGATCTTGCGGGTGATGGCGCGGTACATCTATCTATGGGCCGTACAATTTACCTCGCCAGGGCTTGCTATCGGCGCTTGCGCCGGGATTATGGCCGAAAGACCGCACGAAAGAAAAGCCGTTCATGGCTCCGGTAACGACCGAACGCGATCTGCGGCTTGACCTGTTCCGAGGCATCGCGCTCTGGCTGATCTTCCTCGACCACATTCCCTCGAATGCGGTGAGCTGGATCACCATCCGCAATTACGGCTTCAGCGACGCGACCGAAATTTTCGTCTTCATCTCCGGCTATACCGCGGCCTTCGTCTATGGCCGCGCCATGCGCGAGCACGGCTTCATCGTCGCCAGCGCGCGCGTGCTCAAGCGCGCCTGGCAGATCTATGTCGCGCACGTGTTCCTGTTCGCGATCTATCTCGCCGAGATCGCCTATGTCGCGCACAGTTTCGACAATCCGCTCTACACGCGAGGAAATGGGCGTGCTCGATTTCCTGCAGAATCCGGACGTCACCATCTTTCAGGCGCTGCTCCTGAAGTTCAAGCCGGTGAACATGGACGTGCTGCCGCTCTACATCGTGCTGCTGCTGTGGTTTCCGCCGATGTTGTGGCTGCTGATGCGCGTGCCGTCGTTCGCGCTGGCCGGATCGGCGCTGATCTATGCGCTGACCTGGTGGTTCGACTGGAACATCCCGGCCTATCCGCACGGCACTTGGGTGTTCAATCCGTTCGCCTGGCAATTGCTGTTCGTGTTCGGCGCCTGGTGCGCGCTCGGCGGCGCGCAGCGGCTGGCGCGCTGGATCAATTCGCCGGTGGTGATCGGGCTCGCGGTCGCCTATATCGCTGTTTGCCTTCGGCATCGCCATGACCTGGTATTTCCCGCGCCTTGCCATGTTCGTGCCGAACTTCGTCAGCGAAGCGATCTATCCGATCGACAAGCCCAATCTCGACGTGCTGCGCATCGTGCATTTCCTGTCGCTGGCGGTGATCACGGTGTGGTTCGTGCCGCGCGACTGGCCGGCGCTTGCGATCGCGGTTTTTCTGGCCGGCGATCGTTTGCGGGCAGCATTCGCTGGAAACCTTCTGCCTCGGCGTGTTCCTGGCGTTCGCCGGCCACTTCGTCTTCACCGAAGTGTCCAACCGCCTGCTCACGCACGTCATCGTCAGCGTTGTCGGGCATCGCCATTATGGTGGCCGCGGCGGCGCTGGTTTCGTGGTATAAGCGGATGGAACGAAAAGGACCGGGACCGCGTCCGCCTTCGATCAAGCCGGGCTACGCGGGGGGCGACGCATGATGGCGCGCGTTTTACTTTCGCTGGCATTGCTGGCGCTTGCCGGCCCGGCTTGGGCCGAGCATGCCGGGCGCCTGCCTGGTGGCCGAGCAGTCTGATCGAGCGCGATTTTCCGCTGCCGCAAGTCGACGCACGCGCTGGCCGCCAAGCGGCTCGACATCCTGGTGCTGGGCGCCGGCTCCTCGCTGCTGCCGGGACCGAACGGCGCCAAAAATTCTTATCCCGCGCGGCTGCAAATCGCGCTCGCAGAGCTATTGCCGGGCGTCGCAGTGACAGTGACGACCGACGTGAAATCTCGGCGCACTGCCGATCAGATGGTTAAAACTTTGATCCCGGCGTTGGCGGCCGCCAAGCCCGCGTTGATGATTTGGCAGACCGGTACAGTCGATGCGATGCAATCAATTGATACCGATCAATTCAAGGCGGCTCTCGATCGTGGGATAAACATTGCTCGTTCTGCTGGCGCTGATGTCGTATTAATCAATGCGCAGTACAGTCCGCGCACGGAATCAATGATCGCGCTTGGGACATATGCTGAAATCATGCGTTGGGTTGCACTGCAGCAAGAAGTGCCGATTTTCGACCGCTTCAGCATCATGAAACTCTGGGCCGATTTTGGAACGTTCGATCTGTATTCGGCGACGAAAAAACTTGACATCGCCGAGCGTGTTCATGATTGCATAGGGCGCCTGCTTGCCGATCTGGTGATCGGGGCGGCCAAACCTGACGAACCGCATGCCGAGGGTGTTCGTTAGGAATCGATTCGGGGGAAACTGCCGTGCCGGGAATTAGTGTCGCCCGCCGGGCGATGAAGCGGACTTCTGTCGCTGCACTGTTCACGCTGTTGGCGCTGCCGTTCGCCGCGCGCGCGGAAACGCCGGCGCCGACCTGCGATACACCGCTCGACGTCATTCGTCTCGCCAATCCGCTGTCGCGCCTCACGCAAAAACTGGCAAACGGCGCGCCGATCACCATCGTCGCCATCGGTTCGTCGTCGACCGCCGGCGCCGGCGCTTCGTCGCCGGCCGCGA
Source organism: uncultured Alphaproteobacteria bacterium (assembly GCA_963772235.1). Taxonomy (GTDB): domain Bacteria; phylum Pseudomonadota; class Alphaproteobacteria; order Rhizobiales; family Xanthobacteraceae; genus Pseudolabrys. The sequence goes on from CAVYWI010000005.1 coordinate 19,008, forward strand.
ATTATCCGAGCCGGCTTGCCGTCGAACTCAGGCAGCATTTCCCCGGCCACCCGATCACCGTGCTCAACCGCGGCGTCGGCGGCGAGGAAGTCGCCGACATGCTCAAGCGCTTCGATACGGCCGTGGTGGCCGCCAAGCCCGACTTGGTTCTCTGGCAGCTCGGCACCAATTCGGTCATCCGCGATCACCAGGTCACCGACCACGGCGCCGCGATCCGCACCGGCATCGACAAGATCCGCTCGACCGGCGCCGACGTCGTGCTGATCGATCCGCAATTCGCGCCGAAAGTGATCGCGAAGCACGGAAGCCGAGCACATGGTCGAATTGATCGCCACTACCGCGAAGGCGGAAAATGTCGACCTGTTCCGCCGCTTCGACGTGATGAAGCGATGGCGTGATGACGATCACATGGCGTTCGAGTCGTTCGTGTCGCCCGACGGGCTGCACATGAACGACTGGAGCTATGCCTGCATGGCCAAGGGCCTCGGCATGGCCATCGCCGAGGCGGTGCAGCGGCCCGTCGTGTCGGCCGCCATGACGTCGATGGTGCCGTAAGCGCCCGACCGCTTGCGCTAAACAGCATCCAAAGCCGTCAGCAGATCCTCGATCAGATCGTCGGGGTGCTCGAGGCCGGCCGAGAACCGGATCAATCCATCGCCAATGCCGAGTTCGGCGCGCTGCGCGGGCGTGAGCCGCTGATGCGTGGTCGTGGTCGGATGCGTGACCAGGCTCTTGGCGTCGCCGAGATTGTTGGTGATGCCGATCAGCTGCAAGCCATTGAGGAAGCGGAAGGCGCCCTCCTTGCCGCCCTTGACCTCGAACGAGCACAGCGTCGAGCCGGCCGTCATCTGCTTGGCGATGATGTCGGCCTGCGGATGGTCGGGGCGGCCGGGATAGATCAGCCGACTGATCTTCTTGTGGCCGGCGAGCGCTGTCGACACCGCGCCGGCGTTCGCCGTCTGCTTTTCCACGCGCACCTGCAGGGTCTCCAGCGATTTCAGCATCACCCAGGCGTTGAACGGCGATAGCGACGGCCCGGTCTGCCGTAAAGGCTGATGGTAGTGGTCCACGATCAGCTTCTCGGACGCGAGAATAACGCCGCCGAGCACGCGGCCCTGGCCGTCGATGTGCTTGGTCGCCGAATAGACCACGACGTCGGCGCCGAGCTTGAGCGGGCTCTGGTAGAGCGGGGTGGCGAACACGTTGTCGACCACCAGCTTGGCGCCGGCCGCATGCGCGATCTCCGCGACCGCGGCGATGTCGTACACCTCGAGCGTCGGATTGGTCGGCGTCTCCATGAAGCAGGCGGTGGTGTTCTTGCGCATCGCCGCTTTCCAGGCACCAAGGTCGGCGCCGTTCACCAGTGTCGAGGTGACGCCGAAACGCGGCAGCCATTCCTCGATCACCCAGCGGCAGGAGCCGAACAGCGCCTTGGCGGCGACCACGTGATCGCCGGCCTTGACCAGGCCCATCAGCGCGGTGGTGACGGCGGCCATGCCGGTCGCGGTCGAGCGCGCGGCCTCGGCGCCTTCGAGCGCCGCCATGCGCTTCTCGAACATGTCCATGGTCGGGTTCGAGTAGCGCGAATAGACGTAGCCGGGGATCTTGCCGGCGAAGCGCTGCTCGCACTCCTCGGCGCTCCCGTAGATGTAACCTTGCGTGAGGAACAGCGCCTCCGAGGTCTCGCCAAATTGCGAGCGCAACGTTCCGCTATGCACCAGGCGGGTTTCCGAGCGATAGGTCTTCTGGTTCGACGACATGCGTGCCTCCTACGGCCAAATGAGCGGCCAATAAAAAACCGGCCGGAGAAAAATTCTCGGCCGGGCACACGCGTCCCCGGCCTTTTAGCGATTTATTTTACGTGGCTGCAAGCCGGCCGGCTCAAATGACCACGGGATAAGATGTTTGTAGCGGGAGCGGCCGCTTCCCGTCAAGCCACCCATCGGGTTAGATCGACGCTTCCAGCGTGAAGGGACGCCGTGGCACTCACATTCGCCATCGAGGACAAAGGTATCCTGCCCGACCGCATGATCGAGCAGCTTGCCGCCGCCGGCGGGATTTTACCGTCCGCCGACTTCGTGCCCGACCAGATCCAGCCGGCCAGCCTCGATCTGCGGCTGGGTGAGGTGGCCTATCGCGTGCGCGCGAGCTTCCTGCCCGGATCGACCACTGTGGCCCGGCGTATCGACGAACTGAAGCTGCACGAATTCGCGCTCACTGATGGCGCCGTGCTGGAGACCGGCTGCGTCTATATCGTGCCGCTCTTGGAAAGCCTGGCGCTGCCCGACGACATTTCGGCGGCCGCCAATCCGAAGAGTTCGACCGGACGGCTCGATGTGTTCACCCGCGTGATCGCCGATGAAATGCGCGGCTTCGACCGTATCGAACCCGGCTACCACGGGCCACTTTATGCCGAGATCAGTCCGCTCACGTTTCCAGTGCTGGTGCGCGAGGGTTCACGTCTGTCGCAAATCCGTTTCCGCCGCGGCCATGCCTTGCTCGGCGCCGAGGCGCTGCGCGACTTGCATGCGCGCGAGCGGCTGGTGGATGCAGACGACGCCGATGTCAGCGAAGGCGTCGCGGTCAGCGTCGATTTGGCGGGACTCGGCCCGGACGGCCTGGTCGGCTATCGCGCCAAGCGCCATACCGGCGTGATCGACGTGGAACGGCGCGCCGGCTACGCGGTGCCCGATTTCTGGGAGCCGATGGCCGCGCGCGCCGACAAAAGTCTGATACTCGATCCCAGTGAATTTTACATTCTCGCCTCCAAGGAAGCCGTGCAGGTGCCGCCCGACTACGCCGCCGAGATGGTGCCGTTCGATCCGCTGGTCGGCGAATTCCGCGTGCATTATGCCGGCTTCTTCGATCCCGGCTTCGGCTATGCCGGCGCCGGCGGCAAGGGTTCGCGCGCCGTGCTCGAGGTACGCTCGCGCGAGGTGCCGTTCATCCTCGAGCACGGCCAGATCGTCGGGCGCCTGGTCTACGAGAAGATGCTGGCCAAGCCCGACAAGCTCTACGGCCAGGGCATCGGCTCGAACTATCAGGCGCAGAGCTTGAAGCTCTCCAAGCATTTCAAAGGGTAAGGCGAGCCGCGGGGGCGCGCTTGCCGCGCGTGCTCATCCTTCGCTATTGTCGGGGCGCGCGGGCGTAGTTCAATGGTAGAACGGCAGCTTCCCAATCATATTTTTAGCTCGCCGTTCACCAAGAAACCCAACAAATTCAGCACTTCACCTTGAAAAAGGCCCGTGAACATTGAATGTACGAACGAGTATTTGCGCAGCTAAATCGCAGGTCGTTTCGTGCGTACAAAACACTGGCCCCATCCTCTCGAAGATAGTCCCGGCGTCGCGCCGGAAATCGAGCCGCTCGGCCCGCCGATCCCGGATGAACCTTTCAAGGTAAAGCCGCAGCGTGCCGACTTCCCCATCGGCAAGATCGGAACCAGCGACGCCGCCCTCGACAACTTCCTTGACGCGGTGATGGCGTTCGATGAGCGCGAGCGCATCATCCTCTACCGCGACCCGACAACGGATGGCTTGCAGCTTCGATTAGGACGCCACAGAGCGACGTGGTTGTTTTATTGGGATGACCGGCGGCATCGCCGCCGCAGGATCACCAGCAAGCGGCTAGGCTTCTTTCCGGCCATGCGTACAGAGGAAGCTCGCGACGCCGCGCGAGTCGAACGCGGCAGGGTCGCGGCCGGTGAAGTCGGCCCCGGCAAGCGCGAGGCGGTCAAGGTCGAAACATCGCTCGCCGAATATGTGGCCCATTTGGAGCGTAAGGCCGCCGCCAAGCATAAACCGGCGCGTTGGGCCTATAACGTTCGGCATTTGGTGAAGTCGATCATTGCGCCACGGTGGGGCCAATGGTCGCTTGCCGATATGGCGATACACCCCGGCGCTGTCGCCGACTGGCACCGCGACGTGACAGAGGCTAACGGGCCGGTGTCGGCGAACCACTGTTGCCGCGTGCTCCGCGCGGCGTACAAGAGGAGCGCCAAGCGCGACGTGAGCTTGCCACAGCGCGACCCGTGCTCGGCTGTCGAGTACAACATCGAGACGCCCGCGCAGAAGGCCATGGCCTTCCGCGACTTCCCGAAGTGGCTCAAGGCTTGGCAGGCCATCGAAGTCGGGCCGAAGGCACCGGCCCGCAAAGAGTACCATCTGTTTTGCCTTCTTACTGGTATGCGGCCCGGCGAGGCCGCGCGCATCCGCTGGCGCGATGTGAAGCCCGCGCTTCGCGTTGTCGAGATACCCGGCGCGAAGGCGAGCAACACAATCCAAATCGTTATGAGTGCGCCGATTGCCCGCGTTCTCAAGGAAGCGCGTAACCTTGGCAAGCCAAAGAATCGTGACGTGTTCGTGTTCGCGCACTGCGGACAAGTCGGTCAACGTGAGGATTTACCGGCTCGGGGCCATGCCCTTAGACATACGTGGCGCACTGTCGCCGCAGACTGCGGCGTCGATGAACTACTCGCGCATTTTATGCTCGGGCACGTTCCGCAGAATATCAGCCAAGCCTACATCACGCGCCTTGTGCTCTCAGCCGGGCCAGCCCTTCGCCAAGCGCAGCGCAAGGTGTCGAAACGCATTTTGCATTTGCTCGGTTCCGATCCGACGTGTGCGTCAACGGCTTTATTTGACCGTAGGGAAGCAACACAATGACCATGGCAACGCAGCGAAAACAGAAACTACCGCGCCTATAGGCGGTAGCGAATGTCCGGGGGTGTATTCCGACCCCACTGTTTTAAGGGTTAGGCACGGTTAGGGCGCCTATCCATACCGGCCACCGAGCGCCGCGCGGCTCAATGTCAGCTTCGCTCCGAAAGCGACTGAAATGCTGCGATGCCGCTACATGACGCGATGTGCCAAAAGCTGCAGGCATCGCAGCCCGACAGATTGGACCGATGGACCTGTCTGCTTCCAAAATAAACAAATCGAAATTTGATGTGCATCAATCCATGCTTACTACTTTAGTAGTAGAAGCATTTTTCGATGTGGTCGGATGGCTGCGTCTCCTAGACAAGTAAGCTTCGACCGCCAGCGATGTATGCCTCAACATTTGGAGGGTACCATGGCAGGCATTCGTCTGTTCAATGTCCACTATACCTGGGAAGATTGTGTGAGCATGGGTCTGGGTGTTCTGGTCATCCTGACCTCGTGGATACTCGGCGACGTGGGTAGCCAAACCATTGCGGTCAACGCTGTAGTAATTGGCCTCTTAGTGGTGGCACTTGGCGCGGCCGAATTTTTGGATTTGCGTCGCTGGGAAGAGGGCCTTGAAACCGCGTGCGGATTGTGGCTGATCGCGTCGCCATTCATTTTTGGCTACGCCGACGCTGGCGCACTTCGGTATTGGCACTTCGTCCTTGGCACCGCCATCGTTCTACTAGCGATGTTGGAACTGCGGCAAGACTGGGAGCTGAGCGACGCAGAGATTGCCCGCCATAGCGCGCGGTAACTTTCGACACGACGCAGTCGAATTCGCGACTGCGCGACTATTAGACTTCCCCAACCGGCGTGTCCTCAGATGCACCGACGATTGGACGAGTCCGGCCGTGCGAACGCCTAGTATTCTTGAAGGGAGGGCATGCTATGGCAACCGCGCTTACGCTTGAGCAATACCTCGACAGAAACGGCATAGCGTACGACGTGCTGCCGCATGCACCGACAATGTCATCGTTGCGCACGGCAGAAGCATCACACATCCCGGCTACTGAACTGGCAAAAGCCGTCGTGCTGAAGAGAGACAGAGGCTATCTTCTCGCTGTGCTGCCGGCGTCGCAACAGCTGGAATGGCAAGCGCTCGGAAAGTGGTTTAATCAGAATGTTGTCTTAGCCACGGAGGACGAGATTGCTTGGCTATTCCCGGACTGCACGCCCGGCGCTGTGCCGCCGTTTGGCGAAGCCTATGGGATCGAGACCGTCGTCGACGACAGCATCGCTGAGCAGGCCGACATCTACTTGGAAGGCGGTGATCATGCCACCCTTGTCCACATGGCGGGTCCTGCATTTTGCAAGCTGATGGCGCACGCGAAGCATGGACGGTTCAGCAGTCATCATTAAAACGGCGTTTTGTATATCGGCGGGCGTGAGCCGCGCGTTCATTCTTTTGCACGTGGCGGCCGGGATTGCCTGAACCGGCTCGTTTAGACTCAAATCAATTCACTGGAAACCCTCGACGCACTTTGCAGCGAGGAGCCGGCTTCGAACCTTCAATGTCCGCTTTGTGCCAATAGGCGACATCGCGCGTGTGGTTAGAAATGAGGGACGAGGCCGCTAGGTCAGGCGATCAATTGTTTATGTTTGGTGCGGGGTATCGCGCGGGTCGTTGGATCAAGCTGATGAAGGGTTGAGTTTTTCGAGTAGGCCCAACGAACGGCCCCGTAGGCGTCATGCCAGAATTCATCCTAGCAAGGACAGTATCCACCGACTTGAGAACCTTTAAGTATGGATGCGCAGCTTCGAGAGGTCCTTGGCAAGCGGAAATCTTTGACGTTGCCCACTCGCGAATACGATTGAGGTCAGCTCGGCTCATATATTATGTGTGAACTGACATGGTTAAAAAACTCCTTCAATCCTACGGCGCTCCTCGGGGACCGCAGGCGCGGGCCGCGTCACTGAGCCTGGGACGGGGCTGAGCGATGAACGACGAAAAGAAAGAGCAAGATGAAAAAATGGCGCAATGCCCAGCATGTAACGGGCGGGGCAAAACCGGAATAATTACATGGTTCAAGTGTGCGTATTGCGAAGGCACTGGTACGGTCACGGAGAGACGCTATGACGCGTGGCATGAGCGGCGTGCTAAATATTCAGGTTCAGCCGCTTGAAGGCGAGGCGGGGCCATTCGCCTAGACCGCCACAAGGAGCTATCACCCAAGCGCTTCAAGAGCTTTTGGCGCGATCAGAGAACGACGGGTTTAGGCTTTCGTAACCGATTCAAGCCATCCTAATTTGGCGTTTCTGGTCTTGCGTGCGCGCAATTAAGAGCCTCGGCCCTTGGGACAAACTGGCCGGGGCTCTTTCTTTTTCGGTCGGGCTCGCTCCGCGCCGCCCGATACACTGAGTTGGCCCGACGCGGTTCAGCCGCTAACTACTTTCGGACACAGGGATACGCCTCATGGAAGGCAGCCATTAGCGAGACCGAGGCCAAAACCGCTCGCCCTCCCGAATGCTGCTTGAGTACATAGGGGAAGGCGCGTTTGGCCAAATCGCTCCCTGTCGCGGTGGGCGGAATGCAGGTTTTTTCATTTTCGGGAAGATTTTCTTGAAGAATGATTATCGCGTCCACTACACCGCGCACATAGGACCCACAGGAAGCGAGTTCTATATCCGACGCGCCGTCCGAGCAAACCGTTATCAAGCGATCCACAGGAAGCTTGCGAATAAGCAGCCGTGCTCATCAAAGCCAATGCGGTAAGGGCGGCAAATGCTTTATGCATAGCGTCATTCCAAGTTGGCGATGAGCGTGTTGGCAGTATATGGCCCCGGATGATCGCGGCCCCAGACTTCATCTTTTTTCACGCGAGCAAGACGCTCGGTGACGGGAGGATTTGGCGCGGCTACCTCGTTCAAATTGCTGCCGATCATGCCCGATTGCAAGGACGGCTAATTACTGGCTGCTTGTTGGATTAAATGGTGGTGTTCTAAATATGTAAAATAATTTCTGAGGCATTTGGAGTTGAGCAATAGCCTCATTTGATCCACTGTCAGTCAGCACTCGTAATTCTACGTATGCACCTCTAATCACAAATTGAATTTCTGTTAATTTATGCCGCCGATAGTCGAGCCAGCTTCCCGCTGCTACGTGGTATCCCCGGCCGACATTTAGCGGTCCCATCGGTCGGAGGATTTTTAGGCTCGCTCCGATGACCACAATGAGCAATCGCACCAGCGCTACGATCTGGATGATCGTCGCTTTGATTTGCGGAATTATGATCATCTCCGCCATTTTGCGATGATCGCCATGCCGAAATACAAAGTTGCTCACATACATCAGCAAGGGCAGGACATGATCATCTTTCCCCTTGAGTCGAAATTTGGTCAGATGACCGGATCGGAACAAGATCGGCGAATTAGGCATTCTCGGCTCTCGGGCGAACAAGGCTGGCCTTCGGGGCGTTGCTGTTGCGGTTTGGGACGCTGGTGAGGGTCACGCGGCTTTTAGGGGGCCGCCACAATGTTGCGCCTTTCTTAGCCGCATCAACATGCACTATGTGATGGCGAATTTGAATCGAGTGATTTCCTGGCGGTGAAAATCTACCGGGGTGCCAAAAACCCCGGTATCGCCTACCCTCGCCGAGCAAGGCGTCAATAAGGAACTGGCGAAGCAAGCTCACCGCTTGCCAATTCCGAGCGACCGTTCGATCTCGGCGTAGCTCGTGAAGCCGTGCATGGCCCGCAGGCTGCGCACCATCGCCTCGGCGTCGCGGCCCGCTCTCTGACCTCGCGCGAGGTGCAGGTCGACCGTGGTGGCGCTTTGCGTGTCCGCAGCGATGAAGACACCGAAGTCGTCGCCGCCGCCTTGAATGCAAGATCGATGGCGATTCGCCGAGCGGATAGGACGCGAAGGCGTCATACCAGCAGGTCGGCGAAATTCGCATTTGGAAACGGTGATCGCGGCTTGATCGGTCGAATGCGTTGGGCTCCGATCCCGGATTGGAGAAGCTCGCAATAAATTGTTCGTAGGATTTTGTTTGCAGGCCGTGCACGATGAAGGCGACGATGCGCGCGAGGCGTTTGGCGCGTCTGTCTACCGTTGCTTTTTGCCCGCCGCCGAACATTGTCCAGCTTTCGGCTTATGTCTCCGGCGTTTCGAATATACCACTAGACGCGGCGACACGCCATTTTCCTCGGCGCGGGGTAGTGTCCTAAT
>CAVYWI010000006.1:0-185871 GCA_963772235.1 uncultured Alphaproteobacteria bacterium
GCATCGCTGTTGGTTGTGCTGAACGGGCTGCGGTTACTTAATGAAAGCAAGGCAATCACTTGAGGATTTTTTCGTTAACACTGCAGTCTCGTTGCCCGTTGCAAAATAGGGGCGTTTAGGACAGTTGTGGGCCGCCATTTGACACAAGGCTCGTTGAAATCATTGAGTTTTCCTGCAGCCTTCCAAGCTGATGCTCACACCCTAGCTGCGAGTCCGCAAAGCGGCGGATCAAGTCAGAATGCCCAGGGCTGTTTGGCCGGGATGCGCCGCACCGCTGACCCTAGTTGTCAGAACGGCTATCAGCATCTTCAATAAGTTGTGGTAGGTTCGAATCCTGCCGCCCCGACCAATCAATCCGCTGATTTTGCAGCGGTATCGTCGTCTTCTTGCCAGTGTTCCCGGCCGGGCCTATACGGACGGTGACCAAAGGCAACTGGTTCACATCCCATGACAGCGCGCATTTACAAGCCAGCCAAGACCGCCATGCAGTCGGGTCTCGCCAAGACCAAGGCCTGGGTGCTCGATTTCGAGCCCGAGACGCCGCGGACCGTGGAGCCGCTGATGGGCTGGACCTCCTCGGGCGACATGCGCCAGCAGGTGCGCCTGACCTTTCCCAGCAAGGAAGAGGCGATCGCTTATTGCGAGCGCCATGGCATCGCCTATCAGGTGACCGAGGCGGTGCCGCCGGTGCGGCACGGCATGTCCTATTCGGACAATTTCTCCTTCAAGCGCCGCGACGCCTGGACGCACTGACGGCGCATGATCCAGAAATGCCTGTCCTCGACTTGATCGGGGATGGGAACGGGCGTTTGGCGACCCGTCGGCGCGAAGGGCTGAAACCCCTAAAATCACGAAAGAAATTTGGCGACCCCGGCTGAAAGAGCAGGGGTCAACTACTTCAATGACTTAGACTGACTAACAGTTCTTACGGCACTGGCGGGAAGTAAAGGACTTCCCAGCGCAGTGACTAACAGCCCGCGCACATTGGGCATTCGCGCCTCAATTCGCACCCAAGCGATGAACAGTCTATTGGTGCACAGCGGCCAAATAGCCGAATTCATTGGCGACCCCGGCTGGATTCGAACCAGCGACCCCCAGCTTAGAAGGCTGGTGCTCTATCCGGCTGAGCTACGGGGTCTTGCCCAAACGTCAGGTTTACCCGCGCTGGCGGCCTATTGAAAGGTGCGCGGCGGGATTTGCGCGGCTAACGTGGACGAAGACCACGAGGACCGCGATGGGCGCCATTGCCGATCTGACCTGCGTCGACTTGACGGCGGCCTACCGGCGCGGCGAGCTCTCGCCGGTCGACGTCGCGCGCGATTGTCTGGCCCGTATCGACGCGAATGCCGCGATCAACGCCTTTGTCGTTATCGATTCCGAGCGCGCCTTGGCGGCGGCCGCGCAATCGCAAGCGCGCTGGCAGGCGGGACATCCACTTGGTCCGATCGACGGCGTGCCGGCCACGGTCAAGGACAACATCTGGGCCCAGGGCCTGCCCACCCGGCGCGGCTCGACCACGACCGACGCCACGCCGGCGCAATCCGACTCGCCGGCGGTGGCGCGTCTGCGCGAGCAGGGCGCCGTCATTCTCGGCAAGACCTGCATGCCCGAGCACGGCTGGACCGGTGTTTGCCATAGTCCGTTGACGGGCATTACCCGGAATCCGTGGAATCCCGAACACACGCCCGGCGGCTCGACCGGTGGCGGGGCGGCGGCGGCGTTGCTCGGCTTGGGCGTCCTGCATCTCGGCACCGACGGCGCCGGTTCGCTGCGTATTCCGGCGGCCTTCAGCGGCGTGTTCGGCATGAAGCCGAGCTTCGGCCGCGTGCCGGTCTATCCGGCCTTGATGCTCAACGTGCTCTCGCACCAAGGGCCGATCACCCGCACCGTTGCCGATGCCGCGCTGATGCTGTCGGTCATCGCGCAGCCTGATGCGCGCGACATGGCGGCCTGGAATACGCCGGCGCCGGACTTCAGCGCGCGCCTCGATGACGGCGTACGCCGCCTGCGCGTGGCGTATTCATCCCGGCTTGGCCATGTCGCGGCGCTCGACCCGGACATCGAGGCGGCGTCACTCAAAGCGGCGCGCGCGCTGGAAGAGCAGGGCGCGATTGTCGAGGAAGCCGATCCGCCGCTCGCGCGCGCGCCCGATATGATTCGCGCCATGTGGTGGCCGGTGGCGACGGCGATCGTCGATGCGGTGCCGGCGGCGCGGCGCGCCGAGATGGATCCCGGCTTGCTGGCCGTTGCCGAACGCGGGCGGGCGTTTTCGATTGGCGATTATCTCGCCGCCTATGCCGCGCGCGCCGAACTGCACACTGCGATGCTGCTCTTCCATGAGCGCTACGACCTGCTGCTGACGCCGACCATGCCGGTCACCGCACTCAAGGTGGGGCGCGAGGTGCCGGACAGCGGCGATTTCGGCGACGACTGGATCAACTGGTCGCCGTATACCTATCCGTTCAACCTGACACAGCAGCCGGCTGCTTCTGTTGCCGTGGGGCTCGCCGCCAATGGCCTGCCAATGGGGGTGCAGATCGTCGGGCCGCCGCGCGCCGATGACGTCGTGTTGCGAGCGGCACGGGCGATTGAGCAGGCGCTGCCAATGCCGCGACTGCTGCGCTAATAAGTGCATTTTCCGTAGGTAAATTAATATGTTACCTCGGATTGTTACAGCAATTAATCTAAATTCTTAGAGCTTCCGACTAGTGAGTTCTGGGCACATCATTATGCTGCCGGGTTAGGCCGTCACCGTCTGACGCGTTGGATCCAAACCATACCTTCACGCCGCGGCCACGACCTCGACACCTTCAAGCGCTGAACTAATAGTGGCGATCGGCGACTAACAAAGACGATCCGACGCGCCACCCCGGGAGGGTCCTTCGATGTTCACGTTCGTCCGCGCCGGCCTCGCCGCCGCACTCATCGCCCTTGCCTTGGTTCCGGCCAGTATTCCCGCATCGGCGGCGGACAAGGCGTTCAAGCGTAGCGATCTCGATAACGCGGCGATCAAGCTCGAAGCGCAGATCAAGAACGATGCCGGCACGGTGACCAAATCGGCCGCGACGTTGCGGCACGACGCCGATGTCGCCTTCCAGAAGAACGATTTCCGCGCCGGCATGACGGTGCTCGGCCAGCTTGTCACCGTGGCGCCGAATGACGCCGCGAACTGGCTGCGGCTTGCCCGTACGGTGCGCCAAATCTGGCCGCGCGACGACCGCGAGCGCGCGCTGCTGCTCGATCGGGCGACGACCGCGGCCTATATCGCTTACCAGCGCGCCGGCGCCCGCGACGTCGAAGCCGACAGCCTGGCGCTGCTCGGCCAGATCTTTGCCGACCGCAAGATGTGGCGCCCGGCGCTCGATTCCATGCGGCTTGCGCTCGACCTGCGCGAGAGCGCCGACCTGCGCGGCCAATACGAACGGCTGCGCGGCGATTACGGCTTCCGCATGCTCGACTATTCGGTCGATTCCGACGCCATCTCGCCGCGCGTCTGCTTCCAGTTCTCCGAAGAGCTGCCCGGCAAGCGCACCGATTTTTCGCCCTTCGTCGCCGTGACCGGGCAGGACAAGCCGGCGATCTCGGCCAACGACAAACAGCTGTGCGTGGAAGGCCTCAAGCACGGCGAGCGGTACGAGATCACGCTGCGCGCCGGCCTGCCGTCGGTGGTGCGAGAGACGCTGGCCAAATCGGCCGAGTTCACCGTGTTCGTGCGCGATCGCAAGCCCTTCGCGCGCTTCACCGGCAAAGCCTACGTGCTGCCGCGTACCGGGCAGCGCGGCATCCCGGTGCTCAGCGTCAATTCCAGCGCGGTCGCGATCGCGGTCTATCGCATCGGCGACCGCAATCTGCTCGACACCGTGCTGGGTAGCGATTTCCAGCGCAATCTCAGCCAATACGACGCCGAGCGCATCGCGAGCGAGAATGGCGCCAAGGTATGGAGCGGCGAGCTCGCCGTCACGCCGAAGCTCAACGTCGAAGTCACCACCGCGTTTCCGGTCGATCAGGCGGTCGGCGACCTCAAGGCCGGCGTCTATGTGATGACGGCGACGCCGAAAGAGGCGGTCGCCAGCGATTACGGCCAACGCGCCAGCCAATGGTTCATCGTCTCCGACCTGGGGTTGACCGCCTATACCGGCCATGACGGCGTCGATGTCTTTATCCATTCGCTGGCGAGCGCCGAGCCGATGGGCGAAGTCGGCGTCCGGCTGATCGCGCGCAACAACGAGGTGCTGGCGTCCAAGTCCACCGACAAAAATGGCTTCGTGCATTTCGAAGCAGGCCTCACGCGCGGCGAGGGCGGCGAGGCGCCGGCAGCGATCGTCGCCGCCGAGAAAGCCGACTACGCCTTCCTCAGCTTGAAATCGCCGGCATTTGATCTGTCCGACCGCGGCGTCGCCGGCCGGCAGGTACCGACCGGGCTTGATGCATTTGTCTATACCGAGCGCGGCGTCTATCGCAGCGGCGAAACGGTGCACGTGACCTCGCTGGTGCGCGACGCGCGTGGCATCGCGGCCGCGGCGCCGCTCACGCTGGTGATCGAGCGACCGGACGGCGTCGAATATCGCCGTGCGCTGGTGCCCGATCAGGGCCTCGGCGGGCACAGCTGGAGCGTGCCGATCGTGCGCTCGGCCTCGACGGGCACCTGGCGTGTCGCCGCCTATACCGATCCCAAGCGGCCGCCGATCGGCGAGACGACCTTCCTAGTCGAGGACTACGTGCCCGACCGCATCGAATTCGACCTGAAATCCGGCGCCAAAGTCATTCCGCGCGACGCACCGGCGCAACTGAGCGTCGACGGGCATTTCCTCTACGGCGCGCCGGCCTCCAATCTCGACCTGCAAGGCGCGGTGACCATCGCCGCGGCCAAGGAACGGCCCGGCTTTGCCGGCTATTCATTCGGGCTTGAGGACGACGAGGTTACGCCTGCGCGCCAGGAGCTCGAAGACCTGCCGGCGACCGACGCGACCGGCAAGGCGAGCTTCCCGGTCACGCTGCTGAAGATTCCGACCACTTCGCGCCCGCTCGAAGCGACCATCACCGTGAGCATGGCGGAATCCGGTGGCCGCGCGGTCGAGCGCAAGATCACGCTGCCGATCGCACCCGAGGCGGCAATGCTCGGCGTCAAGCCGGCCTTCTCGGGCCGTTCGCTCGACGACGGCGCCAACGCCGACTTCGACCTCGTCATGGTCGCACCCGACGGCAAGACGCTCGACCAGAAAGGCGTGCATTACGAGTTGCTGCGTGTCGAGACCAGCTATCAGTGGTACCGCCAGAACGGCAACTGGGAATACGAGCCGATCAAGCGCACCCAGCGCGTCGCCGACGGCACGGTCGACATGACCGCCGACAAGCCGGCGCGCATTTCGCTGCCGGTAAAATGGGGCCGCTACCGTCTCGAAGTGTCGACGCCCGGACAGAACGGCTTGCTCACCTCGCTCACCTTCGACGCCGGCTTCTACGCGGAATCGAGCGCCGACACGCCCGATCTCTTGGAAGTCGCGCTCGACAAGAACGACTTCAAATCCGGCGACGCCATGAATGTGTCAGTCACCGCGCGCACGGCCGGCCGCCTCACGCTCAACGTATTCACCGACCGGCTGGTGGCGTCGACCTCGCAAGACGTCAAAGCGGGCGCCGTGCATGTGCCGCTCACCGTCGGCAAGGACTGGGGCACCGGCGCCTATCTGGTCGCCACCTTGCGCCGTCCGCTCGATGCACCGGCGCAGCGCATGCCAGGCCGCGCCATCGGCGTGCAATGGTTTTCCATCGACCGCTCCGAGCGCACGCTGGCGCTCGACATGAAACTGCCGTCGACCATGCGGCCGAACAACGCGCTCAACGTGCCGTTCAAGCTCGCCGGTCTTGCCGCCGGCGAGGAGGCGCATGTGGTCGTCGCCGCCGTCGACGTCGGTATTCTCAATCTCACCAATTACAAGCCGCCGGCGCCCGACAAATATTATCTCGGCCAGCGGCAGCTCACCGCAGAGATCCGCGATCTGTACGGCCAGTTGATCGACGGCATGCAGGGCGTGCGCGGGCAGATCCGCTCCGGCGGCGACAGCGGCGCCGAGTTGACCGGCCCGCCGCCGACGCAAGCGCCGCTCGCGCTTTATTCCGGCATCGTCAGCGTCGCCGCCGACGGCACCGCGCAAGTGAGCTTCGACATCCCGGCCTTCACCGGCACGGTGCGGGTGATGGCCGTGGCCTGGAGCAAGGACAAGGTCGGCAAGGCCTCCGGCGACGTCATCGTGCGCGATCCGGTGGTGCTGACCGCGACGCTGCCGCGCTTCCTGCGCACCGGCGACCGCGGCAATGTCCAGCTTGAGCTGGACAACGTCGAAGGCGCGACCGGCGACTACAGTATTGCGGTCGCCAGCGACGGCACCGTGAAGCTCGACGGCGACAAGCCGGTGACGCTGAAACTTGCCGCCAAGCAACGCGACCATGTCGCGGTGCCAGTGTCAGCGGCTGGCGCAGGCGCGAGCGCGCTCAAAGTCAGCGTCAGCGGACCGAACGGCTTTGCGCTCGAACGCACGTACGCGCTCGACGTGCGGCCGGCGAACCAGATCCTGACGCGGCGGACCGTGCGGGCGCTTGCGCCCGGCGAGACGCTGACGCTGTCGAAGGACATGTTCGCCGACTTCGTACCGGGCACCGGCCGGGTCGGCCTGTCGGTCGCCATCTCGGCCTCGCTCGACATCGCCACGCTGCTCAACGAGCTCGACCGCTATCCGTTCGGCTGCTCCGAGCAAATCACCAGCCGCGCCGTGGCGATGCTCTATATCAACGAACTCGCCGCGCAGGCCAAGCTCGCGCTCGACGGCGACATCGACCAGCGCATCAAGGACGCTATCCAGCGTCTCTTGGCGCGGCAGGATTCGAACGGTTCGTTCGGCCTGTGGACGGTCGGCGGCAACGATCCCTGGCTCGACGCCTACGTCACCGACTTCCTCACCCGCGCGCGCGAGCGCAATTTCGAGGTGCCGCAGCAGGCCTTCACCCAGGCGCTCGACAGGCTGCGGAATTATGTGGCGAACGCGTCCAATATCACCAAAAACGGCGGCCGCGACCTCGCTTACGCGCTTTACGTGCTGGCGCGCAACGGCGTGGCTCCGGTCGGCGACCTGCGTTACATCGCCGACACCAAGCTCGACGACATATCGACGCCGATCGCCAAGGCGCAATTGGCCGCCGCGCTCGCCATGCTCGGCGACAAGACGCGCGCCGACCGCGTCTATCTCGCCGCGTTGGACGCCATCCCGGCGCATCCGACGATCGAGCTCGATCTCGGCCGCTCCGATTATGGCTCAATTCTGCGCGACTCGGCCGCGGTGGTGACGCTTGCCTCGGAAGGGCGGGCGACGCAAAGGACGATCGACGACGCGGTCGCGCGCATCGACACGGCGCGCGCGCTTACCCACTATACCTCGACGCAGGAGGATGCCTGGCTGGTGCTCGCCGCCCGCGCGCTGGTCAAGCAGGTCAACGCCATCTCGCTCGCGGTCAACGGCGATACCCGGCAGGGTGCGCTCTACCGCAGCCTGCGCGCCGACCAACTCGGCCAGCCGCTCGCGGTGAGCAATCGCGGCGCCGGCACGGTACAGGCGGTGGTGTCCGTTTCCGGCTCGCCGACCACGCCGGAACCGGCGGCCGAGCGCGGCTTCAAGATCGAGCGCAGCTATTTCACGCTCGACGGCGAGCCGGCCGACATCAGCAAGGTGAAGCAGAACCAGCGCTTCGCCGTGGTGCTGAAGATGACCGAGCCCAACCCGCAGTTCGGCCGCGTCATCGTCGCCGATTATCTGCCGGCGGGCTTTGAGATCGACAATCCGCGCCTGGTGTCGTCGGGCGATACCGGCACGCTGTCGTGGATCAGCAACGCGGTCGAGCCGGTGAACAGCGAATTCCGCGACGACCGCTTCACCGCGGCGTTCGATCGCGACGACAATTCGCCGCCGGTATTTACGGTGGCTTACGTGGTGCGTGCGGTATCGCCCGGCCACTACGTGCTGCCGCAGGCGGTGGTCGAGGACATGTACCGGCCCGACCGCTTCGGCCGCACCGGAACCGGGGCGATCGACATCACGGCGGGCAAATGAAGCACTGGCGATTGATCCTAGGCAGTCTTGCCGGCGCGGCCTTCTTGGTTGCGCTCGCCGCCGGCGCCTGGGTCTATTCGCTCGGCCGGCCGCCGCTCGGCCAGGATCTGGAGACCTCGCACGTGGTGCTCGACCGCGAGGGCAAGCTACTGCGCGCCTATGCGACGACCGAGGGCAGGTGGCGGCTGCCGGCGACCGAAAAGGACGTCGATCCGCGTTTCCTCAAGCTGTTGTTTGCCTATGAGGACAAGCGCTTCTACGAGCATGACGGCGTCGATGTGCTGGCGCTCGGCCGCGCCGCGTTCCAGCTTGTCACGCAGGGACGTATCGTCTCGGGCGGTTCCACGCTGACCATGCAGGTGGCGCGGCTGTTGGAGCCGCGCGAGCATCGCAGCTTCGGCGCCAAGCTGCGGCAGATCACCCGCGCGCTCGAGCTCGAACACGCGCTGAGCAAGCGGCAGATCCTGGCGCTCTATCTCACGCTCGCGCCCTATGGCGGCAATCTCGAAGGCATCCGCGCCGCTTCGCTCAGCTATTTCGGCAAGGAGCCGAAGAAGTTGTCGCTCGCCGAGGCCGCCCTCCTGGTCGCGCTGCCGCAGTCGCCCGAATTGCGCCGGCCGGACCGCTTCCCGGAAGCCGCCCGCGCGGCGCGCAACCGCGTGCTCGACCGCGCCGCGGCGGCGGGCGTTGTGCCGCGCGACGAAGTCGCGCGTGCGAAACAAGCGCCGGTTCCACATGAGCGCAAGCCGCTGCCGGTGCTGGCGCCGCATGCCGCCGATCAGGTGGTCGCCGCCGAGCCCGACCGCCGCATGCACCGGCTCACCATCGACGCCAGTCTGCAGAAGACGTTGCAGGACCTGGCGCGCGAGCGCGCCCATGCGTTGGGCCCCAAGATTTCCGTCGCCATCATCGCGGTCGACAACGAGACCGGCGAGGTGCGTGCGCGCGTCGGCTCCGCCGATTATTTCGACGAGCGCCGCGCCGGCCAAGTCGACATGACGCAAGCACTGCGCTCGCCCGGCTCGACCTTGAAGCCGTTCATTTACGGTCTCGCCTTCGAGGATGGCCTGCTGCATCCGGAAACGCTGATCGACGACAAGCCGGTGCGCTACGGCAGCTACGCGCCGGAAAATTTCGATCTCACCTTCCAGGGCACCGTCACCGTGCGGCGCGCGCTGCAGATGTCGCTCAACGTTCCGGCCATCGCCGTGCTCAACAAAGTCGGCGTCAGCCGCTTGAGCGCGCGGCTGACGCAAACCGGCGCCGTGCTGGTGCTGCCCAAGGGCGAAGCGCCCGGCCTCGCCATGGGGCTCGGCGGCGTCGGCGTCAAGCTTTCCGATCTGGTGATGCTCTATACCGGGCTTGCGCGCCAAGGCGCGGCGCTGCCGCTGCGCGAGCGCGAAAGCGCGGTTATTCCGTCCGCGCGCCGGCTGCTCGACCCGGTCGCCGCATGGTATGTCGGCAATATCCTGATCGGCGCGCCGCCGCCGGACAATGCGATGCCGGGGCGCATCGCGTTCAAGACCGGCACGTCCTATGGCTATCGCGACGCCTGGGCGGTCGGCTACGACGGCCGCATGACCATCGGCGTCTGGGTCGGGCAGGCGGACGGAGCGCCGGTGCCCGGGCTCTACGGCCGCGGTTCGGCGGCGCCGATCCTTTTCGATGCGTTCTCGCGCTCCGGCACTGCGCCGGTGCCGCTGGCGCGCGCGCCCAAGGGCGTCGTCTTTGCGACCACTAATAAATTGCCGCCGCCGCTGCAACGCTTTGTCCCGGATGGTGCCATGGGCGCCACATCGGAGCCGCCGCGCATCATGTTCCCGCCGGACGGCGCGCGTATCGAACTTGCCAAAGGCGCTTCGGCTGATGCGGTCGCGCTCAAGGTCTCCGGCGGCGCCGCGCCGCTGACCGTCATGGTCAATGGCGTGCCGCTGCCGCCGCAGGGGAGCCGGCGCACGGTGTTCTTCGAGCCCGACGGCCCCGGCTTCGTGCGGCTCACGGTCATGGATGCCCGCGGCGCCACCGACAGTGTCAGCGTCCGGCTGCAATAATGGGTTGGAATGACAGGGCGGGGGCTTGGGCTTATGGTCCGGGCCGAGGCGCAGAATCAAGCCAGAAACGGTCCGATGAGCACTGCCACCAATGACGCGCGGCGATCGCTGCAACCGGCGCGCGGGCTGTCCGCAGTGCTGGACTATGCCAGCGCCTCGCACCGGCGCGCTTGCGGACTGCTGATCGTCTTTTCGCTGATCGCGTTCCTGCCGGGCTTCTTCCAGATTCCGCCGGTCGACCGCGACGAGGCCCGCTTCGCGCAGGCCACCAAGCAGATGCTGGAAAGCGGTCAATACATCGACATCCGCTTCCAGGACGAGGTGCGCTACAAGAAGCCGGTCGGCATCTATTGGCTGCAGGCGCTCGCCGTGAAAGCCGGCGAAGCGGTTGGCATTCCGCAGGCGCGCACCACCATCTGGCTCTACCGCCTGCCGTCGCTGTTCGCCGCGATCGGCGCGGTGCTGCTGACCTATTGGACCGCGCTCGCCTTCGTCACGCGCCGCAGCGCGCTCTTGGCGGGATTGATGATGGCGAGTTCGGTGTTGCTCGGCGTCGAGGCGCGCCTCGCCAAGACCGACGCCACGCTGCTGTTCACGTGCGTCGCGGCGATGGGTGCGATGGCGCGCATCTATCTGATGAGTCGGCGGACGCCGGACCTCGCCGTCGGCTGGCGCCTGCCGGCGATTTTGTGGACCGCCATGGCGGCCGGCGTGCTGATCAAGGGGCCGCTGATCCTGATGTTCGTCGGGCTCACCGCGATCACATTATCAATTGCCGACCGCTCCGGCCGCTGGCTCTGGTCGCTGCGCCCGTTAGCCGGCTTTGCCTGGCTGATCGTGTTGGTGCTGCCCTGGTTCGTCGCGATCATGGTCAAATCCGGCGGCAGTTTCATCACGCAGTCGGTCGGCGAGGATATGCTCGCCAAGGTGATCGGTGGACAGGAATCGCACGGCGCGCCGCCGGGCTATTACTTCCTGCTGTTCTGGTTGACGTTCTGGCCGGGCTCGATCCTGGCGGGCGCGGCGGCGCCACAGGTGTGGCGGGCGCGGCGCGAACCGGGCGCGCGCTTTTTGCTGGCGTGGCTGGTGCCGTCCTGGGCGGTGTTCGAGGCGGTGATTACCAAGCTGCCGCATTACGTGCTGCCGCTTTATCCCGCGGTCGCGATTTTGATTGCCGGCGTCGTCGAGAGCGGCGGGCTGGTGACCTGGCGCTGGCTGTTGCGCGGCACGGCCGGCTGGTTTGCCTTTCCGGCGGCGGTCTCTATCGGTGTCGTCGTGCTCTTTGTCGTTGTCGGGCGTGATCTCGGCATCGTGGCCTGGCCCTTCGCCGCCGCGGCGACGATCTTCGGCCTGTTTGCCTGGTGGCTCTACGAGGTCGATGGCCCTGAGCGCGCGGTATTGCGCGGCATGGTGGCGTCGGTGTTCATCGCCGTCACCGTCTATGCTGTGACGTTTCCCTCGCTGCCGGCTCTGTTCCCAAGCGCGTTGATCGCCGAGGAGTTGCGTGGCACCGGTTGCGCGGCGCCGCACGTCGCCTCGACCGGTTATTACGAAGAGCCGAGCCTGGTGTTCCTGCTCGGCACCGACACCCGCTTCACCGACGGCGCTGGGGCCGCCGAATTCCTGCGCAGTGGACCCTGTCATTTTGCCCTGGTCGACGCGCGCAGCGAGCGCAGCTTCGTGCAGCGGGCCGATGCCATCGGACTACGCTATGCGGTCAGTCAGCGCGTCGACGGTTACAACATCAGCGTTGGGCGGCCGGTGATGCTCACCGTGTTCCGTTCGACGGAAAAGCCATGACCGTGGCCAACGGACTCAACCGCGACGAGGGCATGGCGCAAACCGCGCTGCGCCGGTGCGCCGCCAATGTGGCCGTGGCGGTCGCGATATTGCTGCGCCCGGCGCGCCGTTATGTGCGAAATCCGTGGCCGCTTGATCCGCAGCGGCTCGCCATCTCCGCCGGTGTGGCGGCGGCGATCTTCCTGGCCGTGATGTTTTTGATCGACGCCGCGGCGATCAACGGCGTCGGCCATCTGCCGCGCTGGATCGTTTGGTCGTTCGACCAGATCACCGACTTCGGCAAGTCGGGCTGGTTCCTGTGGCCGCTCGGCATTCTGTTTTTGGGCCTCGCCGCGCTGCCGAGCCTGCCGCGCGTGCCGCAGCTCGTGCTGGCCGCTATCATGGTGCGGGTCGGCTTCCTGTTCGTCGCCATCGGCGCGCCCAGCCTGTTCGACACCATCATCAAACGCATGATCGGCCGCGCGCGGCCGCTGGTCACCGGCGTCGCCGATCCTTACGTATTCAGCCCGTTCAAATGGACGGCCGAATACGCCAGCCTGCCGTCCGGCCATGCCACTACGGCCTTCGCTGTGGTGGTTGCCTTCGGCACGCTGTGGCCGCGCTGGCGCACCGTATTGTGGGTCTATGCCTTGCTCATCGCTGTGAGCCGCGTGGTGCTGACCGCGCATTATCCGAGCGACGTACTGGCCGCCGCCGTGGTCGGTGTGGTGGGCGCTCTCCTGGTGCGCCGCTGGTTTGCCCTGCGCGGCTTGGGTTTTTCCATCGCACCGGACGGCGTTTTGCATCAAAAACCAGGGCCAACGCTGCGGCGGATCAAGGCGGTTGCGCGGGCGCTGTTGGCTTAATAAGAAGCACGCGGATTGTCGGCCGCCCCGGCCGACGGGACCCCAACGATGAACGCCAACGATCCTGCGGTTTCCGTCGTGGTGCCGGTGCGCAACGAAGCCGGCAATATCGAGCCTCTGGTCAAGGAGATCGCGCAAGCGCTTGCTGGCCAATGGTCGTTCGAGGTCGTCTACGTCAACGACGGCTCGAACGACGGGACAGAAGCCGAGCTCAAGCGGCTGATGGCGCAATATCCCTGGCTGCGCCGCGTCCGGCACAAACGGTCCTGCGGCCAGTCGGCGGCAGTGCGCTCAGGCGTGGCGGCGGCGCGCGCGCCGCTGATCGTCACGCTTGACGGCGACGGGCAGAACGATCCCGCTTTCATTCCGGCGCTGCTGCGCGTGCTCGAAACCGGTGCGCCGCGCGTCGGGCTTGTTGCGGGTCAGCGCGTCAAGCGCAAGTCGGGCGGCTTCAAGAAATTTCAATCGCGCATCGCCAATGCTGTTCGCGGTGCGGTGCTGCGCGACGGTACCCGCGACACTGGCTGTGGGCTCAAGGCATTCCGGCGCGACGTGTTCTTGGCGCTGCCATATTTCGATGGCTTGCATCGGTTTGTACCGGCGCTGGTCAAGCGCGAGGGCTACGCGATCGGCTATGTCGACGTGGTGGACCGGCCGCGCGGCGCCGGCGTGTCGAACTACGGGATGTGGGACCGGCTCTGGGTCGGCATCCTCGATCTGGCCGGTGTGTGGTGGCTGATCCGCCGTAAGAAACGAGTACCGGAAATCGTAGAGGAATAGCGCGTGATCCCGAAAGGTGGGAATCGGTTTTCGGACATGATCACGCGCCACTAAAGGAAGGCTCAAATGTTGATCGATATCACGCGCGCCGTCGGCGGCTATCTGCACGATGTATTCGTCGGCAATGCCAACTGGGGCATTCTGATCGGTTATGTCGCGCAGGGGTTGTTCGCCATGCGCTTTGTGGTGCAATGGATCGCCTCGGAGCGGGCCGGGCGCAGCGTGGTGCCGACCGCGTTCTGGGTATTTTCGATCGGCGGCGGCTTGATGCTGCTCGGCTACGCGCTCTACCGCAAGGACCCGGTGTTCATCATCGGGCAGGCGTTCGGCGTGTTCGTTTATCTGCGCAATCTGCAGTTTGTCATTCGCAGCGGCGGGGCGGCGGCGATTTAGGGCGCGTATTCATCAATAGAATGTGGTGAGCGGCATGTTACCTATGCCGCTATTCCCTGCCAAAGCGGATATTCAACGACACGACCGGCACATTGCGGCTCGATGCCGAGCCGGATGTTCAGCAATTTACAGACAATTTTAGCGATCCGGCTGAACCAATCTTGAAGTTATTGGTTCATGCTTTTTGCCGTGTCGACGATCATCGACACCGAAGTCCAGGGCGCACCATGAATTCAAAACGATATAGAAGCCAATTGGCCGAAGCGACCGACGACGATCTCCGCTACGAGTTTTTGCGGCTGCTCGCGCAGGAAGGGCGCCTGCATTTTATGGGGCAGATCGCCGAAAATAGTGTCAGCGATCCATCGGGGCCGAGCGCTGCTCCGGTTCTATCGCGGCAGGGCGGTGGCTGACTAAAGCGTGCACTGTAAGGGTGTTGGAAAATGAACGAGCAAGCCGCCGCGCAGGACACAAGCATCGTTCAGACCACGCAACCGTTTTCGGGGGCAGGCGACGCGGCCGCCGTCAACGGCATTCAGTTCATTAGTTTCGCCATCGGCGACGATCACTATGCCGTCGACATCATGGCGGTGCGTGAAATAAAAGATTGGACGGCCATCAGGCATCTGCCGCATCAGCCGGACTACGTGCGCGGGATATGCAGCCTACGCGGCGCGTTCATACCAATCGTCGACCTGCGTTGCCGCTTCGGCGAGGGGCTGACGGAACCGACGCCGTTTCACGTCTTCATCATCGTCAAGATCGGCCAGCAGCAGGTAGGCCTGCTCGCCGACCGCGTTTCCGATATCATTTCCGTCGATCCTGCCAATATCAAGGAAGTGCCCGGGGTGGGACAAACGAAGGGCCGCGGCTTCCTGTCCGGGCTCGTGAACATCGACGATACGACGATCGGGCTGATCAACCTCGACAGTATTTTAGTCGCGACGCCAGAAACGACCGAAGAAGATACGTCGGCGCCGGCTCATTGAATGTCCGTTTCGGCTGGTCACATTGCCTTGCCAACCGCCCGCCTTCATTCACTTGGCTGAGGCGAGCGCTGCGAAGCCGCGCTCGAGATCGGCGATGAGATCGTCGGGATCTTCCAAGCCGATGTGAATGCGCAGCGTCGGCCCGCCCGGCGCCCACTTCGTCGCGGTGCGATACTCGCTGCAATCGAACAGGATCACCAGGCTCTCGAATCCGCCCCACGAGAAGCCCATGCCGAACAGCGCCAACTCGTCCAGGAAGGCGTGCACGGATTTGTCGAACGTCGGCTTGAGCACGAGGCTGAATAGCCCGCAGGCGCCGGAAAAATCGCGTTGCCAGATTTTGTAGCCGGGATTGCTTTCGAGCGCCGGGTGCAGCACGCGTAAGACTTCCGGGCGGCTCTCCAGCCAGCGCGCGACACGCAGGCCGGACTCGTTGTGGCGCGCAAGGCGCACCGCCATGGTGCGCAGGCCGCGCAAGGCGAGATACATGTCGTCGGGTCCGACGCACAGGCCCATCTGCTGCATGACGGTCTTGAGCGCTGGCAGCGTCTTCGCATTCGCCGACACGCAGCCGAACATGATGTCGGAATGGCCACCGATATATTTGGTGCCGGCCTGGATCGACAGATCGACGCCCTTTTCGAGGGCGCGGAAATAAAGCGGCGTCGCCCAGGTATTGTCCATCAGCACCACGGCGCCCTTGTCGTGGGCCACCGCGGCGATGGCGGGAATGTCCTGCATCTCGAAGCTTTGCGAGCCGGGCGCCTCGACGAAGACGGCGCGCGTGTTCGGCCTGAACAGTTTGGCGATATCGGCGCCGATCAGCGGATCGTAGTATGTCGTCTCCACGCCCATGCGTTTGAACACGCCTTCGCAGAAATTGCGGGTCGGTCGATAGACGCTGTCGCTGACCAAAATGTGATCGCCGCTGCCGGCAACCGAGAGCAAGGCGGTCGAGATCGCGGCCAGTCCCGACGGCAGCAGGGCGACGCCGGCGCAGGCGTCGCCTTCGATGGCCGCGAGTGCTTGTTCCAGCGCTTCCGATGTCGGGGTGCCGCGGCGGCCGTATTGATAACGTGAGCGGTGCGCGACCAGATCTTCGGCGGTGGGATAAAGCACTGTCGAGGCGTGATAAACCGCCGGATTGACGAAATCCGTGCTGGCCCTTGGTATCGCGGCCGGCGATCACCAGGCGGGTTTCCGGCTTGATCGGAGTTTTGGGCAGCTTCGCCATGGGGGTCGGCAGGTCCACGTTCGTGGCGCGCGGAACAGCGGCGCCGGGCGCCATATACGGCTGCATTGGCGCGAAGCGTCAACCCCTTGACCTGGGAACGCGATCGTTCTGAGATGCTGCTCATCGAGGGCTTGGGAAAACGGCCAGGAGCTTGCATTTTCTCGGTCCCGGGGTTTTAACCTAGCGGCGGAAATGTTCATCCGACCCGCACGATCCCCTAACCGAATTTGCGTCAGAGAGGTCGCGTCATGAAACGCTTCGCCAGTATGCTCGCTCTCGCCTTCGTCGTCGTCGCGCAGAGCGCGTCCGCCCAGACTTTGAAGGCGGTGACCGATCGCGGTATCCTCAATTGCGGCGCCAACGGTACGCTGGCCGGCTTCGGCTTGCCGGACGCGCAAGGCAAATGGACCGGCCTCGACGTCGACGTCTGCCGCGCCATTGCCGCGGCGCTGTTCAACGACGCCAGCAAGGTCAAATTCGTGCCGCTAACGGCGAAGGATCGCTTCACCGCGTTGCAGTCGGGCGAGGTCGATGTGCTGGTGCGCAACACAACCTGGACCTCGTCGCGCGACAGTTCGCTTGGCCTGAGTTTCACCGGCGTCGACTATTACGACGGCCAGGGCTTCATGGTGCGCAAGTCGCTCAAGGTCAATTCGGCGCTCGAACTCGGCGATGCGTCGGTGTGCGTGCAGCAGGGCACCACGACCGAACTCAACCTGGCGGATTTCTTCCACGCCCATAACATGAAGTTGAAGTCGGTGACCTTCGCGACCGCCAACGAGGCGATTAAGGCCTATGACGCCGGCCGCTGCGATGCCTACACCACCGACGCCTCCGGCCTTTACGCCGAGCGGCTGCGCCTTGCCAATTCCAATGACCACGTGATCCTGCCCGAAATCATCTCCAAGGAGCCGCTCGGCCCGGTCGTGCGCCAGGGCGACGACAAGTGGTTTACCATTGTGAAGTGGGCGCTGTTCGCTATGATCAACGGCGAAGAACTGGGCATCACCTCCAAGAACGTCGATGAGATGGCGAAGTCGACCAATCCTGACATCAAACGCTTTGTCGGCACCGAGGGCAATTACGGCGAGCAGCTCGGCCTGCCCAAGGACTGGGCGGTCCGCATCATCAAACTGGTCGGCAACTATGGCGAGGTGTTCGAACGCAATGTCGGGCAGGGCTCGCCGCTCAAGATCGACCGCGGTCTGAATAAATTGTGGAACAAAGGCGGCATTCAATACGCGCCGCCAGTCCGCTGACCGGTAATTGAAGCCGCGTCGCCGGGGCCGCGCGACCCCGGCGGTTCGGCGGTCGACGCCAGTTGGGGGCGTCGCGAGGCCGACGAGGGGTAAATGCCGATAGACCTTCCGACGGGGTCGCCCCCCGCGCGGGTTGCGTTCTACAACGACCCCAAGATCCGCAGCATCGCCTATCAGGTCACGCTTTGCGCGGTCGTCGGATTTCTCGTCTTCGCGGCCGTCCGCAATGCAGTCGACAATCTGGAGCGCGCGCATATCGCCTCCGGATTCGGCTTCTGGAACAACACCGCCGGCTTCGACATCAGCCAGACCCTGATCCAGTTCGACTCGGCGACCTCCAGCTATGGCCGCGCCTTCTGGGTCGGGTTGCTCAATACTCTGCTTGTCGCCGGGCTCGGCATCGTTTTCGCGACTATCCTCGGCTTCACTATCGGCATCGCGCGTCTGTCGACGAACTGGCTGGTGGCCAGGACCGCTGCCGGCTATGTCGAGACCATCCGCAATATCCCGCTGCTGCTGCAATTGCTGTTCTGGTACAACGCGGTGCTCAAGGCGTTGCCGGCGATCCGGGAAAGTCTCGTCATTCCGGGTGGCATCTATCTCAACAATCGCGGTCTGTTTCTACCGCTGCCGATCTTCAAAAGCGGCTTCGGCTTTGTGCTGGCCGCGCTCGCTGTCGGTGTAATCGGCGCCATCGCCTTTTACGTTTGGGCGCGCAAGCGGCAGGAGCAAACCGGCCGGCAGGCGCCGGTTTTTTCAGCGGCCTTAGGGCTGGTGATCGGCCTGCCGCTGCTCGTGCTGGCGCTTGCCGGATTCCCGCTCGGGTTCGAATATCCAGAAGCCGGGCGTTTCAACATCAACGGCGGCATCGAGATCCTGCCGGAATTCGCCGCTATGCTGTTCGGGTTGTCGATCTACACGGCGGCGTTCATTGCCGAAGTGGTGCGCGCCGGCATCGCGGCGGTGTCGCGCGGGCAGACCGAAGCGGCCTATTCGCTCGGCCTGACGCCGGGTCCGACCTTGCGGCTGATCGTGGTGCCGCAGGCCATGCGTGTCATCATCCCGCCGTTGACCAGCCAGTATCTCAACCTGACCAAGAATTCGACGCTTGCCGTGGCGATCGGCTACCCCGATCTGGTGCAGGTGTTCACCGGCACGGTGTTGAACAATACCGGGCAGGCGGTCGAAGTCGTCGCCATCACCATGGCGGTCTACCTCACGATCAGTCTCGCGACCTCGCTGCTGATGAACGTCTACAACAGTCGCATAGCGCTGGTGGAACGGTGAGGGCGGCGCCATGACCATGTCCGAAGGCGATCTCGCCGTCACCGAAATCAGGTTTGTGCGCGGCGCCACCCTCGCGGCGCGGCCGGCGCCGATGGCGATGACCGGCGCGATTGGTTGGCTGCGCACCAATCTGCTGTCGAGTTGGTTCAATATCGTCCTCACGATCTTGATCGCGCTGCTGCTGGCCTGGGCGATCCCCGAACTGGTGAAATTCCTGCTGATCGACGCGGTATGGACCGGCACCGACCGCGACGCCTGCCGCGAAATCGTGCAGCATCGCGAGATCGGCGCCTGCTGGCCGTTCGTGTGGGAACGCTGGTCCTATTTCGTCTACGGCTCCTATCCGATCCCCGAACGCTGGCGCGTCGATGTGTTCTTCGCCATGCTGGCCGTCGGCGTTTTCTGGATGCTGTGGCTGGAAGCGCCGCGCCGCGATCTCGGCTCGGTTTATTTCTTCGTCGTGCTGCCGATCTGCTCGCTTCATCCTGCTGCACCGGCTGGCGCGCGATCGGCCTTGAGCCGGTCGATACCGCGCTGTGGGGCGGCATCCTGGTGACCATCGTCGTCGCCTCGGTCGGCATCGTGCTCTCGCTGCCGCTCGGCATTCTGCTGGCGCTCGGCCGGCGCTCGCACATGCCGGCGGTGCGGCTGTTCTCGGTGATCTTCATCGAATTCGTGCGCGGCGTGCCGCTGATCACGGTGCTGTTCATGGCGAGCGTGATGCTGCCGCTGTTCGTGCCGGAGGAGTATTCGCCCGACAAACTGCTGCGCGCGCTGATCGGCATCGCGCTGTTCGCCTCGGCCTATATGGCGGAAGTGGTGCGCGCCGGATTGCAGGCGATCCCGAAGGGTCAGTTCGAAGGCGCCATGGCGGTCGGCCTGGGCTATTGGCAGATGATGCGGCTGATCATCCTGCCGCAGGCGCTGCAAGATCACCATCCCGAACATCGTCAACACCTATATCGGCCTGTTCAAGGATACCACGCTGGTGTTCATCGTCGGCATTTTCGATTTCCTGCGCACCGTCGAGGTTTCCCGCATCGATCCGAAATGGGCGACGCCGGTCACCAGCACGACCGGCTACGCGGTCGCCGCGATCTTCTATCTGATCTTCTGCTACGCCATGTCGCGCTATGCCCGCGCGATGGAAGCGCGACTCTCGCAGGGCGACAGACGCTGAGGTGACGTGATGAGTACCGCCGAAAATTCAGCACGCCGATTCAAGCCGACGCCGCTCGCCACGCCGGTGGCGGTCGAGATCGATCGGCATGAACAAGTGGTACGGCGAGTTCCACGTGCTGCGCGACATCAATCTCAAGGTGATGGGCGGCGAGCGCATCGTCATCTGCGGGCCGTCCGGCTCCGGCAAGTCGACCATGATCCGCTGCATCAACCGGCTGGAGGAGCATCAGCAGGGCAGGATCGTCGTCGACGGCGTCGAGCTCACCAACGATCTCAAGAAGATCGACGAGGTACGCCGCGAGGTCGGCATGGTGTTCCAGCACTTCAATCTGTTTCCGCATCTCACCGTGCTGGAGAACTGCACGCTGGCGCCGATCTGGGTGCGCAAGATGCCGAAGAAGGAGGCCGAGGAGATCGCCATGCACTACCTCGACGCGGGTCAAGATCCCGGAGCAGGCGGCGAAATATCCCGGTCAGCTGTCGGGCGGCCAGCAGCAGCGCGTGGCGATCGCGCGCGCGCTCTGCATGAACCCGAAGATCATGCTGTTCGACGAGCCGACCTCCGCGCTCGACCCGGAAATGGTCAAGGAGGTGCTCGACACCATGGTCGGCCTCGCCGAGGACGGCATGACCATGCTGGTGGTGACGCACGAAATGGGCTTCGCCCGCCAGGTCGCCAACCGCATCGTGTTCATGGACCAGGGGCAGATCGTCGAGGCCAACGTTCCGGAAGAGTTCTTCGCCCACCCGCAGCACGAGCGCACCAAGCTGTTCCTGAGCCAGATTCTGCACTAGCTCGGACCCAACCCGCTCGTCCCCGCGAAAGCGGGGACCCAGTGCTGGAACGAGTTGGCCGTGATTGTGGCTCTGGATTCCCGCTTGCGCGGGAATGAGCGGAAGCATCAGTGCACCAGCGCGCCGCCGGCCCGCTTCCAGGCGTCGATGCCGCCTTCGATATGCAGCGCGGCGATCAAGGCCTGCGTCCTGCGCGGCCTGCACCGCCATGGCCGAGCGTTCGCCGTAGGCGCAGTAGAACACGATGCGCTTGTCGCTGGCGCGCGCGAGTTCGCGCAAAATGCCGCCGGGGCCGATGTTCTCCTGCAACTCGACGTAAGGCGCGTGCAAGGAGCCCGGAATGCTGCCGTGCTTGGCGCGCTCGCCGGCCTCGCGCAGGTCGATGAAGGCGACGTCCGGCCGCCCGAGCAGCGCGATGCGCCTGCGGCGCCTGCAACGCCCAGCCGCGCCGCGCGATCTCCTGCTGCGCCATGCCGATCCTCATGTTGGACGGCACCGCCACGTCCATCATCTTCGGGTTCGGCAGTTTCAGGTTGGCCATCAGCGCGACATAGTCGTCGATCGACTTCACCTGCAGGCGCGGATTGTAGCGCTTCTCCTCGCCGATGGTGGAGACGGTGTCGCCTTTGTAGTCGTGCGCGGGGAACACCAGAGTCTCGTCGGGCAGCCGCAGCAGCTTGCCGAACAGCAATTCATATTGCGCGCGGGAGTCGCCGTTCTGGAAATCGGTGCGGCCGGTGCCGCGGATCAACAGCGTGTCGCCGGTGAAGACGCGGTCGCCCATCAAGAAGCTGTAGGAATCGTCGGTGTGGCCGGGCGTGTAGAGCACGTCCATGCTGAGGCCTTCGATGGTGAGCTTGTCGCCTTCGGCAAGCCGCATCGACACCACGTCGGCCTTGGTGTTCTCGCCCATCACCGTGACGCAATGGGTGCGGTCGCGCAGCGCGCCGAGGCCGGTGATGTGGTCGGCGTGCAGATGGGTGTCGACCGCCTTGACCAGCTTGAGGTCGAGCTCGCGGATCAATTGCAGATAGCGGTCGACCTTCTCCAGCACCGGATCGATGATCAGCGCCTCGCCGCCGGCGCGCGAGGCGAGCAGGTAGGAATAGGTGCCGGAGACGCTGTCGAACAGCTGGCGGAAGATCATCGGAGCCTCGTCGCGGTCGGCCGAGTCACATGCAAGGTTTCATATATAAGCCGCGGCCGGCGGGGTGCCTAGACCGAAGCGCGTTCATTCTCGTCTTTTCATTCATTCAGGCAAACTCCATCGCTCTCGCGGCGTACAGGCGCCCGAGGTTTGGAAGGAAGCCCTCGCTTTGCAACAAAGCGAGGGGGACGGCGCGCCAAGGGGCGCATCCAGTCCTTCTGTTCACGCGGTCTTTTGGACCGCGTGGCGCCTCTCGGCGCGCCGTCGCGGCGATTTCTGTCCCCGGGGCCGTGCTTCCGGGCGGCATGACCGGGGCGCCTTTTGGGCCGCTCCATCCGGGCGGCTTCCGGCCGCCCTTCGTCTTCCGCCATCGTCCAGCCCTTTCGGGCAGCCCCACGTAGTTGGAGCGGACGGCTGGCCGGGGCCTCCCGGGTGCGCGGCTTGCGAGGCCGCGCCCGCGGGCGCCGGCCCGAACCCCACGAACGGTGCAACCGGTTCGCGTCCCCTCACGGGGTCGGGCGATGTGGAATATAGTCCTAGTCAAAAGCGGAATCAAGTCCTATGGAAAAAAGTTGGTGAGAGCGGCGATTGACAGCCGCCTGCCCCCGTTAAGACGGGTCGGTGCGTTGCGAGCCGTCCAGTTGTGGTGACATTGGAGGGCCTCACGCTTCGGACATCGCGAGAGGCAAATGCCGAAAGGCTGCAGATCAAGGAAATACTGGAAGCGCCTGAAAAAGCGGCTTCCGCTCCTATCTTGATCTTTTTCAGGCTGCGGTGGCTTTCGGAGCGATCATGACCGGATTGGACGCGGGACGGCATTTGAACTTGTGGTAGTCCTAAACCGCACCTTCGTCATGGCCGGGCTCGTCCCGGCCATCCACGTCCTTATTGTCGACGCCGCGCTAAGGCGTGGATGCCCGGCACAAGGCCGGGCATGACAAGTCAGCGCGAGCAGGACTGGCCTTTATCGAAATCGGCGAGGCGATCGAGCTTGCCGGCCTTGGCGTCGCGCTCGATCTTCTGATCGAAACGGGCGGCGTCGAACGCCCCGAACCAGTCGCGGAATTTGGCGAACTGGTCGGGCGCGAGCTGGGCGACGGCTTTTTCGAGGTCTTCGATGGTCATAGTTTAATATGTATCACAACGAGGTGGGTGGGCAAAGGCGCGCAGACTAGTAGTTAGTCGCGTCCCTGTTGAGCGCTGAATCTCCGAATAGCCTAACATCCAATTCTACCGCTTCGCGTAGTTGAGAATTGGCAAACGCATCTAAATTGCTCAGGAAAGCAGCCTCAATTTTTTTCTTTTGCGCTGGCGATGTCTTTGCTTGTGCGTTCCATACGCGTTGTGCGCGACTTCCCAAATACTCGCCGAATTGGCGGGGGACTGTATAAACGCGCGGAGAAATGCGGCCACCTCGCAACCTCACTTTCGATCCGCTCCATTGGTTAGGTTTCTGCAAGTCAACAAAACCCAAGAGGCCTAACCGACCAAGTTTTGAAAAAATGAATGCAGTGGACGAATCTGCTCCGGCGTCAATTTCTATCACTCGGAGCAGATATCGATTGATATTCGGCGGATATTGAATTTCGCCAATGCTTCGAATGGCTCCAAAAGGCACTAAATGCTGCTCGAATGCTCCAGGATGTTCGCATTTTCCAAGTAAAAACTTTGCCCAGACGTCTGACGCCCGTTCGGCGAGGCTTAGTTGTCTTTCGCTATAGTGGGAGAACTCTGCCTCGTCCTGCATATAATTGAGAGATCGCCACGAAATCGATACGCAAAACTTTAACAGCTAGTCACCATACGAGATCGAAGGCAGCGCTCCGCCATAACAAAACGGATAAAAGATCTCGTTGGAAAATTTTGTCTCCCAGATATTAAAAAGCGCCTCACAATCCACACACAACATCTTTCTACGTCGCGCCGTCTTGAGCCCGCCTGTTTATGTTGCCCGTATGACGGATGTGCCCGGCGCCGCCCGACTTCAGCCACTTAAACACAAAGGCCGGAATAATATGGCTGTTCTGCAGCGGTGCAGATTTTTTGCAGAGTCGGCAAATCTCTTGGTCGGTTAGCCTGGGCATTTGGCTTCATTCACTCCGCCGCTTCTTGCCCACCGTTCTTCTGCTTGTTCTCGCGCATTAGCGGAATTGGCTTTAAAAATTGCCGGGCGCCGCCTGCCTCCGCCCCCTAATCCTTCACCACCGGCAGATCCGGCCTGCCGCCCCATTCCGCCCAGGAGCCGTCATAGATGCGCGGCAGCGGCTTGCCGAGCGCGTCGAGGCCGAGCGCCAGCACCACGGCGGTGACGCCGGAGCCGCAGGTGGTGATCATCGGCTTGTCGAGATCGACGCCGCCTTTGGCGAAAGCCGCGGCGATCTTTTCGCGCGAGGCGAGGCGGCCGTTCTCCAGAATGTCGGCGAAGGGCACGTTGAGCGCGCCCGGCATGTGGCCGGGGCGCAGGCCCGGCCGCGGATCGGGATCGCGGCCGACAAAGCGTCCGGCCGCGCGCGCGTCCACCACCTGCGCGCTGCCGTCGGTGAGCGCCATCTGCACGTCGGCGACCATGGCGACCGCGCCGGTGTCCATCGTCGCCTTGAACTTGGCGGGCGGACGTTTGACCGCGCCGGCTTCGATCTTGCCGCCTTGCGCCTTCCACGCCGGCAAGCCGCCGTCGAGCACGAACGCGTTCCTGGCGCCGAAGATGCGGAAGGTCCACCACACGCGCGGCGCCGAATAAAGCCCGGTGCCGTCATAGACGACGATGGTGTCGGTGTCGGCGATGCCGAGCGCGCCGACCGCCGCGGCGAACTGGTCCGGCCCCGGCAGCATGTGCGGCAGCTCGGTCGATTCGTCGCAGATGCCGTTGAGGTCGAAGAACACCGCGCCCGGGATATGCGCGGCGGCGTATTCCGTCTTTGGCGTCGCGGTTCTGGTTGGGCAGATAATAGGAGGCGTCGACGACGACGAAATTGGGCTTGCCGAGTTCGCCGGCGAGCCATTCGGGGGTCTTGAGCCAGCGGCTCGACGTGGTCATGGCGTGCTCCCATATGTCAGGCGGCAAGCTTGGTCGATCTTGCACGTTCGTGCAACGTTTGAGGGCGCGACCGGGTTGCGTCGATGCGGAGGGTTGAACGATGATCGCACGGCTATGGTACGGCTGGACGGAACCGCATAACGCCGATGCCTACGAATCCCTGCTGAAGACCGAGATATTTCCCGGCATTCTGGCGCGCAAGATCGCCGGCTTCCACCGCATCGAATTGTTGCGGGCGCCGGCCGGCGACGAAGTCGAGTTCGCGACCTCATGTGGTTCGAACTCGATGGAAGCGATCAAGGCCTTCGCTGGTGCGGATTACGAGACGGCGGTGGTGCCGCCGAAGGCGCGCGCGGTGCTCAAGCGCTTCGACGCGCGCTCCAGGCATTACGAGGTGCGCGAAACACGTGTGGCAGCATGACTCCCGCTCATTCCCGCGCAAGCGGGAATCCAGGGCCGTAGACAGCAGGCGGTTGAATTTGCCGCTCTGGGTCCCCGCTTGCGCGGGGACGAACGGGAAAAGGGCTAAACCAGCGCCAGCCGCACGCGGCGGTTCTGCTTGCCCTTCTTTTCGATCTGCGTCACCCGCACCGCGCCGATTTCCTTGACGTTGCGCACATGCGTGCCGCCGCAGGGCTGCAGATCGAGGCCGGCGATCTCGATCAGCCGCACGCGGCCGGTGCCCATCGGCGGCTTCACCGACATGGTCTTGACCAGGCCGGGATTGGCTTCGAGCTCGGCGTCGCTGATCCAGCGGCTGGTGACGGCGGCGTCGCTCGCGATCATCTCGTTCACTTTGGCGGTGATGCGCGTCCTTGTCGAGGCCGGCTTCCGGAATGTCGAAGTCGAGCCGGCTTTCGCTCTCGCCGACCGAGCCGCCGGTCACCGCATAAGGCAGCACGGCGGAAAGCAGATGCAGCGCGGTGTGCATGCGCATGCGGGCGTAGCGTTTGTCCCAGTCGATCGCCGCGCTGACCGTGTCGCCGGGTTTAAGGGCAGGGGAGCCCGCCGCCGGCACGTGCGCGATCTCGCTTTTGGCCGCGTCGGTGTAGATCGCGTTGTCGATCGTAATGCGCGTGCCGTCGCTGCGGTGAGCGCGCCGGTGTCGCCGGGCTGGCCGCCGGAATTGGCGTAGAACACCGTGCGGTCGAGCACGATGCCGCCTTGCTCGGTCACGCCGACGACGCGCGCATCGCATTGCTTGAGATACGAGTCGTCGCGGAACAGGCAATCGGTCGGCATCATGATTTCTCGAACGGAATGGCGATATCCAACTTGCGCGCCAGCCAGTCCGGCACCGGCAGTTTTTTCGAGCGCAGGAAATCCGGATTGAACAGCTTGGACTGATAGCGCGTGCCGGAATCGGCGAGCACGGTGACGATGGTGTGGCCGGGGCCGAGATCCTTGGCGAGGCGAATGGCGCCGGCGACGTTGATGCCGGACGAGCCGCCGAGGCACAGAGCCCTTCGTGGTCGCACGAGATCGAAGATGATCGGCAGCGCTTCCTCGTCGGGAATGAGATAGGCCTTGTCGACGATCATCTGCTTGACGATCGCCGTCACCCGGCCAAGCCCGATGCCTTCGGTGATCGAGCCGCCGTCGCTTGCCTTCGCCTCGCCGTGCGCGAACAGATTGTACATCGCCGCGCCGCGCGGATCGGCGACGCCGATGACGATGTCCTTGTTCTTCTCCTTGAGATAGCGCGACACGCCCGGCAAGCGTGCCGCCCGAGCCGACCGCGCAGATAAAGCCGTCGATGGCGCCGCCGGTGTCGTCCCAGATTTCCGGCGCGGTCGAGACGTAATGCGCCTTGCTGTTGTCGAGGTTGTTCCACTGGTCGGCGAAGATGACACCGTTCTTCTCGGTCTTCTTCAGCTGTTCGGCGAGCCGGCGGCCGACGTGCTGGTAGTTGTTCGGATTGCTGAAGGGCAGCGCCGGCACCTGCACCAGTTCGGCGCCGCACAGCCGCAGCATGTCCTTCTTCTCGTCGCTCTGCGTCTGCGGGATGACGATGATGGTGCGGTAGCCGCGCGCATTGGCGACCAGCGCCAGGCCGATGCCGGTGTTGCCGGCGGTCGACTCCACCACCAGTCCGCCGGGGCGCAGTTCGCCGCGTTTTTCGGCTTCCAGGATCATCTGCCGGCCGGCGCGGTCCTTCACCGAGCCGCCCGGGTTCATGAACTCGGCCTTGCCGAGAATAGTGCAGCCGGTCGCCTCGGACGCGCGCTTGAGCTTGATCAGGGGCGTATGGCCGATGGCCTCAACGATGCCGTCGCGGAACTGCATGGCGCGACCCTAGTAGACCCATTTTGGGGCGACAAGGCCGGCCGCGGGCGCCGACGGGCGGAAATGGCGGCCCGAAATTGCCGCGAATGGCAGGCCGCCGGTGCCGTTGAAACAGCCAGCGCTCGTTTCGCGAGCATTATCGGCCACTCAATTCAATTGCTACGCACTTCGGATACGTCCTCGAAACCATATCGGCGCATTGGCCGCAGGGTCAGGGAACACATTCACCACTTTTTACCGCGCGGACGGTCTAATCGTCAGGTTAAGGGACGCGGCAGAAAGCAGGCCCCGAGCGCAGTTTGGGCGGTTTCAACCGATGAGCCTCGACGTCAAAACCCTTTTCATGGTGACGATCTACGTCGAGGCCATCCTCGGCTTGTTGCTGCTGTTCGTGTGGGTGCAGAACACGGCGATCCGCGCTGTTGCCTGGTGGGGCTTTGCCCATCTGATCCGCGCCGCCTCGATCGTGCTGTTCGGCATGTACGGCGCGGCCCCCGATCTGATCACCATCGATTTGGCCAACGCGCTGCTGTTCGCCTCCTTCGCGGTGACCTGGACCGGCGCGCGCTTGTTCGACGGCCGCCCGGCCGAACCGGTCTATCTGGTGACCGGCGCGGTGCTCTGGCTGCTGATCTGCCGCCTGCCGGTGCTCGCTGAAGCCGTCGAAGTGCGTGCGCTGATCGCGACCGGCATCATCACAACCTACACCTGGCTCACGGCTTACGAATTCTGGCGCGGCCGCAGCGAGCCGCTGGTGTCGCGCTGGCCGGCGATCTTCATGCTGTTCGCGCACGGCTCGCTGTTCCTGCTGCGCACGCCGCTGATCTCGGTACTGCCGTGGTCGGTCACCAACCGCGTCTATGGCAGCGTGTGGCTGACCGTACTGTCGTTCGAGGCGTTGCTGTTCACGATCTCGATTGCCTTCATCCTGCTGGCGATGGCGAAGGAGCGCACCGAATTGCGTCACCGCACCGCCGCCATGGTCGATCCGCTCACCGGTATCGCCAACCGCCGCTCGTTCATGCAGGACGCAGCCCAGCTGGCGAAGCGCCACGTCGCCAATCCGCGTCCGACCGCGGTTCTGTTGATCGATCTCGATCACTTCAAGTCGATCAACGACCGCTTCGGCCACGCGCTCGGCGACCGCGCGCTGGAGATTTTCGCCCTTGCGGCGCGCCATTCGGTGCGTTCGACCGATCTGCTCGGGCGCCTCGGCGGCGAGGAATTCGCGGCCGTGCTTGCCGACACCACGCGTGAAAAGGCGGCGGCGGTGGCCGAACGGATTCGTTCGAGTTTCGCGCATGCCGCCTTGGAGGTCGACAATCACCCGGTCGGCGCGACCGTGAGCATCGGCGTGGTGCACTGCCAGGACGCGGTGCTCGACGTGCACGAACTGTTGGCGCAGGCCGACCAGGCGCTTTATTGCGCCAAGGAAAACGGGCGCAACCGCGTCGAGATCGCGTCGCTCGATATGATCCTCAAGCGCAAGGCCGAGCATGACGCGGCGGCGGCATCGGTGCAGCCGGTTGCGGCGGTCGCGGCCAAAAGCGCCGCCGCTTGATCCGCGGGGCCGCCATGCGGCCTTTCGCCTCACGAATTCCCCCAGCAAAGGCGGTGAACGGCCGCCGCTCGCGGCTATGACGCGGGCGTGAGGCACGCCCTCTCGCATTCGCATTGACCGCGGGTGCTGAATTAGTTCAACTTGGCGCGATTGGGCCGCAACGCCGGCCCATCGATTAGTGGGATTACAAACTAATTCAAAGAGGTAGGGAGGACTCGATGAAACTCATGCGATGGCTGGGGCTGACGGCCCTGGCGCTGGCGGTGGGCAGCACGGCGCAGGCGCAAACCGTCAAGATCGGCGTGGTGGTTCCCGTTCAGCGGTGCCAATGCCGATCTCGGCCACCAGATGGACAAGGCGTTCGATCTCTACGTCAAGCTGCACGCCAAGGATATCGCGCCGTACAAGGTCGAACTGATCAAGCGCGACGAGGGCCCGCCGACCGGCGCGGTGGCCAAGACCGTCACCACCGAACTGATCACCAACGACAAGGTGCAACTCGTCACCGGCTTTTCGTTCTCGCCGTCGGCGATCGCGCTGGCGCCGGTGATCACCCAGTCCAAGGTGCCGATGGTGATCGCCAATGCCGGCACCGCCTGGATCACCAATCTGTCGCCCTATATCGTGCGGCTGTCGTTCAGCATGTGGCACCCGGCCTATCCGATGGGCGCCTACGCTCATGACAAGATCGGCTGCAAGACCGCGGCGATGGCTTACACCGACTTCCCGCCCGGCAAGGATTCGACCGAGGCGTTCAAGACCGGCTTCGAGAAGGCCGGCGGCAAGATCGTGCTGTCGATCCCGATGGGCTCGCCGGTGCAGGTGCCGGACTTCACGCCGTTCTTCCAGCGGATCAAGGACGCGCATCCCGACTGCATGTACGTCTTCATTCCCTCCGGCGCGCACGCGACCGGCGTGATGAAGGCCTACGGCGAGCTCGGCCTGCGCAAGGCCGGCGTCAAGCTGATCGGCCCGATGGACCTCGTGCCCGACAACAAGCTGCAGGACATGGGCGATGCCGCCATCGGCACCATCGTGATGGGCCACTACGCGGTCGATCTCGACAACGCCGCCAACAAGGCCTTCAACGCCGAATGGCACAAGGCCTACGGTCCCGACTCCTATCCCGACTTCATGTCGGCGGCGGCTTGGGACACCATGCACGCCATCTTCGACACCATCAAGAAGCTCAACGGCAACCTGTCCGACGGCGACAAGGTGGTCGCGGCGCTCAAGGGCTGGTCGACCGATGGCCCGCGCGGCCACGTGATGATCGATCCGGCCACGCGCGACATCGTCGAGGACGAGCACGCCATGGAGGTCTATCGCAAGCCGGACGGCAAGCTCGGCGAGAAGATCCTCGGCACCACCAAGCAGGTGAAGGACGAGTGCAAGGTGCTCAAGCTCGGCCGCTGCAAGTGACCGCCTGACCGATATTGACACGCAACGGCGCCGCCGCGCATAAGGGCGCGGCGGCGTTTTCTTCATCACGAGGTGGGGCTCGTGCCGCATTTCGCCAATCATCGCCGTCAGCATTCTGTTCGACGGCTTGGCTTACGCCATGTTCCTGTTCATCACCTCCGTCGGCCTGTCGGTGACGATGGGGCTGATGGGCTTCGTGAACCTGGCGCATGGCGCCTTCGCCATGGCCGGCGGCTATCTCGTCGTCACGCTGACGCGCACGCTCGGCTCGGATTCGTTCCCTCGCTGGTCGTCGCGGCGATCATGGTCGGCGTGGTCAGCGTCGTGTTCGAGCGCGGGCTCTATCGCCGGCTCTACAAGGCCACCGATCTCGAGCAGGTGCTGCTCACCATCGGCCTGGCCTTCATGTCGATCGCCACCTCCACCTATTTCTACGGGCCGATCCCGAAATCGGTGCCGCTGCCGAGTTGGCTCGCAAGGCGACGTCAATCTCGGCTTCCGCTCGTTTCCGAGCTACCGCGCCTTCCTGATCGTGGTCGGCGCCGTGCTGATCGCCGTGCTGTGGTACGGCTTCGAGCGCACCAATATCGGCGCCAAGATCCGCGCCGCGGTCGACAACCGGCGCATGGCGGAGTCGGTCGGCATCAATGTCGACCTGCTGTTCACGCTCACCTTCGCGGTCGGCTCGGGGCTCGCCGCGCTCGGCGGCGGGCTCGCCATCCAGTTGTTCGGCCTGTCGCCCAGCTTCGCGGTGCTCTATCTGGTGCTGTTCCTGATCGTGGTCGCGGTCGGCGGGCTCGGCAGCCTGAAGGGCACGCTGCTCGCCGCGCTGGTGCTCGGCATTTTCGATACCGCCGGAAAATATCTGCTGGCCGATGCCGGCGGCTTCTTCATCTACGCCATCACCGTGCTGGTGCTGCTGGTCAAGCCGGCGGGGTTCTATGGCCGCGAATGAACGCAAAGAGCCGCGGGCGCCGCCGCCATCCCCGAAGCCGCGCGGGCGCAGGCGCGCGAGCGCGCGGCCGAATTCCTGCTGAGGCGCCACCGCTTGCGCTGGCGCGAGGCGCTGCCCTGGCTGATCGCGCATCGCCGCCTTCTTCGCATTCCCCGACCGCATGACCTTCGGCAGCCAAGTGCTGATCATGGTGCATGTTCGCGCTCTCGCTCGATCTGATCCTCGGCTATGCCGGCATCGTGACGCTCGGGCACGCCGCCTTCTTCGGCATCGGCGCCTATACCGTCGGACTGTTGATCGCGCGGCTCGGCTGGAGCGAGCCGATCTGTCGAGCTGCTCGCCGCCGCGGCGGCGATGGCGGCCTTGATCGGATTCATCTCCGGCTGGTTCCTGCTGCGCTATCGCGGGCTGACGCTGCTGATGCTCACGCTCGCCACCGCGATCATGCTGCAGGAGACCGGCAATCTGCGTTCCGATATTTCCGGCGGCTATGACGGCTTGCCCGGACTCGATCATCTCGCCGCTGTTCGGCATTTTCGACTACGACCTCTACGGCCACGTCAACTATCTCTACGTGCTCGGCGTGCTGGCGGCGATCTTCTATGTCGTGCGCCGCATCGTCTATTCGCCGTTCGGGCAGGCGCTCACCGGCATCCGCGAGAATGTGCGGCGCATGCATGCGATCGGCTCGCCGGTGCACCGCCGGCTGGTGACGGTCTACACGATCGTCGGCGGCCATCGCCGGCGTGGCCGGCGCGCTGTTCACCCAGACCAACGCCTACGTGACCCTGACCGTGTTCGACTTCGACGATGTCGGCCAAGGTGATGGTGATGCTGATCCTCGGCGGCACGGGCCGGCTCTACGGCGCCTTTGTCGGCGCGGTGGTCTACATGGTGCTGGAAGACAAGCTGTCGAAGCTCAGCCCGACCTTCTGGCAGTTCGGCATCGGCCTCTTGCTGGTGCTGGCGGTGCTGTTCGCGCGCCGCGGCCTGCTCGGGCTGGTCGAGGATGCCAGGCCGGTATCTGTCGAGGAAGGGCAAGCCGTGACCGCCGTCACCGCACTCCAGGTCGAGCGCCTCAACCGCAGCTTCGGCGCGCTGCACGTCACGCGCGACGTCAACCTCACGCTCGAGCGCGGCGCCCGCCGCGCGCTGATCGGCCCGAACGGCGCCGGCAAGACCACACTGGTCAATCTGATCACCGGCGCGCTCAAGCCGTCGGCCGGCCGCGTGCTGCTCGACGGCGAGGACATCACCGCGACCTCGCAGGCCGAGCGCGCGCGGCGCGGGCTGGCGCGCACCTTCCAGATCAATCAGCTGTTCCGCGGGCTGACGGTTCTGGAAAACCTCTGCATGACCATCGGCGAGCGCGACGGCCACTGCAACAATCTGTGGCGCGCGGCCGGCGCCAGACGCGCGGTGATCGACGAGGCGCTCGATCATCTGGAATCGCTGCGCCTGGTCGACGACGCGCTCAAGCTGGTGCGCGAACTGCCCTATGGCCGCCAGCGGCTGGTGGAGATCGCCATCGCGCTGGCGCAGACGCCCGCGGGTGCTGCTGCTCGACGAGCCGGCGGCGGGCGTGCCGTCGTCGGAAAGCCATCTCATCCTCGACGTCGTGGCGGGGCTCGATCCCGACATCGCCATTCTGATCATCGAGCACGACATGGACGTGGTGTTGCGCTTCGCCAGAGAGATCACGGTGCTGGTGCAAGGCGCGGTGTTCACGCAAGGCACGCCGGACGAGATCATGGCCGACGAGCAGGTGCGCGCGGTCTATCTCGGACAGGCCGGCGGCTACGGCGAGGGCGCGGCATGGCTGAGCGCGCGCTCGAACTCGACGCGGTGTCCGCCGGCTATGGCGAGACGGTGGTGCTGGAGGATATCCGCCTCACGCTCGCGGCCGGCGAGACGCTGTCGATCATCGGCCGCAACGGCGTCGGCAAGAGCACGCTGCTGGCGACCGTCATGGGCCACACCACGCTGCACGGCGGCAGCATCCGCCTGCACGGCAAGGACATCTCGCAGCTTGCCACCTACCGGCGCGTCGCCGCAGGCCTCGGCCTGGTGCCGCAGGAGCGCGAGATCTTTCCCTCGCTCACTTTGCGGGAAAATCTCGAAGTCGCGGTGCGGCCGGGGGCCTGGACGATCGAGGCCGTGTTCGAATTGTTTCCGCGGCTGTCCGAGCGCGCCGGCAACCGCGGCAATCAATTGTCCGGCGGCGAGCAGCAGATGCTGGCGATCGGCCGCGCGCTGGTCGGCAATCCGAGCGTGCTGCTGATGGACGAGCCGTCGGAGGGGCTGGCGCCGGTGATCGTCGAGGAACTCGCCCGCGCGGTGAAGCGGCTGACGCAGGAAGGGTCGTTGTCGATGGTGCTGGTGGAGCAGAACACGCGGCTCGCCCTCGACATCGCCGCCGCGCGCCGTGGTGATGGACCGCGGGCAGATCGTCTATGACGGGCCGAGCGAAACGCTGCGCAACGATCCGGCCCGGCTCGAGCAACTGATCGGCGTGGCCAAAGGCTGACGCGGGGCCGCCGCCCATGCCGCGTTTGCCCACGCATTGCCTTTGGCGCGCGGCGCGGGCATAGCGATACCATGAAGCGCAGCAGCAACCGCATTCTCACCACCCATGTCGGCAGCCTGATCCGGCCGCCGGCATTGCAGGACTTTCTGCGGTTGAAGCAGGCCGGCAAGCCATACGACACGCAGGCTTATGAGAAATGCCTGCGCGAGAGCGTCGCCGACGTGGTGCGCGAGCAGGCGCAGGTCGGCATCGACGTTCCGAGCGACGGCGAATTCGGCAAATCGATCAGTTGGTCGCAATACGCGCTGGAGCGCTTGAGCGGCTTCGAGCGGCGGCCAATCAAGCGCGACGCCGCCAATCCATTCAAGCGCGGCGCCGACCGCGAGCGCTTCGCGGAATTCTATGCCGAGCTCGATGCGCGCGAAGGCGTTGCCACCACCACCGAGGCGATTTGCATCGGCCCGATCGCATATACCGGCCAGGCGGAACTGCAGCGCGACATCGACAACTTCAAGGCGGCGCTGAAAGACGTGAAGGTGGAAGAAGCCTTCCTGCCGGTGGCGGCGCCGGCGAGCGTGATCCCCGATCGCAAGAACGAATTCTACAAGAGCGAAGACGAATTGCAGGCCGCGATCGCCGATGCCATGCGCACCGAATACAAGATGATCGTCGATGCCGGCTTCCTGGTGCAGCTCGACGACGCGCGCAACGCCGTCACCTACGACCGCATGGTGCCGCCGGCGAGCTTCGCGGACTACCGGCGCTGGCTCGCGCAGCCAAGTCGAGATCATCAACCACGCCATCGAAGGCCTGCCGGCCGACCGCATCCGCTATCACGTGTGCTGGGGCTCATGGCCCGGCCCGCATGTCAGCGACGTGCCGCTCAAGGACATCGTCGACCTGATCCTGAAGGTGAAGGTCGGCGCCTATGTGATCGAGGGCGCCAATCCGCGCCACGAGCACGAATGGCAGGTGTGGAAGAACGCCAAGCTCGGGGCCGGGCAGGTGCTGATCCCGGGCGTCATCAGCCACGCCACCAATGTGGTGGAGCATCCCGAACTGGTGGCCGAGCGCATCGTCCGGCTGGCCAAGATCGTCGGGCGCGACAACGTCATCGCCGGCACCGATTGCGGCTTCGCCCAGGGGCCGTTCCACCGCCGCGTGCACCCCTCGATCATGTGGGCGAAGCTGCAGGCGCTGGTCGCTGGCGCCCGGCTTGCGAGCCAGGAATTGTGGTCATAGGCTCATGCGTCTGACCGGTCCGGAGAAGCCGGCGATCAGGGAGCCAGTCATGAATGTCAGCGCCCAGCCGGGAAGCGGCCTCGCGATTCCGTTCGATCACACGCGTCTCGACCGGCTGATGGACGCGGCCGGCATCGACCTCGTGCTCGCGACCTCCAAGCACAATGTGCAGTATCTGCTCGGCGGCCACCGCGCCAATTTCTTCGACTACATGGATGCGACCGGCGTCACCCGCTATCTGCCGGTGTTCGTCTATCCCAAGGGCGCGCCGGAAAAGGCCGCCTATATCGGCCACCGGCTGGAAACCTTCCAGCACCAGGCCAAGCCACTGTGGACGCCGGAAACGCAGACCAACGCCAACGGCTCGGTCGAGGCCATGCAGAAGGCGGTCGATTATGTCCGCAAGGCCGGCCTCAAGACCAAACGCATCGCCACCGAATTCGGCTTCCTGCCCTACGACGCCTCCAAGGTGCTGCGCGCCGGCTTTCCCGACGCCGACTGGGTCGACGCGCTTTATGTGATGGAGCGCCAGCGCCTGAAGAAATCGCGCCGCCGAACTGAAGATGCTCAAGCACGCTTCCGAAGCCGTGCTCGGCGCCATGCTGTCGACCATCGCGGCGACGCCGCCCGGCACGACCAAGGCCGATGTGGTCGAAACGCTTGCGCCGCGAGGAGACCAATCGCGGGCTCACCTTCGAATATTGCCTGATCACCTGCGGCACCAGCATGAACCGCGCGCCGTCCGACCAGAAATGGGAGAAGGGCGACATCATGTCGATCGACTCGGGCGGCAACTATCACGGCTATATCGGCGACATCTGCCGCATGGCGATCCAGGGCGAGCCGGATGCCGAGCTGGAGGACTTGCTGGCCGAGATCGAGAGCATCCAGCGCGCGGCCTTCAAGGCCACGCGCCCGGGCGCGCTG
The DNA here is from genome assembly GCA_963772235.1 of uncultured Alphaproteobacteria bacterium. Lineage (GTDB taxonomy): Bacteria > Pseudomonadota > Alphaproteobacteria > Rhizobiales > Xanthobacteraceae > Pseudolabrys. The sequence goes on from CAVYWI010000006.1 coordinate 35,822, forward strand.
GGCCGCGAGATCTACGCCGCCGCCGAGCCGCTGGTGATGAAGTCGAAGCACCACAACAATATCGAGTTCCTGGCGCACGGCATGGGCATGGTCAGCCACGAGGCGCCGCGGCTCACCGACCACGGCCCGGTGCCTTATCCGGCCGACGACGCCAATATCCCGCTGGAAGTCGGCGCGGTGGTGTCGGTCGAGACCACGCTCAAGCATCCGACGCGCGGCTTTATCAAGCTTGAGGACACCGTGGTGGTGACCGAGCACGGCCACGAGATCTACGGCGAGGGCGCGCGCGGCTGGAATAGAGCCGGGACGGTGGCTAGCTAATCCCTTTCGTCATGGCCGGGCTCGTCCCGGCCATCCACGACTTGCTGGCAGCAGAAGGAAGGCGTGGATGCCCGGCACAAGGCCGGGCATGACGGGTTACCCGCGCGCCTTCGCGTCGATCTGCTTGGCGAGCGCGCTGAGCGCGTCGGCGACGTTCACCGGATAGTCGAAGCCGCTTTCCAAGCGCGCCAGCGGTCCGGCGAGGCGCGCCAGATCGGCTGTTGCGCGTTCGCGGATTTGCGCGAGCGTCGGCGCCGGCGCGATGCGCTTGCCGCGCGCGCATCACCGGCACGATGAGCGGCTCGCCCGGCTGCGTGTCGTTTTCGAGCGACAGGATGTCGCCGCGCATGCGGCCGTTGGCGTCGTAGCTGCGCCACACCTGCTTGCGGCCCGGCCAGGTCGCCTTGCCTTCGGACAATTTGCGCTTCGGCGTGCCGGCATATTCCTGCAGCTTGTAGGCGCAGTCGAGCGCCGGCACGTCGACGGAGGCGGCGAGATTGACGCCGATGCCGAAGCCGTCGATCGGCGCCTTCTCCTTCATCATGCCTTGCAGCACGTCCTCGTTGATGCCGCCGCTCACCAGAATGATGACGTCGCGCAGGCCGCCGTCGTCGAGAATGCGCGCGCACCTTGCGCGCCATCGCGGTCAGGTCGCCGGAGTCGATGCGCACGCCGCGGATGGCGATGCCGTCGGCTTTCAGACGCGGCGCCAGCTCGACCACTTTGCGCGCGCCTTGCTCGGTGTCGTAGGTGTCGATCAAGCAGGATGACGCCATCGCGGCCGCGCGCGCGCGAAGTTCTCGAATGCGGTCATCTCGTCGTCGTGCACCTGCACGTAGGAATGCGCCATGGTGCCGACGATCGGCATGCCGTAGCGCTCGCCGGCGAGCACATTGGCGGCGCCGGCAAAGCCGGCGAGGTAGCTGGCGCGCGCCGAATAGAGCCCGGCCTCGGCGCCGTGCGCGGTGCGCAGGCCGAAGTCGGACAGGATCTTGCCGGGCGCGGCCAGCACCATGCGCGCGGCCTTCGAGGCGATCAGCGTCTGGAAATGCAGGATGTTGATCAGTCGGGATTCGACCAGCTGCGCCTGCGGCAGCGGCGCGGTGATGCGGATCAGCGGCTCGTTGGGAAAACAGACGCTGCCTTCCGGGATCGCGTGCACGTCGCCGGTGAAGCGGAATGCCGCAAGATAATCGAGCAGGTTGTCGCGGAAGCGGCCGGTGCTTTTGAGCCAGTCGATCTCGGCGGCGGAGAATGCAAGCGTCTCCAGATAATCGAGCGCGTCCTCTAGCCCGGCGGCGAGCAGGAAGCCGCGCCGCGGCGGCAGCCGGCGCACGAAGAATTCGAACACCGCCTCTTTGTCCTCAGCCTCGATCCAGATAGGCCTGGATCATGTTGAGTTCGTAGAGATCGGTAAGGAGCGGACTAGTCGAGGGCATCATGGCCTCTCGCAAGGGCGGGCGTTTAGAATGTCAGGCGGGAAAGGATGGCTCCTCGGGCTGGGATCGAACCAGCGACATTTCGATTAACAGTCGAACGCTCTACCGCTGAGCTACCGAGGAACAAGCCGGTTTCGACGCATCGGGCCTATAACAAAGCTGCGATTGCTTTGCAAAGCATGAACGCCGGCCGGAAGCCCGGGCTAGGAGCCGACGCCGCGAGGAAGTCTCGCCCGCCGGCGCCGCGCCAGGGCGAGTGGAGGCCACGGCCGGAATCGAACCGGCGTGCACGGATTTGCAGTCCGCTGCGTAACCACTCCGCCACGTGGCCATCGGAAGACGCAGCCCACGCATGCGCAGGCCGCGCGCTTCCCTAGAACGCAAGCCTATATAGGAGCAAACGCCTAACGACAACGCCGCCGCTTCGCTTGCCTTTTGCCAGAGCTTGCCGCACAAAGCCTCGCATTTTCCCGCTTTCGCGGAGGTTCACGATGACCGATTTTGCAGCCGCGCGCCGCCACATGGTCGACGGCCAGATCCGCACCACCGATGTCACCGATCTGCGGGTCATTTCCGCCATGCTCGAGGTTCCGCGCGAACGGTTCATGCCGCCGGCCTCGGCCGCGCTCGCCTATCTCGATCTTGACGTTCCGGTCGGGGGATGCCGGCGCCTGCTCAGGCCGATGGTGCTCGCCAAGCTGATTCAGGCCGCCGAATTGGAGGCCACCGACCGCGTGCTCGATGTCGGCTGCGCCACCGGATATACCGCCGCCGTGCTCGCCCGCATTGTGAGCCAGGTGGTGGCGCTCGAACAGGATGCCGGTCTCGCCAAGGCGGCCGGTGATTCGTTGTCGGCGCAGCCCAATGTCGACGTGGTCAGCGGCGCGCTCGCCGCGGGCTGGGCGCAAGGCGCACCTTATGACGTGGTGGTACTCGAGGGCGCTACCGAGGTCGTGCCGCAAGCGCTCTGCCATCAGCTCAAGAATGGCGGCCGGCTGGTCTGCGTGCTCGGCTCGGGTCCTGGCTCCAAGGCCATGCTGTATACCCGCAGCGACGGGGAAGCCGCCGGCCGGCCGATCTTCGATGCATCGGCGACGCTGCTGCCGGGTTTCGCGAAAACACCGGTTTTCGCATTCTGACGCTGGCGCCGGTTCCAAAAGTGGCGGAAAATCCTCAGCTGTCGCCTTTTAAGTGGGCGGCGGCAGATAGGGGGTTTTAACGGCACGCTGGGGCGAATAAGGTTCCAGGTTCCTTGGAATTGCGTGAAGGGTGCCATGCGCCGGTCGCGCATCGGTCGGGGTGAGATGTTGCACGGTTCTCGACGCTTTTGGGTGGGCGGACTTGCGGCCGGTATGGCCGCATGTGCAGCGATGCCGCTGACGGTATCGCGCGCGCGCAGCGAGACGCTCGAATCGGCGCTGGTGCAGGCCTACCAGAATAATCCCACGCTCAATTCGCAACGTGCCGCGACGCGCGCCATCGACGAAGGCGTGCCGCAGGCGCTGTCCGGCTACCGCCCGAGAATCACGGTCACCGGCAACGGCGGCGAGCAGACATCGTCGACAACGTCAAAGTCGGTGCAGGCCGGGGTGGGGACCTGGAGCACGCTGAGCGGCTACAACTCGCCGGCTGCGGTCGGCGCGACGATCACGCAGACGCTCTACAACGGCTTCCAGACCGCCAACAAAACGCGCCAGGCCGAGAGTTCGGTGTTGGCCGCGCGCGCAACGTTGCGCGTCACCGAGCAGACCGTGCTGCTCAATGCCGCGACCGCCTATATGAATTTGCTGCGCGACACCGCGATCCTCGACCTGCAGCGGCGCAACGTCGAAGTGCTGCAGGAGCAGTTGCGGCAGACCCGCGACCGCTTCAATGTCGGCGAGGTGACGCGCACCGACGTGGCGCAGTCGGAGTCGAGCCTGGCCGCCGGCCGCTCGCAGGTGCTTGCTCGCCCAAGCCAATTATACCGCTTCGGCCGCGACCTATCGGCAGGTGATCGGCGTCGAACCGGGCAAGCTCGCGCCGGCCACGCCGGTCGACCGCTTCTCGCCGCATAGCCTGCCGGGCGCCGTTGCGGCGGGCACCGCCGCCAATCCGGCCGTCGACCACCGCCGAATACAATGTCGATGTGGCGCTGCAGGCGGTGAAAGTGGCCGAGGGCGCGCTCTATCCGACGGTCTCGGTGCAGGGCAGTTACACGAAGAACTGGCTGAGCCAGCAGAGCCTCAGCGTCATGGACAGCTACAACGCCTCGGTGTTCGGCACGCTGAGCGTGCCGATCTATCAGGGCGGCGCGGAATATTCCGTGATCCGCCAGGCCAAGGAAACGCTCGGGCAGAAACGCCTCGATCTCGACACCGCGCGCGACCAGATGCGACAGAACGTCGTGCAGGCCTGGGGCCAGCTCGAGGCGGCGAAGGCCAATATCGACGCCACGCAGGCGCAGGTGCAGGCCGCCGAGATCGCGCTCAACGGCGTGCGCGAGGAGGCCCGCGTCGGCCAGCGCACCACGTTCGACGTCTTGACGGCGCAGCAGACACTGGTGAATGCGCGGGTGGCGCTGGTCACCGCCCAGCACGACCGCGTGGTGGCATCATACACCTTGCTGTCGGCGGTCGGCCGGCTGTCGCCGCAGGTGCTCGGCCTGCGTGTGCCGGTCTACGATGCCACCATCCACTACAAGCAGGTGCGCGACAGCTGGGCGGGCGTGCGCACCCCGGACGGGCGCTAAAGGCGGCGAGCCCGGTCCGACGCGAGTGTCCACAGGACATTGCATTCTGCCGTCATTTCGGCCTGCCAAACCTGCATGTCCCTGGCGTATAAAAGAGACTCAGGCGACAATTCGCTGGGGTCCGACGACGGTCGGGCCACACGGCGGGCAGGGTGTGGCAGCTGCGGTCGGGATTACTTGAATGAGCCAAACGGCAAAGGTCCAAGAGCCGTCGATGGAGGAAATCCTGGCCTCGATTCGGCGCATTATTGCCGATGATGATGCCAACAAAACGGCTAAGCCGGCCGCGCCAGCGCCGGCGATTTCGACCCGTCCGGCGCGCCGCCGGCGCCGCCGCCGGCGGCCACCGCCAATTCCCAGGATGAAATCGATGCCATGCTCGCCAAGCTCGACATCCGCTCTGCGGAACCGCCGGCGCCCGAGCCGCCGGCATCCGATGTGCTCGATTTGACCGAGGAGATGGCCGCACCGGCCGCGTCAAATCAGGCGGCGTTCCGCACTATCGACGCGTCGTCCGACGTCGTCTTCACCGACCGGCCGCCCGAGCCGGCGCCGCGCGCCATCGAGGAGCCGCGCCGTCCGGTCCCGCCGCCGCTGGATGCCGCGCTGATTTCGGCGTCGACCATCGCGGCGGTCGACAGCGCGTTCAATGCGCTGGCCCACACCGTGATCGGACAGAACGCGCGCACGCTCGAAGACCTCGTGAAGGAGATGCTGCGCCCGCTGCTCAAGTCCTGGCTCGACGACAACCTGCCCGGCGTGGTCGATCGCATCGTGCGGGCCGAGATCGAGCGCGTCTCGCGCGGACGCTAGCCGCTCGCTCTGTTGCGGCGCTTGAGCAGGCGCGCGAACACAAGACCCAACAGCAGCAGCACGACGGCCGCGCCGAGAAAGAGCGGCACCGCGGTGAACCGGTCGAACACGACGCCGCCCAAGGCGACGGCAGCGGTCTGTCCCAGATAAAGCGAGGCGGAGAACAACGATACCGCGGTGCCGCGCGCTTCCGGCGACATTTGCGTGGCGTTGGTCTGCAGCGTGTTGTGCAGCATGTAGAAGCCGAGCCCGATGGCCACGATGGCGAAGGGCGCGATCCAGTAACGCGGCTCGAAAGCGAGCGCGACATAGGCAATCGCAAGAAGTAACCCGCCGCCGGCCGCAAGCCCGGCTTGGCCGAACCTGTCGAACAGCAGGCGCACGCACAGACTGTAGATCAAGCCGCCGATGGCAAAGGCGCCGACGAACAGGCCGACCAGCGTAAAGCTGACGCCGAAACGCAGATGCAGATCGGCGCCGACATAGGTGAAGGCGCCGAACATGGCGCCAAACTCGATGAAGGCAATGACAATGATGGTCAGCGCCCACGGCGAGCGCAGCACCAGCGTGTAGTCGGCGATAAAGCCGCGGCCCGGCTGCGCCGTCGGGTGGCTCGCATGCGTAATCGGATTGCGCCACAGCTCGTAGAATAGGCCGAGCGTGGCAGTCGCGAGCAGCGCGGCGAGGATGAAGAATACGTTGCGCCAGCCGAACAGGTCACCGAGCACGCCGCCGGCGGCCTGGCCGAACAATTGCCCGAGAATCTGCCCGGACAGAAAGCGGCCGAGCACCTGCTGGCGGCGCTCGTAGGGGATGATGTCGCCGATGAAGGCGAACGCGAGGGGAATGATCCAGCCGGTGGCAAGCCCGCTGCCGAGCCGCGCCGCCACCAGCAGCGGCAACGACGACGCCAGCCCGCACAGCGCCACCATGACCGTGGCGGCGGTGGCGGCGAGCGCGACGCAGAGGTACTTGCCGAAGCGGTCGCCGATCGGGCCGATCACCAGTTGCACCGAGCCGTGCGCCAGCAGATAGAAGGTCACGATGACCGAGGTCGCGCCCACGGTGACGTTGAGGTCGGTGGCGATCTGCGGCAGCAGCGAATCGGTCGAGCGCACCATGGCCTGGGCGGCAAAGCCGGCGACGGCCAAGAGCGTGATGGCGCTGGTGGCGCTGCCGCTCGTTTTCGGTGGATTTTCCGGCAAAAGTTGACACTCGGTGGCGTGGCGGGTTTTGTACCGCGCCACAGGATCAAGACAAACGACAATGATCGATAAGACCTATCAGCCCTCGGAGGTCGAGGGCCGCATCTACCGGACGTGGGAGCAGGCCGGCGCCTTCAAGGCCGGCCGGCCCGAACGCGCGGACGCGCCCGCGTACTCTATCGTCATTCCGCCGCCCAACGTCACCGGCTCATTGCATATGGGCCATGCGCTCAACAACACGCTGCAGGACGTGCTGTGCCGCTTCGAGCGCATGCGCGGCAAGGACGTGCTGTGGCAGCCGGGCACCGACCATGCCGGCATCGCCACCCAGATGGTGGTCGAGCGGCAATTGATGGAGCGCCAGCAGCCGGGCCGGCGCGAGATGGGGCGCGAGGCGTTCCTCAAGCGGGTGTGGGAGTGGAAGGCGGAGTCGGGCGGCACCATCGTCAATCAGTTGAAGCGCCTCGGCGCCTCCTGCGACTGGTCGCGCGAGCGCTTCACCATGGACGAGGGGCTGTCGCAAGGCCGTTCTTAAAGTTTTTGTCGAGCTTTATCGCGAGGGCCTCATCTACAAGGACAAGCGGCTGGTCAATTGGGACCCCAAGCTGCTGACCGCGATTTCCGATCTCGAAGTGATCCAGGTCGAGACCAAGGGCCACCTCTGGCACCTGCGCTATCCGATCGAGGGCAAGACCTTCAATCCGGAGGACCCGTCGACCTTCATCGTCGTCGCCACCACGCGGCCGGAGACGATGCTGGGCGACACCGCGGTGGCGGTGCATCCGGACGACGAGCGCTACAAGGCACTGGTCGGCAAGAACGTGATCCTGCCGCTGGTCGGGCGACGCATTCCGATCATCGCCGACGACTATTCCGATCCCGAGAAGGGCTCGGGCGCGGTGAAGATCACGCCGGCGCACGACTTCAACGATTTCGAGGTCGGCAAGCGGCATGGGCTGCAGATGGTCAATGTCTTGACCGACGAAGCGAAAATTACGTTCGGAGATATTGCTTTCCGAAGACCGGGCGGCACGAACGAAGACTTCGCTGAAACACAGAAGCTCGGAGGCGTGGATCGGTTTGTTGCACGCAAGCAAATCGTCAGCTGGCTCGAGGAAAGAGGTTTAGTCGAAAAGATCGAGCCGCATGCGCAACGTCGTTCCGCATGGCGACCGCTCGAACGTCGTGATCGAGCCGTACCTCACCGACCAGTGGTACGTGAACGCGCAAGAAGTTGGCGAAGCCGGCGATTGCCGCCGTGCGCGAGGGCAAGACCAAGTTCGTTCCGCAGAATTGGGAGAACACCTATTTCAACTGGATGGAGAACATCCAGCCCTGGTGCATCTCGCGTCAGCTCTGGTGGGGCCACCAGATTCCGGCGTGGTATGGCTTTGAGTTGGTATGGCTCAACAATGTTGGCCCGAGACCAGAAGGCAATATTTGTTGCCGAGTCTGCTGAAGAAGCTCGCGAACAGGCAAAGCGTCACTACAATGCCGATGTCGTTACTCTAAAGGATGGGTCAGAGGTAATCCCATGGATTGAGAAATTCAGGAGCGGACAGCCGCTCAAGCAATATCCAATTTTGCGCGACGAGGACGTCCTCGACACCTGGTTCTCCTCGGCGCTGTGGCCGTTCTCGACGCTGGGCTGGCCGGACGAGACGCCAGAACTCAAGCGCTACTACCCGACCACGGCGCTGGTCACCGGCTTCGACATCATCTTCTTCTGGGTCGCCCGCATGATGATGATGGGCCTGCACTTCATGCCCGATGTGCCGTTCCACGACGTCTACATCCATCGCCTGGTGCGCGACGCCTCCGGCGCCAAGATGTCGAAGTCGAAGGGCAATGTCGTCGACCCGCTCGGCGTCATCGACGAGTTCGGCGCCGATGCGCTGCGTTTCACGCTTGGCGCGCAACGTCGCGCCCGGCCACGACATCAGGCTCGGGCCGCAGGACGTCGAGAACAACCGCAATTTCGCGACCAAGCTGTGGAACGCGGCGCGCTTTGTCGAGTTCAACGGCGCGGCGCGCGTCGACAGGTTTCGATCCGAAATCCGCGAAAGAAACGCTCAACCGCTGGATCGCGCACGAGACGGCGAAGGCGGCCGCCGAGATCACGCAGGCGATCGAGGCCTACGGCTTCAGCGAGGCCGCCGGCGCGGCCTATCGCTTCGTCTGGAACGTCTATTGCGACTGGTATGTCGAACTGTCGAAGCCGCTGCTGACCGGCCCCGATGGCGCGGCCAAGGACGAGACGCGCGCGATGGCGGCGTGGGCGCTCGATGAAATTCTGAAACTGCTGCACCCGTTCATGCCGTTCATCACCGAGGAACTGTGGGCGGTGACGGCGGAGCAGGGGCCGAAGCGTTCTAACCTGCTGGCGCTCTCGCAATGGCCGCAACTCGAAGGCCTCGCCGATGACAAGGCCGAAGCCGAAATCGGCTGGGTCATCGATCTCGTCACCGCCATCCGCTCGGTGCGCGCCGAAATGAATATTACCGCTGCGATCCCATTGGTGCTGGCCGGCGCTTCCGCCGAAACCAGCGGACGCGCGACACGCTGGGCCGACTTCATCAAGCGGCTGGCGCGCGTGTCCGAGATTTCATCGGCCGCGACGGCGCCGCAAGGTTCGGTGCAGTTGGTGGTGCGCGGCGAAGTGGCGGCGCTGCCGCTGAAAGGCGTCATCGATCTTGCCGCCGAGCGCGCGCGCCTCGCCAAGGAAATGCAAAAAGCCGACGCCGACATCGCGCGCGGCGACGCCAAGTTGAACAATCCGAAGTTCATGGAACGCGCGGCGGAAGAGGTGGTCGAAGAGGAAAAGGAAAAGCGCGAGGAGGCGGTCGCGCGCAAAGCGAAAATCGCCGAGGCGCTGGAGCGGCTTAAGAACGCAACGTGACCTTGACAGGTCCGGGTGCTGGCGCAGTATCAATCGGAAAAGTCAGGGGGGACGGCATGCGGGGCGTCATTTCGGGGATCGTGCCCGACGGAACTTATGGACAGATCGCGGCCGACGATGGCCAGCGCTACAGTTACTGGTCCACCGAGGTCCGCAATGGCCAAGCGAGGGTCGGCCAGACCGTCGAATTCCAGATGTGGGAAGGCCAGCCGGTCGACATTTTCGTCGTCAACAATCCGCCGCCGCCGAATGCTGCACCGCCGCAACGATCCGGCATGCCGCAGCAGAGATCTTCGCTTCCGCCAGCGCCGGCGGGCCGCAATGCCATGCCGGCCGGTGGTGCCGCGGCAGCGGCCGCTTATGCCGCGGCCATGAATGGGATCAGCGGAGGTACCATCGGGGCGCGATTACTGGATCAAGCTGTTCACCTCGCCGTCGGGGCGCATCTCGCGCAAGCAATTCTGGCTGCACGGCGTGCTGCCGATCATTGTCGCCAGCATCGTGCTCGGGTGGATTCCAGTCATCGGGCAAATCCTGTCGCTGGCGTTTCTGTGGGGAAGCATCTGCATCGCCTTCAAGCGCTTCCACGATCTTGGCTATCCCGGCTGGTACAGCCTGGTCTATCTGATCCCCATGGTCGCCGCGGGGATCGTGGTCGGCGTCGGATTTTTGGTTACGACCTTTTTGACCCTGGCGTTGCTGCTGGCGAAAATTCTGTTGGGAGTTGGCATGCTGATCGGGCTCGCGCAATTGATCTTCGTCTATATCCGCGTCGGCCAAGAGGGGCCGAACGAATACGGGCCCGATCCGCTGGCGGTCTAACAGGCGTCTCGCACTTTCCCTCTCTCAGCGGCGAAGAGGGAAGGAAGAAAAATGACCGATCCCAACAACCGCCCGGGCGGCCCGGCGCTGATCCTCACCGCCAAGAGCGCCAACAAGATGCAGTTCTTCGACGCCGGCACGCTGGCCAAGACCGGCGAAATCGATATGCCGGCTTCCACCCATGAAATGATCCGCTCGCCCGCCGGGGATAAGATTTATGCGTCGGTCTATGGCGGCGGCATCTTCGGCAAGAACAAGGACCCCGACCGCCGCATCGCGGTGATCGATCTCGCGGCGAAAAGGCTCGAGCGCACCATCGACGTCGGCGAAACCGTTGCGCCGCATTCGGTGATGATGGATGCGGGCGGCACGCTGTGGTCGACCGCCGAACTCGGCAACGCGGTGCTGGCGATCGATCCCGACAGCGGCAGAGTCGAACGCATCGCGCTCGGCGGCTCGCCGCATTGGATCGCCGTCAGCCATGCGACCGGAAAACTGTTCGCCTCGTTCAAGACCAAGGAGGCGGTAGCGGTGGTCGACACGGCCGCGCGCCGCATGATCGGCACCATCGCGATCCCGCACGGCGCCGAGGGCATCGCGGTCTCGCCCGACGGCTGGGCGCTGTTTGTCTGCGCGCACCGCAAGGGCGTCGTGCACGTGTTCGACACGCGCACGCATGCGCTGCAGCGGACGCTGGCGATCGAGGGCGCGCCGGGCGAGGCCAACCAGCTCCGCCGCGTGCGGGTGTCGCCGGACGGGCGTTATGTCTGCGCCTCGTCACACGTCGACAGTTACGCCGCCATCTACGACGCCTTCACGTTTCACAGCAGATCGCGGGCTTCCCGACGCCGAAGGCGCCCATGGGCTTCGGCTTCGCCGGCGACGGCCAACACGCCTTTCTGTGTTGCCACGATGCCGCGATCACGCTGGAGTTCGAATTGGCGAGCGGCCGCCTCACGCGGCAATTCGAAACCGCGGCCGGCTGTGAGTTCATCATCGCTTATTGAGGGCAATAAACGTGAAAATACTTTTGGCAGGAGCAGGAGGGGCGATCGGGCGGCGGCTGGTGCCGCTGTTGCGCGCGGCCGGCCATGACGTCGTCGGCACCACACGTTCCGCCGATAAGACGGCCGCGCTGCGCGCCCTCGGCGCCGAGCCGGCGGTGGTCGATGTGTTCGATGCCGCGGCGCTGACGCGCATCGTACAGGCTGCGCTGCCGCAGGTCGTCATCCATCAGCTCACCGATCTGCCTTACGCGCCCAATACACCAGGCTACGAAGAAGGGCTCGATCGCAATGCCCGCCTGCGCATCGATGGTACGCGCAACCTGGTGGCCGCCGCCAAGAAGGCCGGTGTGCGCCGTTTGATTGCGCAAAGCATTGCCTTCGTCTATGCGCCGGGCGACGGCATGCGCGTGGAAAGCGATCCGCTCGATCTTGCCGCGACCGGTGTGCGCAAACGCACGGTGGACGGCGTTGTGGCGTTGGAAGACGCGACGCTGCAAATGCCGGAAGGCATCGTGCTGCGTTACGGCCTGCTCTTCGGCCCGGGCACCTGGTTCGAGCGCGAGAAGCGCGGCAAGCCCGGGTTGCATGTCGATGCTGCGGCGCAGGCCGCGCTGCTTGCCGTCAGCAAAGGCGCGCGCGGCATCTACAACATTGCTGAAGACGACGGCGCGATTTCGAGCGAGAAAGCCAAGCGTGAACTCGGCTTCGACGCCTCATTTCGCATCAAACCTTGAACGGCTTGCTCAAATACCGCGAGCCCTTCAACCCGAAGCGCCACGGGTGCTCCACCGCTTTGGTGATGCCGATGCGAACGCCGACTGCGATCTCCGGCGTCCCCACCCGTGCACGCAATTCGAACGGCGGCCGGTCGAGCGGCCAAGCCGTTGTGGCGGTGGGTGACGCCGAGCGCCTCGCACAATTTGCCCGGCCCCGAGCACAGCGCCCGCTCGTCGGCCAGCCCGCGTCTTCGCTGCATTGCAGCAATTCCGCTGAGCGGCTCCAGCGCCCGGATCAGCACGGCGCTGGCCGAGCCTTCCGCCTCGCAGACGAAGTTGAGGCACCAGTGGATGCCGTAGGAGCGGTAGACGTAGGCGTAGCCGGGCGGGCCGAACATGACGGCGTTGCGGTCGGTCCGGCCCCGGTAGGAATGCGCCGCCGGCTCGGTGTGGTGATAGGCCTCGACCTCGACGATCCGCCCGCCGACGCCGTTAACCAATAAAGTGGCGCCGATCAGGTCGGGCGCGACCTTAAGCACCGGGCGGTCGAAAAAGCTTCGCCGCAGCTTTGGGGGTAGGGTCATCTTCGGGGCTGTGGCTCAGGTGCAACACATTTAGAACATTTAAGCCTTACGCGCTCATCATCCCCGTCGCGCCGCGATTTGGCCATACCCTTCCACGACATCGAAGGACGCCGGGCAGCGGCACAAACCGTTGCAGGGCTTTAAGGTTTTAATCCCGGGCCGGGGGGCCTCGGACTAAGCCGGATCGATTCCGGCGGCAATTATTGGGGCGGGGGCACGACACGGTTATGGACGCCAAACTCGATAAAAAGAGCAATCTGAAAGCCAAGCTGCCGAGCCGGCACGCCACCGAGGGGCCGGATCGCGCGCCGCATCGTGCGTTCTATTACGCGATGGGGCTTTCGGCCGAGCAGATCCACCAGCCCTTCGTCGGCGTGGCCACCTGCTGGAACGAGGCCGCGCCCTGCAATATCTCGCTGATGCGCCAGGCGCAGGCCGTGAAGATGGGCGTTGCCGCGGTCGGCGGCACGCCGCGCGAATTCTGCACCATCACCGTCACCGACGGCATCGCCATGGGCCATGCCGGCATGAAGGCCTCGCTGCCCTCGCGCGAGGTGATCGCGGATTCGGTCGAGCTCACCATGCGCGGCCATGCCTATGACGCGCTGATCGGCGTCGCCGGCTGCGACAAGTCGCAGCCCGGCATGATGATGGCGATGTGCCGGCTCAACGTGCCGTCGATCTACATCTACGGCGGCTCGATCCTGCCCGGAAAGTTCAAGGGCAAGGACGTCACCGTGCAGGACGTCTACGAAGCGGTCGGCAAGCATTCGGTCGGCGAGATGTCGGACGAGGATCTGCAGACGCTGGAAGAGAACGCCTGTCCCTCGGCCGGCGCCTGCGGCGCGCAGTTCACCGCCAACACCATGGCGACGGTCTCGGAGGCGATCGGCCTGGCGCTGCCTTATTCGGCCGGCGCGCCGGCGCCTTACGAAATCCGCGACAAGTTCTGCATGCTGGCGGGCGAGATGATCATGGACCTGATCGTCAAGAACATCCGCCCGCGCGACATCGTCACCCGCAAGGCGCTGGAGAATGCCGCCGCCGTGGTCGCCGCCACCGGCGGTTCCACCAATGCCGCGCTGCATCTGCCGGCGATCGCGCATGAATGCGGCATCGAGTTCGACCTGTTCGACGTCGCCGAAATCTTCAAAAAGACACCGTATATCGCGGATTTGAAACCGGGCGGCCGTTATGTCGCCAAGGATATGTTCGAAGCTGGCGGCGTGCCGATTTTGATGAAGACGCTGCTCGATCACGGCTATCTGCACGGCGATTGCCTGACCGTGACCGGCCGCACCATCGCCGAGAACCTCAAGATCGTGAAATGGAACCCGGACCAGGACGTGGTGCGTCCGGCCGACAAGCCGTTGCTGGCGACCGGCGGCGTGGTCGGCCTGAAGGGCAATCTCGCCCCCGACGGCGCGATCGTGAAAGTGGCCGGCATGACTTCGGCGCTCCAGTTCACCGGGCCGGCGCGCTGCTTCGACAGCGAGGAGGCCTGCTTCGAGGCGGTGAAGACCAAGAAGTACAAGGAAGGCGACGTTCTGGTGATCCGCTACGAAGGACCGAGGGGCGGCCCCGGCATGCGCGAGATGCTCTCCACCACGGCCGCGCTCTACGGCCAGGGCATGGGCGCCAAAGTCGCGCTGATCACCGACGGCCGCTTTTCCGGCGCCACCCGCGGCTTCTGCGTCGGCCATGTCGGGCCGGAGGCGGCGGTGGGCGGGCCGATCGGCCTCATCCGCGACGGCGACATCATCGAGCTCGATGCCGACAAGGGCACCATCAACGTCAAGCTTTCGGGCGACGAATTGGCCAAGCGCAAGAGCCAGTGGAAGCCGCGCGAGGCGGAATACGGCTCCGGTTATTTGTGGAAATACGCCCAGCAGGTGGGTCCCGCGGTCAACGGCGCAGTCACCCATCCGGGCGGGGCGGGCGAGAAGGCGTGCTATGCGGATAGCTGAGTTCCTGTTGCGCGTGATGGTGATCGGCGCCGGCTTGATAGCCGCGCCGGCCTTCGCGTTCGACGGCACCAAGTCCACCAACGCGATGGCGGCCGCGCCGCCATTGACGGCGATGGAGGCGTTCCGCTCCGGCGCGCAATGGCTCAAGGCCGGCGAGAAGGCCAAGGCCGTCCACTCGCTCGAATATGCCGCCGAAAAGGGCCACGCGCTGGCGCAGTGGAAGCTCGCGCGCATGTACGCCGAAGGCGACGGCGTCGCGCAGGACGATCTCAAGGCGTTCGAATATTTCCGCGGCATCGCCAACAGCCATGCCGACGACAACCCGGACACGCCGCAGGCGCGCTTCGTCGCCAATGCCTTCGTGGCGCTCGGCCACTATTACCTCGACGGCATTCCGAAGACGGCGATCAAGCGCGATCCCGACCGGGCGCGCGAGATGTTCGGCTATGCGGCGTCGTATTTCCGCGATCCGGAAGCGCAGTATTATCTGGCGCGGCTCTATCTCGACGGCGTCGGCGCGCCGCACGATCCGCGCCAGGCCGCGCGCTGGTTCGGTCTGTCGGCGCAGAAGGGGCAGTGCCAGTCGCAGGCGATGCTCGGCGCCATGCTGTTTGCCGGCGATCACGTGCCGCGCCAGGCGGCGCGCGGGCTGATGTGGCTCACGCTTGCCAAGGACAACGCCAAGGACGGCGCCGGCGCCGACCAGGAATGGATCAACCGGCTCTACGACAGCGCCTTCCACCAGGCGACCGAAGACGAGCGCGCCCTGGCGCTGGTCTATCTTAAGCGCTGGCTGGAAACGCGGCGCGAGTAGTAATTATCGCGTCCGTCCCCCGCGAATGCGGGAACCCAGGGGCGACAAAGAGCGGACCATCTGATTATGACTCTGGATTCCCGCGTGCGCGGGAATGAGCGGAGTTTGTCTCACCGCCCCTCGATATCCAGATCCACATAGACCGGCACGTGGTCGGACGGCTTGTCCCATGAGCGCACGTGGCGGTCGATGCCGGCGTCGATAAGCCGGTCGGCCGCCTGCGGCGACAGCAGCAGGTGATCGATGCGGATGCCGTCATCCTTGGCCCAGGCGCCGGCCTGATAGTCCCAGAAGGTGTAAAGGTCGCTGGCGTCGCTGACCGAGCGGATGGCGTCGGTGAGGCCGAGGTTGGTCAGCGCGCGAAACTTCTCGCGCGTCTGCGGCAGAAACAGCGCGTCCTTGGTCCAGGTGGCCGGATTGCGGGCGTCAGCCGCAGTCGGGATGACGTTGTAGTCGCCCGCCAGGACGAATGGCTCTTCCAGCTTCAGTCGTTCACGTGAAAATGCAATAAGCCGATCCATCCATTTGAGTTTATAAGGATATTTATCTGTATCGGGCGGGTTGCCATTGGGCAGATAGAGACTGACCACGCGCAGCGCGCCGGTCTTGGTCGACACCAGCGCCTCGAGGAAGCGGGCCTGCACGTCGCCGTCGTCGCCGATCAGCCCGGGCGCGACCTCGTCGAACGGCAGCTTGGACAGCAATGCCACACCGTTGAAGGCTTTCTGGCCATGCACGGCCACGTTGTAGCCAAGGCCTTCGACCGCCTCCCGCGGGAAGGCTTCGTCCACGCATTTGATTTCCTGCAGGCAGACAATGTCGGGCTGTCGTTCCTTCAGCCAGGCCAGCAAGTTGTCCAGCCGCTGGCGGACCGAATTGACGTTCC
The DNA here is from genome assembly GCA_963772235.1 of uncultured Alphaproteobacteria bacterium. Taxonomy (GTDB): domain Bacteria; phylum Pseudomonadota; class Alphaproteobacteria; order Rhizobiales; family Xanthobacteraceae; genus Pseudolabrys. The sequence continues at coordinate 52,026 of CAVYWI010000006.1, forward strand.
AGGTGGCGATTCTCATGACGTTAAGGCCCGAATGGTATGAATAAGGTTCGTCCTGCCGGGTTTACCTGAGAAGCCGCAGGGATATGCACTGAGATACGTTTATATGCTAGGTAAGCCGCTAACGCGGTCCCAGACTGGTACCAAGAGGCAAGATTCCGCGGAACTAGGGAGCGCCTGGACAGGGCCGACAACAGCCCAGGCCGACAAATCGCAGATGATGAAGCGAAAGTGGCTATTTGGGGTGGCGGCGCTCGCCCTGATTGGCGGTGTCTTGCTTGTCCGGGGGCTTTGGACCAGCGACCGCGTAGCCTCGCGCTCGCAAGCGGGCGCGCGCGTAGTGCCGATCGAAGTTGCCACAGCGGTACGTAAAGCTGTGCCAGTGCGCATCGGATCGCTGGGCAGCGTCACGCCGATCGCCAGCGTTGCCATCAAGGCGCGGGTCGATACCACGATCACGGCGGTTCATTTCCGCGACGGCCAAGCGGTAAAAAGGGGCGACCTGTTGTTCACGCTCGATGGCCGCGCCATCGAGGGGCAGATCGCGCAGACCGAGGGCGCTATCGCGCGCGACAAGGCCCAACTCGACGGCGCCTTGCGCGACGTCGCTCGCTACACCGACTTGGTCGCCAAAAGCGCCACGCCGGTGGTCAATCTCGACAACGCCAAGACCCAGGCCGACGTCTTTCGCGCGGCGATCAAGGCCGACACCGGGCTTCTGGATAACCTGAAGGTCCAGCTCAGCTATTGCACGGTCACTGCGCCGATCGACGGCCGCATCAGCGCGGCCGCCGTCAAGGTCGGCAATTTTGTGCGGCAGGCAGACACCGCCGCGATGGCGACCATCAACCAGATGGCCCCGGTCTATGTCAGCTTCACGGTGACGCAGAAGGTTCTGCCCGAGATCCGCAAGGCGCTGGCGGCGGAAACCGCCACCATCGAGGCGATCATTCCCGGCGAAACGAAACACGCCAGCGGCCAGGTGACGATGATCGAGAATACCGTCGATCCGGCGACCGGCATGGTCACGATCCGCGCCACCATGCCGAACAAGGATGAACTGCTTTGGCCGGGAACCTTGGTCACCACCGAACTGACCTTGCGCACCGAGCAGGCGGTGGTGGTGCCATCGAATGCCGTCCAGGTCAGCCAGACCGGAAACTTCGTGTTCGTGGTCGACGGCGACGTGGCCAAGGTTCAGCCGGTCACGGTTGATCGCACGGCCGGCGATCTTTCGGTCATCGGCAGCGGGCTCAAGGGCGGCGAGACCGTCGCCACCGACGGTCAATTGCTGTTGTCGAACGGTACGCGCGTCAATCCGCGCAACGCAAAAACCGCCGGCGGCTGATCGATGAACATCTCGGAAACCTGCATTCGCCGGCCGGTGTTGACGACGCTGATGACGGCGTCGTTGATCGTGTTCGGCGCCTTCGCCTACCGGCTGCTGCCGGTCGCGGCGTTGCCGGCGGTCGATTTCCCCACCATTCAGATCACCGCAACGTTTCCGGGCGCGAGCCCGGAAACCATGGCGGCCTCGGTGGCGTCGCCGATCGAACGGCAACTGTCGACCATCTCCGGCATATCGTCGATGACCTCGTCATCATCGCTCGGCTCGACGCAGATCACCATCCAGTTTGACCTCGGCCGCAACATCGACGGCGCCTCGCTCGACGTGCAGACCGCGCTGGCGGTGGCGCAGCGCCGACTGCCGATCGAAATGACCACGCCGCCGTTTTTCCGCAAGGTCAATCCGGGTGACTTCCCGGTGCTCTATGTCAGCATGCGCTCCGACACCATGCCGCTGTCGGCGATCGACGACTACGCCGAGACCGTGCTGGCGCCGACCCTGTCGCAACTGCCCGGCGTCGCGCAGGTGTTAGTTTACGGCGCGCAGAAATTCGCCGTCCGCGTCCAGGTCGATCCGGCGGCCGCCGCGGCGCGCAATATCTCGCTCGACGACATCCGTACGGTGGTCGCCAAGGCCAATTCCTCGACGCCGGTTGGCGTCCTGGAGGGAAAAAACCAGGCCGTGACGCTGCTGGCGACCGGCGCCATGCGCAAAGCGGCCGATTATCGTGATGTCGTGGTTGCCTACCGCAACGGCGCGCCGATCAAGCTCAACGAAGTGGCGCGGGTCGTCGACAGCGTCGAGAACGATAAGGTCGCCAGTTGGTTCAACGATTCTCGCGCCATCGTGCTGGCGATCCAGCGCCAGCCCGACGCCAACACCGTCGAGGTGGTGGACCTAGTGCGCGCCAAATTGCCGGCGATGCGCGCGCAGGTCCCGCCGGCGATCAACATGGCGCCGCTGTTCGACCGCTCGATTTCGATCCGCGCCGCCGTCGCCAATGTGCAGGAGACGTTGGCGATCGCGATCTGCCTGGTGATCATGGTGATCTTCCTGTTCCTACGAAAGGTCTCCGCCACCATCATTCCGGCGCTGGCGGTGCCGGTGTCGCTGATCGGCACCTGCGCGGCGATGTACGCCTTCGGCTTTTCCATCAACAACATGACGCTGCTGGCGCTGACGCTGTCGGTCGGCTTCGTGGTCGACGACGCTATCGTGATGCTGGAAAACATCGTGCGCCACATCGAGGGCGGCATGCGCCCGTTCGAGGCGGCGCTGAAAGGCTCGCGCGAGATCGGCTTCACCATCGTGTCGATCACCTTCTCGCTGATCGCGGTGTTCATCCCGGTGCTGCTTGATGGGCGGCATGGTCGGCCGCGTGTTCCGCGAATTCGCGGTGTCGATCTCGGTGGCGATCATCGTCTCCGGCTTCGTGTCGCTGACGCTCACGCCGATGCTGTGCGCGCGCGTGCTCAAAGGCCATCAGCCCGGCGAAAAACAGAATTTCGTACTGAGCGCGTTCGAGCGCCTGTTCGAGCTGTTGCTGCGCACCTATGAATGGACGCTCGACCGTGTGCTCAAGGCCAAGGCGATCATGCTGGCCGTGACGCTGGCGACCATCGCCGGCACCATCTGGCTCTATATCGTGGTGCCGAAAGGCTTCTTCCCGACCGAGGACACCGGCTATGTTATCGGCATCACCGACGCCAGGACGGACATCGCCTTTGCGTCCATGTCCGAGCACCAGCGTAAGATCGCCGACATCGTGCGCAAGGATCCGGCGGTCGCCTACGTCAATTCCACCGTCGGCGGCGGCGGTCCGAATTCGGTCACCAACAGCGGCCGCATGCTGGTGGCGCTCAAGCCGCGCAACGAGCGCGACAGTTTACCGGAAATCCTGGCGCGGCTGCGCAAGAATGCCAACGTGATCGTCGGTATCCAAATCTTTTTCCAGCCGATCCAGAACATCAATCTCGGCGGCAAGCTATCCAAGAGCCAATACCAGTACACCTTGCAGTCCAACGATACCGACACGCTGTACCGCATGGCGCCCGAATTACGCGACAAGATCGCCAAGATCCCGGGCCTGCTCGATGTCGCCACCGACCTTTACATCAAGAATCCGCAGATCTCGATCGATGTCGATCGCGAGAAGGCGATGGTCTACGGCGTGAGCGTCGATCAGGTGCGCCAAGAACTCTACAACGCCTTCGGTACGCGCCAGGTCGCCACCATCTACACGCCGGCCAACGACTATCAGGTGATCTTGGAGAGCATGCCCGAGTATCGCGCCAGCGCGAACGACCTCAATCGCGTGTATCTGAAGACGACCAACGGCACCACGGTGCCGCTCTCGGCGGTCACCCATTTCGTGCCCTCGGTCGGCCCGCTGCAGGTCAACCACCAGGGCCAGCAGCCGGCGGTGACCATCTCGTTCAATCTGCAGCCGGGCTTCTCGCTCGGCCAGGCGGTCGACGAAATCAGCAATCTTGAGCGCCAGGATCACCTGCCGGCTACCATCACCACCGGCTTCCAGGGCACCGCGCAGGTGTTCCAGGATTCACTGCGCGGGCAGGGCATCCTGATCCTGGCCGCGATCTTCGCCGCCTATGTCGTGCTTGGCATCCTGTATGAAAGCTTCATCCACCCGATCACCATCATCTCCGGCCTGCCGTCGGCCGGCATTGGCGCGATCCTGACGTTGATGCTGTTCAAGATGGATCTGTCGGTGATCGCCATGATCGGCATCGTCATGCTGGTCGGCATCGTCAAGAAGAACGCCATCATGATGATCGACTTCGCCATCGAGCGCCGCCGCGTCGGCTTGTCGGCAGAAGCAGCGATCCGCGAAGCCGCCACCTTGCGCTTCCGTCCGATCATGATGACGACCTTCGCCGCCATATTCGGCACGCTGCCGATCGCGCTTGGCACTGGCGCCGGCGCCGAATTGCGCCAGCCGCTCGGCGTGGCGGTGGTTGGTGGCCTGCTGCTGTCGCAGCTGCTCACCCTCTATATCACGCCGGTGATTTACGTTTACCTCGATCGCGTCGATCGCATGATCAAGCGCCGCATCGAGCCGCAGCTGGAAGAAGTGGCGGAAGCGCCGCCCGCGGTGGCGGCGGAGTGACGGCTTCGTCATGGCCGGGCTTGTCCCGGCCATCCACGACTTGTTTTTCTGAATTGAAGAAAGACGTGGATGCCCGGCACAAGGCCGGGCATGACGCTGAAAACGTGGGGACGTTTGAAACTACAGCGCGAAGCTCGTGCCGCAGCCGCAGGAGGCGGTGGCCTTCGGGTTTTTCACCTTGAACGAGGCGCCGATCAGGTCGTCGACGAAGTCGATTTCCGAGCCGGCCATGTAGTTGACCGAGACCGGATCGATCAGCACCACGGCGCCCTCGCGCGCGATGACGATGTCGTCGTCCTCCTTGGCCCGCTCGACGCCGAATTTGTACTGAAAGCCGGAGCAGCCGCCGCCTTCCACGGAGACGCGCAGCATCGAGCCTTCTGGCTCGCTTTTGAGGATCTCGCCGATCCGCCGGGCCGCGCGCTCGCTGACTGTGACGCTTGCGTCCATCGTTGGTCCTTGGCCCGGTATGCTATTGGCATATCCGCTGACGGATAGTTAAGTGCGGCCAACCGCAAGGTCAATGAGCCAATGGCGATCGAAACCGGGCGCGAGCGGGCCGCTTATGCCGCCGATCCGGCCAAAACCCGGGGCCGGCGCCATGCCGAGCCGGCAAGTCCGACCCGCAACGCCTTCCGGCGCGATTGCGACCGCATCATCCATTCCAGCGCGTTCCGCCGGCTGGCGCACAAGACGCAAGTGTTCGTCTATCACGAGGGCGACCACTATCGCACAAGGCTCACCCACACCCTGGAAGTCGCCCAGATCGCCCGTTCGCTGGCGCGCGCGCTCGGCCTCGACGAGGACCTCGCCGAGGGGCTGGCGCTGGCGCACGATCTCGGCCATCCGCCGTTCGGCCACGCCGGCGAACGCGCGCTCGACGAGGCGCTCGGCCGCTTCGGCGGCTTCGACCACAACGCGCAGGCGCTGCGCATCGTCACCGAGCTGGAGCGCCGCTATGCCGCCTTCGACGGTCTCAATCTGACATGGGAAACCCTGGAAGGTCTGGTCAAGCACAACGGCCCGCTCACCGACCGCGCCGGGGAGCCGGTCGCGCGCTATCGCGAACGCGGCGTGCCGGCGGCGATCCTCGCCTACAACAAAATCCAGGACCTGGAACTGTGGTCGCAGCCTTACGCGGAGGCGCAGGTCGCGGCGCTGTCGGACGACATCGCCTATGACGCCCACGACATCGACGACGGCTTGCGCGCCGATCTGTTCACGCTCGACGACATCGCCGCAGTCGGCATCGTCCGCGATATCGTGGGCGAAATCGACCGGCAATGGCCCCGCCTCGAGCCGGCGCGCCGCGTGCACGAGACGGTGCGCCGCCTGATCACCCGCATGATCGAGGATGTCATCGCTGAAACGGAGCGGCGCGCGGCGGCGCATAGGCCAAGCCTGGACGAGCTGCGCGGCGCGGAGGGCGCCCTGGTGACGTTTTCGCCGGCGATGCAAAACGCCGACGCCGACATCAAGGGCTTTCTGTATCCGCGCATGTACCGGCACGACCGCGTCATGCGCGTGATGGACGACGCCGAAAACGTCGTGCGCGATCTTTTCGCGCATTATGTCGAGACGCCCGCCGACCTGCCGGCGGAATGGGCGGAAGGAATTGACACCGCCGACGAGGGCGCCCGCGCCCGCCGCATCGCCGATTACATCGCCGGCATGACGGACCGCTATGCGCTGGTCGAGCACGCCAGGTATTTCAAGGCGACACCGGAATTGCGCTGAGGTGGCGCGACCGCGCGCGCGTGCTATCATAACCCCGCATGGCGCGATTGGCCGGGAAAGTGGCGTTCATCACAGGCGGAGGCGCCGGCATCGGCCGCGCCACCGCGGAGCGCTTTGCCGAGGAGGGCGCCAAGGTCGTCATCGCCGAGATCGACGCAAAGACCGGCGAGGCCGCCGCCCAGTCGGCCCGCGCGCGCGGCGGCAATACCGGCGGTGACGCGCATTTCGTGTGCTGCGATGTTTCCGACCGCGCCAGCGTCGAGGCGGCTTTTGCCGAGACCATCAAGCGCTTCGGCAGGCTCGATATCCTGCACAACAATGCCGGCGGCGCGACGCCGGCGGACGGACCGGTGACCGAAGCGCCGGAGGAAGAATTCTGGCGCGCGATCAAGCTCGACCTGTTCGGCACCTTCCTGTGCTCGAAGTTCGGCATCCCGCACATCGTCAAGGCCGGCGGCGGCTCGATCATCAACATGTCGTCGATCGTCGCTCTCAAGGCGCTGCCGGGGCGCGATTGCTACACCGCCGCCAAAGGCGCGATCGCCGCGCTCACCCGCTCGATGGCGGTGGAATACGCGCCGCAGAAAATTCGCGTGAACGCGATCGCGCCCGGCGTCGTGCTGTCGGAGCGGGTCAAGAAACTGATGGAAGGCTCCAAGGATATTTCCAAGCTCGCCTCGACTAATCTGCTCGGCCTCGGCCTGCCGAGCCACATCGCCGACATGGCGGTCTATCTGGCCTCGGACGAGTCCGCGATCACCACCGGTCAGGTTCTGTCGGTCGATAGCGGCGCGACGGTCGTCTAGGCCGGACGTACCAACGTGCAATTTTACTAAATACAATTTTTCGTAGAACAGCTAAGCTTCGTTTGAGCGCGGACACAAGCGTCGGCTCAAGGGGAGGCCGCCCATGAAAAAACTTATCGTCTGCTGCGACGGCACCTGGAATACGCCGACCGAAATGGACCGCGGCCTGCCGTCGCCGACCAATGTCGTGAAACTCTATAACGCACTGGCGCGCGATAACACGCAGCTCCCTTACTACCACCCCGGCGTCGGCACCGGCCGCAACTGGTGGGACAAGATCGCCGGCGGCGGCACCGGCGAGGGGCTCGATCAGAACATCAAGAGCGCCTATCGCTGGCTCGGTACACACTATTCGCCCGGCGACCAGATTTTCGTCTTCGGTTTCAGCCGTGGCGCCTACACCGTCCGCAGCCTTTGCGGTCTGATCACCAAGCAGGGGCTGCTCGACCTGTCCGCCAATATGAATCCGGCCGATGTCTGGAAGCGCGTCGATGAAGTGTTCGCCGCTTATCGCATGCGCAACGATTTCACCAATCCAAATGGTTATCCCTTTCACAATGGGCGGCCCGGACAATCAGCGAAGGAGACGACGCCGATCTTTTTCATCGGCGTGTGGGACACCGTCGGCGCGCTCGGCCTACCGGAGGATCTGGCGCTGCTCGGGCTGTTCGACAACCCGAACAATTATCGTTTCCACGATACGGCGCTCAGTCCCATGGTTGCACATGCGCGCCACGCCGTCGCGCTCGACGAGCGTCGGGCGACCTTTGCGCCGACGCTGTGGTCGAGGTTCGACCCGGCGAAGACCAAGCTGATTCAGCTCTGGTTTCCCGGCGTCCACGGCGACGTCGGCGGCGGTTATGTCGAGACGGGGCTATCGGACGCCGCGCTGAAATGGATGATGGAAGAGGCGGAAGCCCGCGGCCTCACGTTCCAGCCGAATGTCAAAAACCAACTCAAGGCGGACCCACTCGGCGTGGTCCACGATTCCTGCACCGGTGTGTTTAAGGCCTTGAAGACCAAGCCGCGCTCGGCGCCGTCGATGGCGTCGGGGGCCGCTATTCTTCATCAGTCGACGATCACGCGGCACGCAAATGTCTCGCTGTTGCAAGGCTACTACTGGCCGAGCTCGGCGCTGCCGGCTGGCGGAAGCTGGACTGGCAATATTTACGCGGCCGAACACTGGAACAGGACGGGGGTTTATCTGGAAGCGGGAAAGGCTTACCAGTTTGCGGCAAAAGGCGAGTGGGTCGACGGCAAGGAAAAATTCACACCGGCTGGACACGAGGTCAATGGATTCCATCTGCACGACCTCCTGCACCTCGCGTCGTCGGCGCTCGGCGAAGCCGAGAGCATTTTCAAGAAGGCGACCGGCCGCGAAGCCGATTTCTGGTGGACGCGCCGCAACGAACATGCGCCCTGGTTCGCACTCATGGGTTACGTCGCCAGCGACGCGGGTATGGACGACAATACCCTTTCAACCGGCGAGACCTTCATGATCGGTGAGAGCGCTAGCTTCACGCCCAAGTTCGGCGGCTATCTTTATTGTTACGCCAACGACGCCTGGCAGGCTTACGGCAACAACCGCGGCAGTGTCTCGTTGACGGTGAAATGAGGCCGCTGATCGTCAACGGGTCCACATCGCCGACATCGGTAGCCTTACTCGCCTCGGACGCGACCGCGACCGGGCAAATTTTGTCGGTTGGTAACGGCGCGACAATCGTTTAGCGGCAAAATGCGGTTTCAGCACTTTGACTTAACTCGCGATTTCCATTACCCGCAGCGCCACAATGGCATCTCCGACCAAATCCAAGCGCAAATCCAAGGCCAAGCCAAAAACCAGGGCGCGGGCCAAGCCTAAGGCCACACGCAAAGCCAAAAAGACGGCGCGCAAGACGGCGCCAAAGGTCGTCGCCAAGCCGAAGACCAAAGCCAAAGCTACAGCCAAAGCCAAAACCATGCGTAAGGCCGCTGGCAGCCCCAGGCCCAAGGCCGCTGGCACGGGTGAGTCCCAACACCTCTTTGCCACCATGCTTGCCCGCGTACGCGCGGCGTGCGCGGACGTGCTCGGGGCGGCCGCGGATGTGTCCCGTATCGTCGTCGAGCCGCCGCGCGATCCGACGCACGGCGACATGGCCACCAATGCGGCCATGGTGCTGGCGAAAGATGCCGGCCAGAAGCCGCGCGACCTCGCCGATAAAATCGCCGAGCGGCTCCGTGCCGACGACCTCGTCGCCAAGGTCGACGTCGCTGGGCCCGGCTTCATCAACCTCACGCTCAAGCCGCATGTCTGGGGAGAGGAACTGCGCGTCATGCTGGCGGCAGGGAAGGACTACGGCCGCAGCGACACGGGCAAGGGCGAGAAGGTCAATGTCGAATACGTTTCGGCCAATCCGACCGGGCCGATGCACATCGGCCACTGCCGCGGCGCGGTCTTCGGCGATGCCCTCGCCAATCTGCTCGCCTTCGCCGGCTACAGCGTGACGCGCGAATATTACATCAACGATGCCGGCGCCCAGGTCGATGTCTTGGCGCGCTCAGTATACCTGCGTTACCGCGAGGCGCTGGGCGAGGACATCGGCGCCATTCCCGAAGGCCTCTATCCCGGCGACTACCTGCGCGAGGTCGGCGGCGAACTCGCGGCCGACCATGGCTTCAATCTCACCACCATGCCGGAAGCCGAATGGATGCCGATCGTGCGCGACCGCGCCATTCACGCGATGATGGCCGATATCCGCAACGATCTGATGCGCCTCAGGGTCGTGCCGGACGTGTTTTTTTCCGAGCGCTCGCTGATCGAAGGCGAGGACGGCGACCTGTTTTTCCCTGCGCTCGCCGCCGCCGCGCCCGAAGCCGAAAAGGCGAAGGACGTGGTCGCCGAGACGATCAAGACTCTGCGCGCGCGGGGTCTGGTCTATGAGGGCCGCCTGCCGCCGCCCAAGAGCGGCAATCTCGATGATTGGGAGGATCGCGAGCAGACTTTGTTCCGCTCCACCGAATTCGGCGACGACGTCGATCGGCCGCTGCTGAAGTCGGACGGCAGCTACACTTATTTCGCCACCGACATCGCCTATCACAAATCCAAGTTCGACCGCGGCTTCCGCAACCTGATCGACGTCTGGGGCGCCGATCACGGCGGCTACGTCAAACGGATGCAGGCGGCGGTGAAGGCGGTGAGCGATGGCAAAGCCGAACTCGATGTGAAGCTGGTGCAGCTCGTGCGGTTGTTGCGCGCCGGCGAGCCGGTGAAAATGTCGAAGCGGGCGGGCGAGTTCGTCACGCTGCGCGAAGTCGTCGACGAGGTCGGCAAGGACGCGGTGCGCTTCGACATGCTCTACCGCAAGAACGACGCCGTGCTCGATTTCGACCTCGCCAAGGTAATCGAGGCGACCCGCGAGAACCCGGTGTTCTATGTGCAATACGGCCACGCCCGCGGGCAATCGGTGTTCCGCAACGCGCATGTGGAGATGCCCGATCTGCCGGCTGCGGCGAATGAGCGCGCGCGGTGGCTCAAAGATGCGCCGCTCGACCGGCTCAGCGATTCCGGCGAACTGTCGATCCTCAAGCGGATCGCGCTTTACCCACGCCTCGTCGAGGCCGCGGCGCAGGCCCACGAGCCGCACCGGATCGCATTCTATCTCTATGAATTAGCAAGTGAATTTCACGCGCAGTGGACGCGGGGAAAAGACTTGCCTCATTTACGCTTCATTATCCAGAATGATCCAGAAACCACCTTAGCGCGGCTCGCCCTGGTGCAGGGTATCGTCACCGTGCTGGCCTCCGGTCTGGCATTGCTCGGGGTCGAAGCACCTGATGAAATGCGTTAAAACTTATCGAGCCGGATGCAGCGCAAGTCGGCCGGGAGATTGAGCCAACGGGCGAGGGGACGACCGGGGACCGAATGGCAGACGACCAGAAGCAGCGATTGTATCGTTCGAGTGAGGCGCCCGCGCGCGGCACGTCGTCCACCGTATCCCCTACCGGCAGCGATCCGCTTGCCGAGCTGGCCCGTCTGATCGGACAGACCGATCCGTTCGCCGAATTCGACCGCCAGAACGCGCGCCGCGCCGCTGCGCCGCCGGCCCCGCCTGCCGCGCCGCCGCCGCCGAGTTTCGGTCCTGCCGACTATTTCGATGCGCCGAACGCGCCGCCTCCGCATCCGACGGCGCTGCAGCCGCCGGCTTATGCGCTTCCGCCTGGCCGCGCGCGGCAGCCTTACGCTGCCGGCGATCACTATGCGGCCGAGAGCGAGGCGGGCGGCCATGCCGCGGACGAACACGGCGGCTTCGATCCGCCCGCGTATCACCCGGGCAATGCGCAGTTCGGGACCGAGGAAGAGGGCTACTACGACGATGGCCATCCGCCGAAAAGGCGCATGGGCGTCATGGCAATCGCCGCTGTCTTTGCCTTGGCGGTGCTTGGAACCGCCGGCGCCTTCGGCTATCGCGCGATCTTTGGTGGGTCGCGGTCTTCTAGCCCGCCCCCCGTCATCAAGGCCGATACAGCACCGAGCAAGATTGTGCCGGCAGCCGCGAGCAAAACGCCCAACAAGTTGATCTATGATCGTGTCGCCGACCATGCCCAGGACGAGAAACTAGTGTCGCGCGAAGAAAAGCCGGTCGACATAAAATCGGCCGAGATCAAAACCAACCCGGCCGTTGACGCGATACCGCTGCCACAAGGCGGCGTCGCGCCGCAGCCGGCGCCCGGCAGCGGGGTCCTCTCGACCGAGCCGAAAAAAGTCCACACCATCGCCATCCACCCGGATCAGGCCGGCATGGGCGCCAACCAACCGATGGCAGCCGCGCCGGCTCCGCCGCCACCGATGCCGGCGCCGGCTCCGGTCAGACCGGCGCCGCCGCAAGCCGCCAGCAATCCGCCTCCTGCCGCTAATCAGCCGCCGCCGCTGCCGCCCCGTCCAGCGGAGGCGCGAGCCGTCCCGCCCGCGCAGCACACGACTGCGGCAGTTTCTCGTAACGCGCCGTTGTCGCTGAACCCGAACGCTCCGCCCGAACGCGCGCCTATGCGTACCGCGGCGGTGGCCGCACCCGCTGCGCCTGCGGCCGCTGTTGCCCATTCTGGCGGCGGTTATGCCGTGCAGGTATCGTCGCAGCGAAGCGAGGCCGAGGCCCAGGCCGCCTTCCGCAGCCTGCAAGCCAAATTCCCCAAACAGCTCGGCGGCCGGCAAGCCTTGATCCACAAAGTGGATCTCGGCGCCAAGGGTACCTACTACCGCGCCATGGTGGGGCCATTCGCTAATGCCAATGAGGCGGGCGAGTTGTGCAGCGGCCTCAAGGCGGCCGGCGGGCAGTGCCTTATCCAACGGAATTAGCCTGCCATTGCTTGAACTTAACGTGGGCACGGGCTAATCCGCGCCGATGGCGGCGCGCGCATTCATCACCGGTTTGAGCGGGCTCACGATCACCGCCAATGAGCGCGCGTTTCTCCGCGAGGCTCAGCCCTGGGGCGCTATCATCTTCAAGCGAAACGTGAATACACCACAACAAGTGACTGAACTGACAAGCTCATTTCGGGAGGCCGTCGGCTGGGAGGCGCCCGTTCTCGTGGACCAGGAAGGCGGCCGCGTGCAGCGGCTCGGCCCGCCGCACTGGCCGGCCTATCCGCCCGGCGCGCGTTATGGCGCGCTCTATGAGCAAGAGGTTTCGCGTGGTCTTTCGGTTGCTCGGCTCGCAGGACACTTGATCGCGGCCGATCTCGGTGCTCTTGGCATCGACGTCGACTGCCTTCCGCTGGCCGATGTTTTGGCACCCGGCGCCGACCCGGTGATCGGCGACCGCGCCTATGGCTCCGAACCCGGCAAGGTCGCCGCTATCGCGGAAGCGATCGCGGAGGGCCTGTTGGCCGGCGGCGTCCTGCCGGTGCTCAAACACCTGCCGGGCCACGGCCGCGCCACCACCGACAGCCACCTCAAGCTGCCGGTGGTCGATACCGACCGGGCGACCCTGGAAGCCACGGATTTCGCGGCGTTCCGGCCGCTCGCTGGACTGCCGCTCGGGATGACCGCACATGTTGTGTTTTCCGCCATCGACCCCGATGCACCGGCCACCACTTCGGTCACAATGGTGCACGAAGTGATTCGCGGGTTTATTGGGTTCCGAGGCCTGCTGATGAGCGACGACGTCTCGATGAAGGCGCTGTCGGGCACGATCGAGGAGCGCAGCCGCGCCGCGTTTGCCGCCGGCTGCGACGTCGTGCTCCACTGCAACGGCGATCTCGGCGAAATGGCCGCGGTCGCCGGCGCGGCGCCGACGCTCACCGGCGAAGCGGGCGAACGCGCCGAGGCGGCGCTGGCGCAACGCAAGGCGCCGGAAACGTTCGATGTGGATGCCGCGCGCAAGATTTTCACGCAGATGGTGGCCAGCGAGCAGCCGTCGGCGCAACGGAAGACCGGTTCATGACGCCTGAGGACTTTGACACCACGCTGGAAACGGATCGCGGCACCACCGAGCCGGCGATGATCGTGGACGTGGAGGGTTTCGAGGGCCCGCTCGATCTTTTGCTCGCGCTGGCGCGGACGCAGAAAGTCGATCTGGCGAAGATCTCGATCCTGGCGTTGGCCGACCAGTATCTCAGTTTTATCGAAGCGGCGCGGCGGGTGCGGCTCGAACTGGCCGCCGATTATCTGGTGATGGCGGCCTGGCTCGCGTACCTCAAATCGCGCCTGCTGCTGCCGGAATCGGCGCCGGGCGAGGGGCCGAGCGCGGAGGACATGGCGCTGGCACTGGCGCATCGCTTGCGCCGGCTTGAGGCGTTCCGCGACGTGGCGAGCCGCCTGATGGGACGGCCGCAGCTCAACCGCGACGTCTTCGCGCGCGGCGCGCCCGAGCCGATCGATGAGGTCAAGCAATCGGAATGGACCGCGACGCTGTACGACCTGCTCAGCGCCTATGCCACGCAGCGCGCGAAAAGCGTGCTATCGCGGGTGCGCTTCAAGAAGCGCACGGTATGGTCGCTGGCCGAGGCGCGCGCGGCGCTCGAGCGGATGATCGGCATGTCGACCGACTGGTCGCGCATCGATTCGTTCCTGATTTCCTACGTGGTCGAGCCCGCGCTCGCCGCGACCGTCATGGCGTCCTCGTTTGCATCAGCGCTGGAATTGGTGCGCGAAGGTCTCGCCGAGATTCACCAGAAAGAGTCGTTCGCGCCGATCTACATGCGCAAGCGGGTTGGCATGAACGGAAATGCTGCGACGCATGACGCGCAAGAAAACGCATAAGGAGACGGAGTCGATGCCGAGCGTGGCCAAGAAGCTCGTTATTGTCCAAAACAACGATGCACCGGCCGCGGAGCCGGTTACTGCGCCGCCGGTCGAACCGGCCGCGCGGCCGGAAGAACTGCGGCTGCTCGAAGCGCTGCTGTTCGCCGCAGGCCAACCGCTCGACGAGGCGACGCTCTCACGGCGCCTACCGAACAATGTGAACGTTAAAGAGGCACTGGCCGCGCTCAAGGCCGAATACGCCACACGCGGCGTCAACCTCGTGCGCGTCGGCAGGAAGTGGATGTTCCGCACCGCCGACGACCTCGCATGGCTGCTCACCAAGGAAACCGTGGAGACGCGCAAGCTCTCGCGCGCGGCAATCGAGACGCTCGCCATCATCGCCTATCATCAGCCGGTGACGCGCGCCGAGATCGAGGAAATCCGCGGCGTGGTGACGGCCACGGGGACGCTTGACGTGCTGCTGCGCACCGGCTGGATCCGCCCGCGCGGGCGGCGCAAGGCGCCGGGCCGGCCGATCACCTATGGCACCACCGAGCAGTTCCTCACCCATTTCGGGCTGGAGGAGGTGGGCGATCTGCCCGGTCTCGAGGAACTCAAAGGTGCGGGCCTCTTGGAAGGCACTATGCCGTCCGGCTTTGCGGTGCCGATGCCGTCCGACGACAGCACGCTGCGCGACGACGAGGAACCGCTGGACCCGGGCGATCTCGACTTAGGGTTAGTGCCGCCGCGCACGCGCGAGAGCTAACCGCCGGGAATCCAAGGCAAATATCGCCGCCCCTGCGACATGAAGGCCACATTACAAAGACCTGAAGTCCTTGTTTTTGCCGCTTGCGAAGCCTAGTTTCAGGTCAAATCACAGGCGGGACACGGCACCGAAACGAAAGTCGCCGCCGCGGAGGGTTAGCCAATGGGTTCTTTAAGTATCTGGCACTGGATGATCGTCATCGTCGTGGTGATGCTTCTGTTCGGCGGCCGCGGAAAGCTGTCCAACCTGATGGGCGACTTCGCTCAGGGCATCAAGGCGTTCAAGAAGGGCATGTCGGAAGACGACACGGTGCAAGCCAAGCCCGAGCCGGCCAAGAGCATCGAGGCCGGCACCGCAGCGCCGAAGACGGAAACCGAGCGCGCGCGCTCTTAGTCGTTGCCGCGGCGGCGTAGAATGGGAACGGGCGTCAGCATTTTTGCTTGCGCATGATCTTGTCCGAAAACCGGTTCCCATCCCCGATCTAGTCGAGGACGTGCCTTTCGGGATCATGCGCTGGAGTTGACCTATCCATGTTCAATTTTGGTTGGGGCGAGCTCGTCGTCATCGGCATCGTCGCGCTGATCGCGATTGGGCCCAAGGAGCTGCCGACCGTTCTGCGCACGCTCGGCCAGTGGATGGGCAAGGTCCGCCGCATGGCCAACGAATTCCAGGGCCAGTTCAACGAAGCGCTGCGCGAAGCCGAATTCGCCGACCTCAAGAAGCACGCCGACGAGATCTCGAGTTCGGTGAGCGAGATCGGCCAGATCGATCCGATCGGCGATATGCAGAAAGACGTCGAGCGCACCTTCGAAGAAACGCCGCCCGCCGAGGCGGTTGCCGAAGCGGCCGGCGAAGGCGCCGCAACGCCGGCCGCTCTGCCGGATGCTGCCCCGGCGCTGCCGGAAGTCGAGGTGCCGCCGCCGGAGCCGCCGGTTGCCGTCACCTCCGAGGAAATCGCCGCCGCCGCTGAGCCGCCGCCCGCCCAGAAAGCCGGGAGCGGGGCATGAGCGAGCAGGACGAAGCGGAGATCGAGGCCAGCAAGGCGCCCTTGCTCGACCATCTGATCGAGCTGCGCTCGCGCCTGATCAAGGCGCTCATCGCCTTCGGCGTGATGTTCGCGCTCTGCTTCGTCTTCGCCAAGGACATCTACAATGTCCTGGTCTGGCCGTTCGTGTGGGTGGCGGGGCCGGAGAATTCCAAATTCATCTACACCGCGCTGCTCGAATATTTCATCACGCAGCTCAAGCTGGCGATGTTCGGCGCCGCCTTCCTGTCGTTCCCGGTGGTGGCGGCGCAGCTCTACATGTTCGTCGCGCCAGGGCTCTACCGCAACGAGCGCAAGGCCTTTCTGCCTTACCTGATCGCGACGCCGATCTTCTTCACGCTGGGCGCGCTGGTCGTCTATTTCATGGTGTTCCCGATGCTGGTGCGCTTCTCGCTGCACATGCAGCAGCCGGGCGACGCGCACGACGCGACCATCACGCTGATGCCCAAGGTGGGCGAGTATCTGTCGCTGATGATGACGCTGGTGCTCGCCTTCGGCGTCGCGTTCCAGCTGCCGGTGATCCTGACGCTGCTTGGCCGCATCGGGCTCATTACCTCCGAGCAGCTCAAGTCCAAGCGGCGCTATTTCATCGTCGGCGCCTTCATCGTGGCCGCCGTGCTGACGCCGCCCGACGTGCTCAGCCAAATGTCGCTGGCGGTGCCCTTGATGCTGCTGTTCGAGGGCTCGATCTGGTCGGTGCGCATCGTGGAAAAGAAGGCCAAGGCCGAGGAAGCCGCCAAGGCCGCGGCCGAGGCGGCATCGGCTAGCGCCAAGCCGGCGGAATAGGCCAGATAAGCCGCTGATGGAGCGCCGAGCCGGGTGTCTCCAAACGGACGGCCGCGGCATCGGAAGACTGGGGCAGCCCTTTCCGCGTACACGTGGCGCGTAGAAAAGCCGACGCGCGCATGATCCCGAAATTCCGACTAAAAGCCGCCATGTACGACATCAAATGGATTCGCGAGCATCCGGACACCTTCGACCGCGGCCTGAAGCGGCGCGGGCTGGAGCCTCTGTCGGGCAAGCTCCTGGCGCTCGACGAGAAGCGGCGGGCGGCGATCACCAAGTTCGAGCAGGCGCAGGCGCGCCGCAACGCGGCCTCGAAGGAGATCGGCGAGGCCAAGAAGAAAAAGGACGAGGCCGCCGCGCAAAAGCTGATGGCCGAGGTGAACGAGCTCAAAGTCACGCTGCCGGCGCTCGAGCAAGAGCAGAAGAAGCTCGGCGCCGATCTCGACAGGGAACTGGCGCAAATACCCAACATGCCGGCCGACGATGTGCCGGACGGTCTGGACGCGAGCGGCAATGTCGAGCATCACGTGGTCGGCAAGAAGCGCGACTATGCCTTCAAGCCCAAGCAGCATTTCGAACTGGGCGAAGCGCTCGGGCATGATGGATTTCGAACTGGCGGCGAAATTGTCCGGCGCGCGCTTTGTGGTGTTGCAGAAAGGGCTCGGCGCGCATGGAACGCGCGCTCGGGCAATTGTTCCTCGACGTGCATACCAGCGACAAGCACGGCTATACGGAGGTCAGTCCGCCGCTCCTGGTGCGCGACGAGGTGATGTTCGGCACGGCGCAATTGCCCAAGTTCGCGGAAGATCAATTTCAGGCGACGCACGAAATTACGTACAAAGATTTTGTCGATCGATTCATGAATAAGTACCGTGACGAGTTCGTCACGCCGTCTTGCGAAAGAGACTGGGGAAATGCAGCACGGTCACGAAGCCGACCTCGATCGCATAAGGGGCGAGGTCCTGCGTGAATCGGCTGACCGTTTTTGGCTCATTCCCACCGCCGAAGTGCCGCTCACCAATCTGGTGCGCGAGTCGATCGTCGACGAAGACAAATTGCCGATGCGGCTGACCGCCTGCACGCCGTGCTTCCGCGCCGAAGCGGGCGCGGCCGGCAAAGACACGCGCGGCATGATCCGCCAGCACCAGTTCACCAAGGTCGAGCTGGTGTCGATCACCACGCCCGAACAATCCAAAGCCGAGCACGAGCGCATGCTGGCCTGCGCCGAGGAAGTGCTGAAGAAGCTCGACTTGCATTACCGCGTGGTCACGCTGTGCACCGGCGACATGGGCTTTGCCTCGCAGAAGACCTACGACATCGAGGTCTGGCTGCCGGGGCAGAATATGTACCGCGAGATTTCCTCGTGCTCGAACTGCGGCGAGTTCCAGGCGCAGCGCATGAATGCCCGCTACAAGGGCAAAGACGGCAAAGTGAAAGGCTTCGTGCACACGCTCAACGGCTCCGGCGTCGCCGTCGGCCGCGCGCTGATCGCGGTGATGGAAAACTATCAGGATGAAAACGGCGCCATCGCGGTGCCCGACGCGCTCAAGCCCTATATGGGTGGCATGACCAAGATCGAGCGCAAGGACCTGCCAAAGTAATGCGTATTCTCATCACCAATGACGACGGCATCCATGCGCCGGGGCTCGAGGCCTGCGAGAAAATCGCGCGCGAATTGTCGGACGAAGTGTGGATCGTGGCGCCGGAAAGCGACCAGTCCGGCGTGTCGCATTCGCTCTCGCTCAACGATCCGTTGCGCCTGCGCGAAGTGGCCGACAAGCATTTCGCGGTCAAGGGCACGCCGACCGATTGCGTGATCATGGGCGCGCGCCATCTGATGAAGGAGATGCCGGACCTGGTGCTGTCCGGCGTCAACCGCGGCCGCAACGCCGCCGAGGACGTCACCTATTCGGGCACGGTCGCCGGCGCCATGGAAGGCACCGTGCTCGGCATCAAGTCGTTCGCGCTGTCGCAGGCCTATGCCGCCAGCACCAAGCGCATGCCGCATTGGGAGACCGCGATCAAATTCGCGCCCGATCTGATCCGCCGCGTGCTCAAGAGCGGCATGCCGCGCGACGTGCTGGTCAACGTGAATTTTCCCGATTGTCCGCCGGATGAGGTCGCCGGCGTCGCCGTCGTCACCCAGGGCAAACGCGACCAGGAACTGTTGCGTATCGATGCGCGCCACGACGGGCGCGGCAATCCCTATTACTGGATCGCGTTCGGCCGCGGCGGCATTGCCGGGGCGGCGGCGGGCAGCGATCTTTCTGCGCTCAACGAGAAGCGCATCGCGATCACGCCGTTGCGGCTCGACCTGACCGACGAGCCGTTCATGACCAAGCTGGCGGATGTTTTCGGTTAGCGATTTTCCGCTCATTCCCGGCAAGCGGGATCAGAGCCGCCGATGCAAGTTTTCGGGTCCCCGCTTTCGCGGGGACGAGCGGCGAAACAATCAAGTCGCGGCCAGCAATCCGGCGAGCGCGGTTTCGAGCTGCTCGGCCTCGAACGGTTTCTGCAGCGCCGGATGGCCACGATAGGGTTCGGGCAGGCCATGCTCGCCGTAGCCGGTGACGAACACGAAGGGCAGGCCGCGCCTGGCCAGAATTTCCGCGACCGGAAAGATCTCCTGGCCGTCGACATTGACGTCGAGAATGGCGGCGGTGAAATCGCCGGCTGGCCGCCTGCTCGCGCGCCTCGGCCATGGTGCCGACCGCCGCGGCCACGTCGTAGCCGAGGTCGGCCAGCATGTCCTCCAGCAGCATGCGGATCAGATACTCGTCCTCGACGACAAGAAGGCGCGTCATCGCTCTCGAGGCTTCGTTCATCACCATGTCCCGGTCCACAACGCCTATGCGCGGCGCCGGGTTCCATCGAAAGAACCGCGGCCTGAGCCGGGAAGCTTACATGAATTGCCGGCAAACGTGCTAAATTCGCGCAAGGGTAAGGGGTGGGCCGTGGCGACAGGACCCTATTACGGGCAAAACGAAAACCGCATGGAGTTTCTGCTGACGCTGCGCCGGCGCGGCATCAGCGATCAGGCGGTGCTGCGCGCCATGGACGAGGTGCCGCGCGGGCAGTTCGTCGAACCGGACTTCGCCGACCGCGCCTATGCCGACCAGGCGCTGCCGATCGAGTGCGGGCAGACCATCAGCCAGCCTTATGTGGTGGCCTACATGACCGAGCAGCTGGCGCTAAGGCCGCATCATCGCGTGCTGGAAGTCGGCACCGGCTCCGGCTACCAGGCCGCGGTGCTCTCGCGTCTGGCGCGCGAGGTGGTGAGCATCGAGCGCTACCGCACGCTCGCCGAGCAGGCGAGGGCGCGGCTCGCCGAACTCGGTTACGACAATGTCGAAGTCATTGCCGGCGACGGCTTTGCCGGTGTGCCCGCCAAGGCGCCCTACGATCGCATCATCGTCACCGCCGCCGCCGAGGACGTGCCGCAGACTTTGCTCGACCAACTGGCGGATGATGGCGTCATGATTTTACCGGTCGGGCCGCACGGCGGATCGCAACACATTATCAAGCTTACCAAATCGCAAACAGGAACTTCTCGCGAAAACTTAATTGCGGTGCGTTTCGTGCCGCTATTGCCCGGACAGGCGCAGGAATTATGACATTTGCTCCGTTGCGCCTGATATTGGCGCAGTCCGGCGTGCGCACACACTGTGACATTAATGTTTGCACGCGAAGCGGCGTGTAACGAACCGCTAATTCTTAAAACCTTATTTACTCGCTGCTGCTTTATTTCGAAGTCTACCATTGTTGCGTATGAGTGAGTAACCACATGCAGCGTTCTAACGTGCCGTCTCGCTCGCGTGTCTGGCTGCGAGTGGCGGTTCCCGCTCTTTTGGGCATCGCCGCCGCCGGTTGTTCGAACTCCGCGCGCTTCGATTCCAACCCTTTCGCCAGCGACCGTACGGCCGTCCAGCAAGACACCACCGGCTCGATCGCGACGCGCCCTGTGTCGCGCGTTTATGCCCAACCGCTGCCGGCGCCGAGCCGGCCCGCCACAGTTGCCTCGACGGGCTATGCTACTGGCGCCCAGGGCCTCGGCGCCTACCGGCCCGCGACGCCCGAATACACCGGAACGGTAGCCGCCCGTCGCGCACCGCCGGCACCGGCCGGACACTGGACTTGGGATGGCGGCTCGCCGGTCACTGTCGGCCGCGGCGAAACGATTGAGACCATCGCGCGTAAATACGGCGTGCCGGCTTCCGCCATCAAGGAGACCAACGGGTTCCGCGAAGGCGCCGTGCTCCGGCCGGGCCAGCGCGTCGTTATCCCGCGCTACGTTACGGCCGGCGTTGCCCAAGCGCCGGCGCCGCAGACGGCAGCGTCGCCGCGGATCGCCGAAAGCGAGCACATCGTCGCGCCCGGCGAGAGCCTGATCGGCATCGCGCACAAGCACGGTGTCACACTCGTGGCATTGGCGCGCGCCAACAACATCCAGCCTTATGCCAAGGTCAGCATCGGCGATCGCCTAAAGATTCCGGGCGGCCATCGCGTCGCCGAGCGCCAGTCAACGACGCCTGCGCCGCACGTGGCGCAGCCGCGCACGGTTCCGGCCACAAAAGTCGCGAGCGCGCCGGTCGAGAATGCGCGCATTGCCACGCCCGAGACCCACACCAGCACGGGGCTCGTGACCAAGAGCGCGGAGGCGGTCGGCGCCATGCCAAGCTTCCGCTGGCCGGTGAAGGGCCGCATCATCGCCGCCTTCGGCCAGCGCCCGAACGGTGGGCAGAACGATGGTATCAATCTGGCGGTGCCGGAAGGCACGCCGATCAAGGCGGCCGACGACGGCGTCGTCGCTTATGCCGGCAATGAACTGAAGGGCTACGGCAATCTGGTGCTGATCCGCCACGCCAACGGTTACGTGTCGGCCTATGCCAATGCGAGCGAACTTCTGGTCAAGCGCGGCGACACCATCAAGCGCGGGCAGGTGATCGCGCATGCCGGGCAGACCGGCAACGTGACCTCGCCGCAACTGCATTTCGAGATCCGCAAGGGCTCGACCCCGGTCGATCCGACCAAGTATCTCGGCGGGGCGTAGAATCCAAACCGAATTCTGCGTGATGCCCGGCCTTGCGCCGGGCATTTACGTTTTGGCTAGTCCTTCAACGCCACGCCCAGGCGCCCCGCGAGATCCTGCACGAACTGCCAGGCGACGCGGCCGGAGCGCGAGCCGCGCGTGGTCGACCATTCCAGCGCGTCACGATGCAACGCTTCGCCGTGCGCCGGAATCTTGTAGTGCGCGATATAGCCCTCCACCATCGCGAGATATTCGTCCTGGCTGCAGCGGTGGAAGCCGAGCCACAGCCCGAAGCGATCGGAGAGCGAGACTTTCTCTTCCACCGTCTCGCCCGGATTGATCGCGGTCGAGCGTTCGTTTTCCATCATGTCGCGCGACATCAGATGGCGGCGGTTCGAGGTGGCGTAGAAGATCACATTGTCGGGTCGGCCCTCGATGCCGCCTTCCAAGAGCGCCTTGAGCGATTTGTAGGTGGTATCCTCGGCGTCGAACGACAGGTCGTCGCAGAACACGATGAAGCGGAAGCTCGCGCCGCGAATAATGCCCATCAAGTCGGGCAGGCTTTCGATGTCCTCGCGGTGGATCTCGATGAGCTTGAGCGGTGTGCTCTTGCCTTGGCGCGCCAGCGCGACATTGACGCCGGCATGCGACGCCTTGACCAGCGACGATTTGCCCATGCCGCGCGCGCCCCATAGAAGCGCGTTATTGGCGGGCAGTCCCTTGGCAAAACGCTCGGTATTCTCGACCAGCACGTCGCGCACGCGGTCGATGCCCTTGAGCAGCGACATCTCGACGCGGTTGACGCGCTTGACCGGCGCGAGCCGGCGTCCGTCGGGATGCCAGACGAACGCATCGGCGCCGGTGAAATCGGGCGCCAGCGTGCGCTGCGGCGCCAGCCGCTCGAGCGCGTCGGCGATGCGCGCAAGCACGGCGGCGCTGTCCGCCGGCCGGGTGGCGGAGGATGTCGTGGCTTTGACTTTTGACGGCGATTTGGACTTCGATTTGGCCATGGAAGGTACTTTCGGAAATTGTGCTGCTCTTAGCGGGGTGGCGTTGCCCCTGCAAGCGGGCAGACGCAGAAACGGCCAAAAATGGCCGGCTTTAAGGGGTTTTGCGGCGTTGCAATTGGAGCGGCGGCCGCTATAGTCCGCGCGAAATTACGATTGATGCCGGGCCGGAATCGGGCGCCCGGCGTACCCCTGAAAACCAAGCAAGGGAAGCTTCGATGTTCATTTCGACCGCGTTCGCGCAAGGATCGCTGTTCGGCGGAGCGGGCGGCGATAGCGGCAACATGGTGATGTCGCTGCTGCCGTTCGCGCTGATCTTCGTCATCATGTACTTCCTGATCCTGCGCCCGCAGCAGAAGCGGGTGAAGCAGCACGCGGAACTGGTCAAGAACGTGCGGCGGGGCGACACCGTCATCACCAATGGCGGGTTGGTCGGCAAGGTCACCAAGGTGATCGACGACGATCAGATCGAAATCGAGATTGCGGACGACGTGCGCATCCGCCAGGTACGGTCGATGATCACCGACGTTCGCGCCAAGGGTGAACCGGTGAAGGACGAAGCGGCGGCCGGCTGATCGCCGAGCCCCAAGTTTTAAACGTTCGTTTTCCGGGTCAAGTCGGGACGTCATGCTCTATTTCACGCGTTGGAAGGCGGCGGCGATTGTCCTTACGGCAGTCTTCATCTGCCTGTTCGCCGTCCCCAATTTCCTGCCCGAAAAGATGGTGGCGAGCTGGCCGAAATGGGCGCAGCGCCACGTCGTGCTCGGCCTCGATCTGCAGGGCGGCTCGCACATCCTGCTCGAGGTCGACACCAAGGCGGTGCGCAAGGAGATGCTGCAGTCGCTGCTCGACGACATGCGCCGCGTGCTGCGCGAGGCGCGCATCGGCTATACCGGCCTGGTCGTCAAGGGCAACAGCGTCGAGGTGCATATCCGCGAGGGCTCGAACGCCGGCCAGGCGCTGGAAAAACTGCGCACGCTGTCGCAGCCGCTCGGCGGCATCCTCAGCGCCACCGGCCAGCGCAACATCGACGTGACCACCGAGCCCGGCAACGTCATCCGGCTCACCTATACCGACCCGGCCATTGTCGAGCGCGTGCGCCAGGCGGTCGACCAGTCGATCGAGATCATCGGGCGGCGCGTCAACGAGCTCGGCACCGTCGAGCCGCTGATCCAGCGCGAGGGCACCGACCGCGTTCTGGTGCAGGTGCCCGGCCTGCAGGATCCGACCCGGCTCAAGCAATTGCTCGGCAAGACCGCCAAGCTCGATTTCCGCATGGTCGATAGCGGCGCGTCGGTGCAGCAGGCCCAGGAAGGCCAGGTGCCGCCGGATGACGAGCTTCTGCACGGCACCGGCAAGGATGCCGCCCAGACTTACCTCGTGGAAAAGCGCGTGCTGGTGTCGGGCGCCGACCTGACCGACGCGCAGCCCGGCTTCGACCAGCGCACCAGCGAGCCGATCGTCTCGTTCCGCTTCAACACCTCCGGCGCGCGCAAGTTCGCCGCAGGTGACGCAGGAGAACGTCGGCAAGCCGTTCGCCATCGTGCTCGACAACGAGGTGATTTCCGCGCCGGTGATCCGCGAGCCGATCCTCGGCGGCTCCGGGCAGATTTCCGGCAGCTTCACGGTGCAGAGCGCCAACGATCTCGCCATCCTGCTGCGCGCCGGCGCGCTGCCGGCGCCGCTCACCATCATCGAGGAGCGCACCGTCGGCCCCGGCCTCGGCGCCGACTCGATCGCCAAGGGCAAGATCTCGTCCTACGTCGGCGCGGCCATGGTCGATCGTCTTCATGCTGGCGACCTACGGGCTGTTCGGGCTGTTCGCCAATATCGCGGTGGCGATCAACGTCGCCATGATCTTCGGCGTGTTGTCGATGCTCAACGCCACGCTGACGCTGCCCGGCATCGCCGGCATCGTGCTCACCGTCGGCATCGCGGTCGACTCCAACGTGCTGATCTACGAGCGCATCCGCGAGGAGGTGCGCGGCGGCCGCACGCCGATCAACGCCATCGACGCCGGCTTCACCCGCGCGCTCGCCACCATCCTCGATTCCAACATCACCACCTTCATCGCCGCCGCGGTGCTGTTCTATATCGGCACCGGCCCGGTGCGCGGCTTCGCCGTGACGCTCGGCATCGGCATCATCACCACGGTGTTCACCGCCTTCACCCTGACGCGGCTGATCGTCGCCACCTGGGTGCGCTGGCGGCGGCCGCAACGCGTGCCGATTTAAGGAGAGACAATCCGTGCGCCTGCTCCGCATCGTTCCCGACAACACCAAATTCGATTTCATGCGCTTCCGGCGCATCAGCTTTCCCATTTCGGCGCTGATGTCGATCCTGGCGATCTCGCTCTACTTCTTCCACGGGCTGAATTTCGGCATCGACTTCAAGGGCGGCACGCTGATCGAGGTGCAGACCAAGACCGGCGACGCCGACCTCGCGCAGATGCGCGCGACGCTGAGCGCGCTCGGCCTCGGCGAGGTGCAGCTGCAGCAGTTCGGCGCGCCCAACGACGTGCTGATCCGCATCGCCGAGCAGCCGGGCGGCGACGCGGCGCAGCAGCAGGCGGTGACCAAGGTGCGCGACGCGCTGGGCGACGCCTTCGACTACCGCCGCGTCGAGGTGGTCGGCCCGCGCGTGTCGGGCGAGCTGTTGTCCTATGGCATGATCGGGCTTGGCCTGGCGATCTTCTGCATTCTCATTTACCTCTGGTTCCGCTTCGAATGGCAGTTCGCGCTCGGCGCCATGATCGCCAACGTGCACGACATCGTGCTCACCATCGGCTTCATGTCGGTCACGCAGATCGATTTCGACCTCACCAGCATCGCGGCGCTGCTGACGATCCTCGGCTACTCGCTCAACGACACGGTGGTGATCTATGACCGAATTCGCGAGATGCTGCGGCGCTACAAGAAGATGCCGATGCCGGATCTGCTCAACGCCTCGGTCAACCAGACGCTGTCGCGCTCGGTCATTACCCACGTGACCGTGTCGCTGGCCCTTTTGTCGCTGCTGTTGTTCGGCGGCGAGGCGATCCATTCCTTCACCGCCACCATGATGTTCGGCGTGGTGCTGGTCGGCACCTACACGTCGGTGTTCATCGCCTCGCCGATCCTGATCTATCTCGGCGTCGGGCGCGGCGGCGATGCGCTGACCCGCGCGGCCGAGGCATCGAAAGAAAAGCCCTGACGATGGCGGTCGGCGCCGACGCCCCGCATCTGCCTTATCCGGTATCGATCGATGCCTACGGCAACGGCGGTTTCCGCTTTGCCACCATGTCGCATCGCGGCTCGCTGCTGTGCCTGCCGGACGGCATCTGGGCCTGGCCGATCAAAACTGTGAGCGAGATTACCGAAACGGCGCTGGCGCCGGTGTTCGCGCGGGCGGACGTTCTCGACCTGTTTCTCATTGGCGGCGGCCGCGATCCTTTCGCGCTGCCCGAGCCGCTGCGGGCGCGTTTTCGCGCACTGTCGATTTCCGTGGATTGCCTGACTACCGGGGCGGCGGCGCAGACCTATAATATCCTGCTGGGTGAAAAACGCCGCGTGGCTGCGGGACTGATCGCGGTCGAATAACCTAGACTGCTCCGATGAACAATTTCGAGCACTGCGCCGCGCTGGTGCGTGAAGCCGACCGGGACCGGTATCTCGCCACGCTGTTCGCGCCGGCAGAGCATCGCGACGCGCTATTTGCGCTCTACGCCTTCAATGTAGAGATCGTGCGGGTGCGCGACCTAGCGCGCGAGCCGATGCCGGGTGAAATCCGCCTGCAATGGTGGCGCGAGGCGCTTTCGGGCGAGCGCGACGGCGAAGCCGCCGCGCATCCGGTAGCGGCCGCGCTGCGAGAAACGCTGGCGCGCTATGGGCTGGCAGCCGACCGGCTCATCGCCTTGATCGACGCGCGCGTCTTCGACCTCTACGACGAGCCGATGGCGACGGTGACCGATCTGGAAATCTACGGCATCAAGACGCAATCGGCGCTGTTCGCCATGGCGGCTGAAATTCTCGGCGACCAGGGCGGCGGAACCGAGCTGCTCGCGCTGGATGCCGGCATCGCCTATGGCATCGCGCGGGTTTTGGAAAATTTCGCACGGCACACCGCACGCCAGCAGCTCTATGTGCCGCTCGATGTGCTCAAGCGCCACGGCATCGATCGCAACGCGGTTTTCGCGGGGCAGGGCGGCGCAGCTTTTGTCGGCGGCGCTGGCCGAGATGCGCGCGCTCGCGCGCAAGCATCTGGCGACGGCACAGGCGAGGCTCGGTGCGGTAGCGGATATTCTGCCGGCGTTGCTGCCGGTGGCGCTGGTCGGCCCCACGCTACAACGAATGGATCGGCGCGGCTACGATCCATTGCATTCTACGCCGCTCGCTCCCTGGCGCCGGCAATGGCTGCTGTGGCGCGCGGCGCGCGATCCGAGCCGGATTTTCCGTGCTTGATTACTCCGCCGCGGCGGCCGGCAGCCCGCCAGCGATCCAGCGCTCGAGATCGGCCAGCGCGCGTTCGCTCAGCGCCGCTCTTGCGCGCCAGGTTCTTGGCCGAGCCGCGGCCGAACTTGCGGCCTTCCGGCGCGACGGGCGCGGCGATCGGCGGGAACAGGCCGAAGTTCACGTTCATCGGCTGGAACGAGGAGGGGCCGGCGTCGATGGTCTCGATATGGCCGCCGGTGATGTGCGCGAGCAGCGCGCCGTGCGCCGTGGTCGGCGGCGGGGCGCTCGGCGTTTCGCCGCGGCGTTCGGCGGCGGCAAAAGCGCCGGCGATCAGCCCGATGGCGGCGGATTCGACATAGCCCTCGCAGCCGGTGATCTGGCCGGCGAAACGCCAGCGCGGATTGGCTCTCAGCCGCAGCGTTTCATCGAGCAGCTCGGGCGAATTGAGGAAGGTGTTGCGGTGCAGGCCGCCGAGGCGGGCGAATTCGGCGTTTTGCAGGCCAGGAATGCTGCGGAAGATGCGCACCTGCTCGCCGTGTTTCAGCTTGGTCTGGAAGCCGACCATGTTGAACAGCGTGCCGAGCTTGTTGTCCTGGCGCAGTTGCACCACCGCGTAAGGCTTCGCGTCGGCGCGCGCGGATTGGTCAGGCCGAACGGCTTCATCGGACCGTGGCGCAGCGTTTCGCGCCCACGCTCGGCCATCACCTCGATCGGCAGGCACGCCGTCAAAATAAGGCGTGGCGGCTTCCCAGTCGTGGAACACGGTCTTCTCGCCGGCGAGCAGCGCGTCGATGAAGGCGTCATACTGTTCGCGCGACAGCGGGCAATTGATGTAGTCGGCGCCCGAGCCGCCAGGCCCGGCCTTGTCGTAGCGCGACTGGAACCAGGCCTGTTCGAGATCGATGCTGTCGCGATGCACGATCGGCGCGATGGCGTCGAAGAAGGCGAGCGCATCCTCGCCGGTCAGCGCGCGGATCGTCGCCGCGAGATCGGGCGAGGTGAGCGGGCCGGTGGCGATGATGACGCTGTCCCAGTCCTCCGGCGGCACCGCGACTTCGCCGCGCGCGAGCGTGATCAGCGGCTGCGCCGCCAGCGCCGCCGAAACGGCTGCGGAAAATCCGTCGCGATCGACCGCCAGCGCGCCGCCGGCCGGCACTTGGTGGCTGTCTGCCGCGCCCATCACCAGCGAGCCGAGCCGGCGCATCTCGGCGTGCAGCAGGCCGACCGCGTTGTGGTCCTTGTCGTCGGACCGGAACGAGTTCGAGCAGACCAGTTCGGCGTAGCCGTCGGTCTTGTGCGCAGCGGTCGTTCGCTGCGGCCGCATCTCGTGCAGCACGACAGGCACGCCGGCTTGCGCGAGTTGCCAGGCCGCCTCGGAACCGGCGAGGCCGCCGCCGATGACGTGGACGGGTTTCAGGGTCATGGGCGGAAACTAGGCGCCGGTGCCTGATACGGCAACTACGTGCGCAAACGAAAACGCCCGCGGCGAGCGCGGGCGCTTTTCAGATGAATACGGGGAACGCTTAGTGCGGGTGCGCGGCGTTCCAAGCCACCCGATGGATATCGGAACGGCTGATGCCAATGTCGGCGAGTTCGCGATCGCCCAGGCGTGACAGTTCGGTCAGGCTCTGGTTGTAGCGCTTCCACTGCCGGATCAGGCGGACAAGATTGGCAAACATAGCGAGGCTCTTTCTGATGAAATCGGCCGCAGGCCGGTTGTCTGATTTGCCCGCAAAATAGGGATTTTCCTGAACTTGAAAAGCAATAATGTTGCGCCGCAGCAATGCATAAAGCGCATACCGTAAGCAACTGATTATTAAGAGGAACGCGATTTTTTAGGCATTTCAGACTTTCTTTTCGGCCGCTCGCTCTGCGTTGGCGGTATTCCTGTCTCCCCGGGGCTTCAACCTGGGCCGCTTCGTGTAGATTGCCCGCCCGCAAGGCTGGGGACTTCAGAACTTTGTCATCGCAAGCAGAAGCGCGCCCGCTCGACCGCCGCGTCGTCATCACCGCGCTGGGCACGGCGCAAATCCTGGCCTGGGGCACGTCGTTCTATTTTCCCGCGGTGTTTGCCGGGCCGATCGTTGCCGATACCGGTTGGTCGCTCGGCTGGGTGGTCGGCGGCACGTCGATCGGGTTGCTGGTTGCCGGGCTGATCTCACCGCAGGTCGGCCGCATCATCGATCTGCATGGCGGCCGGCCGGTGCTGCTGGCGAGTTCGTTGTTCTATGCCGCAGGCCTAATTGGCATCGGCTTGGCGCCGGCGCTGCCGGTCTATCTTTTCGCCTGGGTGATGCTTGGGATCGGCATGGGCACTGGGCTCTACGACGCGGTGTTCGCCGCGCTCGGCCGTCTCTATGGCAGCGAAGCGCGCACGCCGATCACCAACCTCACACTGTTCGGCGGTTTCGCCAGCACGGTGTGCTGGCCGCTGAGCGCCTTCATGATTGAGCATGGCGGCTGGCGCACCGCCTGCTTCATCTATGCCGCGCTGCATCTTTTGGTCGCGTTGCCGCTGCAAATGACTGTGATCCGCCGCGCGCCCAAGCCGGCCGTCGCCGTCATGACGAACGAGCCGGCGCCGTCCAGCGCGCCGGCGCGCATCGCCAACGAAACTTTGATCTTCGCGCTGCTGGCGCTGGTGCTGTCGCTCGCCGCCGGCATCGGCTCGATCGTGGTGGTGCACTTGTTGATCTTCCTGCAGGCGAGGGGCGTCGATTTCGCCGTGGCGGTCAGCCTCGGCACGCTGTTCGGTCCGGCGCAGGTCGGCGCCCGCGTGGTCGAGCGGCTGTTTGGGGCCCGCTACCACCCGATCTGGACCATGGTCGGCTCCTGCGCGCTCATGGCGATCGGCTTGCTGCTGCTGTTCGGCCATTTTCCGCTGCTGGTGCTGGTCATCCTGCTCTACGGCGCCGGCTACGGCATTTCCTGGATCGGACGCGGCACGCTGCCGTTGGCATTGTTCGGTCCGGTGCGATTTCCGCGCCTCATGGGAAAACTGGCATTTCCCAGCCTGATCGTGCAGGCACTGGCGCCATCGGCCGGGGCGCTGGCGATCGAAGCGAGCGGAGCCGATGCGACCATCGGCGTATTGACGCTGCTGGCGCTGATCAATGTGCTGTTGATCGGCATGTTATGGGCGGTATGCCGGCCGCAGGCTCAGGGCGCGTGACGATGCTGACCTTACAGACGCTGCACTTCGAGGATCTCTCGGTCGGCATGACCGAGCGGCTGAACAAGACCGTGGCGTCGTCCGATGTGGTTGGTTTTGCCGAGGTCACCGGCGACCGTAATCCGATCCATCTGTCGGAGCACTTCGCCGCCAAGACGCCTTTCGGCACGCGCATCGCGCATGGGCTCTACACCGCGAGCCTGATCTCGGCGGTGCTCGGCACGCGGCTGCCGGGTCCCGGTGCGGTCTACATCTCGCAGACGTTGAATTTCCGCGCTCCGGTGAAGATCGGCGACACCGTTGAGGTGAGCGTGGTGGTCGCCGAACTGATGCCGGAGAAATTCCGCGCGCGGCTAGCCTGCACCTGCAAGGTGGATGGCGAGACCGTGCTCGACGGCGAAGCCTGGGTGAAAGTTCCCTCGCGCACGGCCGGTGGCCGCCCGCTGCCGCGCCTTTAAGCGGCCGAAAAACGGCCGCGCGGGCCGTTTGCGCTAGATCAATGTCGGCACGGAAATTGCGATCAATATGGCACGAGCTACTCGGAGAGATTGCCGTGCCAACGTTGCAGCCTCAGGAAATCCACTCGAAAAATCGGCGGGCGAAGCGCTTGCCGGCAGCCGCGTCGACCGAATGGGTCGGCCTGTGGTCGTTGTCGCTCGGGCTTGCCGCTTTGTTAGTGGCCTCGATCGTCTACTTCGCGGGACGCGACAGCATCGGCGCGTCGTTCATTCTCTTTGGGACCGCGGCCATGGTGGCGCTGATCATGCGCGCCAGCGCCAATCCGAACGTCTAGCCGAACATTCAGCTTCCCGATGGCGGGGCGAAGAAACAACGCGGCGTGCCGTCCGGCCGCTTGCAACGCCAATAGGCGCCATCGGGCGATGGTAGCGACTGGCTATAGGGCACAACCTCGTTGATGTTTTCCTGGCGCGTCGGCCCGTCCTCCGCGTTGCCGGTCACACCCTGGCCGTAGGTGACCGGGCCCCGCAGCGAATAGCCGCCAACGCCAGCCTTCACGGCACCGGGCGCAACCACGCCACAGTCTTCGGCGCCACAGCACCATTCGCCGGCGGGATTTTTGTAAGCGCCGCGATTGATCCACACGTCGTGGGCAAGCGCGGCAAAGCTGAACAGGGACAGAACGAGCACGAGCAGTGAGCGTACCAAGTTTCGCAACATCGGTGGCCTCCTCGAAGTGGCCCGGCGTGGCGTAACTCTAGGTTTCTTTTCTGCTGCTCCTTTTCCCGTAACGGTCGCCGGCGTTGTCCGGCGCCGGCACACTCATTGCGCCCAACCTTGTGAACGGTTGTGACGAATCGAATGATGGCAAAAATGCTAGCACGGTCTCCCAGCAGGCGGTAACATTGTGCAGTGCGGTATAACTGATATGCAGCCAGGGCAGCGGCGAAATTGGGCGGCTTTCCAGGCCGGGCGCTTGAATCTTGGGCAGTCGCGCGGGGACCTAACCAGGCGGGGACGTGCGAGGCGCGCGTCATGACGTCGTCCTGGCAGCTTTGGCGGGACCGGCGCGGCCGCTTGTCGCCGTTGCGCATCGGCGCGCTGGCTTTGCTGCTTTTCCCGCTCGCCAAGGCGCTGGTCGATGCCCAGGCGATCATGCACGGCGCGCGCCCGCTCAACGACATGATCCATCGCGCCGGCTTCTGGGCCTTGGTGTTCCTGGGCGTGACCCTGGCGGTGACGCCGTTCCGGCGCATCACGCGTTTCGGCAATCTGATCGACGTGCGGCGCATGCTCGGTGTCGGCGCGTTTTGCTACATCGCCGCGCATCTGAGTCTGTTTTTCACCGATCAAGGCTTCAGCCTTGCCAAGGTGGCGCACGAGATCAGCCATCGCTGGTATCTCGTTGTCGGCGGGACGGCATGGCTTGGATTGGCAACCCTGGCGGCGAGCTCGACCGACGGCATGGTGAAGCGTCTCGGCGGCATGCGCTGGCGGCGGTTGCACCAGCTGGTCTACGGCATCGCGCTGCTGGCGCTCATCCATTATTTCCAGCAGACCAAGGCCGACGTCACGGTGCCGGTGTTCGCCGCCAGCCTGTTCCTGTGGCTGATCGCCTACCGGCTGGTCGCGTGGTGGCAAGGCGGCGGCGAGCTGTCGACCGTGATGCTGCTTTTTCTAAGCATCGCGGTGTCGGCGCTCACATTCCTCGGCGAGGCGGTCGGCATCGGCATCGCCTTCCATGTTTCGCCGATGCGCGTGCTTGACGTGGCGTTCGATTTTTCCGCCGGCATCAGGCCGGGATGGGAAGTGCTCGCGGCAGGGCTCGTCGTGGTCGCGGCCGATTTCGTGCGCGCACACTGGACCAAGCATTCGACGCGTCCGCGCGCCGTCGCAGCCGAATAGGGGGCGGGGATATGGCTACCTTCGTCGTTGCGCACGGCGCCTGGAGCGCCGGCTGGGCCTGGAAGAAAATGCATCCGTTGATGACCGCGCGCGGGCACCGGTTGGTCACGCCGACTTATACCGGGCTCGGCGAACGCGCGCACTTGGCGCGTTCCGAGATCGATCTCGACACCCACATCGCGGACATTTTAGGCGTGCTCGAATTCGAGGACCTCGCCGCGGTCAACCTGATCGGCCATTCCTATGGCGGCATGGTCGCGACCGGCGTCGCCGACCGGGCGCGCTCGCGCATCGCGCGGCTCACTTACATCGATGCCTTCGCGCCCGACGATGGCGACAGCGTGCTCAATTTGCTGCCGGCCTCGGCGCGTGCGCAGCGTAAGCCATCGCCCGATGGCTTCATTCCGCCCGTGGATATGCCGCCCGATACGGCGCCGGAAGACCGAGCCTGGTGTGCGCCATTGCGGCGGCCGCAGTCGGCAAGGACCTTCGAGCAGAAACTGAAATTGCAGAACGGCGCGCTGACGCTGCCGCGCCATTACATCTATTGCACGCGGAATGCGCCCGACGACCGTTTCCGCCGTTTCTACGAGTGGGCGATGCGGGACGGCTGGGACGTCACCGAAATAGATTCGAGCCATAACCCGCACATCACCTGTCCTGAATCGCTGGCCGATCTGCTCGACCGGATTGCGGGCTAGCTCCGCCATCAGACGCAGCTAACATCGCCTAAGCCGGTTCCCGTTCGGGCGCGGGCATCGGCGTGGGCTCGCCGCGGCGGCGCGTCAACAGCGACTTGATGTGGCCGGCGGCATTGATCAGCAGCGCGACCATTTCGCCCTTCACGGTGTGCGCGTCCGGATGATCGGCGAAACCGAAGGTGAGCGCCTCGCGCTCCTTGCCCGGAACGTAGAGCGTGCCGAAAATCCAGTCCCACAGCGCCAGGCAACTGCCGAAATTCTTGTTGAAGTGTTTCGGATCGGTCGAGTGGTGCACCTGATGATGCGCGGGCGAAACAAAAATGCGCCCAGCCAGCCCTCGGAACGCAACCCACATGTGCGAATGCTGCAGATGGACGTAGGCGTGGACGAACAGCACCAGGATGATGTTGGTGTCGGAGAGCGTGTATTGATAGGCAGTCGTGCCAAACATGTAGTTGCCAAGCCCATTGGCGACTGCTGCCGAGAACGCGAGGATGTTGGCGAAGAGCCATGTGTCGACCGGGTGAACGCGGAAATTGGTGATCGGCGTGAGCACTTCCGCGTTGTGATGCACTTTGTGGAATTTCCACAGCAGCGGCACCTTGTGGCAGAGCCAGTGATGGACCCAGTAGCCGAACTCGTAGGCGAGGAACAGCATCACCGTGATGACCGAGCGGGTGACGTACGGCGACAGCGTCGAGGGCTTCACCGGACCGGCGAGCGCGACCAGCCCGGCGATGATGCCGTTCGAGATGAACTGATAGGACAGCACCGCCCACCCGAACGCCAGGCTGAAGACGAATACGTTGAAGAAAAGGTAGCCGATGTCGGCCTCGTTCGAGCGGCAGCGCAGGATGCGACGCGGGAACAGCGCGCGTGCGATCGTCCGCCAGTGGATACGCCGACCGCGCTTTTGGCGCCGATAGACGAGGAGCAGGGTAGAGATGACCAACGCCGCGGTCAGCGACGTGAGCGAGAACGACGAGCCGAACGAGAACAGCAGCTTGGTCAGCTGGCCGAAGAAAAACGCGATACCGGCCGAAATATCCACCGCGAACGCCTGACACGGGACAGCCGGCCCAATGTCTTACCGAAGGGTAAAGATTGCGTTTCTCTCCTGGCTCTTCGGGGGCAGTGGAAGGAAGTGAAATATCAACCCAACAAATCCGCGTATTCCGGATGCTTGGCGATGTAGCTGGCGACGAACGGGCAGAGCGGCTTGACCTTCAGCCCTTGGGCGCGGGCGATGTCGAGCAGGCCGCGCACCAGCGCCGAGCCGATGCCGCGGCCGTTGAGCGCCGCCGGCACCTCGGTGTGCATGATGGTGATGATCGCGCCTTCGCGCTGATAGACCGAAAACGCCAGATGGCCGTCGGCGTCGAGTTCGAAGCGGTGGCGGTCGGCATTGTCGCGAACGTTATTGGACATGGTCACTTTCCCTGCACAATCTGGGCATAGTCGTAACCTCGTTTGGAACCGTCCCCTTTGCAAGGTGTCCCATGGCCGATCTCACGCTCTACCACGCCGCGCCGTCGCGCTCCTCCGTCGTGCTGTGGATGCTGGAGGAACTCGGCCAGCCTTACGACCTCAAGCTCTTGAGCCTGAAGCAGGGCGACAACCTGAAGCCGGACTATCTCGCCATCAATCCGATGGGCAAGGTGCCGGCGCTCAGGCATGGCGACACCATCATCACCGAGCTGGCGGCGATCTGCACCTATCTCGCCGACGCGTTCCCGCAAGCCAGGCTGAACGTGCCGATCGGCACGCCGCGCCGCGGCGTCTATCTCAAATGGCTGTTCTTCGGGCCCGGCTGCCTCGAGCCGGCGGTGATCGACCGCGCCGCGCCGCGCAAGGAAGAGGCGAGGCGCGCCATGCTCGGCTACGGCGATTTCGACACCACCATGAACGTGCTCGCCAAGGCCGTGGCGAAAGGCCCCTGGCTGATGGGCGATCAGTTCACCGCCGCCGACGTGGTGATCGGCGCCAATATCCGCTGGGGCATGATTTTCAAGATGATCCCCGAGCGCAAGGAATTCACCGATTATGCCGCGCGCATCGCGGCGCGTCCCGCGGCGCAGCGCGCGGAGGCGAAGGACAAGGAACTGGCGGCGAAGGCGGCGTGACAATTCCTCTCGCCGCCGCTGTCTGACGATCAATCATGCTCCGGCGCACAAGCGGGGGTGTGAAGCGTACGATATTACCGCCGAAAAGCTCTATGTCTGAACGGATGCTCAGGTTGCTTCGTTCAGGACGCATTCACATCGCACGTTCCGATAATGCGGCATCGTGGGCTTGTTCCGGGACAAGAGCCGGCGGCAATTCGGCTGCGGGCCTTGCAACCAAAACTACGCCCCAGCCACGAGAGGAGCGCCGTCATGCTGAAGAAGATTTCGCTCGTTTTATCCGTGCTTGCCGTGCTCGGGTTCGCGTTTACGATTGCGAGCCCGGCCGATGCGAAGGAGCAGAAAAAGACCGTTCACGTCAACAAGACCGTACACGTCAACAAAACCATGCACGTCAATAAAAGCGTCAAGGTCAACAAAGGCGTGCACGTAAACAAGACCGTCCACGTCAACAAGGCGGTTCACGGCAACTTCGTGGTCGGCAAGAGCTACAACGGCCACATCTGGTATGGCCACCACCGCCACCGCTGGCATGGCCGCTGGTACGACTACGGCGTCGGCCCGTGCTGGATCAATGTCGACGGCGAGTGGTTCTGGAACATCTTGGCGTGCCCGATCTGAAAATCTGACCGGCGGCGCCAGCCGCCGCATGCTCGAGCGCCCAAGCCGGTTGCCGCCGGCCTGGGCGTTTCATTGTCAGGACCGGCGCGCGATTTTATTTGCCGTGCACCAGGCCGACGCCGCGCACGGCCTGAGCGAGCGTCGCGCTTTGCGCGGCGTTCAGGTTCTTCGTGGTCATCTGCGTTTCCGTCGCCCACAGGTCCTGGGCCAGAGGGATGATCGCCATCTTGACGTCGAGCGGGGTGCCTTTGTCGTTGGTCATCTGGGCGAAGAAGGTCTGCCCGCCATAGCCCGAGATGATGCTGGCTTCCTGCCGGCCGGAAAATTTCATGTTCGGCTGCGCGCCGATCGCCAGCGCCACGTCGCGCAGCGGCTTGCCGGTATATTTGCTGTCGCGCAGCAACGACAGATAGATCACGCTGCGGCGGTCGGGCGCCAGCAATTGCACGCCGTTGAATTCGTCTTCGTGCGTGGTCCAGCCGGCCGGCAGGTTGATGACGAAGGCGTCCGGCCCGGTTTTCGGGAAGCGGAATTCGGCCGCCCGCGCGGACGCGGCCAGCAGACAAGCCGCGATGAAAAACAAGGTGACGACGTGACGGCGCATCTTTGGCCCCCTGAAACCGACGGGACGCCAGGCGCCGCCGGTCGCGGCTGACCGGCCCATCGCAGAAGCCCCCGCGCGCAGCCTAGCGATTTTCGCGCCGCGGTCAAAGACGGTTGGCGGCCGCGGCCGGGCGGACTAGGCTCGCGCGCATCCGGATAACGCGCCTCGATTCGTTGGAAGGACTGGCCTCGATGAAAATGCTCTGCACCGTGCTCGGCATCGTCTTGCTCGTGATCGCCGGAATTTATTTCGTGACGCCGGCGGACACGCTGCCGGGCTTCTTCCCCGGGCACGAGGCCGGCGTGATGCGCGTGCACATGAAGCACGGCATCGTTTCCGGCGCGGCCGGCGTCGTGTTTCTCGCGCTCGGCTGGTGGTTCGGAAGGCGCTGACGGCGCGCCGAAACGCACTTCTCATAGGCCTGCCCGGCTTGCTACCCTGACGTGCGTTGACGCACGGAAGGCGAGACCGGGGATGGCCCGAAAAAACCGCACCATCAATCTGCCGGCGCCGTATCTCAAGCGGCTATGGTTTGAGCCCGAGGGCGTCGCCGGGCGCGACAGCTATCCGTTCTGCCTGCCGTTCCTGCGCGACGGGCTCGATCTCACCTTCGAGCACGCCATCACCATCATCGTCGGCGAGAACGGCACCGGCAAATCGACCCTGCTCGAAGGCATCGCCGCACTCGCCGGCTACGACGAAGCGGGCGGGGGCAAGGGTTACATGCCGGTCGATCATTCGCAGGCGCTGGAAAAGATGGGCGGCCAACTGGCGAAGGCGCTGCGCGCGAGCTGGCTGCCGAAGATCACCAACGGCTGGTTCTTCCGCGCCGAGAGCTTCTTCACCGTCGCGCGCTACCTCGACGCGGTGGGCAGCCCCGCGGCGGATTTCCTGTCGCATTCGCACGGCGAGGGCTTTCTGCGTTTATTCGCCGAGCGCTGCCAGCGCCAGGGCATTTTCATTTTCGACGAGCCGGAGTCGGCGCTGTCGCCGGCGCGGCAGATCGAATTCCTCAAACTGCTGCGCGCGATGGAGCGATCCGGAATCTGCCAGGTGATCATGGCGACGCATTCGCCGCTGCTGATGGCCTATCCGGGCGCGCGGCTGTTGCAGTTGACGCAAGGCGGGCTCGCGCTGGCGCGCGTCGAGGACACCGAGCACTACCGGCTGATGCGCGAGTTCTGGGCGGACCCGAAAACATTTGTTGAGACAATGCTGGAGACTTGAGGCAGGCAAAGGTGTAGGGAACGCTTCGCGGCGGGGTGACGCTGGTGGTTGCGGCCATCGGAGTTTTTGTGGAGACCGGACAATGCGAAGATTGCTTATGGCCGCGGCTTTACTGTTCGCGTCCGCCGCCGCGCCGGCCGTGGCGGCGCCGCATGCGGTGCCGCATCCGCACGGGCCGCCGAACATTCCCAACCCCTACGTCTGCAAGGTGCTGCCGCGCTACGGCGGCGGCCAATGCACGACCGTGCCTTACCCGCGCCTCGGCGCGCCGTGTACCTGCGAAGGCGAGCGCGGCCCGCGCCGCGGCGTGGTGTCGACGCGCTAGGCGCCATGCGCCCATGAACCGCGGCAAGGAGGTAAGGATCATGTCGAACCGTTGGCTGACCGCCGCCGCGCTGCTGGTGCTGCTGCCCGCGTCGGCGCAGGCCGGCTGCCTGTACCCGAAGTTCGAATTCCATCCCGAGAAGAACGACGCCGTCGTCGTCGACGTGATCGTCGACGCCGGCTCCTCCTGCACGCACAATTTCGCCGGATCAGGCTACACGCCCAACGGCATCAGCTTCGTGCACGAGCCGGAATTCGGCAAGCTGGTGCAGGCCGGGCACAACCGCTTCATCTACACGCCGGACAAAGGCTTCAAGGGCAAGGACGCCTACGTCTTCAGGATCTGCGCCAGCAAGGGCGGGCAGAAGGGCTGCTCGACGGTGGGGTTTGTGTCGCAGGTAAGGTAGGCGGGCGGCCGTCAGTCCGCGTGGGTCTGCACGATCTTGACGATGCGCGCGCGCAAGGGCGCCTTGCCGGCGGTCACTTTCATCTCGATGTCGTAATCGACCGAGGGGTCCTTCTTGACGATGTAGGCGGTGACCTTGAAGCGCAGCGTGCCGCTATTGCTCAACGTGTTGCCGCTGTCGCCGATCAATATCCCGTAGTCGTCGGGATTGCGGCCGATTTTCTTCAACCGCGCGTGCACGGCGTCCTCGATCATTTTGTCGAGGGCGATTTCGCCGTTGAGCCGGCCGTCGGTGCCGATGCGGTACAACGTGAAGACGTCGGTGCCGAAGCGCGGATCGTACATGCGGATGACCATGCGGCTGTCCGGCGACCAGATCGCGTATTCCCAGCGCCGGTTGAGGGTAACGCCGGGATTGCGGAAATACTCGGTGTCGGCTTTCGCCAGCACGGCGCCGTCGGCGAGGCGGATCAGCAATATCTCGAGGTCGCTGGCGTCGTCCCTGGTGACGTCGCCGGGGTCCATGCCGGGATGACGCCAGGCCAGCGCAAATTTCTTGTCCGGCGAAATGGTATTGTGCACGACCCGCGCGGCGCCCTTGCCGGAGCCGCACAGCGGCGTCTCGCGCGCGTCGGGCTTGCAGGGGCCGAGCTCGGCAAAAGCGGGCAAGCCGCTGCCGAACAGGCAGGCGATCGCGAGGACAGGAACCGACGCACGCATGGCCATGAGATTAGGACAGGCGGGCGGAGCGCGGAAGTGGGTGGGCGTCCGGCTAGGCTTGCTCCACCGGGATGGGCGGCGTCAGCGGCAGAACTTGGCGGTCTCGGGCCGCGTGCACATGGCGATGTAGTCGGCCATGATCTTGCGCACCGACCATTCGGTGTCGACGGTGCCGCGGATATCGTCGATCACCCAGCGGCCGCGTTGCAGAACCATGTCGTAGCGGATGAACTCGCGCGGCGCGGGCTGCGTGATGGGGCCGGGCATTTCTGAAATACGGACGACGACCGTCGCGCTCTTGGCGTCCTGCCTTTCGATCGACGTATCGAAAGCACGCACCAGCGGGTCCTGCGAATTGGTGACCGGATCGAAGCCGGGCGGGCTCTCATCGCCTTTCGGTGTCAGCCGGTCGGCCTCGCGCCAGAGCTTCGCCGTGCGTGCGGAAAAATACTGGCGGCGGGTCTTGTCGTCTTTCCAGATGAAGTAGCCGTTCTCGCTGTTGTTCTGTTTGCCGTCGAAGCTTTCGACGACGCGCTTGTAGATCGCGGTGACGGGAACGGCGGGGCCGGAGTCGGCGGCCAGCGCCGGTGTCAGCGCAAGCGAAAAGGCAAGCGAAAAGGCAAGCGCGAGCAAGGCGCGGCGGGCGAGGAAGGGCAATGCCTGGGTCATGCGCCAGACTAATCTAGCATGGCCGGACTTGTTCCGCTCCGTTCGTCGCCGCGAAAGCGGGGAGCCAGTGCTCGGATTCCCGCTTGCGCGGGAATGAACGGAGAATGTGCTAGGCTAGCTTGTAGCCCACATGGAGCGAAGCGTAATGCGGGGACGATCTCGCCGCGAGTTCCGATCCCGGATTTCGCTGCGCTCATCCGGGCTACGCTCGCTAGAAGATCTTTTTGTCATGGCCGGGCTTGTTCCGGCCATCACGCCTTTCTTGTTGAACGGCACCAAGGCGTGGATGCACAAGGCCGGGCATGACTGAGAATATGATATTCTGATTTTATGAAACGACCACTTTGCCACCCCGGCCGCCTGCTCAAGCGTGACTTCAGGCGCGTAAGCTCTCCGCCAACAGAGCCAGTACGACATTGCGGTGGTGGAGCGGGAAAAGGGCGGCGAGATCGCCAAGCGGGTGCGGCAAGTTGCGAGGACATGAAGCATGGCTAGTCAGGTGATCGAAATTGCCCGCCGGGAAGGAACCGAGTTTCGCTCCGTGCGCCTGACCCTTGATGAGCGCGGCGTTATCACGATGGATGCGCAGGATATGGGCCCCACCGTCAGCAAAATTTGGGGTGACGACGACTATGAGTTTTGGGCGCGCGTAGCACCAGCCTCGCTTCCTAAACTCGCCTTTGAGCTGTTACGCGAGAAGTTCGCAGGCCGGTTGGACGCGGTCGACGCATTCCGGGACTGGTGCAAGGCGCACGACATCGAGCACGAATTCGGTTCTTGGGTCTGAAGCTTGTAGTGCCGTAACCCATCGTCTGACGAGCGGCATTGTGGAAGGTAGGTTACGCGCCTTCGGCGCTAACCCACCCTACGGGCTATCCGACGAATATCCGCGTCAGGACGCCGGCAAGAGTACTAGCAGCAACTTTCATACCGAAGTCGGTCGAAAGATTAAGCAAACGATTTCCCCAGCGTTTCAGTTTTCCAACATCTGGCTGCGACTTTGCAGCCTCATCCTTGAAGGTGTCAGCCACATCCGTAAATGCGACCTGCTGTTCGGGGCTCAACTCCCTGAACTCATCCGAATTGACCGCGGTCTCGATCGCTTGAATCAAGGGAGTATAGTTTTGGACAAAGGCGCTTTGAGAGAAGGCGCCAGACCCGATCTGTTGAACAGCTTCAGGGCTGTTGCTCTGATGAGCGACAACACTTACGACAGGGTCTTTCTTCAATTTCTCGCTCCCCTGTATTCCGTGTTCGAAGTCGTCGATAAGCGCAGTTCGCTGGTTCAGTAAGTCCGTATGAATGGAGTCAAGTTGGCGAAGGACCACATTGTCCGGCAATCCAGTATTTTTGAGACGCTGTTGCAGGTATGCGTATATGGCTTGAAGCAGCGCATTTGCTGCAGAATCAAGCCCCGCGACGACTTGTCCCTCATGTCTACCGGTAACTGTGAAGGCGAATTGCGCAGCATCGGTGAACCAGTCTGTTAAAGATTTGAGGGATATCTCGCCAAACATGCGCAGCGTCGTGCCACTCCCAAGCATACCCCGGGCCGCAAGTGTGGCCATCATCGACTCGATGTCCCGGATAAAAGCCTCTTTGGCGCTTTCAACGCGCCGAGTTAATCCGCGCTGCAAATACGCTTCATCCATGGTGATGGATCTCATACAAAACGGCTCCGGACAGCTGAGATAATATTGTGCTCACGCCGCCGCCTGCTGGCCCTTCTTGCGCTTCGCCTCCCGCCCCCGCACCGCCTTCAAAAAACTGCCCGGTGTAGCCGCGCTTTACCTTCGCGATTTCTCCCGATGTGACGGCTATTTTCGAAACTTATCGGCGGAAACAACTCGATCTGCCCAAGCGCAAGTATCGGTCCCGCAATATTTTCGGAGTACGCCAGGCTCTGGGTAGTTGACATGCCACATAAACGTTTGACGCGGCGGATTTTTGCCACGGTCACTCAAGTGACTTCGAAAGATCGTCATTGGCAGCATCTCCTCAAACTTCATGACGAGCGCCGGGAGAAGATACTGAAGCGAACTCTTCTGAAAGACGATGCGCGGCTACGTGTTCGTGAAATTTCTGTTCGAACAATCCTTCTTTGTACTGCTCGACGACGATGCAGTATTCTTTCGGTTTAAGCGTCTCGCAGAGCCGGTATTTGTCGTGCACCACAGCCTCACTCCGCCGCCTGCTGTCCCTTCTTCCGCTTCGCCTCCCGCCCCAGCACCGGCTTCAAAAACTGCCCGGTGTAGCTCCGCGCCACCTTCACAATATCCTCCGGCGTGCCTTGCGCGACGATCTCGCCGCCGCCGTCGCCGCCTTCGGGGCCGAGGTCGATGATCCAGTCGGCGGTCTTGATCACTTCCAGATTGTGCTCGATCACCACCACCGAGTTGCCGGTCTCGACCAGCTCGTGCAGCACGTCGAGCAGCTTGGCCACGTCGTGGAAGTGCAGGCCGGTGGTCGGCTCGTCGAGGATGTAGAGCGTGCGGCCGGTGGCGCGCTTGGACAGCTCCTTGGCGAGCTTGACGCGCTGCGCCTCGCCGCCGGACAGCGTGGTGGCCTGCTGGCCGACATGGATGTAGTCGAGGCCGACGCGGTGCAGCAGCGCCAGCACGTCGCGCACGCGCGGCACCGCCTTGAAGAATTCCAGCGCCTCTTCCACCGTCATGTCGAGCACGTCGGCGATCGACTTGCCCTTGAACAGCACCTCGAGCGTCTCGCGGTTGTAGCGCTTGCCCTTGCAGACGTCGCAGGTGACGTAGACGTCGGGCAGGAAGTGCATCTCGATCTTGATGACGCCGTCGCCCTGGCAGGCCTCGCAGCGGCCGCCTTTGACGTTGAAGGAGAAGCGGCCGGGCTCGTAGCCGCGCGCCTTGGATTCGGGCAGCGCCGCGAACCATTCGCGGATCGGCGTGAAGGCGCCGGTGTAGGTCGCCGGATTGGAGCGCGGCGTGCGGCCGATCGGCGACTGGTCGATGTCGATGATCTTGTCGATGTGCTCGAGGCCCTCGATGCGGTCGTGCGGCGGCGGGGGCGAGCGAGGCGCCGTTCAACTTGCGCGCCACCGCGTTGTACAGCGTGTCGATCAGCAGCGTCGACTTGCCGCCGCCGGAGACGCCGGTGACGCAGGTGAACAGGCCGAGCGGGATCTCGGCGGTGATGTTCTTCAGGTTGTTGCCGCGGGCGTTGACGATCTTGAGCTGGCGGCGCGGGTTGCGCGGCTGCCGCTCGGGCACCGGCACGCTGAAGTTCGCCGGAGAGATATTTGCCGGTCCATGAGCGCGGCGCGGCGATGAGGTCGTCGACCTTGCCTTCGGCGACGACGTGGCCGCCGTGGATGCCGGCGCCGGGGCCGATGTCGAGCACGTAATCGGCGGTGCGGATGGCGTCCTCGTCGTGCTCGACCACGATCACGG
The DNA here is from genome assembly GCA_963772235.1 of uncultured Alphaproteobacteria bacterium. GTDB lineage: Bacteria > Pseudomonadota > Alphaproteobacteria > Rhizobiales > Xanthobacteraceae > Pseudolabrys. Next base: position 95,676 of record CAVYWI010000006.1, read on the forward strand.
TGTTGCCGAGGTCGCGCAGGCGCTTGAGGGTTTCCAGCAGGCGCGCATTGTCGCGCTGGTGCAGGCCGATCGAGGGCTCGTCGAGCACGTAGAGCACGCCGGTGAGGCCGGAGCCGATCTGCGAGGCGAGGCGGATGCGCTGGCTCTCGCCGCCGGACAACGTGCCGGAGGCGCGCGCCAGCGTCAGGTAGTCGAGGCCGACGTCGACCAGGAATTTCAGCCGCTCGCGGATTTCCTTGAGCACGCGCACGCCGATTTCGTTCTGCTGCGCGTTGAGCTGTTTCGGAATCTCGGTGAACCACTCGCCGGCGCGGCGCACCGACAGCTCGGCGACTTCCGAGATGTTCTTGCCGGCGATCTTGACGCAGAGCGCCTCGGGCTTGAGCCGCGCGCCGTGGCAGGCGGCGCAGGGCACGTCGGTGAAATATTTCACCAGGTCCTCGCGCGCCCACTCGCTCTCGGTTTCCTTGAAGCGGCGCTCGAGATTGGTGATGACGCCTTCGAACGGCTTCTTCGTCGTGTAGCCGCGCAGGCCGTCGTCATAGACGAATTTGATCTCGTCCTCGCCGGAGCCGTAGAGGATGGCGTCCTGCGTCTTCTTCGGCAGGTCCTTCCACTTGGTGTCGAGCGTGAAGCGGAAATGTTTGGCCAGCGCGTCGAGCGTCTGGATGTAATAGGGCGACGACGATTTCGCCCAGGGCGCGATGGCGCCTTTCTTCAGCGTGGCGTCGCGGTCGGGGATGACCAGGTCGGCGTCGATGTGCTGCTCGACGCCGAGCCCGCCGCATTCCGGGCAGGCGCCGAACGGATTGTTGAACGAGAACAGCCGCGGCTCGATCTCCGGAATGGTGAAGCCGGACACCGGGCAGGCGAATTTCTCGGAGAAGATCAGGCGCTCGGCATTGGCGTTGCGGCCGCGATTGGCGGTCGGCGCCGCTGCCTTTGGTGTCGGCGAGTTCGACCACGGCGAGGCCGTCGGCGAGCTTGAGGCACTGCTCGAGCGAATCCGCCAGCCGCGTGCCGATGTCGCCTTTCACCACCAGGCGGTCGACCACCACGTCGATGTCGTGGGTGAATTTCTTGTCGAGCGGCTTGACGTCGCTGCGATCTCGTAGAAGGCGCCGTCGATCTTGACGCGCTGGTAGCCCTTGCGCAGGAACTCGGCGAGTTCCTTTTTGTATTCGCCCTTGCGGCCGCGCACGACCGGCGCCAGCACGTAGATGCGCGTGCCTTCGGGCAGCGCCAGCACGCGGTCGACCATCTGCGAGACGGTCTGGCTCTCGATCGGCAGCCCGGTCGCCGGCGAGTAGGGCACGCCGACGCGCGCCCACAGCAGGCGCATGTAGTCGTAGATCTCGGTGACGGTGCCGACGGTCGAGCGCGGGTTCTTCGAGGTGGTCTTCTGCTCGATGGAGATCGCCGGCGACAGGCCGTCGATCTGGTCGACGTCCGGCTTCTGCATCATCTCGAGGAACTGGCGCGCGTAGGCCGACAGGCTCTCGACGTAGCGGCGCTGGCCCTCGGCATAGATGGTGTCGAAGGCGAGCGACGACTTGCCCGAGCCGGACAGGCCGGTGAACACCACCAGCTCGTCGCGCGGAATGGCGACGTCGATGTTCTTGAGATTGTGCTCGCGCGCGCCGCGGATGGCGATCGCGCGGGGATCGTGGCGGGCGGGTCGTTCGGGACGGTCGGCCATTGGACTTAAATTGGAACCTGAGCAAACGAACCCACGCGCGGCGCTGCGGATTGCAGGCCGCCGGGGTGCGTAGCCCGGAACGTAGTGAGAACGAGCCGGTTTTGCCAGTGCGGCTGGGGCCGCGGTTGACAACTATCCGCAGCAAAACAAAAGGCCGGCGCGAAGCCGGCCCTGCTCAAGTATTTCGAGGTGACGTGCTTAGAAGTGGTAGTTCAGCCCGGCGCGCACGATGCTGGTCTTGAAGCGTGACGTCGTTGGCGCCGCCGCAGGTCGCCGCGCTACACGATCGCCGTGCCGAGATCGGCATAGAGATATTCGATCTTGGCCGACCAGGCGCCCTTGAAGGCGTATTCGAGGCCGCCGCCGGCGGTCCAGCCGATCTTGGTCGCGGTTTGCGAAGCGCCGAGCGCGTTCATCTTGACGTCGCCGAAGGCCGCGCCGCCGGTGACGAAGGGCATCCAACGATCCATGGCGAAGCCGAGGCGGGCGCGGGCGGTCGCGAACCAGTCGTTTCTGGTTTGGCAACAGCCGGTGGCGTCGGTGCCCTTGATCCAGCTGGCGTCGATGTCGCCTTCCGCGCCGACGACCCAATTGGCCGATCTGCAGATTGTAACCGACCGTGCCGCCGACCAGCGCGCCGCTGATATTGAAGTCGCCGGTGGTGGTGGCGGCGACCGGGTCGGTCCAGCTCGATTTGCCCCAGCCGTAGCCGCCGTTGATGCCGACATAGAAGCCGGTCCAGTTGAACGGCGCGGCGAAAGCGGGCGCCTTGAAGGCGGGCCGGGACAGATCGGCGGCAAAGGCATGGCGCGGCCACGGCGATTGCCAACAGGCAGGCGCATACCGCAAGAGTGAAACGCTTCATCGAGGGCCTCCAGAAAATTTCCGCCGAAGCGAAATCAGCGCAGACCCTATATCTTGTGGATGATTCGAACTGTTGCTTTTACGCCACAGAAAATGCGATTTATTGAACCGAATCAGTTGCCTAAATGGTTAAAATCGACTAGAACAAAAAAAGAACAAGATTGTGTCCCGGTAATTCGCTACAACCCGGGCGCCACTACAGAAGCCCTGTGGATTAAGGCCGAACGAGCTTGCCGCATGGGGGCCGAGGTCTAGGGTGCAAAAGTTAATTGCGGGGCCGCGCGCGGCGGGCGGCCCCTTACCGGCGAGCGGCGGCGGCTTCGAGAGCGAGGCCGCGCGACCGGCAATCGCCACGCGGAGAGCATCATGGCAGGTAGCGTCAACAAAGTGATCCTGATCGGCAATCTCGGCAAGGATCCGGAAATTCGCCGCACCCAGGACGGGCGGCCGATCGCCAATCTGCAGCGTCGCCACCTCGGAAAGCTGGCGCGACAAGACCACCGGCGAGCGCAAGGAAAAGACCGAGTGGCACCGCGTGGTCATCTTCAACGAAGGCCTGTGCAAGATCGTCGAGCAGTATCTCAAGAAGGGCTCGAAGGTTTACCTGGAAGGCTCGCTGCAGACGCGCAAATGGACGGACAAAGACGGCCACGACAAATATTCGACCGAAGTGGTGCTGCAGGGCTTCAATTCGCAGCTCACCATGCTCGACACGCGCGGCGGTGGCGGAGCGCAGGCGCCGACAGCGGCGACGACTTCGGCTCGAGCGGCCCGAGCGTTGCGCGCGAGCGCAAGCCGGCGATGGCCGGCGGCGGCAAGTCGGCCGACATGGACGACGAGATTCCGTTCTGAGGCTGCTGCGACTCGGTTCATCCGCGTCATGCCGCGCTAAGCGGGCATCCAGCGTGTTCGAGCCGCTGAGGTTCCCGCGATTCGCGAGTTGATCGAGTTCGGGTCGATGGTGACAAGCCCGGCTGACAGCATTGCTTCACCCCGCCAGCGCGGCGCGCACGCCGTCGATGACGAATTGCACGGCGAGCGCGGCCAGCAGCACGCCGAGCAGGCGCGAGAGCACGACATTGCCGGTGGTGCCGAGCAGCGTCGCGATGCGCGCGGCGAGCGTGAACACGACAAAGCAAAGCGCCAGCACCGCGGCGATGACGCCGAGCAGCAGGCCCAGACGCGTGAGATCGCCGCCGGTGCGGCCGGCGAGCAGCACGCTGGCGGTGATGGCGCCGGGGCCGGCCATCAGCGGAATGGCGAGCGGGAAGGCGGCGATGTTGCGCACGTGCTCCTCGATCGCTTCCTCGGCTTCGCTGCGATTGCCGCTCGATGCGCACGCCGAACACCATTTCCGACGCGATCGAGAACAGCAGCAGGCCGCCGGCGATGCGGAAGGCGGGCAGGCCGATCGACAGCGTGCGCAGCAGCCAGTCGCCGATCAGCGCGCTGCCGGCGAGGATTGCCGCCGCGATCAGACAGGCGCGCAGCGCCACGTTGCGGCGCGAACGCTCAGGCAGTCCGTGGGTGATGGCGAGGAAGCTCGGCACCAGGCCGAGCGGATCGACCACGACCACCAGCGTGACCAGGGCGGAGATGAGAAATTCGAGCGGCATAGACTTCGCCTAGCGGGCGCTGCCGGGCCGGTCAAATGATCGGCCGAACGGTCGTGATTTGCGGCCATTCTGCGGCCCGCCGCACGGCTTTGGCAACCCATTATAAGTTATTGAAAAATAACATGAAAATAGCCGGTATTGGGCTCTATTTCAGGTGGCCAAGCGAGGGTGAATCAGTTAGAAAAATTGGTTCGTAGAACACGCCCAGGAAGCAGCCTTTGGCCGACACCGAAAATCCGAAATCGGGGGACGGAAGTCCCTCCGATACGCGCCCCGTTTCGATCACCGAGGAGATGAAGCGCTCGTATCTCGATTACGCCATGAGCGTGATCGTGTCGCGCGCGCTGCCGGACGTGCGCGACGGCTTGAAGCCGGTGCACCGCCGCATCCTGCATTCGATGAACGAGCAGGGCCACACGCCCGACAAGAAATACGTCAAGTCGGCGCGCGTGGTCGGCGACGTGATGGGCAAATATCACCCGCACGGCGACCAGGCGATTTACGACGCGCTGGTGCGCATGGCGCAGGATTTCTCCATGCGCCTGCAGTTGATCGACGGGCAGGGCAATTTCGGCTCGGTCGACGGCGATCCGCCGGCGGCCATGCGCTACACCGAGTGCCGGCTCGACCATGCGGCGATGGCGCTGCTCGACGACATCGACAAGGACACCGTCGATTTCCAGGCCAACTATGACGGCAACGAGCGCGAGCCGGCGGTGCTGCCGGCGCGCTTCCCGAATTTGCTGGTCAACGGCGCCGGCGGCATCGCCGTCGGCATGGCGACCAATATTCCGCCGCATAATCTCGGCGAGGTGATCGACGCCTGCGTGGCGCTGATCGACAATCCGGCGATCGGCATCGACGATCTCATCGCGCATCGTGCCGGGCCCGGATTTTCCGACCGGCGGCATCATCCTGGGCCGCGCCGGCATCCACAGCGCCTATCACACCGGCCGCGGCTCGGTGGTGATGCGCGGCAAGGTCGCCTTCGAGACCATCCGCAAGGAGCGCGAAGCGATCGTCATCACCGAGATCCCCTACCAGGTGAACAAGGCGACGATGGTCGAGCGCATCGCCGAACTGGTGCGCGACAAGAAGATCGACGGCATCGCCGATCTGCGCGACGAGTTCGGACCGCGACGGCTACCGCGTGGTGATCGAGCTCAAGCGCGACGCCGAGCGCGACGTGGTGCTTGAACCAGCTCTACCGCTTCACCCCGCTGCAATCGTCGTTCGGCTGCAACATGGTGGCGCTCGACGGCGGCCGTCCGTTGGTGATGACGCTGAAGGACATGCTCGCCGCCTTCATCGCCTTCCGCGAAGAGGTGGTGTCGCGGCGCACCAAGTTCCTGCTCAACAAGGCGCGCGACCGCGCCCATATCCTGGTCGGCCTCGCCATCGCGGTCGCCAATATCGACGAGGTCATCAAGCTGATCCGCGGCTCGAAGGACGCCAACGAGGCGCGCGAGGCCTTGATGGCGCGCGACTGGCCGGCGACCACGGCGGCGACGCTGATCGAATTGATCGACGATCCGCGCCACAAGGTGAGCGTCCAAAGGCACCGCGCGGCTCTCGGCCGAGCAGGCCAAGGCCATCCTCGACCTGCGCCTGCAGCGCCTGACCGCGCTCGGCCGCGAGGAGATCAAGGAAGAGCTCGACAAACTCGCCGCCGAGATCGCCGATTATCTCGACATCCTGCGCTCGCGCGTGCGCATCCAGACCATCATCAAGGACGAGCTTGCCGCGGTGCGCAAGCAATTCGCCACGCCGCGCCGCACCGAGATCACGGAAGCGATCGGCGAGATGGAAGACGAGGACCTGATCCAGCGCGAGGACATGGTCGTCACCGTCTCGCATCTCGGCTACATCAAGCGCGTGCCGCTATCGACGTATCGCGCGCAGAGGCGCGGCGGCAAAGGCCGCGGCGGCATGCAGGTGCGCGAGGAGGACTTCGTCTCGCGCCTGTTCGTCGCCTCGACGCACACGCCGGTGCTGTTCTTCTCCTCGCAGGGCCAGGTCTACAAAGAGAAGGTCTGGCGGCTGCCGCTGGCGGCGCCGCAGGCGCGCGGCAAGGCGCTGATCAACATCCTGCCGCTCGATCCGGGCGAGACCATCACCACCATCATGCCGCTGCCCGAGGACGAGACGACCTGGGGCCAACTCGACGTGATGTTCGCCACCACCCGCGGCAACGTGCGGCGCAACAAGTTGTCCGATTTCGAGAAGATCCGTCCGTCCGGCATCATCGCCATGAAGCTCGATGCCGGCGACGCCATCGTCGACGTCGCCATCTGCACCGAGAAGGACGACGTGTTGCTGACCACCGAGGCGGGACAATGCATCCGCTTCCCGGTGCCGGAGGTGCGCGTGTTCTCCGGCCGCACCTCGGACGGCGTGCGCGGCATCGCGCTCGGCGCCGGCGACAAGGTCATCTCGATGACGATCCTGCGGCATATCGAGGCGAGCTCGGAAGAGCGCGTCGCCTACCTCAAGCGCGCCAGCGCCATCCGCCGCGGCACGGCAGAGGAAGAGGCGGCGCCCGCAGCCGGCGCCGAGGCCGAGGACGAAGCGGAGGCGGCTGGTGCGGCGATCGAACTCGGCGAACAGCGCTATGTCGAGCTTTCGGCGGCCGAGCAATTCGTGCTGACGGTGGCGGATCGCGGCTACGGCAAACGCTCTTCGTCCTTCGAATACCGCACCACCCGCCGCGGCGGCAAAGGCATCGTGGCGATGAATGTCACCGCCAAGACTGGCCGGCTGGTCGCCTCGTTCCCGGTCGAGGAGAGCGATCAGATCATGCTGGTCACCGACCAGGGCAAGCTGATCCGCACGCCGGTGTCCGGCATCCGCATCGCCGGACGCTCGACGCAAGGCGTGATCGTGCTCAACACGGCGGAAGACGAGCACGTCGTGTCGGTCGAACGGCTGAGCGAGGAAGAGGAAGAATAAGCGCTGTCATCGCCGGGCTGTCGCGGCGATCCCGATAAGGGATTTATAGACGTGGCCCACCTAAGCGGGATGCCCGGGTCAAGCCCGGGCATGATAGTCCAATGAACTACCAGCTCTTCTCCGCCTTCCTGCTCATCACCGTCGTGCTGTATCGTGACGCCGGGGCCGATCGTCACGCTGATCATCGCGACCGGGGCGCGGCAGGGCACGCGCGCGGCGCTGCTGACGGTGGCCGGCGGCAGCGTCGGCAACGCGGTGCTGCTCGCCGGTATCGCGCTTCGGCCTCGGCTCGATTCTGAAAACCTCGGCGGAGATTTTCGATTATCTGCGCTGGGTCGGCGCCGCCTATCTGGTGTTGCTCGGCATCCAGGCCTGGCGGCATGCCGGGGCGCCAAGCGCGGCGGTGGCGCCCGCGCGGCCATGTCCATGCCCGGCGCGGCTTCTCGTCGCCATCACCAATCCGAAAACGATCGCCTTCTTCACGGCGTTCCTGCCGCAATTCCTCGATCCGACGCTGCCGGTCGAGCGGCAATTGCTGGTGATGTGCAGCGTGTCGGTGACGCTTGGCGCCTGTCTCGACTGCCTGCTGGGCCGTCGCCGCCGGCTTCGGCCGCGCCTGGTTCATGAAGCCCAAGCACAACCGGCTGCTGGCGCGCCTGTCCGGCGCTGTGCTGATCGGCGGCGGCATCTGGCTCAGCCTGGCGCGGCGGCCGGGTTAGCCGCGCTCACTTCGGCTTCAGATTGAGCGCCGCGACGATCGGCTTCCATTTCTTGGTTTCGCCCGCCATGTGATCGGCGAGGTCCTGCGGCGTGCCGCCGCGCGGCTCGGCGCCGAGCCTGGCGAGCGTGCTCTTCATCGGCTCGGACATGCAGCGCGGCATTGGCGGCGGCGTTGAGTTTGGCGACGATGGCCGGCGGCGTGCCCTTGGGCGCGAGCAGCGCGGTCCAGGCGCCGACGGTCAGCGACTGGTAGCCGCTTTCCGCCATGGTCGGCACATCCGGCAGCGCGGCGACGCGCTTGGGCCCGGCGACGGCCAGCGCACGCAGCTTGCCGCTCTTGATCAGTTGCAGCGAGGTCGCGACCGGATCGAAGGTCATCTGCACTTCGCCCGCCACCACGCCGGTCAGCGCCGGCCCGCCGCCTTTGTAAGGCACGTGCACGATGTTGGCGCCGGTGGTGTTTTTGAACAGCTCGGCGGCGAGATGCGGCAGCGTGCCGATGCCGCCGGTCGAATAGTTGAGCTTGCCGGGATTGGCCTTGGCATAGGCGACGAGGTCGGCGACGGATTTGAACGGCAGCTGCGCATTGATCACCAAGAGCTGCGGCGTTTCGGCAATCAGCGCGACCGGCGCAAAGCTCGTCGCGTCGTAGCCCGCATTGGCATAGATCATCGGGCTCATGATCAGACCGCTCGCCGCCGACACCATCAGCGTGTAGCCGTCGGGCGGGGCATCGGCCGCGATCTTGGAGCCGATGATATTGCCGGCGCCCGGCTTGTTCTCGATGACGACGTTCTGCCCCAGGTTTGCCGGCAGCGCGGCGGCGACGAGCCGCGCCATCACGTCGACCGGGCCGCCGGCCGGCGTCGGCACGATGATGCGGACTGGGTGGTCCGGATAGGACTGGGCGAAAGCAGGCGCGGTGAACAGCAACGCAAAGGCGGCAAAGGCGAGCCGGCGCATGACTTCCTCCCAACGGGATCTTAGATGTCCCTGGCGGGAAGCCTAACGCGCCGGCCGGCGGGCGGCTAGTTGGGCGGTGGTGTGGCGCAACGGTGGCACAAGCCCAACGGTGGTGGCGTCGCCACATTTCAAAAGCTGAACGATGGCGTGAGCTACGGGGCGCGCCATGAGCGCGCGCGGCGCTGGCCGCTTTAATCTTCGTATTCGTAATCTGGGTCTTTTATTATTTCGAAGCGCCCAGCCATATCGCCGATCAAATGGTAACGGCGACAGAAAGCAGTCTGCCTCAATCGTGGTGGATTGGCCGAATCCCAATATTCGATGGTCCCAACAAAAAAGAGTCGATGACCTTGAAAGCTAAGCTGGTCGACTTCAATCTGGGTCAGTGTTCTTCCATCGGATACGGCATGAGTAAAAGTAATACCGCTGTTAAGTGGAAAAACCCCCTACAGCGAAGTGCAACCCATCATGTTCATCATACGGCGGTCTTTGTGGAAGCGCCGCAAATCCATCAAGCATGATGGTTGCGTAATTAATATTTCCGAGTTTCGCGACGGTGCTGCCGACGTTTACAATATCAAGTCGAACAGTAATAGGGTTTCCAGCTTCCAGAAATTGGACAAAACGATCTCCATCTGGAGAGGCGAGCCAAATGTGTTTCAATCTCAATTTGGGCCGGTGAGTAGAATTAAATTCATCGGAAGCCAAATTTGCTGCTTGCAAACCAGCTTTGGCAACCTCACGCGTCGAAATCCAGAGAAAGATTGTCGAAACTGCCAGCACGACGGTGAAAAATTGCGATAATCCATTCCGGCTTCCCAAATATATCGGCTACGCAGGCGAGAAATTTAATCAGGAATACGTGGAATGTGGGGCATTCATTGTGCTGGGCAAAATAGGGGCCGTAGTCGGCGGGATTTACTACGCAGGCTGTTCCAGAGGGCGCAGGTAGCCAACTGGTAGCTTCAAGAATGACGAGGTAAATAGCGGCTAGCTTCAGATTTGCTCGCCATTGGCCCCAATCGCCCATTAGATTCCCGCCCGCTAAATCTCCACCAATGCTACGCCGTCCAATTCAAGGGCGGCAAGACAGGCCAGGAAGTACGTGGCCGGGAATGTGCGATAATAAGGGCTAGTTCAGCCGGTCGGTGCTGACCAGGCGAATGTGCGGGTTGCCGAAGGCGGTGCCGACGCAGCGCAGATAGGGCCAGGCCCGTTGCGCGCAGGCGGTCATCGGCGCGGCCGAGGCGTCGGCCAGCGGACTGGCGTTGACGTGGGTGGTTGGCGCGGACAGCACGGTGACGGCGGCGGCGATCGTCGCGGCGACCATGACGGCGGTGGTTGTTTTCAGCATGACGGCCCCCTGTTTTGGCGTCTTGCCTGGTTGGTCGCGGGGGCAGGGCGGGAGGTTCAACGGAACCGGCCTTGCGGGGGGCAAAAACCCGGGCTAGACCCCGCTTATGCCGCGGATCGCCCTTTACGCCGGGTCTTTCGACCCCGTCACCAACGGTCATCTCGACGTGATCGGCCATGCCGTCCGGCTGGCCGACAAATTGGTGCTGGCGGTCGGCGTCAATCCCGGCAAGGCGCCGCTGTTTTCCGCCGACGAGCGGTTGGCCATGCTGAAAGAGATCTGCGGGCCGCTGGCGCGCGAGGCCAAATGCGAACTCGACTGCGTGACCTTTTCCGGCCTGGTGGTGGAGGCCGCGCGCAAGGCCGGCGCCACGGTGCTGATCCGCGGCCTGCGCGACAGCGACCGACTTCAACTATGAAATGCAGATGGCGGGCATGAACGAGGCGATGGCGCCCGGCATCCAGAGCGTGTTCCTGCCGGCTTCGCCAGCGGCGCGCCCGATCACCGCCACATTGGTGCGCCAGATCGCCGGCATGGGCGGCGACGTTTCCGCCTTCGTGCCGGCCGCCGTGGCCGAGCGTCTGAAAAAGAAATTCGCGCGCTAAGCGCCAACGCATGATCCCGAAAAGTGGGAACCGGTTTTCGGACAAGATCATGCGCCATCGAATAACCAACCGGGAGCTACCATGATCCGCATTCTCGCTGTCGTCGTCGCGCTCGTCTGCGCCGCGCCCGCCTTCGCGCAGGTGAAACTGCCGGCCGGGCTCGATCCGCAGAACACCATCCTGCTCGACACCAAATACGGCCGCGTCATCATCAAGCTGCGCAACGACATCGCGCCCAATCACGCCGCGCGCATCAAGCAGCTTTCGCGCGACGGCTTCTACAACAACGTGCCGTTCCACCGCGTCATCGCCGGCTTCATGGCGCAGACCGGCGACGGCCAATACGGCAACGGCACCGGCGGCTCGAAATATCCCGACCTGAAGGCGGAGTTTTCCAACGTGCCGTTCAAGCGCGGCGTGGTCGGCATGGCGCGCACCCAGGACCCGAATTCGGCCAATTCGCAGTTCTTCATCATGTTTGCCGAGAACTCCGGCCTGAACGGCCAATACACCGTTGTCGGGCAGGTGGTGTCCGGCATGGAGGCGGTCGACAAGCTCAAGAAGGGACCGGAATCCGCCAACGGCGCGGTGACCAATCCCGACAAGATTTTGAAGATGCAGGTCGCCGCCGACGCCAAGTAAAGAGCCCTGCGATGCGGCCGCCTCACGCGCTCCTTGGCGTTGCCGCATTGGCGGCCGTGAGCACTGCTTGCCCGTGGCCGGCAGTCGCAACGGTAGATCTACTTCGGTTGGCGCAAAATACCGAAGTGCAGCCGAGAGTCGCGCCGGTAAGACCGACGCATGAGCTGAATACACTCAAGGACATCTATGACGCTGTACGCCACTGCTACCGGCCGCCGAGCCTGGATCAGGCGTTCCCGGGCATGCGCATCACCGTGGAGTTCGCCTATACGCGTGCAGGCGATCTCTTCGGCAAGCCCCATATCTTGTTCGAAACGGCCGGCATTTCGCCGCAACACCAGTCGGCCTACCGCGCGGCGGTCGCGGCCGCGCTTGTGCGCTGTTCGCACCTTGCCTTCAGCGAGTCGCTCGGCAATGCCGTCGCCGGGCGGATTCTAGCGATTCAATTTTTCGACGAACGCAACCTCAAACGAGCGGAGTACACATCATGGCCAAGCCCGAAGACACGCTGACGCTGGAAACCACGCAAGGGCCGGTGGTCATTGCCATGCGGCCCGACCTTGCACCGGGCCACGTCGCGCGCATCAAGGAACTGGTCAAGGAAGGCTTCTACGACGGCATCGTGTTCCACCGCGTCATCGACGGCTTCATGGCGCAGACCGGCTGCCCGGAGGGAACCGGCACCGGCGGCTCGGGGCAGAAGCTCAAGGCCGAGTTCAACAAGGAGCCGCATGTGCGCGGCACGGTGTCGATGGCGCGCGCGCAGAACCCGAATTCCGGCGACAGCCAGTTCTTCATCTGCTTCGACGACGCGCGCTTCCTCGACGGCCAGTACACCGCCTGGGGCAACGTGATCGACGGCATGGAGAACGTCGACAAGATCAAGCGCGGCGAGCCGGTCGAGAACCCGGACAAGATCGTCAAGGCGACGATGGGGGCGTAATCTTCTGGCTCCTACCGCACGTCATCGGGCCGCCGCCACAAAATATGGCGCCGGCTCCATATGGCGTAAGCGGCCAGGACGAAGGTTGCTGCGGCGCCGGCGTCCGTGACCGCGCCGAAAAACTCATAACCGCGGCCTAATGCACTGAACATCACGGTCGCAAGACCGACGGCAACGCTTGCCACCATGGCCGGACCGAAGCGCAGAAGGTCATTCCGCGCGCGGACCGTCAGGTGGATGAAATACGCCATCACTAGCGACGCAAGAACTGCCGTCGACGCACTCATACTCACAACTCCTCGCAGCGCGGCGGGGATTGAACGACTGACTATACCTCTTATGGCCTGGGACCGGCTAATGCCTCCTTACTGTCCTCGATTGGGATTAAAATGCCGGTGATTTGGTCGCTGAATGCCGAAAAACGGCTCGGTTTCGGGCCCTTAAATGATGTTGCGGTTGCCTGCACCGACGGGCAATGGCACTGAGGGGCTATGCGCACCGACCTGTTCGATTTCGATCTGCCGACCGACCGTATCGCCTTGCGGCCGGCGAGCCCACGCGGCGCGTCGCGGCTGCTGGTGGTGCGCCCGGGTGGGGCGCTCCACACTCCGCTCATTCCCGCGCAAGCGGGAATCCAGAGCGACAAATCGAGCGACCCGAATTCCAAGCCCTGGGTCCCCGCTTTCGCGGGGACGAGCGGGGATGTTTTCGAAGACCGAAGCATTGCCGATCTGCCCGACCTGTTGCGGCCGGGCGACTGCCTGGTAGTCAACGACAGCAAGGTCATCGCCGCCCGGCTGACGGGGCGGAGGATCGGGCGCGGTGAGACCGAGCCGGCGATCGAGGCGACGCTGCACAAGCGCATCGACGGTTCGCATTGGCACGCTTTCATTCTCGGCGCGAAGAAAGTGCAGGTGGGCGACACCTTGCGCTTCGGCACAGAGGGCAAGGTCTGTTTCCTTGGCGAACTCGATGCTCAAGTTTCACAAAAAGATGAGAGCGGCGAAGTAACCCTTTCATTTTCCTTTCATGGTCCGGTGCTCGACCAGGCCATCGCCGAGCGCGGCGCGATGCCACTGCCGCCCTATATCGCCTCCCGCCGCGAACCGGACGAGCAGGATCGCACCGATTATCAGACGGTTTTTGCCCACGACGAAGGCTCAGTGGCGGCGCCGACGGCGGGTCTGCATTTCACGGACGAGTTGCTGGCGCGGTTGAAGGAGCGCGGCATCGGCCCTGCACAAAGTGACCTTGCACGTGGGCGCCGGAACCTTCCTGCCGGTAAAGGTCGACGAGATCGAAGCACACCGTATGCACGCCGAGTTCGGAACAGTTTCTCGTGAAACAGTTGAGGCTCTTAATGCCGTACGTGAAAAGGGCGGGCGCATCGTTGCCGTGGGTTCGACCGCGCTGCGGCTGTTGGAAACGGCAGCCGGCGAGGACGGCAAATTGCGCGCTTTTGCCGGCGAAACCGCGATTTTCATCACGCCCAGGCTACAAGTTCCGCGCCGTCGACCTGATGCTGACCAATTTCCACCTGCCGCGTTCGACTTTGTTCATGCTGGTTTCCGCCTTCAGCGGGCTGGAGACGATGAAACGCGCCTATGCGCATGCGATTGCGAGCGGCTATCGGTTCTATTCCTATGGCGATGCGTGCTTGCTTTATCCTGAAAGCCGATGAGCCAGCCCTTTTCCTTCCACTTGCTGAAAACCGACGGCGCCGCGCGGCGCGGCGAAATCGTCACGCCGCATGGCCGCGTGCAGACGCCGGCCTTCATGCCGGTCGGCACGCAGGGCACCGTGAAGGGACTGCTGCCCGAAGCCGTGGCGGCGACCGGCGCCGAGATCGTGCTCGGCAACACCTATCATCTGATGCTGCGGCCGGGCGCAGAGCGCATCGCCGCGCTCGGCGGCCTGCACGCCTTCATGCACTGGCCGCTGCCAATCCTCACCGATTCCGGCGGCTTTCAGGTGATGTCGCTGTCCGCGCTGCGCCGGCTCGAGGAGCATGGCGTCACCTTCCGCTCGCATCTCGACGGCGCCATGGTCGAACTCACGCCCGAGCGCGCCATCGAGATCCAGGCGCTGCTCGGCGCCGACATTTCCATGCAACTGGACGAATGCCTGAAGCTGCCGGCCAACCGCGAGGAGATCGCGCGCGCCATGCACTTGTCGCTACGCTGGGCCGAGCGCAGCCGGCGCGCCTTCGAAGGGGTGCGTGGCGGGCGGGCGCTGTTCGGCATTGTGCAGGGTGGCGACGATTTCACCCTTCGGGCGGAGAGCGCCAAGGCGCTGACCGACGTCGTTTTCGACGGCTACGCCATCGGCGGCCTGGCGGTGGGCGAGCCGCAGGACGTGATGCTCAAGATCGTGGCCGAAACCGCGCCAATGCTGCCGGCCGGCCGGCCGCGCTATCTGATGGGCGTCGGTACGCCGGACGACCTGTTGCAGGCGGTCGTGCGCGGCATCGACATGTTCGACTGCGTGCTGCCGACCCGCAACGGCCGCCACGGCATGGCGTTCACGCGCTACGGCGCCATCAATCTTGGCAATGCGCGCCACGCCAACGACAAGCGCCCGCTCGACGAACAAAGCGCGCATCCGGCAGCGCGGACTTATTCGCGCGCCTATCTGCATCATTTGACCAAGGCCAACGAGATGCTGGGGGCGGTGCTGCTCTCCACCATCAATCTCGCCTACTATCAAGCGCTGATGGCCGGCATGCGCGAGGCGATCGCGGCCGGCCGTTTTGCCGATTTCCGCGCGGCGACGCTGGCCGGCTGGGAGCAGGGGGATATTCCACCGCTCTAACCGTCGTCCCCCGACGGGAGGCGGCGTCGAGCCGCCCAAGCGAAGCCATCAGGGCCGCTACAGATTCCATCAATATGGCTGGAATTGACGCTGCGACATTAACCGGCGTTAACCGGATTCCGGCTAGCCTCTCAGTGGTCGAGATGGAGGCCTGATGCGCCGTATCCTGAAAATTGCCTTAGCTGCCGTGGCCGTGTTGCTCGTCGGCGTGGTCGTCCTGCTCGCGCCACCCACCGGCGAGCTCATGATAGCGCTGAGCTGCCGAAGCACGCCGCAGACACCGAACTGCATCATGCGCATGCGGGCGATGGGGCACGTGTGGGCCTCATTGGGCGCGCTCGATCGTGCAATCCATTGGTATGGCCGCGCTGCCGAGGAAGGGGACGATACGGCCTCGTACTTCCATTTGGGTTGGGCCTACGAGCAGCGCGGCTATCGAACCTTGGTCCCGCGCATTAAGGCGCGCGAGAAGGCCCTAGAGCACGCCGCGGCGGCCGCGCAGGCCAAGATGCGAGCGGCTCTTGAAGCCGGCAAGCCGATCGAGGTGCCAGCCATGCCGGCGGTGGGTTTGCCGACCGGTCGGGAGGACTTCGACCTCGCCGCGGCAGCTTACCGAAAGGCTGCGGATCGAGGCTTTGCGCCGGCGATGAACAATCTCGGCGGCATGTATGTGAGCGGCGCGTTCGGGCCGGCGCAGCGTAACGATGGCGCACAGTGGATCATTCGCGCCGCTCGCGCCGGCAATCCGTTCGGCGCTATCAATGCGACGCTCCTTTATACGAGCGGAATGGGCGTAGGGCGCGATGCCGCCGAGGCGACAAGGTGGGGCCAGTGGAATGGCGAGGGCGTCAACCCGAAAGACCTCACGTATCCGACGCTTGAGCACACCAGCATGGTGCTGAGCGGTGATCTCGAGCCGCGGCTTCTGACGACGATCCGCGAGGTGTCGAAGCGTCGTATTCCGCTTGACGTAAGCTTCAAGCCGTTGCGGCCTGACCCCCGTCTGCCTACCTTCAGGTCTGTGACCAAACAGCTCGACTGACGTACGGCACCATTTCGCCGACTTCCGCGCGGTTCCTCAGGACGAGGCCGAGGGAGGGGCATTGTCTCGCCCCGGCGGCTTGGCTAAAGCCTTGCCACATGAACATCCGACCCGACTTCCTCAGCCACCGCCGCAAGCCGAAATTCAAGCTGCCGCCGGGCTCAACCGACGCGCATTGCCACGTGTTCGGGCCGGGCGACAAATTTCCCTATGCGCCGAACCGGCGCTACACGCCGGAAGACGCGCCCAAGGAGATGCTGGCGGCGCTGCACGGGCATTTGGGCATCGAGCGCGCGGTGATCGTGCAGGCGAGCTGCCACGGCACCGACAACCGCGGCGATGCTCGACTGCATCGCCTCCGATCCCAAGCGCTATCGCGGCGTCGCCATCGTCGACGACAGCTTCACCGACGCCGATTACGACAAACTTGATGCCGGCGGCGTGCGCGGTGCGCGCTTCAATTTCGTCAAGCATCTCGGCGGCGCGCCCGACATGGCCGCATTCAACCGTGTCATCGACCGCATCAAGGGGCGAGGCTGGCACGTGGTGCTGCATCTCGACGCGCCCAGCATCATGCCGTTGTCGGAGATGATGCGCGCGCTGCCGTTGCCGTTCATCGTCGACCATATGGGCCGCGTGCCGTCGGCGGCTGGCGTCGATCAGCCACCGTTGCGCGCGCTGATCGAGTTATCGAAACTGGAAAATTGCTGGATCAAGGTGTGCGGCTCCGAACGCATTTCCATGCCGCCTTACAGCGCCGCGGTGCCGATCGCCCGCGCCTTGGTGGAAGCTACGCCGACACGCGTATTGTGGGGCACCGATTTCCCGCATCCCAATGCTACCCACGAGGCCGACGAGGCCGATCTGGTTGATCTTGTGCCGAAAATTGCCGCAGCCCCGCTGGCGCAACAGCGCCTGTTGGTGGACAATCCGGCCCGGCTTTATGGTTTCGCCTAGTCAAGAAGAAACGCGGAAATTTCAGGGAGGATCGCAATGAGAAAAGCATTGTTCGCACTGCTGGCGCTGCCGGCGGCCTTGATCGTGGCGCTGGCGCCGCTTGGCCAGGCTCAGGCGAAGTGGCCGGAGAAACCGGTGCGGCTCATTTTGCCGTTCGGACCCGGCGGCGTCGCCGACGTCACCGCGCGCGTGATGGCCGCCAAGCTCAGCGATATATTTGGCCAGCAAGTGGTGGTTGAGAACATGCCTGGACCCGGCGGCATCGCCGCGGCCCGCGCGGTGGTGAACGCAGCCCCCGACGGCTACACCATGGCGCTGGTCACCAATGGCACGGCGATCAGCGTCGCTGCCTTCAACAAGCTACCGTTCGATCCGGTGAAGGATTTTGCCATGGTGTCGATGGTCGGCACCTTCGATCTGGTGTTCGCCGTCAACGCGCAATCGCCGTACAAGACGCTGGACGATTTCATCAAGGCGGCCAAGGCCAGCCCTGGCAAGCTCAACATCGGCACCATCGCGGTCGGCGGCACGCAGAACCTCGGCGCCGAACTGTTCAAGTCGATGGCCGGCGTCAACGTGCAGATCGTGCCGTACAAGAATTCGCCCGACATCGTCGTCGCCTTGCTGCGCAACGACGTGCAGATGCTGGTGGAATTCCCGCCGGCGGTGAAAGGCCAGGTCAATGACGGCAAGCTGCGGATTCTGGCGACCTCGAGCCCGCAGCCGTCGCCGCTGTTGCCCGGCGTGCCGACCGTCGCCCAGGCCGGCGTCAAGGGCTACGAAGTGATCTCCTGGAACGCGGTCGCCGCGCCCAAGGGCACGCCGAAAGAGGTCATCGACACCATGGGCAAGGCGATGCACGAAGTGCTGGCGATGCCGGACATCAAGGCGAAGTTCGAGGCGGTCGGCGTCGAGCCCCACGCCAGCACACCGGATGAATTGATGAGCCGGTTGAAGTCGGACATCACCAAATGGGATGCGGTCATCATCAAGGCCGGCATCCCGAAGAAATAGCGTCGATCCGTCAACCCAAGACGCGCCTGTCTGACGACAGGCGCGCAACGCGTTGCCGTCCTCCTAGGGGATGATCGACGAAAACGTCTTGCATTTGAATGGCAAAGTAGGGCTGCCGCTCCAGGCGAGCGATGGCCATTTGTGATTGGCCGCGCAGTAAAAATAAGTGCCAAAGACGTTTTGTCCGCCGGTCGCGTAGTGATTGTCGTCGGCCCATTCCGAGGTGGCGGCGTTCACAGGAACCGACGGCGCGCCGGCTGACGTCGAACAAACATAGGCCCAATCGGTCTTGATCGGTGGCAGCACATTGCGGGTCTGGAGTCGGCACAGGACACGCCGAGCAAGTTACGCTGCACGTCGTGCTGCCGAGGGTATAGTTGGTGATGCCGAATGGACTAGGATTACTTGGCGGATTGCCCTTGTATTTTTCCATCAGTCTGCGGGCCCGGTTCGTGCTGCCCCAAAGATAGGGCACGCCCAGCGCGCCGAGTTTCTGCCTGAGCTTTTGATTGTAGATGCGGCGGAAGGCCTTCTTCTGGCTCGTGCTGCCGAAGGACTGCGGCAGACCGACGACAAGAATGTATTTTGCGCCGTCTTGTCGCAGCGTGTTGATCTCATTCGCGAGCGAATAGGCAGCCTTCTGTAGATAATGCTTGTTGCCTGGATGCTTGAGCGCATAGGCGACATCGTTATCGCCAGAGCTGATGACATATAGAGCCGTGCTGCTCGCGTGGTTCTGGTTGGCGGCCAGATAATTCTTGATCTGTTTTACGGTCGGAACCGCACCGGGAAAACCGTCGCCCGGCATCGTGTTCTGTCCGACATTCCTCGCGCCGCCGGTCGCGTAATTCGTACCGTTAGCCTGGTTCGCCGGGAGAGCTGTGAGGCCGAGCGCGGTTGCGAGCACTTCAACCGATACTTGCCCCGGACTCGACGTCGGTTTGCCGACGCCCAAGGCAGATTGATGCATATAGTAGTCATAATTGTCCTCGCCGCTCGATGCGGTCCTGTACCAGCCGGTATCGACCGTGCTGTCGCCAAATACCAATAAGGCGGTAAAGGGCTGGGCCGTTGCCGGACTTCCGGCGCTTAGAAACAAAATGAGGACAAGAACGGACGTGAGAAGGCGTATCATGCGATCCTCCTTTGCCGCGGAGTCGGATTTGCTCGCGCACCTATAAATTCATCGGTCCAATTTCTGACGCGCTTCCGCGCGTTTACGGCCCGCCGTAAAGCCACGCGATTCCGTCGTAGGATTGCTCTGGCGTGCGGCCGCCGAGCGCCATGTCGCGCAATTCGGCGGCGACGCCGCGCGCGTGATAGAACTCGCCATAGACGCGCGCCATGATCTGCACGCGGCCGGTGCGCAGATAGCGGTTCTGCTCGTAGGCCTTGAACGCCGCCGGCAGGTTGTCGGGCGAGGCCGCCGCTTTTTCCGCCAGCACCACCGCGTCCTCCACCGCCATGCAGGCGCCTTGCGCGAGATATTGCAGCATCGGATGGGCGGCATCGCCGAGCAGCGTGACGCGGCCTTTCGACCATTCCTTCACCGGCTCGCGGTCGCACAGCACCCACATGCGCCAGGTCTCGATGCGCTCGAGCATGCGCAGCACTTCCGGGCGCTGGCCCTTGAAATGCTGCCAGAGCAGCTCCTTGCTGCCTTCCGCGTCCCAGCCTTCCTCGTAGCGGTCGGAGTGGAACACGGCGACCAGATTGTAGAGTTCGCCCCGGCGCAGCGGATAGTGCACGAAATGGGTGCGCGGGCCGGCCCACAGCACCACATCCGGCCGCCACAGATCGGCCGGCACGTCGGCGCGCTTGAGCACGGCGCGATAGGCGATATGGCCGGACACCCGCGGCTTGTCGTCGCCGACAATGCTCTCGCGAATTCCCGACCACATGCCGTCGCAGCCGATCAATGCGCGGCCCTTGATCTCTTCGCCGCTTTCGAGCGTGACGACGACACCGTTGCCCTGTTCCTTAAAGCCGTCGACCCGCCGGTTGGTTTCCATGGTGATCAGGTCGTTGCCGTGGCACGCGTTCAGCAGGACGCCGTGGATGTCGGCGCGATGGGTGACGGCATAGGGCTGGCCGAAGCGCGCAACGAATTCGGCACCGAGCGGAATGCGGGTGATGAGCTTGCCGGTCAATGCATCGCGCATTTCCTGCGCCGGCGGGCTGGTGCGAGTCGCCCAGCACGGCCTCCTTCAGCCCGATTTTGTCCAATACGCGGAAGACGTTGGGGCCGAGCTGGATACCGGCGCCGACCTCGCGAAATTCGGGTGCCTGTTCGAGAATGCGCACCGGGAAGCCCTGGCGCGCCAGCGCGAACGCCGCGACCAGGCCGCCGATGCCGCCGCCGGCCACCAGAATGGGCGCCGCGTCAGCATCGTAATGGACCATGGTCGCTCCTTGCGGACTGGGTGATTGACGGAATGGTCTCCGCAGCAAGTTTTAAACGGCGGTACGGCTGCCGCCAAGGGCAGCGATCCGTTGGGCAGCGAAAAACCCGCCGGTCGCGCGACCGGCGGGCTGTTCGTTGCGGTTTGCCGCCGGAGCCGGCGGCTTACGATAAGACTATTTCGTCAACTGGCCGCGGATCTCGCCGGCTTTATTGGCGGCGGTGTGGATGTTGACATAGATGTCGCCGTCCATCAGGGCCTTGGCCTGGGCGTCATTGAGCGTGGCCGAGCCTTCGAACGATGGGCCGTTCGGGCTGATCGGGACCATCACGCCTGCATTCTTGCCGGCGGGCGCGGGCCCATGGAAATGGGCGGCGGTGGCCGGACCGGTCAAGCCGCTATAGCTGCCTTTCCAGGTGATCTTCTTGCTATCGGTGTCATAGGTCGCGGTTACCGTGCCGGTGCCGGCGGTGGTATTCGCGGGCACTTCGCTTTTGCCGTTCAGGCTCGCTTTGAAGTTCATCATCGCCGCCATCGACGGCGTAGCGAGGGCCAGCGCGCCGGCGAAGGCGATCGCGGCTGCGGTGGATCGCAGAACGGTCGGTGTCATATTTGCTCCTCCCCTTGGGTCAGGCTTCGGTCAGCCTGCTCCTGGTAACACCACACCCTAGCAACTATTCCGGCGCAGTGGGGTTCAATGGGTCGTGAGCGGAACGGCGGTGGTGGAAAACTCCCCGCAGGCTTCGCATTCCCAGTGATGGCGGATTTCGCCGCCCTCGACAAACTCGGACACAATGGGAGCGACCATCCAATCGCCGCAATAGGGGCAACGGACCGGCGACGCAAAGGCGCGGATACCAGCGGGTTTGGCCGTAGGGGTCTCTAGCTGCATGGTCTCGGGTCTCCTGTGATCCTTGTCCACGCGCCGGGGATTAGACGGGCATCATGGCGAGGGCGCGACCCTTTGGTGAAACTGTGGTGGCCGCAACGTTAAAGTTTTGCAACGCATTGCGCGCGTGCGGTGGCGCACATGTGGGGTGTGTGCACCGCGGCAAAGCGAAATGGAGCGTGCCGGCGTCAGTTTGAGCGACGACGCCTGAGCTTCGCCGTCATCAAACCGGCATGAAGCCACAAGTCGCGCAGCGACGGCCGCTGTGGCATGGACAGGACCACGGCCGTCAGCGCGATCGCCACGGCGAGGGCGGCGCTGCGCGAACTCACCGTCAGATGCCATTGGGTGTGGCTGGAGAGCGCCTCGAACCACAGCACGGTGACCAGTAGCGGGCTCGACAGCCAAAGCGCGCGCCGCCAATCGATGCGCGAGACGGTCGCGGCATAATGCGCAAGGACGAGCGCGATTATAATAGGCACAATCACGCCGACGTGGCTGAGCGCTCGTAAATAAGCGCGTAGCGTGGACGCCAAGGGCCACAGGTAAACGCCATTCAAAGCGCCGACCGTGCGCACTTCGATGGTCGAAAGAATATCCGAGACCACGTTGGACGAGTTCGGCATGGCGAGATAGGCCAGCAGCCATTTGGCCGCCCAAGTTTCCGCATAGCCGCCGAACCAGGCGATGACGCTCGCGAGCGCGAGCGCCCCCGCGTCGGCACGGTCGTCCACCAACACGAAGAAGGCGATGAGCATCGGCATCATCGGCGGGTTGATGAGAAAATCGATGAAGTTGAAGCCGCTGCCGAGCACCGCGGCGAAGATCACCAGGTTGCCCGCGCGCCAACGCTTGTTCAGCGCGGCGGCGAACAGGCAACTGCCGGCGAGGATATAAGCGAGGCTGAGGCTGTGCGTCGACGTGCGCCAGATGAACAGGACGTCGCTCAGGCCGAGAAACGTGGCGAGGAAGATCACGGCCACCGCCGCGCCGCTGCGCTTGCACAGCGTGCGCGCCAGCGCGACGCAGGCAGCGGCGACCATCAGCACGTTGAGCATTTTGACGAACCAGAGCGGAAACAGCGCAACCAGCGGCGCCAGGATCACGCGATAGCCGTGCCAATAGCGGAAATAGGGTTGCCAAGAGGTCGGCTCGCCCGACACCGCATGGTGCAAGCCTGTGCACGCGTGCGTATTGCCGGCCATCGGATAGGCGCCGGTGATGGCGGTCTGCGATGAAGTCTCGGCCTTGTCGAGGCCGATGCCGAGCGAAATGCATTCGGTGAGTTGCTCGCCGCCCTTCCACAGCAGCGAGCGCGGCGCACCGTCATCGGCGAGCACGCCTTGATCGAAGGCGGCGCTAAGATGTGCGACGGTTGGCTCGCGCGGCGCCAGCGTGCCGAGCGAGGCCAGGGACAAAAAGTAAATCGGCTGCAGCAGCAGAACGACCAGGAGCGAAACGCAAAGGGGCCAGAACGCCAGGCGGAAGAACCTTGCGATCGTGTCTGCCGTGCGGCCCATGGGATCCTGTGGTGAGCGCGATGGGACTCGAACCCATGACCACCTGATTAAAAGTCAGGTGCTCTACCAGCTGAGCTACGCGCTCGTCACTTTGCAGCGGCGCATCATCTTATCCGAAATCCGATCCCCGACCGCGCCGGGGACAGACTTTTTGGGATGCCGCGCAGGCGAGGGTGTAGGGGCGGCGGCCCGCCCGGTCAAGCATATCTGCCCGCCGGTTGCGCTTTTCGCCCGTTTGTTGAACTCGCGCCCGGCCCCGGACGTTTGCTAGACTGGTGGTTTCATGAGGAGACCCGTCATGCCGATCGTCAACCGCGTCGCCGACCTTGCTTCCGAAATCGCCGAATGGCGGCACGATCTGCATGCCCACCCGGAACTGCAATACGACGTCCTGCGCACCGCCGGCATCGTCGCCGACAAGCTCAAGGCCTTCGGCTGCGACGAGGTGGTGCCGGGCTTGGGCCGCACTGGGGTGGTCGGCGTCATCCATGGGCGCAAGGGCAAGTCGGACAAGGTGATCGGGCTGCGCGCCGACATGGACGCGCTGCCGATCGAGGAGGAGACCGGCCTGCCGTACAAATCCACTGTGCCCGGCAAGATGCACGCCTGTGGCCATGACGGCCACACCGCCATGCTGCTTGGCGCGGCGCGCTATCTCGCCGAGACGCGCAATTTCGCCGGCACCGCGGTGGTGATCTTCCAGCCGGCCGAGGAAGGCGGCGCCGGCGGCAAGGCCATGGTCAAGGACGGGCTGATGACGCGCTTCGGCATCAACGAGGTCTACGGCATGCACAATTATCCGGGCATGCCGGTCGGCCAGTTCGGCATCCGCGCCGGCGCCATGATGGCGGCGACCGACTTCGTGTCTATCGACATCGAAGGCGTCGGCGGCCACGCCGCCCGGCCGCATCTCGGCATCGACACCGTGCTGGTCGGCGCGCAGATCATCAACGCCATCCAGTCGATCGTGTCGCGCAACGTCGATCCGCTCAAATCGGGCGTGGTGTCGATCTGCATGTTCCACGCCGGCAATACCGAGAACGTCATTCCGCAGACGGCGCAACTGCGCGGCACCGCGCGCAGCCTCGCCGAAGACGTGCGCGTGCTGCTGGAGAAGCGGCTGCATCAGGTGGTGGAAGGGACAGCGGCCGCCTACGGCGCCAAGGCCAAGCTCACGTACGTGCGGAACTACCCGGTGCTGGTGAACCACGAGCGCGAGACCGACTTCGCCGCCGCGGTCGCCAAGCAGATCGTCGGCGACAAACACGTCGATACCGCGCTGCCGCCGATGATGGGCGGCGAGGACTTCTCATTCATGCTCAACGAGCGCCCCGGCGCCTTCATCTGGGTCGGCAACGGCGACAGC
This sequence comes from uncultured Alphaproteobacteria bacterium, assembly GCA_963772235.1. Classification (GTDB taxonomy): domain Bacteria; phylum Pseudomonadota; class Alphaproteobacteria; order Rhizobiales; family Xanthobacteraceae; genus Pseudolabrys. The sequence continues at coordinate 120,032 of CAVYWI010000006.1, forward strand.
GCCGGCCTGCATCACCCGGCCTACAACTTCAACGACGACGTGATCCCGCTCGGGACCTCGTATTGGGTGAAGCTGGTGGAGACGGCGCTGCCGGGATAGTTCGCTACGGCACCAACTCAGTGGTGTGTTTGACCACCGGCGCCGGCGTCGGTTGCGGCCGCCGGGCGACGAGTTCGCGCGCACGCGTCTCGAGCGCGCGCCACGTGGCGAATTCGTTGAACTGCGTGCGCTCAAGCACGGCCAACCCCGCCGCGGCGATGAACGGCAGGCTCTGCACCAGCAGCACGACGGCGAAGATGTTGATCTCGTGCACTTCCTTGTTATTGGTCACATAGAGCAATACGGCACCGAGGATCAGCAGGGCGGCCAGCACTGCTTCCCAGAAGGCGTGGAAATCGGTCGGCCGCCGCGTTCCGCCTTTGGCGGTGCGCACGAAGGGCAAATGATCCTTGATCAGTCCGAAGGTCACGGCGCGCGCCACCGTCCATTGCACCGACATGGCGGCGAAGACAGAGGTTAGCAATTGGCCCGGCTCTATGCGCACGCGCAACCGGTACAGCGTCACGAAATGCAGCAGCGAGACGATGAAGCTCGCGAGGATCGGAACGGTCAGAATCCGGTCGGGCACGGCGATGTCGAGAATGGCGACGAACGGCACCCAGATGATATTGAGGATGGCAACGGCGACGCCGAGGCTTTCGGCGCCGAGCCAATTGAGCCAGCCGAGCGCGAATTCGCGCTTCTGGTCGCGGGTCAACCGGCTCGCGCCGGGCAGGAAACGGCGCCAGTGCTTCTTGAGGATCTGGAATCCGCCATAGGCCCAGCGGTGGCGTTGTTTCTTGTAGGCGTCGAATGACTCGGGCAAGAGGCCGTAGCCGTAACGCTTGTTGGTGTAGTGCGCGCGCCAGCCGAGTTCGAGCAGCGTGAGGCCGAGGTCGGTGTCCTCGCAGATCGTGTCGCTCGACCAGCCGCCGGCGGCTTCGAGCGCCGAGCGGCGGATCAGGCACATGGTGCCGTGCACGATAATGGCGTTGACTTCGTTCCGCTGCACCATGCCGATGTCGAAGAAGCCGGCATATTCGCCGTTCATGGCGTTGTGCATGACGCTGCGCTCGCCGTCGCGGTGATCCTGCGGCGCCTGCACGAGCGCGATCGTCGGATCGGCGAACAGCGGCACCAACTCCTTGAGCCAGTCCGGCTGCACGACATAGTCGGCGTCGATGACGCCGAGCACCTCGGCGTCGGCCGCGGTGTGCACCATGGCGAGCCGCAGCGCGCCGGCCTTGAAGCCCTGCAGGTTGTCGGCGTTGACGAACTTGAATCGTTCCCCAAGCTCACGGCAGTGATCCTCGATCGGCCGCCACAACGCCGGGTCGGGCGTGTTGTTGATCACCACCACGCATTCGAAATTCGGGTAGTCGAGCCGGGCCACTGCGTCGAGCGTCTGCTTGAGCATATCCGGCGGCTCGTTGTGGGCCGGAATGTGGATCGATACTTTCGGCGCCGCCGCATCTGGCGCGAGCGGGGGAGCCTCGATCAGCCGCAACGGCTTGCGGCCGAATGCAATCGCCGCGAGTTCGTCGATGCGCGCGAGTGCGATGATGATCAGCGGGATCAGCAGGAGGAGGCCGAGACCGAGCGCGAAGACCGCGCCGGGAACGAAATAATGTCCGTTCCAGAATGCGAACACTGCGGACGACCAGGCGCCGACCACATTGGCGGCGGCGGCGAGCGTAACCGCCTGCCGAAGCGTCACGGCGTTCATCGCCAAAAGCGGCAACGACAGCAGCAAGCTGACCAACAGGGCGAGACCGGCAAGCTTCCAGTGATCGGGATCGCTGATCGGGCCGGTCCATTCGAATTTCGGCTGACGCGAGGCGTCGAACAGGCCCCAATAGGGACCGACGCCGCCTTCGTTGGTCTTCCATGGCTGGTCGATCGCTTCGACGATATTGTAGTCGATGCCATAGGCTTCGGCGCGGGTGACGAAGTCGCGCAACACGGTGGCCTGTTCGACGCGGCCGGGAACGGCATTGTGCATATTGTAGCCCGCGCTCGGCCAGCCGAACTCGGCGATGACGATGCGCTTGCCGGGATAGGCCGCCCGCAGCTTGTCGTAGATCAGGATCGTCTGTTCGACGGTCTGCTTGGCGGAGAAGCCTTCCCAATAGGGCAGGATGTGCGCGGCGATATAATCGACTTGCGAGACCAGTTCGGGATGCTCGATCCACACGTTCCAGATTTCGCCGGTGGTGACCGGCACGTTGGTCGAACGCTTGACCCGCTGGATTTTCTTGATGAGTTCGGGAACGGTCTGGTCGGCGCGGTAGATGGTTTCGTTGCCGACGATGATGCCGTTGACGTTGCTGTGGCGCTTGGCAAGCTCGATCACCGAATTGATTTCGCGCTCGTTACGCTCCTGGTGCTTGTCGATCCACGCGCCGACCGTGACCCGCAGCCCGAATTCCTGGGCGATGCCGGGCACCAGTTCGACTCCGCCGGTCGACGAATAAGTGCGGATGGCCCGCGTCAGCGGCGCCAGCATCTGGAGGTCGGCGCGGATTTGAGCGGCTTGCGCCTGGGTGCCGGAATCGGGGTGGGCGGCGCCGCCAAACGGCGCGTAGGAGACGCTTGCAAGTTGGCCATCGAAATTGGGAGCGCTCAGGTGATCCTGCGCGAGAGCCCACAATCCGGCTTGCACGCACGCCACGAGGGCGATCACGGCAGCGACGGAGCGCATTGACTTACAACCAATTGGGGCGGGATTTCAGACCCTTGAGCCCGTCCCCTGGGCTCAGCCGATACTGTTTCTGCGGCAGCGCAGCATAGATCGGCATTAGATGTCTTTTCAAGTAAATAGCAGACATGGCAATTCCTTGACGGACGCATAGCAACACGAAAAAATTTTGAGTTGCGCTAAATCAACTCGGTCAGTGCGAACCGGTTCCGGCTGAAGCGGGCGGCTGGGCGGCGGCCGCCGGTGTCGGGGCAAGACCCGGATTGAGCCAACAGGCGTGCACCCGGCCGGTAAGGCTGTCCTGGGCTTTGGGATCGATGTGACCCTGGCGTACCACGCAACGGAAAGTGGCCTGAATATGCGAACTCGGGCAGCCGAACCGGTCGTAAAGGTCGAGGTGGCGGAAGGCGGTATCGAGGTCGTCGCGCCAAAGCAGGCTGACCACCCGGCGGCCGAGCCAGACGCATTCCGGGTTGCCGGCCGGGCCGGTGAGGACGCGCGCCGCCTCGGCTATCTCGTCGATGCTCTTCTGGCCGTCTTTGGCGGTCTCGCCGGCCGGCTTCTGTTCGGGCGGTTTGGGGCTACCGCTCTGGGCGACAGCCGCGGTCGCGCTGAAACTCAAGGCCGCCACGCAGAGCGCAGCACGGAATATACGCAAAAACGAGATCAACGGCATAGTCCCGCCGGTCTTGATGAAAGCCGCCCGCCCGATGTCCGGTCTGCTATGGGACCGGATTGGGACACGATTGCGGCGCTTTGTGCCGGCCGCTCCGGCGATCATTGTCTTGAAGATACGCACACTCAACCCAAACTGCCGTCTTGGACGGAGTTTCCCGGCACAAGACTTGGCCCGAACGGCCAGCTTTTGTCCAGCGCCTCTGCGTGGCTTCGTTAAGGCCTCGGCTTGGCAGCGGCAAAGGGCCGCTATAAGCCGTTCCGATCGTTGTTTTGTCCCGCCGGAACGGGTTCAAGCTGATGCGACTTGGTCTAGCCTACCTCGCTTTGTCGTCGTTGGTCATCGCCGGCGTTTGGATTTGGCTTGGCTTGGCGGTGCCGATGCCGCCATCTCCGCTTGCCGCCGGCGAAAAGCTCTACTGCCTGTCCTATTCTCCGTTCCGCGGCAGCCAGAACTCCGCTCGATGCCAAGACACAGATTTCCGCGGCGCAGATCGAAGGCGATTTAGCCCGCCTCGCCAAGATCAGCGATTGCGTGCGCACTTATTCGACCGAGTTCGGGCAGGATCAGATCGCAGGGATCGCCGCCCGCCACGGCCTCAAAGTGCTGCAGGGGATCTGGCTCTCCGGCCATGCCGACAAGAACCGCGAGCAGGTCGAGACCGCGGTAGGGCTCGCCAACCGTTATCCTGGCACGATCCGCGCGGTGGTAGTCGGCAACGAGGTGCTGTTGCGCGGCGAAATGTCGCCGGAGGATCTCGCCGCCACCATCCGCGCGGTGAAGGCGCGGGTCAGCGTGCCGGTGACCTATGCCGACGTGTGGGAGTATTGGCTGCGCAATCGCGACGTCGCTTCGGCGGTCGATTTCATCACGATCCACATTCTGCCGTATTGGGAGGATTTTCCGATCGCGGCGCGCGATGCCGCCGCCCATGTTGACTCGATCCGCCGCCGGGTGGTGGCCGCCTTTCCCGGCAAGGAAGTGATCATCGGCGAGGTCGGCTGGCCGAGCGCGGGGCGCATGCGCGAGGGTGCGCTGCCGTCGCCGGCGAACGAGGCCCGCGTCATCCAGGATGTGCTGGCACTCGGCAAGCGCGACAATTTCCGCGTCAATGTCATCGAGGCTTTTGACGAGCCGTGGAAGCGCGCGCTCGAAGGCACCGTCGGCGGCCATTGGGGCCTGCTCGACGACGCCACGCGGGCGCCGAAATTCGCGTGGGGTGAAGCGGTTTCCGATCATCCGCTGTGGCGATGGCAGGCGGCGGGCGGGATTCTGTTCGCGCTGATCGTGTTCGGCTCAGCCTTCGCGGCACGGCGTGATGCGGCGACGCCTAGGCTTTGGCTGGCGGTGACGGCGAACGCAATCGCCGGCGGCGCGCTGATCGGCTGGAGCATCGCCAATGTCCCGGTGGAATCGCTGGGCTTCAGCGGGTGGCTGCGGTCGCTGGCCTACGTTGCTGTCGCGTTGCTGGTGGCGCCAAGCGTCAGCGCGGCCGCGATGCGGGGCGTAGCGCTGCCGCGGTTTTCGCGCCTGCTCGGCCCCGTCCCCGAGCGCATCGGCGATCCACTCGCTCGGCTCGTCGGCGCGCTGATGATCGCAACCATGCTACTCGCGATCTTGGCGGCACTCGGCCTTGTATTCGATCCGCGCTACCGGGATTTTCCGTTCGCGCCGCTCACCGCGGCGGCGGTGCCGTTTTTCATGCACAGCGTGACGATACCGCGGCCGAACGGCGAGCGTGGTGTGGCCGAGCTTTCGGGCGCGGCTTTGCTGGCGCTAACGGCGCCCTACATCGTGCTTAACGAAGGTTTCGCAAACTGGCAGTCGTTGTGGCTGTGCGCGGCGCTGAGCGCGCTCGTGTTCAGTCTGGTTCGGGTGCGCGACGCGCGAAGCTGAGCGCCAGCAGTCCGAAGGCAATCGCCGACAGGGCGATGTTGTAGAGCACGATGCCGAAGCAGGCGAGCGCGAGCGCCAAGCCAAATAAAACCAGCGATGGCCGCAGCAGGTTAAGCGCGGCGACGGCGAGCGCCGCCCAGCCGAATACGGTGTTGTCGTAAAGCGCGATCGCGATGCGGCGCGAGAAGCAGAGCCATGTGTCGAGCCCGGTAGCACAGGCCAGGCCGACATTGGCCTGCTCGATCGCCAGATAGCGAATGTAGAGCGCATAGCCGAGCGAGCAAAAGCCAACGATCAACAGGTAGTTGGTCGCGCGCGCGCTCGGCAGGAACAATTTCATGAGGGCGACTTCCGAAAGACTAAGATTATGCCGCTCAAGCGGCACGCCGACAATCAATGCTCCGCCAGTTGCGTGCCCGTGAACTTGGCCGGGCGACAGCCGGTGCGCAGGCCGGCGAAACGGGAGCAGAGGCGCGCCGCATCCTCGGCGCTCGGCAGCGGCCCCGCCAGTAGGCGATACGTGTAACCCGTCGGCAACTTCAAGTGCTGCGATACGACCGGATGCAGGCCCTTCAGCAACGGCGCGTATTTGGCCTGCAAGCCTACCCAGTGGCTACGCAAGGCTTCAATATTGGCGGCGGCGCCGAGATCGATGGCAAATTCCTCCTTGCCCGGCGGCGGCTCGTTTGCCGGCGCGGCCGCGATACGGACCGGCGGCAGCGGGACCGGTCCGGTGATGGCGTCGACCGCTTCGGGCGGCACCGGAGGTTCAGCCGCTTGCGGCGTCCGCATCGCGACGAACCAGGGCAAGTTGGCTGGAGCCGGTGCCGGCGCCGTTTTGAGGATGACCACCGGCGCCGTTGCTGGCGTGCTGGGGGCCGGAGGCGGAACATTGGCGGCGCGTGCAGCGGCGATCTGCTCGCTCTGCCGTTTGATCGAGCCGGTCATGTCCTCAAGACTGTGCTCAAGCGTGGCAATTCGCACCGTCAGCCGGTCGCGGTCGGCGGTGAGGTCGCGCAGTTGGGCGGTGAGGCGTTCGGTCTCGGCCTCGACCTCGGCCGTGCGCGGCGTAAGATTGGCAATCACCTGCGCGGGCGCGCTGGGTGCGGCGAATGCAAGCCGTAGCCGTTTGCCACCGGCCTCGGTTTGGCTAGTGAGCGCGACAGCGGCGAGCGCGAGGCACGCGGCACTGCCCCAGCCGAACAGCCGCCAGACGGCGTGCCGGCGAAGGCGTTTGAAGAAACTGAGACGAATCGGGTTCCAGCGGCGTGATCTCGTTCGCCATGGGCAGCCTCTGCGGGGGCGAATCACATCATTGAAAACGTTAGCAGAATGCGGCAAAGCTGGCTTTCATTGCTTAACGCGATGGGGCAAGCAGCGATGCCGGACCGTGACGGCCGGCTCGATGTATCGACAACGCCCCAATGGTGGCAACCCGGTGAGTGGAAAAAGCACACAACAACGAACGTGCCTCGCGATTGTGCTGGCAGCCGGCGAAGGCACCCGCATGCGGTCGGCCACGCCGAAGGCGCTGCATAAGATCGGCGGACGTACGCTGCTTGCGCATGTGCTTACCGCGGCGAAGCAGGCTGGCGGAGGCGACATCGCCGTGGTGGTAGGACCCGATCATGGCGCGGTTGCAGCGGAAGCCTGTGCGCTCGCACCCAAAGCGACGATTTTTGAGCAGGCGCAGCGGCGCGGCACCGCGCATGCGGTGCTGGCGGCGCGCAAGGCGATATCGCGGCGGCCCGACGATATCCTGGTGATGTTCGGTGACACGCCGCTGGTGCGGCCGCAAACGTTGCGCGAGCTCCGCGCGGCGCTGGGACGGGGGGCCGCCGTCGCGGTGCTGGGTTTTCGGCCGGCGAATCCTGCCGGCTACGGGCGGCTGGTAATGCGCGGCGACCAACTGCTGGCGATCCGCGAGGAGCGCGACGCCACGCCTGAGGAACGCACGATCGGGCTTTGTAACGGCGGGCTGATGGCGTTGTCCGGTAAGACCGCGCTCGCCATTCTAGAGCGTATCAACAACGACAATGCCAAGGGTGAATTCTATCTCACCGACGCGGTTGCCATCGCCCACGATATGGGCTTGAAGGCGGTCGCGATCGAAACCGGGGAAGATGACATGCGCGGGATCAATACCAAGGCGCAGCTCGCCGAGACCGAGGCTGTGTTGCAAAATCGCTTGCGCGCCGCCGCGCTCGAAGCCGGCGTCACCTTGATCGCGCCGGAGACGGTGTTTCTCTCCGCCGACACCAAATTCGGCAAGGACGTCACCGTCGAGCCAAATGTGGTGTTCGGTCCGGGCGTGACGGTCGAGGATGGCGCGCTGATCCGCGCTTTTTCCCATCTGGAAGGGGCGCATGTCGGCAAGGGCGCGCGCGTCGGGCCGTTCGCGCGGCTGCGACCGGGGGCCAATCTCGGCGCGGACGTGCATATCGGCAATTTCGTCGAGGTGAAGGAGGCCAAGATCGAGGCCGGGGCGAAAGCCAATCACCTCAGCTATATCGGCGACGCGCGCGTCGGCAGCGGCGCCAATATCGGCGCCGGCACCATCACCTGCAACTACGACGGCGTCGCCAAGCATCGCACCGACATCGGCAAGGGCGCCTTCATCGGCTCTAATTCGGCGCTGGTGGCCCCGGTCAAGATCGGTGACGGCGCCTATATCGGCTCCGGCTCGGTGGTGACCAAGAACGTGCCGGCCGACGCGCTCGCCATCGCGCGCGGGGAGCAGACCGTTAAGGCTGGCTGGGCTAAACGCTTGCGGGCGCACAAGAGCTTGGGCAAGAAGAAAGCGAAAAAGCCCAAGAAATAGGCCTTGAGGCCGCATCCGCCGTTGTCATATGGCGAAATGCGTTTTGATTTCCATATGTTTGGCGGTGCCGGTTAAACCAGGACCGCAGGGATAGGGGCCATCCAAACGGATGTGCGGGATCGTCGGAATTATTGGACGCGAGCCGGTTGCCGGCCATCTGGTCGAGGCGCTCAAGCGCCTCGAATACCGGGGCTATGACTCGGCCGGTGTCGCCACGCTCGATCACGGCGCGCTTGGCCGCCGCCGCGCCGAGGGCAAGCTCGCGCGCTCTGGAAAAGCGCCTGGCGAAGGAGCCGCTCGCCGGCAATATCGGCATCGGCCACACCCGCTGGGCGACGCACGGCAAACCGACCGAGAGCAACGCGCATCCGCATGCCACCGACCGCGTTGCGGTCGCCCATAACGGCATTATCGAGAATTTCCGCGAACTGCGCGAACGGCTCATCAAGGGCGGCGCCAAGTTTGGCAGCGAGACCGACACCGAAGTGGTCGCCCATCTCGTCACTGAAAAGATGAAAAAGGGCAAGCCGCCGGCCGAGGCGGTGGCCGCCGCGCTCAAGCAGTTGCGCGGCGCTTTCGCGCTCGCCTTCCTGTTCGCCGGCGAGGACGACCTGATGATCGGCGCGCGCAAAGGCTCGCCGCTCGCCATCGGTTACGGCGACGGCGAGATGTATCTCGGGTCGGATGCGATTGCGCTGGCGCCGTTTACCGACACCATCAGCTATCTGGAAGACGGCGACTGGGCGGTGATGACGCACAAGGGCGTCGAGGTTCATGACGAGCAGGGCCGCAAGGTCGAGCGTGCGGTGCTCAAGTCCACGGCTTCCGCGCAGCTGGTGGACAAGGGCAACCACAAGCACTTCATGGCCAAGGAAATCCACGAGCAGCCGGAAGTGGTCGGCCATACGCTCGCTCATTACATTGACATGACGACGGAAAAGATTGTTCTGCCGGGGAAATTGCCGTTTGACTGGAAGAAACTGAAGCGGCTTTCATTGTCGGCCTGCGGCACCGCCTTTTATGCCGGGCTGGTGGCGAAATACTGGTTCGAACGCTTCGCCAAACTGCCGGTCGAGATCGATATCGCGTCGGAATTCCGCTACCGCGAGGCGCCGCTGGAAAAAGGCGATCTCGCCATTTTCATCTCGCAGTCGGGCGAGACCGCCGACACGCTGGCGACGCTGCGCTACGCCAAGGAGCATCAGCAGCACGTTCTGTCCGTGGTGAACGTGCCGACCTCGACCATCGCGCGCGAAAGCGACGTGGTGATGCCGACGCTCGCCGGACCCGAGATCGGCGTTGCCTCGACCAAGGCCTTCACTTGCCAATTGGCCGTGCTGGCGTGCCTGGCGATCGCCGCCGGCCGTGCGCGCGGCGAATTGTCGGCGGAAGACGAGCAGAACCTGGTGCAGCGCGCTGATCGGGGTGCCGCGCCTGATGGCGGAGGCGCTGGCGCTCGAGCCGCAGATCGAGAAGCTCGCCGAGGGGCTCGCGAAAGTGCGCGACGTGCTCTATCTCGGCCGCGGCACCAGCTTCCCGATCGCGCTGGAAGGCGCGCTCAAGCTCAAGGAAATCTCCTACATCCACGCCGAAGGCTATGCCGCCGGCGAGCTCAAGCACGGGCCTATTGCGCTGATCGACGAGACCATGCCGGTGATCGTGATCGCGCCATTCGACCGCGTGTTCGAGAAGACCGCGTCGAATATGCAGGAGGTCGCGGCGCGCGGCGGCAAGATCATCCTGGTGACCGACGCGAAAGGGGCCAAGGAAGCCCCCGTCGATTCGACGGACATCATCGTCCTGCCGGATATGGCCTCCACGGTGACGCCGCTGGTCTATGCCATACCGGTGCAGCTGATCGCCTATCACACCGCGGCGGTCATCGGCACCGACGTCGACCAGCCGCGCAACCTCGCGAAATCGGTCACGGTGGAATAAGATGGGCATGATCCCGAAAAGCGGGAAGCGGTTTTCGGACAAGATCATGCGCAAGAGGCAAAGTCGCTAAGCCATGGCCGATTTCAACCCGAAGCTGGATGATATGCCGGCGACCGCCGCGGCGACGCCGTCACAGACCAGCCTTGCCGGCCGCATCCGCAACTATTTCCTCACCGGCCTGGTGGTCGCCGGGCCGCTGGCGGTTACCGCCTGGCTGATCTGGTCGATCGTCAACTGGGTCGATGACATCGTCCGCCCGCTCATTCCGCCGATGTATCGGCCGGAGACTTATCTGCCGTGGCCGATTCCGGGCACCGGACTGGTGCTCGCGATCATTTTTCTCACGCTGCTCGGCTTCCTCACCGCCAACTTGGTCGGGCGCACGCTCGTCGGCTGGGGCGAGGAAATGCTCAGTCGCATGCCGATCGTGCGGCCGATCTACAAAACCATGAAGCAAATTTTCGAGACGCTGTTCTCCAAGACCGGCTCGAGCTTCCGGCAGGTGGCGCTCGTTGAGTTTCCCGCGCCCGGCATGTGGTCGCTGGTGTTCCTGTCGCAGCCGCCGAGCGCCGATCTGATCGCAAAGCTGCCGCCCGGCGAGCATATCTCCGCCTTCATGCCCTGCACGCCCAACCCGACCACCGGGTTCTTCTTCTACGTGCTGCGCAAGGACCTCGTCGTGCTCGACATCTCGGTCGAGAATGCAATGACGCTGTTGATCTCGGCCGGCATGGTGCAGCCCGACAGCGGCGAGGGTGCGCAGAAAAATCTCGCGGCGCTGGCCGCCACCGCGCGCGCGGCGCAGGCGGCGAAGAAGACGGAAGCGGTGGAGTAAAATTACCCCGCCCGGATCAACTTGATCGCCTCGTCTTTGCCGAACAGATAGAGCAAATGGCGCAGCGCCTGGCCGCGCGGGCCATCGAGCGTGGCGTCACGCGACAGGATCAGCGCGGCGTCGTCGCGCGCGGCGCCGAGATATTTGCCGTGCGTCTCGATGCGCGCGATGCGGAAGCCGGGCAAGCCGCTCTGGCGCGTGCCGAGCAGGTCGCCTTCGCCGCGCAGCTTCAGGTCTTCTTCGGCAATGCGGAAGCCGTCTTCCGTCTCGCGCAGCACGGCGAGCCGCGCCTTGGCGGTCTCGCCGAGCGGCGCCTTGTAGAGCAGCAGGCAGGTCGAGTGGCCGGATCCCGCGCCCGATGCGGCCGCGCAGTTGATGCAGTTGCGCGAGACCAAAGCGTTCGGCGTGCTCGATCACCATGATGGTGGCTTCCGGCACGTCGACGCCGACCTCGATCACCGTGGTGGCGACGAGAAGCTGCGTATCGCCGGCGGCAAAGCGCGCCATGGCGGCGTCCTTCTCAGACCCCTTCATGCGGCCATGCACCAGGTCGATCTTCTTGCCGAAACGCTTGCGCAATTCTTCGAAGCGCTCTTGCGCGGCCGCGAGATCGATCTTTTCGGATTCCTCGACCAGCGGGCAGACCCAGTAGGCGCGTTGCCCGGAGACGATCGCGCGGCCGACCGCGTCCTCGACCTCTTCGATGCGTGTGAGCGGAATGGTGCGGGTGTCGATCGGCTGACGGCCGGGCGGCTTCTCGCGCAATTCGGAAACGTCCATGTCGCCGAAGAAGGTGAGCACCAAAGTGCGCGGGATCGGCGTGGCGGTGAGCACCAGCACGTCCACCGCCTCGCCCTTCTGCGCCAGCGCCAGACGCTGATGCACGCCGAAGCGGTGCTGTTCGTCGACGATGGCGAGCGCCAGATCGTGGAACGCGACCTCGTCCTGAAAGAGCGCGTGGGTGCCGATCAACAGATCGATGTCGCCGAGCGCGAGCCGGTCGAGAATGCGTCTCGCGCTCGCCGCCGCGCTCGCGGCCGGTGAGGATGGCGACGCGGATGCCGGCGGCCTCGGCCAGCGGCGCGATGGTGTTGAGGTGCTGGCGGGCGAGAATTTCGGTCGGCGCCATGAAGGCGGCCTGCCGGCCGGCTTCGATTACCGCCGCCGCCGCGATCAGCGCCACCACGGTCTTGCCGGAGCCGACATCGCCTTGCAGCAGCCGCAACATGCGTTGCGGACGGGCGAGGTCGGCGGTGATGTCGTCGACCGCCTTTTGCTGCCAGTGGGTCAGCGCATAGGGCAGGCTTTAAGGATGCGGGCGCGCAAGCGGCCCTCGCTGGCCGAGCCGCGGCCGGCTTGCCGGCGCATGTGCGCGCGCACCAGCGCGAGCGCGAGCTGGCCGGCGAGCAATTCGTCATAGGCGAGCCGGGTCCAGGCCGGACTCTCCGGCGCGATGTCGTGCGGCTCGGCCGGCCGGTGCAGATGGCGTAGCGCTTCGGAGAATTTCGGAAATCGCTCGCGCGCGACCCAGGCCTCGTCCTGCCATTCCGGCAGTTCGGGCAGGCGACGAAGCGCGCCGTCCACCGCTCGCCGCACATTGCCGATGGCCAAGCCCTCGGTCAGCGGATAGACCGGCTCGACCAGCGGCAGATCGGCGAAGCCCTTCTCGTCCACCACGCGGTCGGGATGCACCATCTGCAACATGCCGTCGTAGAATTCGGCCGTGCCGGAGACGTAGCGCGTCTCGCCCACCGGCAATAGCTTCTCCAGATAGTCCTTGCGCGCGTTGAAATAAGTCAACGTGAGCGTGGGGCCGGTGTCGTCGCTGGCGATAATGCGGTAGGGCGCGCGCGAGCGATGCGGCGGAGGGGCGCGATGCTCTTCGACCGTCACCGCGACGGTGACAACCTGGCCGGGCTGTACCTCATTGAGTTTCGGCCGCGCCCGCCGGTCGATGACGCCGGCAGGCAGATGAAACAGCAGGTCGATGACGCGCGGCGCCTCGCGGTCGAGCAGCCGGGCATAGAGCTTCTCCAGCTTCGGCCCGACGCCGGGCAGGCTGGTGAGCGAGGCGAACAGGGGGCTGAGCACGAGCGGGCGCATGGGCGGCATGCTGGCTTGCGCGTTCGGCGGACGCAATGCTGGGCTGTGCAAAGCAAACGCTGACAGCGCCCCGCAAGCCCTCTATATAGAGCCCGCCCGGCCCCGTCCGGGTTTTTGGCGTTGGAGCGACATGATGAGCGGCACGCAGATTTCGAGCGAAGGACTGGACCCGCGCCGGCGGCGCTTGCTGTTCCGCTCCTGGCATCGCGGCATCCGCGAAATGGATCTGGTGCTCGGCCGCTTCGCCGACGCCCACATCGCAAAATTGAGCGACGGCGAGCTCGACGAATACGAGCGCTGGCTGGAGGTGCCGGACCAGAAAATTTATTCCTGGGTCAACGGTGCCGCCGCGGCGCCGCCAGAGTTCGATACCGCGTTGTTCCGCCGAATGCGCGAATTCCATCTCAGCCAGGACCATGGCTAAATCGCCCGCCGAATTGCTCCGGGCCGGCCAGCCGCTCACGCTGGCGCAAGTCGCCGATGGCGCCGAAGGGCTGGTGCTGGCCGATCTCGCGCGCGTGATTGCGGCGCGGCCACATGCGCCGGCAATATCGCTCGCCGTGATCTGCCGCGACGGCCAGCGCATGGCGGCGCTGTCGCGGGCGCTGGCGTTCTTCGGACCCGACATTCTGACCATGGAATTCCCGGCCTGGGATTGCCTGCCTTACGACCGGGTGTCGCCGAACGCGTCGGTGGTGGCGCAGCGCATGACGGCGCTGTCGCGGCTCGCGCGCGTCAAAGGCCGCGACAAGCCGTCGGTGCTGCTCACCACGGTGAATGCCGCGCTGCAACGCGTACCGGCGCGCGACTTTGTCGCCACGCACGCGTTGTCGGTTGCGCCGGGCAACGTGATCGGCATGGCCAGTATCGTGTCGTGGCTGGAGCTCAACGGCTTCCAACGCGCCTCGACCGTGCGCGAGCCGGGCGAATACGCCGTGCGCGGCGGCATTCTCGATCTTTACCCGCCCGGCCTGGACATGCCGGTTCGTTTGGATTTCTTCGGCGACGCGCTGGAGACCATCCGCACCTTCGATGCACAGACGCAACGCAGCGAGACGGCCTTGCGCGGGCTCGATCTGGTGCCGGTGGCGGAATTTCAGCTCATCACCGAGACCATCCGCCGCTTTCGTACCGGCTATGTGAAAGAGTTCGGCGCCGCCGCGCCGGACGATCTACTGTACGAAGCGGTGAGCGAAGGCCGCCGCTATCCCGGCATGGAGCACTGGCTGCCGCTGTTCCACGCGGGCCTCGAAACCGTGTTCGATTATTTGCCCGGCACGCCGCTCACGCTCGAGCATCTCGCCGAAGACGCCGCGCGTGAGCGCTTCACCCAAATCGCAGACTATTACGACGCGAGGCGCGAGGCGCAGAAGGACAGCGCATCGCCGCCCTACAAGGCGCTGCCGCCGGCGCGGCTCTATCTCGGCGAAACCGAATGGAAGGAACGGCTCGCCGACGCGGCGCTCGCCAGACTGACGCCATTCGCGGTACCCGACGTAAAAGATGTGATCGATGTCGGCGCGCGCGCCGGCCACGATTTCGCGGCCGAACGTGCCGCGCCCGGCGCCAACGTGTTCGAGGCGGTAACCCAGCGCGTGGCGGCACTGCAATCGGCCGGCAAGCGCGTCGCCATCGCGCTCTGGAGCGAGGGCGCGCGCGATCGCATGAGCCACGTGCTTTCCGACCACAAACTGTTCGATCTCACGAATGTCGGCTCCTGGCCGCAGGCACTGGCGTTGCCCAAGCCGGCGGTCGCGCTCGCCGTGCTCGGCATCGAGTCCGGCTTCGAGACGGCGGAAGCCGCGATCATCAGCGAGCAGGACATCCTCGGCGATAGACTTGTGCGGCCGCGCCGCGCGCTGCGGCGCGCCGACAATTTCATCGCCGAGGCGACCAGTCTCGCACCCGGCGATCTGGTCGTGCACGTCGATCACGGCATCGGGCGTTTTGCCGGCCTGCAGCCGATCACGGCCGCCGGCGCCCCGCACGATTGCCTGGAAATTCATTACGCCGAAGGCGCCAAGCTTTATCTGCCGGTCGAGAACGTCGACCTCTTGTCGCGCTACGGCGCCGAGCAGACCAACGTCGACCTCGACCGCCTCGGTGGCGGCAACTGGCAGGCGCGCAAGGCGCGCATGAAGAGCCGCATCCGCGAAATCGCCGGCGAATTGATCAAGGTGGCGGCCGAGCGGCTGACACGCGAAGCGCCGCGCTTTTCCGTCGGGCCGGGCGCCTATGACGAATTCTGCGCCGGCTTTCCTTACGAAGAGACCGACGATCAGCTTTCGGCCATCGACGCCACCATCAAGGACCTGAATTCCGGCCGGCCGATGGACCGTCTGGTCTGCGGCGATGTCGGCTTCGGCAAGACCGAAGTTGCGCTGCGCGCGGCCTTCATCGCCGCCATCAACGGCAAGCAGGTGGCCGTGGTGGTGCCGACGACGCTGCTGGCGCGCCAGCACTTCAAGACCTTCTCGGAGCGCTTCCGCGGCTTCCCGGTCAACGTGGCGCAGGCCTCGCGATTGGTGCCGGCGGCCGAACTCGCCAAGGTCAAGGCGGGCCTGGCCTCCGGCAGCGTCGATATCGTCATCGGCACCCATGCGCTGCTCGGCAAGGGCATCAGCTTCAAGGACCTCGCGCTGCTGGTGGTGGACGAGGAGCAGCACTTTGGCGTGACGCACAAGGAAAAGCTCAAGACATTGCGCTCGGAAGTGCACGTGCTCACGCTTACCGCGACGCCGATCCCGCGCACGCTGCAGCTTGCGCTCACCGGCGTGCGCGATCTGTCGATCATCGCTTCGCCGCCGGTCGATCGGCTGGCAGTGCGTACCTTCGTGTCGCCGTTCGATCCGATCACCGTGCGCGAAGCGCTGCTGCGCGAGAAATACCGCGGCGGCCAGGCCTTCTATGTCTGCCCGCGCATCGAGGACCTCGCCGGCGCCAAGGATTTTCTCGACAAGAACGTGCCGGAGGTGCGCGTGACGGTCGCGCACGGGCAGATGCCGCCGACCGTGCTCGACGACATCATGACGGCGTTCTACGACGGCAAATACGATGTGCTTTTGTCCACCACCATCATCGAGTCCGGCCTCGACATTCCGACCGCCAACACATTGATCGTGCATCGCGCCGACCGGTTCGGACTGGCGCAACTTTACCAGCTGCGCGGCCGGGTGGGCCGCGCCAAGCTGCGCGCCTATGCGCTGCTCACCTTGCCGGCGCAGCAGAAGATCACGGCCCAGGCCGAGCGGCGGCTGAAGGTGCTGCAATCGCTCGACACGCTGGGCGCCGGCTTCCAGCTCGCCTCGCATGATCTCGACATCCGCGGCGCCGGCAATCTGCTCGGCGACGAGCAGTCCGGTCACATCAAGGAAGTCGGCTTCGAGCTTTATCAACAAATGTTGGAAGAGGCGGTGTTGAGCCTCAAGGCCGGTATCAGCGCGCCGGTCGCCGACCGCTGGTCGCCGTCGATCACCATCGGCACCGCGCTGCTCATTCCGGAGGACTACGTCACCGACCTGTCGGTGCGGCTCGCGCTCTACCGGCGGCTGGCCGAAATCGAGGACGAGCGCGACATCGAAAGTTTCGCTGCGGAAATGGTCGACCGTTTCGGCGCGCTGCCGCGCGAGGTCGAACACCTCTTGCAAGTGGTGGCGATCAAGGCGCAATGCCGGCGCGCCAATGTCGAAAAGCTCGAGGCCGGGCCGAAGGGCGTGGTGCTGTCGTTCCGCGACAACAATTTCGCCAATCCGGAAGGGTTGATCGCTTTCATCCGCGAGCAGGGCTCCGGCGTTCGCATGCGCGCCGATCCGAAGGACGCCAAGAACCAGCAGCTTGTGTTCTTCGACGATTGGGAAAGGCCGGAGGATCGCCTGAAAGGCACGGCGGCGATCTTGCGCAAGCTCGCCTCGATCGCGGAGCAGGCCAAGGCGGCGTAAACGCTACTCCGCCGCGTCTTGGGCCTGCGCCGCCCGCGCGATGGCCTCGGCGAGATATTCCGGCGACTGCGCGCCCGACACCGCAAATTTGCCGCCGAAGATGAAACAAGGCACGCCTTCGATGCCGGCTTCCTTGGCCGACTGCGCCTCCTGTTCCACCTGCGCCACGTCCTGGTCGCTGTCGAGCGCCGCGCGCACATCTTCCGGGTCGAGGCCGACGTCGGTGGCCGCCTGCACCAGCACGGCATGGTTGGTGAGATCGGCGCCCTCGGTGAAATAGAGATCCATCAGGCGCTGCTTCATCTCGGCCGCCTTGCCGATGCCTTCCGCCCAGCGGATCAGCCGGTGGCAGTCGAGCGTGTTGGGCTGCCGCTTCATCTTGTCGGCCGCGTAAACCAGTCCTTCTTCGGCAGCCGCGGCGCCGACGCGCTGCGCGATGCCCTTGTAACGCTCGACCGAGCCGAATTTGGTGGTGAGATATTGCTCGCGCGAAATGCCCTCGCGCGGGATCCAGTCGTTGAGGAAATAGGGACGCCAGTGCACCTCGACCGGGATATCCGGCGTCAGCGCCAGCGCCTTTTCCAGGCGGTGCTTACCGATGAAACACCACGGGCAGACCACGTCGGAAACGACGTCGATACGGACGGGCTGTTGCTGAGACATGGCTGGCTCCTGTTTGGAGTTAAGCTATGCTTGCGCTCACGCCACGGCAACTACCCGGCCGCTGCTCATCCGCAGCAGCCGCGTCAACGAAATCATGAAGATCAGGCAGCAATGCCGCGCGGGCGGAATGCTCCGGCGATCAGGGCATTGACGCCACGCGCTTCCAATGCGGACACGATCGCGGCGGCCTCTCGCGCGCTGCCGGCAAAGCGTTGGCCGAGCAGGGCGTCCGGCAGCGCGACAATGACGGCCTCGGCATCGGCGGCCGCCACCACATCATCGACCGCGCTCT
Source organism: uncultured Alphaproteobacteria bacterium (assembly GCA_963772235.1). GTDB lineage: Bacteria > Pseudomonadota > Alphaproteobacteria > Rhizobiales > Xanthobacteraceae > Pseudolabrys. Next base: position 137,931 of record CAVYWI010000006.1, read on the forward strand.
GGCGGAAGCGGTAGAAACCCGACACGGTGATGCCGGCGGGCGGCGCGGTGAGCACCAGCGTGCCGCTGGCGCGCGAAATCCGGCAGGCATAGCCGGTGTCGAAATAGCCAGCCGCGGCATTTCGGTCTTCGTCGCCTTGCTCGCCGCCGGGCGGAAACGGCTGCGTCGGCACCATCGGGCCGCGCAGCGCCAAGGTGCCCGACTTGCCGCGCACCGTCTCTGCCGCCGTCACAGCGTCCGGCGCGCCGCGCGGCACGGCGACCGCGCCATGCGGGATCGGCACCGGCTGGCCGTCGGGCCCGCGCCGCGCCGGCAGCAAACCGATTTCGCCAAAGCTCGCAATGTCCACCAGCGCCGCGTCGTGTTGCCAGGGTGCGTCGGCGGCGAGTTGCTCAGGCGCGCGCCAAAGGCCGAGGATCGTTTTGACGGTACCGCCAAGCAGTCCCGCATCGGCCAGCAGGGTCAATGGGGGGCCGGGCAAAACGACGGCGGCGGGTTCGTGCGCGCCGGTCTGCGCGGCGAACGCGGCCGGATCGAAGCCGTGATGCAGCGCCAGCGTCCCGCCGGCAAGCAGCCACGGCACCACCGTGAGCGCGAGCCCGGCGAACGACCCGATCGGGATCGCCGACAGGAGGGTCGCGTCGCGCGCAAGGCCGCCTTCCAGAAACACCGCGAGCCCGCCCGCGATCAGCTCGCGATGGCTGCGCGCGACCGGCACCAGGCCGTCGCTGGTGACATCGAAAGTCACGACGGCGACATGGCCGGCGGCATCGCCCGGCCGCACCGATGGCTGGAAGAATTCGGCCGGTGCCGGAGCGCCGCTCTCGTCAAGCGGGACGATGCCGTCAGGCAGATTTTGCCCGAAACCGCAGACGTAGCGGATCGGAAACAGTTCGGCCGCCACTTGCATCGCGATCTCGGCCTGCGCATGCGCGCCGATGCGCGACGACGTGATGATCGCCTTGGCGCCGATCGGCGAAAGCGCGGGCACGATGTCCTGCATGCGCCAGAGCAGCGGCAACGGCACCGCGATCATGCCGGCGCGCAGCACGCCGAGCAGAGCGATGATGCTGTCCACGCTGTTGGCGAGCTGAATGGCCACCACGGCGTCGGTCTGCAGCCCGAACGAACGCAGTTTAGCGGCGAGCGCCGATATGGCGCGGTCGGCCTCGGCATAGGTCAGTCGGCGCGGCGGCCGGCCGGTCAGCGTCTCGCAATCCGGCGGATCGGCGAGCGCCAGCGCGTCGGCATGGCGTACGCCGGCGCGGCGGAACAGGTCGTCAAGCGTGGCGCGATTGCCGTCGGTCTTTTGCGTGGCGCTCAAAATCATTTGGCGTCCCCATGCCACCACGTTTCCGGCAGATAGCCGAACAACGAGGTCTGAGAGGGATGCTTGATTCGTGTCCAGCGCGCTATCCATTGTTTGGGCGGGAAGTAGAGCGGTACCACGTAGAAACCGGACAACAGCACGCGGTCGAGCGCGCGGGTCGCGGCGACGAAGTCCGCCCGCGTCGTGGCACTGAGCATGGCGGCGATCATGGCGTCGACCGCCTTCGACTTGACGCCCATGTAGTTGCGGCTGCCTTCCTCGCCGGCCGCGGCCGAGCCCCAATAAAACATCTGTTCGTTGCCGGGCGACAGCGACTGCTCCCAGCGGTATTGCATCATATCGAAATCGAAGCCGATGCGCCGGCGCTCGAACTGGGTGGCGTCGACGCTGCGCACCTGCGCGTCAATACCGGCGCGCTTGAGGCTGCGCACGAAGGCAAGCGCCAGGCGCTCTTGGTCGCGGGTGGTGGCGAGGATCTCGAAGGTGAACGGGCGGCCGCTCGCGGTGTGCACGAGTTGCGTGCCTTTGAGTGCGTAACCGGCCGCGGCGAACAACCCGAACGCCTTGCGCAGTCCGACGCGGTCGCGGCCCGAGCCATCGGTGACTGGCGGCGCCCAGGTGCCGTCCATGATGTCGGCGCGCACGACGCCGGGAAACGGGGCCAGCAGCGCACGCTCGCGCGCATCGGCGGCCACGCCATGCGCCGAGAGATCGCAGCCGTCGAAGTAGCTCGCCGTGCGCTTGTAGAGATCGAAGAAATAGGTGTGATTGATCCACTCGAAGTCGAACAAATGCAGGATCGCCTCGCGCACGCGCGCGTCCGCGAAGATCTTCCGGCGCGTGTTGAAGACAAGGCCATCCATGCCCTTGGGTAGGCCGTAGGGTAATTCTTCCTTCACCACTTGGCCTTCGCGCAATGCAGGGAAATCGTATGCGGTCTGCCAGCGGCCGGGATCGGTTTCGTTGCGCACGTCATAGAGGCCCTTCTTGAAGGCCTCGAAATGCGTGTTGCCGTCGCGGTAATAGTCGAAACGGATGGAATCGAAATTCCAGAGACCGCGGTTGATCGGCAGATCGCGGCCCCAATAATTCGCATCGCGCGTGAAGGTGACGCTTTCGCCAGGCCTGACCGCGCTCACGCTATAGGGGCCGCTGCCGATGAGCGGCTTGAATGTCGTCTGTTCGAAGGTGGCGGGATCGATCGCGTGCCTCGCCAGCACCGGCATCAGACCGAGGATCAGCGGCAATTCGCGATCGTCCGAGCCGGCGAGATCAAAGAGCACGGCGCGCTCGCTAATCGCCGTCGCCTTGATCACCTTGGCGTAATAGATGCGGTAATTCGGCCGGCCTTTGTCGCGCAATAGCTGCCAGGAAAAAATCACGTCGTCGGGCGTCACCGGTTTGCCGTCGGCAAACCGCGCCGCTGGATTGAGCGTGAAGGTGACGCGGCTTCGCGCTGCATCGGTCTCCACGCTGTCGGCAAGCAGGCCGTAAAGCGTGAACGGCTCGTCGTAACCGCGGGCGAGCAGGCTCTCGACCACATAGCTGCGGATATTGGCTGCCGGCAAACCCATGACGATGAACGGATTGAGGCTGTCGAAGGTGCCGAGCACCCCTTGCACCAGTTGGCCGCCCTTGGGCGCGGCCGGGTTGGCGTAGGTTGGATGGCTGAAGTCGGGCGCCCAGGCCGGCTCGCCATGCATGGCGATGGCGAAGTGCGCAGCGGCTGCCCGCGCCGGCGACCGGGCGAGCCCGCTGGCGGCGATGAGCGCGCCAAGCATCAACGTGCGCCGTGATGTCTGCCATTGCATCGGCGCGCGAGCAGTAAAGGGAGGCGTGGGCGGGGCTCGAATGCGATTCGTTTCCGGTTTTGCGCAATTTATCACAGGGAGGCGGCCCTGAGCGGGCCCGCATTTTCGGCACATTCGTGGCTTTATTGCAGGAGCAATATCGGCTATCAGGCACCCCGACAGTCACGCTCCCGCCCCATTTCGCGGGGAGAGAGCCAAGCGAAGTGGCGACCGTTCGTTGGGGCGCAAAGCCGCGGGCGGTGCGGGAAAAAAGGACAAATTGCAAATGGTTCATCGGATCGCATCAGGCCGGCCATGGGGGCGGGCGCTGACTGCCTCATTCGCCACGGGATTGCTGGCAACAGCCGTGCTCGCGGGAGGCCCCGCACTCGCGCAGCAGCCGAAGCCGGCCAAACCGGCAGCGCAAAAACAACCGGCTCCGGCCAAACCGGCTGCGCCTGCGCCGGCCGCACCGGCACCGCAGGCTGCCGCGGCACCGCCGCAGCTCATGTATTCGCCGTGGATCAAAGTCTGCGGCAAGGGCCCGGAAACCAACAACAAGCAGGTCTGCGTCCTCACCAAGGACGGCCGCCTGGAAAACGGCATGCCGGTCGCGGTCGTTCAGTTGTTCGAGCCGGAAGGCGAGCCCAAGGTGCTGCGCGTCACGGTTCCGCTTGGCATGCAAATACAGCACGGCACCCGCATGATCATCGACCAGGGTCAGCCGGCGCAGGAGCCCTACAAGATCTGCTTCCCGGTCGGCTGCATGTCGGATTACCCCGTCACCGACGACATGATCGCCAAGATGAAGAAGGGGCAGACCATCACCCTGCAGGCGATCAACATGCAGGGCACGCCGATCAGCCTGCCGCTGCCGCTCAACGATTTCGCCAAGGCCTATGACGGGCCGCCGACCGATCCAAAAGTGGTCGAGGAACAACAGCGCAAATTGCAGGAAGAACTGCAGAAGAAAGCTGAAGAGGCGCGCAAGAAACTCGAAGCTCAGCAGCCGGCGGCTGCGGCGCCCGCGCAGAAGAAATAATTCGGTAGCGCAATTGAAATGACAAAGGCGCGGCGGCGGCCGCGCCTTTTGCTTTGGTGATCCTTCTTAATTCAACTGGCTGTTGCGCGGGCGATAGCCGCCGCTGTCGTCCTGCACGAACACTTCGCTCACCTGTGGATGGCGCACCGGCTTGTCGGAGGTGTCGGGCAGCAGGTTCTGCTCGGAGACATAGGCGATGTATTCAGTCTCCGTGTTTTCGGCGAACAGATGATAATACGGCTGGTCCTTGCGCGGACGCACGTCGGCGGGGATCGACTCCCACCATTCCTCGGTGTTGTCGAACTCCGGGTCGATGTCGAACACCACCCCGCGGAAGGGATAAAGCCGGTGTTTGACCACCTGGCCGATCTTGTATTTGGCGGTGCGTATCTTGTCCATATCAGTGACCACTTAGTATATCCCGGCGGCCTTCGCCAGACCTCCGCTCACAACGCGTAACGGGCGCCCATTTCCGGGTCCTTGGCCGCGACCAGTTTGGCAAGGTCGATGAGCACCTTGGCCTGTTTCCAGGTGGCGTCGTCCTGCATCTTGCCGTCGATCATCACCGCGCCGGCGCCATCCGGCATGGCGGCGACGATCTTTTTGGCGAAAGCGACTTCGGCGGGGTCAGGCGAAAACACGGTCTTGGCGATGGCGATCTGCGAGGGATGCAACGACCACGCGCCGAGACAGCCCATGAGGAAGGCGTTGCGGAATTGCGCCTCGCACGCGGCGGCGTCGGAGAAGTCGCCGAACGGACCGTAGAACGGCTTAATGCCGGCGGCGGCGCAGGCGTCGACCATGCGCCCAACGGTATAATGCCACAGGTCCTGCTGGTAGGCGGCGCGCGGTGCGTCACCTTGCGCATCTGCTAACACTTTGTACTCCGGATGACCGCCGCCGACGCGCGTAGTCTTCATCGCGCGCGAGGCAGCGAGATCGGCGGGGCCGAGACTCATGCCGTGCATACGCGGGGAGGCGGTCGCAATCGCCTCCACATTGTTCACGCCCTGCGCAGTTTCCAGGATGGCGTGGATCAGGATCGGTTTTTTGATTTTGTGGCGCGCTTCGAGCTGCGCCAGCAACTGGTCGAGATAGTGGATGTCCCACGGCCCATCGACCTTCGGCAGCATGATGACATCGAGTTTGTCGCCGACGGCGCCGATGATTTCGATGACGTCGTCGAGCGCCCATGGCGAGTTGAGCGCGTTGATGCGGGTCCACAATCCGGTCGCCCCGTAGTCGACTGCCTTGGCCATTTCGATGAAGCCCTTGCGCGCGGCTTCCTTGGCCTCGACCGGAATAGCGTCCTCGAGATTGCCCAGCACCACGTCCACCTGGCGCGCCAGTTCCGGCACCTTTGCGCGCAGCTTGTCCAGGTGCGGCGGCACGAAATGGATCATGCGCTCCAGCCGGACCGGCAAGTCGCGCATGGGCGCGGGTGCGCCGATGGCGAGAGGGGCGAAAAACTGGCGCGGCAGCTTCAAGGCTCTGGTCCTTCCAAATGGACGTTCTGCCCTTTAGAGGAATGCAAAGGCCGCGCCAAGTGGCCGGATTTTAGGCGGCCGGGGACTCTCGCAGATGATCGACGTTCTCAACCTTGCGCTGCCGTTTTTCGGGCTGATTTTCATCGGCTTTGCCTGCGGCAAGCTCAAGCAGATTCCCGATACCGCCCTGGCCTGGATGAATTTTTTCATCCTTTATGTGGCGCTGCCGGCTTTGTTCTACCGCATCCTGGCGCAGACCCCGCTGGAGAAACTGGCGCAGGTCGACTTCATTTTCGCCACCACTTTGGCGACCTTCTGGGCGTTCGCGGTGTCGTTTGCCATCGGTATGGCGATCCGGCGCGGCAATATCGCGGAAGCGGCCATCGCGGGGCTTGCCGGCGGCTATGGCAATATCGGCTTCATGGGCCCTGGCCTGGCGTTGGCGACGCTCGGGCCGGCGGCGGCGGTGCCGGTGGCGCTGATCTTCTGCTTCGACAACATCATCCTGTTCACCATGGTGCCGTTCCTGATGGCGCTGGCCAAGCCGCAGCGCGTCAGTCTCGCCGCGACCGCGGTCGAGGTGGTCAAGCGTATCGCCTTGCACCCGCTGATCATCGCCAGCGCGCTCGGCGTCGCCTCCGCGGCGCTGCATTTCCAGCCGCCGGTCGCGCTCGAACGCTTGATGCAGTTCCTGCAGAATGCCGCGGCGCCTTGCGCGCTGTTCACGCTCGGGGTGACGGTGGCGCTGCGGCCGCTGAAGAAGATGCCGTGGGAGGTGCCGTTCCTTACGCTGGTCAAGCTCGCGCTGCACCCGATCCTGGTGTTTGTGCTGATGTCGATCTTCGGGCCGTTCGATCAGATCTGGGTCTACACCGCGGTGTTGATGGCGGCGCTGCCGCCGGCGCTCAACGTGTTCGTGTTCGCGCGGCAATACGATGTCTGGGTCGAGCAGGCCTCGAGCGCGGTACTGATCGGAACGCTGGTCTCGGTGGTGACGTTGACCAGCGTGATGTGGATGGTGAAAACCGGTACACTGCCGCCACTCTTGTTCCGGTGACCCTCATGCAGCCGCTCGCGGGCCTCCTCGTTCTGGATTTCACCACGCTGCTGCCGGGGCCGCTCGCTTCCCTCATGTTGAGCGAAGCCGGCGCCGAAGTCATCAAGATCGAAAAGCCGGGCGGCGAAGACGCGCGCCATTTTCCGCCGCTCGTTGACGGCGAGAGCGCGGTCTTTGCCTTGCTCAATCGCGGCAAGAAAGGTCTCACCCTCGATCTCAAGAGCGAGGCCGGCCGCGCCAAGCTCAAGCCGCTGCTCGAGCGTGCCGACATTCTATTGGATCAGTTCCGCCCCGGCGTGATGGCGCGGCTGGGGCTCGGTTACGATGACGTGCGCGCGCTCAACCCGCGGCTGATCTATTGTTCGATCTCCGGCTACGGCCAGAGCGGCCCGCGCGTCGACGAGGCCGGGCACGACATCAACTATATCGGCAATACCGGGCTGCTCGATCTGCAGCCGGGGCCGGTCGAGACGCCGGTGGTGCCGCCGATGCTGGCCGCCGACATCGCCGGCGGCAGCTTTCCGGCGGTGATCAACATTCTGCTGGCGCTGCGTGCGCGGGACCAAAGCGGGCAGGGCTGCCACCTCGACATTGCCATGACCGACGCCATGTTCACCTTCGGCTGGGCGGCGCTGGCAATCGGTGCCGCCACCGGCACGTTCCCCAAGCCGGGCGAGTTGTGGCTGGTCGGCGGCTCGCCGCGCTACCGGCTCTATCCGACCAAGGACGGCAAGTTGGTCGCCTGCGGCGCGCTTGAGCCGAAATTCTGGTCGGCCTTCACCAAGGCGATCGAACTGCCGGCCGAATTCGCCAACGATTTTCGCGATCCCAAGGCGACGCGCGATGCGGTCGCCAAGCTGATCGCCGCGCGCACGGCAGACGACTGGAGGCCGATCTTTGCCGCCGCCGATTGCTGCACGACGATCGTGGTGCCGCTCGAACAGGCGATGGGCGATCCGCATTTCGTCCAGCGCGGATTGTTCGCTCACACCGTCGAAAGCGCCTCGGGCAAGACCATACCGGCGCTGCCGTTGCCGATCGCGCCGGAATTCCGCGAGAAACCCGGCGCCAAAAGGGCGCCACCGCTCAACAAAAATTAAAGCGCCTCGCCGCGCATCAGCCGCGGCTGCGCGGCCTGGGGCTGAACACCTTCGCGCATGACCGCGCGCCGCAATGGCCCGATTTGGTCGAGCACGTAGAGCCCGAGCCCGCGCAGGCCTTGCACTGGCAGAAAATCCGTCAGCAGCGTGCGGTTGAGCAGGTCGATGGCGAGCGTGCGGCTTGTCACGTCGGCGCGGCGCATTTTTTCGTAAGCCGCAAGCACGTCATCGCCACCGATATCAGCGCCGTCGCGCTCGGCGGCAACCGCAAGCTCGCCGATGCTGGCGGCGTCGCGCAGGCCGAGGTTTAATCCTTGCGCGCCGATCGGCGGGATCACATGCGCCGCTTCGCCGACCAGCGCGATGCGGTTTGCACCGAAATGTTTGGCGGTCGCGACCGACAGCGGAAACTGACCGCGCCCCGGCTCGACCGCGATCTTGCCGAGGATCGAATGCGAGGCGCGCTCGATCTCCAAGCCAAGCTCTTCGTCGCTGAGGTCCTTGACCCGGTCGGCCTGCGCCGGATCGAGCACCCAGACCAGGCTCGAGCGCAACCCCGGCAGCGGCACCAGCGTGAACGGCCCGCTCGGCGTATGGAATTCGGTCGAGGTGTCGCGATGCGGCCGCGTGTGCTTGAGGCAGACGGTGAGCGCGACCTGCTTGTAGTCGCGTTCCTCGACCGCAATGCCGGCCGCCTCGCGGCAGAGCGAGCGGCGGCCGTCGGCCGCGACCACCAGCGGCGCGCTCAGCTTGCGGCCGCTCGTGAGCGTCACCGTGACCGCTTCATCGTCTGGCGTGACGGCGCGCACTTCGTCTTCGACCAAGTGTAAATGGGGAAGTTTCGCGGCACGCCGCTCCAGCGCCGCCACCAAATGAAAGTTCTCGATGTTGTAGCCGAAGGCGTCGAGATCGATTTCGTCGGCTGTCGAATTTCACCTCCGGCGCCCGCCACAGCCGGCCGGTGTCGTCGACGATGCGCATCGCCCGCATTGGTGCCGCTTGCGCCGCGCACAGCGGCCATACGCCCAGTGTCTCCAGGGCGGTGATGGAACCGGCAAACAATGCGGTGGTGCGGTTGTCGGGGCGGGCGGAACGCTTTCCGATCAAGACGGTGGCAAGCCCTGCGCCGGCGAGCGTGATCGCCGCGGTCAGGCCGGCCGGCCCGCCGCCGACCACGATCACCGAAGGCTTCTCGCCATTTTTGTCCGGCATCAAAGCGCCTGATCCTGTTGCGGTTTAACCGATTAGCATGCGCGAGGGCAGCACGGAAACCGGGGCTTGCGGTACTCCGGTTCGGCCCGATGCGCTATGCCTGAGGCAAAGCCGATGACGGAAACCGCCCGCCACGATCTGCCCCACCTGCCGCCGGCCGCGAGCCGGCTAGGCGCCGTCTTCGCGCGGCCGAAGGTGCTGGCCGCGATCTGCGTGGTCGCGTTGGCAGGCCTGGGATGGCTGGCGCTCGGTTTCCTGTATTCCAGCATGGGCGCGTTCGAGACCTTGTGCCGGCCGCTGGCCATGTCGGCCTGGGGCGTCGGCGGCTTTGCCATCGTCGCACTGATGTGGGGCGCCATGACGCTGGCCATGATGTTGCCGAGCGCGGCGCCGATGATCCTCACTTATGCCGAGATCGCCGACACCGCCGCGCGCAAGGGCGAACGCATCGTCTCGCCCTTCGTGCTCGCCGGCGGCTACACGCTGGTGTGGCTCGGCTTCGCCGCTATCGCGACGCTCGCGCAATACGGCTTCACCCGCGCCGCGCTCATCGATAGCGGCATGATCTCGGCAAGCGGGTTGTTCTCCGGCGCGATCTTCATCGGCGCCGGCGTCTACCAGTTCTCCGCGCTCAAGCATGCTTGCCTGACGCAATGCCAGAGTCCGTTCCCGTTCTTCTTCGCCAACTGGGCGACCACGCCGCGCGGCGTGTTCAGGCTCGGCGTCAAACAGGGCCTTTACTGCCTTGGCTGCTGCTGGGCGATGATGCTGGTGATGTTCGCTGTTGGCGTGATGAACGTGATCTGGATGGCGGCGCTCGGCATCGTCATGACGATCGAGAAGATCGGCACCGGCAAGCGCTTCACTTACGGTATCGGTGTTGCGTTGATCGTCGGCGGTGTCGCCTTTGTGGCAACGGCGTTCGCGGCCCATTGGCCGGTGCACGCGATTTGAGCTAAATAACGAAAAAAGCGGGAGGGGAGCGGTGGCTGAAAGCTGGACTTTGAAAGGCGAGATGGCGCTGTCGTGCAGCTGCACGGTGTTCTGCCCCTGCGTGCTCTCGCTCGGCGACCATCCGCCGACCGAAGAGCGCTGCCAGACCTGGGCCGGCATCCGCATCGACGACGGGCACATCGACAGCGAAGATCTGTCCGGGCTCAATGTCGGGCTGATGATGGACCTGCCGGGCATCATGTCGCGCGGCAACTGGACCGCGGCGCTGTTCGTCGACGACAAGGCATCCGCACTGGCGGTGAAAGGCCTCACACGCATCTTCACCGGCCGGGTCGGCGGCACCACGCATCTGCTGTCGATCCTGGTCGGCCAATTCCTCGGCGTACGGCAGATACCGATCTCTTACGAGACGCAAGGCGAGACACGGATCATCAGCCTGGAAAAATACGGTGGCGGGGCGATCAGCCCGGTGCGCGGCAAGGAAAAGGAGCAGAACGTCGTCATCCGCAACAGCGAATACTGGATCGGCCCCGACGTCATCGTGTCGCGCGCCGACAAATCGCGTTTCCGCGGTTTCGGACGCAATTGGAATCTGGCCGGCCGCTCGGCCGAGATCGTCAAATTGGATTGGGGCAATCAGTAGCGCATGGTCCCGAAAAGTGGGAACCGGTTTTCGGATAAGACCATGCGCAAGCAAAAAATCATGGAGCGCGCTCGCGCTTTCGCCGTCCACATTTTCACCGCCTGCGGCGCGGCGCTGGCGCTGCTGGCGCTGATCCTGGCGACCGGCGGCCATTGGGCGGCGATGTTCTTCTGTCTCGGCCTGGCGCTGGTGGTGGACGGCGCCGACGGCCCGCTGGCGCGCGAATTCAAGGTGGCGGAACTGTTGCCGCGCTGGTCGGGCGAGACGCTCGATCTCATCGTCGATTTCACGACTTACGTGTTCGTGCCGGCTTACGCGATCGCCGCCAGCGGCATGCTGCCGAAGGCGCTGGCGGTTCCCGCCGGCGTCGTCGTCGTCATCACCGGCGCGCTTTATTTCGCCGACCGGCAGATGAAGACGGCCGACAATTATTTTCGCGGCTTCCCCGGGCTGTGGAATCTCGCCGCGTTCTATCTCTATCTGCTCGAGCCGCCGGAATGGCTCGCCGCCGGGCTGATTGTCGCGCTCGCCGTGCTGACTTTCGTGCCGCTCAAGTTCCTGCATCCGCTGCGCGTCAGGCGTCTGCGCTGGCTCAATATCGCGTTGCTGGCAGCTTGGGCGGTGCTCGCTTTTATCGCGGTGATTCAGAATCTCGTGCCGGGACCATACGTCACGTGGCCGTTGGTCGCGCATCGCGGTTTATTTTTTCGGCATCGGGCTGTTGCGCTAGCCCGGCTGATCGTGCTGGTTACGGTTTGAATCTTCCGGGAGCTTTTCATGGCACGACCCGTTCTTCTTATCGCCGGCGGCAGCCGCGGCATCGGCGCGTCCACGTGCAAGCTCGCCGGTCAACGCGGCTACGATGTCGCGGTCAATTACAAGAGCAACGCCAAGGCGGCGGCCAGCGTGGTCGAGGCGGTGAAGGCCGCCGGCGGCAAGGCCGTCGCCATTCAGGGCGACATGGCATTGGAAGCCGATATCGAACGGGTGTTCGACGAGGCCACGCGTGCGCTCGGGCCGCTCACCCATTTTGTGCACAGCTCTGGCATCGTCGGCGACGCCTCCCGGCTCGACGAAGCGACCGCGCAGACGATCCGCGAAGTTCTCGATATCGACACCTTCGGCGCCATGCTCTGCCTGCGCGCCTGCATGCGCCGCATGTCGACCAAGCACGGCGGCAAAGGCGGTTCCGTGGTGATGGTCTCGTCGATGGCGGCGACGATCGGCGGGGCCAATGAATGCGTCTGGTATGCAGCGGCGAAAGCCGGTGTCGACGCCATGGTCGTGGGCGCGGCGCGCGAAGTGGCCAAGGAGGGCATGCGGGTTAACGCGGTGTCTCCCGGCGTGATCGATACCGAAATCCAGCCGCCCGGCCGGATTGACCGGGTGGCGCCCATGTTGCCGATGGGCAGGCCCGGCAAGGCGGAGGAGGTGGCCGAAGCCATCCTGTTCTTGCTTTCGAAAGCATCGTCCTATGTCAACGGCGCGAACATAAGGGTCTCGGGAGCGCGGTAGGCTCAGGTGCAACCTTATGCACCTTGTGTTCGCCGCTTGGCTGCCTATGATCCCGGCCGAAACCTATCCACACAACAATCCATGCCTATTGAGGGAGTGAAACTATGGTCGCGGCAGTGCGCGTTCACAAAGCAGGCGGTCCCGAAGTTCTGACCTATGAGGACGTCGCCATTCCGGCGCCGGGCCAAGGTCAGATCAAGATCAAGCAGCACGCTTGCGGCGTCAATTTTATCGACTGCTATTTCCGCAACGGCAGCTATCCCGCGCCGTCCATGCCGTTCATCGCCGGCAACGAGAGCGCCGGCGAAGTGATCGCGGTTGGCCCCGGCGTCACCGACCTCAAAGTGGGCGACCGCGTCGCCTATGTCGGGCCGCTCGGCGGCTACGCGGCCGAGCGCGTGTTTAACGCCGACCGCGCGGTGAAGCTGCCCGACAATATCAGCTACGAGCAGGCCGCCGGCATGATGCTCAAGGGCATGACCGTGCAGTACCTGGTCAACCGCACCTACAAGGTCGGCAAGGGCACCATCTGCCTGGTCCACGCCGCCGCCGGCGGCGTCGGCCTGATCGCCTGCCAATGGGCCAATCATCTCGGCGCCACCGTGATCGGCACCGTCGGCTCCAAGGACAAGGCCGAGCTCGCCAAGAAGAACGGCGCGCACCACACCATCCTCTATCGCGACGAGGACTTCGTCGCCAAGGTGAAGGACATCACCAGCGGCAAGCTGTGCGACGTGGTCTATGACGGCATCGGCAAGGATACGTTCCCGGCCTCGCTCGATTGCCTACGCCCGCTCGGCTACTTCGTCAGCTTCGGCAGCGCGTCCGGCCAAATCGCGGCGTTCAACATCAACCTGCTGCAGGCGAAAGGCTCGCTGTTCGCCACCAGGCCGACGCTTAATCACTACGCCGCCAAGCGAGAGGATCTGGTCTCCATGTCGAACGACCTTTTCAAGGTCGTTGGCTCCGGCGCGGTGAAGATTCCGGTCAACCAGAAATATCCGCTCAAGGATGCCGCTAAGTCGCACGTCGATTTGGAATCGCGCAAAACCACTGGCTCGTCGATCTTGCTTCCGTAGCAGGCGAGATTGCCGGTCAGAGCGAATGGGCACGGCCGCGCCGCGCCAATAGCGGCGCTGGCCGTTTTCGTTTTAGCCGTACCGAGCGCATGGGCCGGCGACACAGCGACCGACGCGCAAGCTCTGGCGATCGTGCGCAAGCATCGGGTGGCGTGCCATGCGGCGAAACCGACGCATCCGGCCTTCCAGGAAGCGCCGAACGGCGTCACACTGGAGACGGTCGCCGATCTGAAGAAATACGCGCGGCGCGTTACGCCCAGACTGTGCAGAACAGAGCGACGCCGCTCGGCAACCAGACCGGCATGACCGAGGATGAGCGCGCCGCGCTCGGCCGCTGGCTGAAGGCCTTGCCATGAATGACGAGATCAAGCCTTGGGGCCGCGGCGCGACTTTCGCTCTTGGGGTGTTCGCCCTACTGTCCGGGCAGATCGTGGCGCTGCTGGCGCTGACCTGGTGGTACGGTCAGAGCCTCGGGCACTTGCCGAATTTCAGCGGCGACGGCGCGGCCATCACGCTGATCGTCGCGGTATCGACGCCGGTCGAGGTGGCGCTGCTCGCGCTGTTTGCCCGCCGCGCCGGCGCGAGCGTCGCCGTCTATCTCGGGCTGATCTGGCCGAAACGCGGCGAGGTGGTGTTCGGCGTCGCCGCCATGGTGGCGATGATCGTCGCCGGCAACGTGCTGAGCTGGCTTTTCGGGCGCAATCTGGTCACGCCGTTCCAACTCGACATTTACACCACGGCAAGCGCGGGCGGCTGGCTGCTGTGGCTATGGCTCGCCATCGTCGTCTTTACGCCGATCGGCGAGGAAATCTTATTCCGCGGTTTTCTGTTCCGTGGCTGGATGCACGGGCCGCGCGACGCGTGGCCGGTCATCATTATTATCTCGCTACTGTGGGCGCTGATCCATGTGCAATACGACTGGTACGTGATCGGCCAGATATTCGTGTTCGGCCTGCTGCTCGGATGGCTGCGCTGGGCGACCGGCTCGGTCATCCTGACCATTCTGCTGCACGCGCTGATCAATGCCGAAGGCATGTTCGAAACCTTCGTGGACCTGAAATGGCTGAGCTAGATCCGGCGGCGCGCGGCTAAAGCAGCGCGGCGATTTTCGCGAAGGCCGGATGCTGGTTGATGCCGCCCGGCAGCCGCGGCAGGCCGACCACGCCGACGCCATGCGCGAAACGCGCGATGCTGGCGACGGTGTCGTCGAGTTCGACCGGATTACGCTCGCTCTCGCTCACCACGATGGCGGCGATCTTCAGATGACGCTGCGCCAGCACGTCGAGCGCGGTGAGGGTGTGGCTGATGGTGCCGAGATAGCCGCCGACCACCAGCAGCAGCGGGATTTGCAGCGCCGCCATCCAGTCGAGCACCGTGCGGTTCGCGTCGAGCGGCACCATGATGCCGCCGACGCCCTCGATGAACAGCATGCCGGTTTCTGCGTCGACCGCCTGGCGGCTGAACGCGACCAACTCGCTCGAAGTCGATGCTGCGGCCTTCGCGCGCGGCGGCGAGATCGGGCGACAGCGGCGCGCGGAAGCGCCAGGGCGCGATGCGCTCGACCTCGTCGGCCGAGACCTGCCGCCCGAGCGCGGCGAGCAGCACCGCCGGATCGCTGGTCTCCACGACCGAGGGATCGTAGCCGCTCACCACCGGCTTGAGCGCGTGCACCGCTTGTCCCGCCTCGCGCAGATAACGGATCAGCCCGGCGGTGACGAAGGTCTTGCCGATGTCGGTTCCGGTCGAGGTGACGAAATAGGCGGCCATCAGTTTATGTCAAAATCTTGTCGCGCACGAGGCCCGCAAGGCGCGCGATCTGGTCGTCGGGATGCTGCGCGGTGAACGTCAAGCGTAGGCGCGCGGTGCCGGCCGGCACCGTGGGCGGCCGGATGGCGGCGGCGAGGTAGCCTTCGTCGGCGAGCAGGCGCGAGGCCGCGAGCGTTGCTTCTTCCTCGCCGATGATCACCGGCACGATCGGGCTTTGCGCATCGGGCAGGCCGGCGGCTTCGTGAACGCCTTGGCCTTTTGCACCGGCAGGGCGGCGTAGCCCGGCTCGCGCTCGATCATGTCGAGCGCGGCGATGGCGGCGGCCACGCATGATGGCGGCAGCCCGGTCGAATAGATCAACGTGCGCGCGCGATTGCGGATCAGATCGATCACCGGCTTCCGACGCGCACAGATAGCCGCCATAGGCGCCGACCGCTTTCGACAGCGTGCCCATTTGCAGCGGGATTGGAATATGCGTGTTGCCGGCAAAGCTCGAGCCGCGTCCGCCGCCGACCACGCCCAGCCCATGCGCGTCGTCCGACATCAGCCAGGCGTCGTGCTCGTTGGCGAGCGCCAATAGTTCCGCGAGCGGCGCCAGATCGCCGTCCATGGAGAACACGCCGTCGGTGACGATCAACGCATGGTCGTGTTCGGCGCGATGCTCGCTCAGCAATTCGCGCGCATGGCCGACGTCGTTATGGCGAAACGTTATCACGGTGCCGTGCGACAACTGCGCGCCGGCGAACAGGCAGGCGTGCGACAGCTCATCCACCAGCACCAGCCCGTCGCGGCCGATCAGCACCGGAATGATGCCGGCATTGGCGAGATAGCCGGAGCCGAACACCACGGCGGCCTGCGTCTGCTTGATGCGGGCAAGCCGCGCCTCCAGCTGCGCATAGAGCGGGTGGTTGCCGGTGACCAGGCGCGAGGCGCCGGAGCCGGCGCCGTATTGCTCGATCGCGGCCTCGGCCGCCTGCTTGATGGCCGGATGCTGGGTGAGGTTGAGATAGTCGTTGCAGGAAAACGACAGCAGCCGCCTGCCGTCGCGCTCGACCCAGATGCCGTCCTCGCGCACGGTCTCGGCCAGCGCGCGGCGCAGATGGCGGCGCTGCAGATCGTCGAGCTTGGCTTGCGCGAATTGGTCGAGCGAGGACATGGTGGCCTTAACTATCACAACGGGTTAAATGCCGCTGGGTCCGAGTGAGGGAAGCGCCAAATGGCGGGCGACACCAGCAAAATAAGCGAGCCGCCCGGCTGGTACGCGGAAGGCCTCGGCCACATCTGGCTGCCCTATGCCCAGATGAAGACCGCATACCCGCCGTTGCCGGTGGTGCGCACGCAAGGCTCGCGCATCATGCTGGCCGACGGCCGCGAGCTGATCGACGGCATCGCCAGCTGGTGGACCGCCTGCCACGGCTACAACCATCCGCATATCCGGCACGCGGTGGCGAAGCAGCTCAAGCAGATGCCGCATGTGATGTTCGGCGGGCTGGCGCACGAGCCGGCGCTGACGCTGGCGCGGCGGCTCGCCGCGCTGCTGCCCGGCGATCTCGACCGCGTGTTCTTTTCCGATTCCGGTTCGGTCGCGGTCGAGGTCGCGCTCAAGATGGCGGTGCAATACTGGATCAATCGCGGCGTGAAGGGCCGCGGGCAGTTCGTCGCCTTCAAGGGCGGCTATCACGGCGACACCACCGGCGCCATGGCGGTGAGCGACACCGACGAGGGCATGCACGCGCTGTTCGCCGGCCTGCTGCCGCAGCACCACATCGTCGATCTGCCGGAGGACGACGCCAAGGCCGCCGCGCTCGACAAGCTGCTCGTCACACGCGCCGACACGATCGCCGGGATCATCGTCGAGCCGCTGGTGCAGGGCGCCGGCGGCATGAAATTCCACGACGCCGCCGTGCTCAAGCGCCTGCGCGCGCTCGCCGACAAATACGACCTGCTGCTGATCTTCGACGAGGTATTCACCGGCTTCGGCCGCACCGGCACCATGTTCGCCTGCGAAGCGGCTGGCGTCGTGCCCGACATCATCACCCTGTCGAAGGCGCTCACCGGCGGCACGCTGCCGCTCGCCGCCACGGTCGCCGACCAAGAAAGTGTTCGACGCCTTCTGGTCGGACGATCCCAAGAAGGCGCTGATGCATGGGCCGAGCTATATGGCCAATGCGCTCGGCTGCGCCGCCGCCAATGCCTCGCTCGACCTGTTCGAAGGCGAGCCGCGGTTGCAACAAGTTGCGGACATCTCTTCGGCGTTGTTGCAAGGCCTCGCGCCCTGCCGCAGCATGCGCGGCGTCAAAGACGTGCGCGTGAAGGGTGCCATCGGCGTGGTCGAAATGGCGCGGATCGACAACCTCGACCGCTTGCGCGCGCGGTTTGTGGAGGAGGGCGTGTTCGTGCGCCCGTTCGGCAACATCATCTATCTCACGCCCGCCTTCACCATCGCGTCGGACGAGCTCAAGACATTGACCGACGCGGTCGCTAAAGTCGTCAACGCACTGAATCAATAGTCGGGGGAAACATGGCCGCCTACATCGGACCGGTGATCGACACCCACCATCACATCTGGCTGCGCAAGGACATTCCGTGGCTGGCCGACCCGCCGATCCCGCGCATGTACGGCGAATATTTCGGCCTGCGCCGCGACTACCCGGTGCAGGAATGGATGAACGACGTCACCCCGGAGGGAGTGAGCAAGTCGGTGCACGTCACCGCCATGTGGGGTACACCGCGCGCGCTCGACGAGACGCGCTGGCTGCAATCAATCGCCGACAAGCACGGCTTCCCGCATGGCATCGTCTGCCAGGCCGACATGACCGATCCAGATCTCGACATGAAGCTGAAGGAGCAGACGCAATTCCCCAACCTGCGCGGCGTGCGCCATCAACTGCATTGGGACAGCCATCCACTGCGGCAACCCAACCCGACGCCGGACCTCTGCAACTCGCCGGCATTCCGCCGCGGCTTCGCGTTGTTGGAAAAATACGGCCTGCATTTCGAATTGCAGGTCTTCGCCGGCCAGGCGAAATACGCCGTCGAGCTGATCAGGGCCTTCCCCCACGTGCCCATGATCCTGCTGCATTCCGGCATGCTCACCGAACGCGCGCCGCTGATGATCGAGCAATGGCGCGCCGCGCTGACCGCGATGGCGGCGTTCCCCAATGTGCGTGTTAAACTGTCCGGGCTCGGCATGTTCAACCAAGGCATCACCGTGCCGCAGGCGCGCCAGGTGATCCGCGACTCGATCCAGATCTTCGGCATCGACCGCACCATCTACGGCAGCAATTTCCCGCTGGAGAAACTGCACGCGAGCTACGCCGATTTCTTCGCCGTCTATCGCAAGGTCATGTCGGAATACACGGAAGCCGAGCAGCGCAAGGTCTTTCACGACAATGCGGTGATGTTTTACCGGTTATGACCAGTAGGCGTCGTCCCCGCAGGTGCGGGGACGACCATTCGCTCAGCGATAGATGTACTCGACTCGCCTGGTAGACGGTTCGACCAGAACCGGCTGATTGTTGACGTAGGCATATTGGTAGCCGTAGCCCGGAACCGGGGCGAGCGCGACGTCTTCGGGCAAGCCGACGCCCTCAACGACTTCGCCGTTCAAATAGACCGGCGCGACCGGGTGGCTGACCACGTAGGTGCCGACGGGCGGTGGCGGCGTGATCGCCAGCGGCGCGCCAGCCGGCGGCGCAATCAACGTGCCGGTTATCGCCGGGGCCGGAACGGCGGTGCCGACCGTTTCAACCGGCGCTTGATAAGTCACCGCCGGTATGGTGCTCATGCTTTCGGCGACCGCAAGAGAACGCCCGGACAAGCGCGCTGTCAGATATTGCGAATAGGCCCAGCCCTGCCTGCCGTTGTAGCTTACCTGGCACCACAAGCTGCCGCGGATGCAGCCGATGACGGTCGCCGGACCGTGGTCGGGGATGGCGCCAATGATGCTGTATTGCGGTCCCGGCCCGCTACGGATGTTGAGCGGCGTAGTGGCCGCGACGATTGTTGCCGCCGAGGCAACAGCCGGTAACGCGGCTGCCGCGGTCAGCGCGGCAATGAAGATCGTGCTCTTGAACTGCATGATTCAAGACCTCCTTGTCATGTTGGATGCCTGCGTAACGCGCCGCGCGCATGCGCGTTCCGAAGTTGCAAGGAGGGAACTGGAACTTTAGGCGGAACCGCGCGAATTATTGCGGGTGAAGAGCTCAGAAGCCGACCGCGCTGCCGTGCAGGTCGTATTCGTCGGCGCGCTCGATCTTCACCGTCGGCGATCTCGCCGACGCGCAGCGGCCGCCGGCTCGCGACGTAGACCGCGCCGTCGATCTCCGGCGCGTCGGCCATCGAGCGGCCTTTGGCGACGGTCGGTCCGACCTCGTCGATGATGACCTGCTGGCGGGTGCCGACTTTGCGCTTGAGCCGGCGCGCCGAAATCTTCTGCTGCGCCTGCATGAAGCGGTGCCAGCGCTCTTCCTTCACCTCGTCCGGCACGGCCGCGGCCAGATCGTTGGCGGCGGCGCCGCGCACCGGCTCGTATTTGAAGCAGCCGACGCGATCGAGCGCGGCTTCGTCGAGCCATTGCAGCAGATAGTCGAAATCCTCTTCGGTCTCGCCGGGAAAGCCGACGATGAAGGTCGAGCGCAGCGTCAGGTCGGGACAGATCTCGCGCCAGCGCGCGATGCGCTCGAGCGTCTTCTCCTGCGCGGCCGGGCGCTTCATGCGCTTGAGCACGTCGGGCGACGCGTGCTGGAACGGGATGTCGAGATAGGGCAGCACCTTGCCGCTCGGCCATCAGCGGGATGACGTCGTCGACATGCGGGTAGGGGTAGACGTAATGCAGCCGCACCCAGACGCCGAGTTCGCCCAGCGCGCGCGCGAGATCGATGAACTTCGCGCGCACCTCGCGGTCGCGCCACTGGCTCGCCGCGTATTTGAGGTCGAGCGCCGTAGGCCGAGGTGTCCTGCGAGATCACCAGCAGTTCCTTCACGCCGGCCGTCACCAGCTTCTCGGCCTCGCGCAGCACGTCGGCGGCCGGGCGCGAGACGAGATCGCCGCGCAGCCGCGGGATGATGCAGAACGATGCAGCGGTTGTTGCAGCCTTCGGAAATCTTCAGATAGGCGTAGTGCCGCGGCGTCAGCTTGATGCCTTCCGGCGGCACCAGATCGAGGAACGGATCGTGCTGCGGCGGCACCGCGCGGTGCACCGCCTCGACCACGCTCTCGTATTGCTGCGGGCCGGTGATCGCCAGCACGTTGCGGATAGGCGGTCGCGAATGCTCTCCGGCTCGGCGCCCATGCAGCCGGTGACGATGACCTTGCCGTTCTCCTTCAGCGCCTCGCCGATGGCCGCGAGCGATTCCGCCTTGGCGCTGTCGAGAAAGCCGCAGGTGTTGACGATGACGACGTCGGCGCCGGCATGCTCGCGCGAGAGCTCGTAGCCCTCGGCGCGCAGCCGCGTGACGATGCGCTCGCAATCGACCAGCGCCTTCGGGCAGCCGAGCGAGACGAAGCTCACCTTGGGGGCGGCGGGTTTATTGTCCGGATCAAGCATGCGGGCATGGAGCTAATCGCGAACGCCCGCCAGCGCAAGGCCGCCAGGCTTAGCTATTCCGCCAGGCCTCGGCCTCTTCGTAAAACTTCTTTTCCCAGGCCTTCTGGTTGTCCATGCCCTCGCGGATGAAGGGTGTGAACATGGCGAGATCGAGCAGGAGCCAATTGAGAAAGTTCGCGGGAAAACGCAGCGGCTTGCGGAAATCGACGAACAGCACCACGCGGGTGTGCGGCGTGCGGTTCCAGGCCTCGTGCTCATAGGCGTCGTCGAAGATGACCGCTTCGCCTTCCTGCCAGCGGTAGACGTCGTTCTCGACGCGGATGCCGAGCTGCTCGCGCGGCTCCGGCACGATCAGGCCGAGATGCAGCCGCAGCACGCCGTTATAAGGGCCGCGATGCGGCGGCAGATGCTTGCCCGGCTCCAGGATCGAAAACATCACCGTGATCAGGCCGGGGATATTCTGGCAGATCCGCCAGGTTTCCGGGCACAGCTTGATGTTGTTGGCGGAGCGGAAACCGTAGCCGCACAGGAAGAACGTCTTCCAGCCGCGATCCTGGCTGATGACGGCGACGTCGGTCGACAATTCGTGGAAGCCGGGCAGGTCGTCCTTGCGGATGAGCACGCGGTCGAGTTCGGTGCGGATCGCGCGCCACTCGCGCGCGACCGCCTGGGTCCACGGAAACACTGCGTTGTCGTAGATCGGCGGATTGCCGACCTTGCTGTATTTGAGATTGAGCCGCTCGACGAAGGCCACCACGGCCATGAAGGCGCGCGTGACCAGCCCCGGCCGATTCAGCGGCTTGATGCCGGCGGTGCCGAAATTCTGGATGGGCGTGGCTTCGACGGGCGGCTCTGCGATTGTACTCAACCGGCTGCTCCTGCAAGCGACCAAAATGTCCGCCCCGACAGCGCATGACCCCGATAAGTGGAAATCGGTTTTCGGATCAGGTCATGCGCCACTAAACACTGTCACCCTAGCAACGGCGGCCGGAGAGCGGAAGTTCCTGGCTGGCGATCCCCCGATTGGCGTCCCGGCGCGAGGAGACTATGCTGGCGGTCCTGGAGAGACCGCCCATGAAGCCGCACGCCGTCGCTTTTGCCTTGTTGCTCGGTGCGCTGTCGTCGCTGCCGGCGATGGCCGGCGACGCGCAGGTCTGGCGCTACAACAAGCACGATCCGGCGCCGGCGTTCCCGCTCAGCGGACGCGCGGAATCGGTCTGGGCCTCGGGCGCCTGCTGGAGCGAGTGCGGCTCCACCACCACCTGGAATCTGGTCGCCTGCATCGAGCGCGACGCGCAGGGGAGGTGTCTGAAACACGCCGACGCCGGCGACCGCGCCTGCCAGCGCGCCTGCCGCACGCGCGGCGGGCCGTTCCTGCCCATCGATACGCTGTTTCCGATCGGCTTTTGATTGTTGGCGGAAGGGGTGAGATTCGAACTCACGGTACCCTTGCGGGTACGCCGGTTTTCAAGACCGGTGCCTTAAACCACTCGGCCACCCTTCCACGATGCAGTGCCGCACGGCGTATTCCAATGGTCGATACGCTTCGCCCTTGCAAGCGGGCCAGCCTTTGGGTATCCGGTTGTGGCAGCGGTGTGGCAAATGTGGCAGTGGAACCAAGTATTTACCACCCCACGCGCCTGAGGTTCCCGAAACGGGCGCCGTAGGGTAAACTAGTTTCTTCGCATTGGGGATCAGGGGCAGTATGGGCGGATTCGGGGGCCAAAGCGGAATCCGCTTGATCGCGCGCCTGTTTGGCGTGGCGGCCGTAGGCCTCGCCCTCGCCAATTGCTCGGGTGGCCTGTCCGGCAGACTCGATCCCCGCTACGGCGTCACCGCCAGCGAGCGCGTCATCGAACCGGGCCAGCCGGTACCCAAGGGTGGCGGCGTCTACCGGGTCGGCAAGCCCTATGTGGTGGCGGGCCGCGAATACGTGCCGCAGGAAGACGTGCATTACAGCGCCGTCGGTCTGGCTTCCTGGTACGGCGACGATTTCCACGGCCGCTATACCGCCAATGGCGAAATCTTCGACATGAATTCGATCTCGGCCGCGCATCCGACCATGCCGCTGCCGTCTTATGCGCGCGTCACCAACCTCGCCAACCACCGCTCGATTATTGTGCGCGTCAACGACCGCGGGCCCTATGTCGGCAACCGCGTCATCGACCTGTCGGTGCGGACCGCGAAGCTTCTGGGCTTCTACGGCAACGGCCTCGCCAAGGTGAAGGTCGATTATGTGGGGCGCGCGCCGCTCGCCGGCTCCGACGACCGCAAGCTGGAGGCAACCTTGCGCGAGCCGGGTATGGCCGCCCCGGCGGTCCAGGTGGCCTCCAACAAAGGCTATGCGCCGACCTATTTCGATAACCGGCCGCTGACGCAACTGTCGGCCGAAGTCCCGGCGCCGCCCGACCGGCCGTACCGGCTGGGCGAGGGCGCCCGCGACGTTCCGGCCGTGCCGGCACACACCGTCGAGCTTGCCGCCGCCGCCCGTCCACAGGCCGCGCGGCCCTTCGCGCAGGCCGAGCTTCCGCCTGCCGAGCCTGAGGTTTCGCCGGTTTCCGCCTATGCCCCGGTGCGCTATGATGGCCGCGCGGGATTGCTTAGCGGTCGCGGCCTTTACTGAGCCACAAATTTTCGTCTAATCCCGCCGATCAAGTCATGGCGCGCGGCCGTCCGCGTGACGGCAGCGAATTTTGACGATGACTCTTCAGTATAGGGTAGTTGGAAGGTTTCTTGCCGCGGCGGCGCTGTTCGCCGCCCTCGGCGCACTCGCTTATGCGGCGCCCAGGCACGAGGCGAAGCCGGCCAGGCCCGCCGCGGTTGCGCCGAAAAAAGAGCCCCCCAAGAAGGACGAAGCGGGCATCATCGCGCCGCACGCCATCCTGGTCGATGCCGCGAACGGCGGCGTGCTGTACGAGCGCGATCCGGACAAGCTCATTTTCCCGGCCAGTTTGGCCAAACTGATGACTGCCGAATACGTCTTCCACGAACTTAAGGAAGGCCGCATCAAGCTCACCGACGAATACCCGGTGAGCGAGAACGCCTGGCGCAAAGGCGGTGCGCCCTCGCACAGCTCCACCATGTTCGCCGCGCTCAACAGCAAGGTGTCGGTCGACGATTTGCTGCACGGCATGATCATCCAATCCGCCAATGACGCCTGCATCGTGCTGGCCGAGGGGCTCGCCGGCAACGAAGCCGATTTCGCGGCCAAGCTGACCGAGCGCGCGCGCGAGATCGGTCTTGCCAAATCGGTGTTCACCAATTCCAACGGGCTGCCGGATCCGAACGAGCGCGTCACCACGCGCGAACTGGCCATGCTCGCGCGCCGCATCATCGTCGACTATCCGGAATTCTATAAGATCTTCGGCCAGCCCGATTTCACCTGGAACAAGATCCACCAGCAGAACCGCAATCCGCTGCTCGGCCTGGTCGAAGGCGCCGACGGCTTGAAGACCGGCTTTACCAAGGAGGCCGGCTATGGCCTGGTCGGCTCGGCGGTGCAGGATGGGGTGCGGCTGATCGTCGTGGTCAATGGCGAGAAGAGCGCCAAGGAGCGCGCCGACGAAGGCAAGAAACTGCTGGAATGGGGTTTCCGCAATTTCGAGAACCGCAATTTGTTCGCCGCCGGGCAGATCGTCGGCTACGCCAAGGTCTATGGCGGCGCCAGTGGCTCGGTGCCACTACGGGCCCCGAGCCTGGTGAAATTGATGGTGCCGAAGGCCGGCGGCGAAAAGCTGATCGCGCGGATCGCCTATCAGGGCCCGGTGCCGGCGCCGATCACGCAAGGCCAGCCGATTGGGCTGCTCAAGGTCTGGCGCGACGACAAGCTGGTCTTGCAGGTGCCGCTGGCAGCGGCCGAGGCCATGGCCAAGGGCAATATGCCCCAGCGCGCCATGGACGCGGTGACCGAAATGGTGATCGCGCTGTTCCGCGCCGGGGCCGAGCGGCTATAGTCTTATTTTCACCGCCCAGACAGGACGAGATGCGCGGACGTTTCATCACCTTCGAAGGCGGCGAAGGCAGCGGTAAGTCCACCCATGCGCGGCTGCTGGCCGACCACCTCAACTCAGTGGGCATCGAGGTGGTGCTCACGCGCGAGCCCGGCGGTTCGCCCGGCGCCGAGATCATCCGCCATATTCTGCTGTCCGGCGTCGCCAAGCCGCTCGGGCCGGAAACCGAGGCGATCCTGTTCGCCGCCGCGCGCGATGACCACGTGCGCGCCACCATCCGTCCGGCGCTGCTGGCGGGCAAATGGGTGATCTGCGACCGCTTCATCGATTCCACCCGTGTCTATCAGGGCGTGCTCGGCAAGGTGGACGACAAGCTGATCCGCAGCCTCGAACGCGTGACGGTCGGTGCCGCCATGCCCGATCTCACGTTCTTGCTCGACGTTCCGGCGAAGATCGGTCTGGCGCGCGCCAAACATCGGCGCGGCGCGGGCGCAACCGATCGTTTCGAGGCGGAATCAATCGAGTTCCACGAGGAATTGCGCCGCGCCTATCTCGCGCTCGCTGAGAAAGAGCGCAAGCGCTGCATCCTTATCGACGGCCGCGCGCCGCGCGATGTGGTCTCGGAACGCATTTGGACCACGGTCGAACAACGCCTGCATCCGAATCTCCATCAGATCGCGGCGGAGACGACCACACCGTGAGCAATAACGAGGCCGACAGCGACGTCCGCCACCCGCGCGAAACCGGCGCGCTGTTCGGGCATGATGAAGCCGAGCGCGCGCTGCTCGATGCCTACAAAGGCGGCCGCATTCCTCATGCCTGGCTGATTGGCGGCCCTCTAGGCATTGGCAAAGCGACGCTGGCCTATCGACTGTCGCGCTTCGTGCTCGCGCATCCCGATCCGCGCCTGCCGGCGGTGCAGAAGGCGACTTCGCTCGCGGTCGATGCGGACAATCCAGTTGCCCGCCGCATTGCGGCACAGGCGCAGGGCGACTTGCTGGTGCTCGAGCGTGTGCTCAACGAGCAGACCGGCAAACTCTACACCGTGATCCGCGTCGACGATGTGCGCAAAGCGGTGCCGTTCTTCGGCTCGACCGCGGGCGAGGGCGGCTGGCGCATCGCCATCGTCGATGCCGTCGACGACCTGCAGCGGGAGGGCGCCAATTCGCTGCTCAAGGTCCTCGAGGAGCCGCCGCCGCGCACGCTATTGCTGCTGGTCAGCCATACGCCGGGCCGCGAATTGCCGACCATCCGCTCGCGCTGCCGGCGCCTGCTGTTGCGGCCGCTCTCGGCTGACGACGTGGCCCGCGCGGTCGCCGCGGCGACCGGACGCAACGCGGACGACGCGGAGGTGAAGGACGCTTCCGCTGCCGCCGAAGGCAGCGTCGCTCGCGCCATCGGCCTGCTCGACGGATCGGCGCTCGCGCTGCGCCAGCGTGTACTCGAGTTGTTCGCGCAACTGCCCGATCCCGATCCGCGCGCGCTGCATGCGCTAGGCGACGCCCTCGGCGGCAGCGAGCCGAAGACGCTCGCCGCCTTCATGGACCTGGTCAATGGCTGGCTGTCGGCACAGCTCACCGAGGCGCGCCCGGCGCGCCGCATGGCGCGCACCGCCGAGGTCTGGGAGAAGGTCAACCGCGCCGCGCGCGATGTCGAGACTTATAATCTCGAGCGTAAGCCGCTGGTGTTTGCGGTGTTCGGCCTGCTGGCAGAAGCGACGCGTTAGGGCGATAGGCCGGCATAGCCGCGCATGGTGCAATCGCACCTTGGCCCAGGCAATTCACGCGATCGTGATTCGCGGCATAGAGTGGACGGGACCGATCAGGCTCGCTGACGGTCTGGGCGTATATCTCAGCCATTACAATAGATTGGCCGGCCGCTTTGCGTTGTATCAAAATACCAGCGCAGACCGGCCACGCCTTTAAACCTGGATTGTGCACCGCGTTTTTTGATCGAGATCAGTTTCCGGAGCCCCAAATCGCTTTAAAGACTATCGAATTCCCGATCCGTCGGGTTGTTTGATGGTGCCGGCCTAGAGCCGTGGGCTCGTTCGGTCGCGCGTTTCTGATGTCCTCGCGCTTCGTGTATGTTCAATGCATGCGGCGCGTATCCTTGGGGGAACAGGATGAGCATCTCGGAAGATTTTTTGAAGAAGGAAGATCTTCGGTCTCAGCTTTTCGGCGAGACGTGGCGGACCTTGATCCCCGAAGTCTTTCGAGACGTGCCGACCTACTACGACAAAGGCAATGCCGTCGCCTCGCTCGGCACTTGCGCGTGCTGGAGCGGCATTTTCGCGAAGGCAATCCATAGTCACCTGGCGCCAGGCGCCAAAGTGCTCGACGTCTGCTCAGGGATACACGAGGTCCCGCTCAAGCTGCTGGCGCTCGATCCGACGCTCGAGATTCACAGCGTCGACGGCAGTCCGCATATGACGGCCGAAGGGCAGCGCCGCGCCCGCGAGCGCAAGCTGACCATCCATGCCCAAGTCTGCGACGCTCATGTGCTGCCGTTCCCGGACAATTCGTTCGATGCGGTGACGCTGCAATTTGCCTCGCGCCATCTCGAGATCATCCGGGCGTTCAAAGAAATCCATCGCGTGCTCAAGCCGGGCGGCATCTTCTGCCATGACGACATGTTGCGCCCGGCCTCGCGCATCGTCGAGCTTCCGTATCTCGCCTATCTGCGGTTCTCGGTCTGGTTCACCGCCAAACTGTTCGGCAGTTCCGCCGAGAGCATGAAATGCGTCCGCTATTTCGCCGACGCCATTCACCACTTCTATAAGCCGCGCGAGTTGGACGATCTGCTCAAAGGCGTCGGCTTCGTCGACATCGAAAGCCGCAGCTTCCTGACCGGGGTGATGTCCTACCACATCTCGCGCAAGCCGCGGCGCTAGGCCCCCGCCTGGAATGCCGCCCGCCGGCGGCCGATAACGCCCCTGTCACCGCGGGGCGTTCCGTCCTATCATTTACCGGATGAGCGGAGGGCGCGTTTGCCCCCGCGCACGCGTTCATCAGGGGGCCTCCATGAAACTGAAGTCTATCGTCGCCGCGTTCGTC
Source organism: uncultured Alphaproteobacteria bacterium (assembly GCA_963772235.1). Lineage (GTDB taxonomy): Bacteria > Pseudomonadota > Alphaproteobacteria > Rhizobiales > Xanthobacteraceae > Pseudolabrys. Next base: position 165,462 of record CAVYWI010000006.1, read on the forward strand.
ATCGCCGCCGTGCCGGCCTGCGCGCTGGCGCAGAAGCCCGCCGCCAAGGTCACCAATGCGGACGCGCAAAAAGTTGTCAAGATGATCAGCGCCGACAAGGCCAAGACGCAGGTCTATTGCGACATGAACAAACTCGGCGAGCAGATCGATCAGGCCGACCAGAAAAAGGACGCCAAGAAGGTCGACGAGCTGTCGAAGAAAATGGACGACCTGAGCCAGAAGCTCGGCCCTGAATACGCCGCGCTGGTCGACGGCATGCAGGGCCTCGACCCGAATTCCAAGCAGGGCCAGGAGATCGCCGCGACGCTCGATGCGCTCGACAAGCTGTGCGGCAAATAGCGGCGATCAGCGCTTGCGCAAGTAAATGAACCAGTAGACGCCGCCGACCAAAGCGCCGCCCCCAATAATATTGCCGATCGTCACCGGAATCAGGCTGCGGAAAAACGACATCCAAGTCAGCCCGCCATAGGCAGCGGAGCTGCCGGCGAGCTGCGACCACATGTCGGCGGGGCCCCATTCTTTCACGAACAGGCCGAGCGGGATGAAATACATATTGGCGACCGAGTGCTCGAAGCCGGCGGCGACAAAAGCCGAGACCGGAAACATGACGGCGAGCACTTTGTCGGTCGTGGTGCGCGCGCCGAGCGCCAGCCACACGGCGAGACACACGAGCACGTTGCAGAGAATGCCGAGGAACAGCGCGTTCACGAACGGCAGGGCGGTCTTCGCCGCCGCGATGTTGAGCACGACGGCGGCGACGGAGCCGTGGCCGGCAAGATACTGGCCGGACAGGAAGACCAGCAACGCCGTACCGACCGCACCGATGAAATTGCCGATATAGACGATCGTCCAGGCGCGCAGCATGGCGGCGAGGGGCAGCTTGCCGGCGGCCCAGGCCATCACCATCAGCGTGTTGCCGGTGAACAGTTCGGCGCCACCGAGCACGCATAGAATGAGTCCGAGCCCAAACACGATGCCCGCCAAAAGCCGGCTCACGCCGAACGGAATGACGCCGTCGGCTCCCGCCAAGACTGTGGTAGCGAACATCGCGCCGAGCGCGATGAAGGCGCCGGCGAGGACAGCTAGCGCTGTCAGGCTGACCACGTCGAGCCGCGCCTTGTTGACACCGACGCCTTCCGCCTTTTCGGCGATCTCCGCCGGCAGCAGCGCGTCAATGCCGTGATCGGGATGATCGGTCGTGGTCATGCTGCGTCTCCAAGCGGGGGCTTGGCGAGCAGGGACCACAGGCTGCCGCAGGCTGCGTTGACGCACCTCAATTGTCGGCGCGTGGCGCAGACGCGGTGTTATGGTACGCGCCGCTTAGCTTAAATCTGCGCCTCCTCGAAGGCGTTCACCCACATGGCGCAAATCCCTGAGCGCACGATGTCCGCGCGGGTGAACTCGATCACCGGCACCGGCAGGTTCTGCGCCTCGATCATCGAGATGACCGTGCGCAAGCCGCTCTCTTTATCGAGATCGCATTGGCTGACGTCGCCGTTGATGACCACCGTGCAGTCTTCGCCGATGCGTGTGAGAAAGGTCTTGATCTCGGCCGGTGTCGCGTTCTGCGCCTCGTCAAGCAGCACGAAGGCGTTCTTCCACGAGCGCCCGCGCATGACTTCGAACGGCACCAACTCGATGCCGCCGTGCTTGAGCGCGATTGTATAGGCCGCCTTGCCGATGCGTTCCTTGATCGCCTCGGTGACCGGCGCTGCCCAGGGCGCGAACTTGTCCTCCAGCGAGCCGGGGAAATAGCCGAGCGAGCGCCCGCACGGCACGTTGGGCCGCGTGAGGATGATTTTGTCGATGCGGCGGTTGCGGTAGAGGTCGGCGGCGTGGGTGGCCGCGATCCAGGTCTTGCCGGTGCCCGCGGGCCCGAGAACGATCACCTGGGGAGCTTTGCGAAGGGCGTCGAGATAGTCGGCTTGGGTCGGGTTGAGAGCCTTGATCGGGGGCAGCGCGCGTTCGATTTCGAATTTGGGATCCAGGAAATTTATGATCTCGGCGGATTGGAACTGACGTTCATGGCGGCGTCGTTTCCGATTGAGGTTCTTAGCCAAGGCCCAACTCCTTCTGGTGGACTACAGGGTGAACGCGCACGCCGGCGGGCCGCGCGCGGGCGCGGAACCGTCGGGAATGAGAGTGGAGTGGTTTGTGCGCGAGGCGGCGGGCCGAGCGGCATTCGGGAACGTTGAGGCCCCAAAGACCCAGGCTTCCGATCGATCCGTAACTGACGAACCGCCATGGGGAGACAGGCTAAGTGATTCGCGTGACAGAATTCTAAAAATTCTTGCGGGGCACCCTCAGGCCTCCCCAGCCTTCGGAGGAACCGTTGGCGTTTGCCGCGCGCGCCAGATCGCCACCGTCATCCAGCCGGTCGAGGTGCCAACGAAACCGCCGCCAATGACGTCGCCGAGGAAATGATAGTTGGCGCCGATCAGCCCGACCGCCACCGCCAGCACGATCGCGCCGTAGAGCGGGCGCCAATATGGATACATGATCCACAGCACCGAGATCACCGCGCAGGTCGCCGCCGTGTGCCCCGAGGGGAACGAGGCGTAGCCGGGCCCGCCGTGAAAGAAGTTGAAGCCGTAGGCGCCGTCATGGATGAACGATGGGTTGTTCTGCACCCAGGTGTCCGGCCAAAAGCGGCCGAAGGCGAATTTGAGCTGGCTCTTGGTCGCTTCGGCCACGATCAGGCTGATGCTCGAGAGCGCGCCGGCCGCAACGATCCTGGTCACCGGCCGCCCGGCCAGCACCCACAGCCCGAAGATGAAGAAGGCGATAGCGGCGAATGGATTGAGCAGGTCGGGGATATGGGTGAGGCGCGCGAAGGTCTCGCGGTGGCCGCTGTGGGCGTGCGCGAGCAGCGCCAGCGGCCGATCGATCCACAGATAACATACGGTCACGGCCGCAGCGGTGAGTAGCAGCGCGATCAGCCAGCGGTTAAGGGCGGTCATCGCTTGGGAATTCCGTTTGCGTTCAGCCGCCCGTCGCCTGCGCCCCGAACGCCTTGAGTGTCCCGCTCAAGGCGGCGACCGCGGGCGGCGCCCCGCCGCCGGGCGCGTGGCGCGCGGCGATCCAGGCCGGATCGTTATAGCTCAGATTGACCGCGCCGCCAGCGGCTTGCCACACCAGCGCCTTCAACGGCAGATCGATGCCGGCGGTTTGCTCAGCCTGCATCAGCGGCGTTCCGGCGGCGGGATTGCCGAACACCACCAGCGTCGTCGGCCGCAACGGCAGGCCGAGGCTCGCAGCACCTGCCGCATGATCGATGCGCGCAAACACCGTGACGCTTTTCGCTTCGAGCGCCTTGAGCAGCCGGTCAAGCGTTGTCTGAAAATCGTACGCGCTGCGCAGGGTGACGAGTCCGTCCGCCATGGCCGTGGATCTCCGAGCCCCCGCTCAGTCTAGTTTAGCGAGGGCCGGGCGCTCCAGCCCTCAGTAGCCTCGGCGACGGACCTTTTTGGCGGCTTTGCGGGCGGCGTAGCGGGCGTCGCGCTCGGCCTTCTGTTCGGCGGCAAGCGCCAGCGCGCGTTCGGCTGCCTCGGCCTTGGCGAGCGCCTCGGCTGCTTCCGCCTCGCGTGCGGCTTGCGCGGCCAATTCGGCCTCGCGCGCGGCTTCCGCGGTCAATTCGGCCTCCCGCACCTTCCTGGCGGCTTCGCGCTCGGCCATGCGGGCATCACGCGCCTCATTGATGGCGATCCGCTTGAGGCGTTGCTGCTCGGCTAAAATGGGGTCCTGCGTGACGGCGCGAAACTTTTCCAGCATCGCCTTTTTGACGGCGGCGGCATTATTGCGACGTTCCAAAACGTCGGGCGCTCGAAAGCTCATTCATGCTCCTTGAGGGGAAGGGTGACTCGACGGATATATGGCGTACCGCGGCAGTTTTCACAACAATGCGCGCGCCGATTTTCCTCAATCGCAGAATTTGCCGGCAGTACCGGCGCACCGACGCCAAAATGCCCATGCCACCGGCACGCGAGCCGACGTTTACATCCGCTTAACACTAACCCCTGCATAATTTTTCCGCCGCCTGACTTGGGGTGAGGCGGTGCATGGGGATACCGGGGTCAAGTTCCGTTTTTCCACGCGTTTCGAGACCGGCTGACGCGCTTTAACCGGCGCACGCGGCCGTGGCGTCGATGTCTGTACTCGTGTGTGAGTGGCGTTAATCATGACGGATGCGACCGCCGCATTCTTTGACGTCCGTTCCTTCGACGGTCGCGGTTTCTCTTCCGGCGCTTTCAGCCGGGCTCTTCGCGCTATCGCCAATTTTGTTGCTGCCGGCATCGCGGCGGTGGGCGCCGTCGGCCTGCTCATCGTAACCATCGCCTTGGCCGCGGCCTGGATCGTCAACAACGTCGTTGCGACCAATCCCGCTATTCACCTGAGCGCGCCGGCCGGGCCGGGGGCATTGGCCCTCGTCCAACCCGATTCGACCTTAGGCGGCGCTCCGGCGATGAGCTTTGCCGACAAATGGGCGCACGCGACGGCGTCGTTCCAGGTAGCCGCCGCGCCGGTGGCGACGCCGCAAACGCAGGTCGCCGAACTCACGCCGGCTCCGATCCCCGTGACGGTCACCCCGCTGCCGCCAGTGCGACCCGCCAAAATGGCGAACTATGTGCCGCTGCCGCCAGCGCGGCCCCACATCGCCCAGCCGGTCGTCGCAGCCGCTACAGTCAACGAAATCGGCGCCCAAATAGGCGGACAAGTCGCGACCCAAGTTGCCGCAGCCGTTGCGCCGCCGCCCGCCGAAAAGCGCGTTGCGCCGGTGCAGGAGGCCCACAACAGAACGCCGGTGCTGCCCGGTCCCGACAGCCGCACGGCCGTCTACGACATCGCCGCGCACACCGTCTATTTGCCGAACGGCCAGCGGCTCGAGGCGCATTCCGGGCTCGGCGACAAGATGGACGACCCGCGTTTCGTCAAAGTGCGGATGCGCGGCCCGACGCCGCCGAACGTCTACGATCTCACGCTGCGCGAGGAAATTTTCCACGGCGTGCGCGCCATTCGTCTCAACCCGGTCGACGACGACAAGATGTACGGCCGCGCCGGCATGCTGGCGCATACATATATGCTCGGCGCCAACGGCCAGTCGAACGGCTGCGTGTCGTTCCGCGACTACGACAAATTCCTGCACGCCTTCTTGAAGGGCCAGGTCGACCGCATGGTCGTGGTGGCGCGGCTCGCCGACTTGCCGCCGCGCGTCGCCTATGAGCGGCGCGGCCGCGGCGAGCGGTTTGCTTCGAACGATTGAGCGGCTTCTAATCCCGCCGACCGGACGCGGGTTATCCGAGTTCGGCCATCTCAATTGGCGCCGGAGGGTAGGGCGCCGGATGGATGCTATATCTGCGCGGTCACCGGCTTTGCCGGCGTATGCCGGATTTCGCGCATATCGCCGTGGTGCACTCTGGCCACCTTCCCATTGTCCCAAGCGATGGTGACGGCGTCCCAGCTCGTTTCGGTGATACAGCCGCGGTCGGCGGCATCGCCTTGCCAATAAACCCGATTGCCCTTCTTGAGAGCCTTGGATTCGGCGTTGGTCATCGATCGTTCCTTATTCTGCCTTCGCATCGTCGGTTGAGCTCTTCGTCTCGCTTAAGCGTTCGGCTTTGCGTTGCGCGGATTTTTCCTCCCGCTTGCGCAGTTTTTCCTCGTTGCGGGCCTGCGCCGCGCGGTTGCGGTCGTTGCGCTGCATCCCGTAATTCGGCCTGAAAGCCATGCGGTTTCCTTTCGGAATTGACTGGTTTGCAAATGAGCGAGTTGCCGGCTGGGCGCTTTCGCCCCGAACGGCTCATGGGACTATACGCGCTTAATTGCCTCTAGAGTCTGGTCTCGAAAAAGCCTGGCCCGACTTGAATCCGGGATGGGACCCGGTTTTCCCCCTCGCTTGCCCTTGTTCTGTGGGGTTGATACCTACTCCACAACTCTCATGGCCGGGTCTGTCCCGGCCATCCACGTCTTTCAAAAAGTCGAAAATGCCGGCCAAAACGCCCTTCTACATCACCACCGCGATCTCCTACCCGAACGGCGCGCCGCATATCGGCCACGCCTATGAGGCGATCGCGACCGACGCCATCGCGCGCTTCATGCGGCTCGACGGCTACGACGTCTATTTCCTCACCGGCACCGACGAGCACGGCCAGAAGATGCAGCAGACCGGCGCCAAGCGAGGGCTTGACCGCCGCGCGCGCTGCGCGACCGCAACGTGCCGCTGTTCGAGGAGATGGTCGAGCGGCTGGACTGCTCGAACGACGACTTCATCCACACCACCGAGGAGCGCCACCACCGCTCGTCGGAGGAAATCTGGCGGCGCATGGAGAAGAACGGCGACATCTATCTCGACAAATATGCCGGCTGGTATTCGGTGCGCGACGAGGCCTATTACGCCGAGAACGAGACGCATCTCAACGAGCAGAAGGTGCGCGTCGCGTCGAAGACCGGCACGCCGGTCGAGTGGGTGGAGGAGGAGAGCTATTTCTTCCGGCTCTCGGCCTATCAGGACAAGCTGCTCAAGCTCTACGAGCGGCCGAATTACGTGCTGCCGAAGGAGCGGCTGCAACGAAGTGGCGAGCTTCGTGCGCGGCGGCCTGCAGGACCTGTCGATCTCGCGCACCACCTTCGACTGGGGCATCCGCGTGCCCGGCAACGACAAGCACATCATGTATGTGTGGGTCGACGCGCTGACCAATTACATCACCGGCGTCGGCTTTCCCGACGACCGACAGCGAGAAGTTCAAGCGCTACTGGCCGGCGGCGCTGCACGTCATCGGCAAGGACATCGTGCGCTTCCACGCGGTCTATTGGCCGGCCTTCCTGATGTCGGCCGGCATCGCGGTGCCGCAGCGCATCTTCTCGCACGGCTTTCTGTTCAATCGCGGGGAGAAGATGTCGAAGTCGGTCGGCAACGTGGTCGATCCCGTTCGCGCTGGCCGACGCCTATGGCGTCGATCAGCTGCGCTATTTCTTCCTGCGCGAGGTGCCGTTCGGCCAGGACGGCAATTACAGCCACGAGGCGATCGTCAACCGCATCAATGCCGATCTCGCCAACGACCTCGGCAATCTGGCGCAGCGCTCGCTGTCGATGATCGGCAAGGACTTCGGCGGCGTGCTGCCGGAGCCGGGCGCGTTCACCGACCGACGACAAGACGATCCTGGCCGCGGCCGACGCGCATGATCGGCACCGCGCGCGAGCACATGAAGACGCAAGCAGCTGCACCAGGTGCTCAACGCCGTCTGGGCGGTGGTCGCCGACGCCAACCGCTACTTCGCCGCCGAGGCGCCCTGGGCCAAGGCCAAGACCGATCCGAAGCGGCAGGGGACGATCCTCTACGTGACGGCCGAGGTGCTGCGCCAGGTCGCCATCCTGGCGCAGCCGTTCATGCCGAGCTCGGCCGCGAAGCTGCTCGATCTGCTGGCCGTTCCGGCCAGACGAACGCGACTTCTCCGCGCTCGCAGCCGGCAAGCGCATCGCCGCCGGCGTCACGCTGCCGCCGCCGGCGCCGGTGTTCCCGCGCTATGTCGAGCCGCGAAGCAGAAGGCTTGAAAATGCTGTCGACAGCCACTGCCATCTGGATTTTCCGGATTTCGCCAGCGAGCTCGACGCCGTGGTGGCGCGCGCGCGCGCCGCCGGCGTCGGCCGCATGGTCACGATCTCGCACGCGCGTGCGGAAGTTCGCCGCAGGTGCTGGCCATCGCCGAGAAATTTCCCGACGTCTTCTGCTCGGTCGGCACCCATCCGCACAACGCCCACGAGGAACTGGACATCGACGCCAAGGCGCTGATCGCGCTGACGAAACATCCCAAGGTCGTGGCGATCGGCGAGGCCGGCCTCGACTATCACTACGACAACTAGCCCGCGCGACGCGCAGGCGCAAGGCTTGCGCCAGCACATCGCCGCGGCGCGCGAAACCGGCTTGCCGCTGGTCATCCATGCGCGCGACTGCGACGCCGACATGGCGCGGATTCTGGAGGAGGAAAGCGGGAAGGGCGCCTTCCCGGCCGTGCTGCATTGCTTCACCGGCGGCCGCGATCTGGCGTTCAAGGCCATCGAGCTTCGGCCACTACGTGTCGTTCACCGGCATTCTGACCTTCAAGAATTCGCGAAGCTTGCGCGACATCGCCGCGGCGCTGCCGGCCGACCGCATTCTGGTCGAGACCGATGCGCCTTATCTCGCGCCGCTGCCGTATCGCGGCAAACGCAACGAGCCGGCCTATGTGGTGGAAACCGCGAACGTTCTGGCGCAAGCGCGCGGCGTTTCGCTGGACGAGATCGCGCGGCAGACCACGGAGAATTTCTTCCGCCTGTTCAACAAAGTGCCGCGCACCTTGGCGAGCGCCGCATGAGCCTGACCTTCACCATCCTCGGCTGCGGCTCGTCGATGGGCGTGCCGCGCGTCGCGCTCGGCTGGGGCTCATGCGATCCGAACAATCCGAAAAACCGCCGGCGGCGCTGCGCTTTATTGGTGGAGCGCAGCGAGCGCCAAGGGCCGGCACGCGCGTGCTGGTCGACTGCACGCCGGATCTGCGCGAGCAGCTCCTGGACGCCGAAGTGGACTGGCTCGACGGCGTGCTGATCACCCACGAGCATGCCGACCACACCCACGGCATCGACGATCTGCGCCCGCTCTTCGTGCACAAGCGCCGCCGCGTCGACGTCTATCTGGACGAGCCGACCTCGCGCGCGCTGCACGCCCGCTTCGGCTATTGCTTCATGACGCCGCCCGGCAGCGAATATCCGCCGATCCTGAGCGAGCACCGGCTGCGTGCCCGGGCAGCGCGGTCACCATCGACGGGCAGGGCGGCCCGATCGAGGCGCTGCCGGTCCTGCAGGACGCACGGCGACATCCCCTCGCTCGGCTTCCGCTTCGGCAATGTGGCCTACTCCGCCGACATCAAGAGCCTGCCCGCCGACAGCCTGGCGGCCATGGCCGGGCTCGACGTCTGGATCGTCGATGCGCTGCGCAAGGCGCCGCATCCGAGCCATTTCAATCTCGACGAGGCGCTGGACTGGATCGCGCGGGTCAAGCCCAAGCGGGCCATCCTGACCAACCTGCACAGCGACATGGACTACGCCAGCGCTGCGCGCCACGCTGCCGCCGGGCGTCGAGCCGGCCTATGACGGGATGACGTTTACAAGTTGATCTAAATTCTCAGATTGCTGTCGTAAGCATCAGATATAACAATAGAAAGTGCCAATAGACTGCCGTTGAGCCGAGACCGATCAATTTTATGAATACAATAGTCTTTTCAGATCTATGGAGGCAGTTCTTAAAGTAAGCAGCGTGAAAGTTATCTGTCACAAATATTCCATAATATGTCTTATGCGAATCCGATAGCCGGCAGTCGCGGCGTCGGAGCAGGCTTTGCTACGGTCGATCTCTCCCGCCGCAACGAGCCCGCCGCCCGTGAAGCCCTCCCGCGATATTGCCCGCCTGATCGAGATCATGGCCGCCTTGCGCACGCCCGGCACCGGCTGCCCCTGGGACCTCGAACAGAACTTCCGCGACCATCGCGCCCTATACGCTCGAGGAAGCCTACGAGGTGGCCGACGCCATCGCGCGCGGCGATCTCGACGACCTCAAGGACGAACTCGGCGACCTGCTGCTGCAGGTCGTCGTTCCACGCCCGCATGGCCGAGGAACAAGGCGCCTTCGATTTCGGCGACGTGGTCGAAACCATCACCGCCAAGCTGATCCGCCGGCATCCGCACGTGTTCGCCGATGCCGACGGCCAGACCGCCAAGGCGGTCGAAGGCCTGTGGGAACGCATCAAATCCGAGGAAAAAGCCGAGCGCGGCGAGGCGGGCGCCAACCGGCGCGCTGGCCGGGGTGCCGGTCGCCCTGCCCGCGTTGACCCGCGCGCTGAAGCTGCAGAACAAGGCCGGCCAGGTCGGCTTCGACTGGAACGATCCCCGCGCGGTGCTCGCCAAGATCCGCGAGGAAGCCGACGAGATCGAAGCCGAACTCGATCGCTCGGCGAAGGGCGAAGCGGCGGCCGAGGTCGGCGATCTTCTGTTCGCGGTGGTCAACCTCGCCCGCCATCTCGGCGCCGATCCGGAAGACGTGCTGCGCGCAGACCAACCTCAAATTCGAGCGCCGTTTCGGGTCAATCGAACGCGCGCTGGCCGCGCGCGGAAAAACGCCGCAAGGAGGCGAGTTTCGCCGAGATGGACGCACTCTGGGACGCGGCCAAGGCGGAAGAGAAGGCGCGCGAAGCGTAAAGCGAGCTTGCCTCACCGTCTCCGCTCATGCCCGCGCAAGCGGGCATCCAGTTCTTGCTTCCCGGCCTGAAGCGCTGGGTCCCCGCTTCCGCGGGGACGAGCGGAAGGTGTTGTTGCGCCCTGCCCAATTCAATTTTCAAACAGCCAAGCGTCATCGCCCGTATTCTTTGAGCGGCGCCGGGTACGCCGTATTCCAAATCCGCCGCTCTCGAAAAGTACCGAGGGCGCGCGGGACGCCAAGGGTCCCGGAGGACCCGCGGACCTCGACGTCTCGCGACATCGAGGCTTGTCGAAGTCCGATAGTGCCGCAAGTCCGCCAAATCCCAAGGCGTCCCGCGCGCGGTGTTTATAGGTTTGCTCCGCGCCGTCCCCGGTGGTCGATCCGTTCGTCACGTTGCAACCCCGTCGTGAGGCCGTGACACTCCACCGTTGAGGGCGACGGTGGCGGCATTTTTTCGCACCTTGCGCCAACCCGGACCTGTGCCTTGAACGGTCGCTTTCGGAGGATTGTGTTGCAAAACTCGGTTGCTTTCGACGGTTGATCTCGGCCGTGAGTTTTGGCCGTTCGCTTGTTCCGCTCGCCCGTTTGAAGGAGCTGCGGTATCACCGCATCGGTACCAACACCTGATGCTACGTCTAGGCCGGGCACGCGGCTACGAATGGCGGCGGGGCACGGCTGAGCAACTTGACGAGCCGTCTGAGATTCTGCGCGGTTGCGGTGAGCAAGACCTCGTCCCTGATGCCGCTGAGGCCCCGCAATCTAAACCGATCGAGCTTGAGGATGCGCTTCATATGCGCAAACCGCATCTCGACCTTCTTGCGCTCGCGGCGTGATTGTTCGAAAGCCTCGGTTTTGGCCAGTGCCCGGGCGACATCGCGGGCGTCCTCGTGAAGGTCGCGAGGAATCTGCCGCGCGGGCGCGTGGGGGCTGCACTGCATTTTGAACGCGCAGACATCGCAATCGCGCTTTGAGGCACGATAGCGAAGCGTGCTGCCGTCGATGACGGTTCCTGTCGTATACAGTAGCTTGCCATTCGGGCAGATGTAGATGTTGCGCGATCGATCGAAGACGAAATCGGCCCGGCTGAAGGTCCCATCGGTCCGGGCCGACTTGTCCCAGACCGGGATGTGCGGCGCGATCTGGCGGTCCACCAACCATTTAAGCAGCCTGACCGCGCCGTAAACCGTGTCACCTGCCAACCGCCGCGGCCGAAGACCGAAGCGGTCCTTGACGCGCTCGATCATCGTCCCGGTAATGGCAATCTCGGCGATCCGATTGGCGCGTGTGCCCTCGGCGTCGACGATGATCCCGGCTTTGTTGTCGATGAGGTAGTTGGCGTCGTAAGCAAAAAACGGATCAGTGCCCTTCCTTGCAACCCAAGCCGCTTGCGGATCGGTCAGCGAGACCTGCTTTGGCGGCTTGCCTCTATCGCCGCCGCCGTTCGAACCACCGTCATCGGCGCCAGTCTCTTCGTCATTGCGAGCGCCATCGAGAGCAGCGAGGTACTCGCGAACCGCGCGCGACGCATCCTCGGCCTTCGGCCAAGCAATGGGCTGATCGCCTGGCAGCCGCTTCTTGTTGCCGGCGTCAGCTCTGATCAGGCTCGCATCGATCGAAAATCCCTCGCCGCCAACCAGGCCAGCCGCAATGCACTTCGCTACGACGCCCTCAAATACCCGGCGTAATGCGTCGCTTTGGCGAAAGCGCTCGTGCCGGGCACGGCTGAATACCGAATGATCGGGTATCCCGTCCTCGATGCCGAGCTTGCAAAACCACCGGTAAGCCAGATTGACCTGCACCTCACAGCACAGCCGTCGCTCCGAGCGGAGCGCAAACACGTAGCCCACAATCAGCATCCGGATCATCAGTACCGGATCAATCGAAGGCCGACCTGTGTGCGAGTAATACGGTGCAAGCTCCTTGTGCACCCAATCAAGATCGAGAACACCGTCGATCTGCCTGACCAAATGATCTGCTGGCACCACCTTGTCGAGATCGAACGCGTAGAAGAATTGGCCTTGTCCGCGTTCTCGCCGCCCCATCATCGATCGCTCCCGCGAATCATCGTCCTATTCGACGGAATCACGGTTCAGCAGCCGTCTCAACGAGAGTTTTGCAACACAATCGGGGCGAAGCGGACATTGGCGGCGTGGACGCGGAATTGCTCGGTCGCGAATGACCCGAAGCGGACATCGGTGCCACACGGCAATGGTCTGTCGTCCAAACTTGCCCTGTTCATAAAATAAAAGACCCTGGTCAGGCCAGGAGGCTGATCAGGGTCCAAGGCTAGGGTCCAAGTATCTCGGGGAGCGGCGTTTTCCGAGGTCGCTAATTCAATAGGCATCCTATTACGGGACGGTGACTATTTCTTGACGCGCCGTGCGCTGTTTTCTCGCTGCGACGATCAATCAGGTCGGCCACCTCGTTCATACCTTTAAGCCTTCTTGGTCGCCCTTCGATTCAAGGGATTTTGCCATCCGAGATCGCGAGGAGCGAAACCACTTTCGACGTTACGGCCGCCTTTCCGGCGGCCGTTTTAGTTTATGTGGATGATGACGAGGCGCAGAGATGGAAAAGGCAATGGCGATGCCCTTGCCGTATCATCGTTTGTTTTTGCTTGCGCCCGAGGTCGTTACCTTCGTCCCGCCATTCCGCTTGGCGGCAAGGTCACCGCAATTTGTTGGGTCGGTTGCACAGTTGCCGCAAACGGACCCCGAGCACTTAATATCGGTGCCGCCGACTTCGCCGGCTTTCTTCAGGTTACCTTGCAGTTGCGTTTGTAGGCGGCTGCCTGTCGTGCAGTTTTTGCCCCCGTCTTGCAATTAATCAGCGAGACGGCGCCTCCGGCAGAATGGCGCGCGACCGGCTGGATCGAGACCGCCAACGCGCGGTCCGCGCTTGCGCCAATGAGAACGCTTGTCGACGCGACAAGTGCGAAAAAGAAAACCCCTAGTTTCGGCATCTCATTCCTCCTGTGCATGGTCTGGGCGCCGGTGGATGTGGTACGGCGGCGGGCGCCCCGCCGCTTATCGGAGAATGGCCCGAACACTGAGCAATGATCCTTATTTCGGGTGAAGCGTAGGGTTGCCCGGTCCGCGATGAATGGGATCGCCGCCGCTGGTGGCTCCCGGAGGTGGAGGCTCCGCACAGGCGCCATAAGTCTTACGACCGCATCCCTTGGGACGACGCACGACGGGGCCGGCCGCCGGATTGACGCCCTGGGCGGTAGATTTGCCGGACGTCTTCACCTGACCCGGACTGCCGCCTTTCGCGAAGGCCTGGATGTCGCCCGCTAGCAACCCAATCGCTATCGCAAGAGCGAACACCGTTTTCGACAATGTCGTCATCGCTGTTTTCCTTGATCTGTTTCCGATCAGTCGCACTAAATCATGACGCCGTTCGGACCCTTGTGTGGTCCGCGACGGGAGGGGCTGGGTGTGTCCGGGCCGAGGCGGCGAACGAACCGTTATGCAGTGGTGGGGGTAACAAATAGTGGTTTTGCTCTGGCGGCCGCCGGAGCCTGCGGGAGCGGCAGATTTGCCCGACGTCTTTACCTGACCGGGGATGCAAAGTCTTTGCCAAGATGTGGCCATGGCTCAATGTCAACGCCGCTGAGATTGCAAGAAGCGAGACCGCTTTCGACATCCACGTCATAAACCGTTCCCTTTGTTTGCGGCCGAGAACGCACGCGCCATTCGATGCGCCAACCTGCAGCGCTATCTTTTCTGTCTTGTCCGAATCTCTAGGGAGGCGTGGTGGGCGAGTTCGGATTCGAAACCGTTGTCGGCGGGTGCTTTAACTTGCCGGGATTAACTTTACGGGGCGGGGGATTAGGCGGGTTTGGCCTTCCTATGGACTGCGGATTTTTACCCGAGTACCAATACTTGTCGCATTGCGCCAAACACTTAGTCCACTTTGTACCTGGGACGTTATTGTGGCTGTCACAATATATTTGACATTTTGTATGTCCAAATTCGCATACGTTGTTACGATTGCTGAGATCGCCCACGCCTCGGTGAAGAATGGAAGGCATAGCGATCGGGCTGTTCCCACGGCGTGCCGCCCCAGTTGTCGAGCGCCATCCAGGGGCCGATATCCGACGTGCCGAACTTGCTGACCAGGCTGGTCACGCTGCGCTGCGTCACGGCGGCTTTGAAGCGCGTCGTGTGCCCGATGATCCAGTTCGTCATGAAGCCGCCATAGCTGCCGCCCGTGACGCCCAGACGATCAGGATCCACATAGCCTCGCGCCAGCACGGCCTCGACCCCGGCCATCACGTCCTCGTAATCGCCCTCGCCCCAGTGGCCGCGCACTGCTTTGCTGAAGTCGCGGCCATAGCTGGTGCTGCCGCGCGGATTCGTATACAGCACGACGTAGCCCTGGCGGGCCAGGATCTGGAATTCATGGTTGAAGCTGTGGCCATAGCAGGTGTTCGGGCCGCCATGCACTTCCAAGATCATCGGATATTTCTTGCCCGGATCAAAATCCGCGGCTTGAGCACCCAGCCTTCGATCTCCCAGCCGTCCGCGCTGGTGAAGGTGATCGTTTCGGGCAGGCTCACGTGCACTTCCGCCAGCAGATCGTGATTGAGATCCGTCAGGCGCATCGTGGTGCCGCTGTCGCGCCAGTGCGCGAAGATGTCGCCCGGCTGCGCCGCTTCCGCCAGCGCCAGCGCCAGCGTATTCTGGCCGCGGTCGAGCGAGAAGCCCAGCAGGTGATGCTGCCCCGTCGTGGCGGGCGCGAGCGCGCCATCCGCGACCTGCAATTGATACACATTGCCCGCGCCACGGGCGTTGCCCAGCACGAAGAGCGATTGCCCGTCGCCAGACCAGATCGGCGTGGCATCGGCGTGGTCATTGCGCATATCCGTGCCAATGGTGTCGGAAAACGTTTCAAAGTGCGTCTCGGTCAGGCCGCGCGGCGCGCCGGAACCAATCCGCCAGACCGCGACATCCGTGTGGCCGCCGCTGCCCCAGCGCGGCTCGCAGAGCACGGCCAGCGACGCGCCATCTGGCGACCAGCTCGCGTTCCCATATTCCATGTCGGGATCGATCAGCGCGACGTGTTGATCGGATCCATCGGCGTTCATCAACCAGATCGCGCCATGCGGCATGCGCCAGCGATCTTCGCTGCGATCCGAACCAAAGGCGATGCGCGAGCCGTCGGGCGACCACGCGGGGCTGGCGTCATTCCAATCCCCGTCCGTCAATTGCGTTGGCGCGCCGCCGGCAGCGGGGACGACAAAGAGGTGTGAGCGCTGTTCGTTGATGTAGCCGCGCCCGTTGAAACGATACATGAACGCGGTGATGCGATGCGAGCGCGGCTCGCTTTTGCCGTTGTGTTCCGGCACGTCGGGCAAATCGCCCGTGGAAGCGGTGAATAGCAGTCGCGTGCCGTCCGGGGACCACACCGGGCCGCCCGCGCCATATTTCGCGAAGGTCAGCTGATGCGCCTCGCCGCCCGCAACGGGCATCAGCCAGATCTGCGGCTTGCCCTTGCCACAGCGCTTGTCGCGCTTGGCGGCATCCTCGCCCTCATCGGGCGCGGGCAACGGCCCCGTGCGTGCCGAGACGAAGGCCAGCGCGTGCCCGTCGGGCGACCAGCGTGGCACGCTGCCATCCGCCGTGAATGGCGTCGCAGCATTCAGGCCACCGGCGACGGGCGCGACCCAGATGCTGGTGCGATATTCGTTCGTCTCGCGCTCAACCGTCTTCACGACGAACGCGATCCGCTGGCCGTCCGGCGACACCTGCGGCTCGGCCACCCAACGCATGCCATAGAGATCGTCCGCGACGATGCTGCGTGTGCTCATGGATGTTTCCTTTTTCTTGCGATTCTTGCGAATGTGCGGCTCTGGTAATCACCAGTGCCAGTAGCGCTCGATCTTGATGCCCGGATAGCGCGTGCGGATCGAGCCGTAATACGTTTCCACCTTGCGCCGCATGGCTTCTTCCGTGCCAAACAGCGCGGGCACCTGCGAGCGATAGAGCGCGATCGCTTCCATCTTGGCCGGCAACTGCACCGAGACTTCGGCCAGCTCGAATTCCATCTTCAATCCCAGTTCGCGCTGGCGATCTTCCAGCGCGCCCGGATTCGTGACGTAGGGAAAATCCTCGAAGAACTTGACGTTGGCTTTTTGCTGG
Source organism: uncultured Alphaproteobacteria bacterium (assembly GCA_963772235.1). GTDB lineage: Bacteria > Pseudomonadota > Alphaproteobacteria > Rhizobiales > Xanthobacteraceae > Pseudolabrys. The sequence continues at coordinate 181,831 of CAVYWI010000006.1, forward strand.
GCCAGCCGGTCGGCGGCAGAGCACACCAGCAGGTGATCCACGTGATGCCCGATCCCCAGCGGCGCATAGATCGCCGCCAGGGGGGCGCGGCTGCGAATTTCGAGCAGGATGGCGGCGATCTCATCCTCAAACGTGATATCGGTGCGATTGGCGTCGCCAAACAGGGCATCCTGGCTGTCATAGCCGCGATAGAGGGCTTCGGGGAAATCGAGCCAGAGCGTATCCGCGCCCAGGTGTTCGCAGGCGGCGGCGTCTTCGGCGCGGCGGCGTGCCACGGCCTCGGCGGCGCTCGCGCCATAGCCTGCCTGGCGATGCAATTGTTGCGCGAAGGCCGGCAGCGGCGCGTCGCTGGCCCCGCCAAAGACCGTGATGACCAGCGCCTGATGTCCCACGAGATGCTGCAACGCGATCGTCCCGCCGCACGACAGAACAGCGTCATCATAATGTGGCGAGAGATAGATCTGCCGGTGATGCCGGTCGATCTGTTCCACGGATTCCAAATGCACAGGAGGATTCCTCTCACGAAAAGATCCGCCACAACGCGCCAGCATCCCTGCGGCATGACGATCGTCTCCCCGCTGGGTGACGCGGGCGATTCCTTGATGCTTCCATTATGCGCGGAAAGAGGGATGATGTGCAACCGGCGATTGCCCATGTGGTCTATTTCGCGGCGCTCACGGGGTATCTATGATATGATTTATTGGAAATCGTGCACCAGAACGACGAAGGACTGATCGCGCATGCAAGAGCTTTGGGTGTGGATGCTGACGGTTGAGGCGCTGGGACTCTGCGCGCTGCCGCTGGCGGCGGTGGCGTTGCCGAACCTGGCGGATCGCGGCTGGTCGCTGGCCAAGCCGCTGGCGCTGCTCTTGATCAGTTTCGCGTGCTGGCTGCCGCCGATGCTGATCCCCGTGCTACCCTATTCGCGCGGATGGATCGCCGTCGTGACGCTGCTCTTCATCGCGGGCAACGTCGCGCTGGTCGTGGCGCGACCGCAGATCGGGCGCGATCTGCTGGCTTTTGCCCGTCGCCAGTGGCCGTTCGTGATCGTTGAAAGCGCGGCCTTCGGCGGCGTGATGTGGGTGATGGGGTCCTTGCGCGCGCTCAGCCCGGCGGCGGAAGGCACCGAAAAATTCATGGATCAAGCCTTCCTGTCGGCCATCATCCGCGCGCAACACCTGCCGCCGCCCGATCCGTGGCTTTCCGGGTATCCCATCAACTATTACTATTTCGGGCACTTCATCCTGGCGACGCTGGCGAAATTGCTGGGAACCGCCGCGCCGGTCGCGTTCAACATCGGCATCGCGCTCACCGCCGGGCTGGCCGCCGGAGCCATCACCGGCGTCGCGGCGAATCTGGCGGCGCGGGTGCTGGCCTCGCGCCATCCCGACGCGAACGGCGCTGCCCTGAATCGCGCGGTGCCGTTCGCGCTTTTCTCGTTGCTCGCGGCGCTGGTGCTGGGCAATCTGCGCTCGTTCTGGGTGTGGTGGCAAGGGATCACCGCGACGGCCACCCTGACGCATCAAAGCACGCTTGGCGCGGCCTGGCAGTGGCTCTCGCATCCGGCGCAGTGGGGCAATTTCGACTTCTGGAATCCCACCCGCGCCATTCCGCTGACCATCACCGAATTCCCGAATTTCAGCTTCCTGCTCGCCGATCTGCACGCGCACGTCCTGGCGCTGCCCTACACCGTGCTGGGGATCGGCATCGCGCTCAGCCTTTCCCTCGCGCCGATGCAGCGGGGCTGGGGCATCTTCGGCCAGGGCTGGCGGCGCGTTCCGGCGCTGCTGGTGGCCGGCGTCAGCCTGGGCGCGCTCTATTTCCTGAATGGGTGGGATCTGCCGACGTACCTGGGGCTGGCACTGCTGGCGATCGCGGCGCAGCAATGGCTGGCGCACGATCGCCACCTCGACGCGGATCTGCTGCTGGATGTCGTCATCGCGGCGGGGGCGTTGCTCGTCGTCTGCTTCGTGGCGTATCTGCCATTCTACCTCACGTTTTCCGCGCCGTCGCAGGGGATCGGCATCGTGACCGGCACGGCGAATCATTTGGCGGTGAAATACACCGATCCCACGGCTGTCGCCAGCGCGAATATCTTCACGCGCACGTGGATCGGCGATGAGATCGGCGTCAACGGGCTGATGCTGGCGATCCTGGGTACGTTCCTGCTGGTGCTGGCGGCGCGCCGCCTAGCGGCCCAGATACGCCTGGCCTCGGCGTCGCGCCTCGTCCCCGCCATACCCATGCCCCGGCCAACGGATCTGCCCATGCTTAGCATGCAAAGCGCGGGCAGCAGCCTGGGCCGGACCGCGCCGCGCATGTTGCTGACCACCTCGTCATCCGGCACGATGCCCCGCCCCAAGATCCCAGCGGATCCCGCAACGGATCCCGGCATCACGACGCCACACCCCAGGGTGCCGTTGCGGATGAGCCAGGGCGCGGCGTGGGGCCGCGCCTGGATCGCGCTGAGCCTTGCCGTGGCGGGATTGGGCGTCGTGACGTGGCTGACGAACGGCTGGGAATGGTGGACGTTTCTGTGGGCGATGCTGATCATGGGCGCGGCGCTCTGGCTGGCGATCGCTCCCATTGCCACGCCCACCGCGACCGTCGCGCCCGAAACTCCGGCGGAAGGCGATGCACTCCGGTTCCCGTTGCTGATGATCGCGCTGGGCGCAGGCTTGATCGCGCTGTGCGAGATCGTGTTCTTGCGCGACGTGTTCATCGGCGTCGATCCGCGCATGAACACGGTGTTCAAAGCGTATTTCCAGATCTGGATTCTCTTTGCCATCGCGGGCGCTCCGGCTCTGGCGTGGCTGGCGACGCACGCGCGTGACGCCGTGCCGGGCGGGGCCGAGCGCGCCTGGCGTCCGGTCGTGCTGCTGTGGCGCGGCGTGTGGGTGGCCGGAATCCTGGTGGTGGTGGGGATGGGGCTGATCTACCCGCTGGGCGCGAGCCACCGGCTCTATCCGCTCGGCCAGAACGTCTCTCCATCATTGAACGGGTTGACCGACAACGCCAGCCTGGATCCCGGCGACATCGCCGCGATCCAATGGCTGAATGCGCACGTTACGGGATCGCCGATCATCGTCGAAGGAGAAGATCCCTCCAATCCCTTGTTGGGGGATTACAGCCTGACGGCGGCGCGCGTCTCGGTCTTCACCGGCCTGCCAACGATCTTTGGCTGGTCGGGCCATGAGTATCAGTGGCGCGTCACGTGGCTGAAGGATCCCGTCAATGCCGCCGATTACAACGCGCGGCTGAGGGATCTCAATCTGATCTATACCAGCGTGAATCCGGCGGTGGTGCTCGGATTGCTGCATCATTACCATGCCAGCTATCTCTACGCCGGCCCGGTCGAATGGCAGATCTATGGCGCGAAGAGCGATCTCTCGCGCTTCCGGACGTTCTTGCCGGTCGCCTATGCCGCCGGTGACGTGACGATCTATCGCGTTCCCTAATAAGCGAATCGTGTTGTTGATGAGGTGAAGAAACATGCGTGTGACGAATTCCCGGCGGCATCGCGTGGCAACCCGCCACCGGACCGCCAGCGCTCCGCGACAGGCGGCGTTCGCGGCACAGACGGCGATGCCCGCCCTGCAAGCGGTAAATGCCAGCGTGACAGCGCAGCCTGCGCCTGCGGACGTCGCCCCGCCGGAGCGCGCCACGCCGCGAGACGACGCGCCGTCCCGCGCGGTGCAGGCGTCACCTCGGCGGGCATCGTTACTGGCGGATATGGGCAAATGGTTGCGCGCGCGCACGTGGGAGCAATGGACCTACTTCGCCGTATTCGCGCTGGCGGCGACGCTGCGGCTGTGGGGCCTGGCCGACAAGCCGTTGCATCATGACGAGAGCCTGCATGCCTATTACTCGTGGCAATTCCTGATTAATCCCAGCGGGTATCTGTACGATCCGCTTCTGCATGGGCCGTTTCTGTTTCACGTGGTGCCGATCTTTTTCATGCTGGGCAAGCTCTTGGGCGCGCCCGACAACGGGATCGACAATTTCATCCCGCTCTACGAGCCACTGATCCTGGTCTTTGGC
>CAVYWI010000007.1:0-59576 GCA_963772235.1 uncultured Alphaproteobacteria bacterium
GATTGCCACCGCCCGCGTCCAGCCGGCGGAGCCGCCGCTCACCTTTACCGGAAAGCAGCTCACCAGGAAGCCTTTCGGCGGTAGTTCTTCGAGATTGTGCAGCTTCTCGATATGGCAGTAGCCGATTTCGCGCCCGGCGCGATGGCCTTCCCAGATCAGCTTGGGGTCGTGGGTCTCGGCATATCTTTTCATGGTGTAAATGAAGGGCGCGTCCCAGCTCCAGCCGTCGGTGCCGGTCACGCGCACGCCGCGCTCGAGCAGATAAAGTGTCGCCTCGCGGCCCATGCCGCAGCCTTTGGCGACGTAATCGGGGCGGCCATAGGCTTCGCCCGCCGACGTGTTGATCACCACGATTTCAAGCGGTGACAGGGTGTGGCCGATGCGCTTGAGCTCGGCCTCGACATCCGCCGCGCTCACCACATAGCCGTCGGGGAACTTGCGGAAGTCGAGCTTCACGCCGGGCTGCAGACACCAGTCCAGCGGCACTTCGTCGATGGTGATGGCGCGTTTGCCGTGATCCATGGTTGAGGCGAAGTGATAGGGCGCGTCCAGATGGGTGGTGCAATGGGTCGACAGCCGCACCCATTCGAAGCCCCAGCCTTCGCCGTCGGGCAGGTCGTCTTTTCTCAGGCCGGGAAAGAACTTTAGGACGTCGGCGGCCGTCGCCTGGTGATCGAGGTAGTCGATTTTGGGGCCGTATCCGGGTGGGTCGGCGGCCACTTCGTTTTCGAGCGGAACCGATATGTCGACGATCTTGCGCGCCATGTCGCTATGACCGATGTTCAGGAGACAGCCTTATGCCAGTCTCAATCACGGCAACGACACTGTCCAGGAGGTAAGGATGCCGGCTTATTGGGTTGCGCGTTCGAAGATCAACGATCCGGTCGAGTACAAGAAATACACCGACCTGGTGCCTGCGCATCATCGCCAAGTTCGGCGGCAGGGTGCTGGCGCGCGGCGGACGCTTCCAGATCATGGAAGGTCCGGACAAATTCCACCGCTTCATCGTGATCGAATTTCCGACCCTGGAGCAGGGCGTCGCCTGCTTCACGTCGCCGGAATACGACAAAGCCGCGGCCTTCCGGCGCAGCGGCGCCGGCGAGGTTGAAACCATCATGGTGGAGGGGATTTAGCCCACGCCTGCCCACCCGCGACCCTCTAGCGCGTTGTTGTAAATTGCGGATATGATGACAAAAAACAAACGTCAACCAGGGAGGAAATAATGCTGCGTTATTTCAAATTGGGGGCATTTGCCTCGGTTGTCGGGGCGGCCGCTGCCCTGGTCGCCGGCGCGCTGTTCGTCGTATCCGCCAGCGCTCAAAATAAGGAGCCGATCAAGATCGGCTTCAGCATGGCGCAGACCGGCCCGCTCGGACCGAACGGGCAGCAAGCGCTGCTCGGCATGAAAATCTGGGAAGAAGAGACCAACGCCAAGGGCGGCCTACTCGGGCGTCCGGTCAAGCTGGTCTATTACGACGATCAGTCCAACCCGTCGACCGTGCCGGGCATCTACACCAAGCTGCTCGACGTCGACAAAGTCGACCTGGTGGTCGGCGGCTATGCGACCAACATGGTCGCGCCCGCGATGCCGATCGTCATCCAAAAGAAGAAGACGTTCATCAGCCTGTTCGCGCTCGATGTGAACGCCCCGTTCAAATATCCGAAATACTTCTCGGTGCTGCCGACCGGACCGAAGACCAAGTCTTCGTTCACCGAAGGCTTCTTTCAGGTCGCGATGGCGCAGAATCCGAAGCCCACGACGGTCGCATTGACCTACGAGGACGCGGAATTCTCGCAAAACGCCTGCGAGGGCGCGCGTGAGAATGCCAAGACCTTCGGCGTCAAGATCGTCTACGACAAGAGCTTCCCGTTTAATTCGCCCGATCTCTCGCCGGTCGTGCGTGCGCTGCAGGCTTCGAACGCTGATCTTGTCATCGTGTGCTCCTATCCGCTCAGTTCGGTCAACATGGTCCAGGCGGTGAAAGAAGCAAACTATAAGCCGAAGATGATCGGTGGCGCGATGGTCGGCCTGCAGGCCACTGTGTTCAAGAACAAGCTCGGGCCGAAGCTCAACGGTTTCGTGAACTACGAGACCTGGGTGCCGACCGAAAAAATGATGGTGCCGGCCGCGGCCTTCTTCAAGAAGTACCAGGCGCTGGCGCCCGCAGCGAAGGTCGATCCGCTCGGCTACTATCTCGGCGGCTGGGGTTACGCCTACATCAACATGCTGGGCGAAGCGATTGCCGCGACCAAGAGCGTCAACGACGACAAGATTGCCGAGTGGCTGCGCAAGACCCCCCACAAGACCATCATGGGGGACTGGAGCTACGGCCCGGGCGGCGAGTGGACCAAGTCCGGCATGATGCAGGTGCAGTACCACGACATCAAGGAAGGCGCCGGGCTCGATGTCTGGAAAGGCATGAGCTACCAGACCGTGCTGACGCCGGCATCGCTGGCGACCGGCAAGGTGATCTATCCTTACGAGAAGGTGAAGTGAGCTGAGCCTTCACGGCTAAGCGAAACGGCGCGGGACAAAATCCCGCGCCGTTTTTGTTTGCGCAACCGCATCACATACCGAGATAGAACTTCCGGATCAGGTCGTTGTTGTTGAGCTCGTCGGCCGAGCGGCCCTCGAACGCGATCTTGCCGTGCACGATGACGTAGCCGCGGTCGGCAATGCGGATGGCTTGGGTGAAATTCTGCTCGGCCATCAGCACCGTGAGCTGATAGTGCTCCTTGAGTTCCTTGATGGCGTCGATGGTGCGAGCGACCAACAGCGGCGCCAGACCGACCGACGGCTCGTCCACGAGCAAAATGCGCGGCGCCAGCATCAGCGCACGGGCGAGCGCCAGCATCTGCTGCTCGCCGCCGCTCATCGAGCCGGCGAGCTGGTTGCGCCGCTCGGCCAGGCGCGGAAACGCCTCGCAGCAGAACGCGTAATTTTCCTTGATCTGCGCGCGCGCCTTCGGCCGGAAGGCGCCGAGCATCAGATTTTCTTCCACCGTCAATTTCGGGAACAGCCGGCGCCCTTCCGGCACCAGCGCGATGCCGAGATCGACGATCTGCTCGGTTTTCATGCCGACCAGGTCGTGCTTCACGCCGTCGATGTCCGCGATGATGCGGCCGGCCACTGGGCGCAGAATGCCCATGATGCACTTCATCAGCGTGCTTTTGCCGTTGCCGTTGGTGCCGAGCAGCGCCACGGTCTCGCCGGCGTTCACCGTCATCGAGACGTCCTCGATCACCCGCACCGCGCCGTAGGCGGCGTGCACGCCTTCGATGGTGAGGCTACTGGCCAAGATAAGCCCTCACCACTTCGGGATTGCGCACCACGTCTTCCGGCTTGCCGTCGGCGATCTTCTTGCCGGACACCAGCACGGCGAGCCGCTGCGAGAAGCTCATCACCGCGCTCATGATGTGCTCGATCAGGATGACCGTAATGCCGCGCTCGTTCAGTTTCACCAGCAGCGCCAGGATGTCCTCGATCTCGGAATGCGACAGCCCGGCCATCGATTCGTCGGCGATCAGCAGTTTCGGTTCCGCCGCCATGGCGCGCGCCAGTTCGAGCTTGCGCATTTCGACTTGCGTGAGGTCGCGTGGCATCTGCTTGGCCTTCGGCGCCAGCCCGACCATGTCGAGCAGCTCGTGGCAGCGCGCGTCGAGATCGCCGGCCGAGCGCAGCGGACCCTTACGCGCGTGCACGGTGTAGAGCAGGGGGATGCGCAGATTGTCGGCGAGCGTTCATGCTATGGAACGGTCGCGGCAGCTGGAAGCTGCGCGCCAGCCCGCGATGGGTGCGCTGATGGGCGGCGAGCCCGTCCAGCGCCTGGCCGTCGAAGCTCACGGTGCCGGTCTCGTTCTGCAGCGTGCCGCAGATGCAATTGACCAGCGTGCTCTTGCCCGAGCCGTTCGGCCCGATCAGGCCGAGCCGCTCGCCGGCCTGCACCTCGAGCTCGATGCCGTCGAGGGCGACGAAACCGCCGAACCGCTTGCTGATATTGTCGACGTGCAGCAGCGCGCTCATGGTTTCCTCCGCGCACGCAGGCGTTCCTGCACCAGCCCGACCAGGCCGTTGGGCGCGATGATGACGAAGGCGACCAGCAGCAGGCCGACGATCAGCAGGTTGACCGCCGAGGAAATTGTGACGGTGGCGATCTGTTGCAGCGAGCCGAGCAGGATGGAGCCGACCAGCGGGCCGATCCAGCTGGTGGTGCCGCCGATCATCGGCATGGCGATCGAGTTGACCGCGTATTCCAGGCCGAAGGCCGAGGCCGGCTGCAAATAGCCGATGTAATAGGGGAAGGGCGCGCCGGCCATGCCCATGAAGGCGCCCGACAGCGTGGTGGCGATCAGCTTCAGGCGCAGCGTCGGCACGCCGGAGGCTTCCGCCGCCATTTCGTCATCACGGATGGTGGCGAAGCCGAAGCCGAGCTGCGAGCGTTCGATCGTGCGCGCGGTGGTCAAGGCAATCACCGCCAGCACCAGCATCAGCGTGAACAGGTATTCGATGTAATTGACCGAGAAGCCGGCGAACTCGATGGTCTCGGGGCGGATGATATAGGCGCCGCGCGAGCCGCCGACGAAGTCCCAGTTGACCACCAAAGTCTGCAGCACCACCGCGAGCGCGAGCGTGGCGATGGCGAAGAACGAGCCGCGCAGCCGCAGCGTCAGATAACCCATGCCGAAGCCGACGATGCCCGACACCACCGCGCCGATCAGCATCAGCACCGGCACCGGCAGCGGAAAGATCTTGTACATGAACACCGACGAATAGGCGCCGAGCGCGAAAAACGCGGCCGAGCCGAAATTCACATAGCCGCAATAGCCGCCGAGGATGTTCCAGGCGGTCGCCAGCACGATGAATTGCAGGATCGTGTAGCCGGCGAAATAGAAGTAGTCGAGCTTCAGCCAATGGGCGAAGGCCAGGACGACGAGCCCGACGCCGATTGCGATGCAGGAGAATTTCACGCCGTTCACGGGTTACCGTCCCAACAGTCCCGCCGGCCGGACGGCAAGCGTCAAGAGGAGGAAGCCGAACGCCACCGCGGGCGCCCATGACGGACCGTAGAAGGTCGAGGTCAGGCTTTCGACCACGCCGAGCAGCATGGCCGCGATCAGCGTGCCGGGCATGCTGCCGAGCCCGCCCAGCACGCAGATGGCGAACACGCGGCCGATATATTCGCGCCCGACCGAGGGCTCGATCGGCTGGATGATGATCAGCAGCGCGCCGGCGACCGAGGCGGTGGCGATCGAGATGCCGAAGGCGATGCGCTTGATGCGGATCGGATCGGCCGCCATCAGCTGCAGGGCCAATTGGTCCTGCGACACCGCCATGATGGCGCGGCCGAGAAAGGTGCGGGTGACGAACAGCTGCAGCGCGGCGAACATCGCCAGCGCCACCAGGCAGGGCACCAGCATGCGCAGCGGCAGGTCGATCAGCCCGATATGGATGCTGGGGCCGATATAGGCGGCTTCGACGTAACGATAGTCGACGCCGAACACCAGGATCAGCGACACTTCGGTGACGAACAGCAGGCCGAAGAAGAAGGCGAGGCCGCGCAGGGATTCCTGGCCGCGTCTTTCGAACGACTGGTAGTAGACCTGGTAGACCACCGCGCCGAGTGCGTAGAACGCCGGCAGCGCGAGGATGCTCACCACGATCGGGTCGACATGGAAATTGATATTGATGAAATAGGCGATGTAGGAGCCGAGGATGATGAAGGCCGGATGCGCGATGTTGACGATATCGAGCATGCCGAACGAGATCGACACGCCGGCGGTGACGGCGGCGTAGAAGCCGCCGAGCAAAAGCCCGGCGACGATCGCGTTGATCAGGAGATCCCAGGAAATGTCCATGCCGCATTCAACCGGCCATTCGTTCAAGGGATCGCATTGTGCGGACGGCCACCGATGCCGCATCATGCGGTGCGATGGTCGCGATCTGCTTGTCGAACGGACCGGTCTTGTTTCCCCTTTAGACCCAATTTTTTCTTGGCCCGAACTGGCGTCCGGGCTTTGCACGGCAGTTTGCAGGAAGCCCGGCGGCTTGGCTAGCCCATTGATCGATCAGCCGAACGTGCCCACCCGCGACAATATGAAACGCCCGCCGCTGGTCATGGGCCAGGACGGCGGGCGTAAACGGAAATCGCGTTCAGGCGGCGGCTTGCGGCCGCACGCCGGCGGGCAGCGGCATCGGCTTGTTGGCGCTGTCTTTGAACTCGACGGTCATGAACACCATGTCCTGGTCGCCGAGATTTTCCAGATCGTGCACCTTGAATTCGCCCTTGCCGTAGGTCTCGTGCCGCGTCTCGCCCGGCGCATAGGTGTATTCGACCGTGGTGCCGTCGTGCACGTGCTGGCGGCCGCGGCCGCCGTTGACCGAGGTCCAGAAATAATCGAGCACGTGGCGATGGAAGCCGATGCGCTCGCCAGGCGCGAGACGGATGATCCATACGCGCGTGCGTTCGGTCTCCGACAGCAGCGTGGAGCCGACGCAGGGGTTCGGATTCTTGGCCTCGCGCTCGAATTCGGCGGCGAGCTCAGCCGGCCACTGCGATTTGTCCTTTTTCTCGGCGGCCTTGTCGAGCATGGTCAGAGCCATGGGAATTCCTCCGGTGCTATTTGCCGTCATATATAGCATATTTCGGTAAACGGAAAGATTGGGGACGATCCATTGCCGGGGCGTAAGGCGATTATCATCGGCGGCTCGATGAGCGGCCTGCTGAGCGCGCTGATGCTGCGCCGGGCCGGCTGGACCGTGGATATCTACGAGCGGGTGGAAAGCGAACTGTCCGGCCGCGGCGCCGGCATCGTGGCCCAATATGAGCTGATCGAGCGCTTGCGCGCGCTCGGGCTCGCCACCGACGCGCTCGGCGTCGCCATCACCACCCGCAAGATCCTCGACCGCGAGGGCCGGCTGACCGAGGAGATCGATTGTCCGCAGGTGCTCACCGCCTGGGAGCGCGTCTACCGGCTGCTGCGCGACGCCTTTCCGCCCGAGCGCTATCACCGTGGGCGCGGGCTTGCCGGTTTCGAGGTGGGCGCCAAGTCGGTGCAGGCGCGGTTTGCCGACGGCGAGACGATCGAGGCCGATCTGCTGGTCGGCGCCGACGGCATGCGCTCGACCGTGCGCCAGCAGGCGCTGCCCGACGCCGTGCCGCTTTACGCCGGCTATTGCGCCTGGCGCGCGCTGATCGCGGAAAGCGCGCTGCCGCCGGACGTGCACGACGAACTGTTCGAATACATGACGTTCACGCTGCCGCCGGGCGAGCAGTTGCTCGGCTATCCGGTGGCGGGGCCGGACAACGATCTGCGTCCCGGCCATCGCCGCTACAACGTGGTGTGGTACCGGCCGGCCGACGAGAAGACCAAGCTGCAATGGCTGCTCACCGACGAGCGCGGCGTGACGCACGCGATCTCGATCCCGCCGCCGCTGATCCGGCGCGAGGCGATCGCCGAGATGCGCGCCGATGCCGAGCGGCTGGCGGGACCGCAGTTCCGTCAGATCGTGCGGCTGATGGACGAGCCGATCCTGCAGCCGATCTACGATCTGGAATCGCCGCGCATGGCGTTCGGCCGGGTGGCGATCTTGGGCGATGCCGCCTTCGTGGCGCGCCCGCACGTGGCCGCCGGCGTCTCCAAGGCGGCGGACGACGCGGCGGCGCTGGCGCAGGCGCTGCAGGCCGAGCCCGACGTGCCGGCCGCGCTCAAGCGCTACGAGGCGGCACGCCTGCGCGAGAACTACCGCATCATCGAGCGCGCGCGCCATCTCGGCGCCTATCTGCAGGCAACGCAGACGCAGGAGGAGCGGGCGCGCGCCGGGCGGCACAGCACCGATGCCGCGGTGATTGCGGAAACCGCGGTGCTGGATTTTCTGCGCGCCTAGAGTTCCAACAACTTCTTTGCGTTGCCACCGCAGATCGCGGCGCGTGCCGTGTCGTCGAAACTTTCGACTGACGCGACGTGGCCGATCGGATCGTATTCCAGCATGTCGAAGGGATAGTCCGTTCCCAGGACGATGCGGTCGGCGCCATAGGTCTTCACCAGCGCCTCAAGCTGATGCGGCGTGAACACGACCGTGTCGAAATAGACGTTCCGCCGCAGATAGGTCGTCGGCGGCTTCGGCAGATCGCCGTGTGCGTCCGACCGCGCGCCCCAGGCATGATCGATGCGGCCGGAATAGGCGCCGAGGATAGCCGCCGCCGTGCACGGCCAGAACGCGAAGCTTCGGATGCCGTTCGAACACGCCGTCGAAGATCAGGTAGTGCAGCGCCATCGTGGTGTCGAGCGGATTGCCGATCACGTTGTTGAAGTAGAAGCGCGCGAAACGCTGCGGCTGGGTGAAGCCGGTCGGGTGGATCAGCACCAGTGCGTCGAGTTCCTCGGCCTTCTTCCAGAACGGCGCGAAAGCGGAGTCGGATAGCTCCTTGCCGTTGACGTTGGTGAGAATCTCGACGCCCTTGAAGCCGAGCTGCTTCATGCCGCGTTCGAGCTCCTTGGCCGCCTCGTTGCCGTCCTGCATCGGCACGCCGCCGAGCGCGACCAAGCGATCCTTGTGCTTGCCGACATATTCGGCGATGCCGTCATTGAGCGCGTGCGCCGCCTGCACGCCGACGTCGAGCGGAAGGTTGTAATAGATCTGCGGCGGCGCGGGGCATATGAGCTGCATGTCGACGCCCATCTCGTCCATTACGGCAAAGCGCTCGTCTGTCGTGCTCATGCGCGTGCGGATGTCGGCCGCCTGCTTTGCCATCAGCGCCTGCGTTTCGGGCGTCGAGTCCTGAACCAGCGGATCGGTCGATTGCTTGAGATGCGGCGTCACGATCTCGGCGACGCGCGGCACCGCGACATGTGCGTGCATGTCGAGGGTGAGACTTTTCGGTCGAATCTCGCGTCCCGGCTTGCCGTGCTTGCGCGCCGCGGTGTTCGCGTATTTGTTCCAGATCGCCATTGCGAAAGTCCTTCCGTGTCTTTTTGAATTCAGAAGACGCCGAGATGCTGGTGCAGATCGACGCCGTCTTTGTCCAGTTGCGCCGGCGTCGAAACCACCGCGACGCGGCCGGTGTTGAGGATGACGATGTCGTCGGCGACGTCGAACACCAGCTTCGGGTTCTGCTCGACCAGCACGATCGACAGCCCGCTTTCCTTCAGCTTGCGGATGGTCGCCATCACCTCGGCGACGATCTGCGGCGCCAGCCCCTCCGACGGCTCGTCCATCAGCAGCACGCGCGGATTGCCCATCAGCGCGCGGCCGATCGCCAGCATCTGCTGCTCGCCGCCGGACAGATGCGCGGCGATCTGCTTGTGCCGCTCCTGCAGCCGCGGAAACATCGCGAACACGGTCTCGGCGGTCCACGGCGCGTGCTTGCTGCCGGCGTCCGGCTTGCGCGCCGCGACCATCAGGTTTTCGCGCACGGTCAGGCTCTTGAAGATGCGGCGGCCCTGCGGCACCAGCGCGACGCCGCGCGCCGCGATCATCTCGGGCGAAAGACCGGTCACCTTGTCGCCGAACACCGCCACCTCGCCGCGGCGCGGCGGCAGCAGGCCCATGGTGACGTTCATGCAGGTCGACTTGCCGGCGCCGTTGCGGCCGAGCAGGCCGAGCATGCGCGCTTCGCCGAGCTCGAACGACACGTCGTGCAGCACGTGGCTGTCGCCGTAGAAGGCGTCGATATTCTTCAGGCTGAGCGCGCTAGTGGCCAAGATAGACCTCCCGGGTGCGCGGATCGGCCACCACTTCGGCGCGGGTGCCTTCGACGATCACTTCGCCGAAATGCAGGAGCGTGATGCGCTCGGCGAATTCCAGCGCCACGTCCATGTTGTGCTCGATCATCACGATGGTCACGTCGCGCGGAATGGCCATCAGGCATTGTGCACGTCGCGCCGCTCGTCGATCGACAGGCCGGCGAAGGGCTCGTCGAGCAGCAGCACCTTCGGATTCTGCGCCAGCGCCATGGCGATCTCGACGCGCCGGCGCTCGCCGTAGGAGGTCTGCGACAGCGGCCGCTCCGCGATATGCGCGAGGCCGACGCGTTGCAGCGCCGCTTGGCCGTGCTCGATCAGATGGCCCTGCTGCTTGATGTCGATCAGCGGATTCCAGCGCACCGGCGACAGGCCGAGCAGCGCCAGCGTGACGTTGTGGATGATGGTGTCGCGCGGGAACAGCGTGATGATCTGGTAGGTGCGCGCCATGCCGAGATGCGGCGCGGCGTCGGCTCGGCACCCGGGTGATGTCCTGGCCGAACAGACGGATCGAGCCCGTGTCGGGCGTGAGCTCGCCGGTGATCAGGTTGAACAGCGTGGTCTTGCCGGCGCCGTTGGGGCCGATGATCAGGCGCCGCTCGCCCGGCTCGACGCTGAGATTGACGCTCGGTGGTGACGTGCAGGCCGCCGAACGACTTGCACAGGCCAGTGACGGTGAGCGCGCTCATGGCTTGCCCGCCGCCGCCGCCGGCTTGCCGGGCCGTGGCGATCTTGCGCCAGGCCAGCCGCCAGAGCCGCGCGCTGCCCGGCACCAGGCCTTCCGGCATCAGGATGACGATGGCGACGAAGATGGCGCCGAGCAGGAAGTTCCAGCGCTCGATGTAGCCGCTCACCACGCTTCTTCACGATCACCACCAGCGCCGCGCCGACGATCGGCCCGAGCAGCGTGCCGGCGCCGCCGGAGATCACCATCAGCAGCACCTCGGCCGAGGAGGTGAGCGCCAGCGTCTGCGGGCTGATGAACTGCGTGTAGTAGACGAACAGGATGCCGGAGACCGCCGTCAGCAGGCCGGAGAACAGGCAGGCCCAGAAGCGGATCAGCCAGACGTGATAGCCGAGCGCGTTCATGCGCCGCGGCTGGTCGCGCGTGCCCTTCAAGGCGGCGCCGAACGGCGAGCGCACGAAGATCGCCATGGCCGCCACCGACAAGCGAAAACAATCAGCGTCGTGTAATAGAACGCGTTCGGCGAGGCGAGCGAATAGCCGAACGGCTCCGGCCGGCTGTGCACGTTGATGCCGTTGTCGCCGCCGGTCAGGCTGATCCAGCGATAGGCGAGGCCCCAGATGATTTCGCCGAGCGCCAGCGTGATCATGATGAAGCCGATGCCGGTCGCGCGCAGCGACAGCACGGCATAGATCGCCATCGAGGCGACGCCGACGATGAGCGCGACCACGATCGCCGCGGTATGGCCGTAGCCGGCTGCAGCATATAGGCGGTGGCATAAGCGGCGACGCCGAACAGCCCGGCATGGCCGAGCGACACCAGTCCGGCATAGCCGACCAGCACGTTGAGGCCGAGCGCGAAGATCGCGTAGAAGCAGGATCTGGCTGGCGACGTTGATGTAGTAGTCGCCGGGCATCCAGTAGCGGCACGGTGGCAAGCGCCACGGCGGCGATCGCAAGGGCGATGAGGCGCGCGCTCATGGGACGTGCCTGCCGAACAGGCCCTGCGGCCGCAACAGCAGCACCAGCAGCATCGGCAGGAACAGTACGAAATAGGCGAGCTCCGGCAGCAGCGCCTGACCGAAATTATAGATGAAGCCGACGACGATGCTGCCGACGAAGGAGCCGAGCAGGCTGCCCGTGCCGCCGAGGATGACCACCACCAGCGCCAGCGGCAGCATGTCCTGGTCGAGGCCGGGATAGACCGAGAGGATCGGGCCGCCGATGATGCCGGCGAAGGCGGCGAGTCCGGCGCCGAGCGCGAACACGATGGTGAACAGCTGCGAGACGCGGATGCCGACCACGCGCGCCATGTCGGGATCGTCGACGCCGGCGCGGATCATGGCGCCGAGCCGCGTGCGGTCGAGCAGCAGCCAAAGCGCGATGGCGAACACCATGGCGATGACGATGATGGCCAGGCGGTAGAGCGGGAAGGCCGCCGCGCCCGACGCGCACGAAGCCGCCGAGGCCGGCGGGCGTGGCGACGTTGAGCGGATCGCCGCCCCAGACCATGCAGGCAGAAATCGGCGACCATGAAGGACAGGCCGAGCGTCACCAGCACCTGCGCCAGTTGATCGCCCGGCAGCCGGCGCAGCAGCAGCCGTTCGACCAGCGCGCCGAGCGCAGCCACCGTCAGCGTCGCCAGGACCGCCGCCAGCCAGAAATTGAACTTCGAAGCCGAGCAGGCCGCCAACGAAGGTGGCGCCGACATAGGCGCCGAGCATGAACAGCGAGCCGTGCGTCAGGTTCGGGATGCGCATCAGCCCGAAGATCAGCGAGAAGCCCGCCGACAGCAGGAACAGCAGCCCACCGAAGGTGATGCTGTTGACCGTCAGCAGCAGCCAAAACGTCATAGCCGCAGTGTTCCCCCGCTGATTACTTTTTTTGTACGCGCACGATCGGGGTCTAAAACCGGACCCCACGATCCGGGATCATGCGCTGAAAATCCGCGGGCGCCAGTGCGGCGCCCGCGGACCGGTGCACATCATGATTTGAGCGGCGGGTAGTCGCGCGAATAGACCGGTTGCGACGAGGAACTTCTTCTCGTCGTAGGTCCAGAACTGGCTGACGTTGTGGTAGGTCTTGATCGTCTTGTTCCAGAGCTTGAGGCCGTATTTGGCGCCTTCTTTGCCAAGCTTGCGGATGTAGAAATCGCCGATCACGTTGCCGAAATGGTCGAACTTGACCGGTCCGCGCGGCGTGTCGGTCAGGTTGACCGCCCGCATCGCCGCCACCAGCTTGGTCTTGTCGCTCGGAGTTGCCGCCGAGCGCCTTGAGGCCCGCCTCCACCACGTCGCAGTTGACGTAGAGCAGGCCGGCATACTGGCCGGGAACGGTATTGAAGTTCTTCAGCATGCCGTTGACGAAACGCTGGTTGCCGTCGGTTGCGAGATCCAGCGTGTACGGGCAGCAGCTGGTGAGACCGAGCGCCTCGTCGCCAAGCTCTTGAGCAACGCGTCGTCGCCGCCGGTTTCGCCGGTGACAACCGGGAATTTCAGCCCGGCGCTGGCATAGGCCTTCATGAAGCGCAGCGGGTTCGAGCCGGCGAAGCCCTGGCAGACGCCGTCGCAATCGGCGATCTGCGCGACATACGGCGTGTAGTCCGGCGTGACCAGCGGCGGCCACAGCTTCTTGAGGATCTTGCCGCCATTGTCCTCGAAGGTCTGCTGGAAGCCGCCCATCTGTTCGTAGCCGAAGGCGAAGTCTTCGGAGATGCAGATGATGCGTTTGAGCTTCATTTCCTTGGCGGCGTAGTCCGCCATCGGATGCATCGCCTGCGCGGAGGTTGCCGAGGCGCGGATGAAATAACGGATTAGGCCGGCGCTGCGTCATGTCCTCGGCGGCGGCGAGGCTCAGCAGCGGAATCTTGCTCTGCGCGATGTAGTCGGTGATCGCCAGCAGCTCGAAGGCCGCGAGCGGTCCGAGGATGGTGTCGACTTTGTCGCGCTCGACCAGTTCCTGCACCTTGGTCTTGGTGCCGGCGGGATTGCCGCCGGTGTCGGCGGAGATGAACTCGATCTTGCGGCCGGCGATCTTGTTGTTGTGCTCCTTCAGCCAGGTCAGCACGCCCTGTTCCATCTGGATGCCGCCCTGCGCCAGCGGACCGGTCTTGACGGTGAGCAGGCCGAGCTTGAACGGCGCGGCCTGTGCCACGGCCGGCGCTGGGAATTTAAACGTCGCCAGCGCAGCGCCGGCGGCCGTCGCGGCCATGAATTTACGGCGGGTGACTTTACGAGACATTGGCATTCCTCCCTTTGTCGCCCCCTCGCGGGGCTGTAC
This sequence comes from uncultured Alphaproteobacteria bacterium, assembly GCA_963772235.1. GTDB lineage: Bacteria > Pseudomonadota > Alphaproteobacteria > Rhizobiales > Xanthobacteraceae > Pseudolabrys. The sequence continues at coordinate 13,705 of CAVYWI010000007.1, forward strand.
GATTTAGGCGGCGTCGCGCGGCATTTCGATCAACCGGCATGGCCGAATTCGACACGAATATCAAAAGGCGTCACTTCGGGCCATCGGGGCAAGGGCGATGGACCGAACCAAAGCCATCATCGGCCAATGTCTTCCAGTCTGTAAAGCCCGATTGCGGCGTTGCGATGTGCTTATCGTCGCCGATGGGCATCATGCGGGCCGCCTATGGTAGTGTCAGCATACGCATCAAGCTGGCGGTCCTCGGCGAGGAGCGCGCCAGACCCCGGCCACGCCGTTTTAGATGCCGAGATAGCTCGACTTGATCTCGTCGTTGGCCTTGAGCGCTTCCGGCCTGCCCGAATAGACCACCTGGCCCTTGCTCATCACGTGCACGTAGTCGACCAGCTTGAGCGCGAGGTGCGCGTTCTGCTCGACCAGCAGAATCGACAGGCCTTCTTCCTTCAGCTTGCCGATCGCCTCCCACAGGCCCTGGATGATGATCGGCGCCAGCCCCTCCGACGGCTCGTCCATGATCAGGCAGTCGGGGTTGGTCATCAGCGCGCGGCCGATCGCCAGCATCTGCTGCTCGCCGCCGGACAGCGTCTTGGCGCGCTGGTTGCGGCGCTCGCGCAGGCGCGGGAACAGCGTGTAGACGCGTTCGAGTGTCCAGCCGTGGCGATCGGGACTGCGCTCGGCGACCAGTAGGTTTTCCTCGACGCCGAGGGTCGGAAACACGCGGCGGCCCTGCGGCACCAGGCCCATGCCGCTGCGCACGGTCTCGAACGAGGATTTCCCGGTGATGTCGTCGCCCTTGAACACGATCTTGCCGCGGCGCGGCGGATTGAAGCCGACGATCGAATTCACCAGCGTGGTCTTGCCGACGCCGTTGCGGCCGAGCAGACCGAGAATTTGGCCCTGCTCGAGCTGCAACGACAGGCCTTGGAGGACGTAGGCGTCCCCGTAATAGGTGTGGATGTCCTGGACTTCGAGGATCGCCGCCATGGCTCAGTCGGTCCCCAAATAGATTTCCTGCACGCTGGCGCTGGCATGGATTTGCTGCGGCGTGCCGGTTTCCAGGATTTCGCCGAAGTGCAGAACGGAAATCTGCGAGGCGACGTCGAACACCACGTCCATGTCGTGCTCGATCAAGAGGATCGCGAGCTTCGGGATCGAGCTTCATCAGGAACTTGGCCATTTCGGTCGATTCACCGGACGACAGGCCGGCGGCCGGCTCGTCGAGCAGCAGGATTTTCGGATCGCTGGCGAGGCCCAGCACGATCTCGAGCTGGCGCTGCTCGCCGTGCGACAGATTGCGAACTTCGATGTCCTTGCGGTCGAGGAAGCCAGCGTCTTCGAGCAGGTGATAGGCCTTGTCGTAGACGTCCTTGTAGGACGACAAGAAACGCCACATCACGAATTTCGACCGCCTCAATCCCTTGATCGCCAGCAGAACGTTGTCGAGCACGGTCAATTTCGGAAACAGGCTGGTGACCTGGAACGTGCGCGCCATGCCGAGCGCGGTGCGGCGGTGGCTCGGCCAACCGGTCACGTCCTGGCCGAACAGCAGAACTTGGCCCGAGGTCACCGGATAAATGCCGGTGATCAGGTTGAACAGCGTGGTCTTGCCGGCGCCGTTCGGGCCGATGATGGCCTGGCGGTCGCCCGGCATGATGCGCAGCGTGACGCTCGCGCGTGGCCTGCAAGCCGCCGAAGCTCTTGCACAAACCCTTGAGCTCGAGCACCGGCGACGGCGCCGCCGTTGGATGATGTGTCCGATGCTCACGCGCAATCCTCGATGCTGAAGAGAGCGCCGGGGCTTTTTGTCTGAGCCCCGGCGCAGTCGGCGTTATTCGCAGAACTTGCAGGGCGGGAAGTCGCGGTCATAGACCGGCTGCGCCAGGAACTTGTCCTTCCCGTAGGTCCAGAACTGGCTGACCTTGCGGATAGGTCTTGATCACGACGTTCCAGAGCTCGTCCTTCGGGTAGCCGAACATCTTCTTCTTCTCGACCTTCTTGATGTAGACGTTCTCGATCGGATTACGCATGTCGTCGAGTTCGACCGGACCGCGCGGCGCGTCGAGCTTGATGCTCGCCATGATCTTGATGAACTCCTCCGGCCCCGGATATTTGCCGCCGGCCTTGGCGATCGCCTTGTCGAGCCACATCGCGGTGGTGTAGTTGTTTTCCGAATAGTAGCACGGCACCTTGCCGTACTTGGCGCGGTAGGCCTTCACGAAGGCCTCGTTGATCGGCGTGTCGATCGCGGCGCTGTAGTGCAGCGCCGAGACGTCGCCGATCACTTCGTCGCCCATGAACGGCAGCACGAACTCGTCATAGCTGACGCCGCTGCCGAGGATCTGCGTCTTGTTGCCGGCCGCGCGCAGCTGCTTGGGGAACTGCAACGCCATCGGGCCGACCATGGTGGTGAAGATGACGTCGGCGTCCGTCTTGAAGGTCGGGATGTAGGGCCCGAAGTCCTTGGTGCCGAGCGGCGGCCAGATTTTCTGGATCACCTTGCCGCCGCAGTCCTCGAACGCGTTCTGGAAGCCGCCGACCGTCTCGTAGCCGAAGGCATAGTCGGCCGCGATGACGATGACCTTCTTGTAGCCGTTGTCGCAGGCCCATTGGCCGAGCGGGTGATGCGGCAGCGAGATCGTCCAGCTGGTGCGCAGGAAGTACGGGATACTTGCTGAGCTGCCGCTGCGTCAGGTCGTCGGCCGACGACACCGACGAGATGTACAGCGTCTTTTCGGCGGTGCTGACCGGCGCCAGCGCGTAGCCGGTCGAGGCGAGCAGGCCGCCGATGAACATGTGAACGTGGTCTTGCAGGATCAGCTTCTTGGCCTTGGTGACGCCGGTGTCGGGCTTGCCCTGGTCGTCCTCGACGATGAATTTCACGTCCATGCCGCCGAGCTTGTTGTTGTGCTCGGCGAGATAGAGCTGGAAGCCGTCCACCATGTCCTTGCCGACCTGGGCGAAGATGCCGGTGACCGGCGCGATGTAGCCGATGCGCAGTTCTTCCGCGTGCGCGTTCGAAGCGATGCCCAACCAAGCGGCGAGCAGCGCTCCCCAGCAACAGCGGTAGTACCCTCAGCGACAGTTTGCTTGTCATGGTCGTCCTCCCTGATTATTATGGCGCCGTCCGTCAGGACGGCGCCGAAGCCAAAGTCTTGGTCTCTCCCGATTTGCTCGGTGTCTTGTTGGGAGCCTTGCGCCCCTGGCGGATGCGGGCCGGAAGGCCCATCAGGCCCATCGGCAGATAGAGAATGGTGAGCACGTAGACGCCGCCCAGCACGTATTGCCACCACGGCACCAGCGTCGACAGATATTCGCGCAGCGCGAAGACGATGGCCGAGCCGATGGCGGCGCCGACCAGCGTGCCGGCGCCGCCGAGCACAACCATCAGCAGCGAGTCGACCGAGGTGGTCAGCACCACGGTCTCGGGGCTGATCAGGCCGTTGGTGTGCGCCCACAATACGCCGGCCAGGCCGCCGAAGGCGCCGGCGATGACGAAGGCGATGTATTTGTGCAGCCAGGTATTGTAGCCGAGGATCTGCATGCGCAATTCGCGCTCGCGGATGCCTTCGAGGCTGCGGCCGAACGGCGAGCGCACCAGCACGTAAAGCACGATCAGGCTCGCGACGAAGAAGGCGAAGACCAGATAGAAGAACGTCTTCTCGTTGCTCAGGTCGAGCCCGAAATCCGGCCGGCTGCTGACGTTGATGCCGTTGTCGCCGCCGGTCAGCGAATTCCAGCGATAGGCGAGGCCCCAAACGCATTGGCCGAGCGCCAGCGTGATCATCAGGAAGTAGACGCCGCTGGCGCGCATCGCGAACAGTCCGAACAGCGCCGCAAGTGCTGCGCCGATCAGCATCCCCAAGATCACCACGAGCCAGAAGTCCCAACCCAGCCCGACGTGATACCGGGCGGCCAAGATCGCGGTGAGATAGGCGCCGACGCCGAAATATGCCGCTTGCCCCATCGAGGAGAGGCCGGTGAATCCGAGCAGCAGGTCGACGCTCATGGCGAGGATGGCGAAGCACAACGCGCGCGTCGTCAGCAGGACCACAAACGAGCCGGTGTGCGGCACGATATAGGCGATCGCCACCAGCGCCAGCGCGACGATCAGGATTTTCATGTTCTGGCGTCATCGGTTCTTGCTCAGTCGCGTCCGAACAGGCCGGTCGGCTTGATCGCCAGGATGAGAACCATCGGCGCGTAAAGCGTGAAGTAGGAAACTTCCGGGAACAGCGCCTTGCCGAAATTGTCGGCGAGGCCGACCAGCAGCGCGCCGATCGCGGCGCCGCCGAGCGAGCCCATGCCGCCGATGATGACGACGGCGAAGGCGAGCGGCAGCATCTCGAAGTCGAGGCCGGGATAGATGCCGAGGAAGGCGCCGCCGGTCACGCCGCCGAGCGCGGCGAGGAAGGCGCCGAGCGCGAAGATGAACATGGAGACGCGGTTGGTGTCGATGCCGACGCCGCGCGCCATCTGCGCGTCGTCGACGGTGGCGCGCACCGCCGCGCCCATGCGCGTCTTTTCCATCGCCAGCCACAGCACGATGCCGATCGCCAGCGCCGTGGCGATCATGAACAGGCGATAGGCCGGGAAATACATGCCGCCGATCACGACGCTCGTGGTGAGTTCCTTCGGCGGGTTGATGTCCATGTTGTTGCCGCCCCAGATGTCGAGCGCGCCCTGCTGGAACAGGAAGGCGAAGCCGACGGTGAGCAGCACCTGGCGCAGCACGTCGTTATCGATCGGCAGAATGGAGACGCGGCTCAATACGAAAAACAGTACGATGCTGGCGAGCGCGACGACCGCAATGAACTGGGGCCAGCTCGCGGCGACAGCCGGAAACCCGCGCGCAACCGCCAAGGCAACGAGGATGGCTATCCCGATTGCGATGACGGCGTTGCGCACGTGGGCAAGACCTTCGGAGCGCAGGAACAGGCGCTCCATGACCAGACCGATCGCGGCGACGGCAAGCGCGGCCACCGGCAGCGACAGCGCCCACGATCCGGTCGCTGAGATGACGGAGAGGGCGATGTAGCCGCCCCACAGAAAATAGGCGCCATGGGAAAGATTGACGATCCGCATGACGCCGAAGATCAACGACAATCCGCTGCCCACGAGAAAGAGCAGCGCGCCATACGATATCCCGTTGAAGGCCTGAATGACCCAGAACTGCGTATTCATTCGTCTCCCTCTGGACCCTTCTGTTAAGCCGAAGGTTGCGCGAACCTTACCCTAGGTTCGATGGAAATGAACACCCTAAATGGCCGCAGATATCGATCGTACGTCGTGCCGCCGGCCCACGCTCCGTTCATTCCCGCGTAAGCGGGAATCCAAGGGTCAAGTTTACAAGGTCAGCAGATTTACGCACTGGGTCCCCGCTTTCGCCGGGACGAGCGGGTAGGACGGCGTCCGCGCGCCGACCATAATTTCCCCAGATCAAATTATTTCCGCCCGCGCTTTTTTCCGGCTGCCTGTTTTTTCGGCGGGATGATGGGTAACAGCAGATAGGGCGCCTTGCCGCCGCTGAAATGCAGGGTTGTGGTGCCGTTGAAGATCGGGGGCGGGCGGTCCTTCGGATGGTTGTGCAGGAACGGGCCGCAGCCGGTGAGTTCATTCTTGAAGTTCGACAGCTTGCCGCCGCTGGCGCCGCCATATTCGTAGTCCTTGCCGCGCACCGACAGGCCGATGCGATAGCTGGCGGGCACCGCGATCGAGGTCGGCCAGATCTCGATGTCGAGTTCGACCGGCTTGCCCTTGGCAAGCGGCTGCTTCTTGTCGTGGGTGTGATAGGGCCGGTAGGGCAGCGACAGTTTCTTGTCGAGCTTGCGGTGCGAGGCGCGCAGCCAGCCCTGTGCAATGGGTGTATGCGGATCGATGGCGCCCTGGAACACGACTTCCTTCAGGTCGCCGGTGAACACGCGCAGCACGATGAAGAAATCGGCGTCACGGGTCGACGAGGAGGCGAACAGTTTGAGCGCGGAGGGGCCGGTGACCTCGGTCTCATGTTCGAGCACGGGTGTAAGGAAGGTGAGGCCTTCGCCCAGGGCTTCGAAGGCGAGCTTGGCGCCGCCGGACGGCTTTTTGGTCGTGAGCGCCATCGACTTCGGATCGAGGTAGAACTTGGTCCATTGCGTGCGCGCGATTGGCCATTCGGTTTCGGCGCGGGCGACGAATTTTTCGCCGGGGTGGCGGATTTGCAAGAGCACCTTCGGCTGCTTCGACCAAGTCGTGTCCTTGCCGTGCAGGAAATAGTCGAAAAAGCGAAGCTGCTGCTCGCGGCCGTAGTCGGTGTAGAAATGCGTCCAGTGCTCGATGCCATGCGCTTCGAGCCACTTCTGTTTCGACGCGGCGCGCACGAAGCCCTCGAAATTGCCGCGCGGATGCAGGCCCTGGCCGCCCCAGTTGGCGGCGGAAAACAGTGGCGCCGTGACCTTCTCCCAGACCGGCGAGCGGTCGCGGTGATATTTGTCGTCCATCGGATGCTTGAGAATATTACCGCCGAAGTCGGCGCGGTTCTTGGCGAGTTCCTCTTCGGACAGCGTCTCCGGGCCGCACACCAGTTCGCCGTGCACGCGGCTGCGCCCGCCTTTCTCGCCGACGCCGTACTGCACGGTCTTCACCTGCATGTCGAACCAGTTCTCCCAGAACGTCGAGAGAATGCCGCCGTGATGCGTCATATCGCGGTACCAGTCGGCCGAGCCTTCCCACACACACATGGCGGCGAGATGCGGCGGCTGCAGTGACGCCACATGCCACTGGTTCATGCCGTAATAGGAAATGCCGTTGAGACCAACTTTGCCGCTCGACCAGAGCTGCACGCCGGCCCACTCGATGCAGTCGTAGAAATCCTTGGTCTCGCGCGGCGAGAAATGATCGATCACGCCGGGCGAGCAGCCGGCGCCGCGCGAATCGACGCGCACGCAGGCGTAGTCGTGCGGCACCCATTTCTCCGGATCGACCACTTCCCAGTTCTGGTACTTGTTGGAGGAGTTGGCGGTGACGTCCGGGTGCTTCTCCGCCATGATGTTCCAGGCGCTCGGATAGCCGTCCTGGAACGCGAGATTCTTGGCGTAGGGGCCGTAGGTCAGCAGGACCGGATATTGGCCGTCTTTCGCCGGGCGAAATACGTCGGCGCGCAACACCAGGCCGTCGTCCATGGTGATCGGCACGTTCCAATCGATCCGGATGCCGTCGCGGATTTCAGACAATTGCTGCAACGACGCCATTACGCTCTCCCGGATGTCTTGTTGGCGGGGAGGCTACCGAGATGCAGAGGCGGGAGGCAAGAGGCAAGAGGCAAGAGGCAAGAGGCAAGAGGCAAGAGGCAAGAGGCAAGAGTGAAAGCGTGATTGGAATTCCGCTCGTCCCCGCGCACGCGGGGACCCATGGCCGAATTCTCAGACGCTGACATTGTCGCCCTGGATTTCCGCTTGCGCGGGAATGAACGGAGTGAGGGTCAGCGCTTCTTGCGCTTCAGCTTGGCCTGCTTCTCCAACACGGCGCAAACCGCGGCGGTGTCCTTGGCGCCGAGGCCGCTTTTCATCGCCTTGATGTAGACCGGCTTGGTGGCATTGAACATCGGCGTCGGCGCTTTGATCTTGCGGGCGTAATCGCCGATCACCTGCATGTCCTTGTCCCACACGTCGATCTTCATGGTGGCGTCGTTGTAGTCGCCCTTCACCATCATCGGCACGCGCAATTCGAACACGCGCGAATTGCCGGCGCCCGGGGTAATGAGATCGAAGATCAGTTGCGGCGGCAGGCCGGCTTTCATGCCCAGCACCATGGCTTCGGCGCTGGCCACGTTGTTGATGGCGACCAACAGGTTCGCCACGTATTTGATCTTGCTGCCGTTGCCGAAGGCGCCGACGTCGTAGACCTCACGGCCGAAGGCCTTGAACATCGGACGCAGCCGCTTGATCAGGCCGGAATTGCCGCTGGCATAAAATATCAGGTCGCGGACGCGGGCCTGCGAGCCGGTGCCGCTGACCGGGGCGTCGAGCATCTGATGACCGGCCTTGGCCAGCACGCGCGCGGCTTTTTCCTTGTCGGCGATCGCGAAGGTGCCCATTTCCACCAGTACCAGGCGCTTCAGCTTGGCGGCGGCGATGGCGCGCGCGGTGTCCATCAGCGCCTGCGGCTTGGGCAGGCTGGTGAGGATGGTCGGCACGGCGGCTGCCAGCTCGACGGCGTTGCGGGCGATCTCGACGCCGGCGCGGGCGGCTTCGCGGCGCCGCGCCGCGCTGATGTCATAACCGACGACGCGCCAGCCGGCGGCGGCCAGGTTCTTCGCGAAGGCGCCGCCCATGATGCCGAGGCCGATGACGCCGACAGCACCCTTGTACTTTTTGGCCGCAACCATTCACACTTCCCCATCGTGAGATTCAAACGCGGCAATGCGCCGCGTCGCGAGTTTCATAGTGGGCGGCAGCACGGCTGTCGAGTGTCAAACGTCACAATGCGGCTTTCATGCGTCGCGGCAATCGCCTATCGTCGCCGGTAAAAGCAGTGAGGGAGGAGTCATGCAAATCGGTGTAGCCGGTCTTGGCGCGATGGGCGGCAATGTCGCCCTGCGGCTGATGGAAGTCGGCCATCAGGTGACTGTGTGGAATCGCACAGCGGACAAGACCAAATCGATCGCCGACGCCGGGGCCAAAGTCGCGGCCACGCCGGCCGAGGTGGCGAAGGCCAGCGAAGCGGTGATCACCTTGCTCACCGATGGCGCGGCGATCGACGCCGTCTACAACGGGCCGAACGGGCTGTTGTCGGGCGACGTCAAGGGCAAGCTGTTCCTCGAGATGAGCACGGTGGCGCCCAAGGTCGAAACCGATCTCGCGCCCAAGGTGCGGGCGAAGGGCGCGGCACTCGTCGAGTGCCCGGTCGGCGGCTCGACCGCGCCGGCGCGCAAGGGCCAGTTGCTCGGGCTGATGGGCGCCGAGCCGGCCGATGCGGCGCGGGCCAAGCCGATCCTCGATCAGCTCTGCCGCAAGGTCGAGCATTGCGGGCCGGTCGGCACCGGCGCGGCGATGAAGCTTGCGATCAATCTGCCGCTGATGGTGGCCTGGCAGGCCTATGGCGAAGCCTTCGCCATTGCCCGGAGCGTCGGCTGGCGAGCCAAGCGCCTGCTCGACCTGTTCGTCGAGAGCAACGGCGCCAACAACGCGCTCAAGATGCGCGCCGACATGATCGTCGCCATGCTGGAAAACCGCGATCCCGGCGCGACCACCTTCTCGATCGCCAACGGCGTGAAGGACCTGCGCACCATGATCGCGACCGGCGAGTCGCTTGGGCGCCGACATGATCGCCACCAAGGCCGCGCTCGCCGGCTTCGAGGACGCCACCAAGCACGGCTTCGGCGGCGGCGACGGCTCGCGCATGACGGTCTATTGGTCGGGACGCAAGAAATAAACGACTGACGGGGAGGCTATCCATGAAACTGTTTTCGTTCTGGCGGTCGCTGGCGACGTTCCGCGTGCGCATCGCGCTCAACCTCAAGGGCATCACGCCCGACGAGGTGATCGACATCAACCTGATGCAGGGCAAGCAGCGCGACGCAGCTTTCGCCAAGATCAATCCGATGAAGGCGCTGCCGGCGCTGATCCTCGACGACGGCACGGTGCTGTTCGAGTCGCTCGCCATCCTCGAATATCTCGACGAGACGCATCCCAACCCGCCGCTGCTGCCGAAGGAGCCGAAGGCGCGCGCGCGCGTGCGCGGGCTGGCGCAGATCATCGCCTGCGACACCCATCCGCTGATCGTGCCGCGGGTGCGCGAATATCTTAGCGCACGAATACAAGATCGACGAACCCGGCGTGATGAAATGGGGCCAGCATTGGCACCTGGAGGCGTTGAAGGCGCTGGAGGCCAATCTCGCCGGCTCGCCGCACACCGGGCGCTACTGCCAGGGCGACCAGATCACCATCGCCGACATCTGTCTCGCCGGGCAGGCGGCGGGCTCGACCTATTTCAAGGTCGATCTGGCGCCGTTCCCGACGGTGAAGCGCATCGTCGATTTGTGCATGCACAATGACGCTTTCGCCCGCGCACATCCGATGAAGCAACCGGGCGCGCCGGCGGCGGCTTGACGCATGCTCAACACCGCAATCGTCGGCCTCGGCTGGTGGGGCAAGACCTTGGTGAAGGCGGCGCGCGATTTCGGCGCGCCGATCAATTTCGTACGCGGCGTCACGCTCGAGCCCGACACCGTGCGCGACTTTGCCGCCGAATATAAAATCCCCATCGGCACGTCGTTCGATGAAGTGCTCGCCGACCCAGCGGTCAAGGCCGTGATACTGGCCACGCCCCACACCAAGCATCCTGAACAAGTGAAAGCGCTGGCGGCGGCCGGCAAGCACATCTATTGCGAAAAGCCGTTCGCGCTGAGCAAAGCGGAAGCCGCGGCCATGCTCGATGCGGTCAAGCGCGCCGGCGTCGTCATCGGCGTCGGCCATCATTTTCGCCTGATGCCGTCGATGCGCGTGTTGGCCGAGCTGAAGGAGCAGGGCGCCTTCGGCACCGTCATGCATGCCGAAGGCAATTACAGCCACGATTGGCTGGCCAACTATCCTGCCGATAGCTGGCGCATGTCGGCGGAGGAAAGCCGCGCCGGCGGCATGACCGGCATGGGCATCCATGTGCTCGATTGCTTCCGCGACATGGTCGGGCCGATGAAACGCATCAGCGCGCTGTCGAAGGCACGCGCGCTCAAGCTGCCGACCGGCGACACGACTGCCGCATTGATCGAGTTCGAGAACGGCGCCACCGGCACGCTCGGCACCACCATCAAGACGCCGTTCCGCTGGCGCATCGCCATCTTCGGCGAGAACTGCTGGGCCGAAAGCGTTTCCGAGACGCGCGCCATCGTGCGCCGCGCCGGCAAGGACGACCCGGAAGTGATCGACCGGCCAGCCGAAAATCATCTCGGCCGTAATCTCGATTATTTCGCCAAGGCCGTGCTCGGGCAGGGCGCGTTTCCGATTCCGCCCGCCGGTATTTTGCAGACCGCGGCCGCGCTGGAGGCGGTGTTCAAGTCGGTCGACGCTGACGGGGCGTGGATGACGGTGTGACCGCCATGGCGAATTCGCTTTGTGCACAGGCGGCGATTTGCCGCGGGTTGCCGGAGGCCCAACTTGACCCGGGTCAATGCAAAAGCAGCAAATGTCAGGAATGCATTGCGTTTGGACGCAATGAAAAGGAGGGCTCACATGTCAACCTCCGTGGCGGCACAGCGAATTTCAACGACGTGCGATCGGTGCAAGACACATCTGATTGCACCGGAGTGGTCGGAAACCATCAACGAACGGGAGACGGTCCATATCTGGTCGTGCCCGGTCTGCGGCAACGAGTTTCAGACGGTCGATGACCGCGCCGAGCCGGTGCTTTCCGACGATGAGCTGACGCAAGAATTTCTGCCAAATCTTTTGGTCGCCTGAGCGATTGACGCCGCCTGTGCGGAGCGCCGGCGGCGCACGACGTAACGTTCAAGCCGGTCGGCGCGGTCGGGCGTGTGGATGGCAGCGTAAATCCTTGCTACAGCGGATTTCGTCAGCGCAAGAACACGCGCATCAGGACGGTATCTCATGCTTCAGGATCGATTTGTGCCACCGAGCGGCGCCTTCACCCGCAGCGTTACGGTGCGGTTTTCGCATTGCGACCCCGCCGGCATCGTATACTTCCCGCATTACTTCGACATCTTCAACGGGCTGATCGAGGACTGGTACGGGGAAGAACTCGGCTACAATTATGCCGACCTGATCATGGGCAGCCAGTTCGGCTTTCCCTTCGTTCACATCGATTGCGATTTCAAGATCCCGAGCCGGATGGGCGATATCATCGAGCTTACCATTCTGGTCGAGCGCATCGGCCGCTCCTCGCTCGGCATCGCCATCGTCTGCCATCACGACGGGATGGAGCGCCTGCGCGCGCGCATGGTCACCGCCATGATGTCGCTGGAGACGCGCAAGCCGGTGCCGTTGCCCGACGCGCTGCGCGACAAGATCGAAGCCTATCGGCGCAAGACGACGGGCGTTTGACGACGCGCGCTACTTCTCGATCGGGAAGCCGACGATGCTGCCCCATTCGGTCCACGAGCCATCGTAAATTTTGACGTTCTTGAGGCCGAGGATCTGGCCGAGCGCGATCCAGCCGATGGTGGCGCGATGGCTCAGCCGGCAATAGCAGACGATATCGTCGAATTTTTCCGGCGCGATGCCGGCCGCGGCCAGCGTGTCACGAAGCTGCTCCGGCGATTTGAACGAATTGTCCGCGTTCAATAGGTCCTTGAAATAAAGATGCATGGCGCCGGGGATGCGCCCGGTGCGCTCGGCGCCGTGATCGACGGCGAAGGAATAGTCGGAGACACGCTCGCCCGAATATTCCTCCGGCGAACGCAGGTCGATGAGCAGCCGTTGCGGCTCGCGCAGATGCGCGCGCACATCGTCGCGGCCGACGCGCATGGTCGCGGTGCCCACCGGCGGCGGATAGGCGACGGCGGGAAAGCGCGGCACGTCGCGCGACAGCGGCCGCTTTTCCATGACCCATTTCCGCCGGCCGCCGTCGAGCAGCTTGAGCTTCGCGTGCCCGGCCATGGTGAAGGCCCAGTAGGCGTAGCTGCCGAACTGCACGGGATCGCCATACAGCACGACGGTCGTCTGCGAGCCGATGCCGATGCTGCCGAACAGCTTGGCCATCGCCGCCGGCGTGACGAAATCGCGATCCGTCTCGTGCCAGCACGCCGTCTTCCAGTAGAACCACAACGCGCCCGGGATATGCCCCTCGCGATAGGCCTTGTCGTCGCGGATGTTGCAGACCTCGATAATGCGCAGATCGGGGTCGGCGAGATGCTGCTCGAGCCAGGCGGTGGAGACGAGCGGCGAGGAGTCCATCGGACATTTTCCTTTACACAAGAATGACGAGCGGAGTTCTCAGGCGGACAATTTCCGCTTCGTCGGCGCGGCCAGCGTTCGGTCCCACACCGCGTGAATGTGCGCCACCTCCTGCTCGAAGCGTTGCAAGAACATGCGCGCCTGCGTCGACAGCGTGCGCCGGGCCGGTTGAATCACGACGAACTCTGCGTGCAGCTCGGGCGCGACGATCGGATTGACGATCAACTCGCCGCGGCCGACATCGTTGATCGAGATCACGCTCGGCAGGATCGTCACCCAGTCGGAACGTGCGACGAATTCCAGCGTGGCGATCATGGCGTCCATCTCCAGCACGGCCTCGACTTCGACGCCGTGGCTTTGGAAATAGGTTTCCAGATTGCGCCGGCGGATATTGTCCGGCCCCGGCAGCAGGAATTTCAGCGGCTTGCATTCGGCGAGCCTTAAGGGAGCGAGCGGCGCGAAGCCGCGCTTCGGGCCGGAGATCAGCATTTCCCGGTCGCGGACAAGCAAGCGCGACTTCAGGCCGATGGTGCCTTCGAAGGCCGGCACCACGGCGAAATCGAGTTCTTCGTCGAGCGTCATTTCGGTGAGCAGCCCGCTGTAGCCCTCGACGATGTGCAGGCGCACTTCCGGGCAGCGCGGTACGAAGTCGTCCAGCACCGGCGCCAGCACCGCGCGGGTGAAGGTCGGCATCAGGCCGATGCGCAATTCGCCGGTGACCTTGCCGGACAGCGCGCGCGCCTCCTCGGCGGCGTTTTCCAGCGCGCCGACCGCCTCGACGCAGCTCTTATAGTAGCGCAGGCCCGCCGGCGTTGGCTTCACCGCGCCGCTTGACCTCTCGAACAGCTTCACCCCCAGCGTGCGCTCGACCGCGGCCACGTGCTGGGAAATGCCCGATTGCGTGGCGTTTTCGCGCTCCGCCGCGCGGGTGAAGGAGCCTTCCTCGCAGACCGCAATCACGGCGCGAATTTGCCGCAAGGGGATGTTCCGCATTCTGACACCGTCATTAGAAAATATAATGGCTAAACACCGATTATATTATTTCTTCTGAGCGCGCCAGCCGAATAACATCGCGTCGAATTCAATGAAAAACGGCGCGGCCGGCGCGCCGCTTGGGAGGACTGCCATGGGTACTGCGAATTTCGGCATGATCGGGATGGATTGGCAGCAACGGGTCAATTGGGACCGCCTGCGCGAATACCGGATCGAGCGTGCGCGGCAGATGATGAAGAAGCACGGGCTCGGCGCGTTGCTGTGCATGTACGATGAGAACTGCCGCTACATCACCGGCTCGCTGACGCCGGGCTGGAACAAGCTCAAGCCCGGCCTGAAATATGCCATGCTATGCGGCGACGGCCGTCCGGTGCTGTTCGAGCAGGGCGATATCGGCATGCAGGTCGAGCGTCACTCGCCGTGGCTGCCGAAGGAAAATATCCGCCACTCCTTCGCCTGGATCAAAGGCGCCGCCGGTCCGGCTGCGACCTCGCAGGTGACCAAGTTCACCAACGCGATCATCGAAGAGATGAAGCGCCACGGCGTCGCCGGGCAGAAGCTCGGCTGCGACTTCATCGACATCAATATGATCAAGATCTTCGAGGAGAAGGGCATCCACTGGGTCGACGGCATGACGCCGATGATGGAAGCGCGTGCGGTCAAGAATGAGGACGAGCAGGAATGCTTCCGCATTGTCGGCGCGATCGGCGACGCCACCCACTGGGAATGCATGAAGTTCCTGCGCCCCGGCATCACCGAGAACCAGGTCACCGCGCATCTGATGGAATATCTCTACAACTTCCCGGGCATCGAAGACGTCGAAGACGTGATCGTCTCCTCCGGCCCCAACACCTGGCCGAACTGGCGCAATTTCTCCGACCGCATCATCCAGCCCGGCGACATCGTGTTCATGGATTTGGCGGCCCTCACCTGGAACGGCTACAAGTCCTGCTATTACCGGACCTATTGTGTCGGCAAGGAGCCGTCGCAGGAGCAGAAGGACACCTACAAGACCGCGCTCGGCTGGCTCTACGATTCGATCGGCGCGGTAAAGGTCGGCGCCACCACGCGCGACATCGCCTCCAAGTGGCCGTCGGCGATGGAGACCTGGGGCTACGAGGACGAAGACCAGGCTGCCGCCAATCTGTGGGGCCACGGTCTGGGCTTAGCCCAATACGATCAGCCGGTGATCTCGCGCATCTGGTCGCTCGATCATCCGATCGACATCAAGGAAGGCATGACCTTCGCGCTCGAAACCCAGCACGGCAAGAAATTCCGTTACGGCGTGCGGATCGAGGAAATGCTGATCGTGAAAAAGAACGAGATCGAGATCGTGTCGAACTTCCCTGTGAAGCAGATCACGGTCGTCGATCCGCTGCCGGGCTACGGCGATCACGTGAAATAGCGCGCGGCGCTCGCTTCTTTCCTCGCCCCGCTTGCGGGGAGAGGGTGGCGAGCGAAGCGAGCCGGGTGAGGGGGCGTTTCAGCGGTTTTCAATTGCCCCTCACCCCAACCCTCTCCCCGTAAGGACGGGAAGAGGGAGCGCACTGAGAACGTGGCACTGCTGAGAACAAGACTCGCATGACCGCCTTCATCCTGCCGCTGACCGATCCCGCCGCGACCGATCCTGAACAGGTCGGGCCGAAGGCCGCCAATCTGGCGACGCTGACGCAGGCGGGGCTGCCGACACCGGGCGGCTTCGCGCTCACGGCTGAAGCCTATCGTCATCAATTGCGCCAGCTCGGCGTCACCGAGCAGGCGACGCTGTACAACACCGCCGAGCGGCAGATCTCGCGCAAGCTGTCGGTGCAGATTCGTCTGGCGCTCTATCAAGAGCCAATCGCGCCGGAGATTCTCGAGCCGCTGCTGGCGGCCTGGCGCGCGCAGCGGGCGGAAGCGCCGCTCGGCGCGGTGCGCTCCTCGGCGCTGATCGAGGACCGCGAGGGCGCGAATTTCGCCGGTCAGTTCGAAAGCTTCCTCGGGCTTTCCGACGAGACCGAATTCCTCACCGCGGTGCGCGCCTGCTGGGCGGCGTTGTGGACGTCGCAGGCGCGCCGCTACATGGAAAATCACGGTCTGTCGCCGGCCGATACCGCGATGGGCGTGCTGATCCAGCCGCTGATTTCCGCGCGCGCCTCGGGCGGCGGCTTGAGCGAGACCGCCGAAGGCCAGATGCTGATCACGGCTACCTGGGGGCTGGGCTCGGCGATCGCGCAGGGCGAGGTGGTGCCTGACCGCATCGTGCTCGCCCGCAACGGTTTTCTGCGCACGGTGGAAGCCGGCCGCAAGGGCCATCGCGACACCTGCGATCACGGCGTCGCGGCGCCGCAGCTGGTGCCCGCGGATCAGGTGAACGAGCCATGCCTGACGGCGGGCGAGGCGGTGACGCTCGGCCGTCTGCTGCGCAAATGCGAGCAACTCGCCGGCCAGCCGGTCGAGATCGAATGGGCGGTCGACGAGAAAGGCTTCAGGCTGCTGCAGTCGCGGCCGCTGCATGTGGAGGCCGCCATCGTGCCCGACGAAATCTGGCTGCAGCATCCCGGCGTGCGCGGCCATGCCGCCGGTATCGGCTGGGGTTCCGGCAAGACGGTGGTGGTGAATTGCGAATGCGAACTGGCGCGCGTCGGCCACGGTGACATCCTGGTGACGCGCGTAGCGGGGCCCGCGCTCAGCCACATCCTGCCGCGGGTTGCCGGTGTCGTGGCCGAACTCGGCGGCTCGACCTCGCATATGGCGTCGCTGGCGCGCGAGCGCGGCATTCCGATGGTGCTCGGCGTGCTCGACGCCACCCGCAAGATTCCCGATGGCGTGCAATGCGCCGTCGATGGCGTCGCCGGCATCGTACGGTGGCAGCGGTGAGCGGCAAACCGCGCGTCTTCGTCAGCCAGCCGATCGCGCCGCGGGCGCTCGAGCGGCTGCGTGGCATCGCCGACGTCAAAATGAACCCCGACTCGAGCAAGATCATCACCAAGCCGAAGCTGATCGCGGCGGTGAAGAAATGCGACATCCTGTTTTCTCTGCTGCACGACAAGATCGATGCCGCCGTGTTGCGCGCCAATCCGAAATTGCGCGCGGTCGCTTCGATGTCGATCACGCCCGACAATATCGATCTCGTCGAGGCGACCAAGCGCGGCATCCCGGTTACGGTGGTGCCGCCGATCGTGGCGGAATCGGTCGCCGACCTGCATATCGGGCTGATGATCGCGGTGACACGGCGCATGATCGAGGGCGACCGCTCGGTGCGGGCGAGCAAGTTCCCCGGCTCGCAGTCGAACCATCTCGCCGGCGGTTTCGTCTATCGCAAGACCATCGGCCTTGTCGGCATCGGCCGTATTGGCCAGGCAACCGGGCGTCGGGCGAAGGGCTTCGACATGAAGATCCTTTATACCGCCCGGCACCGCCGGCCGGAGGTCGAGCAGGAGCTCGGCGCCCAATATGTCACGCTTGATGAGTTGCTGGCGCAATCCGATTTCGTCACGCTGCATCAGCCGCTCAACGCCGAGACACGGCACATGATTGGCGACAAGGAATTCGCCAAGATGAAGCCGACCGCCTTCATCATCAATACCGCGCGTGGCGCGGTGATCGACGAGAAGGCCATGGTGCGCGCGCTGAAGGCCAAGAAGATTGCCGGCGCCGGGCTCGACGTGTTCGAGAACGAGCCGAAGGTGCCGCCGGCGCTGTTGAAGATGAAGAACGTGGTGCTCACGCCGCACCTCGGCAGCGCGGTAATGGAAATTCGCGATCAGATGGCGAATATCGTGGTCGACAATATTCAGGCGCTGATCGACGGCCGCCTGCCGCCGAATTGCGTCAATCCGCAAGTTTTGCCGCAGGTGCTGAAGCCGTCCTGACGGCGCGGAACTGCAAAACCGGGAGAGTAACAATGGCTGAATTGCCCAAGCTCGACGTTGTGATTGCCAACAACTTCGGCCATCTGCCGATGTTCATCGGCGCGGAGAAGGGCTACTTCAAGCAGCACGGCGTCGACGCCAGCTTCAAGGTGGTCGATACCGGCACCGACATGGTCAACGCCCTGCACGACGGCCTCGCCCAGGTCGGCGATATGAGCACGACCACCTATCTGAAGGCGGTGCATGCCGGCAACCCGTTCCAGGTCATCGGCCTGATCATGAACGACGCGACCAACGATCGCTGCGATACGCCGCTCGCTATCGTCACGAAGAAGGGCAGGGGCGTCAATGTCGGCAAGATCAGCGACCTGGTCGGCAAGAAGGTCGGGCTCGCGCGCGGCCAGACTTCCGACGAATATTTCAAGATGGTGGTGCGCCGCGCCGGCGTGAAGTACGCAGATGTCACCATCGAGAACATCTGGTCGCAGTTCGGCCTCGCGCCGGCGCTGAAGGAGGGCAAGGTCGACGCCATCGTGACCTGGGAGCCCTACGTGACGCAGACGCTCACCCAAGTGCCGGATTCGTTCGAAGTGATCCGTGGCGGACAGCACATGTCCTACGTGATGGTCGCGGTCGCGCACGGGCCAACGGTCGAGGCGAAACCGGGGGTGATCAAGAGCATCGCCGCCGGGCTGGCGCAGTCGTCGTATTTCTCGCGCAAGAATCCCGACGAGGCGGTGGAGATATTCGCCAAATGGGTGCCCGGCACCGATGTCGCCATCGGCAAGAAGGCGATGAAGCACATCCACTTCGATCCGCGCATGTCGCCGAACGTGCTGCGCGCCTTCGAGAACGCCGAGGACGAGGTGCTGATCAACACGCTGCCGGGCGCGCCGCGGCTCGACGTGCCGAAGCTGTTCCGGCCGGAGTTCATGCAGCAGGTAGAGAAAGAACACCCGGAGTACTTCGCGGATCTGCCGAAGCTCTCTTAATCTCTCCCTTTTCAGGGGAGGGACAAGAGTCTCACTCCGCCGTCCAACCGCCGTCCAGTACTAGCGCCGCGCCGGTCATCAGCGAAGACGCATCCGAGGCGAGGAACACGATCGCGCCGGTCAGCTCGTCGAGCTGGCCGAGGCGGCCAAGCTTGATCTTACCGAGCACTTCGTCGCGGAACGCCTTGTTCTCGAAGAACGGCCGCGTCATCGGCGTCTCAAGGAAGGTAGGCCCGAGCGAATTGACGCGGATGTTGTCGGGCGCAAGCTCGATCGCCATCGCCTTGGTGAAGCCCTCCATGGCGTGCTTGGCGGCGCAATAGACGGTGCGGCGTGCGGCGCCGACATGGCCCATCTGCGAAGAAATGTTGATGATCGAGCCGGGGAGCTTCTCCGCGCGCAGCCGCAGCGCCACCGTCTGCGCCATGAAGAAGGCGGCGCGGACATTGAGATTCATGATCGCGTCGAAATCCTCGATCGTCACGTCCGGCAGGAAGGCCGGCCGGTTCATGCCGGCATTGTTGACCAGCACCTGGTAGGGCGCGCGTTCGGCGAGCGCCTTGCGTACCGCCGCGACGTCGGTGACGTCGAGCGCGAGCGCGTCGGCCGATTGTCTGCGGGCGCGGATCGCCGCGGCTGCCTCCTCGATCTCCTTTGCGGTGCGCGCAACCAGCGTGACATGCGCGCCGGCGTCGGCCAGCGCGGAAGCGGCGGTCAGCCCGATGCCGCGCCCGCCGCCGGTCACCAGCGCGCGCCGGCCGTCGAGGCGGAAGGAGGCGGTTTTGGTGAGGTCGATAGTCACTCCGCCGCCTGGGCGTAGGGCACGTTGCGCCCGCCATAGCGGCGCACGCGGATATTGGCCTGCTCGGCGTGCGCGGTGAAGCCTTCCAGGATGCACAGCCGCGAGCAGACTTCGCCGATCTTGGCGCTCGCCTCGTCGGTCAGCACCTTCTGGTAGGTGCAGGTCTTGATGAACTTGCCGACCCACAGTCCGCCGGTGAAGCGCGCGTTCTTCTTGGTCGGCAGCGTGTGGTTGGTGCCGATCACCTTATCACCGTAAGCGACGTTGGTGCGCGGGCCCAGGAACAGCGAGCCGTAGTTCTTCATGTTGTTGAGGAAGTAGTCGGGGTCGCGCGTCATCACCTGCACGTGCTCGGAGGCGACGCGATCGGCCTCGGCGACCATCTCGTCGACGCTGTCGCAGACGATCACCTCGCCGTAATCCTTCCAGGACTGGCCGGCGAGATCGGCGCTGGGCAGGATCTTCAGCAGCCGCTCGATCTCGCTCATGGTGTCGCGCGCAAGCTTCTCGGAATTGGTGATCATCACCGCCGGCGAGTTCGGCCCGTGTTCGGCCTGGCCCAATAGATCGGTGGCGCAGATTTCGCCGTCAACGCTGTCGTCGGCGATGATCAGCGTTTCGGTCGGCCCGGCGAGCAGGTCGATGCCAATACGGCCGAACAATTGGCGCTTGGCCTCCGCCACATAGGCGTTGCCGGGACCGACGATCATGTCGACGGGTTGGATCGAACTCGGTGCCGAGCGCCATGGCCGCTACCGCCTGCACGCCGCCGAGCACGAAGATTTCATCGGCGCCGCCGAAATGCATGGCGGCGACGATGGCCGGATGCGGGCCGCCCTTGAACGGCGGCGCGCAGGCGATGATGCGCTTCACGCCGGCAACCTTAGCGGTGACAATCGACATGTGCGCTGAGGCGACCATCGGGTAGCGCCCGCCGGGCACGTAGCAGCCGATCGAGTTCACCGGGATGTGGCGGTGGCCGAGGACGACGCCGGGCAGCGTCTCGACCTCGAGATCTTTCATGGTCTCGCGCTGCTTCTGCGCGAAGTTGCGCACTTGCGCCTGGGCGAATTTGATGTCTTCGAGGTCGCGCTTGCGGACCTGCGCGATGGCTTGCTCGATCTCCTGGGCGCTGAGGCGGAAATCCTTCGGCGACCATTTGTCGAACTTCTCCGACAATTCGCGGATCGCCGCGTCCTTGCGCTCGTCGACCTGGGTCAGGATGCCTTCCACCGTCTCACGCACCTTGGCGTCGGCGGCTTTGACCGCGCTTGCATCCATTCCGCGCTTGAGCCAACGGGGCATGGGAATTCTCCTTTGTCTTCTTCGTCCCCGCTGAAGCGGGGAGGGTCGGCTCGCGAGCGAAGCGAGGTGCGAGCCGGGTGAGGGGGCGATTTCGAATTCTGAGCGTGCGGCTAGCGGACCTTCATCCGCCTCGCTCGCTGCCGCTGCGCTCGGCACCTTCTCCCCGCTCGCAGGGAGAGGGAAAGGTCTACTTTATCGCCTGCGGATTGATCGGCGATCCCGTACCGCCGGTGATGATCAGCGGCGGGCCGCAGAAGAAGAATTCGTAGACGCCGTCTTCGTCGCAATCCTCGGCCAGTTCCTTGAGATAGAAGATCTCGCCCATGCACAGACCCATGGCCGGGATCACCACCCAGTGCCAGGGCTGATTGGCGTCGCCAGTCTCGTTCGGACGCACTTCGACGCCCCAGGTATCGGTGCAGATGGCGGCGAGTTGCTTGTCCTGGCACCAGTAGCAGTTCTCGAATTTGACGCCGGGCGCATCGCCGCCGGCATAGCCGCCCCATTCTTTCTCCGCGAGGCAGCGCTCCATCTGTCCGGTGCGCACGATGACGAAATCGCCGCGCCCGATCGAGACGTTCTGTTCTTTGGCGCATTTGTCGAGTTCGTCGTTGGAGATGCTTTCGCCGTCCTGCATCCATTTCACGCCGCGGAATCGTGCAATGTCGAGCAGCACGCCGCGCCCGACCATCTTGTTCTTGGAATTCTCGATGCCGAGCACGGACAGCCCGCGCGAGTCGATCAGCTTGGCGTCGTGGCCGTTATAGGCTTTGTCCTCGTAGAAGACGTGGCCGAGCGCGTCCCAATGCGTGGCGCCCTGCACGCACAGCATGAGCGTGTCGTCGGCGTAGCGGATCTTGTTCCAGTCCTGCTGGCCGGCGACGGCATCGGTGCCGGTGGCGAGCATCTGGTGGATCGGGTTGAAGCGGCCGCCGAACAGGCCGTTCTGCGGGCCTTCGCGGTCGAGGGGGATGCCGAGCGCGAACACCTTGCCGGTACGGATCAGGCTCGCCGCCTTGACGATATCCTCGGGTTTGACGTGATTGAGCGTGCCGATCTGGTCGTTCTTGCCCCAGCGGCCCCAGTTGGAAAGCTTTTTCGAGGCTTCGGCGATCGCTTGTTTGCCGACCTTGATGTCCATGGCGTTCATCCCGTTGTTGTGGATTTTTTCGAGGCCGCAAGAGTGAAGAAAGACCGGCCGTTAACATCCTTTTCTGCGCATGGTCTTATCCGAAAACCGGGTACCCCTTTTCGGGATCATGCGCTGCAATATTGCGCCGGGTTGCGGTGTTTCAGCAAGCGATTCCGTGGGCGACTTTGACAGAGCCGCCGCGGCTTGCGCATGATCCAGCAACAAATCGGCCGTCGAGTGCCGGCGAACGTCAGGGAGGATATTCATGAGACGGAACATGATCGCGGCACTCGTTGCCGCTGTGGCTTTTTTTGGAATCGCGCTTTGCGCGCAAGCTGCCGACATCGTCGATGAGTGGGCAAGCGTGAAAGCGCCGCCAGCGCCCGCACTCAAGCCGGTGACGGTGGACCCAGGTACCACTGCGCTGCTGATGCTCGATTTTGTCAAACCGAATTGCACCAACCGGCCGCGCTGCCTTGCGGAGATGCCGGCCATGCACAAGCTTCTGACCGAAGCGCGCAGCAAAGGCGTTCTGGTGGTCTATAGCACCGCCGGCAAGGCGACGGCGAACGACATCCTTAAAGATGTTGCTCCGGCTCCGGGTGAACCTGTGGTGCACGCCAGCGTCGACAAATTCGCCGGCACCGACTTGGAAAAAATCTTGAAGGACAAAAGTATCCGCACGGTGATTGTGAACGGCACCGCCGCTCATGGCGCGGTTCTTTACACCGGCAGCGCCGCAGCGCTGCGGGGCATGCAGGTGATCGTTCCCGTCGACGGCATGTCGTCGGAGGATCTCTATTACGAACAAGCCACGGCTTGGCTGCTGGCCAAGGGCACCGGCGGCATTGGCCCAAAAGTGACGCTGACCCGCAGCGACATGATCAAGTTCTGATCAAACCTTTCCCAACGCCTGCAAAATCTTCCCCGGCGTGAACGGCATGTCGGTGAGCGGCTGCGCGCTGAGCGGGCGCAGCGCGTCGTTGATGGCGTTCATCACGCAAGCCGGCGCGCCCGCGGTGCCGGCTTCGCCAGCGCCTTTGGCGCCAAGCTCCGAGTCGGCGGTGGGCGAGACGACGTGACCGCATTCGATGTCGGGCATTTCGGCGGCCATCGGCACCAGATAGTCGGCCATGTTGCCGTTGAGCATCTGCCCGCGCTCGTCATAGAGGCACTGCTCGAATAGCGCCGCGCCGATGCCCTGCACGATGCCGCCGCGGATCTGCTCGTCGACCAGCTGCGGATTGATGATGGTGCCGCAGTCCTCGACGCACCAATGATTCAGCAGCTTGACGAAGCCGGTGTCGGTATCGACCTCGAGATAGCTCGCCTGCACGCCGTTGGTGAAGGCGAAGGGCCAGGCGCGCGGCACGTAGTGGCGCGTCGCCACCAACTCGGCCTGCACGCCGGACGGCAGCGTGTCGGGACGGAAGTAGGCGACGCGGGCGAGCTCCTCGAGCGGCAGCCGCTCGGTGCCGCTCGCGGCATCGACAACGATGCCGTTGCGGATGTCGAGCGTCTCGGGCTTGGCCTGCAGCATCGCGCCGGCGACAGCGAGCACGTTGCCGCGCAGGGCCTTGCCGGCCTGCCAGGCCGCTTCGCCGCCGATGCCGGCCGCGCGCGAGGCCCAGGTGCCGCCGCCATAGGGCGTGTTGTCGGTGTCGCCGGTGATGACGCGCACTTTGTCGATCGATGACGCCGAACGACGTGGCGACGCATTGCGCGATGACGCTTTCGGCGCCCTGGCCCTGTTCGGTGACGCCGGTCGCCACATTGATATTCCCTTGCGCGTCGAGCTTCACCGTGGCGCCGTCCTGCGAGGTGATGCGCGCGCCGCCGACGCCGTAGAAGGCGGCGGAGGGATTGGTGACTTCGATGAACGAAGCGAAGCCGATGCCGCGATAGATGCCTTTGTCGCGCAGCTTTTTCTGCTCGGCGCGCAGGCCGGCGTAATTCATCATCGAGTCGAGATGGGCGAGCGACTCGTGGTGCGACAGCTTCTCGAACTTCAGCCCGGCGGCCGATTGCGCCGGATAGCCGTCGTCGGGAAACAGATTGCGCCGGCGGATTTCCAAGGGGTCCATGCCGATCTTGGCGGCTGCGAGTTCGACCAGCCCTTCGGTGACCGCCACCGCCAGCGGGTGGCCGACCGCGCGGTATTGGCACATCACATTCTTATTGGTGAACACCACGCGCGCCTGCGCGCGGTAATTCCCGCAGGTGTAAGGTCCGCCGACCAGGTTGACGACTTGGTTCGCCTCGATGCCGCTGGTGCGCGGGTAGACCGAGTAGGGGCCGATGCCGGTCAAGTCGTCGATCTCGAAGGCGGTGATGGTGCCGTCTTTCTTGACGCCGATTTTCGCCTTCACACGATGGTCGCGCGCGTGAATGTCGGTGACGAAGCTCTCGATGCGGTCGGCGACGAATTTCACCGGCCGCTTGAGCAGCTTGGACAGCGCCACGGTCGCCATCTCGTCGGCATAGGTGTGCACCTTGATGCCGAACGAGCCGCCGACGTCTTTGGTCAGCACGCGCACCTGTTGGTGCGCCAAACCGAGGTGCTTGGCGAACAGGTCCTGCATCATGTGCGGCGCCTGCGTGCCTTGGTACACCGTCATGCGCTGTTCGCTCGGGTTCCAGTCGGCCACGATCGAGCGCGGCTCGTTGGTAACACCGGTATGACGGCCGAACATGAAGGTGGTCTCGACCACCGCGTCGGAGGCGGCAAACGCGTCATCGACCTTGCCGACGTCGAGCTTGCGCTCGAAACAGAGATTGTCGCCGAGCGAGGAATGAATCACAGGAGTCTCGCCGTCGAGCGCGGTTTCCGGATCGACTACCGCCGGCAGTTCCTTGTACGTCACCTCGACCAGTTCGCAGCCATCTTCCGCCTCGGCGCGCGTGCGCGCGACCACGGCGCATACCGCTTCGCCCTGCCAGCAGGCGACATCGACGGCGATGGGAGATTGTGGCGCCGATTTGAGGCCCTTGAGATGCGTGAGCACGCCGACCCAGGGCGTCATCACTTTGGCGAGTTCCGCTCCGGTGACCACGGCGATCACGCCGGGCGATTTCTTCGCCGTGTCGGCCTTGATGCTGACGATGCGCGCGTGCGCATACGGCGAGCGCACGAAAGCGACATGCGCCATGCGCGGCAGCGTGACGTCGCTGACATATTGCCCGCGCCCTTGCGTGAGCCGTTGCAAATTCGGCCGCGGCACCGAGCGGCCGATGTAGGAGTTCGGCCGGTCGAGCGCGGTGAGCACGGGCGGGGAGTCGTCGGTGATTTTCATCGCTTCGCTCCCGCGCGCGCTTGCGCAACCGATTCCACCGCATCGACGATGGCGTGGTAGCCGGTGCAGCGGCAGTAGTTGCCGGAGAGATGCTCGCGGATGGCGTCGCGTGACGGCACGCCGCCCCGCTTGAGCAGTTCCTGCGCCGCCGCGATCATGCCCGGTGTGCAATAGCCGCATTGCAGCGCGTTGCGCTGCTCGAATGCCGCCTGCAGGTCGGCGATCTCGCCCGAGTCGGACAGGCCTTCGATGGTTTCGACGGTGGCGCCGTCGCATTGAACCGCCAGCATCAGGCAGCCGCGCACGATCTCGCCGTTCACCCGCACGGTGCAGGCGCCGCAGACGCCGTGCTCGCAGCCGACATGGCTGCCGGTGAGCGCGAGGTCGTCGCGCAGAAAATCGACCAGCGTCTTGCGCGCTTCGACGCGCTCGCTGACGCGCTCGCCGTTGACGGTGAGGGCGATGTCGAGGGCGTGCTCGCTCATGCCCGCGCCTCCATCAATTGCTTGGCGACGCGCCGCAGCAGCACGCCGGCGAGATGCTTCTTCACGGCGCCGGTCGCCTGCACGTCGTCGGGCGGATCGAGATCGAGCGCGGCCACCGCGGCATCGACATTGCCGGCTCGCCAGCGCGGCTTCGGCTTGCTTCGCCCGCACCGGCGTCGCGCCGACGCCGAAATAGGCGAGCCGCACATCGCTGAGCGCCTTGCCATTCGGCGCGCGCGCTGGCGGCCAAACCGACGATGGCGTAATCGCCGTGTCGGCGCGCCAACTCGGCAAAGCCGGTCCGTGTATTTTTGTCGGCGGCGGGGATGCGCACCGCGGTGAGCATTTCCTGCGGCCGCAACGCGGTCTCGAACAGTCCCTTGAAGAAAGCGTCGGCCTTCACCTTGCGCTTGCCTTTGGGACCGGCGACTTCGATTTCGGCCCCGAGCGCGAGCAGGCAGGCGGGCAACTCCGCCGCCGGGTCGGCGAAGGCGATGGAGCCGCCGAAAGT
This sequence comes from uncultured Alphaproteobacteria bacterium, assembly GCA_963772235.1. GTDB lineage: Bacteria > Pseudomonadota > Alphaproteobacteria > Rhizobiales > Xanthobacteraceae > Pseudolabrys. The sequence goes on from CAVYWI010000007.1 coordinate 39,953, forward strand.
GCCGCGGTTGCGAATGGCGGGATGCCCGATATGCGGCATGGCGAGCGCGATCAGCGGCGCGTGCTTGGCGATCAGCGCGGAATGCTCGACCTGGGTATGGCGCGCCAAGGCGCCGATCTCGACGAATTTGCCCTTTTTGGCGATGCCGTCGAGGCCCTTGATGCCGTTGATGTCGATCAGCAGGTCCGGCGCCGACAGCCGCATGTTGAGCGTGGCGATCAGGCTCTGCCCGCCGGCCAGCAGCCGCGCATCGTCCTTATGCTTGGACAGCAGGGCAACCGCTTCCTTGAGCGTGCGCGCCTTGGTGTAGGCGAATGGCGCCGGCTTCACGTTTCCCCCAATATTTCGCTGGCGCGTGATCTTGTCCGAAAACCGGTCCCCATCCCCGATCAAGTCGAGGACATGCTTTCCGGGATCACGCGCCGGTTTTTTCTTATTGTGACTGGGAACGCGGGCAGGTCAATGTATAAAGGCCGCGCAAAAACAGGGGGGAATCTATGGCGAAAGAATTCGAGGGAAAAGTCGTCGTCATCAGCGGCGGCAGCCGCGGCATCGGCCGGGCCATTGCCTTGGCCTTTGCGCGCGAGGGCGCGCAGACGGTGCTGGCGGCGTCGAACCCGGCCAATCTCGCCGAAGCTGCGAAAGCGGTCGCCACGGTGGGCGGACCAGCGCCGATGACCGTTGCCGGCGACCTGCGCACATTGGCGGGGTGCGAGCAGCTTTTTGCCAAGGTCAACGAGCGCTTCCAGCGCTGCGACGTGCTGGTCAACAATGCCGGCGCCACCAAGGGCGGTAAGTTTTTTGAGCAGCCGGACGAATTTTGGAGCGATGGCTTCGCACTGAAATTCCACGCCGCGGTGCGGCTGACGCGGTTGTTCTGGCCGCTGCTCAAGGCGGCGCATGGCAATATTGTCAACATCATCGGCGGCGCCGCGCGCACGCCGGGCCCGGACTTCCTGATCGGCGGCGCGGTCAACGCGGCGATGGGCAATTTCGCCAAGGGCCTCACTGCGCTCGGCAATCGCGACGACATCAATATCAACGTCATCCATCCCGGCCAGACGCAGACCGACCGCGTCGAGCAGCTCTTTGCGCAATTCGCCAAGGCGCAGAACAAGACCGTCGAGCAAGTGCGCGAAGAGGCGCTGGTCAAGAGCGGGCTGCGCCGCATCGGTCAGCCGGAGGACGTCGCCGAGCTCGCGCTGTTCCTGTGCAGCGCGCGGGCGCGGCACATCCACGGCACCGCGATCGCCGTCGATGGCGGCGGCACGCCTGGGTATTACTAACCTTCTTATCCCTTCCCTTTCAGGGGAGGGACGGAGTTCGCGGCTACGCCTGAATCTTCTTCACAATATCCACCGCCCGGCGCAGCAGCGTCATCGAAGCTTCCAGCGTGCGGAAGGCGGCGTGCGCGGTCAGCGTCACGTTCGGCAGTTTCGCCAGCGGATGATCGGGCTTCAGCGGCTCGTTGTGGAACACGTCGAGACCGGCGTGACGGATGTGGCCGCTCTTGAGCGCGGCGATCAGCGCCGCTTCGTCGGCGAGCGCGCCGCGCGCGGTGTTGACGTAGATGACGCCGGGCTTCATGCGCGCGATGCGCTCGGCCGAGAGAAAGCCGCGCGTCTCGTCGCCGAGCGTGAGATTCATCGATACTACGTCGCTGCGCGCGAGCAGCGTGTCGATGTCGACCAGCGGCACTTTGATGTCGGCATGCTGTGTGCGGTTCCAGCCGATCACCTCCATGCCCATGCCTTTGCCGATGCGCGCGACCTCGCGGCCGATGCCGCCGAGTCCGATCACGCCAAGCGTCTTGCCGAGCAACTGCACGCCCTCGTGCGGCGTCCAGGTGCCGGCGCGGATCTCGCGGTCCATGCGCGCGACGTCGCGCGCGGCGGCCACCATCAGCGCGATCGAATGCTCGGCCACCGCGGTATCGCCATAGCCCTTGATGATGTGCACGGTGACGCCGCGGTTGGCGAGCTCTTCGACGTTCATGTAGCTCGCAGGCCCCGTGCCGAGGAATACGATGTGCTTGAGTTCGGGGCATTGCGCGACCAGCGGCGTCGGCATGTAGGAATGATCGTCGATGGCGATGTCGTAGCCGCCGATCACGCGCGGCAAGTCCTCGCGTGCAAACCCTGCGCGGTTGACGTCGATGGCCGGATCGTCGGGGCGAATCACGCGCGCCCATACCGGCGCAAGCTGATCGTTGCAGTCAAGGAAGATGGTTTTCATGAGATCCCGGGACGTTGACGGCACCGCGCGCACAGAATACATGCAAGCGCGCGCCGCGCATCCCGCAGCATAACGCCGAACCGCCGACGGTTCCATGCCGCCGGGGAAAACGGCGCGGCCAACTGGAAATTTCGATGAAATTAGCAAGCTACAAGGTGCGCGGGCGGGACAGTTTCGGTGTCGTCGTCGGTGAGGGCGTGGTTGATCTCAAGACCCGGCTTGCCCCGCAGTTCACCAGCGTACTCGACCTCTTGCGTGGGGCCGGCTTCGACATCGTGCGCGAGGTCGTGCACGGCGTGCGCGCCGATTTCCCGTTGCGCGAGGTGGAATTGCTGCCGCCGGTCCTGCAACCTGAGAAAATTGTTTGCATCGGCATCAACTATGCCAACCGCAATAATGATTACGGCGAGGCCGAGGCGCCGCAATATCCGAGCATCTTCTACCGCGCGCCCGGCTCGTTGGTCGGGCATCGGCAGCCGATCGTGCGGCCGCGCGAGTCAGAACAGCTTGATTATGAAGGCGAGATCGCGCTGGTGATCGGCCGCGTCGGCCGCCGCATCGCGTCCGAGCGCGCGCTCAATTATGTGGCGGGGGCCACGCTGTGCAACGAGGGCAGCATCCGCGATTGGATGCGGCACGGCAAATTCAACGTGACGCAGGGCAAGAATTGGGACGCCAGCGGCAGCATCGGCCCCTGGCTGGTGACGTCGGACGAGATCGATCTCGGCCAGCCGCTGCGCATCACGGCGAAGGTCAATGGCGAACTCACTCAGGACGACACCACGGCCAGCATGATCAAGTCGTTTACCGACATCATCGCCTATGTCAGCACCTTCATGACGCTCAAGCCCGGCGATATCATCGCCACCGGTACGCCCGTGAAGCTTGGGTCGCGCCGGGAGCAGCCGGTCTGGCTCAAGCCGGGCGACGTGGTAGAAATCGAAGTGTCGCAGATCGGCGTGCTGCGCAATAGTGTGGTGGCGGAAGCATGAATGAAGATCGCAAGGCAGTCTGTATTATCGCCTGGCCGGCCGGGCATTCGCGCTCGCCGCTGATCCACAATTATTGGATCAAGCAGCATAATCTCAACGCTGAATACCGGCGCGAGGCGGTGCCGCCGGAAAAGCTGACCGAGTTCATCACCCATCTGCGCGAGCACGGCTATATCGGCGGCAATGTCACCTTGCCGCACAAGCAGGCCGTGCTGACACTGTCGGAGCCGGACGAGCGCGCCAAGGCGGTCGGCGCCGCCAACTGTCTGTGGTACGAGGGCGATAGATTGCACTCGACCAACACCGACGTCGAAGGCTTCCTCGGCAATCTCGACGCGATGACGCCGGGCTGGGACCGCGGCCTGGAGACCGCCGCGGTGCTGGGCGCGGGCGGCGGCGCGCGCGCGGTGGTGTTCGCACTGATCCAGCGCAATGTTGGGCGCGTCTACGTGATCAACCGCACGGCCGAGCGGGCGGAAGCCTTGAAGAAGAAATTCGGCGCGCGCGTGCACGTCGCCAAATGGGAGGAAACCACCGGCCTCCTGGGCGGCGCCGGGCTCTTGGTCAACACAACGACTTTAGGGATGGTTGGGCAGCCGCCGCTGGATATCAACCTGCGCTGTCCGGCCTCGTTGGTGGTGGCGGATCTGGTCTATGCGCCGCTGGAAACCGGCCTGCTGAAGCTGGCGCGCGAGCGCGGCCTGCGCACCGCCGACGGGCTCGGCATGTTGCTGCACCAGGCGGTGCGCGGCTTCGAGCGCTGGTTCGGTATCAAGCCCGAGGTGACGCCGGAACTGCGGGCCCTGGTCGAAGCCGACCTGGGCGCGACCAAGCCGGCGGCCCCCGCGGTTGCTCAAGAAAAAGTGAAACCTCAGGCCAAGCGGGCCCGCGGGAATAAGGAACGCGGCTAGGGGTTCTCCGCTCGACGGCACGGTGCGACGACGCCGGCCGCTCGGGAGGACGACAATGCCGAACATTCTTATGACGCGGCGCGCGCTGGGCGCCGCGGTTGTTGTATTGAGCCTGGCGGCGAGCGCCGCCTTGGCGCAGCAGCCGGGACGCATCCGCGGCCAAATCGAGAAAGTCGACGGTCCGATGCTGTCGCTCAAGACCCGCGACGGCGCCATGCTGAACGTGAAGGTCGACGAGAAGGCGCGGGTTGCAGCTTTGGTCAAGGCCTCGCTCGCCGACATCAAGACCGACAGCTTCATCGGCATCGCCGGCATGCCGCAGCCGGACGGCAGCATCCAGGCCTTCTCGATCCACATCTTCCTGCCGGCGCAGCGCGGCGTGGTGCCCGACCGCCACGGGCCCTGGGATGCGCGCCCGGGCAGCACCATGACCAACGCCTATGTCGAGAACATGGTAGCGGCCAAGGACGGCGAGACGCTGATGGTGAAATACAAGGACGGCGAGAAGAAGATCGTCGTCACGCCGCAGACGGTGATCGCCGCGGTGGCGCCGGGCAAGAAGGAAGAGCTGAAGGCCGGCACCAACATCATTATCATGGCTTCCGATAAGCAGGCGGATGGCTCGGTGCTGGCGAAGGTGCTGTATCTCGGGCGCAGCGTCGCGCCGGCAATGTAGGAAAACGCATGTTCAGACAAATTGCGCTGGTGTCGGCCTGTCTCGCGTTCGCCGCCGGCGCCTTCGCGCAGCAACCGCCAAGCGTGCGCATTTCCGGCACGGTGGAAAGCTTCGACGGCCATGTGCTGGCAATCAAGTCGGTCAAGCTCGGCGAGGTGATGGTCAATCTTACCCGCGATGCGGCGGTGTTCGGCGTGAGCAAGGCGACGCTCGCCGACGTCAAGCCGGGCTCCTATATCGGCGTCGGCGCCATGCCGCAGGCGGACGGCAGCCAGCGCGCCATCCAGGTGGCGGTGTTCGCCGACGTCCAGCGTGGGCTGGGCGAGGGCCACCGGCCGTGGACGGCGCGACCGAACAGCACCATGACCAACGGCGCCGTCGATCAGACGGTGGAAAGCGTCGGCGGCCGGGTGTTGATGGTCAAGTACAAGGGTGGCGAGCAGAAGATCGTGGTGCCGTCCGATGCTGTCATTCTCGCCTATGCGGTCGGCGACAAGAGCGAACTCAAGCCCGGCGCCCATGTCGCCATCATCCGCGCGCTGAAAAAGTCGGATGGCTCGCTGGAGGCCAGCCGCGTCAATGTCGGGCGCGGCGAGGTCATTCCTCAATAGGATCAGCCGGCCCGTCGCGTCGGCGCATGCGCCGAGCCGGGCGCGGTGACGTCGAGATCGCCGATGAGTTCGGGCATTTCGCGCATCAGCCGCTCGAGCCGGTTGCGGCCGCCAACGCTGCGCGCCTCGCGCTGGTCCTCGACCGGCCGGCGCACCTCGTCGGCGCGCGTCAGGCTGTCGATCTCGGCGCCCTGTTCGGCGAGCCGCGCCAGCAGCATCGTGAGATCCTCGAGTTGGTCGGCGACCACGTGGATGACGCCGCTGTCCGCCTGCACCCGGCCGGTGACCGCGACGTAGCGCGCGCCGAGCACGACGGGCCGCACGCGCTCGAACACTTTCGGCCAGACGATGACGTTGGCGACCGCGCTTTCGTCCTCGATGGTCATGAACACCACGCCCTTGGCCGAGCCCGGCCGCTGCCGGCAGGTGACCAGACCGGAGATGCGCACGCGCGTATTGTTGGCGATGTCGCGCAGCGCCTCGTTGCGCAGGATGCCGCGTTGGCCGAGATCGGCGCGCAGGAATTGCGCCGGATGCGCGCGCAGCGACAGACGCAGGAAACGGTAGTCGTTCACGACTTCCTCGCCCAGCGGCATGGGCGGCAGCGTCACGTCGGGCTCGCGCGACACGATATGTAGCCAGTGTGTCGCCGACGCCGGCGATGAAAAGCGGCAGATCGTCGTCGTGATCGCCGACGCGGCCGAGCGCTTTCGCCGCCCACAGCGCCTCGCGGCGGGTGAGGCCGAGCGAGCCGAAGGCATCGGCGTCGGCCAGCCGCTCCAGCACATGCGGCGACAAGCCGGTGCGCAGCCAGACATCGCGCACGGAGTCGTAGTTCACGCCGCGCCGTTCGATCATCAGTTTGGCATCCTCTTCGCTCAGCCCCTTGATCTCGCGCAGGCCGAGGCGGATGGCGTGGGTCGTGCGCACGTCATCGCGCATGTCGCGATGCAACTCGTGCAGACGCCCGGCGGCGCGCGGGCCGGGTTCAAGCGTCGAATCCCATGCGAGTGATTGACGTCGACGCCGCGCACCTCGACGCCGTGCTCGCGCGCGTCGCGCACGATCTGCGCCGGGGCGTAGAAGCCCATCGGCTGGCGTTCAGCAGCGCGGCGGCGAAGACGTCCGGGTAGTGGCATTTCAGCCAGGCCGAGACATAGACCAGCAGCGCGAAGCTGGCGGCATGGCTTTCGGGAAAGCCGTATTCGCCGAAGCCTCGATCTGGTGGAAGCAGCGCTCGGCGAAGTCGCGCGCGTAGCCGTGCGCCACCATGCCGTCGATCATCTTGCGCTGGAAAGTGCCGATGGTGCCGACGCGCTGGAAGGTGGCCATGGCGCGGCGCAGCTGGTCGGCCTCCGCCGGCGTGAAGCCGGCCGCGACGATGGCGATCTGCATCGCCTGCTCCTGGAACAGCGGCACGCCCAGCGTCTTGTCGCAGCACCGCCTCGAGCTCCTTCGCTGGGATAGCTGACCGCCTCCTGCCCGCTGCCGGCGGCGCAGATAGGGATGCACCATGTCGCCCTGGATCGGGCCCGGCCGCACGATCGCCACCTCGATCACCAGGTCGTAGAAGTTCGCGGCCTCAGCCGCGGCAGCATGGTCATCTGCGCCCGGCTCTCGATCTGGAACACGCCGAGCGAATCCGCGCGGCCGCAGCATGCGCGTAGACGGCCGGGTCCTCGGCGGGGATCGTGGCCAGCGTGAGCTGCTCGCCGTAATGCTGCTCGACCAGCTCGAAGCGCCTTGCGGAGGCAGGTCAGCATGCCGAGCGCCGAGCACATCGACCTTCAGGATGCCCAGCGCGTCGAGGTCGTCCTTGTCCCATTCGATGACGGTGCGGTCGTCCATCGCGCGCGTTCTCGATCGGCACCACCTCGTCGAGCCGGCCGCGCGTGATGACGAAGCCGCCGACATGCTGCGAGAGATGGCGCGGGAAGCCGATCGATCTCGCGCGCCAGCGCCGCGATCTGCTGCACGCGCCGGCTCGTCCGGATCGAGCCCGGCTGCGCGCGAGCTCGGTCGTCGGCACGCTCGCCGCCGCCAGCCCCAGATCGTGGCCGCCAGCGCGCCGATGCGTGTCCTCGCGACAGGCCCAGCGCCTTGCCGACCTCGCGGATCGCCGAGCGGCCGCGATAGGTGATGACGGTGGCGGCGATGCCGGCGCGCTCGCGGCCGTATTTGCCGTAGATGTACTGGATCACCTCCTCGCGCCGCTCGTGCTCGAAATCGACGTCGATGTCGGGCGGCTCGCGCCGCTCCGGCGAGACGAAGCGCTCGAACAGCAGATCGGCGCGGTCGGGATCGACCGCGGTGATGCCGAGGCAGTAGCAGACGGCGGAATTGGCCGCCGAGCCGCGGCCCTGGCAGAGGATGCTTCTGCGCGCGCGCGAAGCGCACGATGTCGTAGACGGTGAGGAAATAGGGCGCGTAGTGCGAGCTCCGCGATCAGCGCCAGCTCGTGCTCGATCGTGGCGCGCACCTTGTCCGGCACGCCGTGCGGATAGCGCTGCGGCGGCGCCCTCCCAGGTCGAGGTGCGTCGAGCGCGTCCTGCGCGTTGGCGAAGCCGTCGATCGGCTCGTCGGGATATTCGTAGCGCAGTTCGTCGAGCGAGAAGGTGAGCGCCTCGGCGAGGCGCAGCGTCTCCTCGATCGCCTCCGGGGCGTCGCGGAACAGCCGCGCCATTTCCTCCGGCGGCTTCAGATGGCGCTCGGCATTGGCGGCGAGCTGGCGGCCGGCGCGGTCGATGGTGACCTTCTCGCGGATGCAGGTGAGCACGTCTGCGAGCGGCCGCCGGTCGGGATGGTGATAGAGCACGTCGTTGACGGCGATCAGCGGCACGTTGGCTTCGCGCGCCAGTTCTGCGAGGCGCGCGAGCCGCGCGCGGTCGCGTCCGCGATAGAGCATCGAGGCGGCGAGCCGCACGCGGCTGCGGCGCGGCGGCGCGCAGGCGCGAGAGCAGCGCGCGCATCGCCGCCCATGACGACCAGTTCCAGCCCGACGACATGCGCCAGCAGATCGTCGAGATGCAGAATGCACTCGCCCTTCTCGGCGCGCAGGTTGCCGAGCGTGAGCAGGCGGGTGAGCCGGCCCCAGCCGGCGCGGTCGCGCGGGTAGGCGAGGATGTCGGGCGTGCCGTCGGCGAAGACGAGCCGCGCGCCCGGGTGATATTTCAGCGTCAGGTTCTGCTCGCGCTTGGCCAGATGCGCGCGCACCACGCCGGCGACCGAATTGCGGTCGCACGAGGCCGAGGCCGGCGAGCCCGAGCTGGGCCGCCTGCGCCATCAGTTCTTCCGGATGCGACGCCCCGCGCAGGAAGGAGAAGTTCGAGGCGGTGGCGAATTCGAGGTAACGCATTTACTCACTCAAGAATTCACGCAAAGGTCCCGTGCAGGAACCAGGTCGGCGCGGCGGCACCTTGTGCGAGATCGCGGTAAAGCCCGGCGCGGAACAGCCAGAAGCGAAGTCCCGCTTTGTCCTCGACGCGGAAATAGTCGCGCGCGGGGCCGCCGTGCTCGCTCCACCAGGCGCCTTCGATGCGTTCGGGGCCTTCGGCGGCGATCACCTCGTGCAGCGCGCGCCGCCATCGAAAGCGCAGCGGCGGGCCGTCCGGCACTTCCGCCACCGCCTCGATCGGCTCCGGCCGCGTCAGCAGCCGCAGCGGCCGCGGCGCCAACTCCGCCTCGGCGCGGAAGTGGCGGAACGCCTGCCAGCCGGGATCGGTGGGCGCCGTCTGCGCCGGCACCGCGGCGGCGGCGATCTCCGGAATATGGCTGTCCTGCGCGATCAGCCGGCGCACGCGGCGCGCGCCCAACCGCGCGCTCAGGCGGTCGACCAGACGGTCGACTTCGGCCGCGTCCTCGCCGCCGCCGATGCCGATCTGTTCGGGCGGGCAGGGCTCGGCGACCAGCACCGACAGCCGCGCCATGTCGAAGCCGAAGCCGGGATCGAATTCGTCGGCGAGCGCGGCCAGCCGTTCGACGAACAGCGCGCGGATCTGCGCCGGATCGCGCAACGGGCGCGAGGTGCCGGCGGCGATGCGGCGCACCTCGCCGTCGGTGCGGAATAAGGTGAGCTCGAGGCGGCGGGCGCCGTCGCCGCGCCGCTCCAGCGCGAATTGCAGCCGCGCCGCCAGCCGCACGAGGATCGCCAGCACGTCCTCCTCGCGCGCGATCGGTTCGGCGAAGCGCTGCTCGGCGACGTAGGGCGCGACCGGCAGGCGCGGATTGAGCGGCTCGTGCTCAGCCCCAAGCGCGCGGTCGAGCTGGCGCATGAGTTCGCCGCCGAAGCGGGCGGTGAGGGGGCGCGCGGCAGGTCGACGATATCGCCGATGCGCTTGAGGCCGACGCGCGCCAGCGCCGCGACGGTCTCGGCGGGAAGCCGCAGCGCGGCGAGCGGCAGCGGCGCGAGCAAAGCGCGCTCTTCGCCGCAAGGGTAGCTCGTCGGCTCGCCGTAATGCGCGGCGGCCCAGGCGGCGCCGATGCTGCCGGCGATGGCGATGGTGTAGGCGAAGCCGGCCTGTTCGAGCCGGTCGGCGAGATCGGCGACCAGCGCCTCTTCGCCGCCGTAAAGATGCGCGCAGCCGCCGATGTCGAGCAGCAAGCCGTCGGGCGCATCGACCGCCACCAGCGGCGTGTAGCGCAGGCACCAGTCGGCGATTTTCTCGAGCAAGACTGCGTCGGCCTCGGCGTCTTCCTCGATCGCATCGAGCGCGGGATGCATGGCGCGCGCCTGCGCCAGCGCGAGACCGGGTGAGAGGCCGAGCCGTTCCGCCGCCTCGTCGACGGCGACGATCAACTCGGCATTGCCGCGCTTGCCGGAGACGACGAGCGGCGCAGAAACCTCACGCAACCTTTGGCGATGCGGTCGGTCGAGAGCCGGCGCAGCCACAGGCTGAGCATGCGTTGCGAGCAGGAAGCGCTCATCGCTGTCACTCCATTCGCAGAATCCATGAGCCGAGCGGGCCGCGGCGGTTGCGCGACGAGCTGCGCGGCGAAGCGAATCATTCGGCGCGCCGCGCCGACGATCCAGCGCGTGGCGGCGGTGGAGGCCTCGTCCGCCGGCGCCGCGCGCAGCAGCAGCGCGAGCGCGCCGCTCTCCGCCGCCGCGAGCGACAGCCGGCGCAGCGCCACCATGTCGATCTCGCCGTGGCGCAGTTCGCCGATCACCGCGCCGACGGCGCGGCAGCGCAGCGCTTCCTCCATCGCCCACAGCAGGTCGCGCGGCGCGCGCGACGGCGACCGTCAGCAGCCGCTCGGGCGCAAGGCCGAAGGCGTCGAGGCCGGGCCCGTAGGGCGCGCCGCTTTCGGCGAGCGCCATGTCCTCGGCGATCCAGCAGATGTTCGTACCTCTCCCCGCGTGCGGGGAGAGGTCGCCCGACGGAGCGCTAGGCGGAGGCGGGCGGGTGAGGGGGCATCGCCGCGATTCAGAGCATTATGAAATTGCCCCTCACCCGGCTCGTACCTTCGGTACTCGCCACCCTCTCCCCGCAAGCGGGGAGAGGGAGAAGCCAGCCCCAGCGCAAACCCGGTCGCCGCGGCGAGATGGGCCTCGCTCGGCGCCGCGATCTCGTGCAGCGCGCCGCGCGCGAGGCCGCCGCCGAGCGCCGCGTCGATCGCCGCGACGCCGAGCGGCAGGGCGCTCGGGCCGTCCTCGATCCCGGCGGGTTTTTGCAAAGCCTGCAGACGCTGGCGCAACTGCTCGATCATGGCTTAAGCCTCTGGAGACGCGAAGAAATCCGGCCCGATCGGGCAGGCTGCGCGTCCGTTATGTTCACTATTTGTTCTAATGTGACTCGAACGGATCCTGCGAGCGTCAAGCCGCAAGGGATAGGGGGCGGACGCCGCGGCCAGCGGCGCAGCCAGTCGTGGCAAGTGATCAGTCCTGCGCTTGCAGCAGGGCGCGCCCGCGCGGCGTGAGCACGAGCCGCGAGTGCCTGCATGCTGCTGCCGTTCTGGAAGCGCACCAGGCCGTCGGAAATGGCGTCTTCCCAGATCGACAGATGCGGGCAGCTGCGCCGCCAGGCTTCCGCGTCGGCATAGCTGCGCGGGGCCTCCTCCACCCAGGCGAGGAATTGCTGCGTCAATGCGTGCGCGGCGGGGTGCATGGCGGCGGGAAAATACGCTTACGCGCGTCTATTTCAAGCGCCGCCACAATTCCGTTCATCCCGCGCAAGCGGGAATCCAGTTTTCGTAAAATGCTGGTCCGCTTCGCGGGGACGAACGGAATGTGCGTCACCGCTCGACCGTACGATGTCGATCTTCGATTCCAGCGTCTGATGCACCGGGCATTTGTCGGCGATCTCCATCAGCCGCTTGCGCTGCTCGGCGTCGAGCGGGCCTTCCAGCGTGATGGCGCGGTCGATGTGATCGACCTTGCGTGACCTTGTTCTCGCAGTCCTCGCAGTCCTTGGCGTGGATCTTTTTCTCGTGGCTGAGCCGCACCGAGACGTTCGTCGAGCGGAATCTTCTTGAACTCGGCATAGAGCCGGATCGTCATCGAGGTGCAGGCGCCCAAGCCCGCCAGCAGGAAATCGTAAGGCCCTGGCCCCGAGTTCGAGTCCGCCGAGCTTGACCGGCTCGTCGGCGAGCAGGCGGTGCGGCCCGGTCAGGATCTCCTGCTGGAATTTGCCGCCATGCGTCTCGCGCACCAACACCAGACCGTCCTCGACCTCGGTCCTCGGTCATGACCTCCGGCTGCTCGAGATAGCGCTCGGCCCAGGCGGCGATGACGTTCGCCACATAGACCGCGTCGCTCCTTATGGCTCAGCAGATGATCGGCGCCGGCGAGCGAGACGAAGCTCTTCGGATGCTTGGCGGCGACGAAGATGTGCGAGGCGTTGTCGATGCCGACCAGATCGTCGGTCGGCGAATGGAACACCAGCAGCGCCTTGCGCAGCGTGGCGAGGCATTCGTTGAGCTTCTTCTCGGCGACGTCGTCGAGGAATTCGCGCTTGATCGTGAACGGCCGTCCGGCCAACTGCACCTCGAGCTCGCCTTTCTCCTTGATCGTGTCGACGTGCTGCTTGAACAGGCCGGTGACGTGCGCGGGATCGTAGGGCGCGGCGATGGTGACCACGGCGCGCGCCTCGGCGATGCGATGCGACGGCCGCCAGCACCGCGCAGCCGCCCAGGCTGTGGCCGATCAGGATCGCCGGCGCGCTATACGCCTTGCGCAGATGATCGGCGGCGGCGACCAGGTCGTCGACGTTCGAGGAAAAATGCGTGTTGGCGAATTCGCCTTCGCTTGAGCCTAAGCCGGTGAAATCGAAACGCAGCACGGCGATGCCGTGGATGGTCAGCCGCTCGGAAATGCGCTTGGCGGCGAGGTTATCCTTGCCGCAGGTGAAGCAATGCGCAAACAGCGCGAAGGCGGTCGGCTTGCCGAGCGGCAGGTCGATCACCGCCGCCAGTTTCTCGCCCTTGCCGTTGGCAAACTCGAACCGCTCGCTGCGCATGGAATTCTCCTTGGCAGACCATCAATCCCCACCCGAGATATGCCGGCGCCGGATGCGGCGCACCACCCACCAGATCGCCAGCACGGCGACCGGCACGAACAGCGCGCTGGCCAGCGTTTCGTCGACCGGCACACCGCGGTCGCGCAGGCCCTTCACCAGATAGCCGAACAGTCCGACCACGTAATAGCTGACCGCGGCGACCGACAGCCCTTCGACCGTCGTCTGCAGGCGCAGTTGCAGCCGCGTGCGCTCGTTCATCGACTTGAGCAGATCGCGGTTCTGCCGCTCCAGCTCCACGTCGACGCGCGTGCGCAGCAGATTGGCGGCGCGCGCGAGCTTCTGCGACAGGGTGGCCTGCCGCTCCTCGATGGTGATGCAGGTGCGCATCGCCGGCGCCATGCGGCGCGCCAGGAACGACGACCAGGTCGGGAAACCGCCGACCTTGCGCTCGCCGATCGTCTGCAGGCGAAGCTGCACGATCTCGTTATAGGCGCGGCTGGCGCCGAAGCGGAACAGGCTCGCCGCTGCGCCGGCTTCCAGCTCGGCGGCGAGCGCGGTCAGCTCGTCGAGCAGCCGGTGATTGTCGATCAACTTGTCGGTGCGCCGCATTTCCTCGGTCACTTCGGCGAGCCGCGTCTCGATATGGCCGATCGACGGCGTCAGCCGCTGCGCCTCGGGCAGGCCGAGCAGCGCCAGCGTGCGATAGGTCTCGAGCTCGATGAGGCGCTGCACCAGCGCGCCGGCGCGTTCGGCGCCGAGCCCGCGGTCGAGCACCAGGATGCGCACGAAGCCGGCGGGATCGGGCTGGAAATCGGTGGCGAACAGCGCCTGGCCGTCGGAATTCTCCGCCACCGCCAGGCTGGCGCGGTCGAACAATTGTTCGTTCGCGGACTTCTTCTCGCCGTCGGCCAGCAGATGCAGGTCGAGCGCCACCAGCAGCGGCCCCGGCTGCGGCAAGCCGCTCATCGGCGCGGCAATCGACGACGCCGGCGGATGGAACGGCTCAGCCGCCCGCGACGGCAGCTCCCAGGTATAGGTGGTGAACTCGGAATGCTGCTCCCAGCGCAGCGTGACGCCGCTGAGCGCGACGCGATGCTGCTTGGCCGTGGCCTTGAGCGGTTCGAGTTCGCGCTTGGCGCAGAAATCGGCCAGCGCCGCGCGGTCGGCCTTGGTCGCCTCGCCGGTGGTGGCGAAGGCAAAATGCAGAATGCGGCGCGGCGTCTCGATCGCGGTGAACGGGCGGGCATGCACCTCGCCCAGCACGGCCGCGCGCAAGCGGATGCGGCTCGAGCCGCGCGCCGCCCTTGATGGTCACTTCCGCCGTCATGGCCATCCGGTCGCACGCGAGTATAAATTTGGCAAGATGGGCAAAGACTGGCGTGAAATTTGCTTGAGTTGTGAGCGTCAGAATTGCCGACGCCAACGACAAGGAGTTAGCCATGACCCGCGACGACCTCACCGAAAAGCTGCTCGACATCAAGCGCGAGAAGGGCTGGACCTGGAAATACATCTGCGGCGAGATCGGCGGCGCCTCGCCGATCCTGGTGACCGGCGCCATCCTCGGCCAGATGAAGCTGACCAAGCCGCAGGCGGCCAACGCCGCCAAGCTGTTCGGGCTCACCAAGGGCGAGCAGGCGCTGCTCAACGAGGTGCCGTTCCGCGGCACCGGGACGCCGATGCCGCCGACCGACCCGCTGATCTACCGCTTCTACGAGCTGATCATGGTCAACGGCCCGGCGCTCAAGGCGCTGATCGAGGAGGAATTCGGCGACGGCATCATGTCGGCGATCGACTTCGACATGGACATCACCCGTAAAAGCCGACCCCAAGGGCGACCGCGTCGCCATCGGCATGACCGGCAAATTCCTGCCGTACAAATATTACGGCGCGACGGGCAACGCGCTGGCCTATGGGTTGAAGGAGGAGTGAGCGAAAGCGTGTCTTCATGCGCGCGTGTCCGCCAAGGACCACAAGCGACATCGCACGCTTGGTAGAAATGAAGGAAGCCGCCGCCAACTGAGGCGGCCCCGGATTGACTATCCCCACATCAAGCGGCGAGCGGACTTTTCAAATGATGGGGCCGCCAACTGAGGTGATCCCCATCGTTGCTGCACTGGTAGTCATAGGTCGTGCCGTCGCAAGTTGGATTGATGCCTGTCAGCGTCATTTTTTTACCGCAGGTCGGGCAAGCAGGGGAAATGGGCGGCACGGTTTCTGAGGAAATGGGCGGTACGGTTTCGGAGGACAGGTCTGATATAGGCATGATGGGCTCCCTGGAGCTCTAGGGGCAACGGTCGCCTTTCTGGGTGCCGGTCGGGAGTTGATATCTCGGGGGCTTGAGCCGCCCTTGATTGCCAGTGAATGTATCTACAAAACGGGCCACTGATCGGGACTCTGGGGGCTACGCTGCAATGACAGAGCCCGACGAGCTCCTCTAAATGTCTGGGCTCCCCATCACTGTCGGAACAACCTCTCTTCGGGTCGTTTCGCCAATCACTATTTTCAATATAAACAGAATAGAACGTCCCGCATTGAGTTCAAATCAAATTCGGCCACTAAGGGATCACAATCGGTTTAGTATCGACCAGCCGATAGTGACAGGCGCGCGTGTCCGCCAAGGGCCAATTTGTAGCGGTCGCGGCAAAGCACTATTGTTGCCGTGTCAAATCAAGGGGGGAAACATGCGTTTCATCGGATTAGTTTGCGTATCGCTTTTGATGTTGCTGAGCCCGGCTCACGCTTGGACCTGGAAGGGTAAAGAGAAGGTCATCAACGACATAGTAGGTGAAGCCTATAGCGAGGCTTTCGGCGATAATTTTGTAAAGGCTTTGGCTGAGTGCAAGAAGACATATCCAATAGCCGGGAGCGACAATTATTTGCTCGGCCGCGCTGAATTGTGCACCGCCGATGTCCTAGACATACGTCATCATTCGCCTGAAAGTTGTCCACACTATGCCCGTGTTCTCTCGCTTTGGGCAACATTGCCCGCCAATAGCGAGGACGTCGAACGGCCGGGCAAGTTACGGGAGTGGATTCCGTTAATCCACCATTCTCAAAAAATGTCGAAATGCCGATGATGCTTCCCTAAAAGCCTACGCGCCCGGGCGGTGACTGTCTTACCGCATTATTCAGCGGTATCGCCATCGCACACCCCCATCCCGCAAGATTAGGCGTTGCGTCAATCTCAGCAACGTCGTGCGGGTTGGCCCCGCGCGCTGTGCGTTGATGAGCCCATGCCCTAGTGACCAACGGTGCCCGTCTGTCTCAGGCGTGCTGATTTCACCCAGCCCGAAACGGTATTGCCGGTCTTGGGGTTCGAATACATGACGGAGGACCATCCGTCGCTTGATTGGGCATACGCAATCAATTCATCATTCGGGATGACGAAAACGCCCTTCATCGCGCAGTGTGGGTCGGGCGCTGAATAGAACTGGAGCCGTCCCGCGCCGGTAACGACTTCGCTGAGCGGCGGCGAGAATACCGGGATGTGTTTTGTGCCTGTCTCCGGCTCCCGGCAGGCCGCAAACGCAGAGCCGGAGAGGAGTGAAAGGACGACGACAAGGGTTGTTCTCACGTCGAGGTTCCGTTTCCGTTATGGCGCCAGCGCATCGGTTCATCCCCGCAGCGGCGGCAAGCGCGTTTGAGAGAATAGCTCGCGTCGGGCGGATGAGCGCAGCGTAATCCGTCAATTTCATTGTACCAAGATGGCGGGTTACGCCTTCGGCTAACCCGCCCTACGCGCTGACGATCGAGTGCCAAGCCGCCCCCAAGGGCGACCGCGTCAAGATCACCATGTCGGGCAAATTCCTGCCGTACAAATATTACGGCGCGACGGGCAATGCGTTGGCGGTTGGGTTGAAGGAGGAGTGATTTTCTTTCTTCACCTCCCCCTGGAGGGGGGAGGTCGGCGAGCGTAGCGAGCCGGGAGGGGGTGACTTTCCTTTTGCGCCGTTCACCCCACCCCGATTGGCCTTCGGCCAATCGACCCTCCCCCTCCAGGGGAGGGTGAAGCAAATCGCTGCTGAATTGTCGCAAGTGCCAAATCCTGCTACATTTTGTTCATGAGCAAAAACACATCCGTACCGGTCGGCGATCATTTCGCCGACTTTATCGAACGCTAGGTACAAGCGGGCCGCTACGAGTCCTCGAGCGATGTCGTGCGCGCCGGCCTGCGGCTGCTCGAAGAACAGGAACTGAAGATCGAGCGGCTGCGCGACGCCTTGATCGAAGGCGAGCAGAGCGGCGGACCCACGCCGTTCGATCTGAACGATTTTCTTGACGACATGCATCGGGACCGCGCCGAGCCGCGATGAGCGGCTGCGTTGTCACGCCGCGGGCGCGCGCCGATCTCAAGGCCATCTGGACCTATACAGCCGACCGCTGGAGTATCGAGCAGGCGCGTAAGATGGTTTCGCCTTCGGCTCAACACCTTCGTCCTAACGGCTAAGACCAGAGTATCTATGCCCAAATTCCGGCCATTGAGGGCCAGAACCAACCCGACGGTGTCGCGAGCGCCTTTTGCAGGCTGACATTCCTGCATTTTTTCCCTATGATTCTTCCATGAACACAAGCCGCACCAGGGGTGCCGAGTTCGACCGCGATATTCCGGCCTATACGCTTGCCGAAGCGGCCCGCTATGCGCGGCTGCCGGTTGCCACATTGCGTTCCTGGGTGTTGGGGCGGCAATACCCGACGGCCGAAGGCAAGGCAGAATTCCCGCCTCTGATCCGGCCGGCCTCTCGGAAACCGTCCTGGCTTTCGTTTTCCAATTTGATCGAGGCGCACGTACTGCGGTCGCTGCGGACCGAGCACGGCGTGTCGGTCAAGGAGTTGCGCCGCGCTCTTACCTACGCCGAGAAGACGCTCGGCATCGACCGGCTCCTGCTCCGGTCTGAATTGCGCACCGGTGCCGGCAAGGTCTTTCTCGACCGCTATGGCGAACTGATCGAGCTCACGGCGTCCGGGCAACTCGCAATGCGCCGCCTGTTCGAAGAACATTTGAAACGCATCGAGTGGGATTCGTCGCAGTTTCCGGTGCGGCTCTATCCATTCCTCTCGGCTTCGGCTCCAAGTGGGGATCGCCCAATCGTCATCGACCCGCGCATCGCCTTCGGACGGCCGGTAGTCGTCAGCAGGGGCATCGCCACGTCGACGATTGCCGAGCGTGTCGATGCGGGCGAATCGGTGGCCGATATCGCGACCGACTACGATCTTGCGCAGTCTGAGATCGAGCAGGCCGTCGTCTATGAGCGGGCGGCTTGACGCGCCGCTATTTCACCGACCGTGATCTTGGCAAGCAATTTCGTGCGATTCTGAAAGCGGGCGGTCTGACCGTCGAGCGCCACATCGATCACTTCGCTCATGATACGCCCGATGATGTATAGCTTGCAGAAGTCGGCCGGCGCGGCTGGACCGCGCTGACCCACGATAAGCGCATTCGCTACAAGCCAAACGAACGCGACGCGGTCATGCGGCATCGCGTCGGCTTGCTGGTGATTGTCGGCGCGGCGCCTTTTGCCGAACTGGCGCGCACATTCCTGGCGACCCTGCCGAGCATCGAGCACTTCCTCGAACATCAAAAGCCGCCATTTATCGCCAAGGTCTATCGTCCGTCGCCGAATGACAAAGCGCAGCGCGGCACTTTGCCCGGACGCGTCGAACTCTGGTATCCGAAGTAAACTCCTAGCCCGTAGCGTGGGTTAGCGCCGAAAGCGCATAACCTACCGGGCTATAGCCAGTTGCGAGTCGCTGTGGTGGGTTACGGTGCCTCGCGCCTAACCCACCCTACGTGCTGAGGGCCAGTCATGGCATTTTTGGAATACAAGCCCGCGAGCACTCTCTTTCAGTATTCCTCACCAGATGCCTTTTTCGGAATACTCCGTTCTAAGCAGCTCTGGTTTTCCGATCTTGCGTCAGGAAACGATCCAAGGGAAATTCGGCTTGGGTATGAGCGATTTATCGAGGCTGTGAACTCGGTCAGGCAAAAAGAATATCGAGGA
This sequence comes from uncultured Alphaproteobacteria bacterium, assembly GCA_963772235.1. Classification (GTDB taxonomy): domain Bacteria; phylum Pseudomonadota; class Alphaproteobacteria; order Rhizobiales; family Xanthobacteraceae; genus Pseudolabrys. The sequence goes on from CAVYWI010000007.1 coordinate 58,831, forward strand.
GATAGAGGCCAATTCCTCTCCAAGCTTGCCGATCAGCTAGCGACATATCATCAGACTGCGTGCGCATATTGTTGCTGCTTTTCCCTCGCTGTTGACGAACTTCCAATGTGGGCGGCCTATGGAGCCGACTATGGCGGCCTAGCGATCGGTTTTAGGCCCACCGCGATTACTGACATGCCTGGCAGGGTTCAAAAGGCAGTGTACGTCAACGAAAATACAGCTGAAGATTTTAGACAGCTCGTCCTCGACATTGCTGCGGCCTTCGACGCCACCCACGATCCAAATGACGTTGACTACTGGATAGCCGCCATGGTTGGCGCTCATTCTGCAATGACTGCCCTCAAACACGAAACATGGGGTTACGAGCGCGAGGTCCGAGCAATTCACATACGAACGAATTATGCCTCCAGACAAAGATGAAGATCCGAGGTTTTCGATTACGGATCTTCTACCTAACGGTCAGCCAATTATGTGGAGCCCACCACTAGAGCGAACTAGCGGTACGAAAATTGTAAAATATCTCCAGTTTCAATTTGGGCGTTTTAGAGAGGGGGTATTTGATCCTTCACGCGCCATCGAGAAGGTCATTGTTGGGCCCAACTGTCCTCTTAGTTTGCCCGATGTCACAAGGTCATTGGAAGAAAACGGCTTCGAGAGATTCAGTGTTGTGAAGTCAATTTGCGAGATCAGGTAAGATGAGGGAATGTGGCTGAAGCGCCGCAAGTAATCGGGTATATACCGCGACC
>CAVYWI010000008.1:0-22577 GCA_963772235.1 uncultured Alphaproteobacteria bacterium
GGCAAGCGGCCAGGACAATGTTGTGCGTACTTAGGAATGGAGACTGGACATGAGCGCAAATATCCCCGTTTTGCCCATTGCCGGCGGCACTTGGGTGCCTTCGTCCCTGCTGCTTTACTGACGCACTGGCTGAGACAGGACCGACCCGCGCGCGCCGGCACCGGCGCGAGGCGGCCATGCTGGCCGGCCTCGACCACATGCTGGCCGATATCGGCATCACCCGTTCCGAGTACCGCGACGCCTTCGAGCCGTTCTGGGACGATCCGACCGCGCTGTTGCGCGAGCGCGCGATCGAGCGGCGCCTGTACCGCGTCACGCCCGGCCAAGTTGAGCCGGGCGTGGAGAGCGGTTTCCACCGTCCGCGCACCGATCGTCCGGCGCGCCAGACGATGTAACGAAATACACCAAACGGCCGAGCCCTCTCGTCGGCCGCCCGATCCGGGTCTAGCGATCATCCCCTCTCGCGTCCGGATCTTGGAGGCGCCCCGCCCGCCCCTCCGGCGGGCGCATTCTTTTTAGTGTAGAATTTCTGCGCGAGATGCCTGCAACTGCTACATATCGCCGGGGGCGGGGTGTTGCGGCAATTGCAAAGCCAAGCAGGCGCGCATGCGGTTTCGTTTCATTCTTTTGGGTGCGCTGTTGGCGGTCCTCGCGGCCGGGTCCGGCTACGGCGCAGACCGGTTACGACCGGCGCGGCGGCGACTATTTGAACTTCCAGATCCGCAATGGCGACCCGGCCGTCTGCGCCTCCCGCTGCGAGCGCGACGCGCGCTGCCGGGCCTGGAGCTTTTCCTATCCGCGCACGGAAAATGCGTTCGCTGCCTGCTGGCTCAAGAGCCGCGTGCCGCCGCGTGTCGAAGATAAATGCTGCGTGTCGGGTGTGCGCGGTGCCGGCGTGATCGAGCCGCGGCGTGGCCCGATCGAAGATCGATCGACCGCCTCGGCGGCGACTATCGCAGGTTTCGAGACCGCGCCCGATCCGGCCGGCGCCGCCTGCAACGCCGCCTGCGCGGCCGACAAGCGTTGCCGCGCCTGGACCTATGTGCGGCCCGGCTATATCGGGGCGTCCGCGCGTTGCTATCTCAAAGACAAGATCACGCGCCCGCGCCACAAGCCGTGCTGTATTTCGGGAGTGGCAAGGTGATTTCCGTTCGTCCCGCGCAAGCGGGGGCCCAGCCCTGGATTGCCGCTGACGGGGGAATGAACGGGTGGCTAATGCACCGCCGAGAAAAACCGCGACAGCCTTAGGCCTTGCGGCCAGGTCCAGATTGGCCGGCTTTTCATTCCCAAGTCCCAGGAGCCGACGATGCCGTCGACGCGGCCGACCAAGTCCTCCACCGGCAGCATGCCGACGCCGCCTTCGCGCAACGGCACGCGGCTGTCGGCCGAGTTGTCGCGGTTGTCGCCCATGACGAAAATGTGGCCGGGCGGAATGACCGTCTCCGCCATGTTGTCGAGCGGCTGAAGCGCCGTGAGCTTGAAGATGGTGTGCTGGCGATTGCCCGGCAGCGTCTCGATCAGGCGCGCGGCCGTCGTGAGGCTGCCGTCCTCGTTTTCGGCTTGGCCGGTTCCGTCCGGCTGCAGCTTGGCGGCCTCTCCGTTGATCCACACCTGCCCGTCGCGCAGCGCGATACGGTCGCCGGGCAAGCCGATCACGCGCTTGACCCAGATTTGCGAACGGTCGCCCGGCCAGCGGAACACGACGACGTCGCCGCGCCGCGGCAGGGCGCCGAGAATATGCGGCGTCATCGGCAAGTTGATGAACGACGGCAACGACGCCGAGCCGTAGCCGTAAGGGAATTTCGTCGCCAGCAATTCGTCGCCGATCAACAGCGTCGGCTCCATCGAGCCGGACGGCACATAGAAAGGTTCGGCGATCGCGGCCTTCGCCGCCATCACCACCAGTACGATAACGGCAATGTCGACGGCGCTGCGCGCCCAACCGCGAATGCGGGATTTTATTTGCGGCATGTCGTTGCGCTCTGTCTGGGCCATCACGCGGTCCCGCCGACGGTGATGCGGTCCATGCGCAAGCTGGGCTGGCCGACGCCGACCGGCACGCCCTGGCCGTTCTTGCCGCAGGTGCCGATGCCGGGATCGAGTGCGAAGTCATTGCCGATCATGGTGATGCGATGCAGATCGGTCGGGCCGTTGCCGATCAGCATGGCGCCCTTCACCGGCGCCGTCACCTTGCCGTTCTCGATCTTGTAGGCCTCGGTGCATTGGAAGACGTATTTGCCCGAGGTGATGTCGACCTGGCCGCCACCGAAACTCACTGCATAGAGGCCGTTCTTCACCGAGGCGATGATCTCTTGCGGATCGTGTTGGCCTGCGAGCATGTAGGTGTTGGTCATGCGCGGCATTGGCATGTGGGCGTGACTTTCGCGCCGGCCATTGCCGGTCGGGTTCATCCCCATCAGCCGCGCGTTCTGCCGGTCCTGCATGTAGCCGACCAGGATGCCGTCCTCGATCAGTACGGTACGGTTGGTCGGCGTGCCTTCGTCGTCGATCGACAACGAGCCGCGCCGCTGCTGCATGGTGCCGTCGTCTACCACGGTCACGCCTTTGGCGGCGACCTGCTGACCCATCAGTCCGGCAAAGGCCGACGTCTTCTTGCGGTTGAAATCGCCTTCCAGTCCATGGCCGACCGCTTCGTGCAGCATCACGCCGGGCCAGCCGGACCCCATCACCACGTCCATCTCGCCGGCCGGCGCCGCCACCGCGTCGAGATTGACCAGCGCCTGGCGCACGGCTTCGTCCACCGCGTGCTGCCAGGCATGGGTCTCGATGAAGCGCTGATAGCCTTCGCGGCCGCCGGCGCCGTAGCTGCCGGATTCCTGCCGGTCACCGTCGCCGACGACGGTGGAGACATTCAGCCGCACCAGCGGCCGGATGTCGCGATAGGTCTCGCCGTCGGCGCGCAGAATTTCCACCACCTGCCAAGTGGCCGCGACGCTCGCCGTCACCTGGCGCACGCGCGGGTCCTTGGCGCGGGCATAGGCGTCGATCGATTCCAGCAATTTCACCTTGGCGCCGAAAGCCGGTTCGCCGAGCGGGTTCTCGTCGCCATAAAGCTTGCGGTTGGTGCGGCCGGGCGGCTCGGCGTAACGGCCGCTGTGCCCGCCTTTCACCGCGCGCACCGCTTCGGCGGCGCGGGCAAGGGCTGCTTCCGACACGTCGGAGGCGTGCGCATAGCCGACCGCCTCGTCCTTCACCGCGCGCAGCCCGAAGCCCTGCGCGGTGTCATACGTCGCCTGCTTGAGCCGGCCGTTGTCGAACACCAGCACTTCCGCCTGGCGATATTCCAGGAACAGTTCGCCGTCATCGGCGCCGTTGAGACCGCGGCCGATCAGTTGCCGCACCTTGGCCTTATCGAGGCCGGCGCGGTCGATCAGGGAAGAAATGGCTGGGTCCATAAACTGTCTCCGGTGGCGCCCTCAGGCCATCAGATAGGGCCTCTGTGGCGATTCTGCGAGGGCAGGGGGGCGGGCCTAATCGACCCTTGTCGCGGTCCAGATGAAATGCCGCGCGCCGCCGCGCGGTCCCTTGGCGCGCAGGGGAATTTCGTCCACTTTAAAGCCGGTCTTGCGCAGCCGCGCCGTGAATTTTGCGTCCGGTCCCGACGACCATACCGCCAGCACGCCGCCAGGACGCAGCGCCGCATGGGCGGCGCGCAATCCTTTGAGGTCATACAACCCGTCATTGGCTTTGCGGGTCATCCCTTGCGGCCCATTGTCGACGTCGAGCAGGATCGCGTCGTAAGCCAATCGACCAGACCTGATCAGATCGCCGACATCACCTTCGTAAATGCGCACGCGCGGATCGGTCAGGCTGTCGACGGACAATTTCGCCATCGGGCCGCGCGCCCAGGCCACCACCGCCGGCACCAGTTCGGCGACAACGATGTGCGCCTGCTTCCCCAGCACGGTCAGGGCTGCCCGCAAGGTGAAGCCCATACCCAATCCGCCGATCAGGATATTCGGCTGCTTATTTGGCCGCCTGCGGGTCCGGATTTTTTCGCAAGCGATGGTTGCAAGCGCCTGCTCGGTGGCGCTGAGGCGACTGTTCATCAACTCGTCGCGCCCCAGCCGGATCGAGAATTCCGTGCCACGCTGCATCAGGCGGAGTTCACCGCCGCCGGGTACTTGTGCCGTGTCGAGGTGGGACCAGGGAATCATGGATATCTCTTGTGCCGGTTGCTAAGCAGTGTGCTTGGTGGAGGAACACGATGAAAGCAATGCTGCTGATAGGTCATGGCGGGCCCGAGATGATGAAATTTGGCGACGCACCGGACCCGAAAGCCGGGCCGGGCGAAGTCGTGGTCGATATCCATGCGGCATCCGTCAACGGCGCCGACCCCAAGGTGCGGCGGGGGAAGGGCCGCTACAAGCTTGACCGGTTCCCGCACATCATGGGTCGCGACTTCTCGGGCGTGGTCAGCGAAGTCGGCGCCGGGGTTGCCGATCTCAAGGTCGGCGACGCCGTGTTCGGCGTGCTTGCCCCGGGCATCGAAGGCACCTATGCGGAAAAGCTCGCGATCCCGGCCGCCCTTGTCGCCAAGAAGCCCGCTTCGCTTAGCCATGCCGAGGCGGCGGCGCTGGGGCTCATCAGCCTCACCGCGCTCACCGCGATCGAAGATACCGCGCACCTCAAGGCGGGCCAGACCATCCTGATTCAGGGCGGCGCCGGCGGCGTCGCCGGCTTCGGCGTGCAACTCGCCAAACATATCGGCGCGACCGTGATCTCGACCGCCAGCGCCGGCAATCTCGACTATGTGCGCGGTCTCGGCGCCGACAGTGTCATCGACTACAACAAGGAAGACTTCACCGCTATCGGGCCGGTCTGCGACGTGGTGTTCGACACCGTCGGCGGCGGCGTTCGCGCCGGCAGCTACAAGGTGCTCAAGCCGGGCGGCAAACTGGTATGGATCGCGCCGGCGCCGGAGGGCTATCAGCCGCCGCGCAACGATGTCGAAACCCTGAAGCCCGACGTCAAACGCGACCGCGCCCATCTCGAGCGCATGCTGGCGCTGCTGGCCGCCGGCGCGGTGCGGCCGCCGGCGATCCACCACTACAAACTCGCGGACGCCGCCGAGGCGCACAAGGTCAGCGAAGGCCGCCACCTGCAAGGCAAGCTGGTGCTGGACGTGCGCTGACTGGCGCTTTTAGTCGCGCGAAAAACGCACCGAGACCGCGCCGATCGGATCGATCGCGTGCGCGATCTCGGTTTCGTCCGGTTCGATGAATACCGGCGGCGTGATCGAGCCGGTGATGATGAGGTCGCCGGCCGATAATTTCTCACCGAATGCCGCCACGACGTTGGCGACATGCGCGACGATATCGAGAAGCTTGCCGGTCAGCGCTTCCGGATCGGTACTGCGCGCGGCTTCCACGCCGCGCCGGATCAGCCGCGAGGTCAGGCCGGAGGTGGCGCTGCCGGCGCGGGCTGCGGCGGCGACCGCCACGTGCCGTTGAAAAATGTCGTCGGCGAGGACACGGTCGAGATTGTCCGGCGTCGGCGCCGGATCGAGATCGGCGATTTCGATCGCGGGCGCGATCTCCTTGATCGCCGCGGCCGCCGCGGCGGCCGTCGCGCCCGGGCCGAGATCGTGCGCCATGCGCACGGCGATCTCCGGCTCCATCACCGGCTTGCTATAGCCCTTCAGCGACACCGTGCTGCCGGAGGCGAGCAGCGCGCGCTGCATCAGGTAGCCGACCAGCGGCGCTTTTAGGCCGAGCTTCTGCATGGAAGCGGGCGCGCCCATGCCGACTTTCCAGCCGAGCGGCTTTTCGCCGGCCGCGATGCGCGCGCGCCTTGTCGCGAACTGCGCGGTCATTCCCTGTTTGATCAGCGGATTGTCGAGGTCGCGTAACGTGAAACTCACTTGTGGCTCTCCGGATGCACTTCGTAGCCTGAATCCTCGATCGAGCCAGCACCCATCCAGCCCCAAATCAGCACGACGTCTTCGTCCGAGGTGTTGTTGAAGCCGTGCCAGCAGCCGCGCGGCGAATAGATGACGTCGCCTTCGCTCGACGGCTTGTCGCCGTGGTCGGTGTAGATCATGCCCTTGCCCTTGAGCACGATAAAGAACTCGTCGCAATTGTGATGGCGGTGGTTCTCGTGCCGCGCGCCCGGCTTGAGCACGGTCCAGCCGACCACGTGATCGGCGCCGGCGGTTTTCTTGTCGATCAGGAACTGCACCTGCATGTCGACCCAGCCGTCGTCCCGCTTCAGGCCTTCGACCTTCGGCACGTCGCGCAAATTGGTCCGGTACATGACCGGCGCTTCGCCGCCTTGCTTCCACGAATCGGCGGCGCCCTTCACCGCTTTGCCCAAGGCGCGTCCGAATTTTTCAGCCGACGATGTCATGTCTGTCCTCCGAGCAGCCGATAAACTTGATGTGCGACCACGAAATCGTTGCCGTCGATGCCGAGCCCGCGGCAGGCGTTCATCATCTCGTTGGCGGCGGCCGCAAGCGGCACCGGCGAGCCGAGCGTGCGGCCGAGATTGAGCGCGAGCAGCATGTCCTTCTGCTGCAGCGTGACGTCGGCGAGCGGCACTTCCGGCATCTTGCCGTCGAGGATGAACGGCCCACGATAACCGAGCACCGGCGAGGCGGCGACACTCTTGAGCATAGCATCGAGTGCTACGCTGCGTTCGACACCGCCTTTCTCGGCAAGCGCCACGGCTTCGCCGAAGCAGATCACTTCGACCATCAGCAGCAGGTTGACCGCGATCTTCATCTGGCAGGCAAGCCCGTTGCCACCGATGCGCGTCACTTTCGGGCCGATCGCCAGCAGCACCGGCTTGATGCTCTCGTACGCCGCCTCGTCGCCGCCGATCATGATCGAGGCGTTGCCTTGCACGACGGTGACCGGCGAGCCGGAGAGGGGGCCGTCCAGCATGATCGACCCGGCGCGCGCGAACTCGGCCGCGACGGCGCGGCTTTCGTCCGGCTCGATCGTACTCATGTCGACATAGATGCCGCCCCGCTTGAGGCCGGCGACGACCCCGTCTTTGCCCAGCGCCACCGCCTTCACCGCCTTGGCGTCGGTGACGATGGAGAACACGAGTTCGGATTGCTCGGCCACTGCTCGGGGTGTTTCGGCCCAGAGCATCCCCGCTTCTAAGAGGCTTATGGCCTTGTCGCGCGAGCGGTTCCAGCCGGTAACGCGATGCCCGGCGTTCATCAGGCGCGGGACAATCAATTGCCCCATCGCGCCCAGACCGACAAAACCGATATTCACATGAATACTCCGGCCTCACTCACCGCGAGCAACAGTAAAGACATCGGGAGCCGGCACAAGGCCGGCGAAAAGGCACAATGCGGCGCTGGCTTGCCCACCGGCGTCGGCAATCCCCGAGTGGGCCTAGCGCGATTTTTCCGTCAGCTTTTTCGTCTTCAGAAAAGCCGCGCAGAAGGCCGCCTCGAAGGCGCGGTAGTCGTTGGTGATCTCGATGCCTTTGCGGATCGTGCAGCGGGCGAGGACGTAGCCGTTATGGAAATAGGTGTTCGGATTGTCCGAATGGTTCATGAAGGTATCGTGATCCATCGATAACAGGATTTCTTTGCCCCACTGATAACCGTGCAGCTTGATGAAGTCCCTGGCCTGCTTTGGCAGCTTGGCCAGCGTTCGGCGGTTGTAAAAGCGGTCGAAGCCGTAGACGAAGCGCCAAATCTTCGCGTCCTTGCGGATCGTCTCGCCGGCAAAGACCCCGATTCCGTGGATCGGGCTTTTATCGAGATAGGTTTTGATCAGGAGCATGGTGGGCGAAGCGAATCCGGCTTCGCTACGGTAGCTTATCGTAGCCCTCTCCGAAACCGGCGAGACTTAATGGAAAACCGATGCCTTCCTCGGGCGTCTGGAAAATGATGAAGGTCGCGGTCTTGCCGGTGCGCAGCTTGGCGATCAGCGCATCGTCCATCACCACCTCGGCGATGCAGCCATTGGGCAGACAGCGCACAAACCCGGCGCGGCCGATATCCACATTGTCGATCTTAAGCCCCAGCCCGGACGGCAGCAGCACGCCGAGCGGTGCCACCACCCGCATCAGGCGGCTTTTGAGGTCGGCGGTCTTGAGCACGATCACCGTGAGGCCGACATTGGCGCGGTCTTCCGCGGTCACGCTCTGGATCAAGGCGCATTGCTCGGATTTGGCCCCGGGCGGCGTATCGCAGCGGATCTGCCAATCCTTGTGGACCGACTTGACCGCACCCTGAGCGGCCGCCCGTTCGGTGCCGAGGCCCACAAGCGCCACAGCGAGCGCCAGTGGCGCGAGCCATGCCCAGCCCCGCCGCGCGTGCCTTTCGTGCCCGAAAATGCCCATCGTTCAATTCCTTGGCGCGCGCGCCCCGGCCGCTTGAGTGAAGGCGAATCGCTCCCCGGTCAGCAGTCTATTCATTCCCGTTGGTCATGCCCGCTGGAGCCCGGTCAAGCAAGGGGCCACGGTCGACGAGTCCGGCTGAGGGGCAACCAAGCCGCGTGGTAATGGCTTAAATGCGGCACGTAAACTCCCTTGGGGGAAGCCGTTTGTCGCATGTTACAGGCAAATAAGAGACGATAAGGTGCATTGCGGTAGTGCTGGAATTGTGGTTTGAGAGTCGGGGATTCCCCCGTCCCGCCGCACCGCAACCGCTGCCGCGCCCGTGGCAAAACGCTGTGCTCAGCGGGGCCGAACTGACATCCTGCCTGCGGTGGGCGGCAAAAAGGGGCCTCATCAGGGCCCAATCTCGCGTCGAGGGAGAGCTAAGAACAATGCTGGTGCTCAAGCGGGTGATCGCTTTCTTGGTCACGGGCGTGACCGTTATCGGCGCAGGCGGCGTCGCATGGGCCGGCCTCGGCCAGCCCTCGCCGTGGGAACTCGGATTGCAGCAGTCGGCGTCGCCGGTCATGGACGACATCGTCTGGTTCCACAACTTCCTGCTCTGGCTGATCGTCGGGATCGCACTATTCGTGCTGGTCCTGCTGACGATCGTGGTGGTGAAATTCAACGCTCGCGCCAACCCGACACCCTCGCGCACCACCCACAACACCGGCATCGAGATCATCTGGACTGTTGTGCCGGTGCTCATTCTGGTGACCGTTGCGGTGCCGTCGTTCCGCCTGCTGTTCTACCAGCTCAAGGTTCCGGCCGCCGATCTGACGGTGAAGGTGACCGGCAAGCAGTGGTTCTGGAGCTACAGCTATCCGGACTCCAAATTCGAATTCGACTCGCTGATGGTCCAGGACAAAGACCTCAAGCCTGGCCAGCCGCGCCTGTTGGCGGTCGATAACGAGATGGTCGTGCCGGTCAACAAGGCCGTGCGCGTGCTAGTGACCGGCGCCGACGTCATACATTCGTTCTCGGTGCCCTCGTTCGGCATCAAGATTGACGCCATTCCCGGCCGCCTCAACGAGACATGGTTCAAGGCGGAACGTGAAGGCATGTACTACGGACAATGCTCGCAGCTTTGCGGCCGCGATCATGCCTTCATGCCGATCGCCGTGCATGTGGTGAGCGAGAAGGAATACACCGCCTGGCTCGATCAGGCGAAGAAGAAGTTCGCCGACGACGACAGCACCGTGCCGAAGAATGCGATTGCCGCAGCCGACCAGGCGAAGTGACACATATAAAAATAAGAATATAATGCGGGCGACAACGATAAAGGGTTGAAGGACAATAGTGATGGCTAGCAACGCGGCTGCACACGACGCCCATGATGACCACGCGCACCATCCGACCGGATGGCGGCGGTTCGTCTATTCGACGAACCACAAAGACATCGGCACCATGTACCTGGTCTTCGCGCTGGTCGCCGGTGTGATCGGTGGCCTGCTGTCGATCGGCATCCGGCTCGAATTGCAGAACCCCGGCCTGCAGTTCTTCACGAGCCCGCACGAATACAACGTGTTCGCCACTGCGCACGGCCTGATCATGATCTTCTTCATGGTGATGCCGGCGATGATCGGCGGCTTCGGCAACTGGTTCGTGCCGATCATGATCGGGGCGCCCGACATGGCGTTTCCGCGCATGAACAACATCTCGTTCTGGCTGCTGCCGGCAGCGTTCATCCTGTTGCTTTCCTCGATGTTCTTCGAGGGCGAGCCCGGCTCGCTCGGCGCCGGAACCGGCTGGACGATCTACGCGCCGCTCTCGACCAGCGGCCATCCGGGACCTGCGGTGGACTTCGTCATCCTGTCGATCCATTTGGCCGGCGCTTCGTCGATCCTCGGCGCCATCAACTTCATCACCACCATCTTCAATATGCGCGCGCCCGGCATGACGTTGCACAAGATGCCGCTGTTCGTGTGGTCGATCCTGGTCACGGTTTTTCTGTTGTTGTTGTCGTTGCCGGTGCTGGCGGGCGGCATCACCATGCTGCTGACTGACCGCAATTTCGGGACTACCTTCTTCAATCCGGAAGGCGGCGGCGATCCGCTGCTGTACCAGCACCTGTTCTGGTTCTTCGGCCACCCGGAAGTCTACATCCTGATCCTGCCGGGCTTCGGCATGATCAGCCAGATCGTCTCCACCTTCAGCCGCAAGCCGATATTCGGCTATCTCGGTATGGCCTATGCGATGGTCGCGATCGGCGGTATCGGCTTCGTGGTGTGGGCGCATCACATGTACACGGTCGGTCTGTCGACCGGCGCGCAGGCCTACTTCATCGCCGCCACAATGGTGATCGCGGTGCCGACCGGCGTGAAGATCTTCTCCTGGATCGCCACCATGTGGGGCGGCTCGATCGAGTTCCGCACCCCGATGCTATGGGCGCTCGGCTTCATCTTCCTGTTCACCATCGGCGGCGTGACCGGCGTGGTGCTCGCCAATGCCGGCGTCGACCGCGTATTGCACGACACCTATTACGTGATCGCGCACTTCCACTACGTGCTCTCGCTCGGTGCGGTGTTTGCGATCTTCGCCGGGTGGTACTACTGGTTCCCGAAGATGAGCGGCTACATGTATAACGAGACCATCGGCAAGCTGCACTTCTGGATCACCTTCATCGGCGTCAACATCCTTTTCTTCCCGCAGCACTTCCTCGGGCTCGCCGGGATGCCGCGCCGCACCGTCGATTATCCCGACGCATTCCACGGCTGGAATGAGGTTTCGTCGTTCGGCTCCTACATCGCCGGCTTCGGCGTGCTGGTATTCTTCTTCGGCGTGGCGGAGGCCTTCATCAAGAAGCGCGCAGCCGGCAACAATCCGTGGGGCGTTGGTGCGACGACGCTGGAATGGACGCTGTCCTCGCCGCCGCCATTCCATCAGTTCGAGACGCTGCCGCGGATCAAGTAAGGACTCCGGCCTCAATGTCGCTTGTCAGTGAAGGCGCAGACTTCCGCGCTCCTATAGCCGCCGCGGCACGGCTCGATCTCGCCGAGCCGAGTCTCGCGAGCGTCGGCGACTATGTCGCGCTGATGAAGCCGCGGGTGATGTCGCTCGTCATCTTTACCGCGCTGGTTGGCCTTTCGGTCGCGCCGGGGAACTTGCATCCGCTGATCGGCTTCACGGCGCTGCTCTGCATTGCGGTCGGCGCCGGCGCCGCCGGCGCGCTCAACATGTGGTACGACGCCGACGTTGACGCCATCATGACACGGACGTCGCGCCGCCCGGTGCCGATGGGCCACGTCAAGCCGGGCGAGGCGCTCGCCTTCGGGTTGACGCTTGCGGGCTTTGCGGTGGTCACGCTCGGCTTGTTGGTGAACATTCTCGCCGCTGCGTTGCTTGCCTTCACCATCTTCTTCTACGTCGTGATCTACACGGTCTGGCTTAAGCGCTGGACTCCGCAGAACATCGTCATCGGCGGCGCCGCCGGTGCCTTCCCGCCGATGATCGGCTGGGCCGCGGCGACCGGCTCGCTGTCGGCGGAGCCGGTGTTGCTGTTCATGATCATCTTCTTCTGGACGCCGCCGCATTTCTGGGCGCTGGCGCTCACCCGCACCGAGGACTACGCCCGCGCCGGCATTCCAATGCTGCCGGTGGTCGCCGGCGACGCTTCGACGCGGCGGCAGATCCTGGCGCACACGCTGATCCTGGTGCCGCTCGGCATCGCGCCTTGGGCGCTCGGCTATGCCGGCACGCTCTACGGGCTGACCGCGGCCGTCACCGGCGCGATCATGCTGATGCTGGCCTGGCAAGTGTTCCGCGAGCGCCGCCCGGCCGAGCGCGCCAGCAAGCATCTTTTCGCCTTCTCGATCCTCTACCTGTTTCTTCTGTTTGCGGTCCTGTTGGTCGAGCGGGGATGGGGCGGGTTGATCGCCCGGTTGGCGACGTGAGTACCGGCATCGTGATGAACAGCGAACCGAAAGACGAGGGTATCGTGCTCACCGAGGCGCAGAAGCGCGCCCGGCGGTCGCGTTCGATCGCCATCGCGCTGTCGCTCGCCGCGCTGGTGATCCTGTTCTACGTGGTGACGCTGGTGAAGGGTCCGATTGTCTTGGTCCGCCCGCTATGACGAACGATTCCACATCTGCGAGCGGCAAACGGCGGCTGCGGCGCGACGTGCTAGTCGCCGCCGCTTGCGGCGTTTTGGTCGCCGGCATGGTCGGCGCCTCCTTTGCCGCGATCCCACTCTACAAGATATTCTGCAGCGTCACCGGATTTGCCGGCACCACGCAAGTTGCCCGCATCGCGCCCAAACACGAGCTCGCCCGCGAGTTGACCATTCGCTTCGATTCAAACGTCGCGCCCGGCCTACCGTGGAAATTCGTGCCGGAGCAGAACGAGATCAAGCTGCATATCGGCGAAGTCGCCACCGTCCACTACAAGGTCATCAACGAAGCCGCGCGCACCATCGCCGCGCAGGCCTCGTACAATGTCACGCCGACTACGGTCGGCGCCTATTTCGACAAGATCAACTGCTTCTGTTTCACCGAGCAGACCTTGAAGCCGGGCGAGACGCGCGAGATGACGGTGGTGTTCTACGTCGATCCCAAGATCGTCGACGACCGCGACCAGGATCCGCTCAACACCATCACGCTGTCCTATACCTTCTACCGGCTGCCTGAACCGGAGCGGCCGGTTGCCGAGGCGCCGGACAGGACTTCGAGCAAGCTTTAACAAGAAAAGGGGCGCCAGTGGCGCCGTACCAAAAGACGTTAACGGAGACGACGATGGCCCAGGCTCACGCAAAGCATCACGACTACCACCTGGTCGATCCGAGCCCCTGGCCGATCGTCGGCTCCATCTCGGCGTTCCTGATGGCGGTCGGCGCCATCACCTGGATGCATCACATGTTCGCTGCGGCGCCGCTGGTGTTCGGGCTCGGCGTCGTCGGCATCCTCTACACCTTCATCGGCTGGTGGCGCGACGTGATCCGCGAGGCCCAATACGACGGCTTTCATACCCGCGTGGTGCAGATCTCGCACCGCTACGGCATGATCCTGTTCATCGCCTCCGAGGTGATGTTCTTCGTCGCCTGGTTCTGGGCCTATTTCAACACCGCGCTGTTTCCCGCCGACGTGCACGATTATCGGGCGCATGGCTATCACCCACGGCGTGTGGCCGCCGCAAGGCATCGAGACCTTCAATCCCTGGCACCTGCCGCTGCTCAATACGCTGATCCTGCTCACCTCGGGCACCACGGTGACCTGGGCGCATCACGCGCTATTGGAGAACGACCGGCAGGGCCTGAAATGGGGCCTGGCGCTGACCATCCTGCTTGGCATCACCTTCACCTGCGTGCAGGCCTATGAATATGCCCACGCGGCGTTCCACTACAGCGGCAACATCTACGGCGCCACCTTCTTCATGGCGACCGGCTTCCACGGTGCGCACGTGATCATCGGCTCGATCTTCCTGATCGTCTGCCTGTTCCGCGCCGTCAACGGCCATTTCACGCCCACCCAGCATCTCGGCTTCGAGTTCGCCGCCTGGTACTGGCATTTCGTCGACGTGGTGTGGCTGTTCCTGTTCGCCTGCATATATGTGTGGGGCGCCGGCATGCCGCATCCCGAGTGACCGTCGAACGCGGGCATTCGAGAGGGCGGCGTGATCGCGCCGCCCTTTTGCTTTTACGGAAAGAACGCAACCCATGCCTGAGCAACAGCTGCCGATCGCCCGCGGCCTGCGCGGCCGCTGTCCCGCGCTGCGGCGAGGGCAGGCTGTTCCGAGGCTTTTTGCAGTTGCGCCCGCGCTGCGAGAACTGCGGTCTCGACTTCAACTTCGCCGATGCCGGCGACGGCCCGGCGGTGTTCGTGATTCTGATCGGCGGCGCCATCGTCGTCGGCGCGGCGCTGATCACCGAGGTGGTCTATCAGCCGCCCTATTGGGTGCACGCGATGCTGTGGCTGCCGCTGATCCTGTTCGTCACGCTGGCGCCGTTGCGGCCGATCAAGGGCCTGATGATCGCGCTGCAATACCATCACAAGGCGCAGGAAGGCCGCCTCGTGCAGCGGAGTGACGAGTGAGCGAGCCGCGCGAACGGCGCCGCGGCGGGGTGATCGAAGCGACGGTGTTCACGCTCGCCGGCGTTGCCATCCTGATCGGGCTCGGCGTCTGGCAGCTCGACCGCAAGGTCTGGAAGGAAAATCTGATCGCGACCGTGACCGCGCGGCTGGAACGCGCGCCGGAGGATTTGCCGCCGCGCGAGAGCTGGCCGCAGCTCGTGCCCGCAGGCAATGAATATCGCCGCGTCGACATTCCCGGCCGAATTCCTCCCCGGAGAGGAGGCGCTGGTCTACACCGCCGGCTCCGCCTTCCGTCCCGACGTGCAGGGCGCGGGCTATTGGGTGTTCGCGCCGGCGCGGCTTGCCGGCGGCAGCATCGTCCTGGTCGACCGCGGCTTTGTGCCGGCCGACCGCAAGGATGCCGCCACCCGCGCGCAAGGCGTGCCGCAGGGCGTCGTCGACATCGTCGGCGTCATGCGCTGGCCGGAGACGCGCGGCATGTTCACGCCGGCCGACGAGCCGCAGAACAATGTCTGGTATCTGCGCGACTCCATGGCGATCGCCGCGGCGAAGAAATGGGACACCACCGCGCCGTTCTATGTTGAGCAGGAGGCGCCGGTGCCGCCTGGCGGCTTGCCTAAACCGGGCAAGCTCACGGTCACCCTGCCGGACAACCACCTGCAATACGCCATCACATGGTTCGGTCTCGCACTGGGCTTGGCAGGCGTCTATGTGACCTGGCTTGCCGGCCGCCTGCGCCGGCGTTCGTAAGCGCTTTCTTGTGCTGGCCTGCGGCAAGGCTAGTGTGCCCAAGAAGGCCGCACTTGAACCGTAAAAACTAGTCAACTCAATGCGTTACGTCTCAACCCGGGGCGAGGCCGCTCCGCTCGATTTCGTCGAGGTGATGCTGGCCGGGCTGGCCCGCGACGGCGGCCTCTACGTGCCGGAGACGTGGCCCACGGTCATGCACGACGCGATCGCCGGCTTCGCCGGCAAGCCGTACGCCGAGGTCGCGGTCGAGGTGATCAAGCCCTTCGTCGGCGCCGCCATTCCGCAAGCCGATCTCGCCCGCATGGCGCGCGAGGCCTACGGCACCTTCCGCCATCCGGCGACCGCGCCATTGACCCAACTCGCCCCCAGCCTATTCGTGCTCGAGCTGTTCCACGGACCGACGCTCGCCTTCAAGGACCTCGCCATGCAGCTGGTGGCGCGGCTGATGGACCATGTGCTGCGGCAGCGCGGCGAGCGCACCACCATCGTCGTCGCCACCTCGGGCGACACCGGCGGCGCCGCGGTCGAGGCCTTCCGCGGCCGCGCCCAGGTCGATGTGGTGGTGCTGTTCCCGCACGGCCGCATCTCCGAGGTGCAGCGCCGCATGATGACCACCGCGCCGGATGCGAACGTGCACGCCGTCGCCATCGAAGGCACCTTCGACGATTGCCAGGCGCTGGTGAAGGCGATGTTCAACCATCACGCCTTCCGCGACCGTGTGCGCCTGTCCGGCGTCAATTCGATCAACTGGGCGCGCATCGTGGCGCAGGCGGTCTATTACTTCACCGCCGCGGTCGCACTCGGCGCACCGCACCGCAAGGTCGCCTTCACCGTTCCGACCGGCAATTTCGGCGACGTCTATGCCGGCTATGTCGCCAAACGCATGGGACTTCCGATCGATCGCCTGGTGGTGGCGACCAACGTCAACGACATCCTGGCGCGCACCTTCGTAACGGGCGCCTATGAGCTGCGCGACGTGGTAGCGACCACCTCGCCGTCGATGGACATTCAGGTGTCGTCGAATTTCGAGCGGCTGCTGTTCGACGCCTATGGCCGCGACGCCACTGCCGTGCGCGCGCTGATGGGCTCGCTCGCGCAGTCGCGCCGCTTCGCGGTCTCCCCGCACGCGCTCAAGGACATGCGCGCGCTGTTTACTGCTGACCGCGCCGACGAGCAGGAAAGCGCCGCCACCATCCGCGCCTGGATGCGCGAAGCCGGCTACTGCGCGGATCCGCACACCGCGGTTGCGCTCGCCGTGGCCGAGAAGGAAACGCGCGATCCGTCGGTGCCCATGGTGGTGCTGTCGACCGCGCATCCCGCCAAGTTTCCCGACGCGGTCGCCGCCGCCTGCGGCGTCACGCCGGCGCTGCCGGACTGGCTCGCCGATCTGCCGCGGCGGAGGGAGCGCGTCAGCGTGCTGCCGGCGGATCAGGGGCAGATCGAAAGATTCGTTTTGTCGGCCTCGCGTGCGGCGCGTGAAGGAGCACCGGCATGAGCGTCGAAGTCACTCGTCTTGCCTCCGGCCTGTCGGTGGTGACCGACCGCATGCCGCATCTGGAATCCGCCACGCTCGGGGTCTGGGTCGGCACCGGCAGCCGCAACGAAAACCCCGACGAGCACGGCATTTCGCACTTGCTCGAACATATGGCGTTCAAGGGCACCAAGCGGCGCAGCGCGCGCCAGATCGCCGAGGAAATCGAGGCGGTCGGCGGCGAGCTCAACGCCGCGACCGGCGCGGAATCGACCGCCTATTATGCCCGCGTGCTCAAGGCCGACGTGCCGCTCGCGCTCGACGTGCTGTCCGACATTCTGTCCGAGCCGAACTTCGATCCGGAGGAATTGCGGCGCGAGCAGAACGTGATCGTGCAGGAAATCGGCGCCACCGAAGACGCGCCCGACGATCTGGTGTTCGAGCGCCTGCACGAAACCGCGTTCCCGCGTCAGCCGCTCGGCCGCACCATTCTCGGCACGCCTGAAACCGTGCGCTCGTTCGATCCGGCGCGCTTGCGCGCCTACCTCGCGCGCAATTATCGTGCGCCCAACATGCTGGTGGCCGCGGCCGGCGCAGTCGAGCACGCGGCGATCGTCGCCGAGGCCGAGCGGCGCTTCGCCAGCTTCGTCGGCCCGGCCGCGCCGGCGCCGGAGCCGGCGCGTTTCGGCGGCGGTACACGGGTCGAGACGCGCGATCTCGAGCAGGTTCATATCGCGCTGGCGCTGCAAGGTCTGCCGGTGCGCGACGAGCAACTCTACAGCCTGCAGGTATTCACCAGTGTGTTGGGCAGCGGCATGTCTTCGCGGCTGTTCCAGGAAGTGCGCGAGAACCGCGGGCTCTGCTACGCGATCCACGCCTTCCACATGCCTTATGCCGACACCGGAATGTTTGCCCTCTATGCCGGCACCGACGAGGCCGACGCGCCTGAACTGATGCGGGTGGCCATCGACCAGGTGACACTCGCCACTCAAACGCTGAACGAGAGCGAGGTTGCCCGCGCTAAGGCGCAGATGAAGGCCGGCCTGTTGATGGCGCTGGAAAGTTCGGAAGCGCGCCTCGGGCAACTTGCGCGGCAAATGCTCGCATATGGCCGGCCGATCCCGCTCGACGAGATCGTCGGCAAGGTCGACGCCGTGACGGTGGAAAGCGCGCGCGCCGCCGGCCGTGCGCTGATTGGACGCGGCAAGCTGGCGGTCGCCGCGCTAGGGCCCGGCAACCACCTTGCCAGCACGGTCGCGATCGCTGAAAGTCTCATGCGCCAGGCCGCGTGATCGGGGGTACGCGCATGATCCCGAAAAGCGGGCACCGGTTTCCCGCCTTCGCGAAGCCCGCTTCGGCGGGCGAAGCAAGGTCGGATAAGATCATGCGCAAGCAAGACTAATCTCCATGGCGTTTTTCCGCACCGTCAGCAGCAATGAAATCCTGCCGACCATCGCCGGCGCCGGGGTGACGCTGCGCGTGCCGCAAAGCGGCGACTTCGCCGAGTGGGCGGCCTTGCGCGAGCAGAGCCGCGCTTTCCTCGTTCCCTGGGAGCCGACCTGGCCCGCCGACGATCTCACGCGCGGCGCGTTCCGCCGCCGCCTCAAGCGCTATGCCGAGGATCTGCGCAACGATCTCGCCTATGCCTTCCTGATTTTCCGCAGCGACGACAACGCGATGGTCGGCGGGCTGACGCTCGCCAATATCCGGCGCGGCGTCGCCCAGGCTGGCTCCATCGGCTACTGGGTCGGCGCGCCATTCGCACGCAAGGGCTACATGACCGCGGCGATGCGCGGACTGGTGCCGTTTTGTTTCAGCACGCTGCGGCTGCATCGTCTGGAAGCAGCCTGCATCCCCAGCAATGCCGCCTCGGTCCGCCTGCTGGAAAAGACCGGCTTCCAGCGCGAGGGCTATGCGCGCAGCTATCTATGCATCAACGGGGAATGGCAGGACCATCTGCTTTATGCCCGGCTCAAGGACGACATTGATTAGCGCATGATCCCGAAAAGTGGGTACCGGTTTTCGGAAAAGATCATGCGCAAGCACAATGTTAGGGACGGGCGGTCATTCAATCTGGGCGGATCATGCTATGTCCGCGCGCCTTGGGCTTGCCATCCTTCGCTTGCTATAAGGTTGGCTTGCTATAAAGGCGGGAAGGGCGAGAGCGCCCCAAAAAACGCGAGCCGGACAAATGGGTAGGGGACGAACCGAACAGACCGTGCGCAGCGGTGGGGGCACATTCGCGCTGCTTGGCGTTGGCGCTCGCGCTCGGCGGCTGCGGCAGCACCAGCGATCTGCTCAAGTCGTCGCCGCTCGACCTTTTCAGCTCGTCGTCGAAGGCGACCCGGGATGCGGCCCCCGGCGACGGCGGTGGCCAGATTTCGGCCGACGATATCGACTGCCCGGAGGTCCAGGTGCGCACCGGCGCCGCGACGCTGATGATCGGCAGCAAGCCGGGCGAGGGCGAGCCGTCCGCGCTCGACGTGCGCTACCAGGGCTCCATCATCCGCACCGCGCGCGAATGCCACGTCAATGCCGGCATGATGACCATGAAGGTCGGCATCGAGGGCCGCATCATCACCGGTCCGGCCGGCGGCCCCGGCACGGTGGACGTGCCGCTGCGCATCGCGGTGGTGCAGGAGGGCGTCGCGCCGAAGGCGGTGGCGTCGAAATTCGGCCGTGAGACGGTGGTCGTGAACAATGCTGTCGATCGCGTCACCTTCACGCATATCGATCCCGACGTCACGTTCCCGCTGCCGCAGCCGCTGGGCTGATCGATCAATTCTATGTGGTTTATGTCGGCTTCGATCCGCTCGGCGACAAGCCGGTCAAGAAACCGCCGGTCAAGCGCAAGCCGATTGCCAAGAAGAAACCCGCCGTCAGGCCGCAGGGATGATGGCAAGCAACGGTCTGTTTTATCCTCGAATGCGGACTTCGGCCGCGGCGGCGGAATGACCGCTAAGTGCCAAAGGCGACATTAACTACTGAGTTTGTAGCCAACCGGCGGTTTTTCCGACCTAGATTGATGTGGGTCAATGCAGTCGGTGTATTGCAGGTCACGGATCATTTATGGCCCAAATTCATCCATTGCCAGACAAATGGTTGCCGATTTCAATCGCGCCATCCGGGGTGGACCTTGAGCTTTGCGTGATGGACTCTCTGGGCATCCACGCGCTCGTGTTCCCGTGCCACAAGAACGGAAATGCTTGGGTCGATGCGTCGACGAAAAAACGCATCGACATCGAGCCGACGCATTGGCGAACCTGGAACGAAAACCGAAAAGCCTAAGCTTTCTTTTCCTCTCGCTCGAGCACTTGCTTTGCCGCCTCCTCGGCAAGAAGACGAATTATCATCGCCCGATTGGTGGGATCGGTTGTGGTTTCTAGCAATGAGTTGAACCTATCAATATTTGCTTGAATGATTTTGCGCGTGGCAGATTCCCGGGTCGATAGGACGATTTTGCGCATATTATGCTCCCTTGCCGGCGCTACCGGCATGACCGCTCTTTTGTTTGAGGCGGGAGTGCGCGTGCCACTCTAACGCGGTGGCAATCGTGTCTCTCAAGCGTTAGCGCCCATTGACGCAGCTAACGATAAATAACGCTATCAGATAGCAGCATGTCAGTCGAGTGACTGACTGCCATCTAAGCTTCCGGGCGCTATGGTAACCACGCACCATGCGCGGCCATCAGTCGCTGGATGTCCGCTTCGGGGCAGAAGCGGACATTGCGCAATGCTTGCGGCGTGTCCGCTTCGCACCCGACAGCGGACGTGAGGCAGAGCATCCGCGCCGCCGTTTGTCGGCTCGTCTCGGAGCCGCGCCCTAGTTCAGCTTCTTGCGGACGTCTTCGATGCCCTTGGCGATCAATTCGCCGGCGAGCGGGCCCTTGGCTTGCTGCGCGAGAATGCGTTCGGCGGCGGCGACGGCGGCGTCGGCCGCGGCGCTGCGCACGTCGGCGGCGGCCTGCGCCTCGGCCTGGGCGATCTTGACCTCGGCCATCTTGGTGCGGCGCGAAACGAATTCCTCGATCTTGACCTTGGCTTCGACGGCGAGCCGCTCGGCCTCGGCCTTGGCGCCGGCGATGATCTCCTGCGCCTCGCTCTCGGCCTCGCCGCGCTTGCGCGATAGTCCGCCAGCAGCTGGGCGGCGTCGTCCTTGAGCTTGCGCGCCTCGTCGAGTTCCGCCTTGATGCGGGCGGCGCGGTCGTCGAGCGATTTGGCGAGCATGCGGTGCACGCCGATATAGCCAAGCCCGGCCGAGGAACAACAAAAAGGCCAGCGCTACCCAGGTTTCCGTTTCGAAGAACATGGCGCGGCCTACCTCTTCAGCACGTCGGCGACCGCGTCGGCGACCGCCTTGTCGCTCGGCGCGCTGCCGATCAGCCGCTCGACGATGGCGCGCGGCCGCGTCTTCGGCGATGGCGCGCACATTGGCCATGGCCGCTTGCTTGGTGGCGGCGATGGATTTCTCCGCCTCGGCCAGCTTGGCGTTGAGCCCGCCTTCCAGCGTCTTGCGGGCGGCGTCGGCCTCGGCCTGCTGCTTTTCGCGCGTCTCGTTGGCGATGGTCTGCGCGCGGGCGCGGGCATCGGCCAGCGCCTTTTCGTAGGCCGCGACCGCGTCGTCGGACTGGCGCTTGAGCTGTTCGGCCTCGGCGAGGTCGTCGGCGATGCGCTTCTGGCGGTTCTCGATGACGCTGGCGACGCGTGGCAGCGCCCATTTCAACATCAGCGCGTAAAGCAGGACGAAAGCGATCGCGAGCCAGACGAGCTGCGAGGCGAAGTTCTGCGACTGGAACGGCGGAAAGCCGCCGTGCCCCTCGGCCGGGTGCTCGCGTACTCGTGTTATGTGCCGGCTCGGCCATCGTCAGCTCCAGCGCCGCGTGCGCATGATCCCGAAAAGTGGGAACCGGTTTTCAGATAAGATCATGCGCGACCTAGAATCTTACAGCGCGAACAGCAGCAGCAGCGCGATCAGCAGCGAGAAGATGCCGAGCGCTTCGGTGATGGCGAAGCCGAAGATCAGGTTGCCGAACTGGCCCTGCGCCGCGGACGGATTGCGGATCGCCGCCGCCAGATAGTTGCCGAAGATGATGCCGACGCCGACGCCGGCGCCGCCCATGCCGATGCAGGCGATGCCCGCACCGATATATTTCGCTGCCACTGGATCCATAACAAACTCCTTCTGTTCTACTTTTCCGGTCGGGCCTCAGTGGCCCGGGTGTATCGCATCGTTGAGATAGATGCAGGTGAGGATGGCGAAGACGTAGGCCTGCAGGAACGCCACCAGCGTCTCGAGCGCGATGAGAATGACGATCATCGCGAACGGCAACGCGCCGCCCGCCCAGCCGAGCGCGCCCATGGCGCCGCCCATCAGGATGATGAAGCTGGCGAACACTTGCAGCGTGATGTGGCCCGCCAGCATGTTGGCGAACAGACGCACGCTGTGCGAGATCGGCCGCGAGATGAACGACAGGATTTCGATGAAGACGATCAGCGGCAGGATGTAGATCGGCACGCCCTTCGGCACGAACAGATTGAAGAAGTGCAGGCCGTGCCGGTACAGGCCGTACAGCAGCACGGTCAGGAACACGGTGATCGCCAGCGCCGCGGTGACGATGATGTGGCTGGTGACGGTGAAGGTGTAGGGAATGAGGCCGATAAAGTTCACCGTCAGAATGAACATGAACAGCGTGAACACGAAGGGGAAGAACCTCATCCCCTCGGAGCCGGCGGTCGAGCGCACCGTGGTGGCGACGAACTCGTAGGCGATCTCGGCGGCCGATTGCAGGCGCGAGGGCACCAGGCCGCGCTTGGCGGTGCCGATCACCAGGAAGGCGGTGATGGCGACGACCGCGGCCAGCATGAAGGCGGCCGAATTGGTGAATGCGATCTCGGTGTGTCCGATCTTGACGATCGGAAACAGGTTGTGGATCTGGAATTGCTCGATAGGGTCGACGGCCATGGTTT
>CAVYWI010000009.1:0-19593 GCA_963772235.1 uncultured Alphaproteobacteria bacterium
TCGGCCATCCGCGGCGCCGTCTCCTCTTTCATTTGCGCGGGGCGCGGGCGGCGGCGCCGGGGCTCAAGGCCGTCAGCGCGGCCATCGCCGCGAGCGCCACCAGGGCGGGAGGCCCCCAACGGCGGACCGCCCGGTGGATTGTGCTGTCGTCAATTGATGGATCATGCCATGCCCGGTTGGAATGTGCGCTTCACGTCGATTGCGTGCCGGATCGCAAGTTCTGAATACGCCAATTCGTTCCTGGGGACTATCGGCACGTTTCGGCGGCGAGTTCTCTCGTATAGGACAGCTCACGCAGGAGAGAAGGGTGGCGCGCGGCCGAAGCCTCTTGTCGTGAGGGCGCCATTGTCACTTCTCCCCGCGTGCGGCCACGACAAGGCTCTCTACGCCGCCCCCGCTTGGTCAGCGCGTCCGCGACGCAGCGCGGACGCCGGCCGCCGATCACCTGCGCAGTGCATCTCTGGTCGGTCCTGCAGGTGACGGTGCAGTCGGTGCCCGGCTTGCCGACGCAGTCGGTGCCGCAGCCATAAAGCTTGTCGCCCTGCGAGAACTTGCCGCCGGCCTTGTCGCAGGCGCTCTTGAGCGCCTCGGCGCGTGGTCTTGGGCAGAGTGAGGTCGCGGGCGAGCGCCGCGCCGCCGAGCGCAAGGGAGAGCGAAGCCGCCGGTGAGGACGAGCAAAACGGTCAGGTGACGCATCGGCGGACTCCACAGGTCGCGCCGCCCCTGTGTTGATTATGCCACAGCTGGCGCCCGCGGGAAGCGGTGGAAATGCCCCGGCGACCCGTGAAACGGCGATCCTTGCTCCGCTCATTCCCGCGCAAGCGGGAATCGAGCCAGCATCCCTGGGTCCCCGCTTGCGCGGGGACGAGCGGCTGAATCGCTAGACGCTCTCCACAAAACTATCCACCACGCGCTTTTCGCCCGCCTTGTCGAAATGGATGGTCAGCTTGTTGCCGTCCACGGCGGTGACGTTGCCGTTGCCGAATTTCTGGTGAAACACGCGCTCGCCCACGGCGAAGGACGACGCGGCGCCGGTGGATTTCGCGACCAGTTCGCCTTCGATGGTGAGCGGGCTTGCGCGGCTTGACCCCCTCCCGGCCGGCGCTTGCGCGGCCGACCTCCCCCTTCCAGGGGGAGGTGAAGAGGAGTTCGGGGAGAGGTGTCGCAGTATGCCTCGCTGCGTCGTCCTGATCGAACACGCCGTCCGGCACATAACGCGGCTGGCCGTTCTCGTTGAAACCGCCGCGCCCCTTGCGCGCCTTGCGCGCGCTGCCAGCCGGGCGTGGTGTAGTTCGAGCCGAAGGAATTCATCTCGTCGAAGCGCGACGGCGCCGTAGCCCGACATGCCGAAGCCGCCCGCGCCGCCCGCCGGCTCCTTCACCTCGACGTCCGCTTCCGGCAGTTCGTCGAGGAAGCGCGACGGCATGGTCGAGGTCCACATGCCGTGGATGCGCCGGTTGGTGGCGAAATAGATCTTGGCGCGCTTCCGCGCGCGCGTCAGGCCGACATGGGCGAGGCGGCGCTCCTCCTCCAGCCCGGCGCGGCCGCTCTCGTCGAGCGCGCGCTGGTGCGGGAACAGGCCTTCCTCCCAGCCGGGCAGGAACACGGTGTCGAATTCCAGCCCCTTGGCCGAGTGCAGCGTCATGATGTTGACCGCCTGCTCGCCTTCGGCGCTGTCGCGGTCCATCACCAGCGAGATGTGCTCGAGGAAGCCGGCGAGGTTCTCGAATTCCTCCATCGAGCGCACCAGCTCCTTGAGGTTTTCCAGCCGGCCGGCGGCGTCGGCGCTCTTGTCGGCCTGCCACATCGCCGTGTAGCCGGATTCGTCGAGCACGATTTCGGCGAGCTCGGTGTGCGGCATCGAATCCTTGCGCGCGCGCCAGCGCTCGAAATTCGCCATCAGCTCGCGCAGCGCCAGCCGCGGCTTCGGCTTCATCTCGTCGGTGGCGCTGAGAGCGGCGGCCGCTTCGGTGAGCGGAATGCGCTGTTTGCGCGCGTGGTCGTGCAGCATCTGCACGGTGGCGTCGCCGAGGCCGCGCTTGGGCACGTTGACGATGCGCTCGAAGGCGAGATCGTCGGCCGGCTGGGCGATGACGCGCAGATAGGCCAGCGCGTCGCGGATTTCGGCGCGCTCGTAGAAACGCGGCCCGCCGATGACGCGGTAGGGCAGGCCGAGCTGGATGAAGCGGTCTTCGAATTCGCGCATCTGGAACGAGGCGCGCACCAGAATGGCGATCTCGTCGAGCGGATGGTCGAGGCCCTGCTCGCGCGCGTCGCGCTGCAGCTGCTCGATCTCCTCGCCGATCGAGCGGGCTTCCTCTTCCGAGTCCCAGCCGCCGGTGACCTGCACCTTTTCGCCCGGCACGTCCTCGGTGCGGAGTGTTTTTCCCAGGCGGCCTTCGTTGTGGGCGATCAAGTGGCTCGCCGCCGCCAGAATATGCCCGGTGCTCCGATAGTTTCTTTCCAGCCTGATTATTTTTGCGCCGGGAAAATCATGGTCGAATCTCAGAATGTTATCGACCTCGGCGCCGCGCCAGCCATAAATCGACTGGTCGTCATCGCCGACGCAGCAGATGTTTTTTTGTAGTTTCGGTGATGCCGCGGCCTCATCCTTCGAGACGGCGCTTCGCGCCTCCTCAGGATGAGGGACAAGGACCTCGCCCGCCGCACCACCTTCCTCCTCATCCTGAGGAGCATCGCGCAGCGCACTATCTTTCCCCTCATCCTGAGGAGCCGCGCGCAGCGCGGCGTCTCGAAGGATGAGGCCACCGGATGGCGCGGCCGATTGCGGCTGCGCCAACAGTCGCAGCCACAAATACTGCGCCACGTTGGTGTCCTGATATTCGTCGACCAGGATGAACTTGAAGCGCTGCTGATACTGGCGCAGAATTTCCGGAGACGTGCGGAACAGGCGGATGTTCTCCAGCAGAAGATCGCCGAAGTCGGCGGCGTTCAGCGTCTTCAGCCGCTCCTGATAGGCGACGTAGAGCTTCTTGCCCTTGCCGTTGGCGAAGCTTGCCGCCTCGCCGGCCGGCACCTGGTCGGGCGTCAAGCCTCGGTTTTTCCAGCCGTCGAGGATCGCCGCGAACACCCGGGCCGGCCATCGTTTTTCGTCGAGCTTCTCGGCTTCGAGGATTTGCTTGATGACGCGGATCTGGTCGTCGACGTCCAGAATCGTGAAGTTGTTTTTCAGGCCGACCAGCTCGGCATGCCGGCGCAGGATCTTGACGCCGATCGAGTGGAACGTGCCGAGCCACGGCATGCCCTCGACGATCTGGCCGACCATCTGGCCGACGCGGTCCTTCATCTCGCGCGCCGCCTTGTTGGTGAAGGTGACGGCGAGGATGTCGCCGGGCCGCGCCCGGCCGAGATTGAGGATGTGCGCGATGCGCGTTGTCAGCACACGGGTTTTTCCGGTTCCCGCCCCCGCCAGCACCAGCACCGGCCCGTCCAGGGTCTCCACCGCCTCGAGCTGCTCCGGGTTCAATTCATGACGGTAGGCCATGTTTCGGGCGCCGAGCGCGCGCGCGGCAATGCCGCCGGGGGCGGGCGGCGGAGCGGGCTCCACGCTGCGTTTGGGTTCGACCATGGGTGATTCTTCCAAGGGGAAGATGGCACTCGCGCGCGGCAATTTCGAGGGTCGCGGAGGCTCTTGTCGCGCTTGTCCCGCCGCTTTAGCGTTGTTTTTCCGAAGAAAAATGCAATTCAGGGGAGAATTCCGTGCGGCTGAAGGACAAAGTGGCGCTCATCACCGGGGCGGGGCGCGGCATCGGCCGCGACATCGCGCTTAGCTTTGCCCGCGAGGGCGCCAAGGTCGTCGTCAACGACGTTGATCCGGCGACCGCCGAGCAGACCGCGAAGGACGTTGGTGGTCTTGGTGTTGTCGCCGACGTCGCCAATTTGGCCTCCATCACCCGCATGGTCGCGACCGTGATCGAGCAGCGCGGGCGGATCGATATTCTGGTGAATAACGCGATGAAGATCGTGCCCGGCAAACTCGAGGCGCTTCCCGAAGCGGCCTGGGACACGACGATGAACATCGGCCTCAAGGGCGCGTTCCTCACGAGCCAGGCGGCGGCCAAACACATGATCGCGCAGAAGTCCGGCGTCATCGTCAACATCGCCTCCATCGCCGGGCTGTTTCCGTACAACTGGGCCGGCGCCTATTCGGTGGTGAAGGCCGGCCTCATCATGCTGACCAAGCTGCAGGCGATGGAATGGGCGCCTTACGGCATCCGCGCCAACGCCATCACGCCCGGCTACATCCGCACGCCCGGCACCGAGGCGATGTATGCCGACGCGGAGATCTACGAGGGCCGCCGCAAGGGCGTGCCGATGGGCCGCGTCGGCTCGGGCGAGGACATCGCAGGTCCCGCGGTGTTTCTGGCGAGCGAGGACGCGCGCTACACGACTGGCAGCGTGGTCGGCGCCGACGGTGGCCAGGCGGTCGGGTATTTCCTCAGCGTGCCGGGGAGACGGTTTTCGGGTGGAAGGATTGATTAGCGCCCGCGCTCGGCCGGCGCGGCCGATATCCACCCATCACCGCCGCAAAAATTAAAGCCTCTCGCCCTCGCTTTGCGCCTGCCACTCCGGCAGCGTCATTAAGTGCAAGCCGAGGCGGGCGTAGTTGACGCGCAGGTAGCCGTCGAGCGGGCCGCGCACGATGGCATCGGGATGGATCAGCGCCACCTCCTGCGCCATCACGCCGACATAGACGGTGTCGCTCCACAGATAGCGATAGCGGTAGAGCCCGAGCCCGTCGGCACGGCGGCCGACGAGTGCGATGTCACGCTTGAGCCGGGCGTCGGAAACGGCGATTTCCGATAGGTACGTCGCGTCCGTCTTAAGCCCCCAGGCGCCGCCGCCGTGGCCGCCGACATAGGCGCCTTGCCACGGCATCGCCGGACCTTTCGGCCCCGCCGGGAACCGCCAGTTGAAGCCGACCATGATGACGGAAAACGCCGCGCGCGTGCTGGCGGTCTCCGAAAGGACAGTGGTCGCGGGCGGCGATGTCGCGCTTAGTCCGATCGATCCGAGATCGACATATTGGTAGCCGAGCGTGAGCGAGAGATCGGGCTGCACCATGTATTCGACGCCGGCGCCCAAGACCCACCCGGCCCTCGTCGACGACGTGCTGGCGTTCAGCGTCACGCCGCCGCTCGAGAACATGCTACTCAGGTCGACTTTGCCGTAGGCCAGTCCGCCGGTGCCGTAGAAGAAAAACCTGTCGACCGTCCAGCCGGCGCGGCCGCGCAATGTTCCGTACCAATCGACTTTGGCGGTGGTGTTGGCCACATCGCCGCCGCACGGAAGCAGGCTGGTCAAGCCGCCGTCCAACGACGTCTTGAGGCCGCTGCCGGACAGGTCCGCCTCGAGGCCGTAAACCCAGGTGCCATGCTGCCAGTTGTAGCCGGCTTGCGCGCCGCCGATCCAGCCGCTGCCGGTTCCGGAGTTCGATCCGTTGGCCGGAAGACATTGGGCGCGGGCGCTTGATATGGAGAACGACATGGCCGCGGCGGCGGCGATCGCCAGCACGACTGCGGTTGAGGCCCGGCGCGCCCAGCGCCCCACGGCGACGCGAAACGACAACGACATCATCGGAAGCCCCCTACGACAACGTGCCGCGCAAAACCGCGGCCGCGATCCTCACTTCAACCATAGCGATTTGGCGTTGAGGGCACAATCGGCCGCCGCTGACGATCCACGGGATCGGCCATCCCCTTGCCGCGCCGGCGGTTTTCGGGCAGGGGATCGATCAGGACTTGCCTACAAGCGCCCTTAGGCCGAGGCAAAATCATCGACGACTTCGCGTGTGCACGTGCCGGTTCCTGCACCACCAACATTCAATGACTTGTCGGCGCACGACAACTGTATCGCGACGGCAGGATGCTATCGACCGGGATTTAAACTATGTCGGTCGCGTCGGAAAATTTCCCCAACGCGTTTCATGCCGACCGCCGACGCGGCAAACCTGTCGCCGCGCCGACGTCCAATCCTAAACCGGCAGTGAGAAAAAACTGACGGCTGCGTCAGCGCGCGTCTTCGGCAATATGCTCCACCAGATCGACGATCCGGCGGCGCAGTTTGCTGTTCTTGATGCGCATGAACGCCTTGGTCAGCGAGAGACCGTCGGAAGTGGCGAGGAAGTCCGACACATAGCCCGGCGAAGGCGCTTCGCCCATGCCGCTGGAATGGCTCGTGCGCGGCCCGCCTTCGAAGAAAAACGAAACCGGCACCTGCAGGATACTGGAAATATGCTGCAGGCGGCTAGCACCGATGCGGTTGGTGCCCTTCTCGTATTTCTGCACTTGCTGGAACGTCAGGCCGAGGGCGTTGCCAAGCTTTTCCTGGCTCATGCTCAGCATCATCCGCCGCATGCGGACGCGCGCGCCAACATGCTTATCGGTGGGATCGGGAACTTTCTTTGCGATCATTCGGTTTTTTTCTCTGCGAGGGGTCAATTTGTTCAAGTGAGGGCGGTGCTAGCCATCCAGGTTGTCTTGTCTTCGATTGTCGCAACGTGAGGTTGCCGTAACGGTATCTCGATATGGCCGAGCATCGGTTGCGACAGCCGCATCAGCACCCTGCCTGGTTGTCCTTAGCCGTCGCGCTGGCGGCCTGTCATTAAAGTGTAACAACCGATTTATTAGACGGTATCGAATAGTGAAACGCGGGCACACCATGCCGAGTCCGGCATAGAACGATGGCCAATACGGAACTTCGCCTGTTTCGGTATTTTGTGACGCTATGCGAGGAGGAAAACTTTTCGCGCGTCGCCGGCGGAGGCAAGCG
This sequence comes from uncultured Alphaproteobacteria bacterium, assembly GCA_963772235.1. Lineage (GTDB taxonomy): Bacteria > Pseudomonadota > Alphaproteobacteria > Rhizobiales > Xanthobacteraceae > Pseudolabrys. Next base: position 6,793 of record CAVYWI010000009.1, read on the forward strand.
GTCAGCGCTTGTTCGGCATCCCCACACTGCGGCCGGCGCCATCGGGCCGCGGCAGCCCGGCATGGGCCATCTTCATGCGTGCGAGCAGGCGCAGAACGCTGTCATGAAACGGCGCGACCTTCTTGCTCGTCATGTCGACGCTCAAGGTCATGTTTTCCGACGTCGCCGACACCCAGTTCTCGGTGGCGTGCCTGAGCTCTTCGAATAGATGAATGCGCTTGGCGTCGTAGTCGAGCAATTGCACGACGACGCGCACCGGGTCGTCGAGCTTGAGCTCGCGCAGATAACGCACATGCGCTTCGACCACCATGGTCGAGTGTTTGGTGCGCTCGAGATAAGAAGGCCCGAGGCCGATGAGTTCGTAGACCTCATCCACCGCGCGATCGAACAGCACGTTGTAATAGGCCACGTTGAGATGGCCGTTGTAGTCGATCCATTGCGGCTCGATCCGCATCACCGTCGAGACGTACGGCGCGGCGAAAACCGGTTCGGCCGTCATGCGCTGATCGGATAGACCGCTTTTTCGCCGCTGAGCACGCGCGCGACGTCGGCCGCGCACTTGGTCTGCAGTTCCTCGAGCGCCTCGATCGAATAGAAGCCGGTGTGCGGCGTGATGATGACGTTGTCGCGGCCGAGCAAGGGAGAGTCCTTGGCCAGCGGTTCGGTTGTCACCACGTCGAGCGCGGCGCCGCCGACCTGCTTGGCGTCGAGCGCGGCGATCAGCGCCGGCTCGTCGATCAGCGGCCCGCGCGCCGTGTTGACGATGTAGACGCCCTTCTTCACCTTGGCGAAGGCGTCGGCGTTGAGCATGCCGCGCGTCGCCGGCAGCAGCGGCGCATGCACTGAAATGTAGTCGGATGTCTTGAGCAGCGTGTCGAGGTCGACGCCCTCGACCTTCAGGGCCTTGAACTGCTCCGGTTTGACGAACGGATCGTAGGCGATGACCTTCATGCCGAAGGCCTGCGCCTTGGGCACCACCAGGCGCGGGATATGGCCGAAGCCGACCAGGCCGAGCACGGTTCCCTCGATCCGGCGGATCGGCACCACCGCCGGCATTTCCCAGCGGCCAGCCTGAACCAGCCGGTTGGCGAGCGGGACCTTGCGGATCAGCGAGAGCAGCAGCGCCATGGCGTGGTCGGAAACCTCGCGGATGCAATAGTCCGGCACGTAGTTGACGGCGATGCCTTTCTCCTTGGCGGTGGGCAGGTCGATATTGTCGACGCCCAGGCCGAAGCGGCCGATCGCCTTGCATTTGGTGAGCTGCAACAGGATGTCGCGCGTGAGCTTGGCATAGGTCACCAAGATGGCGTCGGCATCCTTGGCGACCGCCAGGATGTCATCGGCAGCGGCGCTTTTCGATGTGCGAAATGTCGGATTGAGCCGAGCGAGCGCCGCCTTGGCGGGGTCGAGCGAGGGGAACACGCTATCGGTAACAGCAATGACAGGGCCGGCCATGGGGAGCTCCAAATGCGGTGGGGCGGAGGTGCGGCGGAAACTACGCCAGCGGAGTTGCCCAGTCTATTGCCGACCAAGGCGAGCAAATTGATACGTATCAACGGCTTGGGCCCTATTAACCAAAAATTAACGATAGTTACCCACCCCGGCCGTCCTTGGCTATTCTTGCAAAAAAGCCAAGGGAGGCGGGGCCATGATCGGACGGTTGGCGCGCGCGGCGTATATGCTCATTGTCGCGGGGATGGTCGTGGCCTGGGCCATCTCGCCCGGTAAAGGCAGCCAGGTCGAGCCCAGAAATGAGCAAGTGGTCGTGAACTGGTGGTGCTGAAGTAGGATTGCCGCGCGGCAATCTAATCGAGCCCGGCCTTGCGAAATCCCTCAAGATAATGCGTGCGGTCGTCTTCATGCCGGATCGGCATGTTGGCGGCGATCCAGGCGAGCGAAATGTTCGGCTGCGCCCGGCGCAGATCCTCTAAGGCAGACTTGGCGGCGTCGACTTGTCCCGCCATGGCGCTGGCGGCGGTGAGCACGCGATGCGCCCCGACGAAGTCGCCGCGTTGGCGCAACGCCTCGCGCGCCAACTTGATCGCTTCGTCGTAGTTGCGGCCGATGAACTGCGCATAAGCCGCGATGCCGTAATACACCGCCGAAAACGGATCGCGCGGACTCAGGCGGATGGCGCGCCGCGCGGCCAAATCGGCTTCTTCCCAACGCCCACAATAAGATAGAGCCAGGCCATAATAGCCCTGCGTGAGCGAGAAGTTCGGGTTGAGGCGTAACGCCAGCTCGAATTCGGCCAACGAGTCGTCGAAACGCCGCTTGATTAAATAAACGCTGCCCAATGCGTGGTGCGCCCAGGGGTCCTCGCTGTCGGCACGGATAGCCGCCAGTGCCGCACGCTCGGCAATCGGCGTCGCCGTTGCCATATCCACCCAACCCATATGCGCGGTGAACATGTAGCTGTTGGCGAGCACGCCGAGCGCCTGGCCGTAGTTCGGGTCGATGCTGATGGCTTTTTCGAGCAGCGCCTGCGCGACGACGTTGTCCTGCCGCGTCACGCGCCAGAAATGCGACAGTGCCCGCATGACCAGGTCCCAGGCGTCGAGGCTGTCCGGCGGCTTGCGCTGGGCGTGGAAATTCTCCGCGGCGTAGAGTTGCGGTTCGATCGCCGCCACGATCGCTTCGGCGATCTCGTCCTGCACCGCGAATACGTCGGCCAGGTTGCGGTCGTAGCGCTCGGCCCAGAGATGGCTTCCGGTGGCGACGTCGTTGAGTTGCGCGGTGATGCGGACCTGGTCGCCGGACTTGCGCACGCTGCCTTCGACCACGTAGCCGACACCCAATTCCTCGCCGATCTGATTGAGATGCACCGATTTGCCCTTGTAGATAAACGAAGAGTTGCGCGCGATCACCAGGAACCAGCGCAGCTTGGACAGCGCGGTGATGATGTCTTCGCTGATGCCGTCGGAGAAATACTCCTGCTCGGGGTCGCCGCTCATGTTGACAAAGGGCAAGACGGCAATCGCCGGCCGGTCGGGCAGCGGCAAGGCGGCGGCCGGCCGGCCGGCGGGCGCCGTACCGGCAGCGTCGCGCAACGTGCCGACAAAGCGGAAGCCTTTACGCGCGATGGTGCGGATCAAGCTCTGCTGTTCGCCGCTGTCGCCGATCGCCTTGCGCGCCGCATTGATGCGGCTGGTGAGCGTCGAATCCGATACGACGCGGCCCTGCCAGACCGCAGCAATCAGGTCGTCCTTGCTGACCACGCGCTCGCGATTCTCGATCAAGTAGACCAGGAGATCGAATACCTGCGGTTCGAGCGCGACCAAATCGCTTCCGCGCTTGAGCTCGCGCCGATCCGGATCGAGGGTATAAATCTCAAAGAAATAGGCCAAATTTTCTCTCCGCTGGCCCTGCGACGGGGCGGGCCCGGGCGTCGCCTCAGGCAATAATCAAGACGATCTGAGGGCTAAATCAAGCGTCCCTCAAAGCTTTTCACGTGCCCGTCGCGCATCGTGCGCTCATGCGGGCGCCTCCGCAAATGGCGCTCTATCCAATCAGGGAGATGAGATATGGGACGTTTCTTGGGTTTCCTCTACGGCATCGTCGCTTATCTCGTGTTCTTCGCGACCTTCCTCTACGCCATCGGCTTCGTCACCGGCATCGGCGTGCCAAAGACCATCGATACCGGAACGGCAACGCCGCTGACCGCGGCGCTGATCATCGACGTCGTGCTGATGTCGATATTTGCTGTGCAACACAGTGTAATGGCGCGGCCGCAGTTCAAGCGCGTTTGGACCAAGATAATCCCGCGGGCGATCGAGCGCTCAACCTATGTGCTGTTGGCGAGCCTGGCTCTGGCGTTGTTGATCTGGCAGTGGCGGCCGATCCCCATCGTAATCTGGCAGGTTCACAATCCGGCCGTCGCCATGACGCTCATGGGATTGGCGGCGGTAGGCTGGCTGATCGTGCTGTCGAGCACCTTCCTGATCAATCATTTCGAGCTGTTCGGATTGCATCAGGTCGCCAACAATCTCGCCGGCAAGCCGATGCCGGCGCCGCGCTTCCGCACGCCGCTATTCTACAAACTGGTGCGCCATCCGATTTATCTTGGCTTCATCATCGCCTTTTGGGCGGCGCCGATAATGACCGGCGGACATCTGCTGTTCGCTGCGGTGACCACGGCCTACATCTTCGTCGGCATCGCGCTCGAAGAACGCGACCTGATCACGGTGTTCGGCGACCAATACCGCAATTACCGCCGGCAGGTGAGCATGATCGTGCCGCTTCCCGCCAAGCCGTCGCAGGATACGGTGAAGGCGCGGCCCTCGGCCTGACGGTTTCACCTCGACCGCATCCTCTGCTAACGTCCGGCGCGTCCGCCGGATTTAGCAGAGGAACTTCTTATGGCCTTGGCCGAAGCCGTCGCCGCTGATGCGCGTCGCCGCAACCCGTCCGCGATCGCGGCGGCGGTCGCCGATCTCACCGCGGCCTTCGGCAACCGCGTCGTCACCTCGCAGGCGGTGCGCGAGCAGCACGGCAATACGCTGACCTGGGTGCCCAATCAGCCGCCCGACGCGGTGGTCTATCCGCAGACCAGCGAGGACGTGCAGACCATCGTGCGCATCTGTGCCAAGCATGGCGCGCCGGTCATTCCCTTCGGCGTCGGCACCTCGCTCGAGGGCCACGTCAACGCGCCGCAGGGCGGCGTCACCATCGACTTCCGCGACATGACCAAGATCCGCGCCGTGCACGCCGAGGATCTCGACTGCGTCGTCGAGCCCGGCATCACCCGCAAGGCGCTCAACGAGCAATTGCGCGACCAGGGCCTGTTCTTCCCTATCGATCCCGGCGCCGACGCTTCGCTCGGCGGCATGGCGGCGACGCGCTGCTCGGGCACCAACGCGGTGCGCTACGGCACCATGAAGGACAACGTGCTGGCGCTGAAGGTGGTAATGCCGGACGGCGAGCTGATGACCACCGCGCGCCGCGCCAAGAAGTCGTCGGCCGGCTACGATCTCACGCGGCTGATGGTGGGGTCGGAAGGTACGCTCGGCGTCATCACCGAGCTGACGCTCAAATTGTCCGGCATCCCGGAAGCGATCGCCTCCGGCGTCTGCCCGTTTCCCTCGGTCGACGCCGCCTGCAAGGCGGCCATCCTGACGATCCAGCACGGCATCCCCATCGCGCGCATCGAATTGCTCGACGCCTTGCAGATCAAGGCGGTCAACGCCTATTCGAAATTGTCGCTGCCGGAAGTGCCGACGCTGTTCGTCGAGTTCCACGGCAGCGATGCCGGCGTCGCCGAGCAGTCGCAGCGTTTCGGCGAGATCGTCGCCGATTTGGGCGGCGGGCCATTCGACTGGGCGACCAAACCGGAGGACCGCACCCGGCTGTGGCAGGCGCGTCATGACGGCTATTGGGCGGCGCGGCAACTGCGCCCCGGCGCGCAGGCTTTCGCCACCGACGTCTGTGTGCCGATCTCGCGGCTGGCCGAATGCGTCACCGCCAGCCAGCAGGCCATTGCCGAGCTCAGTCTGGTGGCGCCCATCCTCGGCCACGTCGGCGACGGCAACTTCCATCTCGCGCTCTTGGTCGACATGAACGACGCTGACGAAGTGCGCCGCGCCGACGTGCTGATGGACCGGGTGGTCAAATTGGCGCTGTCGATGGACGGCACCTGCACCGGCGAACACGGCGTGGGGCAGGGCAAGATGAAATATCTGCTGGCCGAGCACGGCGCGCCGGCGCTCGCCGCCATGGCGGCGATCAAGCGCGCACTCGATCCGCAGAACATCATGAATCCGGGCAAGATCGTCGCGCTCGACTGACGGCCTTAGCCGCTGTTCCGGAAGGCGCGAAGCGCAATCCTGGCCGACATAGAATTGCCGCCAAAAGCCGGCAGAAATGGCGTACATTTCACATCGTTGAACCTAGAGCGTGCCAGAGGCGCGCAGGGAACCGCGTTGGAGTCATCGTTGCAGAACACCCTGCTCGCACTGGCGATCGCGATCATTCTGGCGCTGGTAGCGGCGCTGGTCGGTCCGTTGCTGATCGACTGGGGCACCCATCGCTCGCTGTTCGAGGCGGAAGCAAGCCGCCTGATCGGCGTCGAGGTGCGCGTCACCGGTCCGATCGAGGCGCGGCTCTTGCCGACGCCCTCGCTCGCGCTGCACGACATCGAGATCGGCAACGGCGGCGAGGGCAAGATCCGCGCGCGCCTGCTCGGTTTCGAATTTGCCCTCGGTCCGCTGATGCGCGGCGAATGGCGGGCCTCCGAGGTGCACCTCGTCGGCCCGAAGTTGAGCCTCGGCCTCGATGCCACGGGGCAGGTGAAGTCTCCAAACCTGGCGATCAAATTCAGCCCGGACAATCTGTCGATCGACCGTCTGAGCGTCGAGGACGGCACGGTGACCCTCAGCGACGCCGCGAACGGCGCCCGCGCCACGCTGCAAGGGCTTTGGTTCAACGGCGAGGCGCGCTCGCTGCTCGGCCCGTTCAAGGGCGAGGGCGCGGCCACCGTCGGCGGCGAGCTTTATCCATTTCGCCTGACCGCTGGCCGCTATTCCGACGATGGCGCGCTCAAGCTGCACGTCAATGTCGATCCGGTCAGCCGGCCGCTCAGTATCGTCGCCGACGGCATGCTGGCGCTCGCCGGCGGCAAGCCGAAATTCGACGGCACGCTGAGTTTGACGCGGCCGGTCGAAATCGCAGCGCGCGGCGCCGCGCAATCCGCCGACACCGTAAGCCAGCCTTGGCGGCTGAGCGGCAAGATCAAGGTCAGCGCGGCATCGGCGCTGATGCAGCAGTTCGAATTCCAGTACGGCTCGGAAGACCAGGGGATCAAGCTCACCGGCGTCGCCGATTTCCAGTTCGGCAAGCGCCCGCGCTTCGACGGCGTGCTGTCGGGCCGTCAGGTCGATCTCGACCGCGCGCTCGCCACCGCCGACGGCACCCGGCCGCCACCGGCCGCGGCCATCCGCCGGATCGCGCAACTGGCCGGCGGCGCCTTCCGCCCCGCCATTCCGATCCAGATCGGCATCGGCATCGATCAGGTCACGCTCGGCGGCAGCAGCATCGCCAATCTGCGTGGCGATATCAGCACCGACGCCGGCGGATGGAATCTGGACCGTTTCGAATTTCGCGCGCCCGGCTTCACGCAGGTGAAGTTGAGCGGACACCTCGCCGTCAAAGGTGATGGCGTCAGCTTCACCGGGCCGGCCGAGCTAGAAGCCGGCGACCCCAAGCTCTTGGCCGCCTGGCTGGAAGGGCGCGCGGATGCAACGCAAGGCGACGTGCGGCCCTTGACCTTGCGCGGCGACGTCACCTTCGGCAGCGACAAGTTCGCGATCGAGCGGCTGCAAGCCGCGTTCGACCGCAAAGCCGTCACCGGCCGCCTCGCTTATGTGTTTGCGTCCGGCAAGCAGGCAGCCAAGCTCGATGCCGCGCTCAATGCGCCCGAGCTCGATATCGACACCGCATTTGCCTTCGGCCATGCGTTACTCGCCGGCTCGCAGATCGAGCGGCCGCACGACATGACGATCGCCGCCGACATCGGCCGCGCCACCATCGCCGGATTCGTGGCGCGTGACGCGAGCGCAAGAGTGAAAGTCGACGGTAGCGGCGTGCAGATCGATCGCCTGGCGGTCGCCGACCTCGGCGGCGGCAGCTTCTCCGCCAGCGGCCGCATCGATACCAGCGGACATTCGCCGCGCGGTTCGCTCGCGCTCGATTTCGAATCCGGGCAGGCGGCGGCGATCGCCGCGCTGGTGGAAAAATTCGCGCCCAAGACGGCAAAGCCGGCGACCGGCCTGCTCGACCGCATCAACCACGCCAAGTTGCACGCCACCCTCGATATCGCCGACGACAAGCAGGCCTCGGTTACGGTGGCGCAAGTGGCGGTCACGGGCGCCATCGACGCGATGAAAGTCGATGTGCGCGCGCGCATGAGCGGCGATTGGGCAAAACCGGCCGCAGCAAACATTCGTCTCGATGGCACCATCGATGCCCCGGATGGCACGGCTCTGCTCAAGCTCATGGGTCTCGATCGCTATCTGGCGGCGGGCAAAGGCGCCGGTCAGCTCAAGCTGCTGGTGGCCGGGCCGGCCGATCGCGATCAGAGCATCGACCTGCGCCTGAGTGCGGACGGACTGTCCGCGCAAAGCATCGGGCGCGGACGCCTCTCGCTCGATAAGGGTTTGCAACTGACATCGACCTTGCAGGTGGCCAAGGCCGATCTGCGCCCGCTGCGCCCCGCCGGCATGGCGGATAGTGGCGAGCCATTGCCGTTCAGCCTGAATTCGCACGTCGCCGTCGTCGATCGCGCCATAAGCTTCGCCGATGTCAACGCGCGGCTCGGCGGCGCGACGATTCGCGGCAGCCTTGCCTTCGATGGACAAACGCCGCGCAAGGTTTCCGGCGCGCTGGACGCCGATACGATCGACGCGGCGCCGCTGATCGCATCGGCGATCGGCCTGCCGGCAGCGTCCGGCAACAATGGCAGCGCGGCCTGGGCCTGGTCGAGCGAGCCGTTTTCCGGCGGCCTGTTCGGCGCGTTCAATGGCGAGATCGCACTCAAGGCGCGCCAGGTCGCGCTGCTGCCGCGGCTGACGGCGCGGGAGTTCCGCGCCAACTTGCGCTTCGACAAAGGCGGGTTGGCCATCGATGACGCGACCGGCGACGTCTCCGGCGGACGCCTGGCCGGCGCGCTGTCGTTCCGCTCCGCCGAGGACGGCTTGAAAGCGCATGGCAAGATTTCGCTGACCGGCGTCGATGCGGCCAGTCTGCTGCCGTCCGCCGCGCGGCCGCCGGTGACCGGATCGCTCGCCTTGTCCGCCGACGTCGAAGGCACCGGCTTGAGCCCGGTCGCGCTGATCGGCTCGCTGCAAGGCACCGGCAAGATCGCGCTCAGCGACGGGCAATTGGCCGGCCTCGATCCGCGCGCTTTCGATGCGGTCACCCGCGCGGTGGATCAAGGGCTGCCGATCGATGCCGCCCGCATTTCCGATGCGGTGGGCAAGGCCTTGGACAGCGGCCAGCTTGCGGTCAAACACGCCGATGGAACGCTCGCGGTGAGCGCCGGGCAGGTGCGGCTGAGCAATGCCACCGTCGACGGCAAGGATGCCGCTCTGTCGCTCGCCGGCATTCTCGATCTCACCGACGGTTCGCTCGACGCGCGGCTCGTACTCTCGGGATCGGGACAGGCCGGCGGCGCGCGGCCCGATATCTTCATGGCGTTGAAGGGACCGCTGGCGGCGCCGGCGCGCAGCATCGACGTCTCCGCGTTGACCGGATGGCTGACGTTGCGGGCGGTTGAAAATCAGACGCGGCAATTGCGCGAAATCGAGAACGCGCAACGCCAAGCAAGGCCGCCGGCGCCGCGGCCGAAAAGTGAATTGGCGCCCGTTCTGCCGGCGCCGGTCGAGGTCGCTCGGCCGCCAGGGCCGCGGCGTCAGCCGGAGGCTTCAGTCGGCTCGCAGAACTGACGCTACGCGCTTGTTATCCGTCTCGCGCGATGCGCTGCCGTTGAGCTGCGCGCGATAGTGATCGAGCACGAACAGGCGGATCGCCGATGACAGGTTGCCGGCGTGGCGACCGGTGTCGATCGAAGCCACCATGTCCGACAGTGTTATGTCGCGGTCGCCGGCGATTTCCTTCAAGCTCGTCCAGAACGCGTCTTCGAGACTGACACTTGTCTTGTGACCCGCGATCACGATCGAGCGTTTGACAACAGGAGATTTCATCGGTCGCCTCCCTCATCGATCCGGTGCAGGTCGAGATCGTGGCTCGCTTTCGCTTGTTCTGCAGCCTCGAGCTTGCGCCGGTGTTTGGGCTGACCATGGACGAGACGATTGCGTTCTGCACGCAAATCGTCTTGCCGCTTTTTGACTCGCTTACGCGCGAGTTGAAGGTTGATCAACTCAGCCATGCCGTCCCCTTGGCGGTATCTGAATACATCCGGCTCGCCCTCTCACCGAGATGCATCAGGCATGTCGTCTGTAAGGTAATGCTATCGCTTTCCTTGGGCCACCGATAATAATTATTTACACGGCGAGTTGATCGTAACCTATGCGAGCTGTTCAATAGTGAACATTACTAGCAAAAACTGGTATTAGTTTGAAATTTTCACGGTATCGCAAATGTATAGTTTGGAATTTGTAAGAACTACTATTTGGCTTCGTGCGAGCGGTAATAATTGACCATTTCCCGTCATCTGCAAGCTCGCAGGATTCAGGATCAGGCGCGGGTAGAATAGTAACGGGATACGCTGCCCATCCGCCCACAATACGCTTGGCGCTCGGATTACGACTTAGCGTGGGCGGGTCATTCGTTCCGGGCGGATCCAGCGGTCGAACTCGGCGCCGCTGACAAAGCCGAGCCGCACCGCTTCCTCGCGCAGGGTCGTTCCATTGGCGTGCGCCGCCTTGGCCACCTGCGCCGCCTTGTCGTAGCCGATCTTGGGCGACAGCGCGGTGACCAGCATCAGCGAGCGGGCCATGAGTTCCGCGATGCGCGGCTCGTTGGCGCGGATGCCGACGACGCAGTTGTCGGTGAACGAGCGCGCGGCGTCGCCGAGCAAGCGGATGGATTGCAGCATGCAAAAAGCGAGCACCGGCTTGTAGACGTTGAGCTCGAAATGGCCCTGGCTGCCGGCGACCATGACGGTGGTCTGATTGCCGAACACCTGGCAGCACACCATGGTCAGCGCCTCGGTCTGGGTCGGATTGGTCTTGCCCGGCATGATCGAGGAGCCGAGCTCGTTGCTGGGAAGGATGAGTTCACCCAGGCCCGAGCGTGGCCCGGAGCCGAGCAGGCGAATATCATTGGCGATCTTGAACAGGGCGGTCGCGGCGGCGGAAAGCGCGCCATGCGCGAACACATAGGCGTCGTGTCCGGCCATGTGCTCGAATTTATTGGGGGCGCTGACGAAGGGCAGCTTGGTGAGTTGCGCAATGCGTTTGGCAAAAGCCTTGGCGAATTGCGGTTTGGAATTGAGCCCGGTGCCGACCGCGGTGCCGCCTTGGGCGAGGGGGTAAAGCTCGCGCTGTGCCAGCGCTAGGCGCGCGATCGCGGACTTCACCTGGGCGGCGTAACCGGAAAATTCCTGGCCCAAGGTGAGGGGGGTCGCGTCCATGGTGTGGGTGCGGCCGATCTTGACGATCTTGGCGAATTGCTTGGCCTTCTTGTCGAGCGCGGCGTGCAGGTGCGTCAGCGCCGGCAGCAAATGACGGTGGATTTCCAGCGCCGCGGCGATGTGCATCGCGGTCGGGATCGAGTCGTTGGACGACTGGCTCATGTTGACGTGATCGTTCGGATGCACCGGCTTTTTCGCGCCCAGCTCGCTACCGAGCGCGACATTGGCGGCGTTGGCGATCACCTCGTTGACGTTCATATTGGTCTGCGTGCCGGAGCCGGTCTGCCAGACCAGCAGCGGGAAATGCCCGTCCAGCCTGCCGTCGGCGATGTCCTGCGCCACCGCAACGATGGCCTTGGCGCGCCGGGCGTCGAGGCTTCCAAGATCGCGGTTGACCTCGGCGGCAGCGCGCTTGATCAGGCCAAGTGCGCGCACGATCTCGATCGGCATGCGTTCGGTGCCGATGCGGAAGTTGTGCAGCGAGCGCTCGGTCTGAGCGCCCCATAATTTGTCGGCGGGGATATCCAGCGGCCCGAAGGCGTCGCTTTCAATACGCGTTTTTTGGCGAGTCTTTTGGCGGAGTTTGCCAGGTTTCTTGACCATGCCCGACTGTAAGCCCGCGGGCGGGCCGTCGAAAAGATGCAGCCTACGCTTATTTCTTCTTGCGGAAGCGGTCGAGGCGGACCACTTCGCCGCCGCTTGCCGGCTTGTCGGGGCCCGGCTCGGCCGGTGCCGCGGGGCTCGCCGCCACAGGCGGGGGCGTCGGCGCGAGGACGGCGGGCACCGGCGCCGTGACGCGCTTCTTCTTGACCGGCTTGTCCTGGACGTTGGCCGGGGATTGGCGTTCCTCGCCCTCGGTGACTTCCTCGAATTGCAGGCCGAACTGCACCGACGGGTCGAAAAAGCCGGTGACCGCCTCGAACGGAATGCCGAGCTTTTCCGGAACGCCGCCGAACGACAGGCCGACCTCGAAGGCGCGCTCGGTCACGGCCAGATCCCAGAACTGGTGCTGCAGGATGATGGTCATCTGCTCGGGATACTGCACGCGCAGTCGCTCCGACATCCGCACGCCCTCGGCGTTGGTGTCGAACGAGATATAGAAATGGTGGTCGCCGGGCAGGCCTTTCTTCTTGGCCGCGTCCGCGAGCACGGTGCGGACCACGCCGCGCAGCGCCTGCTGGGTCAGTAGATCGTAGCGGAAATGGTCGGTCATGGCTTACGTCTGGACTGAGAATCGCGCGATGCTAGCGCGGCGCAGGCGCCCGACGCTATCCCCGCTTTTGGCCGCTGTCATGAATGGAAATGGCTGCCCCTCGACGAAAGTGGAGGCTTCTGTTGCCAGGTGCCTCCGAACCCCGCCTAACCGCTGCTAAGACGGCTAGGGCTTGTAGGCTTGGTTAGTCGGACCGCTTACGCGGCCAGAGCAACCGGAGCATAGTTGTCGTTTGCAACTATGAGACGGCCCGATAACGGCGGTACCATGCCGAGCAAAAGTCCGTCCTTTACGCCCTCGTCGATCCTATTTCGCCCCCGCCGAAGCCCGTTCTCTCTTACCGACAAGGCTTGTACCGAAAAGGCTTGCCGGGCTTTGGTGGAGGCGCCGGGTACTGCCCCCGGGTCCGAAAGGTTTATTACGACGGCCGTTTATCGCCATAGCCGGGTTGCCCCGGCACTGATGAATATAGGCGCTAATGGTTGACGAAAGAAGACCTATC
>CAVYWI010000010.1:0-39188 GCA_963772235.1 uncultured Alphaproteobacteria bacterium
TGTCGATCACGATATCGTTGTGCGGCTTCCACTATCGTGGTGCGCTCCTTGTTCAGCGGATATTCTTTCAGCACCGCTCCGTCCATGCTGAGTATCGATTTACCCGGCATATCATCAATCCCCGTAGTTAATTCTTGCTATCTCAATTGCCGAACCATGAATACAACTTTTGCCACCATCCGCGAGGGGCGGAGTAACGCCCCTTTACCTTGACCAGGATGACCGACACGTTGTCGCGTCCGCCATTGTCGTTGGCCAGTTGTATCAGCTGGGTCGCCGCCAAAGGCAAATTGTTCTGCAACATCTGCAGCGTCGTCCCGATATCTTCATCCTCGACCATATCGTTCAGACCGTCGAGAGCACAGCAAATATATGTCACCGACTTGAACCTCGTGCACATGCATTTCGGGGTCGACGTCGGCATCGATGCCGACCGCGCGAGTCACCAGATTCTTGTTCTTGGACAAGCGCGCGTCTTCCTTGCTGATCATTCCGCTGTCTATTTGCTCCTGCAACAGCGAATGATCGCGCGTGACGGATTCAAACTCATCACCGCGCAAACGATACATGCGCGAATCGCCGACATGCACCACTGCCACCCGATCATCGTAGAACAGCGCGGTGACGATGGTCGTGCCCATCCCGGCATATTGCGGCTGACTCTGCGCAGCACGGAAGATGGACAGATTCGCCTTCTTCACGTTGTCGCGCAGCAAAACCACGCCCAGTTCCTCGCCCGCACCGTCCAGGTCTTCCGGGTGCGCGTCCTGAAGACGGTGCCTCACCTCGCTGGACAGTACCGAAACGGCGATCCCGCTCGCCACTTCGCCGGCATTATATCCGCCCATGCCGTCCGCCAGCACCACCAACCCGAGATCCGCATCGTAAGTGACGCTGTCCTCATTATGCGAGCGCACCATCCCGGGGTCGGTCTTGCTGACTATCTCAAGCGCATCATGTATATCCACGTACCACCCCTGAAAACGTCTTTACTTTATCGCCCATGCCTCAATTACAGGCTCGCTGCACATTGCCGTATCGCTTCGGCCATCGCGCGACCGCTCTCATAGCGGTCTTCGATCTTCTTGGCCAGCGCCTTGTTTATGATTGCCACTACGCACGGTGGCACATCCGGATCGACGCTCAGGATGTCCAGATGTGGCTCGTTGGCGATCCGGAACATCAGTTGCGCCATGGAATCGCCAGCGAACGGCAGCTTACCACACGCCAGTTGGTACAGGCTCACACCCAGTGAGAACAGGTCCGAATGCCCCTCGATCTTGATGCCGGACAATTGCTCCGGCGACATGTAGGAAGGCGTACCCAACACCATGCCGGTCTTGGTCTTGGACGAATCGGTGATGCGCGCAATACCGAAGTCGGTGACCTTGACCGTATCGCTTTCCGGGTCATACATGATGTTGGCCGGCTTGATATCGCGGTGCACCACGTTCAGGCTATGCGCATAGCCCAGCGCATCGGCCACGCGCGCGATGATGCTCAACACCTTGGGCAGCGGCAACAAATTGGGCTGCTTGGTATACGTCACCAGATCCTTGCCCTTGAGGAACTCCATCGCGATATAGGCCAGATCATGCTCTTCGCCCGCATCGTACATGGTGACGATATTCGGGATGGTTCAGGCGCCCGGCGGTTTCGGCCTCGCGGAAGAAACGCGCTTTGACGTCTTCCAGTTCATCCGCCTCGAACTCCTGCGCCAGAGCCATGGTCTTGATCGCCACGACGCGGCTGATCTTCGGGTCCTTGCCCAGATAGACCACGCCCATCGCACCCTTGCCCAGTTCCTTCTCGATCTCGTAGCGCCCCAGCATGGGCTTGGCCACGTCCGGGCCTGATCCAGCATCATCGTACTGTCGTTGCTGCGGCCGGACGGAACCGCCGAGCATGATGGTTTCCGCCATTGCCTTGGATTGGACAGTGCGCGCTTCCAGATCGCGGAACTTGGGATTGTGTTCGGCCATGTACTTGAACACCGATTCGGCCTTGTTGAACTGGCGCTTGCGCTCAAAATCCAGCCCCAGGTTGTACAAGCACATCCATCAAGCTGTCGTCCAGCGGCACTTTGCGGAACTTGTCGAAGGCCATGTCCAGCTGACCCTGGCCCTGGAACGCCAGGCCCAGCATGCGATTGCTCTCTGCGGAATCGGCATCGGATTTGAGCTTGCCCTTTTCGGTCATCAGGAAGCGCTTGGTGGTCAGCAGCAGATGGCCGACCAGCAACAGTGCCGCCGGCAACATCAATTGCAGCCACATCGCCTGCGTCGTCATCAGGATGAAATGCACCGCCAGCAACAACACGAACAGGCCGCCCGTGATAGCCGGCTGCCAATCCCGCGCTCAGGCGCGGCACCAACAGGATCAGGTAAAGCGACACGACGAGAAAAACGGCGCTCTCGGCCCAGAATGCCCATCTCGGCGAGACGAAGAAGTCCTGCTTGAGGATGCTGGAGACCGAATGCGCCAGCGTCAGCACGGGCGACGTTCCGGCTGAGATCGGCGTCACTTGCGATGCGCCCACCCCGGCAGCGGTTGCACCGATCAGCACGATCTTGTCGCGGTATTTCTCTGCCGGGATCTTGCCGCTCAACACGTCGTAAAAGGAATCCACCTGGAATGCGGGCTTGCCGTCACGGTCGCCGTAGAAGAAGGTGTGCATGCGCAGGGACGGATCGGTGGCGATGTTCAGGTTGCCCACCTTGACACCCTGCCCCAATGTGACTTTGATGTCTTTCGGCTCGAGGTTCAGACTCTTCGCCACCAGCATCAACGACAGCGAGGGATAGTATTGGTCGAAATAGCCGATCACCAGCGGCTCGGTGCGCACACCGCCATCCACATCCGGCGTGGCATTGAGGTGGCCGATGGCCAAGGCAGTCGAGCCGATAGAGGGGATCGGGAATTGCGCACCCAGCGCAGGAATAGGCAATGCCGAATCTTCGCCGCCCACCACATTGGTCAGGTTGTTCTTCAGGACATAGTCCGGGAGCGCACTATCCGGTTTGCCTTGCGGCTCGCCCAATTCGAAGTACATGCCCAACAGCACATCGTTGGCCTTGAGCATGCTTTCTGCCAGCTTCTTGTCGTTATCCAGATGGTCCAGCGCATCCTGCATCAATGCATCCAGCTGCGCCCATTCCGCTGGATTGCTGCGTTTCAGAGAAGAATTGGCGAGGATTGCGCCGATCTTGTTGATGTAGTCCAAGCCTGCATCGACTTGCGGCTCGAAGAAGAAAGCGGTGTTTCCGACCACTTTGGCATGTCCTGAAGCCAGGATGTCCAGCATCTTGCCCTGTATCGCGCGTGGCCAGGGCCAACGCCCAAGGTTGGCGATGCTCTGGTCGTCGATGGCGATGACCGCGATCTTGTCGCTGGGGACCGGGAAGAAGCCAGCACGCCCCAGTCATAGGCTTTGCGCTCCAGGCTCTGTATCAAATCACTATTGGCACTGAACAGGAACACCAATGCGATCAGCAAAGCGGTGAACCAATCCGTTTTCCAAAATGATTTTTTCATATTCGCCCTGCCCGTTTTCACTCGATCACTGAGCACACAAGGGCGAATACTAAAACAATTTTCAAAATCAAACCATACCTGTTTGATTTATCAGCCGTTTCACTTAACGAGCAGTATCGGAACGCTTGCCAAGTGAGTGACTTTGCTGGCCACCGATCCCAGCAACAGATTGGACAACTTGTCCTGCCCGTGCGCACTCATCACGATCTGATCCACATTGTTGCTCTTGTGCATATTGCACAATGGCCTCTGCCGGCGCATCCGATACTGATGTGATAGCTATATGCCAACCCGGCCGCATCCAGCTTGGCACGCGCTTCAGCCAAAGCGGACATGCCTTGTTCGCGATAGTAATCGTTTATAGTTTCTTGATTTATAAATAGTTTTACATTTCCGGAAGCCAGCTTCCATTGCACGTTCAACAGAACATACTTGCGGCGCTTCCTTTAACCAGGCAACACTTGCGATCACGTATTCCACCGCGCGGTTGGCGCCGACCGAACCATCTACCGGAATCAATATTTTCATCGTCATTTACCCGTTCAGGATTTGTCGTGCGAAGCAGGAACATGCTCATCCAGCAAGTCGATCACTCGCACTTTTGCGGTCTTGCGGGCAGCCAGCCACTTGCCAACCACCAGCACCAGGAGCGCACATCCCGCCGGGATCAGCCAGTGCAGCACATGTTGCGCTTCCAGCAATGTCTTGAAAAGCGCCTCTCCGGCCAGCATCTCACCCGCGACGTAGCCCAGCAGCGCGCCTCCCGCATAGATGATGAAAGGAAACCGGTCGATCAGTTTCAGTACCAGTTGGCTGCTCCAGGCGATGAGCGGGATGCTCACCAGCAGGCCGAATACCAGCAGGGTCGCGTTGCCATGTGCCGCACCCGCCACACCCAGCACGTTATCCAGACTCATCACAAAATCGGCGATGATGATCGTTTTTACCGCGCCCCAAAGGTGAGTGTCGGCTTTGATATTGCCCTCGCCGTGCTCCTCTTCTTCCGGCTGGATCAGTTTGATGCCGATCCAGATCAGCAACAAAGCGCCGACCAGCTTGAGGTACGGCAGCGAAAAAAGGCTGACCGCAAAGAAGGTGAGCACGACGCGCAGGATGATCGCCCCGACCACGCCATAGAAGATACCCTGCTTGCGTTGTTCCAGCGGCAGGTTGCGGCAGGCCAGCGCGATCACCACTGCGTTATCGCCGGACAGCAGCAAGTCGATAACGATGATCTTGAACACATCCACCCAGAACTGGGTGCTTGCCAGCATCTCCAGCATCAACTAGCCCTTCAATATTTTTTGCATCGTGCGCCCCATCTCCGCCGGATTGCGCGTGATGTGTATGCCGCATTCTTCCATCACCGCCAGCTTCTCGTTGGCACCGCCCTGTCCGCCGGAGATGATCGCACCGGCATGGCCCATGCGTTTGCCTTCCGGGGCCGTGACGCCCGCAATGAAGCCGACCACCGGCTTCTTCATGTTGTCCTTGATCCAGCGCGCGCATTCTTCTTCATCGGTGCCGCCGATCTCGCCGACCATGATCACCGCATCGGTTTCCGGATCGTCGTTGAACAGACGCATCACGTCGATATGCTTCATGCCATTGATCGGGTCGCCGCCGATGCCCACACAGGACGACTGGCCGTAGCCCAGTGCGGACAAGCTGCCCGACGGCTTCGTAAGTCAGCGTCCCTGAAACGCCGCGGACACCGCGTCCAGGTCAAGGGTGACCGTCTCGCCCGACGGGAAGTAGGTGCGGTGCAGCTGGCCTCGGTGAATGTCCACCCAGAGCAGGCAGTCGTCCTCCGGCACCCAGTACGGGCCCTCGCCGAGCACCGCCGTCACGTCTCCGACCGGCTCGGCAACCGCTGCCGTCCGCACTCCCGTCAATGAATCCTCCTCGGTCCGTACCGCAAACGAACGTCAGGTTACGTCTACCCAGCCGGGGCGCGTTCCACCGGCGGCCGCCGGCCAGCAGCTTCGCGGGCCGCCGGCCGGCAGCTTCACCTGTGGTTAGCTGCCCTGTCAGTAACTAGATACATTCCCGTGAATACGATGGGGCTGGCAGGGCTGCCCCGAGGTGCCGGGGGGGCTGTAGTCCATGACCGGAGTTCTTGACGCGCGTGCCCGGGACGAGGCCGTCCGCGCCCTGGCGGCCGGGCCGGTCGACGTGCTGGTCATCGGCGGCGGCATCACCGGGGCGGGCGCCGCGCTTGACGCGGCGTCGCGTGGCCTGCGGGTCGGCCTTGTCGAGTCCAGGGACCTGGCGGCGGGCACCTCGTCGCGGTCGTCCAAGCTCATTCACGGCGGTCTCCGCTACCTGGAACAGGGCGACTTCAAGCTGGTCAGGGAGGCACTGCGGGAACGTGACCTGCTGGTGAGCAGGCTGGCACCGCACCTCGTGCGGCCCGTTCCCTTCCTGTACCCGCTGTACAAGAAGGTCGTGGAGCGGCCGTACATCGGCGCGGGTGCCGATATAGACGAGCGCGGCAATGGCGACGACCACCAGGCGATAGACCGGGATTTCCGTTCCGATGATATAGACCTGGACGTCGATCGGCACCGGCACTGGGCGCGGCACCAGCCCCCAGAAATACTTGATGACGCCGACACCGCCAATCAACACGCCAAAGGACGTGATCATGGTGAATGGCAGGTCGCGATCGTAGATGCGCCGGAATACGACACGTTCCACTAGCAAGGCGGTGAGGCCACCGACAACCACTCCGCCGAGCGCACCGAGCCAGACGTTTCCCAGCGCCAGGCCGACCGAGTAGGTGATGTAGGCCCCCACCGAATAGTAGAGCAACTGGTCGAGGCTGATGATGCGCATCAGACCGAAGCAAAGCGACAGCCCGATCGCCATCAGGAAGAAGATGCTGCCCTGGCTCAAGCCGAAGATAACGCCGGAGATCAGCAGCTGTGTGTCGATCACTGGCTGCTCCCCTGGTCGGCTGTTTTGCGTATGACGCGCAAGAATGTTTTCTTGATCAACGGCTCCAGCGTGCCCCAAATACCCTTCTCGCCGGCAAGCATGATGAACACCAGCACGAAGCCGATGACCAGTTCCCAATTACCCAGCACTTTGCTGAGCACGTCCTTCATGCCGGTGTAGACGATCGCGCCGACGATCGGTCCGTATAGCGTGCCGACCCCGCCGAGGATCGTCACCACCACCGGATCGGCGGCGCGCGCCGGGCTGGTGATTTCCGGGCTGACGAAACCGAGATAGACGGCGTACAGCGCTCCGGCCAGTGCTGTGGTCGTGTTGGCGATGACAAAGGCGGACAGCCGGATATTGAAGCTGCTGTAGCCGAGGAACTTGACCTTGTCGTCGTTGAGCTTGGTGGCCAGGCACAGGGCGCCGAAGATCGAGTCGTCGAGATATTTGTAGAAGGCCCACAGCGCGAAGGCGACCAGGAAGGCGAAGATGAAGAACTGGTCGGGCAGCGTCAGGTCCAGTATTGGCGTGGACTTGAGGTTGGTGAGGAACCACAATCCGTTATCGCCGTGTGTGATGTCGGCCAGCACCTTCTGCATCAGGTAGAAGATGATCACCGCCAGCGCGAGATTGACCAAGGCGAAGTAGTCGCCGCGCAAGCGCACGAATAGCGGGCCGATCGCCAGGGACACGACGAATCCTCCCGCGATGCCGATCAGAATGCCGATGTAAGGATTGGTACCGAAGTAAAACAGGTAAAACGCGGCAGCGTAGCCTCCAACCGCGAGATAGGCCGGCTGTCCGAACGAGATGAAGCCCACGCGGCCGAGCAGATAGTTGCAGCCCATGGTGTAGATCGAGAAAATAATGATCTCGTTGGCGAACGGCAGAGGCAGGAATACACGCACCAGCGCCACGAGGGCGAACGCCAGCACCAATCCCCACCACCATCTCAAAGCGTTCATCGCGGGCGTCCTTATCGATCCTGTTCTAGAGATATTGCTCGCAGGCTTCGGGCTTTATCTGCTCGCGCTCGGTCAGCTCGGCCATGATGCGACCTTCCTTGAGGGCGTAAATCTTGTCGGCAATGGCGCACACCAAGGGCAGGTTCTGCTCGACGATCACCAGCGCCGTCTTCTTGGCCAGCTCTTTGAACACGTTGCGCAGGTGCATCACGATGCTGGGCGCCAGCCCTTCGGTCGGCTCGTCCACCAGCAATAGCTTGGGGCCGCCGAGAATGGCGCGGCCGATCATCAGCATCTGACGCTCGCCACCGCTCAAATAGCCGGCCTTGCGGTCCATCAGGATTTTCAGCTTGGGGAAATAGTCGAAAACCGGGGCCCAGTCATAATCCTGGCTGGCGTAGCTGCCGAGCTCGAGATTCTCCCGCACCGTCAAATCGGAGAAGACCTTCTTGTCTTGGGGGATGTATTTGATTCCCAGTCCGGCGATAGCGAACGCGGGCCTGCCGACGAGGTCGGTGCCGTTGCAGTTGATTGTTCCCGATGTCGGCTTGAGAAAGCCAGCGATGCTCTTGAGCAACGTGCTCTTGCCGGCGCCGTTGCGGCCGACGCAGGCGACGACCTGATTCTGCCGCACGCTCATGCCGACGTCGAACAGCGCCTTCGCTTCGCCGTAAGCGACGTTCAGGTTGGCGACCCTCAGGATTTCGCCGTTGTTGCTCATGCCACGACGGTCCTGTCCTGCTGCTCGCCGGTAGTGTCGATCTGCCAATAGCTCTTGCGCACCTCCGGATCGCTCAGCGTTTCCTCACAGCCGCCGTCGGCGATGATGCGGCCATCATGCATGACCGTGAGCCGCTGCAGGAAGTGCTGCACGTGCGAAATCTTGTGCTCCACGATCAGGATGGTCTGCCGGCCGACGCGCTGACGCAGCACATTCAGAACGCCCTGGATTTCGGATTCGGCAAGACCCGCGAGCGGTTCGTCGAGCAGCAGCACCTTGGGCTCGGTAAGAACCGCCATCGCGATTTCCAGGCGCCGCTTTTCGCCCAGGCTCAGGTTCTTCACCATGCGGTCGCGCAAGTCTTGCAGGTCGAAGGTTTGCAGGATCTCGACGATCTTCGGATCGTTGCGATGCCCTTTGCAGGTGTTCAGCAGCAGTTGAAGCATGGACGGTTTCCGGTGCGCCCGGAAAAAGGCGAGCACCAGATTGTCGATCACGCTGAGATTGTCGAACGTGGCCGTCAGCTGGAAGGTCCGCATCAAACCAAGCCCTACGCGTTGCTGCGGCGACATGCGCGTGATGTCTTCGCCCTTGTAAAAAATTGATCCTTGGTCGGGCGGGAAAAATCCCGTCAGCAGATTGAAAAACGTCGTCTTGCCGGCGCCGTTCGATCCGATGATGCCGGCGACCTCATTCTCCCGCAGCAGATAGCTGACATTGTCGACCGCGACGAGCTTGCCAAAACGTTTTGTCACGTTTTGCGCTCTGATGATCTCGGCGCGCGTATCGGTTGCCACGACTCACCCATTTTTAATGTCGTACCCCGGCGCAAGGCAGAAAGCTTGCGCCGGGGTGGAATTAACGGGGTCCTTATCGACGGGACGAAACGATCGCCCCGTCGAAGGTGGGATCAGTAACCAAGTTCCTTGAGCGTCGGCAACACGGATTCGCCGCCCATGGAGCCTTCCACGGTGAACAGATCCCACTCGTTCTTCCGCTCCGCGGCGCCTTTGCCCTTCACCAGGAAGGCTGCGTACTTGTAGACGGCCGAATGATCCTCGCGCCAAGTGGCCGGGCCCTTGACGGTGTCGAATTTGCCGCCATTGGCCATCAGAGCCGCTGAGACTTTTTTCGCATCGAACGACTTCGCCGCCTCGAAACCACGGAACATCTCCATGTAGGCGATATAGGCGATGGTCGCGTAGGCGTCCGGCGGCGTGTTGTACTTGGCGCGGAACACGTCGGTGAACTCCTGCGCGCTCTTGGCCACGGCTTTGTCCGGGAAGCTGCTCAGGTCATAGTAGAAGTAGTGCATCGCGTAGACGCCCTCCAGCGCTTCCGGCGGCAGCCCTTTGGCGACCACGTTGGTGATGAAGGCGTTGAAGATGGTTATCTCCTTGTTCAGGCCCATTTGCGAGACCTGTTTGAGGAGCGCCACCGAATCGGCAGCGAATTGAGCCGCGATCAGAACATCTGGCTTGGCGGCACGGACCTTCTGCAGGATGGTGGTGAAGTCGCTGGTGCCGAGCGGCGCCTCGTCGTAGCCGACGATCTCGGCGCCGAATTCCTTCGCGGCGGCATAGGCGCCGTCGCGCATATCCCAGCCCCAGCTGTCGGTGCGGGCGAGGAAGAAGACGCTGCTTCTTGCCGAGCGTCTGCACCGCCGACTTGCCGGCCATATAGCCGACCGTCCACGGGCTGTAGGCGGCGGCGAAGCTGGAATCGGCGAGCTTGCCTTTTTGGAATGCTTCCTTGGCCATGACGCAGACCGGGAAGTAAGGCATCGGCTCCTTGGAGACGATGGCATTGAGCGCGTAAGCGAGCGGCGCCCAAGTCTGGCCACCGACGCCTTTGACGCCTTGAGAAACCATGTAGCGATAGCGGCGGACGCCGACGTCGAGCTTGGCTTCGTCATCGTCGACGACGCCTTCCACCATCACCTTGCCGCCGGGCATATCGAGACCGCCCCGCTTGTTGATGACGTCGATCGCCAGCAGCGCGCCCTGTTTTTGAGTTTCCGCCACCGCCGCGAACGGCCCGGTGAGCGGAAGCAGGATGCCTACCTTGATCTTGTTCGGTTCGGCCGCGTTTGCGGGTACGACGCCGGCAAGAGTACTAAGCATTAAAGTTGCAATAAAATCTCGACGTTTCATTTCCGATCTCCTCCGATTGCGACTTGATTTTGTCCGCTTCGCACGCTCGCGCAGGCTCGCTGAGTTGCCGATGGCTGCAGCTTCACCGGATGCCATTCGGCAAGATCTGGTTTGCATCAGTCGCCGGCGCACTGATGCCGGCGCAAAAAGCCGCTAGTTCAAAAAGGCTATCCGCCGGCAACTATGACCTCTGGCAAGACAACCAAATTATGCCGCTGCGGCTTTGACTTACATCAAGGGCACTGAGGAATTGATCTTGATTTACAGGCATTTCCGGCCGCCGCGCCGTACAAGCGAGCGATTCATCGGCTTCCTGTAGGCGAGGTGGGAAGGTAGCATCGGCCGAGAACGCGGCGGGGCGCGATATCAAGTCGGAGGTGTATGACAATGACATTTCTCGTTAACCGAGTGCGTCGCGCTGCGTTGCTCGGCGGCTTTGCCGCGCTGTTCGCGTTCGCCCTGCCGGTACAAGCCGCAGACTATCCAAGCCGGCCGATCATGCTGGTCGTTGCATTTCCGCCCGGCGGTCCGAGCGACGTGCTCGCCCGCATTGTCGGCAAGAAGATGGAGCAGTTGCTCGGTCAGCCGATTGTCATCGAAAACAAGCCCGGCGCCGGCGGCAATATCGCGGCCGAGTTTGTCGCGCGTGCGACGCCCGACGGCTACACGCTGCTGATGGGCAACAACAGCATCCTCGCCACCAATGAGAGCCTGTACAAGAAGCTCGCTTACAGCCCGGAAAAGGATTTCATGCCGATCACCTTGATCGGCACGCAGGCCAATATCCTGGTGGTCAATCCGAAAGTGCCGGTGCATTCGCTGAACGAACTGATCGATCTGTGCAAAGCGCAACCCGGCAAGATTAATTTTGCCTCGTCCGGCTATGGTGCGGCTGCGCATCTCGCCGGTGAGCTGTTCAAGGCGGAAGCGCGCGTCGACATCGTGCACGTGCCCTACAAGGGCGCCGCGCCCGCTTTGCAAGACGTGATCGCCGGCCACGACCAGATGATGTTCGCCACCGCGGCTTCCGTGATCGGCCACATCAAGAATTCACAGGTGCGCGCGCTGGCAGTGACCACGCTCAAGCGCACGGCCGTTCTGCCCGACCTGCCGACCATGGACGAAGCCGGCTTGAAGGGCTTTGAGGCCAGCACCTGGCACGGACTGGTCGCGCCCGCCGCCACACCGCCGGCGATTGTCGCCAAGCTGCACGACACCGCCGTCAAGGCGCTGCACGACGCGGGCGTGCAGACCTCGCTCGGCCGGCTCGGCGTCGATATTGTCGGCGACACGCCGGACGAGTTCAAAGCCTATATCGCCAAGGAAGTGCCGAAATGGGCCGAGGTGGTGAAAGCCTCCGGCGCTCGCGTGGACAAATAGTCGCGTTCCCGAAATACGATCAGCCTTAAGGAATAAAGACGATGAATAATGTCGACCGGCCGAACGGCGCGGTAGCCCGCAATGTGCGGCGCGTCGGCCACCTCGATCTGCCCGGCGCGGGCCAGGTCAATATCGCCGGAAATTACGCCTATGTCGGGCACATCCCCAACAAGCAACAGCTCGGCACCTCGATCGTCGACATCGCCGATCCGGCCAATCCGCGTGTCGTGGGGAGCGTCACGCTCGACGATCCGGCCTCGCACAGCCACAAGGTGCGCGTGGCCGGCGATATCATGGTGGTCAACCACGAACGCAACATGACGGCGGTCGGCCGGCGCGCCGAACAGATGCCGGGCGTTCGCCGCGAGCTGCGCGAAGCGCTCGGTCGCGAGCCGACGCGCGCCGAACTGGCGCAGCGGCTCAGCATCACCGAGGTCGGAATCGTCGAAATCGAAGCCGCTGAAAAGCAGCCCTATCGCAACGGCGGCTTCCGCATCTACGATATCGCCGATCGGTCGAAGCCAAAATTGATCCATCATCAGCTGACCGGCGGCGGCGGCGTGCATCGCTTCGACATGGACGAACGCTACGCTTATATCTCCACCGAGATGGACGGTTTCCTTGGCGCCATGCTGGTCACCTATGACATGCACGACCCGCAGCGCCCGCAGGAAGTCTCGCGCTGGTGGTTGCCGGGACAGAATATCGCTGCCGGCGAGAAACCCACGTGGTCCGGCAAGCGGCACCGCTTGCACCACGCGTTGCGCTTCGGCAATGAGATGTTCGCCAGCTGCTGGCACGGCGGTTTTCGCATCGTCGACGTGAGCGACATCAGCAAGCCGGAGATGATCGCCTCCTACAATTATCATCCGCCGTTTCCCGAGCCGACCCACACGGTGATGCCGGCGCCCGGAAAAATCGGCGGCAAACGCATCGCGCTCGCCATCGACGAAGAGGATCAGGCGCAGAGCGCCAATGAGGAAGAGGCACGCCGCGGCCGCCTGCATGCCGGCATTTCGCTGTTCGACGTGACGGACTATGCCAACGTGAAGCCGCTGTCGCTGTTCGAGGTGAGCGAACTCGATTCGCCGTTCGCCCGCACGCCGGGCGCGCGCTTCGGCGCGCATCAGTTCCACGAGCGCATGACCGGCACGCTGGTGCATGCGGCGTGGTTCGGCGGCGGCTTGCGGATTATCGATATCGCCGACCCGATGGCGCCGCGCGAGGTAGGCTATTTCGTTCCCGATCCGATCGGCGGACGCGCCGCGCCGCAGAGCAACGACGTGATGCTCGACGCGCGCGGGCTGATCTATATGGTCGACCGCCACGTCGGTTTTGATGTGTTGGAATTCAATGGCTAGCATGGTCATGGCCGGAACAAGCCCGGCCATGACTATTCGCTTTTTTCTCCCGCGCGATAAAAAGCCGCCGCATCGGCGCTGAACGCCTTGCGTGACTGCGCATCAATATAAAGCATGTGCCCGCCGCGATAGAGCTTGAGCTGCGCGCGGCCGGCGGTGTCCGGCGGCAGATGATCGAGGACGTAGCGCGTCATGCCATAGGGCGTAATCATGTCCGAGTAGCCATGCGCGATCAGCAACCGGAACGACGGGCTGAAGGCGAGCAGCGTGCGCAGATCGTCCTCCACGCTCGCCTGCAGGCGGCCGCCCTGCCAGTCCCAGCCGCTGGTCACCTGCGGTGCAAGCAGCGCATACGTCATCTCGGTCTTGAAGCCGAGCTCGTTGCGGGCGTAGGCGGCCATGCCGCCGCCATAGGCGCGCGAAATGCCGTCGAGGATCGGGTCGGGTCCGTGCGCTGATCGCAGTTCAGGGTAAGGATCGTCGACCGCAAAATTCGCGTCGTAGCGGCTGACGATCTTGCCGTCCGGCCGCAGGTTTTTCACGAAGGCGTTCTCGACAAAACCGCGTGCCTGCGTCACCACGTCCGGCGCCAGACCGGTCAA
The DNA here is from genome assembly GCA_963772235.1 of uncultured Alphaproteobacteria bacterium. Classification (GTDB taxonomy): domain Bacteria; phylum Pseudomonadota; class Alphaproteobacteria; order Rhizobiales; family Xanthobacteraceae; genus Pseudolabrys. The sequence goes on from CAVYWI010000010.1 coordinate 13,663, forward strand.
TTGTGCCACGCGTTCATAGAATGCTTTGCCCGCGCTGCCCTGCGGCGGCGCGTCGGCCATGGTCACCAGATAATCGGTTATGGCGAATTTTTGCGCCTCGGCCAGCGCGGCCGGGGTGAACGTGTTCTTGCGCTCGAGATTGGCCGCCGCCAGCGACGGCAATTGCAGCGCCGCGCGCAACGCGGACTCGTCGTCGCCGAAAGTGAGCCAGCCTTCCAGCATGGGCGACAGCATGACTATGCCGGAAATGACGATGCCCTGGTCGCGTTGCAGGGCGCGCGCCACCTTGGCGGCGCGGAAGCCGCCATAGCTTTCGCCGAACAGATATTTCGGCGAACCGAGGCGGTTGTTTTTGGCGACGTAGAGCGCGATCGCCTTGGCGACCGACTCCGCGTCGCTGCGGATGCTCCAGAAATGCTTAGCGTCGTCCGGCTTTACCGTGCGGCTCCAGCCGGTGCCGATCGGGTCGATCAGCACAAGGTCAGTGAAGGCGAGCCAGGTATCGGCATTGTCGCGCAATTGCGCGGTCGCTACATCACGGCCCTCGGGTCCGAGATCGAGGATGCGTGGGCCGACCAGGCCGAGGTGCAGAAAGGCGGAGGCCGCGCCCGGCCCGCCGTTGAACACGAAGGTTAGCGGCCGGTTGGCGCTCGCGCCCTTCGCGACATAGGCGGTGTAGAACACCGCAGCGCTTTGCTCGCCGGATTGGTCGTAGAACGCCAGCGTGCCCGCGGTCGCCGTGTAAGCGAGCTTGCCGCGCGCCGTGTCGATAGAATGTTCGCTAACCGCATCGGCCGGCAGCAGCCGCAGCACACCTTTGCCGGACTCGTGTTGAGCGGCGTGCGTCGGCTTGTCTTGCGCGGTGGCCGGACCGAGAACGCCGGCGAAAACGATCGCCAGCGCGAGATACAAGATAGAAACCTTTTTCATGGCACGCCCCGGCGCTCCAGCGGTCGATCCGTGCCCCCAGCCTTAAAAAAATGTCCCGGCGCGGCCGGGACGTTCGATTCGTTACCGCCGGCGGAAGTTCGGCCGGCGTTGCTGCGGGCCTGGGGTCGGTGCGTCGCCCTTGTGGCGGAAGCTGATGCGTCCGCGCTGCAAGTCATAGGGCGACATTTCCACGATCACACGATCGCCGACGCCGGTGCGGATGCGGAATTTGCGCATCTTGCCGGCGGTATAGGCCAGGACCTCGTGTTCGTTATCGAGCTTCACCCGGAAATTGCCGTCCGGCAGAACCTCGGTCACCGTACCGTCGAACTCCAGCAGTTCTTCTTTCGCCATCCATTCGTCTCCCGGTCAGCTATCGTGCGCGGTGGCCGGCGTTACGGCGCGGCTCATTCGGACGCTGCAGGAATGTAACATTTCCAATGTCGTTTGGCTCCCCTGCGATGGCTTCCTGCCGGGGGGCCTGTGCATGGCCGGCCTGGTGGCCGTTTTGGTTCGGTCGGGCCTGATGGCCATTGCCGCCGTTATGGGAACGGTGGCCGTTGTTGCCGTGATGGCCATTGCCGCCGCCATTTCCACGCTGCTGGTGATTGCCGCGCTGCGGGCGGCCGTTATGCCGGTTCCCGGCATTCTGCTGCGCCGGGCGATGGGCGGGCCGCGGGCCGGTACGCTTGTCGGTCGAGGGGATCGACATGCGGATCATGCGCTCGATATCGCGCAGAAAGGGCGCTTCCTCGTGGTCGCAGAACGAAATCGCGATGCCGTCGGCGCCGGCGCGCGCGGTGCGGCCGATGCGGTGGACGTAGGATTCCGGAATATTCGGCAGATCGTAATTGACCACATGGCTGACGCCGTCGACATCGATGCCGCGGGCGGCAATATCGGTGGCGATCAGGATGCGCAGCTTGCCGTTACGGAAGTCGCCGAGCACGCGCTCGCGCTGGTTCTGCGACTTGTTGCCGTGGATCGCTTCCGCGCCAAAGCCCGATTTCTGCAAGGCACGAACCACCTTGTCAGCGCCGTGCTTGGTACGGGTGAATACCAGCACGCGATCGGTGGTTTCGGTCTTGAGCACCTCGACCAGCAGGTTCGGCTTGGCCGACTTGTCGGTCAGGATGACACGCTGCTCGACGCGGTCGACCGTCGAGGCCTGCGGCGTCACCGCGACGCGGGCGGGATCGCGCAGCATCGCGTCGGCAAGCTTGGTGATTTCCTGCGGCATGGTGGCGGAGAAGAACAGCGTCTGCCGTTCCTTGCGCAGCATGGCGACGATCCGCTTGATGTCATGGATGAAACCCATGTCCAGCATGCGGTCGGCTTCGTCGAGCACCAGCACTTCGACCTGGTCGAGGCGCAGCGCGCGCTGGTTGACGAGATCGAGCAGGCGGCCGGGGGTCGCCACCAGCACTTCGACGCCGTGCGCCAGCGAGCGGATCTGCTTGTTGATCGGCACGCCGCCGATGGCAAGCGCGACGGCGAGCGGACGGATGTGCCGCCCATAGGCGCGGAAGCTGTCGGAGATCTGGCCGGACAATTCGCGCGTCGGCGACAGCACCAGCACGCGGCAGGCTTTCTTATCGGGCCGCAGCCGCTTGGTGTGCAGGTGATTGATGATCGGCAGCGCGAAGGCCGCGGTCTTGCCGGTTCCGGTCTGCGCAATGCCGATGACGTCGCGGCCTTGCATGGCGAGGGGGATGGTCTGGGCTTGGATCGGGGTGGGAGTGACGTATTTCTCTTCCGCGAGGGCGCGGCTGATCGGCTCTACGAGGCCGAAGTCGTTAAATGAAGTCAAAGAGTGTCTTTCTTATATGGCGAAGCGGCCGGCTCGCTGATGCGGGCGGCGGAATCGCGGGGTTTTAAAGACATCCCGCGTGGCCAGGGTTGTCGTCAGTTTGAGAAACGGAAGAGGCGGGGCGAAATTCGTTTTGAGGGAGTTTCGTGCACGCAGCCCGCGAACCCGAGATCGGGTGTTCGTCCGTGCCGGTCATATGACAGGGGTCGATGGTCTTTTCAAGGCAGGGATGTCCCTTATTCCGCCAAATGATGAATAAAGTGCTCGAAACAGCACATTCGGCCTGATGGATATCATTATTCTCATTCCGGGACGGCGCGTAGCGCCGGACCCGGAATCCAGAACCTATATCAGAATTTGCGTCCGGATTCCGGGTTCGCCCGCTTGCGCGGGCACCCCGGAATGACGCCGAGATGCGATAGACAAGCCGCTTTAGATCGGGGAATGTCAGCCCCCCATTCTTCGTTATAGACTCGTGCAATACCAGCCGGAGCTGTCGAAATGCCGTTTCCCAGGGCATCCCAGGCCCTTTCCCGCTTCACCGTCCTTGACCTCACGCGCGTGCGCTCGGGACCGACCTGCGTGCGCGAACTCGCCGACTGGGGCGCCAATGTCATCAAGATCGAGACGCCGAAGCGCCTCGAAAAAGGCGAGGGACCTGGCGGCCCGCGCCAGGGGCCGGATTTCCAGAACCTGCACCGCAACAAGCGCAGCATGACGCTCGACCTCAAGTCGCCGCAGGGGCATGCCGCTCTCCTGCGCATGGTCGAGAAGGCCGACGTGGTGGTGGAGAATTTCCGTCCCGACGTGAAGAACCGGCTCGGCATCGCGTACGACGACCTGCGCAAGGTCAATAAACGAATCATCCTCGCCAGCATTTCCGGCTTCGGCCAGGACGGCCCCTATCGCGACCGGCCCGGCGTCGACCAGATCGCCCAGGGCATGGGCGGGCTGATGTCGATCACCGGCCTGCCGGGGCAGGGCCCGGTGCGCGTCGGCATTCCGGTCGCCGATCTCTGCGCCGGCCTGTTCTGCGCCATCGGCATCATGGTCGCGCTGCTCGAGCGCGAGAATTCGGGCGAGGGCCAGTGGATCTCCACTTCACTGTTGCAGTCGCAGATCTTCATGCTCGACTTCCAGGCCGCGCGCTGGCTGCAGGCGCACGAGGTGGCCAAACAGGCCGGCAACAATCATCCGACCTCGATCCCGACCGGCGTGTTCAAGACCAAGGACGGCTATATCAACATCGCCACCGCCGGCCACGTCATGTGGGACCGGCTTTGTCACGCGATCGGCGCGCCCGAGTTCACCACGCGCGAGGATTTCAAGACCGCCGCCGTGCGCTCGAAGAACCGCGACGCCGTCAATGCCGCGATCGAAGCCATCACGGTCACCAAGACCAGCGCCGAGTTGATCGATGCCCTCAACATCGCGGGCGTGCCCTGCGGTCCGATCAATACCATCGACCAGGTGTTCGCCGACCAACAGGTCAAGCACTTGGGAATCGCGCAAAACGCCATCAGGCCGGACGGCAAAGAGCAGACTTTCGTCGGCCAGCCGTTCGCGCTGTCGCGCACGCCGAGCAAGATCGCCGCCGTGCCGCCCGAACTCGGTCAACATACCGACGAGGTGCTCAAGGAATTCGGCTTCGCCGACGGCGAAATCGCCGAACTGCATAAGGCGAACGCGCTGTAGGCACCGCGCGCCGCGGCGAGAGTAAGAGAAGAGAAGGATAAACGGAATGAACGCCATCACGCAGACCGACAAGATGCTGTCCCGCACGGACGGCGGCGTTGGCTATCTGATCTTCAACAATCCCGAACGGCACAACGCGGTGTCGCTCGACATGTGGGAAGCGGCGCAAGGCATCCTCGCGGATTTTGCCGCCGACACGGCGGTCCGCGTCGTGGTGGTCACCGGCGCCGGCGGCAAGGCCTTCGTCTCGGGCGCCGACATCTCCAAGTTCGAGAGCGAGCGCTCCAGCAAAGAGGCGATCGAGCGCTACAATATCGCGGTCGACAAGGCCAACACCGCAGTCTACGAGTTCCCCAAGCCGACCATCGCCATGATCCGCGGCTATTGCATCGGCGGCGGCGTTGGGCTGGCGCTGTGCTGCGACCTGCGCATCTGCTCGGACAATTCCAAATTCGGCGTGCCGGCCGCCAAGCTGGGCTTAGGCTACGGCTACAAGGGCATCAAGAAGCTGGTCGACGTGGTCGGCCCGTCCTTCGCCAAGGAAATCTTCTTCACCGCGCGCCAGTTCACCGCCGCCGAAGCGCAGACCATGGGCCTGGTCAACCGCGTGCTGCCGGAGGCGGAGCTGGAGAAATACGTCAAGGACTATGCCGACACCATCAGCGCCAACGCGCCGCTCACCGTGAACTCGGTGAAGTTCATCGTCGGCGAGACTGTCAAGCCGGACAACGAACGCAACTTGAAGCAATGCGCCGATCTGGTGGCGCAGTGCTTCGCTAGCAACGACTACAAGGAAGGCCGCACCGCTTTCATGGAAAAGCGCAAGCCGGCGTTTACCGGGACCTGACGGCCCGGAAGGGTCGGGACTGCGGAATAACAAATGTCGGCCGGCAAACGGCCGCGTGTGCGAAAGCAGGGGGAGGATTGGTGTGGCGTCGGTTGAGTTGCGCGGCCTGACCAAGCGATACGGCGATGTCGCGGTGGTCGACGACGTCTCGCTCGCCATCGAGCACGGCCATCTGGTCTGCCTGCTCGGGCCTTCGGGCTGCGGCAAAACCACCACGCTGCGGCTGATCGCCGGCTTCGTCGAACCGAGCGAAGGCGAGATCCGTGTCGGCGACAAATTGATATCCTCGCCCGCCCATTCGCTGCCGCCCGAGCGGCGCAACATGTCGATGATCTTCCAGAGCTACGCGCTGTGGCCGCATATGACGGTGGCCGAGAACATTGTTTACGGCCTCAAGCTGCGTAAAATGGACCGCGACACCATTGCCAAGAAGCTCGCCGCCATCCTTGCGACGACCAAGCTCGCGCCGCTGGCCGCGCGCTATCCGGGCGAACTGTCGGGTGGCCAGCAGCAGCGGGTGGCGTTGGCGCGCGCGTTGATCGTGGAACCGGAAACGCTGCTGCTCGACGAGCCGCTGTCCAATCTCGACGCCAATCTGCGCGAGGAGATGCGCTTCGAGGTGCGCCGGCTGCACGACGCCTATCGCTACACCACGGTTTATGTCACCCATGACCAGTCGGAGGCGATGACAACCGCCGATCTCATTTGCGTCATGAACGGCGGCAAGATCGAGCAATCCGGCTCGCCTGAGGACGTCTACGATCGGCCGCGATCCGAATTCGTCGCGCGCTTCATCGGCTCGAGCAACGTGATCAAGGGCAGGGCGCAGGACGAAAGCCGCATTGGCCTCGCCGGTGTCCCGCTGCGCTGCATCGGCGGCAAGCTCACGGCCGGCGCCGATACCGCGGTCTCGATCCGTCCGCACGATATCAAGATTTCGGCTACCCAACCGCCACAGGCGGAAAACACCGTGCCGGCCACAGTGACGCGGCAGGTCTTTCTCGGCGGTAGCCGGGACTATATGGTTGAGCTCAAGGACGGCACGCAAATGCGGGTCGTCACCGCCGCGGAAGAGAGCATTCCCGAAGGCAGCACGGTCTGGCTGCAATTGCCGCCGGAAAAGTGCCGGGCACTGATGGGGTGACGTCAAAAAAATCTCGCGGGACGAAACAATAAGATCAAACTTAGGGAGGATACGCCGATGACACGCTCAAAAATCTCACGCCGTGACGTGATGATCGGCTCGGGCGCGCTCGCCGCCGGAGCATCGTTCTCGACCCGCGTGCTGTCGGCGGCGCCGCCGGCGAGCGCCGTGACACCGGCGCTGATCGAGGCCGCCAAGAAGGAAGGCAAGGTCGTCTGGTACACCTCGATCGATCTCAAGCTGTCGGAGCAGATCGGCAAGGCGTTCGAGGCCAAATATCCCGGCGTGACCTGCAAGGTCGAGCGCACCGGTGCCGAGCGCCTGCTGCAGCGTATCGGCCAGGAATATTCCGCCGGCGTGCACGCCGTCGACGTGGTCAACTCGTCGGACGCCTCGCACCTCGTCTACTGGAAGGACCAGGACATGCTGGCGCCTTACGTGCCGGAAGATGTGGCCAAGTTCTATCCGGCCGCAGCACAAGGACGCGGACGGCATGTTCGCCAGCTTCCGCATCTTCCTCTGCGTCATCGCCTACAACACCAATCTGGTGAAGAAGGACGAGGCGCCGAAGAGCTTTGCCGATCTGCTCGACCCGAAATGGAAGGGCAAGATCGTCAAGGCGCATCCCGGCTACAGCGGCACCATCATGACCGCGACCTACCAGCTGCTCGCGCGATCTCGGCTGGGGCTATTTCGAGAAGCTCGCTCAGCAGAACGTGCTGCAGGTGCAGTCGGCCGCCGATCCGCCGAAGAAGCTCGCGCTCGGCGAGCGCGCGGTGCAGGCCGACGGCGTCGAATACATCATCCTGCACGAGAAGGAAGCCGGCCAGCCGGTCGAGCCGGTCTATGCCACCGAAGGCACGCCGCTGATCGTCGGGCCGAACGGGATTCTTCAAGGCGGCGCCCAATCCGAACGCGGCGCGGCTGTTCGAGAGCTTCTGCTTCTACGCCGGAATGCCAGCAGCTCTGCATCGATATCGGCGGCCTGCGCTCGGCGCATCCGCAGGCCAAGGAAAAACCCGGCCGCACGCCGCTCAGCCAGATCAAGTTGATGAAAGACGATCCGGCCGCGGTGTTGAAGCAGGGCGACGAGATCAAGGCGCATTACGTCAAGCTGTTCCACGTTTAACGCAATCGCGCGCAAGCGGGGCTCGCTATGACCAAACGGTACTCCAAACGCGACGTGCTCAAAGGTGCAGGCGCGCTCGGCTTGAGCGCCTTTGCCGTGCGGGTCGCCGCGGCGCCCGCGGCGGAAGCGATAACACCGGCCTTGATCGAGGCGGCGAAAAAGGAAGGCAAGCTGTCATTCTACACGGCGATGGACCTGCAGTTCGCCGAACGCCTCGGCAAGACCTTCGAGGCGAAATTTCCCGGCATCGCCGTGCGCGTGGAGCGGTCCGGCGCGGAACGCGTCTTTACCCGCATCGGTCAGGAATATTCCTCCAACATCCATGCCGTCGACGTCGTCAACACCGCAGACCAAGCGCATTGCATCATCTGGAAACGCAACGGCTGGCTCGCGCCATACCTGCCGCAAGAGGTCGCGCAGCATTTCGACAAGCGCTACTACGACCCGGAGGGGCTTAGTATCACGACTCGAATTCTGGTCTCTCCGATCGCCTACAACACCAATCTGGTGAAGAAGGAAGACGCGCCGAAGAGTTTCAAAGACCTGCTCGATCCGAAATGGGTAGGCAAAATGGTCAAGGCGCATCCGGCCTATAGCGGCACCATCATGAACGCGACGTTCGAGATCGCGCGCGATCTGGGCTGGGGCTATTTCGAGAAGCTGGCCAAGCAGAATGTTATGCAAGTCCAGTCGGCGACCGACACGCCGAAGCGGATATCGCTCGGCGAACGCGCGGTCATGGTCGACGGCGCGGGCTACCTCGTCATCCGCTACAAGGAGGCGGGCCAGCCGGTCGACATCATCTATCCGGAGGAGGGCACGCCGCTCGCCACCGGTCCGAGTGCGGTCTTTAAGGCTGCGCCCAATCCGAACGCGGCGCGCCTGTTCCAGAACTGGATGCACGCGCGCGAGGCTCAACAGCTTCTCGTCGATTACGCCCGCCAGTATTCGCCGCATGGCCAGACCGTGGAAAAGCCCGGCGTCCGCAAGCTCGCCGACATCAAGTTGATGAAGGAGGATCCGGAAGGTGTCTTCGCGCAGGCGGACGCGGTCAAGAAACGGTACGCCGAAATCTTCAAGGTCTGATGACAGTCGTCATTTCAGCAGCGTCGGCGCCAAAGCCTCGTAAATTCGGGATCGATGTCTCGAAGCCCGTGCTATTGGCGTTTGCGGCGGTGCTCTGCGTGCTGATCGTGATGCCGCTGTCGTGGCTGGTGTATTACGCCTTCACCGACAAGAACGGCGCGTTCACCATCGGCAATTTCAATCGGCTGGTGTCGGACGCCGCCTATGTCGATCCGATGCTCACCACCTTCGCGCTGGCGACTTTGTCGGCGCTGATCTGCTGCGCGGTGGCGGCGCCCATGGGCTGGCTGGTGGCGCGCACCGACATGCCGCTGCGCCGCACGATCCGCGTCCTGGTGACGGCCTCGTTCGTCACCCCGCCGTTCCTCGGCGCCATCGCCTGGGAGCTGTTGGCCGCGCCCAACAGCGGCTTGCTCAATCAGCTCTATCGCGAGCTGACCGGCGCGGCGCCGAACTCGCACCTGCTCAATATCTACACCTTTTCCGGTCTGGTCTTCGTCATTAGTTGCTACACCTTTCCCTATGTATTCGTGCTGGTCGCCAATGCGCTCGACCGCACGCCGGGCGATCTCGAAGATGCCTCCGCCATTCTCGGCGGCGGCACTTGGGACACCGCGCGCCGCATCACCATTCCGCTGGCGCTGCCGGCGGTGCTGGCCGGCGCGCTGGTCGCGTTCCTGCAGGCGATGACGCTGTTCGGTTCGCCGGCGATCCTGGCGATGCCCGCCGGCTTCCATACTATCACCACTAAGATCTGGAGCCTGTTCCAGTTCCCGCCCAAGCCCGAGCTCGCCGCCGCTGCTTCGCTGCCGCTCCTGGTGCTCACCGTCATTCTGTTGCGCGCCGAGCACATGGTGCTCGGCCGGCGCGGCTATTCGGTGGTTGGCGGCAAGAACAGCGAGCCGCGCATCGTGCGGCTTGGGCTCTGGCGCTGGGTCATGCTCGCCGCCGCGATGGCCGTGCTGGCATGTCCGGTGTTCCTGCCGTATTTCGCGCTGCTCAACGCCTCGTTCTCCAAGGTCGCCTCGCATCTGGTGTCGCTCAGCAATTTCACATTACAGAACGTGCATTTCGTTTTCTTTGAGTTGTCGGCGACGCAGCTCGCGCTGCGCAACACCTTCATCCTCGGCATCCTGGCGGCGAGCGCGGGGACGATCCTCGCGCTGGTGATCTCCTACGTCACCACGCGCAAGGCGGTCGCCGGCCATCGCATCCTCGGATTTCTCGCCACCGCGCCGGCCGCCATTCCCGGCATCGTGCTCGGCGTCGGCCTGTTCTTCACCTATACGCGGCCGCCATTCGTGCTCTACGGCACGCTGTGGATCCTGCTGATCGCCTTCGTCACGCTGGCCATGCCGGCGGCCTATCAGCAGCTGCAATCGGCGTTCCGCTCGGTGCACCCGGAACTGGAGGATGCGAGCCGCATTCTCGGCGCGACGCGCCTGCGCGCGCTCTGGCAGATCACCGCGCCGCTGTTGCGCACCAGCGTGATCGCGACCTGGTGTTTCATCTTCGTCGGCGTCATCCGCGAATTGTCAGCGGCGATCATGCTGTTCACCTCCGATACCAAGGTGCTGTCGGTGTTGATCTACGATCTCAACGAAAGCGGCGATCTCGCGGCGATCGCGGTGCTCGGGCTGTTGATGCTGGTGATCACCTTCAGCGTCGTGGCGCTGGCCAACGGCCTGCGCGGCGGCAACGCGCGCCGCAACGTCGCGGTTGGATAGACGCGGTGGGCAGCCTTCCAAAAGTTTCCGTCGCGGAACAACTCGCCGAACGCATTGTGGCGCTCGACGCCAAAAAGCTGCCGGCCGCGGTCCGCACCAAATGCGAGGACTTGCTGGTCGACGTCGCCGGCCTCTGCGTCACCGCGCGCAACGAGGATTACATCAAGGCCGCACTTTTAGGCTGCGACGACGACGGCCCCTGCACGGCAATCGGCCATGCCCGCACGCTGAGCGCGGCCGGCGCCGCCTTCGTCAACGGCACCGCCGCGCACGGCGAGGATTTCGACGATACTTTCGAAGGCGGCCCGGTGCACGCCGGCGCGGTGGTGGTGCCGGCGGTGCTGGCCGCCTGCGAACGCCACAAAGCGGACGGCGCCGCGGCGCTCATCGGCATCGCGGTCGGCACCGAGACGATGTGCCGGCTCTCCACCGTGGTGCCGAAGGCGGTGCACAAAGCCGGCTTCCACCCGACCGCGATCTTCGGCGTCATGGGCGCCGCCGCCGGCGTTTCCGCCGCGCTCGGCCTCAACGCCAAGCAGATCGTCGACGCGTTCGGCATCGCCGGCAGCTTCGCCTCCGGCATCATCGAATATCTCGCCGAGGGCGCCTGGACCAAGCGCCTGCATCCCGGCTGGGCGGCGCAGTCGGGCTATCGCGCGGCGCTGCTGGCGCGCGGCGGATTCCTCGGGCCGCGCACGGTGTTCGAGGGCGTGCACGGACTGTTTCACGGCTTCGCGCATACGACCGAAGGCGACTACGGCGCGCTCGCCGATTTCGGCACGCGTTGGGTGACCGAGACGCTCGCCTTCAAGCCCTATCCCTGCGGCACCATGGCGCATCCGTATATCGATTGCGCCAAGCGGCTGGCCGCGCGCGACATCAAGGCCGCCGACGTGAAGGAGATGGTCTGCGAAGTGGCGGAAGGCACCGTGCACCGGTTGTGGGAGCCGCTTGCCGACAAGCAGCGCCCGCCCAACGGCTATGCCGCGAAATTCGCCACGCCCTTCATCCTCGCGACCGGTTTCGTGCGCGGCGGCGTCGGACTCGATGCCTTCACCGAGCAGGCCGTGCGCGATCCGGATGTGCTCGCGCTCGCGGCCAAGGTGCGCTACGTGATCGATCCGGACAATCCTTATCCGAACGCCTTCACCGGCCATATTCGCTGCGTGCTCAATGACGGCAGCGTCGTCGAAGAGCGCCAGCCGCATTTCCGTGGCGGCGCCAATGAGCCGCTGACGCGCGCCGACATCGAGGAAAAATTCGCGCTCAACGCACGCCACGGCGGCTGGGATGCCGCGCGCAGCGCCGCCGCGCTCAAACTTCTGTCCAAACTTTATGGCGGCAAGATCGATCTTGCCTCGCTACGGGGGTAAATGAATGACTGACGGGAAGGAACTCGCCGGCAAGGTAGCCATCGTCACCGGTGCCGGACGCAATATTGGCCGCGCCATCGCGCGCCACCTGGCCGCCGCTGGTGCATCGGTGGTGGTGAACGCGCGCTCCAACCAGGCGGAGGCCGACGCCGTCGTCGCTGAGATCGCGGCAGCCGGCGGCAAGGCCATCGCCTTTCTCGCCGACGTCGCCGATCCCGCCGCGGTCGAGGCGATGGCGCAGGCAGCATTGAAGGCTTTTGGCCGCATCGACATCCTCGTCAACAATGCCTCACAGCGCCGCGAAAAGCCGATCGACGAGATGAGCTACGCCGAGTGGCGCGAGATCATGGACGCCACGCTGGACTCCGCGTTCCACGGCGTGCATGCCTGTCTGCCGGCGATGAAGAAAAACGGCGGCACCATCATCAATATCGGCGGCATGAGCGCGCATATCGGCTCGAAAGGCCGTGCCCATGTAATGACCGCGAAGGCGGGCGTCGTCGGCTTCACGCGCGGGCTCGCGCACGATCTCGGCGTCTACCACATCACCGCCAATTGCGTCGTGCCCGGCGCGATCCACACCACGCGGCCGCGCACCTCGCTCAATCCGGCGCATCATCTCACGCACGGCACCATCACCGGCGAGCCCGGCAAGCCGGACGACGTCGCCGCCATGGTGCGGTTCCTCGCCGGTCCCGGCGGCCGCAACGTCACCGGGCAGACCATCCACGTAAACGGCGGGGCGTTTCTCGGCTGATTTGGCAGGGTGGCCGCTTGCGCCCGAAAGTGCTAATCCACCGCCCAAGAATTTCCCGCCAGCAGTGAGGGTCCCATGTATTCCGAACTCGCGCTTTATATCGACGGCAAGTGGCTCAACGGCGAAGGCCGCAAGGGCGAGGATGTGATCAATCCGGCGACCGGCAAGGCGCTGGCGCACCTGCCGCATGCCTCGAGCGCCGATCTCGATGCCGCGCTCGCCGCCGCTGCGAAAGGCTTCGCGGTGTGGAAGGCGACCTCGGCCTATGACCGTTCAAAGATCATGCGCAAGGCCGCGGATCTGGTGCGCGAGCGTTACGATCACATCTCCAAGGTGCAGACGCAGGAGCAGGGCAAAGTCTACGTCGAGTCGCGCGCGGAAGTTCTGACCAGTGCCGACATCATCGACTGGTACGCCGAGGAAGGCCGCCGCACCTACGGCCGCGTCATCCCGGGCCGGGCGAAGGGCGTGCGCCAACTCGTGCTGCAGGAGCCGGTCGGCGTGGTCGCCGCCTTCACGCCGTGGAATTTCCCGACCCTGACGCCGATTCGCAAGATCGCAGGCGCCTTGGCCGCCGGCTGCTCGCTGATCATCAAGGCCTCGGAAGAAACGCCGGGCGGCTGCGTCGAACTGGTGAAGTGTTTTGCCGACGCCGGCCTGCCCGCGGGCGTGCTCAATCTGGTGTTCGGCGTGCCGGCCAACGTGTCGGAACACCTGATCCCGTCCAAGATCGTCAAGAAGATTTCCTTCACCGGCTCGATTCCCGTCGGCAAGCATCTCGCCGGGCTCGCCGCCAAGGGCATGAAGCGGGCGACCATGGAACTCGGCGGCCATTCGCCGGTCGTGGTGTTCGACGACGCCGATCCGGAAAAGGCCGCCGACACCATCGCCGCGTTCAAATATCGCAACGCCGGCCAGGTCTGCATCTCGCCGACCCGCTTCTACGTGCAGGAGAAGGGCTACAACAAGTTCGTCGCCCGCTTCACCGAATACGCCAAGGGCTTGAAGATGGGCGACGGGCTGGAAAAGGGCATCACGCTCGGGCCGCTCGCAAATCCGCGCCGCCTCGACGCCATGGAAAGCTTCGTCAACGACGCCAAGTCGCGCGGCGGCAAGATCCAGACCGGCGGCTCGCGCCAGGGCAATCAAGGCTTCTTCTTCCAGCCGACCGTGATCACCGACGTGCCGGACGATTCCAAGATCATGACCGAGGAGCCGTTCGGGCCGCTGGCGCCGATCGTGCCCTTCAAGACCTTCGACGAAGTGGTCGAGCGCGCTAACTCGCTGCAATTCGGCCTCGCGGCCTACGCCTTCACCTCGTCGGACAGGACGGCGGCCGCCATCGGCGACGCCATTCAGTCCGGCATGGTCGGCGTCAATTCCATCGCGGTGTCGACGCCGGAGACGCCGTTCGGCGGCGTCAAGGAGTCGGGCTATGGCTCCGAAGGCGGCATCGAAGGCCTGCAGGCCTATATGAACACCAAGTTCATCTCGCAGGGGTAACCGAAACGGGGCGGCTTCTTCGTTTCCCCGGAGCCGGCGGGGCATTTGATCCGGGTCAATGCTGAGCGCCAAGTCGCGCTGTAGGCAAAATGAAATCTTGAGTTACCGGGTCAAAACCATGACGCGGAAGCATTTCATCTTGGCTGCAGGGGTACTGACGATCGGCGCCGGCATTCTGTTCGGTGCTTGGTCGGCGTATCTGCGTCCCATCAAGGTGCAAGTCGGCGCCGTTCAGCGCGATGTCGCGGTCGAGGTCTTCGGCCTCGGCACCGTCGAGGCGCGTGTCACATCCAAAATCGGCTTCAAGGTCTCCGGCGTGCTGATCGATCTTCGCGCCGATGTCGGCGATGGGGTCGCCAAGGGCGCGGTCTTGGCCCGTCTCGACGACCGCGAGCAAAGAGCGCAGGTCGCCAGGGCCAATGCAGCTATTCAGCAGGCCGAAGCGAACCTGCAAAGGGCCAAAGCAAGCGTCGAAAAGGCCAAGGCGAACTACGCCAACGCCAGCAGTATCAACCAGCGTCGGCAGACGCTGCTACAGAGCAACAACACCTCGGTCGAAACGGCGCAGACGGCGAAGGCGGCCGAAGACGCCACACGCGGCGACGTTAATTTGGCGAACAGCGATGTGTTGGTGGCCGAGGCCAATATTAGCGACGCCAAGGCACAGCAGCAGCAGCAATCCGCGACGTTGGACTTTCATATTCTTGCGGCTCCTTACGACGCCATGGTGACTGCGCGTCTGAAGGAGGTTGGCTCCGCCCTAGGTGCCGGAGAGCCGGTATTCACGCTAATCGATCCCAAATCGATCTGGGTTCTTGCGTATATCGACGAGAGCAAGGCTGGCGAGGTCCAGGTCGGTGAGACGGCCGAAATCGTGCTGCGATCGCGGCCCGGCCAGCGAATTGCCGGCCGCGTCGCGCGTATCGAGCCGGAAAGCGACCGCGTGAACGAGGAGCGTAAAGTCGAGGTTGCGTTCGAAAAGATACCGAAGGGTATTAATTTGGGCGAACAGGCAGAGGTCTATATCACCACGGTGACGCTCCCGCAGGCGCTGTTGGTTCCGGAAGCGGCGATCGTCGGGCTCGCAAAAAATCGTGGAACGGTCTGGACGGTCGAGGACGGTCACCTGCAACGGCATGAAGTGATGCTCGGGCATCGGTTGCTCGACGGACGTTACGAGATCGTCAACGGCCTACCGGACAAGGCTCAAGTGGTGGCGAAATTGCGCAGCGGACTGCGGGTCGGTCGCGCCACTACGGTCGCCGAAGAGCCAAAACGATGAATTTGGCTTACCGGGATATCAAGCACAATCTATTGCGCTTCGTTCTGACCAACTTCGGATTGAGCCTGCTGCTCGGCATTGTCATCGTCATCACCGGCGTCTACGGCGGCTTGATCGACGACGCGCTGCGCCAGGCGCGTGCCGCAAACGCGGACCTCTGGGTCGTCGAGGCCGGCACCAATGGGCCATTCGCGGAAGCGTCGCGCATTTCCGGCGACACCAGGGAACTGGTCAGCCGGGTCTATGGCGTGGAGCGCGCGGGCTCCGTCACCTATCAATCGGTGCAGACCGAGTTCAACGGCAAGCCGTTACGCATGTTTCTCATCGGCTTCGAGCCGGACCGGCCCGGCGGCCCCCGCAAGCTGTCGGACGGTCGCGACATTCTGCGCGGTCACTACGAAATGATCGTCGACCGGTCCGCCGGTCTCGGGCTCGGCCAGGAAGTGCCGCTCGGTACGCACGGCCATAAATTCACCGTCGTCGGCCTGATGGACAAGGAGATCACCTCGTCCGGCGATCCGGTCGGCTACATCACGCTGCGCGATGCGCAAGCGCTGCAGTTCGAGCTGGCTCCGCCAGCCTCGCGGCGCGAGCAGGCGCGCGGAAGCGCGGCGGACAGCAACGATCAGATCAACGCCGTCATCGCCAAGGTATCGCCTTACGTTCCAATCGATGAGGTCGCCCATGCGCTTTCGCGATGGAAGCACCTGACGACGCTCACGCAAGACCAGCAGGAAACGCTATTGAGCAAGTTCGTCATCGAAAAGGCGCGCAATCAGCAACGGCTGATCATGATCCTGCTGATCATCGTCTCGGCGGTCATCATTGCCTTGATCGTCTACACGCTGACCATCGACAAGGTGCGCTCGATCGCCACGCTCAAATTCGTCGGCGCGCCGGACCGGACCATCGTCGGCCTTATTGTCCAGCAGGCGCTGTCGATGGGCATATTCGGTTACTTTGCCGGGCTGGCGCTCGTCCTTATCTTCCAGCCCTACTTTCCGCGCCGGCTTGTGCTCGATCCCGAGAGTGTCGCCATCGTGTTTGTCATCACGGTGGCGATCTGCCTTGCCGCCAGCACGCTGGGTATCCGGATCGCGCTCAAGGTCGATCCGGCCGAAGCGCTCGCGAGCTCGGGGTAGCGCCATGGCCGGGACAGACAGGCAACCGGTCGTACGCGTCGAGCATCTGTCCAAGCATTTCGGGCAGGGCAGTACGCGGGTCGACGCCCTGCGCGATATCAATTTGGAAGTCTTCCCCGGTCAGGTGGTCGGCTTGATGGGACCGAGCGGCTCGGGCAAGACCACGCTGCTGCACTGTATCGCCTGCATTCTGGAGCCGAGCAGCGGCCGCATCACGCTCGATGGCGAGCCTGTCTATGACGAGCACTGGCTCAAATCCGATTTGCGCCGGCTGCGGCTCGACAAGATCGGCTTCATCTTTCAATATCCCAATTTACTGCCGTTTCTCGACGGCAGCGACAACGTCGCCGTGGTGCTCGATTTGGCCGGTTTCAGCGCTGCAGCGGCGCGCAAGCGCGCCGTCGAACTGCTTGATTATCTCGAAGTCGGACATCGCAAGCATGCTTTGCCGAAGCAGCTTTCCGGCGGCGAGGCGCAACGGGTGGCAATCGCTCGCGCGCTCGCCAACAAACCACGCATTATTCTCGCCGACGAGCCGACCGCGCCGCTCGATTCGGCGCGCGCCCGCATCGTGATGGATCTATTGCGCCGGATTGCCGTCGATCAAAATGCGGCGATCATCGTCGTCACGCATGACGAAATGATCCTGGACCACTTCGATCACATCTTCCGGCTGCGTGATGGACGGCTGGAGGACGACGAGACGCGGCCGCCACGTCAGCCTGAGCAAGAAATCCTCATCCAAGCCTGACATATCCACTTGGCGAATGTCGGCGCAATGTCAGTTGCCCGGCGCGAAGCCGTAGCCGGAAAGGATCGCCTCGCCGTCCGGCGAGACGATGAAATTGGCGAAACTCTGAGCCGCGGGCGGCGCGCCGTCGATCACGGCGAGGCCGTAATCGGCGCCGACGCTGAGATCGTCCGGCAGTTCGATGATCTGCTGGCCGGGATATTGCTTCCGCGCGGCGCGCGCATTGGTGCAATAAGTGAGAAAGATGTCGGCTTTGCCTTCCGCCACCAGCCAGCCATAGACCAGGCGGCCGGCCGGCGGCGCTGCGCTGGTCGGACTGCCGGTCAGCTGACGCGCCTTTTTCTCAAGCTCGGCGCGCGCGCCCGGCCTGATCGCCTCGGCCTTACGGAAAATTTCGATCGCATAGTCGCCGGACGGATCGGCCTTCGGCGTCGAAATGCCGAGCTTGACCAAAGGGTCGAGCATGCGTTCGAGCAGGTTCGTGCCGTCCACTTTGAGCAGCGGGTTGGTCAGCGCGCACATTTTGTTGCGGGCGAAGCGGACCACCGGCCCGCTTTTACCGGTGTCGTGCAGCGCCAGCGGATGCTCCATATTGGCCGAAGCAAACACCTGTGCTTTGGCCCCGCCCATTATCTCGTTCTTGAGCGCGCCGGACGGGCCAAATTTCGCCGCCACCTGGTCGCCGGTTCTCGCTTCGAATGCCTTGGCCACGTCGGTCAAGGCACCGCGCAGGCTGCCTGCGGCGTATAGTTGGACCGGGTCGGCGAGAGCCATAGTGGGAAATAGCGTGAGCAGAACGACGATAGCTTTCCTTGTCATTCCGGGGCGCGCGAAGCGCGAACCCGGAATGACGTAAAGGTCACGCGCTGTGGTCGTTGGCGTTCGGGTAGAACAGCTGCTCGCCGTTGATCTTGTAATTGGAAATATCCTTCTGGCCTTCCGGCGAGATCAGATAGTCGATGAATTGCTGGCCCAACACCTTCTTCACGTTCGGGTGCTTGGCCGGGTTCACCAGCATGACGCCATATTGATTGAACATGCGCTTATCGCCTTCGACCAGGATCTGCAAGTCGCCCTTGTTCTTGAAATGGATCCAGGTGCCGCGGTCGGACAGCACGTAGGCGTTGCCGGCGCCGGCGGTGTTGAGCGCCGCGCCCATGCCCTGACCGATCGACTTGTACCAGGGGCCCTTGTCCTTATCGATGTCGATGCCGGCGTCCTTCCAGAGCTTGAGCTCGGCGATGTTAGTGCCGGAGCGGTCACCGCGCGAGATGAAGTCGGCCTTCTTGTCCTTGATTGTCGTGAACGCCTTGGCGACGTCCTTCATGCCCTTGATACCGGCGGGATCGCTCTTCGGCCCGATCAGGACGAAGTCGTTGTACATCACCGGATAGCGTTTCACGCCCTGGCCCTCGGCGAGGAATTTCTCTTCCGCCGATTTGGCGTGCACGAACACCACGTCGGCATCGCCGCGCCGGCCGGTGTCGAGCGCCTGCCCGGTGCCCTGCGCCACCACTTTGACGGTGATGCCGGTCTTTTTCTTGAACAGCGGCAGCAGGTATTCGAACAGGCCGGAATCCTGCGTCGAGGTGGTCGAGGCGACCACGATCGATTTGTCCTGCGCGAATGCAGGCGGCATGGCGGCGATGATGGTGGCGATCGCAGCGGCGGCGATGATTGTACGGCGGTTAAGCATGTAAATCCTCCTCCTCCTTGTGTTTTTGTCTAGACCAGCAATTCGCCGGCGATAAATGTCCGCGCGTCTTTGGTGCGCGGATTGGCGAAAAACTCGGCCGCAGGCCCGCTCTCGATCAGCCGGCCGCGATGCAGCAGCACGACATCGCCGGCGAGCCGCTTGGCTTGGCTAAGGTCATGCGTCGACATCACCACCTTGACGCCGCGCGCGCTGACCGCGCGGACGATGTCCTCGATCGCCTTGGTGGCGGCGGGATCGAGGCTGGCGGTCGGCTCGTCGAGAAACAGCAGCGCCGGATCGCGCGCCAGCGCGCGCGCGAGCGCCAGCCGCTGCTGTTCGCCGCCGGACAATCGCCGCGCCGGCCGGTGCTCGAGCCCCTGCAAGCCGACGTCGGCGAGCAATTCGGCCGCGCGTTGCGCGCGCTGGGCGCGCGGCACACCGGCCGCAGCCAATGCATAGCGGACATTGCCGGCGGCGCTGCGCCGGAGCATGACTGGGCGCTGGAACAAAATCGCGCGGCGGTCGGGCGGCGATAACTCGCGGCCGCCCCAGGCGATGCGACCGCGCGTTGTGGGGATAAGACCCATGGCCGCGCGCAAGAACGTGGTTTTGCCGGAGCCGTTCGGTCCGATCAGGACGGTCGGAAATCCCGGCGCGAGCGTCAGCGAAATATTGTCGAGGATCGTCACCGCGCCGGCGACGACGGCTACGTTCAGGAACATCAACGGCAGGTCCGCGGCGGGTGCGCGCATGGTCATCCCGCGTAATGTTCGCCGGCGCGACGTGCGCCCCAGGCCAGCGCGTTGATTACGATCACGATGGCAATCAGCACCAGGCCGAGGCCGATGGCGAGCGGCAAGTCGCCTTTGGAGGTTTCCAGCGCGATCGCCGTAGTCATGGTGCGGGTGAAGCCGTCGATATTGCCGCCGACGATGATGATGGCGCCGACTTCCGCCGCCGCGCGGCCCCAGCCTGCAAGCAGCGCCGTCACCAGCGAGAACCGCGCGTCCCAGACCAGCGTCATGACGCGGCCGGCGGCGCCGATATTCATCGCCGCCATTTCATCGCGATATTCGGCCCACAAATCTTCGATGGTCTGCCGCGCCAGCGCGGCAATGATCGGCGCAACCATAATGGTCTGTGCGATGATCATGGCCTGCGGGGTGAACAACAGCCCCCAATTTCCGAGCGGCCCCGAGCGCGACAGCGCCAGGAACACCGCCAATCCGATCACGACCGGCGGCAGACCCATCATGGCGTTGAGCGCGACAATGGCGCCCTCGCGACCCGGAAATCGCGTCAGGGCCATGAAGGCGCCCAGCGGCACGCCGATCAGCGCTGCAAGCAGCAAGGCGCTAAGGCTGACGATGAGCGATAGCTTGACGATGGCGAACAGGCCGGGATCGCCAGTAAGCACCAAATGCAGTGCGGATCCATCGCCGGTCATGTCGGTATCCGAGGCACTTTGCGCTGCTAAAAGGCCGGAAAACGGCTGCGTTATAACTTTTTGAGAGTTTGTGCCTTTATTCCGTAACTAGGTCAATCTACGAAATATAAACATATTAGCGCAGAAAAATAGACGGCGTTTCTGGCTCGCATGATAGGCTGAACAAGCGTCCTTGCGACTTGAAAAAGGCGGCCCGCATCGGCATGACGTAGGCCTCAGCTGGCAATCAGGAGGGGTGGCCGAGTGGCTGAAGGCGCACGCTTGGAAAGCGTGTTTACGGGAAACCGTAACGTGGGTTCGAATCCCACTCCCTCCGCCAGCTGACTAAATGTTAGCAATAAAGTCGTTGTATCATAGGGTTAATTAGATTTAGTGGGAACCCTCTGACCCGCATTTTGTCCCATATTCTGACCCAGTAAGGCCTGCCCGCGCTGCGTATGCGGGCCGGTTCGGCCGGACTCACTCGACCGGCGCTAAGATGCCATTCAATGCCGGAATAAGGCCAGTTCATGCGGTGGCCTTGTCGAGGGAAGAAAAGCTGATGGTCGCTTCCTGCGCCTCCCCAGGGCCCGTCTAGGGAGGATATTGGCAAGTCTTCTGACCCGCTGGCACTCCGTTTTCCGGGGTTATTCGAGGAGGCCGTTTCGAGCAACCGGCAGGTCGAGGATCGGATTGGGGGAGTTCGTTCGCACCGTGGTGTCCGATACGAACGTTGCGCCAAGTCATGCGTGGTGGCACCGCTTCAAGACCGTTGGCATTGAGGCAAGCATTGAGCACCGTCCCCGCAATGCTGCCGAGGGGTACGGCGAGGTGACGATTAGGACCCAAGCGGCTGCCATCGCGAAGCTGCCTCGCTACAAGGTCGCGATGTGATCTCAGGCAATGCCACGCTACGGCTGCCCGAGGTCACCCTGTTTGCCGGGAGTGGCTGGTGCTGAGGCGGCCGCGCCATCCGAAAAGTCCGAGCCGATCTCGAATCCATCTAGCCTTACTCTATCGACGCAAGATTTGAACTTAGTGCACGCCTCAATAGCAGCGGCGCGAGTTTTAAATTCCTCTGAGTTCTGCTCAAGGTATGCGTACCAGCAATATCCCGCAAAGAATGCGGCAAGCGCCACGATAATGGTCCTATACCTCAGAAGCACCGGACCCATTTGTTTCTCCAAAGTGAATATTGCAATCCAACAACCAATCGTAACAAGCCAGAATGCTGGATTTGCGTGAAGGAACGCTGCTGCAACCGCTGGTCCCCAGACAAGTGTCCAGAAGCTCAGAAGGTACAAACCTTCGTCCAACGGGTGTTCGCTTTGCCTTTCGGCCATGGCTTCGCTCCTGCCGCCCTCCAAAGTACACGATCCGAAATGGGACTCATAGTCCGTAGACCCAAAGTCGCCAAGGCGGCCCTCTCGTCGGCATGGATGACGGGACCGGCATCATTCGGGTGGTGGCTGAAACTGTAAAGCGCGCCCGTAAGTCTGCGGGTTGGTCTCAGGAAGACCTTGCCTTAGAGGCCGGCGTGGATCGTACCTACATTTCCCAAGTCGAGCGGGGCAAGCGGAACGTCACCATCGTGGTGCTGTCGAAGATTGCTAGGGCTCTTAAGACGACTCCTGACCGCCTTTTGATTCCACCGCGTAAATCGAAGGGCTGAGCCACGGATGGCGGCATCGCTTTAAGACCGCTGGCATTGAGGTGGGCATCGAGCACCGCATCCTGGATTCCATTCAGGGTCACCGCCCGCGCAATGCTGCGGAGGGATACGGCGAGGTGACCATCAAAACGCAAGCGGCTGCCATCGCGAAGCTACCTCGCTACAAGGTCTTCAACTAGGCTTATGGGGTGGCGGCAAGTCTTGCGATGTCCGCTATCCGCCGAAAGCGACTAAAGTGGCGCAGCGCCCCGAATGTCGCTAAGTGCCACAAGGCGACATTCCGAGACACCTTCATCGGCAGAGTCGAACCCGGTTTGATCTATCGACTACATGGGACGAAGCGAGCTGGGCAACTCAGCTCAGCACGACGCTGTCGCCAAATCGTACTGTCCCCGGACTAGCAACAACTGCATAAACTCCGGCGCAGGGGAACGCACCCATATCGGCGAGCTGGACCTTATTGTGGCGAACGAGTGCCCTGAGAACGTCCGTATCCTTGGGCAGATCATGTTGAGCAACGGTTACCATAACGCATCGCGGGTCGAGGAAAGCAACATTCAGTCGCGTCGCGTCACCGATTCCTATTGTGTGACTGACCCAGTCGTTCTCAACGAAGCCAACGGGCTCCGTCTTTAGAACCACATTCATGCGAAATCTCCGTAGATCAAAGCGACTCTGTGGCTGCAACTCGGCTAATCGAGCAAGAGTGGATGTGGTCAGGACCGATATCGGAAACACATCCAAAAAAGAGCCGGTCGGGAGCGGAGATTCCATTCCAAGTGAAGCAAACAATGCCGACCCGAGCTTTTGCTGGACCACAACATCTCTATTTCCAGCCGGATCGGCGCCTTCTATATCCGGGTGGTATTGATCAACGGTGAAATCTTCCGGCGCTGATCGTTTCAGCGCAACGTTGCGCTTGAAATATATCGATAGTGCACGGTCAATGCCCGCAGAGTCGCTCCGCAACACGGAGCCATCAGGCAACGAAATCTGCACAGGCGGTGTATCGTTGCCCGGCTGCGGTGGCTCAACAAATTTGGCATCACAGTTGAGAATATCGGGAAAAAGCTTCACGCTCTTTGCACTTACGACCCTTCCAGTATCAAGATCGATAAGCGCATAGGCTCTGTCGCCCAACACACCTCGCTCGGTAACCTGTGCCTCCGCGAGCCCTTCGCCCCTCATTGACTTCACGGGGAAGCGCCAAAGACTTTCCACTGTACCGACCACGGTCATTTCTTCCGACCTCAGCTTTCGTGTCATTGCCCCAAGTTGCCGGTGCGCCTCTGAATAGTCTGTCAGGCACTCACGAGGACTGTGCCATCTACAGCTTCTGGCGGTGACGCGAGTAGCGGGCCAAGATTTTCTTTGATCCATGGCATTAGAGTTTGCGTCGAGGTTTCAGCGATGGACTTGTTGGCGAACAGCGACACGGCGATGATTGTATCGTCCGACCCCGCGATCAGGTAGTAGCCCTTAAACCCCTCCATCTTTTGCATGACCGGCAGTGCACCGATTTTGACACGCTTCGCAAATTCATCCGCCATGCCTGGCTTAACTTTGCCTCGTCGGATTGCAGCGAATAATTGCTCACTCATCTGATTGCCCCCCATGGTAAGTGAGGCCGTTATTCTGCAAGCAGCAGTGCAACATCGCAAGGCCATGTGCGATGAATAGGGCCTACATTAACTCCCATCTCGGTAAGCGTCGAATGTCGCTTTTGGGTCATTTTCAACCGATGCATCTAGGCCCTAAGTCTGCCCGATGTCCGCTTTGCTCCGAAAGCGACAAGATCGCTGCATCGCCACGAAACGTCGCTTTGGTAAAGTCGAGGATGGGCGCGGTAGCTTGGGCCATTCGGCAACGCTCCGTTTCCCATCCCCGCTCATCGAACCGGACGTGCCCGATTAAGGCATCCGGCTCTCCGACTGGTTTCACCGTGAGACATACGGAGAGCAAACCAACCGCACGCGGCTTCGGCACGGTGAGCAACTCTCCTTCGCCCCTCGACACAGCAATCTCCGGCGGCGTCTGTCTTTGATGGTGTTTTCAGGCTTATCGCCAATCACCACGACCTCGCCATCTTCGAAAGCGCACCAGAAGTCAGGGCCCTTTGCTCCGCCGGCATTACCCGGCTTCAACGCTCCTACGACCCTGTCCGATTCCCGTCATGGCCGTCGCCTTTCGCGACGTTGAGGCCGCTACCCTCGCCCGTGACGGGTCTCCCCCGATTACCCGAACCACCTTTCCGACGTGCCGTGCCCACTACCCCGGCGGATCGAGCGGGTGCGCGTGTCGATTGCTTCCCCACTCATGCAGCCTTCCCCAAATGGCAGGAGGGTCGGCATCCGCATTGTCACTTTCGAGGCCTGCTCAGGCTTCACTCACGTTACGGCCCGCCGGATTGCTCAGCCGCCTAAAGCGGCCTTTGTCACGAGGCTCCAGCCCTGCCAGTTACCCGGCCGAGCCGCTCGTCAGCTACCAGATCAATCGACAACTCTCTGGGTGGAATCTTCCTCCACTAGTGATCCGCGCCTTCGGGGCGCACTGCCAGGAGCAGACATCGAGCGTGGGCCCTAGTGCATTCACCCTTGCCCTCACCAAACTCTCGCCAACGGTCATTCGCCTTCCACCAAACGTATGTCGCGTTCGACATTTCCGGTACCGAGCACCTCGAGCGCCTCCTGGTAGGCGGGAGTGTTGCGGGCAGCGATGGCTTGCTCCAGACTGTCAAATTCAATTAGGATTACGCGCTCGTTAATGCCAGCCTCGTAAATTTTCGCTGGCTTGTTACGGACGAGGTAGCGCCCACCAGCAGCCGTTAATGCAGGTGCGGCGAGCTTGCGATACGCCTCCCAAGCTTCGGTATTTTTCGCAGACGACCGATACGTCTGTACCCAGTAAGCTTTTGCCATAGGTTTGCGCTCCTCAAACTATCCTTTTTGAATCTGGAACCAGTGCCCGATGCAGCCGGGCAGTCGCTATGGAATGCTATTCGATGTAAAATTA
The DNA here is from genome assembly GCA_963772235.1 of uncultured Alphaproteobacteria bacterium. Classification (GTDB taxonomy): domain Bacteria; phylum Pseudomonadota; class Alphaproteobacteria; order Rhizobiales; family Xanthobacteraceae; genus Pseudolabrys. The sequence continues at coordinate 38,645 of CAVYWI010000010.1, forward strand.
CGAGATAAAAGCTTACTGGCGGGGTTGCTCTGATGACGCATGGCTATGACATTTCCCTCGCAACGCCGAACGATATTCCCGGCATCTTGGCACTTCAGGAGCCAAACCTGCCCGAAAATGGCGGTAGCCTCTCAGTGCGACAGAATGCCGAATGGTTCAGGAAAGCGATAGTTGACAAATCGGTTGTGGCCGGTCGGCGCAACGGCGAAGTTGTGGGCTATGTCTTGGGCACTTCACTAGCAGCCCAGGCGCACGTCGCCATCGTGCAGGTCATGCTGCGAATCTTTCCTCCGCCCGCCAACTGTTACCTTTATGGTCCAGTTTGCGTCGCTGAAACCCAGCGCGGAATGGGCCTGGCTGCCGCGCTGTTCAAGGTGTTGCAGACACATATGAATGGCCGTCCCGCGATGACATTTGTCCGAGCAGACAATGAACCATCACTTCGAGCGCATCGAAAAATGGGCATGCAGGACCTGGGTTCTTTTTCAAATAACGGCGAGCAATATATTGCGCTGAGCTACACGCCCGAATGACTGCTTCGGGT
>CAVYWI010000011.1:0-154442 GCA_963772235.1 uncultured Alphaproteobacteria bacterium
TACTCAAAACTCCGAAACGTGCAGAAATCCTAGAGATTTCCGCGTACCCGCCATACCCTTGTCGGCATGATCACAATTCTTTCCGCCCTTGTTTCCCTGCTCTCCTTCCGCTTCCGTAGCCGCGCTCCGCTGGAGCTTGAGCTGCTCGCCCTGCGACATCAGGTGACCGTCCTGCGGCGTCAGCGTCCGGGTCGGCTGCGACTCCTTTGCGCAGACCGGCTCCTCTGGGTGTGGCTGTATCGGATTTGGCCGCAGGCCTTAACCGCCATGGTGCTGGTCAAGCCAACAACCGTGGTCCAGTGGCATCGCAAAGGCTTTCGGCTCTACTGGCGATGGCGATCACGCCGTCTGGGACGGCCCAAGATGGACACCGAAATCCGTGGTTTGATCCGCCAGATGAGCATGGCCAACGCACTTTGGGGTGCGCCGCGGATCCACGGCGAGCTGCTCAAGCTCGGTATTGTCGTGAGCCAGGCCACGGTCGGGAGATACATACCGTCGCGGCCGAAAATCCCCTCCCCGACCTGGCGTAGCTTCCTGCACAACCATCTGACCGAGATTGCGGCGATCGACATGTTCGTCGTTGCAACCGCGACGTTTCGGCTGCTCTACGCCGTGATCGTCCTTAGCCACGATCGAAGGAAGATCATTCACTTCAATGTTACCGCGCATCCAACCCAGCACTGGCTCGCACGCCAAATAACCGAGGCGTTTCCTTGGGACACTGCGCCCGGCTATCTGCTGCGCGATCATGACGCATCGTATGGTCAGAGCTTCCGCGATCGCATTCAAGCGATGGGAATCAACGAAGTCGTTACCGCGCCGCGATCACCATGGCAGAATGGTTATGTCGAGCGGATCATTGGCTCGATCCGGCGCGAATGTCTCGATCATGTTGTCATTTACGATGAACATCACCTGCGCCGCACTCTATCGTCCTACGTTCAATACTATCATCGGACGAGGACGCATCTCTCGCTCAACAAGGATTGTCCACAGACCCGGCCCATAAGCCCACCGACCGACGGCAAGATTATTGCCCTTCCTGAGATCGGTGGACTACATCATCGCTACGAACGACGCGCCGCTTGACCTGTGTTGACAATCGAACAGGCGGACCCGTTTCGAGCCGCGGTTCCATTGAACAACTGCCACGCTGAAAAAGATGGCACCCCATGGCCAATGCACTGGCACCCACGTCGTAAGGGCAATCGGTGTTCTATTCGACTAATCAAAAGTCGTCAGTCGCGATCGCCAAACCGATCCCCAGACCGGATAGGCTTTTGAGCAGGGACAGCTAGCTAGGTCAGGTCCGCAAATCAGCGCCGCAGCGCCAGCCTACTCCGCCAAAATGGTCAGATTGTTCTCATTCCAATCGACGCGTGCGGTGCTCCCTGGCCTAAAAGGGCTTTCAATACTATCGCCGGTGACTTCCGATATTATCGGCTGGCTATTCGCGAGCCTGGCGACCACGCGGTATGTGGAGCCTTGAAACGAAACATCTTCGATTGTAGCCGGAAAGCCTGCTTCGGCACTCGCGGTTAGGAGGCGGACGTGTTCATAGCGCAAAACTCCGGTCCCATTTGAACCGACCTTCAGAAGCGCTGACGTAACGCCTTTCAGTTTGAGACCGCCCACCGACAGTTCGCAGCGATCGCCATCGACAGCCGAAACCTCGCCGGAAATGAAATTGGCGTGGCCAATGAAGCTCGCAACGAAACGGCTCTTCGGTCGGTAGTAAATATCGTTCGGAACCCCAAGCTGGACGATGCGACCGCTTTCCATAACCGCGATGCGGTCCGACAAGGTGATCGCCTCGCCTTGATCGTGCGTCACCAAGATGAATGTGCTGCCGATTTCGCGATGAATGCGCCGTAGCTCATCATGCATCTGCAGCCGAAGCTGCAGATCAAGCGCGCCAAGCGGCTCATCGAGCAACAGCACTTCCGGCTCATTGACCAGTGCGCGCGCGATCGCGATTCGCTGCCGCTGGCCGCCGCTGAGTTCGTCGATCTTGCGGCGTCCGTAATCGTCGAGCCGGACCAGCTTGAGGATATCCGCGACCTTACGATCGATCTCGGGGCGTGGCATCTTCTTCATTTCCAGGCCGAACGCGATGTTTTGAGCTACCGTCAGATGAGGAAACAACGCGAGGTGCTGGAAGATCATATTGGTGCGCCGCTTGTAAGGCGGGTCGGCCGCCGCGTTGCGGTCGCCAATCAGGATTTCACCTGAGTCGGGGTCCTCAAAGCCGCCGATGATGCGCAGCAACGTTGTCTTGCCGCAGCCGCTCGGACCTAGCAACGAAAAGAACTCACCGCGCTTGATTTCGAGCGACACGTGGTCGAGCGCAGTCACCGCGCCGAACTGCTTCAGCACCGAGCGGATCGAAACCGCGATGTCTCCGCTTCCGGCTTCGTGCGCCATCACCACTTCAGACTCTGTCCGTTCAAGCGCTCTTGACCCGGCTCCAAGCTTCTACCCACGCGTTGAAATTCGACGGCTGTGTGATGCCGTGATGTTTCACTGTCCCGTCGAGAATACCGTATCCTGCGCGTTTAGCATCTTCCGGGCTGATCAAAGTCGCGCCGTATTTCGAGCAAGACAGATAACCGGCGGCCTTGGTCAGGCGCTTGGCGTATTCGGGCCCGATCATGGCATTAATAATCGCGTGCGCCACGTCCTGATGCGGCGAATCTTTCGGTATAACGCCGCCCGAGACGAGTGACAGCACGCCCTCCTTGCACCAAGCGCTACCGACCGGGAATTTACGCTTTTCGAGGCTCGCGCGCATCACCACCGGACCATATGCGCAGACGACTTCGCCGTTGCCGATCAGACTCGCGCCCTGGGCGAAACTCGTCCAGAACGTGCGCACGTTCTTTTTCTTCTTGGTGAGGAAGTCTGCTACCTCGTTCAGCTCGGCACCGCTCATCTTTTCGGGATTGGCTTTGCCGAGGTACAACCCGGCGCACAAGAACATATGCAAGGCAGAATCAAACCAGGCGATGCGACCGGCATATTTGTCTTCGAACAACATCCCCCATGATTGCGTGTAGGGATCGGATTCCGGCACCTCGCTGGCATTGTAGATCACCGTGTCGAAGCCGAACGTGCCGGGAACCGCGTAGGTTTTGCCGTCGCGACGTATGAAATTACTTTCGAATGTGTCTGCGATATTGGCCGCATTGGGGATTTTTGACAGATCGAGCGGGGCGATTTTTTCGTCGCCTGCATGCTCGCCCATGATTGGGTTCCTGGCCACTTCGACCTGCAAATGCATGACACTGAAATCGCCCGGTGCCGCCCGGTGCAAGCAGGCGCGAGATCAAGTCCGTCACCGTGCGAAACGGCGCATCAACGATCTTGACGTTCGCCGCGCGCTCGACGACGGGGCGCAGTTCCGGCCCCATTAAGGCATTTGTCATGAGCACCTCGACCTCGGCGCGATCCTGCCCGAATGCGTCGAGACCGGTGATCGGAAGAATGCCCGACGCAAGGGCCAAGCCGACAACATCGCGACGCGTGAGGGTCAGTCGGTCGTCTTTACGTTTCATGATACTCTCTCCTCAATTGGCGAAAGGTGCGTCGCGCGCGCGGAACCGATTAACGAAGACACGAAGCCGAGCGCAGCTGCGGTCAGCGTTACAACCATGATGATAACGCCAACCGCCGGTAAAAACGGCGCAACTTCCTCGGTGATGAGAATCCACAAGTGCACGGGTACGGTGCGCTGCGCTCCGATGACGAAGAACGTGCGCACGAACTCGTCGAATGACAGTGTGAAGGTAAACAGCAGTGTCGAGATCACGGCCGGACGGATAAGCGGGAAAATGATCCGTCGGAAGACCGTCAACGGCCGGGCGCCGAGGTCCATCGCTGCTTCCTCTATCGAACGGTCGAAACCTTCGAGCCGCGGGTATAGCGACAGGAATGCGAAGGGCAGAACCCATGTCACGTGCACGATAAATGTCGTCGGAAACAATCCGAGCCTGACGCCGGCCAGACCGAAGAAGATCAACATGACCACGCCGGTCACAATCGCCGGCATGACGATCGGCAAAACCATCAGCGGCAACGCGGCCGCTGCGATGCGCGGAAAGGCGCGCAGGCCAAGTACCGCCGTCAGCGCCAACGCAGTGCCGACACATGCACTCGCGACACCCAGGCGCGCGCTATTTAAAAGCGCGTCGACAAGAACGCTGCTGGTCAAGGCGTCGCGGTACCAATCCGTTGTGAAGCTGCGCAGGGGGAAGCCGACAACTGGCGAATTGTTGAACGAAAGCACACACAATACGACCATCGGGACATATAAAAAGGCAAAGAACACCGCGGTATATCCGGCACGCGCGATCGGCCCAGTGCGACGCCTTCAATGCTGGCGCATTCGTCATTGCCGAGCACCAGTAAAGAGCTGGAGCAGACCCAGCCGCCAGGCACTTAAGGCGAAGCAGACGATGACAGTCGCCATCAGGGTAACGGACAGCGACGCGCCGAGCGCCCAGTTGTTCGAGATCTGGAACTGGCTGCCGATGACGTTACCCGCCATCATCGTTGAGGCGCCGCCGAGGATCTGCGGCGTCACATAGGCGCCGCAGGCGAACAGAAAAACCATCGTGCAGCCTGAAAATACGCCGGGCAGGCTGAGCGGAAAGATGACCCGGCGGAACGCCTGGATCGGGGTGGCGCCGAGGTCGTTCGCTGCCTCCTCAAGCTTGCGGTCCTGCTTGTCGAGCGACTGATAAATCGGCAGGAACATGAATAGCATGTACGCGTAAACGAGGCCGACATAGACGGCGCCCTCGTTGTATAGGAACCACTCGACGGGCTGCGCGACGATGCCGGTCTTGAGCAAGAGGAAGTTCAGTAGCCCATTGCGACCGAGCATCGGCAGCCAGAGAAAGCTGCGCACCACGTAACTCGTCCAGAACGGCAGGAAGACGAGAAGGAGAATGACCGTCTTGCCTGTGCCGCGTCGACGCGACAGCACCAGCGCCATCGGATAGGCGGCTAGCAAAGTCAGCAGCGTCGTGACCGCGGCGATGCGCAGTGTGCGGCCGAAAGTTTCGATATAGACGTAATTACCAAAGATTGTGCGATAGTTATCGACCGTCCAGATGGGCTTGATGCCGTACGCGGTCGACGTCCAGAATGAGATCACGGTGAGCATCGCCGCCGGCACGACGGTGAAGACCACCAACCAGGACATCGCGGGCGCCAGCAAAAGGAGGCCCTTGGTTTTCCTGGCTTTTACAGACGCGCTCGGAAGATTAGGACTGGTTGGCACTTGCCCGTGTTCCTATTATCGGAATAGCATTCCGATATCATGACCGCTCGACGCCGCAAGGTCAATTTTGGCGCGGACTGAAATTTGATCACCGCTGAGCTAAGGAGCGACATCGCATGGCAATCGCTAGAGCAAAATCACCGACGAGTTCATCGCACGCGGCGCCAACGGCGGAACCACAACCAAAGCCAGGCGCATTTTCGCAGACGGTATCGCGTGCACTCGCCATCTTGCGCAGCTTCGATCGCGACCGGCGCGAGCTTGGCGTCACCGAGATAAGTCAACAGCTCGCCTTGCCGAAGACAATCGTGTTCAGACTAATCCAAACGCTCAAGGAATATGATTTCCTCGAACAGAACCCTGACAATTCGAAATACCGAATCGGCATAGGCGCGTTTGATATCGGCAATCTATTCAAGAGCTCGACGCTCGAAGCGGAATCTGCACCCTTCATGCGCCACCTGGTGGACGAGACCGGGCACACCGCGCAGCTCGCGGTCCTTCATCGCGACGAGATGATCATCATCGCGCGCATGGAAGGCCGCGGGCCGGTCAAATACGGCGTTTCGGTCGGCGAGCGGCGCCCTATTCACAGCAGCGCGGTCGGTAAAGCCGTGCTCTCGATGCTGACCACCGAACAGCTTGACGGCATATTGAGCCACAACCAGTTGAAAAGAATGACCGCTAAGACGATCACCGATCGCAAGGCCCTTATGGCCGATCTAGCGCAAATCCGCACGCGCGGTTACTCGATCAATTGGGAGGAAAACACGATCGGCGTTGCGTCCCTCGCCGCCCCGGTATTATCCCGCCATTCCCATGCGTTAGCAGCACTCGCGCTCGCCTTTCCGGCGAGCGCCGCCGCAAAGAAAGACCTGCCGAAAATCGGGAAATTGCTGAGTGTTGCGGCCAGCGGCCTTGCCGCGCGCATTTAGATCATCCGTCTCGGCATGAGGTTTGCGAGGCGTATGAGAAGTCATAAGTCAGTAGAGTTGATGATGAACAACAATAGCCGATCTGCCGCACCGCTCGCGTCGCCAGCGATCGCTTGGCTGCTGATCTTCGTCGCCCTTCCGTTCGCATTCATGCTGGTGATGTCGTTCCTCAGCACAGGAATTTTCGGCATACAGTTCAAGTTCACCTGGTTGAATTTCAGCCGGATGTTCGACACCCCGCTCTACGGTTTCCTGCTGTTCAAGACATTCCGCGTCGCCATTATCACCACCGCGATCACTTTGCTGTTGGCATATCCGATCGCCATTTTCCTGCGCAGTCAGAAAGGAGCGCTCAAGAACGCACTCGTCCTGCTCTTGTTTTTGCCGTTCTGGATCGGATACGTCGTGCGCACCTTCGCTTGGCTACCGATCCTCGGCCGCACCGGCCTGATCAATCAAATTTTGTTGTATCTCCATATCGTTTCACAACCGGTAGAATGGCTGCTTTACGATGAATTCGCAGTCTATCTCGGCCTCGTCTACGTGTATCTTCTTTTTATGGTGCTGCCGATCTTTCTCGCTGTCGATCGCATCGAGCCGGCGCTGTATGAGGCAGCCAACGATCTCGGCGCCTCGCGATGGCGCACATTCGTGCGCGTGACACTGCCGCTTAGCAAACCGGGCATCATGTCTGGCTCGATCATGGTCTTCCTGCTAGCATTCGGCGCCTTCGTAACGCCGGCACTGCTCGGCGGCACGTCCGGCATCCTGTATGCGAACGTCATCGCCTCACAGTTCTTCGCTGACAACAACTGGAGCTTCGGGTCGGCTTTGTCTTCGGTGATGGCCGCGGTGGTCATCATTTTCCTGATGTCATCGGCGCGGTTCGTCGGACTGCGGTCCATCTTTCTGTCTCGGGGCGAGGATCGGCGATGACACGCGGCGCGCGGCAGAGCCGTCCCGAGGAGATCCTGCTGTGGGCCTATGCCATCACGATCTATCTCTTCCTGTATGCACCGGTGCTGACGGTCATCGTCCTGTCATTCAACGATTCGCACATCGTAGGATTGCCGTTGCACGGATTCACGACGCGCTGGTTCCTGGTGGTGTTTACGCGGCCTGAGCTTGTCGCCGCGCTGACTAATAGCATCGTACTCGGTATCGTGTCGGCAACGATCGGTACGGCGCTGGCGACGCTGCTTGCCTTGGCCTATCGTCACCCATTCACCGGCAATGGCGCCCTATTCTATCTCATAATCGCTCCGATCATTCTTCCGAGCGTTGTCGTCGGCGTGATCCTGCTCGTGTTCTTCGGTCTGTTGAAAATACCGTTGTCGCTTTGGACCACGGCACTTGTCGCGCACGTCACCTGGGTGCTGCCGTTCAGCTTCCTCAGCCTCTATCCCGTGATGCACCGCTTCGATCGCAGCCTGGAGGAAGCCGCAGGCGACCTCGGTGCGACGCGCGCGGTCGTGTTCCGACGCATTCTCTTTCCGCTGATCCGGCCTGGCATCATCGCTGCCTGGTTGTTCGCGTTCAGCCTGTCATTCGACGAATTTATCCGCACTTTGTTCCTCACCGGGTTCGAGCGGACCTTGCCGGTGCAGTTCTGGTACATGATCGTGGAATCTCTGTCGCCGGAAGCGCCGGCAATGGCGGTCGTCATCATCCTCATCTCGGTCGCCACCTCGCTCGCCGGAGCAATGCTGTCGCGGCGCGCTGCTTGATTCTTGATCATCGGGCGGGCCCGCCGCTTGACACGCGGCTGCGGGTCGGTATCTTTTCCATATACCGGCATGTTGTTCCGTATATAGGAACCACCTCATTGGACGCAGTCGCGACCCACAACGACCCCATCACCATTGAAATCATCCGCGAACGGCTGATCACAATCGTGCGCGAAATGCGCGGGAACATGTTGCGCGCGGCCTTTTCATCCGCGGTGTGCGAGTTGCACGACATGTCGTGCGCCATTCTGGACGATCAGGGCCAACTCCTTGCGCTGTCGGAAGGTGACAACCCGCAGCACGTATTTCCGATTTTGTGGTCGGCCGAGGAGATGCTCAAGAAATTCAAGGGTGACATTAATCCGGGCGATATCTTCTTGCACAATGATCCGCTCACCGGCGGCACGCATCTCAACGACATCTGCGTCATCGCGCCGTTGTTCACCGAGGACCGCCTCGCGTTTCTGCCGGTCGTGCGCGTTCACTTCGAGGACGTCGGCGGCATGTCGCCGGGCAGCGTGTCGGCGGTCGCGACCGACACCTTCCAGGAAGGCGTGCGCATCCCGATCGTGCGGGCCTTCTCGAAAGGCAAGCGCAACGACGATTTGTTCGACGTCTTGCTCGCAAATATGCGCATCCCGGACGAGCGCGAAGGTGACTTCGAGGCAATGCTCGGCACAGCGAACATCGCGCAACGCCGGCTCATGACATTGATTGAGGAATTCGGATTCGAAAATCAGCGCGCTTATGTGCGCCAGCTTCTCGATCGCGCGGAAGCCCGCATGCGCGCGCGGATCGCGACGATACCGACGGGGTCATTCGAATACGAAATCGCAATGGATCCGCGCGGCGAGACCGCGCAACCCTTGATCATCCGTGCCAAGATCGAAGTCAAAGGCGACAAGTTGCGAGTCGACTTCACCGGCACCTCGGCGCAAAACAAAGGCCCCTGGAATCTGGGGCCGTCCGGCGCGCCGACCGGCGTTTTCATGGTGCTCAAAGCGCTTCTAGACCGACCCGGACCGGTCAACTCGGGCACTTTCCGTCCGCTGGAAGTCTACACACCACCCGGATCGCTGCTCTGTCCGACCGAACCGGTCGGCTTCGGCGGCATGGGCGACGTTCGCCGCAATCTCGAAATGGCAATCATGGGTGCGCTGGCGCCGGTCATGCCGGACGCCATCACTGGCGAGACCAAGAGCACCGCCAATCAGATGGTCATTTCAGGCCAGCAGGTCAAAGACAAGCGACCATTCATTTTCTACGAGGCACCGCCTGGAGGCACCGGCGGATTTAAGGAGCACGACGGCAACGCCGCGTTGCGGACCTTCCTCGAAGGAGACTTCGGCTCGCTGCAATCGGTCGAAGCAATCGAGGCCAAGTTTCCGTTGCGGGTCGAGAAGCTCGAGCTTCGCCAGAATTCGGGCGGCGTCGGCATGCGTCGCGGCGGCCTTGGTTTCCGGCGCGAGATTCGGATCCTCGCCGAGGAGGCGAGCCTGACCGTGCTGTCGGATCGTAACGTTCTTCCACCCTATGGCGTCCTTGGCGGCGGCCCGGGCGCACCCAATCGCTTTTCGGTGAAGCGCGGAGATAGCGAGATTGTACCAGGCGCAATCCCCGGCAAGATCGCCAACTATCCGCTCATGAAAAACGACGTCGTGATCAGCGAAAGCAGCGGCGGTGGCGGTTTTGGCGCTTCGCTCGAGCGCGATATTGCGGCAGTCGAAGCCGACCTCGCGCACGATTACATCACTAAACTGCACGCCGAAGAGGCCTATGGCGTCGTATTCTCCGGCGCAGCTATCGATCGCGCCGCGACCGCCGCCAACCGAGCCGCGATCAAGTCTGCCCGGGCAAACGCGCGTGTTGTGGCTGCCGACACTTTGAAGGCGCCAGTTGGCCTGCGCGTCTGCGCCATCGCACCGGCGGACGCCAAGAAAATCAGCGTAGTGGTCGGCGACATCGTCGAACTTATCAAAGGTGACGGCGCACCGCTGCGCTGTTGGGTCCGCATTCTCGCGGGCGTGCAATCGAACACAGTACAGCTTGCATCCGACAGTATCGGCCTTGCCGGCATCGTCGCGGGCGACGACGTCTACATGCGCCCCTTGAAAGTCCCGGCAGGCATTGCCGCAAAAATCTGGCGCGAAAGACTAGAGGCTTTGTCATGATCCGGGTCGGCATCGACGTCGGCGGCACGTTCACCGATCTGGTGTGTTTGGACGAATCGACCGGTACGATGACGGCGTTGAAGGTTCCGTCCACCACCGGGCGCGAGCATGACGGATTTATTGCCGGTCTGCAGGCTCTCGACGCCGGTCCGCTCAATCAGATTGTGCACGGCACTACCGTTGCGACAAATGCGTTGCTGCAGAAGAAAGGCGGCCAGGTCGCGATGGTGTGCACGCGCGGCTTTCGCGACGTGCTCGAGATCGGCCGCTGCATGCGCTACGCGCACGGCAGCCTTTTCGATTCAAAATTCGTAAAACCGCAACCACTGGTGCCCCGCGAATCGCGGCACGAGATTGCCGAGCGCATCGCAGCCGACGGCAGCGTTCTGACGCCGGTCTCGCAGGACGATATTAGCGCAGCCATCGAGGCCCTAAAAAGCAGCGGTGCGCAAAGCATCGCGATCTGCTTCATCAACGCATACGCCAACAGCGCACACGAAACAGCGGTCAAGGACGCAATCCGCAAGGCATTCCCGGGCGCGCATATCTGCATGTCGGTTGACGTCCATCGCGGCCATCAGGAGTTCGAGCGTTTCGCGACCACGGCGCTCAATGCCTTCCTGATGCCGCCGATGACGAAATATCTATCGGTGCTCGAGGCATCGCTGCGCAATGCCGGCATCAAGGCGCCGGTACTGATCATGAGCTCGGCGGGCGGCACGCTCTCGCCCACCTCCGCCTCGGAGCTCCCCGTTCGCACCATTTTGTCGGGACCCGTCGGGGGCGTGACCGCGGCGATCGGCCTGTCCGAGGCGGTCGGCATCGACGACCTCATCACCTACGACATGGGCGGCACGTCAACCGATGTGTGCGTCGTACAGAAGGGTCAGGCGCTCACCACCGAGCAGATCATTTTCGCCGGCCTGCCGGTGCGCGGTTCGATGCTCGAGATCAACACGGTCGGCGCCGGCGCCGGTAGCATTGCCCGCTACGACGACGATGGGACGCTTTTGGTCGGCCCGGAAAGCGCCGGATCGATTCCTGGACCTGCATGCTACGGCACCGGCAGCGGGCTCGCGACCGTCACGGATGCCAATCTTGTGCTCGGCCGCCTCAACTCGGACCGTGCACTTGGCGGCAGCATCAAGCTCGATGCCAATGAGTCGCAAAACGTCCTGCGCGGTCTTGCCGACGAAGTCGGCGCGATATCGGTCGAGCGCCTCGCCGAAGGGGTCGTGCGCATCGCGGTTGCTAAGATGTCGGGCGCCATCCGAGAGATTTCCGTTTCGCGCGGCCTCGACCCACGGCGCTTCACGCTGGTCGCCTACGGCGGCGCCGGTCCAATGCACGGCGCTTTTGTCGCCGAGGAGCTTGGCATCGCTAACGTTCTAATTCCCCGCCTCCCCGGCAACTTCTCTGCCATCGGTTTGCTCGCCGCCGATCTGCGCTGGGACGCGACCCGCTCCTCGTTCGCCCGCCTCGACCCCGCCGGGGTGGACGACATTCGTGCCGCCATCGCAAGTCTGCGCACCGACGTCGCGGCCCATCTCGCGCGCGATGGCGTTAATACGGCGCGGCTGTCTTATGAGATCTACGTCCAGATGAACTATATCGGCCAGGCATCGTCGTTCTCGGTGCGGGCCGAAGACGCCGACCTCGACGTCGAGCCGCTGCACGCCGCCTTCCTCAAGCAATACGAAGGCCGTTACGGCCATGCCAATCCGAGCCGGCAGATCGCAATCAGCGGCGTCCGGGTCGTCGCCGTGGCGGCCAGCCAGAAGCCGAATGTGAAGACCTACACGGACGCCAAGGCCAACCAATCACCAATCGAAAAATCGCGGCTCGTCGTCTTCGACGGCGCTGCGGTGGAATGCGCGGTGCTTTCGCGCGACAGGATGAAGACAGGCGAGACCCATGATGGGCCGGCCGTCATCGAGGAAAGCGGTTCGACCACGGTGGTCCCGCCGGGATGGACCATCTCAATCGATGACCTTCTCAACATCAGACTGACCAACAAATCTCGCGCCCGAACACAGTAACCGCAGAAGTAGAAAGAAAGGACGTCACATGGGGTTATTTGTCACCGAAGCCGATCTCATCCCCGGACAGGCCATGGTCGGTCTGCACTCCGGCCAGATGAAGACACTGTTTATCTACGGCAATGAAGCAAACATGATGATCGCGACGCGCTTCGCCGGTTACCACTCGAAGCCGCACCGACACACGCCTGAACAGCTTAACTACGTGCTCGAAGGCGAACTGTGGATCTTCATCGACGAGGAAGGCTGGCACTTGAAAAAGGGGGACTTCCTGCGTATCCCGGGCAACGCGCTGCACTGGGCGTGGAATCGCGGCAAAGGCGACTGCACGATGGCGCAGGTGCACGCCCCCGTGCTGTTCCCCGACGGGCGCAGAGGCGCGCTCGGCCTGTTCGCCGACAACGAAAAACCCAACGTCAACAAGTCGCCGCCACAAGAAACGCTCGACATCGACGTCTCGGAAATCGAGCGCAAGGTTTTCGAACGCAAAGGCATCAAGTACTAGCGGGCCAACTTCGTACACGCAGTGGAGGATCATATGTCGCACATCGCTCGCCGTCAGTTGCTCAAGACCGCCGGTGCCGCGGGTCTAGCCGTGGCCGCCGGAACAGATTTCGCTTTTGCCCAGGAGACAACGCTCGACGTCATCATGCCGCCCTCAGCGATCAAGCCGGAAACGCTGGCGGCGTTCGAAAAACTGTCGGGCATCAAAGTCCGGCCGGCGCCTTACATCTCACCGGTGGACACGATGGGCAAGTTGCTCCAGTCTGGCGGCCGCTTCGACATGATGGTCACGCTGAGCGATCTGGTGCGGCCGAATCTGAACGAAGCCGTCAGTCGCAAGCTGTTGACGCCGATCGATCTTGCCAAGGTACCCAACGCAAAGACGCTGGCGGCCCTGTTTAAGCCGGATGAGATGCAGGTCGACGGCAAGACGTACTCGATCCCAGTCTATTGGGGTTACAACCCCGTCCTGTACAACACCAAGTTCATCAAGGAAGGAGATCCACTCACCGATTCCTACAGCTTACTGCTCGACGACCGCTACAAAGGCCGGGTGGCGATCCGCGACGACCCGCACGAATTGATCCACATGGTCGCGCTCTGTATGGGACACAAGCGGCCCTCACAGATGGACCCAGCCGAAATCAAGGAAGTAACCAAATTCCTGATCTCGAAGAAGGGCAATTTCCGCGGCATGTGGTCGAAATTCGCCGAGGCCGTGCAAATGATGGCAAGCGGCGAAGTACAGGCCATGTTCGGATGGCTGTTGATGCGCAAGACCTTGCGGCAACAAGGCATTCCGGTGATAAGCAACCATCCGAAAGAAGGCCTGTTGTGGTGGGTACACGCAGCATTCATGCCGGCGGGATCGACAAAGTCGAACGAAGCCGAAACGTGGATCAATTTTCTGATCAGTCCTGAATTTGGAAAAACGTTGACGATGAGCTCCGGCGTACCCTCGACGTCGCAAGCTGCCAAAGACAGCTTCACGCCGCAGCAACAGGCCGATTATGGCTATGACGCCCTCGACAGCGGACCGATGGTTCGCCTCGAAGAGCCGAAACATCTCGATCTTTGGCTGCAAGCATGGTCTGAATTCAAGGCCGCGTAGAAAACGCTACAAAACCGGATTCCTCGCGGGCAAATGCGCGCGGGGAATTTTTTTAGCGCATTGCCGAACGCAGAATTGACGAGGATTGAATGAAAGTCTGTGTTTTCGGAACTGGGGCAATCGGCGGCTTCGTCGCGGCGTCGCTCGCCCGGGCTGGCATGCATGAGGTCAGTGCCGTGGCACGGGGCCGCCAGCTAGCCGCGATGAAAGACAACGGTTTAACGGTCCAGGTTGGAAGCGAGCAATGGCAAACGCCGATTGACTGCACCGACAACAGCGAGGATCTTGGGCCGCAGGACATTGTTTTTATAACCTTGAAGGCGCCGACGATTGCGCCGGCAGTCGCACAGCTCGAAAATTTGATTGGGCCGGAAACAATCGTCGTCTTCGTGATGAACGGCATTCCGTGGTGGTATTATTATAAGCACGGCGGACCGCGTGACGCGGACCGTATTGCGCAACTCGATCCGGAAGGAAAAATCTGGGACACGATCGATCCGAGACGCGTCCTCGGAGGCGTTGCCTATTGTTCGGCGACGGTAGCTTCAGCGGCGGTCATTCAACTCGATTATGCCGACGTTCGGTTTGAGTTCGGTGAACCCGATGGGTCCGCCTCGTCGAGGCTCGAATTGGTGGTCGCGTTGATGAACGCAGCCAATGTTACCTCTGTGTCGAGTTGCAATATCCGCGAGCGGATTTGGGCCAAGCTGGTGCTAAACATGGCGACCGGCCCATGTGCAGTGCTGACGCAACTGCCGTTGCGCGACGTGGTAGCACAAGATGGGATGCGGAAAATGATCGCAGCAATGCTGAATGAAGCGCTTGCGATCTCACGTGCGGCGGGGATGAGTTTCGACCTAGACATCAATGCCGCTGTCGCGAAGATCGCAAAAAGTGCTCATAAGCCGAGCATCTTGCAGGACCTCGAAGCCCACCGCAAGATGGAAGTCGATGCTTTGTACGCAATCCCGCTTGCAATCGGCCAAGCCCTCAACGTCGATACGCCGATGATCGAACTTCTTACCGCGCTTGTGAAACTGAGAGGTCAAGCGGACCGTCTCGCCCACCTTTATACCCCCGAGCGTGCTCCAAGCGGCTATTAATGGCCTTATACCGAATCCCTGATCAGAACCCGTGCGCCCAGTGGCGCAGTCCGATGGACATGATGCGCCAGGGCTGATCGACGAGCTTGTTCCAGGCGTCGCAGCAATGATCGACGAGGTCATCGTAGGATTTGAAGATGCGGTTGGAGAGCCAGTTGTCGCGCATGAACTGCCAGACGTTCTCGACCGGGTTGAGTTCGGGGCATTTTGGCGGCAGGGCGACAATGGTGATATTGGACGGCACGACGAGGCGCGTCGATAGGTGCCAGCCAGCCTGATCGACCAAGAGGACGGCGTGGGCACCGGGCGCGACGATCGCGGCGATCTCCGCGAGGTGCAGGTTCATCGCCTCGGTGTTGCAGGCCGGCAGGATCAGGGCCGCGCCCTTGCCCTCCTTTGGGCAGACAGCGCCGAAGATGTAGGTCGAGGCGGTCCGTTGATCACGGGGTGCGCTGGGGCGGGTGCCGCGCTTTGCCCATCGACGGGTGATCTTGTTCTTCTGGCCGATCCGAGCCTCGTCCGCGAACCATATTTCTATCTTGTCGCTATCGATCGCCTTCTCGCGCGCGATTGCGTCCAGACGCGCGGGGAAGTTTTTTTAAAATTCTCAATCGCACCCGCGGCCTGCGCGTGATGACGTGGCCGAACGGGCACGTTGCCGCGATCATTTAGGCCGATGAAATCCGCCCACTCATCACCGAGGTCATCGCACACGAGCGTATTGTCATCGCGTGCGATGCCATCGACCACGATCCCAAAGATCGAATCTTGATCAAACCGAGTTTGAACGGCTGTGAAAGTTCCCTTCTCATCTGTCGCAAGAGCCAAGCGAGCGTCGGGCCGCAGATATCTCAACAAAGTCTCGTCGCCAGCGGCGAAAGCATCGTCGCGGTAAAGCGTGCCGAACAGATAAGCAAGCGAGACATTATCAAACAGCACCAGAAAGTGGTCGTTGTGATCAATAAAGTTCCGCAGAGCAAGACGATCGGGATCGGCGCCTACCGGACACTCCGTCCGTTCCACAAAGACTCCCTGCAAGGCTGCCCGCTCAAATGCGCGCAGGGAGATACGACTTGCATTCAGACGTAACGTCCCTACACGCGATACCTCATCCGTCTCCATTATCCGCCACTCGTTTCTGACCACTCGGATTGGAAGGGGCCCATCGAGAGCCGCCATTATCGGCTCCGTCTCCGCCTGCGAAATTTCCAACCAATCGTCGCCCTCTTTTCGGACTAGTCGGTGAGTTCGGTCGACCCCGTCGTGACCAATTCGGTCAAGATGTCGAGTTTTGAATCCTGACGTCAGTTCCAAACCAGTCTTGAAGACAGCAAGGTGCTGACGGTGTTCAATCAGCAGCAGATAGCCGCAGGTACGCTCGGATTGGTCAATTGGTGGCGGTCGCAAGAAGACCGGATCACGATCTTGGAAAAAGGAGATTGCTGACCACGTGACGCCGTTTGTCTTTTGGCGCACGTGCCGAAAGAGATTCCGCGAAGGCGACCGCGTCGTTGCCCGAAGCTGTCGAAACAGCTCCGAAATAGATAATGCGGTCAAGCGCCGCTTAACACGAAAGAAATTTGCGGTCGTCCCAATTCGCAAACGGTCGATCATGAACCACCCTATTCGATGGGTCGCGATTGGCGCTCTACAGCTTGGTCCGAAGGATCTTCTACCGAAGTGCGGCAAGCAGGAACACGCCCTTGCGACAAAATCCGTAGCTGCGGCGAAAACAGACCTGTCGGCAGCGCCTCATAGCCATCTAGCACGATCGGCTTGAAGCCCGCAGCTTGGCGGCCCCGCAAGTGATACATCATCTTCTTCGATCGCGGGAGATCTCGAAAATGCCGGTTTTGGCGTCATCTGGATCGTAGTGTTTGCGTGACTTTTCCGCGGTGTGCTTTCGTTTGGCCATAGGCTTATGCCTTTGGTGGAAATATCCTTCCGTGCGCAACGGATTCGTTCGACGAAGCTTGGCAAACATAGCACTGGAACAACAAATGAAGAACCTGGTGGTGTTGAGCGATGGTACCGGGAACGAGATCGGCGAAAACATCTCGAATGTTCTCAAATTCTACCGTGTGCTCCGCAAGACGCCCAAGACAACCCCGAGCCAGGTTGTCTTTTACGACCCCGGCGTCGGGACGTTGGCTCGCCCCGATCCTTGGATCAAATTCCGCCAAGATGCCGTTACCGTTCTCGGACTAATGACGGGATACGGACTCGATGAGCGCGTGCTCGCCGCATACAGTTTTCTCATCGATAACTACGAAGACGGCGACGAAATCTATCTGTTCGGCTTCAGCAGGGGGGCATACACGGTCCGAGTGCTCGCGGCATTGATCCACAAAGTCGGCCTCTTGGCTCCGCAGCAGCGTAACCTCGCAGACGCGGCGCTGACGGCCTACAAGCAGTCGGCAGAGTTGGCGGTGCTCTCCGCTAGCACCAACTTCGACGAGCAAGGCCCCGAAGTTGCGCCGACTTCTAAGGATGACCGCGCTTCACAATTCGCGCGCATCGTTTCCGTTCGTTGGCCGACGGTAAAGTTCATGGGCGTCTGGGATACGGTAGCGAGCGTCATCGTTCCTCGGCCAGATCGCTTCTATTCGTTCAGTCTGCAGGAGCTGCCTCACACGCGGCGCAATCCGAGTGTCCAGATCTTTCGCCAGGCGATCGCGCTAGACGAGCGGCGGCGCATGTTCCGTTTGCACGCGTGGGATGAACCGCAGACGTACATGCACAACCGCTTCAGCGCGACGAACAACACCGATCCACAAGACGCCAAACAGGTCTGGTTCGCTGGTGTGCATGCGGACATCGGTGGCGGCTATCCTGAAGCTGAAAGCGGGCTATCGAAGTTTCCTCTCCTTTGGATGATCGACGAGGCCGTTACACACGGTCTCGCGGTCAGCACACAGGCCGTCAATCAGCTTGCCTGGGGAATACAGCGGGAGGGCAGTCCATTTACATACGTAGCGCCCGACATCCGTCGCGATCCGCATCAATCCCTGACGAGCGCGTGGCGCCCGCTCGAATGGCTGCCGAAATCGGACAAGTACAAGGAATTAAAAAGCCGCAAGTCGGCGTTCGGGTTCTACATTCCGGACGGAGAACCGCGGCCTGTGGCCGACAATGCGTTGATCCATGAGTTGGTGCTTCGGCGTATGGAAACCGTGACGCACTACCGGCCACCCAACTTTCCGTCGACGCATCAGCTTGTGCCGATGTCGACCCGCGCGCCCTGAGGATTTTCGATCGAACATAGAGACAAATCTTGGTTGCCTGTTCGGCAGTGATGGCGTCGCGCAATCTCAGAGCGTGAACTGCACACTCGTCGTCGAAAGGCAGCCGCTGGGGGTTGCGCGCCTGCACACCCTCGCCTGTGGCGTCGATGACCGAGTGCGACTGCACGTAGACCCTTGCGTGCGATATCGCTGTGCGTCGCCGCGCGGATAGTCGCATCGATCGCCCGTGGTCGGCGTTGGCTTGATGAACTCATCTCGGATCCAGCGGCAACGACAGAAAGCATTGCTGAGCGAGAGGGGTGCAGCGTTCGGAAGATCAATATGACGATCTCGCTTGCTTTCCTCGCGCCGGATCTCGTCAAAGCGGCTATTGAAGGAAGGCTGCCCCACGGAATGGGCCTAGTCCGTCTTTGCGACCTGCCGGTCGAATGGTCCCGCCAGCACCAGACGCTTGGCCTCACCTCTCAATAGCTACGTCTATCGAACCAGTCTCTGCCTACTGCGGTCTCTGTTGCCGGGAAACCGGATTTCGAGGCCAGAGACAAAGGCGCCGAAACGACCGCCCAAACTTCATTGCCCTTTTGCAGAGACTGATCGCTCGCAACAGATGCCGCCAATTCGGGGCTATTTGCCAATAGTCGGGAAATCTCTGGTTGTCGCGGACTGCGTGGTGGGCCCGGGAGGACTCGAACCTCCAACCAGACCGTTATGAGCGGTCGGCTCTAACCAGTTGAGCTACGGGCCCTGAGCACGTTCTATCAATGCGCATGGGCGAAGCGCAATGTCGCCCTCTCCTACTCCGCACTTATTTGCGCTAGGTTTCGGCGTCCTCATTTCGCCGGAGATCAAGTGGCATGCATGTTTTCAGCCTCGAGCGCGAGCAGCAGTGGGATCCCAAGCACCACGTGGAAAAGATTCTAGGCAAGATTGCCGACGGCGACGTCACCGTCGCCTGCTGGGAGCCCGGCCAGATCAGCCCCTACCACTGCCACCCGGACGCCACCGAAATCTATTTTTGCGTTTCCGGCGGCGGCACCATGCGCACGCCGACGGAAACCATCGACATTAAGCCCGGCGCCTTCGTGGTGCATCCGCCCGGCGAAGTGCACGAATACGAGAACGGCGCTGGCCGCACCATGCTGTTTCGCGTGCGCTACGGCACCGACATGCGCGCGCATCATTGCGCCTGGCGCGGCAACGCGGAATGGAAGCAATCGGCAGAGGATGCACAATATTATCGCGCTCACCCAATTTAAGGGCGCATGATCACATCTTCAGCAGCCGCTTGGCGTTGCCGCTCAGTATCTTTGCTTTGTCTTCATCGCAAAGCGGCACGTCCTTCATCCATTCCGTGCCCGGCGGGTTCATCACGAACGGCCAGTCGACCGCGAACAGAATGTGGTCGATGCCCATCTCCATCACGCAGCACAGCAGCGCCGGGTTGGAGAAGAAGCCGCTCGTGGTCACGTAGAAGTTCTTGCAGAAGATGTCGCGGAAGCTCATCGGCTTCTGCCCCGGCCGCTTGAGCGAGGCATCGATGCGCCAGACTAGGAACGGCAGCGTCTCGCCGAAATGGCCAAGGATGATCTTCAGGTTCGGGTGCGTATCGAACACGCCGGAGAGCACCAGCCGGATCGCCTGCGTCGCGGTCTCCACCGTGTAGCCCCAGCCCGGGCGCACCACCAGCGGGAAGTCCTTGGCGTAATCCTGCAGATAGACTTCGGTCACCTTCGGATGCGGCAGCGAGGGGTGGAAGTAGATCGGCACGTCGAGCTTTTCGGCGCGCTCGTAGATCGGCCAGTATTTTTTCAAGTCGAGGAATTCGCCGTTGGTCATGCCGTGCAGCATGGCGCCCTTGAAGCCGAGCTTGGTCACCGTGCGCTCGAGTTCGTCGGCGGCGGCTTTCGGATCGGCGGTGGGCAGCGCCGCGAAGGCGGCGAAGCGCTTGGGATTGGCGGCACAGACCTTGGCCAGGCGGTCGTTGACCGCACGGGTGAGGTCGGCGGCGATGTCGGCCGGAAGCTTCTGCGCCGACGGCGCGCCGTGCGAGAGCACCTGAATGTCGATGCCGGCCTCGTCCATTTCCTTGATGCGCAGGCTGCCCAGATCGTAGAGCCGCTCGTCGGTCTCATTGCCGCGACCCGCTTCCGGGCCGGTGAAATGCTTGGCCAGTTCCGGGTCCCAATAGTGCTCTTCGATGGCAATGACCGGGCAGTTAGGCTTTTTGAACATGATGCTTCCCCCGCGGCTGGAGATCATTCCCTAGCAACCCGAGAATTCCCTGTCACGGGTTCTCCACAGCATGTGTTTCACAGAATCGTCATGCGTGTCATGCGCCGTCCCTGACCATGGAGATTGCTTTGGCGTTTTCTCCGACTCAGTTAAGCATCGGCCATGCTGCCGATTCTTCGAATCCTTCCTGTAGGCGGCGTATTCCTCGCCATTATGCTTCTGGTCCTGGCGCTCGGCGCACCGGAACGGATGTACGCGCAATTGACGCCGGGCGTGGCGCCGGCAGGCGGCGCATTGATCGCGCCCGACGATCATCCGGAATGGCGTCAGTTCCTCATGCAGGCCGCGATCCGACGCGCCGACGAATTGAGCCGGTTGCGCGAACTGCCGGACACACCGGCGCGCAGCGAGCCCATGCCGCCCGCGCCTAAGATTGCCAGCGTGCCGATCGAGCGCGGCAACACGGATCCGGACGTCGATGACGAGACCGGGTCGATCCTGCAGCTGCGGCCCGCGACCATTCCGATCGACATCGGCGAGCCCTCGGCGTTCGAATTGCCGGTGGCCGCGCCGGAGGAAAAGCCGCCGGTGATCAAGACGCCGCAGCGGGTGAAGTCGCACCATGAAAGCCGGCTCAGGGGTGCGTCGCACAAGCGCCACGCCAAGGCGCGAGCCAAACCGGACCCGTATGCGCAGTTCGATCTTTTCAAGGCGATTTTCGGCGACCAGAAATTCACGCCGCCGCCAACGGTCGGCGCCAAGATAGCGTCGCCCTAGCGCTGCCGCCCGCGACGCGGACGCGCCTCCATCATTTACCGTCGAGGCGCGCGCTGAAACGATCCGAGGCGGGTGAAACAGCCGCCCCCTCGTTCCGCGCAACAGTCAGCCGTTTGCTGTCGCTATCCTTCGCCGACGCAAATGCGGCGGACGCGGTTTCTCCGCTCCGCGCCGTGAAGCCCTTGCGCTTGGCGGCGTAGTAATAGCCGGCCGCGTAATAATGCACCGCGCGATTGGTATTGCCGCCGGCAACCTGATAGGCGCCGGCGAGATATTTCACCGCATAGGTCATGTTGGTGTCGGCATCGAGCAGGCCGGCGGCGGTGCCGCGATAGCCCATGGCGCGCGCGGTGGCGAGCTTGATCTGCATCAGGCCGTAATTGCCTTTATAGATCACGCGCGGATTGCCGCCGCTCTCGCGCTTGATCACCCGGCGCAGCAGATCCTCGGGCAAGTTGTTGGCGGCGGCGTGACGGGCGATCAGGCTGTCGAGATTGCCGTTGGCGTCGAGGCGGGTCAGGCGCAGATTCTTTGCCGGAGCGGCCGACGCCGCGAGCGCGACAAAAACAGTTGCAAAGCAGATTTTGCGAATCATGTCGGCTCCATTTTTGGGGATGCCCCGGCTTTTAATTGGGAACTCCGGCAAGTTTGTGACGCAACCGGGATAGGTCGAATTGGTTCCATCACAATTTGATTCACGCCGTTGCAGGTTCCCGAGAGGGGCGATGCGCGCTCCGCGCCTTGATTCAGATCAAGGCGACTGGTGGCGCCGGCCCTAGCCTTTTCAAGGGATCAAAACAGGGGGGAGTTGCCATGCCGACCGAAACCGCCATTGTCATTGCCGGGATCGTTCTCGTGTTCGCGGTCTTTGCCATTTCGCTGGCCTGGGCCGCCTATCGCACACGCGACTATCGCGCGCCGGAATCGAAGCACTTCTAGATATCCGCGCCGCCCTGCCCTCGTGTAATGTCCTCGCCGCCATTAAGGGCGGGAGGACATTGTTTCATGAGTAAGACGCTCGAGGACCGCCTGCGCGCGGTCGAGGACAGGCTCGCAATCTTTCATCTGATCGCCAGCCATCCGCCGGCCGCCGATACCGGCAGTGACGGCTATTACCGCGACGCCTTCGCGCCGTAGCGCTCACCGCTTAGCGAACGGCCAGCCGCTTGTGCGCGGCGTTGGCCTGCAGCTCGGCCTCGGCGAAGACATCGACCACCGTCGTCAAGACGGCGGCGACGCGCGCGAGAGCCGGCCAAACATGCACGTTCGGCAGATCCGAAGCGCGGAGCGGAAGCGTCGTCATTTCTCTTAATCTCCTGAATGCGTGGAATTGAAACCGTTCACCAGTGCGGCTGCGACAGGAACCGGCGCTCGATCTCGCGCTCGGTCTCGTCGGTGAATTTGCCGCCGGTGCCGGCGATGTAGCGGGCGATCTCGCGTTCGGCGTCGCGCCGGCGCGCGACGATCAAAGCGTCGATCACGCGGGCGAACAGGCCTTTGCCCTTGCGGACATCGGATTGCGGGATTGCGAGGTCTTGCAGCGCAAGCGCGAGGGGTGCGTAAGCCATGGGGTCATCTCCTTCAAAAGCCCGACGATCCCTGGCGTTTCCATCGTTTCTTCTTATTGTTGCAATGCAATATACTCCGATAGAGCGATAATAGAAGTCCCTGCGCCGCATGTGTTCCATGCGTCTGACTCATGCGCTGCATCGCACCAATGTCGCAATCGCGTGCAACTGATTCCAAATGCGGCGGCAAACGCCCAGCACGCGGCCATTGTCGTTGAGGCGACCTCGCCGCGCCGCTTTTCCGCCCCACACGCGTTAACCAATGATTAACCGCGGCACGCGGCCCCGGGTACCTGTGCCGGCGGCCAGGCGATTGCATTAGGTGCGGCAGGCTCCTATATACACAGCGTTCCGATTTCGCCTGCCTTGCAGTTATGCCCGCCAATGGGCCTTCCCCAAGAACACGCCTAATCCGGATATGAGGCCCATGCGAATGGTTTGCATGGGGCATTGACGCGGTTTCGCGTTTTCCAAAGGAGGCCACTATGGCCACAGGTACCGTTAAGTTTTTCAACGCCCAAAAGGGCTTCGGCTTCATCGTGCAGGACGGCGGCGGGCCGGATGTGTTCGTTCACATCTCGGCGGTCGAGCGCGCCGGCATGAGCAATCTCAACGAGGGCCAGAAGCTCTCGTTCGACATCGAAGCCGATCGCAAGAACGGCAAGTCGGCCGCTGCCAATCTGCAGGCGGTCTGACACTAGACGACCGGAGAAACCCCGCGCTTGCGCGGGGTTTTTTCTTTTTGTAGGTGAATGCCAATCATTCAGTTCGTCATCCCGGGGCGGCCCAAAAGGCCGGGCCCGGCATGGCGAAATACGAACAGGACAACGCCCATGGCCAAGAAACCAGGCACCAATCCGAAAGGCGAATTCGTGTTCTTCGACGTCGTCTATGAGGACGGCTCGCAGCGCTCCAACCGGCGCGTGCCGGCGGAACTCTTGGGCGGCCTCGAGAAGGACGCCCCCGCGCTCGGCTTTCTGATCGAGCAGGACCGCGCCATCGCCGAGAAATCCGGCCGCGCGCCGCTCAAGATCGAGCGCGTCGCCCGCGTCGGCGCCAAGCCGGAAAAGATGATGAAGGCCGGCTGACGCGGACCTGACGGGCCTCACTTGCCGGCCTCCTCACTTCTGCCGCCCGTCTCGTTCCAGCCGCTCGCGCAGCATCGTGCTGAAGCTCGGCCATGGCGCGCGCGTCTTCTTCGGGGTCGACTCGGGCGGCGGCGGCAGATTGACGCAGTCGCCCTGACGGCGCGTCGCAGCCGCGCGCGCGGCGGCAGCGATCTGCTCGGGGCAATCGCGCCAGGCGCCTGCTGATTGCCGACGAACCGGGCGAGCTTGGGCGCGAGCCCGGCGCGCACCGCGTCGATGTCGTCCGTTCTTCGGACGTGCGGGATCGGTGCTGTGCTTCGATCAAATTCGCGCGAATGCGGTGACCGCCCTCAGCGATTCCTGCACCGGCACATGCTGCAAGCCCATCTGGCTACGTCTGTTGAAGACGCTAGAGATCGAGTGGGCAAAACTGTCAGGAAGATATCGAACCTCGAGGCGGGACAAAAGATGTGTTGACGTCAAAATACTGGCAGCCAACTCACGAAATCGCTGCGGTTTTTCAGTCAGTGCCCGATACTTCCAATGCGCGATCGCATTTCAGCAAGTGAATGTGCCCCATTAGATTTCCATGCCTCCCACGCGAGCGATCAGGGCATGAGTTTGCGTGGGCAAAACGCCACCGCCGACAATAAAATTATTTGGCGAATGCAGCTTGAATAAACACAATTGCACCAGGAATCAGTGCACGGAAGTTCGGATCTGATGGCGACCAAAAATTTACCTCCGGCAATTCGGGCTGCCTACGAAGGTGATCGATCCAGTCGCCATCCGTTACTGCGACGACAAGCCGTACTGACATACAAGTAGGCTAGTTGCTACCAGAGGTGGTCGCAAGCAAAACGGCGGCCGACGCACCGCGTATACGTTTGAAAGTTGGACGCTCCCCGCACGCGGGAATCAGACTTCTCTTTCAGCAGAGCTGGATCCCCGCTCACGCGCGCATCGCCCGGGCATTCGTCGTGCCGCGGGCGAAGCACGCGGCGACCGTTGCGCCGCGTCCTATCAATAGCAACGAACGATATTGACCGTCTGCGCGCCGCCGGTCCACGGCAGTGTAGGTATAGGTCACGGCTGAGCGCGCCGACCAGGCTCGACGCCCGCCGACAGCGGAGCCGTCAACCGCCGGCCTATTGGACGCCAAGCCATTGCGGGAGCCGGCGGTCCGACGATCGCCGCCTGCCACGCGTGCCGAGGGGTGTACAGAGCGGCCAGCGCTGCAAAACCGCTCATTCCCGCGCAAGCGGGAATCCAGAGCCAAGATTGACGAGTTAGCGATTGCCGCCCTGGGTCCCCGCTTTTTGCGTGAAGACGCGCTTCGCGCTTTTGCGCGGGGACGAACGGAAGATACCCTACTCCCCGATCTTCTCGCTCATCAGCACCAGCGCGCGGCGGTAGATCTCGGCGCGGTTTCACTCGCGCATCACCTGCGAAATTCTCGGTGCCCTGCCCGAACGGCTGGCCCACGTGTACTCCGCCGCGACCCGCGTCAGTTCGCCGGCCGCCGCCATTTCGCGGCGCAGCCATTCCGGCGCGATCGAAGCCGTTCGGCCAGGTCAGCGCGCCGAATTCCAGAAACAGCGCTTAAATAATCGACGTCGCGAACGGCCGACCATCGGGCCCCGCGCGTTCACCAGGGTGGCGAAATCGCGCTCGCCGACGGTCGTCGGTGAAACGAAACGCAGGCGCGACTGCCCAGAATCTTCGATACCTCATGCGTGAGCCCGACGAGCGTTCGAGCGGTACTTTAGCACGCGCGCGATCAGGATCACCGAATTCGGCCGGATGCGCCAGCGTCCATTGCTTCACCAGCCGCGCGGCGTGCGCGGCAAGTGTCCCTCGACGACCTCGCCGGTCGCGATCGCGATATTGGCTCGTGTTGCATCACCGCCGAAAATGCGGCGGCGGATGGTCGAGAATCATCCGGATCGCGATGCCGTGAACCAGGATATGGCGGCATGACCTGCCCTCAGCGTCTCGAAGCAGGCGCGCAGCATCGCCTGCCGCTCATTCCCGTGCAAGCGGGAATCAGGGCCAAGACTGACAAGTTAGCGATCGCCGCCCCTGGGTCCCCGCTTGCGCGGGGACGAACGGAGATGCCCTACTCCCCGATCTTCTCGCTCATCAGCACCAGCGCGCGGCGGTAGAGCTCGGCGCGGTTCCACTCGCGCATCACCTGGAAATTCTCGGTGCCCTGGCCGAACGGCGCGCCGGCCTTCCAGCCGTTCGATCTTCAGCAGATTGGCGGTCGAGGCCAGCACGTCCGGCACCGAATGGCGCAGGTCGACGCGGCGGTCGCCGTCGAAGTCGACGCCGTACTTGATGTAGGACGAGGGCAGGAACTGGGTCTGGCCGATCTCGCCGGCAAAGGCGCCTTTGAGGTCGGCGAGCGGCAGGTCGCCGCGCTGCACGATTTTGAGCGCGGCGATCAGCTCGCCCTGGAACAGCTCGCTGCGGCGGCAGTCGTGCGCCAGCGTCGCCAGCGTGCGGATCACCGGCAGCTTGCCGATGTCGCCGGTGCCGTTGTCGCTCTCCATGGTCCAGATCGCCATGATGAGGTTGGCCGGGACGCCAAATTGCCGCTCGATGCGGCCGAGCAGCGCGGCGTGCGCGCGCATCAGCCGCTTGGCGCGGTTGATGCGCGCGCGGGATGACGCGGGTCGCGGTGTAGCGCTCGAAGCTCATGGTGAAGGTGCCGTGCTGGCGGTGGTCGAAGGCGAGCACGGCGGGATCGGGCGTGACGCCGGCAAAGGCGCGCTCGATGGTGGCTTGCGTGATGCCGGCGGCGCGCGCGTCGGCCGCCATGGCGCCGAGGAAGCTGCGGAAATCGCCGCCGCATTGCGCGGCCTGCGCGGGCAGCGCGAGGAGCAGCGTGAGGAGGAGGCCTGCGAGGGTGCGTGTGAGCATGCGGATGTTTTAACCCGTCATGGCCGGGCTTGTCCCGGCCATCCACGCCTTGCGTTGCAGCCAAGACGTGGATGCCCGGCACAAGGCCGGGCATGACAAAGGGTGAGGCCTTGCGCTAACACTTGCGGCGGAAACGCCAGCACAATGGAGTTGTCATGCCCAAGGCCTACTGGATCACCTGCTATCGCGAGATCAAGAACCCCGACAAGGTCGCCGCCTACGCCAAGCTCGCCGGCCCCGCGCTGGCGCCGTTCGGCGCGCGCTATCTCTGCCGCGGCACCGCCAACGCCACCTTCGAGGACGGCCTGAAGGAGCGCGTGGTGGTGTCGGAGTGGCCGAGCGTCGCGGCGGCAATCGAGGCGCATAACGGGCCGGCCTACCAGGAAGCGCTGAAGGCGCTCGGCGACGGCGCCGTGCGCGACATCCGCATCGTCGAGGGGCTGGAGTGAGGCTCACGCGCCAGCCGCTGCTCCGCCTGCTCGCCGTCAATCTGGCGGCGGGCTGCGGCGTCGCGCTGTTGATGCTCGGCGGGCTCATGGCGCTCAACCCCGGCAACCTGCGCGGCCTGGTCCTGGCCGACCGCATTGCGCTGATGCTGCTCGCCTTCGGCTTCGTCATCACCTTCGGCAGCGCCGCCATGGGCTCGGCGGTGATGATGCTCGGCAAGGAGCGCAAGCGCGGCCGCGGCCGCCACGGCGGCAGGGCCGAGCACGCGCCCGTGCGCGCGCGCTAGCTCAATCGAACAGCGCCACCGCCCGCGTCCAGCCGCCGGAGGCGCCTTTGATCTTGGCCGGGAAGCAGGCGACGATGAAGCCCGACGCCGGCAGCTGCTCGAGATTGGCGAGCTTCTCCATGTGGCAATAGGGAATCTCGCGGCCGGCCTTGTGACCTTCCCAGATGATCGAGGGGTCGTGCGTTTCCTCCCAGCGCTTGCGCGTGTGCACGAAGGGCGCGTCCCAGCCCCAGGCGTCGATGCCGCAGACGCGCACGCCGCGCGAGGTGAGATAGAGCGTGGCCTCGCGGCCCATGCCGATGCCGGCGCTCATGTAGTCGTCGTGGCCGATGCGCGAGCCGGCGCGCGTGTTGACCAGGACGATGTCGAACGGCTTGAGGGTGTGGCCGATGCGGCGCAGTTCTTCCTCCACCTCGTGCGCGCTGACGATGTGGCCGTCCGGCAGCGCGCGGAAGTCGAGCTTGACGCCGGGGCGGAAGAACCAGTCGAGCGGCACCTCGTCGATGGTGATCATGCGGTTGCCGTGGATGTCCTTCGACTGGAAGTGGTAGGGCGCGTCCATGTGGGTGCCGTTGTGGGTGGCGAGCTGCACCTGCTCGAAGGCCCAGCCTTCGCCGTCCGGCAGGTCTTCGGCCTTGAGGCCGGGGAAGCCCTCGAGCAGCATCCAGGCGTTCTGCTTGCCGGTCAGGTAGTCGATCTTCGGCCGCATGAAGGACGGATCGAGCACCGTCTCGTTGTCGAGCGCGACCGAGATGTCGAGCATGCGGCTGGGCAGTTTCATGGGCGCCTCTCCTTCGCTGTGCCGGAATCCTAAGCGAGGCGCCGCTTAAGGGAAAGCGCCATGGCAAAACGGCGGGCCACAAGCCCGCCGTTTCGATTCCAAGGGATAGCTGAATCAGTTGTCGAGGAAACTGCGCAGCCTGCGCTTTTTCAGTTGTCCAGAAAACTTCGCAGTTTTCTGCTGCGCGACGGATGCTTCAGCTTCCGCAGCGCCTTGGCCTCGATCTGGCGGATGCGCTCGCGCGTGACCGAGAACTGCTGGCCGACTTCCTCCAGCGTGTGGTCGGTGTTCATGCCGATGCCGAAGCGCATGCGCAGCACGCGTTCCTCGCGCGGGGTGAGCGAGGCCAGCACGCGCGTCGTCGTCTCGCGCAGGTTCGACTGGATCGCCGCGTCGATCGGCAGGATGGCGTTCTTGTCCTCGATGAAATCGCCGAGGTGCGAATCCTCCTCGTCGCCGATTGGAGTTTCGAGCGACAACGGCTCCTTGGCGATCTTGAGGACCTTGCGCACCTTCTCCAGCGGCATGCCGAGTTTCTCGGCCAGTTCCTCCGGCGTCGGCTCGCGGCCAATCTCGTTGAGCATCTGGCGCGAGGTGCGCACGATCTTGTTGATGGTCTCGATCATGTGCACCGGGATGCGGATGGTGCGCGCCTGGTCGGCGATCGAGCGCGTGATCGCCTGGCGGATCCACCACGTCGCGTAGGTCGAGAACTTGTAGCCGCGGCGGTATTCGAATTTGTCGACCGCCTTCATCAGGCCGATGTTGCCTTCCTGGATCAGGTCGAGGAACTGCAGGCCGCGGTTGGTGTATTTCTTGGCGATGGAGATGACGAGGCGCAGGTTGGCCTCGACCATTTCCTTCTTCGCCTGGCGCGCCTCGCGCTCGCCCTTCTGCACCATGTGCACGATCTTGCGGAATTCCTCGATCTAGACGCCGGTCTGCCCGGCGAGCTCGTGCACAAGGCTGCGGATCTCCTTGATGCGGTCCTTCTCCTTGGCGACCAGGTTCTTCCAGCCTTTCGCCGCCAATTTGGAAATGCGGTTGAGCCAGCGCGGGTCGAGCTCGTTGCCCATGTACTGCTTGAGGAACTCGTCGCGCGAGACGCCGTAGCTTTCGGCGAGCCGCATCAGGCGGCCTTCGTTCGACACGAGGCGCTTGTTGATGTCGTAGAGCTGCTCGACCAGCGAATCGATGCGCGCCTGGTTGAGCCGCAGCGACTTCACCTCGGAGATGATCTCTTCCTTCAGCTTCTTGTATTTGCGCTCCTGCGCCGGCGACAGCGAGGTGCTTTTCAGGCGGAACTCGATGTCCTGCTCCTGCAGGCGGCGCAGCTTCTTGAAGTCGTCGGCGATGTTGTCGAAGGTCTCGACCACTTTCGGCTTGAGCTCGGCTTCGATGGCGGCGAGCGACAGCGAATTCTCCATGTCGTCTTCGTCGTAATCGCCCTCGGCCGCGGCTTCGGCGGGATCCTTCTCCTCGCCGTCGGCGGCGGGCTCGCCCGGCGCCTTGAACGGCGTCGCGGCGGGAGGTGCGGCCGGCGGCGCCGGCGTCTGCACGACCTGCAGATGCGGCGCACCGGGAACCGGCGTCGCGCCGGGCACCACGGCCTGCGCGATCGGCTTGCCGTCGGGGCCGATGATCACCGGCACCTGCATCTGCTTGGCGTCGGGGCCGGCATAGGTCGCTTCGAGGTCGATGATGTCGCGCAGGAACACCTTGCCGTCGTTCAATTCGTCGCGCCAGATGATGACGGCCTGGAAAGTGAGCGGGCTTTCGCAGAGACCGGCGATCATCGCCTCGCGGCCGGCTTCGATGCGCTTGGCGATGGCGATTTCGCCCTCGCGCGACAGCAATTCGACCGAGCCCATTTCGCGCAAATACATGCGCACGGGATCGTCGGTGCGCTCGGACGGCTCCTTCTTTTCGGTGGTGGCGAGCGCCTTGGTCTTGGTCTCGACCACCTCGGTGCCGGTATCGTCGTCATCGTCGTCGTGCTCGTCGGCGGCCTTTTCGGTCTCGCCGTCCTCGCCTTCGGCGTCTTCCGTCTCGACGACGTTGATGCCCATCTCGGAGAGCATCGCCATAATGTCCTCGATCTGCTCGGGCGAAGTGGATTCGGACGGCAGCACGGCGTTGAGCGCGTCGAAGGTGACGAAGCCGCGCTTCTTGGCGGCCTTGATCATCTTCTTGACGCCGGCGTCGTTGAGATCGAGCAGCGGCAGCGGCGATTCCGGAGCGCCTTCGGCGTCCTTTTCGGGGGCCTCTTCCTTGACCTGCGCCTTTGCCTTGGTCGCCATAATCGTCCTCTCCTGGACCGGCCGCGGGGCGTCAAAAAACACCCCCCTATAAATAGGCAGCAGCCAAGGGGCCATGCGCCCGGCAAGGCGCTGCCCCCCGAATCAGGTCGTCAGTGTGGTCGGAACCCGCTTAAGCTCCGATTAACTACATATCTACCGCGGGAATCGACCTCTTATTCCCTGCGGTCCGGCACTCGCCCCGCCCTGCTAAGGGACTTGCGGGCCCTGCTCATAAGCTACGAACGCCCCGACCGGAAGAGGCTCCGAACCCCTCGATCAGGGCCTCGGTCCCTTCCATCTGCGATAGGCGGGTCTTGACGTCGCGCAACCGCAGATAATTGGCTTCGCTGGCGTCCTGTCCCAGCGCCTGTTCGGCGTCCTTGAGCTCCTTAGTTAGTGAATGCCACTGCCGATGCAAGGCGACAAGCTGTTGCCAGGTCACCAAAACATCGTCGGGAGCGGCATCCGGCCGGGCGCCCCAGACCGACGCGGTGGTAATGGACGCATCGATGCGCGCCATGGCCTCGGCGAGGCCGCGCTGGCTAAGTTCCGCGCGCACCGCCTCGGCATCCGCCGCCCCGGCATGGGCGGCGATATCGATCAGCGCGCTTTTGAGCCGCTCGGCGTCGGCATGGTGGAACTCGAGCGAGGCGAGTTCCTCCAGGTGATCGTGCAGCAGCCAGGGGTAGTTGAGTGCGGCCTGCAGGATCAGCGCCTCGCGCTGGGGCACCGCCGTGCGGTGGCCGCGATGCACCGGGCTTGCGGCAAGCTGCTGGCTGACCACCACGTAGGGCGTGCTCTTGCCGCCGGTGAACGGGCGCTGCGGCGCGCCGTTGCGCGGCTGCCAGTTGGAACCGCCGCGCTCACGCGCATTCTGCCGCCACGCCTCGCCCGGCCCGCGCTGGAAATTGCCGCGCGGCGCCTGCGCCGGCGCAAAGAACTGCGCCAGCCGCGCGTTGAATTCCTGCCGGTAATATTTGCGCACCGCGTCGTCGCCGATGCCGGCGGTGACCTCGTTGATGCGCGCCTCCAAGGCCGCGCGCCGTTCCGGCGTCTCGAACGAATGTCCTTCGGTCTCGCGCGCCCACAGCATGTCGGCGAGCGGCCGCGCCGCTGCGATCACGTCGTCGACCGCGTCGCGGCCGGCGGAGCGCACCAGGTCGTCCGGGTCCTGCCCTTGCGGCAGCAGCGCGAATTTCAGGCTCTTGCCGGGTTTCAATCGCGGCATCGCAAGCTCGACCGCGCGAAAGGCCGCGCGCAGGCCGGCATTGTCGCCGTCGAAACAGAGCACCGGCTCGTCCGCCATCTTCCAGAGCAGCGCGAGCTGGTCCTCGGTCAGCGCGGTGCCGAGCGGCGCGACGGTGGCGGAAAAGCCGGCCGTCACCATGGCGATGACGTCGACATAGCCTTCGACCGCGATCACGGTTGCGCCGTCATGCGCGGCCTGGCGCGCGCTCGACGAGGTTGTAGAGCGTCGCGCCTTTGTGGAAGAGCGGCGTCTCCGGCGAATTCAGATACTTCGCCTGCGCATCCTTCTCCAGCGCGCGGCCGCCGAAGGCGATGACGCGGCCGCGCAGATCGCCGATCGGGAACATCACGCGGTCGCGGAAGCGGTCGTAAGGCACCGGGATGTCGTCGCCGGCAATCAGCAGGCCCGCCTCCACCATGTCCTCGACCGGGATGCCGTGGCTGCCGAGATGCTCCTTCAGCGCGAAGCGCTCGGGCGGCGCATAGCCGAGGCGGAATTTCAGTTGCGTCGCCGGATCGAGGCCGCGGTCGGCGAGATAGCCGCGCGCCTTGGCGCCGGCGCGCGAGGCCAGCGTCGTCCTGGAAGAATTTCGCCGCCAGTTCCATGACGTCGTGCAGCGTCTTGCGCCGTGCGTCACGCTGCTCGTCCTCGCGCGAGACGTTCGGCAGCGGCACGCCGGCCATCTGCGCCAGCCGCTCGACCGCTTCCGGGAAGCTGACGCCTTCCGACTCCATGACGAAATCGAAGATGCGAGCCGTTCTTGCCGGAGGAGAAATCGAACCAGGCCTGCTTCTGGTCGTTGACGAAGAAGGACGGCGTCTTCTCCTTGTTGAACGGCGACAGGCCCTTGAACTCGCGCCCCGAGCGCATGAGCCGGACGCGCCGGCCGACGACTTCCGAGACCGGAAGCCGGGCTTTCAGCTCATCGAGGAACTGGGGCGTGAAGCGCATGGGTCATTGCGCCGCGCGTTAGCGCGCGGCGTTCAAGTCTTTCGGTTGGCCGAATCGGTCCGGCCATCATAGGCCGGCAAATCGAGACTTTCCGGGGCAGGCGGGCGAACCGGCGCTAAGCCGAGGGATTCCCGACCGTTTTGCTCGTTATTCACAGTGTACGTTTGGGGCATAAAAAGAGGCCGCCAACTTAGGCAACCCCCATGCCTCATATATTCGGCCGGGTGTTGCACATTAGTTACAGTCACAAGCAAGGAGTTTGGATAGGGTTTGCGAGCTTTGGCGCTGCTTGATCAGGAGACACCATGAGAAAGCTTGCTTTCGCCTTCGCCATTCTTGCTTCCAGCGTCGCAGTAGCTTCGGGCGCTGATATGGCACCTCGGCCGTACACCAAAGCCCCGACAAAGATCGCCGAGCCAATCTACAATTGGACCGGCTTCTATATCGGCATTCAGGGCGGCTGGAGCAGCGGCGAAGCCAACCACACCATTATCACCGACGGATTGGGCTTTTTGAATGCGCCGTTCGGTCCGACGAAAATTAAAGGTGGTCATTTTGGCGGCCTAATCGGATACGACTATCAGATTTCGCCGCTGTGGGTGCTCGGCGTGACCACCGAATTTAACGGCGGCAAAATCTCAGGCTTGTTCGACAATGGTCTCGCTGAGGGTGCTGGTGCAGGTGGCGATGATATTTACCAGTCCGAAGTCAGGTGGTTTGGCTCGACCCGCGGAAAGGTCGGCTGGTTGTCCCGGGAATGCCGCAGCTGATGGTGTACGGAACCGCCGGCGTTGCTTATGCAAGCATCTTTGGCGCGAATGGCGATGGACTAGACGGCTTTTCCGCGCTGGACGTGCGGCAGGGATCAGGGACTAAAACGCAAGTTGGCTATACGGCTGGCGGCGGCGTTTCCTGGATGATCCCTGGTACGAAACTTATCTTGAGCGGTGAAGGCGCGTATTACGATCTCGGTACGGCCCATATTAATACGGTGACAAACACTGGCGCTCCGCACGTTTTCGATGTCCGTACGAGATTCGGCACGGGGCGCGGAGTCCTCACCTACAAGTTCTGAGTTTCGGTAGCTCCGAAAACATTAAGCCCCGGCATCGCCGGGGCTTTTTGTTGGCGAATTCAAATTCGGGCCATATCAAAAACAAGACAGGCCACCGAGGACCGCGCGCGCGGCGCGCCTACTGCGGCGGCAGGCCCGACTCCAGCACG
Source organism: uncultured Alphaproteobacteria bacterium (assembly GCA_963772235.1). Classification (GTDB taxonomy): domain Bacteria; phylum Pseudomonadota; class Alphaproteobacteria; order Rhizobiales; family Xanthobacteraceae; genus Pseudolabrys. The sequence goes on from CAVYWI010000011.1 coordinate 33,951, forward strand.
ACCTCCTTGGCGGCGGCGCGGCCCTCGGCGACGGTCTTGGCGAATTCCGCCGGCGTACCGACCGCCGGCACCTGGCCGCGGCTGATCACGTATTTCTCGACGAAGTCCTTGTTCTGGAACACGCGCCACACCTCGGCATTGAGCTTGTCGACGATCGGCTTCGGCGTGCCGGGAGGCGCGAACAACCCGTACCAGGTTTCCGACGGCGCGCCCTTGTAGCCGAGGTCGGCGAGCGTCGGCACGTCCGGCAGCTGCGGCGTACGGATATTGTTGACCAGCGCCAGCGCCGTCATCTTGCCGGACTTGATATGCGCGATGACATTGCCGAGTCCGAACAGGCCAATCGGCGTGGTGCCGGAAAGGATGGCGGTGACCGCCTCGCCGCCGCCGCGGAACGGCACGCGCACCCAGTCGGCGCCTTGGTCGCGCTTGAGCCGGTCCATGTAGACCACGCACGGGATCGAGGCGGTGAGATAGTTCAACGTGCCGGGCTTGGCCTTCGACACCTTGACCAGATCGTCCACCGTCTTGGCGCCGAGATCCGAATTCACCACCAGCACCTGGATCAGGTGGAACAGATTGACGATCGGCGTGAGCTTTTCCGGCTCGAACGGGATGCTCTTATAGAGGAACTGATTGTAGATCATCGTATCGGCATTGATGATGCAGATGGTGTAGCCGTCGGGCTTGGCGTCCTGGCAGGCGCGCGCGGCGATGTTGCCGGCGCCGCCCGGCTTGTTCTCGATGATCAGCGGCTGGCCGAGGCGGCTCTGCATCGCATCGTTCAAGACGCGCATGAAGATGTCGCTGATGCCGCCCGCGCTCGAGGTGGTGAACACGCGGATCGGGCGGTTGGGATAGTCGTCGGCCGGCGCGGCGGTTGCGAACAATGCGGCGGCGAGTGCGAGCAACAGGCTGACGGCGTGCCTCTTCATGGCGTTATCCCTCGGTGATTTTCCTGAAGCAATCTTGGTATCGCGGCGGCCCCCGCATCTCAGCATCAGACCTGCGCAACGGCAAGCGCCTTGGCCCAGCGCTTCAGCGGCGGTGGCGGCGGCGCCAACCGAAGCCGCCCAGCCGATAGCGGCTGCCGCGGCGCGCCAGCGCGACGTGTTTGAGCGCCTCGGCGGCGGCAAGATAGGCCACCACCAGCCCGCCAATCGCCAGCAATACCGGCGGGCCGAGCGGCGTGAAGCCGAACCAATGGCCGACCGGCGTCAGCGCCAGCAGGAACGAAACGGCGAGCGCGCCGAGCGAGGTGAACACCAGCCATGGATGCGGGCGGCTACGCCACGCCGGCGCGGCGGTGCGGATCAGGAAGATGACGAGGACCTGCGTCGCCATGGATTCGACGAACCAGGCGGTGCGGAAGGTCTCCGCCGAGGCGCCGAAGCCGTGCAACAAGATGAAGAACGTCGCGATGTCGAACAGCGACGACAGCGGTCCCATGATCAACGTGAAGCGCAGCAATTCCGACATCTCCCAGCCGTGCGGGCGCCTGACTTCGCTGTGCTCCACGGTGTCGTAGGGGATGCCGACCTCGCTCAGGTCGTAGAGCAGATTGTTGAGCAGGACCTGGATCGGCGTCAGCGGCAGGAACGGGATGAACAGCGAAGCGACCGCCATCGACAGCATGTTGCCGAAATTCGACGAGGTGCCCATGCGCACGTATTTCATGATGTTCGCGTAGGTGCGGCGGCCTTCCTCGACGCCATCGGCGACGACGCCGAGATCGGACTCGAGCATGATCATGTCGGCGGCGGCGCGCGCCACCTCGGTCGCACCCTCGACGGCGAGACCGACGTCGGCCGCGTGCAGCGCCGGCGCGTCGTTGATGCCGTCGCCGATGAAGCCGACGGTATGGCCGCCGGCGCGCAAGGCGCGGATGATGCGGGTCTTCTGGTCGGGCGAAACGCGCGCGAACAGATCGGTCTTCTGCGCCTGCGCCACCAGCGCGGTGTCGGTCAGTTCGGCGAGTTCGCTGCCGGTGAGCAGCCCGCGCGCCGGCATACCCAACGCCTTGACCAGATGCTGCACGGTCGGCGCGGCGTCGCCGGAGATGATCTTGATGCGGATGCCGGCGTTTTCCAGCCGCTTGATCGCCACGGCCGCCGTCGCCTTGGGCGGATCGACGAACACGCAGAAGCCGGCGAACACCAGTTGCGCTTCATCGGCGGTGCCGGGGCGGTCGCCGGCAAACTCGCGCCAGCCAACGCCAATGCTGCGGAAACCCTGCGCGTTCTTGTTGTCGCAAATTTGCCGCAGGCGCGCGCGGCCGGCGTCATCAAGCGGCTGCACCGCGCCGTCGGCACCCTCGACCGCGGTCGACAGCGCGATGATATCCTCGGTCGCGCCCTTGACGATCAGCAGCCGCCGGCCGGCGTGTTCGGCCAGTACCGACACCCGGCGGCGCTCGAAATCGAACGGCACCGCGGCGACGCCGCGCCATTCGCCGAACGGCAATTCGCGCGCGCCGGCGAGGATCGCCTCGTCGAGCGGGCTGCGCATGCGGCTTTCGAAGCTGCTGTTGACGGCGGCCAGTTCCAGCACGCGGCGGCTGTCGGCGCCGTCGGCGCCCGGATGCGCGGTGAGCGCGATGCTGCCGAGCGTGAGCGTGCCGGTCTTGTCGGTGCACAGCACGTTCATGGCGCCGAGGTCGTGAATGGCGGCGAGCCGCTTCACCACCACCTTGCGCTCGGCCATGCGCACCGCGCCGCGCGACAGCGTCACGGTCATGATCATCGGCAGCAGTTCCGGCGTCATGCCGACGGCAAGCGCCACCGCAAAGAGGAACGATTCGATTACCGGACGCGAAGCGGCGAGATGCGCGAGCAGCACGAACAGCACCAGGAAACCGACGATCCGCACGATCAGCACCGAGAAGGCGTGCAGGCCGCGCTCGAGGCTCGCCGGCGGCGGCGATGATTCGAGCGCGGCGGCGATGGCGCCGAAGCGGGTGCGGCTGCCGGTCGCGGTGACCAGCATCAGCGCGGTTCCACGCACCAGCACCGTGCCGCCAAACAGCGCATTGAATGCGTCCGCCGGCGCCGGCGCGGCGCACGGACCGGGGCGCTTGTCGACCGGATAGGCCTCGCCGGTGAGCAGCGACTCGTTGGTCTGCGCGCCGTCGGCCTCCAGCACGATGCCGTCGGCCGGCACCAGGTCGCCTGCGCCGAGTTCGACCACGTCGCCGGTGACCACCTCCTCGACCGGAATCGGGGTCGCCTTGCCGGCGCGGCGCACCGCCGCGTGCACCGCGACCGTGCGCTTGAGCGCCTCGACGGCGTTTTCCGCCCTTTGCTCCTGGACGACTTCGAGGCCGATCGAAATCGTCAGGGTCGCGAGAATGATGATGCAGCTTGCCCAGTCGCCGCTGACGCCGGACACCGCCGCCGCCAGCGCGAGGATGGCGATCAGTGGATTGGTCAGCCGCTGGACAATCTTGCCGAACATGCGGTGGCGCACGCGCTCGGCGATCATATTGCGGCCCTGGTCGCGCAATCGGCGCGCCGCCTCGTCGCCGCTCAGGCCGGACGGCGCCGCGCCGAGTTCCGACATGAGTTCGGCCGCGTCGCGGCACCAGAACGGATCGTCCGCTGAAGTCCCGTTGACCGGCTGCACGGCCGCCTCACAATTTGGGCGCCGCCCGGCGCCCGCACATCAACCCGCAAGCTTCGCCTTCACCAGCGCGCTGGCCTTGGCCATGTCCATCTGCCCGGCATATTTGCCGCGCAGCGCGCCGATCACCTTGCCCATGTCCTTCATGCCGGCGGCGCCGGTGTCCTTGATCGCGGCGTCGATCGCGGCGGCCATCTCGGCTTCCGACATTTGCTTGGGCAGATAGCCGGAGATGATGGCGATCTCCTCCTGCTCCTGCTTGACCAGGTCGGCGCGGTTGCCCTTCTGGTAGAGCTCGACCGATTCCTGGCGCTGCTTGATCATCTTCTGCAGCACGGGCAGCACCTCGGCGTCGCCGAGCGGCGGCTTGCCGGCGCCGCGCGCCTCGATGTCGGCGTTCTTGAGCGTGGAATTGACCATGCGCAGCGTGGAGACCGCCCGCTCGTTCTTGGCCTTCATCGCCTCGGTCAAAGCTTTGTTGATGTCGTCGCGCAGCATTGCTTGGAGACCTTTTCTTCGATGTACAGCGTCCGCAACTCTAGAAGCGTCAGGAAGAGAAGACCAAGAGCAATAAGTAGTAGAAAAAATATCGCAGAGCTTCCTTCGCGTTTGAGATAGCTCAGTCGTGTTCCGGGCAGTGTCATCGCAACACTGTCGAAGGAAGCCACATAAGCGCAACTCCGACAAGAAACGTCCAATTCTTGAGCGATGAAATTGGGAAACAAACAAGGGGCGCTTCACGATATTCGCCTCATTAAACCCGCGCCAGAGAATCCAGATCTCCTGTGAGCACGTAAGCAAACAATATGATTGCCACGATCCTCACCGGACGGCACAACGAAGCCTTCGAGAGAAAAGGCTAAGCTCCGCCAAGTAATACGCAGGAACGCACCGACAGGCTGCGAAAACAGTACCGATAAAAAGCGAAAACACGAAGCCACGCCGCGGCGCGCGCCATCCTGAAAAAACGGCTTCTGCAGCCATAAAGACCGCCCAAGCGATAGCTGCTTGGGTGAAACGCCGTCAAGACCGCAACGGAACGGCGGCGCAAAGTGGAGCCCTACCAAAACGGCTCAGAAACCCGTCAAAGGAATTCTCGCCATTTGACGCCACTTGGGGACGGCTACGCGCGACCCCTTGCTTCGCTCACTATAATACGCAACTAAGAGGCCATGACCCAGACGAAAGCGATCCCCGCCGCCGGGACTTCCGGCGAGGCTTGGGCTGAGCCCAAGCCCACGGCGCTTTTGGTGCTGGCCGACGGCACCGTGCTGGAAGGCTTCGGCCTCGGCGCCACCGGCACCGCGGTCGGCGAGGTCTGCTTCAACACCGCCATGACCGGCTACGAGGAGATCCTCACCGACCCCTCCTACGCCGGGCAGATCATCACCTTCACCTTCCCGCATATCGGCAATGTCGGCACCAACGAGGACGACATCGAGACCGTCAACATGGCGGCGACGCCGGGCGCGCGCGGCGTCATCCTGCACAGCGCCATCACCGCGCCGTCGAACTACCGCGCCACCCGCATCCTCAACGACTGGCTGAAAGCCCGCGGCATCATCGGCCTCTGCGGCATCGACACGCGCGCGCTGACCGCGCTGATCCGCGACAAGGGCATGCCCAATGCCGTGATCGCGCACGCGCCCGACGGCAAGTTCGATCTCGCCGCGCTGAAGAAAGAAGCGCGCGCCTGGCCGGGCCTGGTCGGCATGGACCTGGTGCCGATGGTGACCAGCGGCCAGCGCTTCACCTGGGACGAGACGCCGTGGGTGTGGGGCAAGGGCTTCGGCCGGCAGGACAAACCCGAATTCCACGTCGTCGCCATCGACTACGGCATCAAGCGCAACATCCTGCGCCTGCTCGCGGGCACCGGCTGCAAGGTGACGGTGGTGCCGGCCACGACCTCGGCCGAGGACATCATGGCGCTCAAGCCCGACGGCGTGTTCCTGTCGAACGGCCCGGGCGATCCGGCGGCGACCGGCGAATACGCCGTGCCGGTGATCAGGAAGCTGATCGACTCGGGCACGCCGACCTTCGGCATCTGCCTCGGCCACCAGATGCTCGGCATCGCGGTCGGCGGCAAGACCATGAAGATGCATCAGGGCCACCACGGCGCCAATCATCCGGTGAAGGACCTGACCACCGGCAAGGTCGAGATCACCTCGATGAACCACGGCTTCGCGGTCGACAAGGACACGCTGCCGAAGAACGTCGAGCAGACGCACGTCTCGCTGTTCGACGGCTCCAATTGCGGCATCGCGCTCAAGGACAAGCCGGTGTTCTCGGTGCAGTACCACCCGGAGGCCTCGCCCGGCCCGCGCGACAGCCATTATCTGTTCACGCGCTTCGTCGACATGATGCGGCAGGCCAAGAACGCGGCCAAGCGCAAGATTGCGTAGGCGCTCTTACCGTTGACACCCATCGGGTTACAGTCTATCTTGTCGCATGATCCGCAGTTTCCGGCACCGGGGACTGAGACTGCTGCATGAACGCGGTGACGCATCGCGGGTTCACGCAGCGCACCGGACCAAGATCGCTCGTATTCTTGGCTATCTGAATATGGCGCGGATGCCGCGCGATATGGACTTTCCAGGCTTGCGGCTGCATCCGCTGACCGGGAATTTGAGCGACTTTTGGAGTGTTTCAGTATCCGGAAACTGGCGCATCATTTTCCGTTTTGACGACAACCACGTCTATGACGTCGATCTGATCGATTATCACTGAGGTGACATCATGCCGATGCTCAATCCACCGCATCCCGGTGAAGGTCTCAAGGAAGACGTGCTCGCTCCGCTCGGCCTCACCGTGACCGAGACCGCCAAGGCGCTCGGCGTCAGCCGCAAGACGCTGTCGGAGATCGTCAACGGCAAGTCGCCGATCACGCCCGACATCGCGGTACGGCTGGAGCGCGCTTTCACCAATCCGCCGGCCGACATGTGGCTGCGCCTGCAGGCGGCCTACGATCTGCACCGCGCCGAACGACGCTTGAAAAAAACAGCCGTGCGCCGCCTTTGGAAGGCCGGCTCCGAACGCGGTCGGCGTGTGGCCTGATGTCCGACTGGATCAGCTTCTACGATTTCAAGCATTCGGTGATCTACGTGAATGCGCGTCACCGCGACGTGCATTACCGCACCATCGCCGACCGACATCCGCGCCTACGTGCCGCGGCATTCCGCCAACGTGCTCGATTACGGCTGCGGCGAGGCGACCTCGGCCGATCTCGTGGCGGCGGCGAGCAGCCATCTCTCGCTGGTCGAAGCCGCGCCCAATGTGCGCGCGGCGCTGAAGGCGCGCTACGAGGGTAACCCGAAAATCTCGGTGCTCACGCCCGACGAAGCCGCGGCGCGGCCGGCCGGCAGTTTCGATCTCATCGTGCTGCATTCGGTGGCGCAATATCTGAGCGAGGCCGAACTCGATCGCCTGCTGAAAATCTTCCACGCGCTGGTCAAGCCGGACGGGCTGGTGATCGTCGGCGACATCGTGCCGCGCGCAGTTCGCAGCACCCTACGCGGCGCTGGCGCTGCTGCGCTTTGCCATCGCCAACGGCTTCTTCTGGGCGGCGGTCGGCGGGCTGATGCGGATTTTCGTGTCGGATTATCTGCGGCTGAAGAAGACGGTCGGCCTGTCGCATTACGACGAGGCCGCCATGCTGGCGAAGCTGAAGGCCGCGGGCTTTACGGCCAAACGCGCGCCGCGCAATATCGGCCACAACCAGCGGCGCATGACGTTCCTGGCGCGGCCGGCCTAGTCCCAGCCGCCGGGCACTGCGGCCGGCCGGATTGGCGACGCGGCCATCGCTGCGCTTGAGCGCGGCGATCCGCCCCATCTCGTCGTCATCGAGCGTGAAATCGAACACATCGAAATTGTCGGCGATGCGCGCGGGCTTGGACGAGAACGGAATGGCGGCGACATCCTGCTGCAACAGCCAGCGCAGCGCGACCTGCGCGACGCTGCGGCCGCGCTTCTCGGCAATATCGTCGAGCACCGGATCGCCGAACAGCCGTCCGCGTGCCAGCGGACAATAGGCGATGAACACAAGCTTGTGCCGGCGCACGGCGGCGAAGAGCTTCGACTGGTCGAGATAGGGATGATACTCCGCCTGCAAGGCGACCAGCGGCTCGGGACAGAGCGCGACCGCCTGGTCGAGCAGCCCGATATTGAAGTTGGCAACGCCAATATGCCGCGCCAGTCCCTGTTGCTTGGCCTTGGCCAGCGCCGGCATCGTTTCGGCAAGCGCGATGGCCCGATTGGGCCAGTGCACCATCAGCAGGTCGACGTAATCGACCTTGAGCGCGGCGAGGCTCTCGTCGACCGAGCGCGCGAAATCGTCAGCGCGCAGGTTCTCGTGGCTGACTTTGGTGGTGAGGAAAATGTCTTGGCGCGGAATGCCCGACGCGCGCATCGCCTCGCCGACCGCGGGCTCGGTGCCGTATTTGCGCGCGGTGTCGATATGCCGGTAACCGACCCCGAGCGCCGTGGCGACGGCTTCAGCGGACATCCCGCCGGTCATTGCCCCGGTGCCGAAGCCGAGGACGGGGATTGTTCCGGCTTCGTGGGAAAACGCGAGGCTGGGCTGAGCGGTCATGATTGGGTCTGCGGTTGCGGGCGGAGGGAGCGGACAGGCGTGCGGCGGCGACACTAGTATAGTTTTGCCAGCATTCGAGCCTCTTTTTCCGTCCACCGCTAATGCGCGCGCCGCCCTTCCCTGCCCGCCGATTCGGGTCTATATGAGCCCCGCGCGCGAGGCTTGAACCCTCAGCGCGATCTGGGGGAGCGCGCATAGGCGCGCCCTTTTTTTGTGCCCATTTTCCGGGGGCAAATGCCCAAAAGAACCGACATCAAATCGATCCTGATCATCGGCGCCGGGCCGATCGTCATCGGCCAGGCCTGCGAGTTCGACTACTCCGGCACGCAAGCCTGCAAGGCGCTCAAGGCCGAAGGCTACCGGGTCGTGCTGGTCAACTCCAACCCGGCGACGATCATGACCGATCCCGATCTCGCCGACGCCACCTATATCGAGCCGATCACGCCGGAGATCGTCGCCAAGATCATCGAGAAGGAACGGCCCGACGCGCTGCTCCCCACCATGGGCGGGCAGACCGCGCTCAACTGCGCGCTGTCGCTTGCGCAAGATGGGCGTGCTCGACAAGTTCGGCGTGACCATGATCGGCGCCACCGCCGACGCCATCGACATGGCGGAGGACCGCGCGCTGTTCCGCGAGGCGATGACGCGGATCGGCCTGGAGACGCCACGTTCGCGGCTCGCCAACGCCTCCGAGCTGAAGAAGCAGGACCGCGAAAATACCGGGCCGAGACGCAGCGTATCAACGGCCTCGAGGCGCCCGACGCGGACCGCGCGCAGATGTTGAAGGAGTTCGAGCTGGAATGGGCGCGCGGCGAGCCGGCGCGGCGCGAGCGCTACCAGGACCAGGCGCTGATCGAGGCCTTGCAGGCGCTCGAAGATGTCGGGCTGCCGGCGATCATCCGCCCGAGCTTCACGCTCGGCGGCACCGGCGGCGGCATCGCCTACACCAAGTCCGAGTTCCTCGAAATCGTCGAAGGCGGCCTCGACGCCTCGCCCACCAACGAAGTGCTGATCGAAGAATCAGTGCTCGGCTGGAAGGAATTCGAGATGGAGGTGGTGCGCGACAAGAAGGACAATTGCATCATCATCTGCTCGATCGAGAACTTCGATCCGATGGGCGTGCACACCGGCGATTCGATCACCGTCGCGCCGGCACTCACGCTCACCGACAAGGAATACCAGATCATGCGCGACGCCTCGATCGCGGTGCTGCGCGAAATCGGGGTGGAGACCGGCGGCTCCAACGTGCAGTTCGCGGTCAATCCGGCCGACGGGCGGCTGGTCATCATCGAGATGAATCCGCGCGTGTCGCGCTCCTCCGCGCTGGCCTCGAAAGCGACCGGCTTCCCCATCGCCAAGGTCGCCGCCAAGCTCGCGGTCGGCTACACGCTCGACGAGATCGCCAATGACATCACCGGCGGCGCCACGCCGGCCTCGTTCGAGCCGACCATCGATTACGTCGTCACCAAGATCCCGCGCTTCGCCTTCGAGAAATTCCCCGGCGCGTCGAACGTGCTGACCACGTCGATGAAGTCGGTGGGCGAGGCCATGGCGATCGGCCGCACTTTCCAGGAATCCTTGCAGAAGGCATTGCGCTCGCTGGAAACCGGCCTCACCGGGCTCGACGAAATCACCATCGAAGGCTTCGACCCGGCCAAGGGCAGCGACGACGCCGATAACAAGGCCGCGATCCGCGCCGCGCTTGGCACGCCGACGCCCGACCGCCTGCTCACCATCGCGCAGGCCATGCGCGTCGGCGCCAACGACGAATTGATCCACAATGCCTGCCGCGTCGATCCGTGGTTCCTGGGCGAGATCCGCGCCATCGTGGAAACGGAAGCCGAGATCAAGGCCAAGGGTCTGCCCGCCACGGCGGGCGCGTTCCGGCGGCTGAAGGCCAAAGGTTTTTCCGACAAGCGGCTCGGCAAGCTCACCGGCACCGGCGCCGACGAGGTGATGGAAAAGCGCCGCGCGCTCGGCGTCCGCCCGGTATTCAAGCGCATCGATACCTGCGCCGCCGAATTCGCCTCGCCCACGGCGTATATGTATTCGACCTACGAGACGCCGTTCGCGGGCGTGGTCGCCGACGAAGCGGCGCCGTCGGACAAGAAGAAGGTGATCATCCTCGGCGGCGGTCCCAACCGTATCGGCCAGGGCATCGAGTTCGACTACTGCTGCTGCCATGCCGCCTTCGCGCTCAAGGAGGTCGGCTACGAGACCATCATGGTCAACTGCAATCCGGAGACGGTGTCGACCGACTACGACACCTCCGACCGGCTCTATTTCGAGCCGCTCACGCCGGAGGACGTGCTGGAGATCATCGACACCGAGCGCAGCAACGGCACGCTGCACGGCGTCATCGTGCAGTTCGGCGGGCAGACGCCGCTCAAGCTCGCCGAGCCGCTGGAGAAGGCGAAAGTGCCGATCCTCGGCACCTCGCCCGACATGATCGATCTCGCCGAAGACCGCGACCGCTTCAAGAAGCTGCTCGACAAACTGAAAGTGCGCCAGCCGCAAGAACGGCATCGCCACCTCGCTGGGCGCGGCGCGCGCCATCGCCGACGAGATCGGCTATCCGGTGGTGATCCGGCCGTCCAACGTGCTGGGCGGCCGCGCCATGGAGATCGTGCGCGACGCGGCCCAGTTCGACCGTTACGTCGCGCGCCTTGCGAGCGATCTCGACCGGCCGGGCGAACTGGTGGTGTCCAAACGAAGCCCGCTGCTGATCGACCGCTATCTGTCGGATGCAACGGAAGTGGACGTCGATTGCCTCTGCGACGGCAAGGACACCTTCATCGCCGGCATCATGGAACACATCGAGGAAGCCGGCATCCACTCCGGCGACTCGGCCTGCGCGCTGCCGCCGCATTCGTTAAGCGAGAAGACCATCGCCGAACTCGGCCGGCAGACCCGCGCGCTCGCGCTCGCGCTCAATGTCGGCGGGCTGATGAACGTGCAATACGCCATCAAGGACGGCGACATCTACGTGCTGGAGGTCAATCCGCGCGCCTCGCGCACGGTGCCCTTCGTCGCCAAGGTGATCGGCCTGCCGGTGGCCAAGATCGCCGCCCGCATCATGGCGGGCGAGAGCCTGAAGAGCTTCAATCTGGTGCCGAGCCACTACAAGCACCGAGCGGTCAAGGAAGCGGTGTTCCCGTTCGCGCGCTTCCCCGGTGTCGACACCGTGCTAGGGCCGGAGATGAAATCGACCGGCGAGGTGATGGGGATCGACGCCTCCTTCGAAATCGCCTTCGCCAAGAGCCAGATCGGCGGCGGCGCCAACCTGCCGCGCTCGGGCACGGTGTTCGTTTCGGTCAAGGATGCCGACAAGCCGCGCATCCTGGATGCCGTGCGGCTGCTCGCCTCACTCGGCTTCAAGACCATCGCCACCTCGGGAACCCAGCGCTACCTCGCCGAACAGGGGGTGCAGGCGGCCAAGGTCTTCAAGGTGCTGGAAGGCCGGCCCCATATCGTGGATGCCATCAAAAACGGCGGTGTTCAGCTGGTTTTCAACACCACCGAGGGGGCGGCGGCGCTGGCCGACAGCCGGTCCATGCGCCACGCCGCCCTCTTGCATAAAGTGCCGTACTACACCACTCTTTCAGGTGCCGTCGCCGCGGCGCAAGGCATAAAAGCCTATCTTGGGGGTGACCTCGAGGTGCGCGCGCTGCAAAGCTACTTCAGCGACCGGGCTTAAGGACGGTTCCCTTAAGCCTCGCCAGCGAGAGCGGCGGTGCGAGAATGGCCGGGAAGTCCGCGATCGCGGCGCAGGTGAAACTGCACGCGGTCAAGGTTTTTTTGACCGGCCCTCGGTTCACATGACTCCGGTGCGCGGGAATCCGTGGCCGGAGTCGTATTGCGAGTGGATTGGACGGGTTTTTTGAGGGTGGAAGGCTTGGCGGCGCTCCGGCGCATTCAAGACGTTTCGGGCGCCCGCCAGGAGGAGAAGGGACGATGGATAAGATTCCAATGACAGCGGCCGGCTATTCGACGCTGGAGGCCGAGCTCAAGCATTGTCAGCAGGTCGAGCGGCCACGCATCATCCAGCAGATCACCGAGGCGCGCACGCACGGCGACCTGTCGGAGAATGCCGAATACCACGCCGCCAAGGAGCAGCAGTCGCTCAACGAGGGCCGCATCGCCGAGCTCGAGGACAAGCTCGCGCGCGCCGACGTGATCGACGTGTCGAAGCTGTCGGGCGACACCATCACCTTCGGTGCCACCGTGACGCTGGTCGACGAGGACACCGACGAGAAAAAGGTGTGGCAGATCGTCGGCGAGCCGGAGGCCAACGCCAAAGCCGGCAGGATTTCCATCACCTCGCCGCTGGCGCGCGCGCTGATCGGCAAGACCAAGGGCGCGTCCGTCGAGGTCAACACGCCGGGCGGCGCCAAGGGCTATGAGGTGAAAAAAATCGAGTGGAAATAAGCCGCGCGACGCGCAACCTTGCATTCGTCATGGCCGGGCTTGTCCCGGCCATTATATTCGGGCGCTGGCCGCCAATCTTTGCCGAAGATTTGCCTTAACAAATCCTTTTCAAAACCCTGCAAATGCGCGGGATCGGCTTAAAGGACCGCCCATGCCTGTCGTGTAAAAGCTCTTGCACCGACGGGTTCCCCAGCAATATTCCATTAGATCGCATGATAACCGCCGCGTTGATCGACGAGTTGAACGGCGCGGTCGCCCACGGCACCGTCGGCCAGCGCGCCAAGATCGTCCACCGAATTACCGAACTTTTCGCGGCCGGAGCGGCCGACTATTCCGACGATCAGATCGGGCTGTTTGACGACGTGCTGATGCGGGTCGCCACGACCGTCGAGCTGTCGGCGCGCGCCGCGCTGGCCAAGCGCCTGGCAAAAGAGCCGCGCGCGCCGATAAAGATCAGCCGCTTCCTGGCGTCCGACGACGAGATCGACGTGGCGAGACCCGTGCTCGAACACTCCCAGCGGCTGGACAGCGATACGCTCATGGCCACCGCCCGCACCAAAAGCCAGCAGCATTTGCTCGCCATCTCGCGCCGCAACTCGATCGATGAAGCGCTGACGGATGTGCTGGTCGAACGCGGCGACAAGTCCGTGGTGCTGAGCACCGCCGGCAATCCGGGCGCGCGATTTTCCGACAACGGCTATGCGCACCTTACGACGCGGTCGGAAGGCGACGATGAGCTTGCCGCCTGCGTCGGCCTGCGGCGCGATATTCCGCGTCATCATTTGATGCGGCTTCTGGTCAAGGCCTCGCACACGGTGCGCCAGAAGCTCGAGGCGGCAAATCCGTCGATGTCGGCATTGATCGAGGATGCCGTGTCCGAGGCCGCGGCCACGGTCCTCGGCAAGGCCAGCGTGGTCGTGCGGGACTATGCGCCGGCGCGCAGCCATGTCGGGTCGCTGCGGGCGGCCGGCCGGCTCAACGAAAATGAAGTGGCGGATTTCGCGAGAACCAATCAATTCGAAATGACGACGGCGGCGCTCGCGGCGCTTTGTGAATTGCCCATCGAGACGGTCGAGCAGGCGATGACCCACGATATGCCGGATGCCGTATTGATCATGGCCAAGGCGCTCGGCATGTCGCGCGATACCGTCAAAATCATCCTGCGGATGCGCGCGCGCGGACGCGGCATTTCGCCGGGCGAACTTGACCAGTGCCTTGAAACTTTCGGGCGGCTCTCGCCGTCGATCGCCCGGCAAATCATTAAATGCCGGGACAATCCCTCGCTCGCGCTCGGCGCGCGGTTCAGCCGCGCGGTGGCCGCCGTCGCATAAGCCAGGCCTAACCGGCCGGCTCGCGTCGGGCGCCGCTCAGCCGTCCTGTTCCATCGGCACCATGGCCGCGTCCTTCGAATTGCGCAGCGTCAGCGAGGTCTTCACGTTGCGCACATTGGGCGCGGCGGTGAGCTTCTCGACGAAGGCCTGAAAGGTCTTCAGATCGGGCGCCACGCACTTGAGAACGAAGTCGATCTCGCCCGACAGCATCCAGCATTCGCGCACCAGCGACTGCGCGCGCACGAAGTCCTCGAAAGCCGTGAGGTCGGCTTCGGCCTGGCTCGCCAGGTGCACCATGGCGAACACGGTCACCTCGTAGCCGAGCTTCTTCTCGTCGAGCAGCGCGCGGTAGCCCTTGATGTAGCCGGCCTCCTCGAGCGCGCGCACACGGCGCAGGCAAGGCGGCGCCGAAATGCCGACGCGGCGCGACAGTTCCACATTGGTCATGCGGCCGTCGTCCTGCAGCTCTTTCAGAATCTTGCGGTCGATGGGATCGAGGCGGGCGGGCAATGGCGGCTCCTGGTCCGGCAGAGCGGCGCTCCGCCAGGAAGAAGATGCATACCGCGAAACATTGTTTCGCGAAAGATTATTGCGCGATATTGAGCCACGCCGACCCGCGTGAAAGCTAAGGTTGTGAGTTTGGGGTTGCGTATCTTGCATAGCTCGCCCGAAAGCCATACATCCTGCCATGCAAAACGAGCCGGTCAGGAGCCGGCCAGTCCGGACGCCGTTGCGCCCGACGCCCGCCAGGGGGGCGCGCGAAATGCCCAAGACAACGCATGCCAAGGTCGTCATTATCGGTTCGGGTCCGGCCGGCTACACCGCCGCGATCTATGCCGCGCGCGCCATGCTGGAACCGATCCTGATCCAGGGCGTGCAGCCGGGCGGCCAGCTCACCATCACCACCGACGTGGAAAACTATCCGGGCTTCGCCGACGTCATCCAGGGCCCCTGGCTGATGGAGCAGATGCAGAAGCAGGCCGAGCACGTCGGCACCAAGATCGTCACCGACCACGTTTCGACGGTGAAACTGGCGCAGCGCCCGTTCCGCCTCACCTGCGATTCCGGCGATGTCTATCTTGCCGACGCACTGATCGTCTCGACCGGCGCGCAGGCGCGCTGGCTCGATCTGCCGTCGGAGCAGAAATTCAAAGGCTACGGCGTGTCGGCTTGCGCGACCTGCGACGGCTTCTTCTACCGTAACAAGGAAGTGGTCGTGATTGGCGGCGGCAATACCGCGGTCGAGGAAGCGCTGTTCCTCACCAATTTCGCGTCCAAGGTCACCGTGGTGCACCGGCGCGACTCGTTCCGTTCGGAAAAGATCCTGCAGGACCGCCTGTTCAAGAACCCCAAGATCGACGTGATCTGGGACTCGGCGCTCGAGGAAGTCATCGGCAGCGACAGCCCGCCGAAGGTCGAACGGGTGCGGCTCAAGAACCTGAAGACCGGCGCGGTCAGCGAGCGCAAGGTCGACGGCGTGTTCGTCGCCATCGGCCATTCGCCGGCTTCCGAATTGTTCGTCGGGCAACTGCAGATGAAACCGAACGGCTACATCGTCACCGCCGGCCATTCCACCGCGACCTCGGTGCCCGGCGTGTTCGCCGCCGGCGACGTCACCGACGACATCTACCGGCAGGCGGTCACCGCCGCCGGACAGGGCTGCATGGCGGCGCTCGAAGCGGAGAAATTCCTTGCCGCGCACGAGCATCAGCGCGCGGCGGCGGAATAGCCCATGGTCGGAACCAACAAGTCGATGGATTGGGACAAGCTGAAGGTGTTTCACGCCGCGGCGGAAGCGGGCTCCTTCACGCATGCCGGCGAGCGGCTCGGCCTGTCGCAGTCGGCGGTGTCGCGCCAGGTTTCGGCGCTGGAAGGCGAATTGTCGGTCTCGCTCTTTCATCGCCATGCGCGCGGGCTGATCCTCACCGAACAAGGCGAATTGCTCTACCGCACCGCGCACGAAGTGTTCATGAAGCTGGAGGCCGCGCGCACCAAGCTCACCGACAGCCGCGAACGGCCGAACGGCGAATTGAAGGTGTCCACCACGCCGGGCATCGGCGTGCATTGGCTCACGCCGCGGCTCGGCGAATTCCTCGATCTTTATCCCGACATCCACATCACGCTGCTCACCACCGACGACGAGCTCGATCTCGCCATGCGCGAGGCCGACGTCGCCATCCGCCTGCGCCAGCCGACCCAGCCGGACCTGATTCAGCGCAAGTTGTTCTCGGTGCATTTCCACACCTATGCCTCGCCGGACTATCTCAAGCGTTTCGGTACGCCACGCACGCATGAAGACCTCGACAAGCATCGGATAATTCTGCTCGGCGGCAACGTGCCGGCGCATTTTTCCAACCGGCGCTGGCTGGTCGAAGTCGGCCGCGACGGCAAGGGCCCGCGCACTGCCGCATCTGACCATCAACAACGTGCTCGGCGTGTTGCGCGCCTGCCAGCGCGGCCTCGGCATCGCGATGCTGCCCGACTATCTGGTCGAGGAGAACGGCGGGCTGGTGCAACTGCTCGGCGAGACCGAAACGCTCGCGCTCGACGCCTATTTCGTCTATCCGGAAGAGCTCAAGGCGGTGGCCCGTATCCAGGTATTCCGCGATTTCCTGGTCGCCAACGCGCAGCGCTGGCATTTCTGACTTTTTACAGAAGAGAAATTCTACCGTCGCGATTCTGCATGTCCGATATGCGAATAATTCGCGAGTTGGCTTCTATGCGATTTGCGATTCAGCATGGCTGACATGCGGCGCATGGCGTTGTTTGCGCGGCGTTCGCGCCGCATAGTGACGGCTCGCTGCAACGCCGGATGTTTCCTCCCAGAGTCACTGGTGTGCAGCATGTTCCCCTCTGGAATATTGCCGGTCCCCACACCGGCAAACTGAAACCGGGCCCCTCTCGGGGCCCGGTTTTTTATTCGGCGCGCGGACTGCGAAGGCACGGCGCGACGTTTAACGGAATCATGCGACGTCGATGCCGACCGCGCATCGCGGCTTCACGCGATCGTCGGTGTGCGGTCGCTCGAAAATAAATTGGAAAAATGCGCGGCACATTTTCACCGCGAATGTTCTTGGCGGCCGCCCGCAGCCCGGCTGGCACCCGCCCGGCCGGCCATCATTCCGGTGTCACGCGGCCGCCTATCCTGGGGCCGCCCCGCCGCCATCACGAAGAAGTCATCGGGGAAAAATGCGCAAAACCGGTCCGGGAACCGACCGGAGTGCCGGCCGTTGCATTAGGCTAGAGCCCGCGGCAACGCTGAAAAAACGCGCCAAATCCGGGATTTCGAGCCCCTGTGCAAAATAGCCACAGTCGGCGGATGTTTAGTGTTGCCTTGTTGGGAAAAGCGTAACTACCACAGGACTATCGGATAGAATGCCCACGAAATTGGGGGCCATGGGCCTCCGTTCAGCCACTAGGAGACGTTCTGGTGAAAAGTGCCCAATTTAACCGTCTGCTGGCCACGACCGCGCTCGGGTTGGCGCTGGTGTTGGGAAGCCATGCCGGCATGGCGCAGCAATCCCAACAGCAGATCGATTCGGCTGTGCCGATGCCGGATACCGACCAGTTGCCGCCGCTGACAGCCAAGGACGTCACGGGCGCGCCCGCCGCCGCCCCGAAGGCCGAGATCAAGCAAGACGCCGCCGAGCCGGCGAAGGCCGCGGCCGCGCCGGCCGTCATCCCGGTGTCCCCCACGGCCGACAGCGCGGTCGCCGACCAGCTGCGCGACCTGATCACCGGCAAGCTCGACCGCATCGTCAGCCGCAAGGCCGACCGCGAGGGCGTGGAGCAGTTCTACAAGGCGCGCGACTACAAGCCGCTCTGGGTGAGCGACGGCGCAGCCGACGCGCGCGCCAAGGCCGCGATCGCCTATCTCGGCGCAGGTCGACACCGACGGTCTCAATCCCGCCGATTATCCGACGCCCGGATTTCAAGTCGGCGACCACCGCCGAGGCGCTGGCCGAGGACGAGCTCAAGCTCACCAATTCGGTGCTGACCTATGCGCGCCACGCGCAGATCGGCCAGATCCACTTCAGCCGCGTCGGCGCCGACATCGACTTCAAGCTGGTCGCGCCGGAGCCGGCCGAGGTGCTGGCCAAGCTCGCCGACGCCGAGCGACGTCGCCGCAGCGCTCGACAGCTACAATCCGCCGCAGCCGGAATTCAAGGCGCTCAAGGAAAAGCTCGCCGAACTGCGCAAGGGCGCGCTCGCGCCCAAGGCCGAGGAAGAAAAGAAGCCGGACCTGGTGCGCGTCGGCGAAGGCAAGACCTTGCACGTCGGCATGAAGGACGCGCGCGTGATCGCGCTGCGCAAGCGCCTCGACATCGCCGGCGACAAGGACAACCCGCTCTATGACGACGCGGTGCGCGACGCGGTGAAGACGTTCCAGACCGCAAGCCGACATCGACGTCGACGGCAATGCTCGGCCCCAACACGGTGCGCGCGCTCAACGGCGAGAAGCAGAGGCGCAGCGCCCGACCGCCGATCCGATCGATACCATCATCGTCAACATGGAGCGCTGGCGCTGGCTGCCGCGCGATCTCGGCAATCCGCACGTGATCGTCAACGTGCCGGACTACACGCTTGACGCTCTACAACGACGGCAAGCTCTACTGGCACACCAAGATCGTCGCCGGCAAGCCGGGCAAGGCGACGCCGATGACCAGCGCGGAGATGAAATTCATCACCGTCAATCCGACCTGGAACGTGCCGCCCTCGATCATCGAGAACGAATATCTGCCGGCGCTGCAGCAGGATCCGGACGCGCTCGACCGCATCGGCCTGAAGACTGACGCAGGATGCCGACGGCACCGTGCACATCTACGCAGCCGCCGGGCGCCGGCAATGCGCTCGGCCGCATCCGCTTCAACTTCCCCAACAAGTTCCTGGTCTACCAGCACGACACGCCGGACAAATATCTGTTCGCGCGCGACAAGCGCGCCTACAGCCACGGCTGCATGCGGGTGCAGAATCCGCTCGAACTACGGCGAGAAGCTGTTGTCGCATCGAGCTGCCGCAGGAGCACTACACGCGCGGCGAAGCTGCGAGAGCATGTTCGGCGGCAGCGAGATCAACATCAACTTCCCGAAGAACGATCTCGGTGCACCTGACCTATCAGACCGCCTTCGTCGACGAGGACGGCAAGCTGCAGTTCCGCGACGACGTCTACGGCCGCGACGCCAGGATGATCGCGATCCTCAAGAGGCAGCGAGCGCAAGGTCGCCGACATCGCGATCGAGCGGGCGCCGAACGCCTCGTCCAAGCCGGTGCGCATGCCGGTCGGCATGTATGGCGGCGACGGCAGCAGCTACAGCAGCGGCCGAGCTTCTTCGACTTCCTGTTCGGCGGCGCGCGCGGCGGTCCTTCGGCGCAGCCGACCTATCGGCGCCGCAGCCGGCCGGCCCGCGCGTCGGCAACAACGGACGCTATTACTTCCGCTGATCGCGCAAGCAGCCGCATCAACGAAAACGCCGGCGAGACTATCGCCGGCGTTTTTGTTTTAGGCGGCCGACGCCAGTTGATTTTTCACGAGGCCCCTGACGCATCTGGGCGCTGGATTTCACTTGCACGCGACATTTCGTTCCAAACCATGCGCCATTGTTCGCCTTTTTTGCCATCGGTCTGGTGTTTCCAACTCTGCGGCGCGATGCGATCGAAATGGCGCATCGTTTCATTTTGGCGCGAGACGGTCGTTAAATGGGTCGTGAAGACTTGTGACGAGGTTCATGCTTCCCACACCTTCCACGGCGCGTTTCCGGATTCCCACAGTCGCGTCAATTGCTGCTTGTCGCGCAGGGTATCCATCGGCTGCCAGAAGCCGTCGTGTTGCCAGGCGACAAGCTGACCATCGGCGGCGAGATTTTCCATCGGCTCTCGTTCCCAGACGGTCGTATCGTCCTTGACGTAGTCGAGCGCCGACGGGTCGAGCACGAAAAAGCCGCCGTTGATTAGGCCGCTTTCGGTCTGCGGCTTTTCCTCGAAGGCGGTCACTTTGGCACCCGTAAAGCACGATGCTGCCGAAGCGCGCCGGCGGCCGCACGCAGGCGACCGTCGCTTTGCGGCCGTGTTTTCGGTGGAAGGCGATCTCTGCGGCGATATCGATATTGGCGAGGCCGTCGCCATAGGTCATGCAGAACGGCGCGCCGTCATCGAGATACGGGCGCACGCGCTTGAGCCGCCCGCCGGTCATCGTCTGGTCGCCGGTGTCCACCAGCGTGATCCGCCATGGCTCGTTTCGGCGATGATGGTACTCGATGTTATTGCCGACCAAGTCGATCGTTACATCGGCGCTGTGCAAGTGGTAATTGGCGAAATATTCCTTGATCATGTAGCCCCTGTAGCCGAGGCAGACGATGAAGTCGGTCACGCCGTGGTGCGTGTAGAGCTTCATGATGTGCCAGAGGATCGGCCGCTCGCCGATTTCGATCATCGGCTTGGGACGGATACTCGTTTCCTCCGCCAGGCGGGTGCCCATGCCGCCCGCAAGAATGACGCATTTCATGCATCAGCCCTCTTTGTCCCGCGCCGCCAAGAAGCGAGGCCGCTGTTCGACTTTGCGCGGTCTCGCAGACGAATTTTTAGTGAAGCGCGGCATGCTATAACCCGTTTCCCCGGCCCGCTCCAAGTGGGTGCTAAGTGGCGCGTTTGCGCCGAGCGGAAGCACGATGCTATGCAGTCCGCTGCTTTTCGCGGGGGTGGATCCGTCCCTCATAATAAGTCATTGATGTAGAATGTTAATTCATTCTGTTGCGGGCAAAAGGAGGGCGGTCTTGGCAGTGGCTCGACAGGAAGAACGAGATTTAGGCGGAAGGGATTCCGGATGAATGACTTTTGGACCGGCCGACGCGTGTTGGTGACAGGACATACGGGATTCAAGGGCGCCTGGCTTTGTCTGTGGCTTGAGCGCTTGGGCGCCGACGTCTCGGCTTTCGCTCTGCCGCCGCAAACCGAACCGAATCTTTATCGGCTGCTCTCTCCCTGGCCCGACCAGCATCATCGCATCGCTGACCTGCGCGATTCGGCCGCTGTTGCCGAAGCTGTGCGTGACGCGGCGCCGGAAGTGATCTTCCATCTCGCGGCGCAATCGCTGGTGCGCACGTCTTACAGCGATCCGCTCAACACCTACGCGAGCAATGTGATGGGCACGCTGCATCTGCTGCTGGCGGCGCGCGATACGCCGGGCGTGCAGGCCGTCGTGGTCACGACCACCGACAAAGTCTATGAGAACGACTCCAGCGGCGTCGCCTTTCGCGAGCAGGATCGGCTCGGTGGCAAGGACCCCTATAGCGCGTCGAAAGCCTGCGCCGAGATCCTTACCGGCTCGTTTCGCGCCAGTTTTCTGTCCGGTAAGCGCCCTGCCATCGCCACGGTGCGCGCCGGCAATGTAGTCGGCGGTGGCGACTGGTCGGACGACCGCCTGGTGCCTGACGTCGTGCGGGCGATCGCCGCGGGCCGCAAGGTCGCATTGCGCTATCCCGATGCGGTGCGCCCGTGGCAGCATGTGCTTGAGCCGTTGCGCGGCTATCTGGACCTGGCCGAGCGGCTGGTGCGCGAGCCTGCGTCGATGCCGCCGGCGCTGAACTTCGGACCCGATCCGGGCAGTTGGCTCACCGTCGCGCAGGTGGCCGACGTGCTGGGCAAGGCGCTTGGCGTCGGGCCTGGCTGGGAGCGAGCGTCAGGCATCGCGCCGCCGGAGGCCGCAACGCTCACGCTTTCCTCGGAACTGGCGCGAAACGTGCTGGGATGGAAACCGCTACTGTCGATGCAAGCGACCATTGATTGGACAGCCGACTGGTACAAGGCGCATCGTGCCGGCCGCTCGATGAAGACGGTGACGCTGGAGCAGATCGCCCGTTACGAAAAGCTCTGTCTGGAAGCGTCCGCCGCATGACCTTCCTCTCGCCTCCGCGGTGCCGTTTTTGCCATGAGCCGTTACAGGCCACTCTTGTCGATCTTGGCAAGACGCCACTCGCCAACAGCTATCTTACCCGCGAGCAACTCGCCGCTCCGGAGCCGAGCTTTCCGCTGCATGCCAAGGTGTGTGCGGCATGCCGGCTGGTGCAGGTCGACGATGTCGCGGCGCCCGGCGACATATTCGGGCACTATGCTTATTTCTCCTCCTATTCCGCCTCTTGGGTTGAGCACGCACGCCGGTTCGCGGACATGGCAGCGAAGCGTTGGCGGCTCGGCGCCGACAGTCTCGTCGTCGAGGTGGCGAGCAATGACGGCTATCTGCTGCGCCATTTCGTCGAGATGGGCGTGCCGGTCCTGGGCGTCGAGCCGGCAGAAAATGTCGCCGAAGCGGCGCGCGCGGCCGGCGTGCCGACGGAGGTCTGCTTTTTCGGCCGGGAGACGGCGGAGCGATTGCGATCGCAGGGGCGCGCTGCCGATCTCATCGTCGGCAACAATGTGTTCGCGCACGTGCCCGATATCAACGATTTTGTCGAAGGCTTTGCCGTCCTGCTCCAACCCGACGGCGTGCTCAGTCTCGAATTCCCGCATGTCATGAAGCTGATCGAGTTGACCCAGTTCGACACCATCTACCACGAGCACTTTTCGTATCTGTCGCTCTATACGACGGAAAAGATCCTGGCCGCCCACGGGCTCAAGGTGTTCGATGTCGCCGAATTGCCGACGCATGGCGGCAGCCTGCGGGTGATGGCCGCGCGGGCGACAAGTCAAGCGCATGCCGAGGGCGAGGGGCTTGCCAAGGTGCGGCGCGATGAAGCCGCGGCCGGCGTCGACAGCGATGCTTGTTACACAGGGTTCGAGCCGAAGGTGCGCGCCGTGCGTGACGCACTGCTGGACTTCCTGCGTAGCGCCAAATCCGCGGGGAAAACCGTCGCCGCCTATGGCGCGGCGGCCAAGGGCAATACGCTGCTCAATTATTGCGGCATCGGCACCGATCTCATCGACTACGTCGTCGACATCAGTCCGCACAAACAGAGCCTGTTCCTGCCCGGCAGCCGCTTGCCCATCCACGCGCCGTCGCGCTTGGCTGAGACGAAGCCGGATTATGTGCTGATCCTGCCGTGGAACCTGAAGGATGAAATCATCGCGCAGATGCGGCATATTCGCGATTGGGGCGGCCGTTTTGTGATCGCCATTCCAACTCTGACCGTTCTTCCTTGAGGCGAAGGGGTAGGCCGTGCAGTTGGAACGCACTGCGATCGAGGGCCTGGTCGAAGTCAAAGTGACGCCGCATGAAGACGAGCGCGGCATCTTCGCGCGCACCTATGATGAGGAGGTGTTCGCCCGCGCCGGCCTGCCGACACATTGGCCGCAATGCAATACGTCCTGGAACCGGCGGCGCGGCACGCTGCGCGGCATGCATTTCCAGGCGGCGCCGAAGGAGGAGCCGAAATTGGTGCGCTGCACGGCCGGTCGTGTGTTCGACGTAGCGGTTGATCTGCGCCGCAGTTCGTCGACCTATCTCGGCTGGGTCGGTGTCGAACTCTCGGCGGAAAAGCGTAACGCGCTGTTCATTCCGGCGGGTCTGGCGCACGGATTCCTCACCTTGGAGGACGGCAGCGAAGTCTACTACCAGATGGGCGCGGTCTATGACGGCGGCCTCCAGCGCGGCGTGCGTTGGAACGATCCGGCCTTCGCCATTGCCTGGCCATTCGCACCGACCGTGATCTCGGCGCGCGATGCCAGCTACGCAGATTACGCGCCATGAAGCGCATTCTGCTCACAGGCGTCACCGGCTTTATCGGCACGCATTGCCTGCGCCTGATCCTGAGCGGCGATTACGATGAGATTCATGTAGTTACCAGGTCCGGAAGGCAGCCAGCCGAATCCGGCGTCACATGGCACGCGGCCGACCTTCGCGTTGCCGCCGAGGCGACGCGGATCATCGAAACGGTTCGTCCGACGCATCTATTTCACGCCGCGTGGATTGCAACGCCGGGCGTCTATCTCTCGTCGCCCGAGAATGTCGATTGGATGCAGGCCAGCATCGCGCTCGTCCGCGCCTTCGCCGATCAAGGCGGCCAACACTTCGTCGGGGTCGGCAGCAGCGCCGAATATGCGACGTCCGACGTACCCTGCGATGAGGACCGTACGCCGTTACACCCCTCGTCCATTTATGGACATTGCAAGCTCGCTCTGTGGCATGCGGTCCAAGCTCTGGCATATCATTACAAGATGCAGGCCGCGTGGGGTCGCGTGTTTCTGCCTTTTGGTCCGGGCGATCATCCGGCCCGGCTGATCCCGTTCGCCCTCGCAGCGTTGCGCGCGCGCAAGCCGCTGCCCTTGTCACAGGGAGACCAGTTGCGCGATTTTGTCTATGCCCCGGACGCCGCCAAATTGTTAGTTGGACTTCTCGGTGCGCCCGAGACCGGTGCGTTCAACATCGGCAGCGGCGAGGCTCGATCGGTGCGTTCCGTAATCGAGGCCATTGCCGACCGCCTTGGAGCTCGTGACTGTCTTCGTTTTGGAGAGTTGGCCCCGCGGGCATGGGAGCCGCCCGTGCTTGTGGCGAACATGCAAAAGGTACGCGACCGGCTGGGTCTTGAAGCTCTCACACCCATGTCCGAGGCGCTCGATGGATTAATCGCTTCATCAGGCCGCCCTGCAGAAGTCACGAACACGCTGAGTTGACACATTATGCCCAATACATGGAAACCCCGCATAAGTATCCAGTTGGCGGTTTGCGACCGCGGGTAAGTCTGGAAGTGCAACAAGCGAGGCGTATTTCCCTTTCGTGAGATGAGCGTGTGGTAGCAATGCGAGACGTAGGACTCATTTATCTCTGGCGGTTTACTGAAGGCGAACATCCTGTTCGACGATTTCTGCAAAGCTATCACGATTATGCCGCGGGCGTAGAACACGATTTTCATGTCATTTTTAAAGGCTTTCCGGATCAGCGCCGGCTTGAATGATCTGATGGAGTTTTTGAACCAGCGGGATAGAGATTACTGCAATGGCATGATCTCACCGTTCCCGGTTGGTCAATGTTCAGCCTATCGAGGGAGTACATTCCATCCGTTCGCTTTCCCAAAATATCTTGTCAGCGGGGTTCTCGCGCTTTTGGCAAGCAGCGTCGGTGCTGTTGACCACGCCCTTTATCGTGCACTTCCTCGGGCCAAAGTCCTATGGGCTCGTCGGTTTCTATGCGACCGTCTCCATGTTTCTGGCATTTCTCGATCAGGCGGTTAGCCCGACGCTGAACTCGTGAATTAGCGCGGTCAGTTCACCTAGTTGATGCCGCTAGGGACCTGCGTTGCCTTTTGTACTCGCTGGAGCTGTTGTCGGGAGGTATCGCCGTCATTCTCGGCGCAACGGTTGCGGGAGGAGCGCCGCTCATCGCGCGACATTGGCTTGTGAACAGCGGGATTCCCGAATCCGAGCTTATCGACGCGATCCGCCTGATGGGACTAAGCCTCGCCTGTCAGTGGCCGGCCACGCTCTATAGCGGCGGCTTTGTCGGGTTACGGCGGCAGGACCTTCTGGTGCCCGTGCGCGTGACTGTCATTACGGTGCAGTCGGTCGGCGCCGTGCTGCTGCTTTCCAAAGTTTCGGCTTCACCGCTTTTGTATTTTACTTGGCTGGCCATCACATCGGCATTGCTGAGCCTCGTCCTGCGAGCATTTCTTTGGCGAATGATGCCGCCCAGCAAAGAGCCCGCCCGGTTTGATGCGGACTTGCTGCGAACGATCTGGCGGTTCGCCACCGGCAATCTCATAATCGGATTGACGGTCTCCTTCTTGACGCAATCTGGCGCACTTATCGTCGCGAAATACTGCGCGTTAGAGCAACTCGCGGCCTACACCTTGGCAGTGAGTCTTGCCGGGCAGGTCTCGACAATCCTCGTGCAGCCGATTTCAACGACGCTGATGCCGCATTTCGCGCATCTGACATCGCAACGGGACGCCGCCCGGTTAGCCCGCGAATATCACCGCTGGAGCCAGATTTTTTCCGCGTTGATCTTACCGATCACCGGCACTTTGATTGTATTCGGGAAGCCACTACTACAAGTCTGGCTCGGAAGCGCGTCGCCGCTTGTAAATCCGGTTTCTGAACTGCTTCCTTGGATTGCGATCGGGACGCTTCTCAATACGCTGGTGACCCCGTCCTATTTCCTGCAGATCGCCAATGGCTGGACCAGCCTTATCGTGACCATGAATTTCATAGCGCTCGCCGTGATCCTGCCCGCCTTGGTGATCGCAGTGCCCCGTTATGGCCCCATCGCAGCGGCCGTGTGCTGGATCGGTATCAATCTTCCTTATTATGTGATCATGGTACCGTACATGCACCGGCGTCTCCTGCCGAACGATCTATGGGCATGGTGCGGCCGTGACACGCTGTTGCCGATAGCTGTCGTCGGGATCATCTATGGCGGCGCGCTGCTATTGACGCCGTCCGACGTGCCGCAATTTACCGGGCTCGCAGCCGCCGCTCGCCGTAGCGGCGCTTGCATGGGCTGCGCTGCTCGTCGCACTACCTCAAGTCCGCGCCGATGCATTTGGCATGCTGAACATAGTCAGGCTGAAGTTGACAAGGGCTGGCTAGCTCATGGCCTGACGCGGCCGCCTTTTAGTCCCAGCCGTTTCCAGATACGATTGAAGAAAGTTGGAATGACAGGGTCGGTTCGGTCCTAGCACGAGGCGCCAGTTCGAGCCCAGCAGATAGTCGTCGGCAGTCAGATCGGTCCCGTCAGTAGGGTTCTTCCATGACTTCCACTGCTTAATGAAAATATGGCCGCGCGACAGTCGCTGGAACTCGGAGAGATACAGGTCCACCTGATCCTGGCGCATCTCAGGCAGGGTGCTGATCGTAAGTATGACGTCAAAATAGGAATCGGGAAACTTGCGGAGTTGATTGGGCGTAAGCAGCACGGCCGAAGCCTTCGCCATCTCGTCTTTGACATCTTCGATGCGATCGATGTGACGGAAGTGAAACACTCGATCTGGGCCAAGGGTTTGATCAAGATACCACTGTGCCACGCCAAGCGCAGGCGGGATATCGAAGATGAAGTATTGTCCCGGTAACGTAGTTAAGGTGGTATGGGCGAGGCGACCGTAGCCCGCGCCCAGCTCGGCAATGCGTGGGCTCGAAGATGCTTTCGGCAAATCGGCAATAAGGTTGCACTCGATGATCGAGTTGGCGAGATCCTGGCTCAAAAGCCGGTCGCCGACCATGACACGGAACGGGTTTCCAATTTCCGGTTCCGCGATTTTATTATGAAGGTGATGCCGGTCATGCGCGATCATGATCGTCCAGACGAAACTGACGTAGAGGCGATACATGAGCCGCCGCAGTCGGCTCAGCCCGATCCGATCGTCACTCGTGGTCAAGCGCAAGTATTCCGTATCTTGCAGCCTGCTGACAAACGGTAACAGGTTCGGGTGGCGGCACCAGCTACTGAATGCGTGGCGAAATAGCGGGTGCGCCGGACTGTCAATGAACCAGTTGAAATAATTCTGAGAGACCGTGCGTTTGAAATTGGCAAGCCCTTCGATCTCCAGCATGCGGGCGTTCTTGCTACTGAGGTCTTGCCAGAACGCGGACGGCAGGAAAATTGGATCGTCCGCCTTGAGTTCGTCGACCATAGCATTGAAGGCATCGATCTCTGCCATCACGGATCTATTCCTCGATTCACAAAGGGGCGGCGGGGTTGGGAGGCGCGTCAGATCTCGTGGATAATCATGATTGGCAATGCGCAGAATGAATGGTGCCGCTGTTTGAATTACAGCGGTCTGGCAAAAAATGGCAGTTCTCGATTATTGGAAGGCTACAAAACCGCTGCGGGCCATTGTGCGCACAGGTCTTGTTCTCCGTCGGACATCGCAGTATCGCCTGGTGCATAATTCTCTTTCGGGTCGCAGCGAATTCTTCTTCAAGGGTCTGCAATAGCTCGTTTCGCCCGTCGGCCCAATAGCGTGTGCCACCGTGATTGCGCCGGATCGCGGCACAATGTTATGCAGTCCACGGCCATGGAAGCGCCCGCCACGCGGATTCATAACTATTTGAATCGCAATGATTTATCCTCTCGCCGGCGGCAATGCTCAGGCGGGAGATGGAGAGCCGATGGACGCCCGACAGGAGGGAGAACTGGACGTGAGGTCGCTTGTATGACGGGGTTTCCAGCATCACATACTCCAGGCTGCGCCGGTCGAGAAACACCATTCTTGCGGACAAGAGACCGAAATCGCCAGGCCGGCAATGAATGGTTCCAATATCTGCGATGCAATACCTGCGGGCTGATTAAACTCGCTGACATCCCCGAAAATCTGGAGCAGTACTATTCGTCTGATTACTATGACATTCCCACCCCCGAACGGCTTGCCGAATTAGCGCGCAAGGATACTTTCAAGATTGAAACACTCGCACATTATTCGCGCCCCGGGCGGCTACTGGAAATTGGCCCTGCATGGGGGACATTCGCACTGCAAGCGAAGCAGGCAGGCTACCAAGTTGACGCCATCGAAATGGACGCCAACTGTTGCGCGTTCTTGAATCAGACGGTTGGTGTGCGGGCCATATGCAGCAATGCACCGCATGAGGTGATGGAGTCGCTAGGGTCCCATGATGTCATCGCGATATGGCAGGTGATCGAGCACATTCCGGATCCTTGGACCTTGCTGGGAGCAGTCGCAAAAAATCTCTCACCAGGCGGCATACTTATTCTCGCGACACCAAACGCCGATGCTTGGCAGTTTCGTGTCATGGGTTCAGAATGGCCGCATATCGACGCACCACGACATCTTTTCTTAATTCCAATCGCATACATTGATTTCGTACGCAGCAAATCTTGGTCTTGATTTTGTACAGAAGTCGACGACCGATCGCGATGCAAGATCGTGGAATCGTTTTGGTTGGCAGAGATTGTTGATGAATCGCGTCAAAGGAAAATGGCTGAGGCACGCCGCGCTCCTTGCGGGCTATGGCATCGCGACAGTTTTTGCTCCGATTGAGAATCGCGAGCCGAACGGCAGCTCCTACACGATTGTGTTCCGCAAGGCAGCTGCGTTATGAGATTTTCCGTACTTTTGCCAACCCGCAATGGGGGTGCGTTTCTCGAAAATTGCCTCCGTTCCGTGCTTGAACAAGATCACAGCAATTTTGAACTTGTGGTTTCAGACAACGCCAATTCCGACAATACGCCTGACATTTTACGCACTTTTGCCGGCGATCCTCGCCTTAGGGTGCTGCGCCAGGAGCAGCCGCTTCCGGTTCACGAGAACTGGACTGCTACGATCGAGAACTCTCGCGGCGACTATGTGCTGATGATGGGCGATGACGATTATCTCCTGCCAGGCACGTTGACCCGGTTGGACGAGGCACTTAAACGCCATGGAGATCCCGATTGCATATTGTTCAACGGCTATTCATACGTAGCGCCCGACACAATCGGCGGTTCGACACCGAGCTATTGGGCGCCATATCACTTTACTTATGGGCCGGAACTGTCCGCCGAAGGCGTCATTGGAAACGATGAGCGACAATCGATTGTTCGCGACATGTTTCAGTTCCGACAACGCATCCCGCTTAATATGCAGACTACCCTCTTTTCGAGAAGTGTCGCCGCCAGCGGTCCCGGGCGGCATCTTCCAGCCCCCCTTTCCCGACCATTTTCTGCTCAACGCTCTGCTCATTTCGGCAAAAAAATGGGTATTTCTTCCGGACCGTCTGGTAATCGTCGGGATGTCGCCGAAGTCTTTCGGCCACTTTTTTTATACTCAGCAACCGGCAGATGGGTTGCGGTATCTCGGAATTAACACGGATTTTTCATCTGCGCTGCCCGGCAACGAGTTGCTCAACGGAATGTGCGTCTGGCTTAACCATCTAAAAGAAATCTATGGGCCGAAGCTCGCCGGTATAGAAATCGATAGACCTGGATATCTCATAAGGCAGGTCTATTATTGGCTGTCTCAATATATCTATGGCGTTATCCCCTGGGACCAATTATTGCGGCGCATCCGTCTGCTTTCTTTCGGTGACTGGATATCGGTCATGGGTGCAGCCGTTCGTCCCCAGACATTGCGACGCATGTTCCGGACGTTTCGCATCCGGCGCAAGACGCACGCAGAATTGCTTTGGCAAAATCTGTTGCCCCTCCAGGGCCCGCGCGATATCCGTGAGTTTGCACAGCGGCTAGAACGGGGTCGCGCGGTGTAACTAGACTAGCACTCCGAATTCGGGCCGGCGCATTTAACGTAGCGTGTATGAGCAAATCGTATCCACGAATTGGCTATTCTCCCTGTAGCCCCAACTTAACCCACCCGGGCGACCTTCGCCGATTTGTCGGCTATGCGCGCGCCCGAAATCTACCATTTGAAATTGCGCAGCCGGATGGGCGCTACGACGTCGTCGTTCTGAGTGAGCTATCCGATATTAGCATTTGGTCCTGAATACCGGAGCGGCAAGGTCGTTTACGATCTCATCGATTCCTATCTGGCAGTGCCCCGAACCGACATCAAGCAATTGCTGCGTGGCCTAGTTTGGTATGCGAACGGGCGGCAGCGACGGCTACGCATAGATTTCAAGGGGGCAATCCAGAATATGTGCCGCCGGGCCGATGCGGTTGTGTGTACGACCGACGCGCAGAAAAGCGATATCGAGTCGTTTTGCCAGAATGTGCATATTGTTCTTGATATCCACGACTATGCCGTCCGAAATCGAAAGCATGATTACAGCGCTCGTGCCCCGTTCAATCTGATCTGGGAGGGCCTTCCCTCCAATCTTCCGCAGTTGAAAGCGATCCGGTCGGTATTGCACGAGATTTCGCAACGCAGGTCGGTCGTCCTTAATATCGTTACCGATCCCGATCGCCCGGGTGCGTTTCCCTTTTTGCCCAGAATTAAGAGCATTGAAGTTGCCAGGGCCATTTTTGATAATGTTGTGTTCCATCGTTGGAACGAAACGACCTTTTCCGAAGTCGTCACCAAATCTGACATTGCGGTTATTCCAATTTTTACCGGCGACCCATTTGCCCGAGGCAAGCCGGGCAATAAATTAGCTTTGTTATGGCGAATGGCTATGCCTGTTGTGACGTCTGCGACGCCGGCCTATCGCCGCATGATGGATGCGGCAGGACTTAGCTATCTTGCTTGTGACGATGATTCGAATTGGGTCGGCGCCCTGGACCGCTTATTGTCTGACGAGGAGGCGCGCCGCAGCGCTGGAGAACGCGGGTACGCTTATGTAACCGCGAACCTGCAAACGAACAGACTGCTGACGCTTTGGGACGATGTGTTTTCTTCGATCGGATTTGATTTTAGCGGGAGTTGGAACTGATTTCGGATCAGGATCGCCAGCATCCTGTGCCCTTAAGATAGCCTATGGTAACATTATGACCCGCAGCCTTTTGATACGCCGTCAATTCGACGAGATGATTCTCGCAACCGCCACGGTTCAAGGCCGTAATGACATGCATGATTGCCCAGGGCGGCCGACTAGACATTTTCATACGCCGGATCCCGCCGGAGTTGATTGAACATAGACATTTTGACTTGAGATACTCGATCAGCCAGGCAACCAGCGTTCGCGCCAAGCCTCGAACATCAGTACGCCCCACAGCGGATATTGCCAATTGCGGTGGCCGCTGAGGTGCTCGGCCCAATGCCGGCGCACGCAGGCGGCGTCGAAAAAGCCCGCCTTCGCGCAAGCGCTTTTCCGCCAGCAGCGATTCCGCCCAGTCCCGCAGCGGTCCGCGCAGCCACTCGCCGAGCGGAATTCCGAAGCCCATCTTCGGGCGCTCAACCAGTTCCGGCGGGACATGGCGATAGAGCACCTGCCGCAGCAGCCACTTGCTCTTGCCGCCACGTATTTTCACGGACTGGGGCAACGTCCAAGCAAATTCGACCACCCGGTGATCGAGCAGCGGCACGCGCGCCTCCAGCGCCACCGCCATGCTGGCGCGATCGACCTTGGTCAAGATATCGTCAGGCAGGTAAGTGACGAGGTCGAGCAATTGCATGCGATCGAGCAGCGAGGGCATTTCCGCGGCGAGCGAAGGGTCCCAGAGAATGCCTTTCGGTTCCGACGTTCCGGGCATCACCTCATTGGGCTCCCAATGGGTGATCAGCCGCCGGTAGACCGCGTCGCCATCTGGAAGCGCAAGCACGGAAGCGGCCTTGTGCAGCTTGTCGCCGATCTGCGCCGGCAGGCGCGCGGGCAGAAAAGCCAACAGACGCGACCAACGGTCGGGCGAGACGCTGGTCAGCGCGGCAGCCATCCCCTGGCGTATTCCGCGCGGCAGCAGCGACATGCCTCGCCAAAATCGCTGCGTCAGTTGATAGCGGTTATAGCCCGCGAACAGTTCGTCGCCGCCATCGCCGGAGAGCGCCACCGTGACATGCTTGCGCGTCATCGCGGAGACGAGATAGGTCGGAATTTGCGAGGAATCCGCAAACGGCTCGTCGTACCATTCCGGCAATTGCGGAATGACGTCGAGCGCCTGCCGCGACGTCACGGTGAGTTCGGTGTGGTCGGTGCCGAGATGGCGCGCGACCGCGGCGGCATGCGGCGCCTCGTCGAAGCCCGCAATGTCGAAGCCGATCGTGAACGTCTTGACCGGTCCGGCATTGGCGGCCTTCATCAAGGCGGCCACCGTCGAGGAGTCGATGCCGCCGGATAGAAACGCGCCCAGCGGCACGTCGGCCATCATCCGCCGCCGCACCGCGTCCGTGAGCAGGATCTCCAATTCGTCGGTCAGTTCGCGATCGCTGCCATGGTTCGGGTTGGCGAGACCTGCTTGCGCGACTTTGCGCGCGTCCCAATAGCGCTCGATTTTCGGCTCGCCGCCCCAGGGAACGGTGAGCACCGTGCCCGGCTCGAGCTTGTGCACGCCTTCATAGATCGTGTGTGGCGCCATGATGTAATTATGCCGCATGAAGCCCGCCGCGGCGTTGCGATCGATGCGCGGCGTCCAGCCAGGATGCGCGCGCAACGCCTTGAGCTCGGAGCCGAACAGGAACAGATCGCCGAATTTGGCCCAGTAGAGCGGTTTGATGCCGAGCCGATCGCGCATCAACGTGAGCGTGCGCTCGCGCCGATCCCACAGCGCTATGGTGAACATTCCGATCATCCGGCGCAGCGTCGCCTCAATGCCAAACGCGGCGAATGATTCCAGAATGACTTCGGTATCCGAATGACCGCGAAACGAAATGCCGCGCGCGGTCAGCGAAGGCCTTATCTCCTCGTGGCTGTAGACCTCGCCGTTATAAATGATGACGTAGCGGCCGTCGGCCGAGATCATCGGCTGATGCCCGGCCGGCGATAAATCGACGATGGACAGCCGGCGATGGACCAGAGCGACGCCCGCCTCCGGGTCGATCCACACGCCGTCGTCGTCCGGCCCGCGGTGCCGCAAGGTCTCGCTCATCGAGGCGGCTATATCGGCGATCGGCCGCGCCGCGCCTTGCGACCGGCCTGCAATAAAGCCCGCGATACCGCACATCCGTTAAATCCCGGAGCTGTCGTTGATGTAACTACGCTTAGCGTCAGATCAAAAATACAGCAATGGCGGAGGTCTCGACCGCGACGTTGACTTTGGCGCGCGCGCGCGGTCCTTTACTGGGAAATGCATGATCGGCGCGACAGCGCCGCCCTATCGGTAAAGCCATGACCGCGCCGGATCCTCTCCTCGTCGAACGCCCGTCGGACGCCATCGCCGTGCTGCGGCTCAACCGGCCGCAGGTACGCAATGCGCTCAATCTGGAGGTGCGCGCGCGGCTCGCCGATGAGGTTGCCCGCCACGCCGCCGACCCGGCGATCCGCTGCCTCATCATCACCGGCTCGGACACGGTGTTCGCCGCCGGCGCCGACATCAGCCAGATGGCGGAGGCCGGGCCGGTCGAGATCATGGCGCGCAACCTGCAGAAATACTGGCGCACCATCATGGACTGCCCGAAGCCGGTGATCGCGGCCATCGAAGGCTTCACGCTCGGCGGCGGGCTAGAACTGGCGCTGTGCGCCGACATCATCGTCGCCGGCGACGGCGCCCGCCTCGGCCTGCCCGAGGTCAAGATCGGCATCCTGCCCGGCGGCGGCGGCACGCAGAAGCTGGCGCGGCTGATCGGCAGCAAGCGCGCTATGCTGCTGCTCATGACCGGCAGGATGTTCGGCGCCGCCGAAGCGCTGAGCATGGGCGTCGTCAGCGAGATGGCGCCGGCCGGCCAGGCGCTGGCGCGCGCCATCGAGATCGCGACCGAGATCGCGGCGCAGCCGCCGATCGCCGTCATGCAGATCAAGGAAATCGTCAATGCCGGTTTGAATGCGCCGCTCGACACCGCGCTGATGCTCGAGCGCAAGGCGTTGCAGCTGCAGTTCGCGACCCGCGACCAGAAGGAAGGCATGCGTGCGTTCCTGGAGAAGCGCAAACCGACATTCGAAGGGAAATAGGTGTGGTCCAGGATCTGCAGCGCGGCGACCTGACGGTCGCGGTCATCGGCAGCGGCACCATGGGACGCGGCATCGCGCAAGTGTGCGCGCAGGCCGGTATGACGGCGCTGCTGTTCGATTCGCGCGACGGCGCGGCGCGCGAGGCGGTGGCGGCGATCGACAAGGCGCTCGATGGCCTGGTCGCCAAGGGCCGCATGACGGCGGACGTCAAACAGGGCGTGATGGGGCGCCTGCGGGCGATCGGCTCGCTCGATGAGGTGGCGCCGGCCGGCATCGTCATCGAGGCGATCATCGAGGATCTCGCGGCCAAGCGTGAGCTGTTTCGCGCACTGGAACAGCGCATCGCGCCGGACGCGGTGATCGCCACCAACACCTCCTCGCTGTCGGTCACCGAGATCGCCGCCGGCTGCGGCGATCCGGCGCGCGTCGGCGGCCTACATTTCTTCAATCCGCCGCCGCTGATGCGGCTCGTCGAGGTGATCGGCGGCCTGCGCAGCGATCTCGGCTTTAGTACCGGCGCTCAACGGCTTCGTGCGCCGCATCGGCAAGCACCCGGTGGTGGCGACCGACACGCCCGGCTTCGTGGTCAATCACGCCGGCCGCGCCTATGGACCGGAGGCACTGCGCATCGTCGCGCAGGGCATCGCTTCGCCGCGCGAGGTCGATCTGCTGATGAAAGAGGCCGCCGGCTTCCGCATGGGCCCGTTCGAACTGCTCGACCTAATCGGCGCCGACGTCACCCACGCGGTAATGGTGAGCATCTACGAGCAATATTTCGGCGAGCCGATGTATCAGCCCTCGGCGCAACTGGCCGTGCGGGTGGCCGGCGGCTTGCTCGGCCGCAAGACCAAGCAGGGCTTCTACAATTACGACGGCCCGCCACAAGCGGGGGCGCCGACAATCGAGGTCGCCGCGCAGCCCAAGCCGGCCGCGGCCTGGATTGCCGACGAAGACGGTGGGCGCGAGCTGGCTGAATGGCTGGCGGCCGCCGGCCTCAAGACGCAAATCGGCGGCGCGCCGGAGGCGGGCGCGTTGTGTTTCGTGACGCCGCTCGGCGAGGACGCCACAGGCGCCATCGTTCGCCTCAAACTCGACCCGGCGCGCACGGTCGCGGTCGACATGCTGGGCGGCTTCAAGGGCCGCCGCACAGTGATGAAGACGCCGCTCACGACGCCGGAAACCTTGGGCGCGGCGGTCGTGGCGCTTTCGGCCGGCGCCGCGGTGACCGCAATCAACGACAGCCCGGGCTTCGTGGTGCAGCGGCTGCTCGCCATGATCGTCAATGTCGGTACGCGCATTGCCGAACTGCGCATCGCTCAACCTGGCGACATCGATATCGCGGTCGAACTCGGTCTCAATTATCCGAAGGGTCCGCTGGCGCTTGGTGACACGCTCGAGGGACGCCGCGTGCTGGCGGTGCTCGACGGCATGCACGCGGTCACGCGCGATCCGAAATACAGGGCGACCGCGTGGCTGCGCCGGCGCGCGCTACTCGGCATTTCGCTGGCGACGCCTGATTGATTGCGGAATTGAGATGGTACAGGCGGGTGGACTTGAACCACCGACCTCTGGTTCCACAGACCAGCGCTCTAACCAACTGAGCTACGCCTGCACAAGCTCGCCGTCAGTGACGCGAGCGGCCGGAACCTAGGTTCAGGGCGCCATTTTGGCAAGCGGCTTTGGCCGGGTATCCCTTAACGCAAAAGCCCAGGCGTTTGCACGCCCGGGCTTTCAATCCGGTCATTAGCGCGGCAGATATGGACCGTTACGCGGCCTTGCTGACGGCGCTCGTGAAGCTTTCCTTGATGGGCTCGATCGTCTCGGTCGCGACCTTCTGGGCGTGATCGGCAAGCTCCTTGGCCTGCGCGCTCACGGTGTCGAACTGCGCGCGCACGTAGGTCGAGTAGAGCTCGACGACTTCGGCTGCCGACTTGGCCGACAGCACTTCGCCGAACAGGTCGAAAGCGGCGTTGCTGTTGGCGCGGGCGGTCTCGATCAGCTTGAGGCCGTAGTCCGAGTAGCCCTTGGAGGCTGTGGCATAGGTGTCTTCCAGCAATTCCGTCGCGTTCTCGGCGGCGGTCTTCATCTTCTCGTAGCCCTCTTTCGCCTGCGCGACGCCCTTCTCGGCCATCTCGCGGAAGGCGGCGGGGACTTCCATGTTTGGCATGTCGAATTTCGGCATTTCGAACTTGGGCATTTCGAACTTCGGCATCTCGAATTTCGGCATCTCGAAGACGGACGCGGTGGTGACAACCGGCTTCGATTTGGCTTTCGGCGTGACAGCCGCGGTCTGGGGTTCGGCCATGATAATTATCCTTAGCTCGGAGGGCTGCTTCCGGCTTAAAAGCGAGCCATCGCCCTCGATAAATCGGCTCGCGCTTGTTTAAGAACCCGCCGCCACGAGGGGCGCCCACTGGGGCGTCTAGGCGAGTGGTATAAAAACTATATAGCACCTTTTTTGGTGCATTGCAATAAAAATATTGCACTGCACAAAACTGTCATAAATTCAATTGCGTAGGCCAGTGCCTGCGCCAAATTGCATCCAATCCCAGCCCCAAGGGCGTCTTTAGTGCTGGCCGGCCAGCTTGGTCACCTGCTTGCTCAATTCCTTGGCCTGATCGGTGAGTGCGGCGATCTGGCTCTTCACATAATCGGAATGCAGTGCCGTAAGTTCCTGGGCATCTTTGGCGCGAACCAGTTTCTCGGCGAATTCGAACGACGACGCGACGTTGCGCTGGGTGAAGCCGATGGCCATTTCGCCGATCTCCTTGGCGCCGGTGCGCGCGGTCGTCGCCTGAGTCTCGGCGGTATCGACCGCGTGCTGCGCGGCGGAGATGAAGCTGTCGAAGGCCTGCTTGGCCTGCTCCACGCTCTTCTCGGCGAATGCACGCATTTCAGCCGGAATCTCGAAATTCCCATTGCCATTGTTCGCCATGACATCCTCCTGCCTTGGGGGCCCCGGCAGTTTACCGCCGGCCTTAACCTTATATCTAGGGCGGGGAATGGCTCGCGCCAGTGCCGCATCCGTGCCGTTAAGGTTATATCCGCGTGGCCGTGGGGAACAGCCGCCGCATCGTGGACGCCTCATCAAACCGGCCGTATTAAGGGTTCATTAGCCGTAACTTTTGTGACCACGCAATGAATGGGCCTGAGTTCCAGTTCGCCTGCCTGAGCGATCAGCGGCTCGCGGCCCACGCCTTGAGCCCGACGCCGGTATGGCTCTGGAGCACGGACGCGACGCGGGTGCTGTGGGCCAATCCGGTCGCAGCCGCGATCTTCGACGCCACCTCGCCGGGCGCGCTTGCCGCCCTCCGCTTCGAGGCCGAACACGCGGCGGCCGCACAGGTCGCGCGCCTGGCCGGCACCTTGCCGCAAGGTGGCGCGCCGCGGCTCGAACGTTTACGCGGATTCGGCGCCGGCTACGGCACCAGGCTGGTCTGTCTTTGCTCGCGCATCGTGCTCGCCGACAATAGCTCCGCCGTGCTGGTAGTCGCGACCGAGCGCGCCGGCAATGACCTCGCCTTGCCGGACCGCGCGCAACGGCTGCTCGCGGATATCGATCGGCCCGCGGCGGTGTTCACCGCCGATGGCGAACTGATCGAGGCCATGCCGGCGGCGCGCGAGCGCTTTGGCGACAAGCGCGACCTGGTCGCGCTCGGCGCCGAGCAACTCGCCCGCGAGGCCTCGCTCAATGGCCGCGCCGACGGCGACATCGCGGCTTGGCCGGCCACCGTCCTCCGTCTCGGCGCCGGCGCGACGATGACGCTGCTGGTCGCGTTCGCGGCGTCCGAAGCCGGCGTCCGCGCGATGGCGCAGGCGGCGCCCACCGTCCTCAATCCGGCTGCGACGGAAGCCCGGCCGCGGCGCTTTCCGTTCCGCTTCGTCTGGCAGACCGATGCCGACAATCGTTTCACCCTCGGCACGGAAGAATTCATCAAAGTGCTCGGTCCGAAGACAGCCGCCGTGCTCGGCCGCCCCTGGGCGGAAGTCGCCGCCGCGCTCAAGCTCGATCCGCAAGGCGCCGTGGCGAATGCGCTAGCCGCGCGCAGCACCTGGAGCGGCGTCGTCGTGTCCTGGCCGGTCGACGATGCGGATCAACCTTTGCCGATCGAGATGTCGGGCCTGCCCGCATTCGACCGCGATCGCCAGTTCGCCGGTTATCGCGGCTTCGGCATCTGCCGCGACGTCGAGCGCCTCGCCGCGCTGGAGCAGCGCCGGGCGCAGGCCAAAGCCGCGGCGGCCGCGGTCAAAGAGGAAAAGTCGGCGGATAATGTGCTGGCATTTCCGGCGCCGGCCGAAGAGCCGCCGGCGCTCAGCTCAGGCGAGCGCAGCGCCTTCGAGGAACTCGCGCGCGAGCTCAGCGCCCGACTCAAGGGCAGCGCTGGAAAAACAACTGCCGCACCAGCCGATCAGACGCGCGAACCTGCCCCAGCCCTGCCGCCGGTCAGCGCGTCGCCACGCGCACGCAACGGCGACGCCGCCCGCGATCTCCAAGATGGACGGCCGATTTTCGATCGGCTGCCGGTCGGTATTCTGGTCTATCGGCTCAACACGCTGATCTACGCCAACCGCGCCTTCCTCGACTGGACCGGTTATCCCGCGCTGGAGGCGCTAACCGAGGCCGGCGGTCTCGACAGTCTGTTCATCGACACCAAGGCAGAGTCCGCCGGCGGCGACGCCAGGAACGGCGGCAAGACGTTGACCATCACCACCGTCAACGGCCATCAGAAGCCGGTGGAAGGCCGCCTGTTCAGCGTGCCCTGGAGCAACGAGAACGCGATGGTGCTGATGATCAGCACGCAAGGCGTCGCCGAGGACCGCGGCAATGCGACGTCGCTGCGCCGGCTGGAAAACGAAAACGGTGAACTCAAGTCGATCCTCGACACCGCCACCGACGGCGTGCTGGTGCTCGACCGTGCCGGCCGCGTCCTCTCGGCCAACCGCAGCGCCGAAGCGCTGTTCGGCTACGAGGCGGCCGACTTCGCCGCGCTCAGCTTTGGCGATCTATTCGCGCCAGAAAGCCGGCGTTCCGTGCTCGACTATCTCGACCGGATGGCGAAGGATCCAGGCCTGCTCGACACCGGCCGCGAGGCGATCGGATTGGTGCGCCAAGGCGGCCTGGTGCCGCTCTACTTCACCATGGGCCGGATCGCCGGCGGCGAGAAGCTCTGCGCGGTGATGCGCGACATCACCGCCTGGAAGCGTACCGAAGAAGAGCTGATCAACGCCAAGCAGCAGGCCGAGAAGGACTCCACCGCCAAGTCGGAATTCCTTGCCAAGATCAGCCACGAGATCCGCACGCCGCTCAACGCCATCATCGGATTCTCCGAGGTGATGATGGACGAGCGCTTCGGGCCCGTCGGCAACGAGCGCTACCGGCAATATCTCCGTGACATCCACACCTCCGGCGGCCACCTGATCTCGCTCCTCAACGACCTGCTCGACCTGTCCAAGATCGAAGC
Source organism: uncultured Alphaproteobacteria bacterium (assembly GCA_963772235.1). Taxonomy (GTDB): domain Bacteria; phylum Pseudomonadota; class Alphaproteobacteria; order Rhizobiales; family Xanthobacteraceae; genus Pseudolabrys. Next base: position 73,727 of record CAVYWI010000011.1, read on the forward strand.
CGGCAAGCTCGAGCTCAGTTTCGTGAGCGTCAATTTGAATGACCTGGTGCAGCAATGCGTCGCCATCATGCAGCAGCAGGCCAACCGCGAACGCGTCATCATCCGCACCTCGCTGCCACCGAGCCTGCCGGCGATCGTGGCGGACGCGCGGTCGGTGCGGCAGATCGCGCTCAATCTGTTGTCGAACTCGATCAAGTTCACCGGCGCCGGCGGACAGGTGATCGTCGCCACCGCCTTGAACGACGACCACGAGATCGTGCTGCGGGTGCGCGACACCGGCCCCGGCATGAGCGAGAAGGAATTGCAGACCGCGCTCGAGCCGTTCCGCCAGTTGGCGACCGTGAGCCGCGCCGGCGGCAGCGGGCTCGGCCTGCCGATCAGCAAGGCGCTGGCCGAGGCCAATCGCGCCCGCTTCCACATCACCAGCCAGATCGACAACGGCACGCTGGTGGAGGTCGCCTTCCCCGCCACCCGCGTGCTGGCGAAATAAAGCCAATCGGATAAGCTTAAGGCCTGACCCGTCATCCTGAGGTGCACGCCGCAAGCGTGCCGCGAAGGGTGACGGAGCGAGGCTGTGATGCGTCGGCTATTGGTGTGCCTGCTGATTGCGTTTTCACTCGTCCCCGCCGCGCGGGCGGCCGAGCAAGTCGATCTGCTGCTGGTCCTCGCCGCCGACGTGTCGCGCAGCGTCGACGCCACGAAATTCCAGTTGCAGCGCGATGGCTACGCCGCGGCGATTGCTAATCCCCGCGTGCTCGAGGCCATCCGCTCCGGCCGCGATGGCAGGATCGCGGTCGCCTTCGTCGAATGGTCGGGCTTCGGCAACCAGAAGGTCGTCATCGACTGGATGCCGATCGACGGACCCAAGGCCGCGCAGGACTTCGGCACCCGGCTGTTGGAATCGCCGCGCTCGTTCGCCGACCGCACCTCGATCAGCGGCGGCATCGACTTTTCGGTAGCGCAATTTCCGCGCGCGCCGTTTGCTTCCGAGCGGCGCACCATCGACGTCTCCGGCGACGGCACCAACAATGCCGGCCGCGACGTCGGCCAGGCACGCGACGAGGCGCTGGCGCTCGGCATCACCATCAACGGGCTGGTGATCCTGAGCGAGACGCCGTTGCCGTGGAACCCAGAGCACACCAATCCGGCCGGCGGCCTTGCCAACTACTACCGCAACAACGTCACCGGCGGGCCCGGCTCCTTCGTGCTGGAGGCGAAGAACTTCAACTCGTTCGGCCAGGCGATCATCAAGAAGCTGGTCGCCGAAATCGCCGACGCCACGCCGGCGCGGTAGCCCGAATTCATGCGTCGGCGCCCGGCCATGAAAGGGTCACAGACGCCGAGCACGGTTGGTGGCGGCGCGACCGGTGGTATAGTCCGCCGGAAATCGACGTCCAAACAACCGGAAATTCTCACTTTGACGGCCGCCATCGGCTTAAAACGCATGGGATACGCCTTGCTGGCCGTGCTCGCGGTCGGCGTCGGCGTGTATATCGCAGCGGGCTACCTGATCTCGGCCGACGCCGTGCGCCGTCAGGTCTTAAGCGAAATCCGCGCCGTCACCGGCTTGAACCCGATCATGGGCGGCACCGCCACCGTCTCGCTGTTTCCCACCGGCAGCGTCAGCTTCGCCGATGTGGTGCTTGGCGACGCCAAACGGCCGGCGCTCACCGCCGAGCGGCTGACCGCCCGCCTGCGCTTCTTCCCGCTGCTCAGCGGCCGGGTCGAAATTTCGGACGTAGCGCTCGAGCGACCGATCATCGCGGTCGACCTCGAGCCTAACGGAAAGACCAACTGGTCCGGCCTGATCGAGACGCTGACCCGTAGCCAGACCAAGGATGCGCACCGCGTTGCGGCATTCTCCGAGATGCGCATCGACGATGGCACCGTGGTGGTCCACGACGAGTCGCATAAAGTCGACGAGATGTTGCGCGGCGTGGAATTTTCGTTGGCTTGGCCGGCAATCTCCAAGAGTTTCGGCGCCACCGGCCGCTTCGTCTGGCATGACGAGCCGCTCGACGTGACCATGACGCTTGCCGATTTTCCGGCCGCGCTCGCCGGAAACCGCAGCGGCCTGAAGCTGCGGATCGCGGGCCACCCGATCAAGGCGGCGTTCGAAGGCGGCATCAGCGTCCAGCCCACCCTCAAGATCGACGGCACGCTCGCCGCCGACACCACGTCGATGCGGAGTGCCTTGGTCTGGGCCGGCCAGAAGCCGCTGCCGGGCGGCGGGTTCGGTCATTTCGCGATCAAGGCGCAAGCCAATGTGGTGGGCGGCACGATCGGGCTCAGCAACGTCAATGTCGAACTCGACGGCAACACCGCCGAAGGCGTGCTCACCTTCGCCACCGACGGACGCAAGACGCTGCAAGGCACGCTCGCCGCCGATACCCTCGATCTGACACCCTATGTCTCAACCGTCCGCCTGCTCACCGCCAATCAGCGCGACTGGAATAGCGGACACATCACGCTCGACGGCCTGTCCGGCATGGACCTCGACCTGCGCCTGTCGGCAGCAAACGTCACGATGTCCAACGCCAAGCTCGGGCGCACCGCGATCGGCGCCAATTTGCGCGGCGGCCACCTGGTGGTCACCGTCGGCGAAGCGCAGGCCTATGGCGGCGTGATCAGGGGCTCACTGACGCTCGCCAATGTCGACGCCGGCGTGGACGTGAAATCGCAGTTACAATTCAGCGACGTGGATCTGGAAAGCTGCCTCGGCCAGTTGTTCGGGCTGCACCGGCTCGAAGGCAAGGGCAACATCTCATTCGCGGTCGAAGGCCGCGGCGACAGCGTGCTCGCGGTTACCCGCACTCTGAATGGCACCGCCAGCCTGATCGGCGAGAAAGGCGCGCTCGCCGGCCTCAATGTCGAGCAACTACTGCGCCGGCTGGAACGGCGGCCGCTCTCCGGCGGCGGCGAATTCCGCAGCGGACGGACCCCGTTCGACAAGATCACGGTGACGTTGAAAATCACCCAGGGCATGGTCACGGTCGAGGACGTGAAAATCGATGGCTCGGCGGTGCGTCTGGCGCTTGCCGGCTCGGCCTCGATCCCGGCGCGCGAACTCGATCTCAAGGGCACGGCCAGCCTGATGGCGACCGGTAAGCCAGAAGCTGCCACATTCGAGCTGCCCTTCATCGTGCAGGGCTCGTGGGACGATCCGATCATGCTGCCCGACCCCGAAGCCCTGATTCGCCGCTCGGGCGCCGCGGCTCCGCTGCTCAACGCGGTGCGCGACCAGCGCGCGCGCGATTCGGCCCGTTCGGTGATCCAGCGGTTCATCGGCGGCCCCGCCCCCGCCATCCCGGCCGCCGAACAGTCCACCGCACCGGCGGCCGCGGCAAAGCCCTGATAAACGCCTGGGGCAGGCTTATTTTCTTGCGCATGATCTGGCCCGAAAACCGGATCTCCGACTTTTCGGGATCATGCGCTCGCGCGGCCATTTGACTATCATTGCGCCTGAAACGAATCACCCGCCGGTCTAGGGCCGGCGCGACGGGGCGTGGATGCTGCACCCCTTTCTACGGACTTTGGTCAAGATCGCCGTCGCCTCGCTGGTGGTGGGAACGATCCTTGCCCATTTCGGCATTACCGCCGAGCAACTGATGCACGAATTTGGCCTCTCGGCCGACCGCATCCAGGATTATGCCCAAAAAGGCTTCGCCTGGGCTTGGCCGAACGTGCTGCTCGGCTCCCTGGTAATCGTGCCGATCTGGTTTCTGGTCTATCTGTTCCGCCCACCGGGCCGCAGCAGCAGCGAATAGCCCCGGTATGTGACACTCCGCACCATGGTACCGAACTTTTATGCACTCGTAGGTTGCCGCGTTGAATGTCGATAAAGCCGCGTCATGGGACGAACGACACAAATGTTGCGAGGTGAAGCGGATCGGTCACGAACAAGCGCTTCGCCCGACCGCGTTTGCACGAATTGGGCGAGGCGTTTTTCGGCGGCATGTGCCGCGCCGATGACGGCGCACAGGCGGGCCGCCTTGCGGGCCTGGCAATGAATCGGAAACCATCGGTCGAATTCGGCGGGTATTGGCAATGGCCTGTTGCTGTATAAATATTCCTCCGTGAAAAGTCCGGCTGGCGGTACCATTCCGGTGGAAACCGGCGCTATAATGGAAATCTAGGAGCCGAATCGATGCTTGAACGCTTTGCTGCTGCGTTTGATGACGAAGCCATATCTGGCAGCCTCCATACTGCGTTGCGTTATACGGCCAATAAGCACCGCGACCTCGAAAAGGCCGCCAAGCAAGCGGCGGCTTCGGGAAACCCGCAGAAAATCGAGCGCGTGTTTGAAACGGCCATCGGCATCATTATTGCCGAAGCGCAATCAGGCCAGATCAAGCTGGACAAAACGGTGCTGGTCGCCCTCAGAGGCATCAAATTCGACCATCAGCACGGCACCGTTACTATCGCCGGCAAGACCATTTCGGCTGAGGTGCTCGTCGTTATTCCCGACTCGGCGGGGGCAACTCACTAGACCGCGATTGGCTGCTTCGCCCCTATCCGCAGGGAGCGAACGAGCCATTGCGCGACAATAGCTGACTAGCCCGCACGAGCGTCAGGCTGCCGGCAACACAGAGGCGGGCCTATCGGGCGTCAGAATGCGCGGCAAAGGGCCGTAATATCTGCCGACCCGGACGTTGGCGCGCGGTTTGAGCACAATCGAAATCAACCGGTCGAACAGCGCTCTGGCCGATACCGGCTTGCAGAGAAACTCGTTCACGCCGATTTTGATCAATTCGAGAATGCGCCAGCGTTCGCCGTGGCCGCTGAGCATGATGATGGGAATGTCCGGCGTCGGAAAGACTCCGGGGGAGCGTACGATCCGCACCAGTTCCGCCCCGTTGAGCAGCGGCATTTCCCAGTCGAGGAGAATGACGTCGGGCGCTTCCTCGCGAATTTTTTCCAGTGCGGAGATTCCGTCGACGGCTTCGGTCACATGCTTGACGCCGATTTGAACGAGCAGCCCGCGCACGATGGTGCGTATGTACGGACTATCGTCGACCAGCAGGACGTGCAGCTGCCGGATGAGGCCCTCGGCGTACTTGGTATTGCGCGGCATGACCCAGTCCCCCTCGACCGGCCATATTCACCGCGAAGTCTCACCGCGGCGTTAACGTGCGCCGTACCGCGTCCTGCCAGCCAGCATATTTCCGCTCACGCCGCACTGCATCAAGGCGCGGCTCAAATCTGCGGTCGAGCCGCCATTGCGCGGCAAAACCGTCGAGGTCGGGGCAGAGCCCGGCCGCCCGCCCGGCGAGATAGGCGGCGCCCAAGGCGGTGGTTTCCATCACCATCGGGCGGTCGACGGGGCTCGCCAGGATATCGGCGAGGAATTGCATGGTGACGGCGCTGGCCGCCATGCCGCCGTCGACGCGCAGGACCGTGGCGGCGCCGTCCGCCAGCGGCCAGTCGGCGGTCATGGCCGCGAGCAAGTCGCGGGTCTGGTAGCCGACCGCTTCGAGCGCCGCGCGCGCGAGTTCGGCGGCCCCGCAATTGCGGGTGAGCCCGAAAATCGCGGCGCGCGCCTGCGCATCCCAATAGGGCGCGCCCAGCCCGACAAAGGCCGGCACCAGGTAGACCTGCTCGGCCGGATCGGCCTGCTCGGCCAGGCTGTCGGCCTCGGACGCCTTGGCGATGATCTTCAGGCCGTCGCGCAGCCATTGCACGGCGGCGCCGGCGATGAAGATCGCGCCTTCCAGCGCGTAAGTGCATTTTCCGTCGAGCTGATAGGCGATGGTGGTGAGCAGCCGGTTACGCGAGGCGACGCGCTGCGCGCCGGTGTTCAGCAGGGCGAAGCAGCCGGTGCCGTAGGTCGACTTCATCATGCCGGGCTTGAAGCAGCCCTGCCCGACCGTCGCCGCCTGCTGGTCGCCGGCCATGCCGAGCACGCGGATGGGCACGCCGAACAATTCAGGCGCGGTGACTCCGAACTCGCCGGCGCAGTCGCGAACCTGCGGCAACAGCGACGGCGGCACGCCGAACATCCGGCACAGCCCGTCATCCCACTGCCCGCTGGCGATATCGAACAACAAAGTGCGCGCGGCGTTGGTGGCATCGGTGGCGTGCACTTTGCCGCCGGTCAGTCGCCACAGCAGAAAGCAATCGATGGTGCCGAAAGCGAGCCGGCCGGCCTCGGCCAGGCCGCGCGCGCCCGCGACGTTGTCGAGCAGCCAGGCGATCTTGCTGGCGGAAAAATACGGGTCGAGCAGCAGCCCGGTCTTGCCGGAAATCTCCGGCTCATAGCCGCTGCTGCGCAGCGCCTCGCAAAAATCGGCGGTGCGCCGGTCCTGCCAGACGATCGCGTTGTGGATCGGCTTGCCGGTGGCACGGTCCCAGATGACGGTGGTTTCGCGCTGATTGGTGATGCCGATGCCGGCGATGTCCTTGGCCGCCAGACCGGCCTTCGCGATGGCCTCGCGCACCGTCGCGACCGTCGCCGCCCAGATTTCCTCCGGGTCGTGCTCGACCTCGCCCGGCGCGGGATAGATCTGGCGCAACTCCTGCTGCGCGCAGGCGAGCGGCCGCAGCGCGGCATCGAACGCGATGGCGCGCGTCGAGGTCGTACCCTGGTCGATGGCGATGAGAGCGGTCGGCAACGAGCGTCTCCGCAAAGCGGTACCGGCGCACGATCCGGTCCTGCGGGGACCGGTTAGATCATGCGCCGACTGAAAAGTCTGCGGAGATTAGTCGAGGAGGACGAGGCTGACGATTGCATCATCGTCGTCGGCGTGTAGGCCGGTGGCCAGTCGGCGCGGCAGCGGACCGTAATAGCTGCCGCTTTTGACGACCTCACGCGGCTTGGTCAGCACGGCCAACAAGCGGTCTTGCAGTGCCTTCACCGATACCGGCTTGCGCAGGAACTCGTCGACGCCAATCTTCACCGCTTCGACGACGTGCGAACGGTCGCCATGGCCGGTAAGCATGATGATCGGCACATCCGGGTAGGGGAACGCCCCTGGCGCGCGCACCAGGCGCACGAAGGTAGGACCGTCGATCCCGGGCATTTTCCAATCGAGGATGACGACATCCGGCGCCATGCGGCGGATCAGATCGAGGCCGATTTGACCGTTGCGCGCCTCATACACCTCTTGCACGCCGATGCTCATGAGCATCGTGCGCACGACCTTGCGCATATTATGCTCGTCGTCCACCACCAGAACTTTGGCGGTAGCCAGTCGCTCGACGTTCTGTTTGGTCTCTGTCGACATTAGCGGTCCGCTGGCCCCCAAACGAACATGCGGACTACAGCATAAAGACGTAGCGGCACACTGAAACGGGCCGATGCAATTGCGCCTGACGCGGTAAGGTTTCGTATACCATGGCTGCCCTCATGGCGCCGCCTGCAACGATGCGATGAACTGGCCGAGCGCGGCGTGCTGCTCCGGCGTCGCTATGATGCCGAGCTTGCTGCGCCGCCACAGCAGATCATCGGCGCTCTGCGCCCATTCGTTCTCGACCAGGTAGCGCACCTCGGCGCCGGTGAGATCGCCAACAAAACGCGGCCCCAGATCGTCCATGCTTTGCGCGTCCTTGAGCATGCGCTCGAGGCGCCGGCCATAGGCGCGCAACAGGCGGCGCGCATGCGGCTTTGCGAGGAACGGCCAGCGGCCGACGGTCTCCGCCACCAGATCGTCGAAGCCGTCGGCCGGAAAATCGCCGCCGGGCAGCGTCGAGCCGGCGGTCCACGGCGGCGGCGCGCCGAAAAACGTTGCAAGCCGCGCCAGCGCCACCTCCGCCAGCCGGCGATAGGTGGTGATCTTGCCGCCGTAAATCGTGAGCAGCGGCGCTTCACCATCGGTGGTGTCGAGGGCGAGCACATAATCGCGCGTGACGTCTTCCGGCTTGTCGGCGCCGTCGTCGTAGAGCGACCGCACGCCGGCGAACGACCACACCAGTTCGTCGGGTGTGACCTTGGCGCGGAAATAGTCATTGACGGTCTGGCATAGATAGAGAATCTCGGCGGCATCGGGCGCCGGTGAATAGAGATCGCCGACGAAATTCTCGTCGGTCGTGCCGATCAAGGTGAAATCCTGCGCGAAGGGCAGCACGAACACCACACGGCCGTCGGCGGCCTGGAGCAGATAGCCGCGGTCATGTTCGAAGCGCCGCCGCACCACGATATGACTGCCTTTCACCAGGCGCACGGGCGCCGGCAACGGGCGGCGGATCACTGTATCGGCCACCTCGCCGATCCAGGGGCCGGCGGCATTGACCAGCACGCGCGCGCTCGTCACCTCGCGGCGGCCGCGCGCATTGAGCACCAATTCCCATTCGTCGTGCCGCTCGGCGCGCACGCAGCGGGTGCGGGTGCGGATGACCGCGCCCCGCTCGGCGGCGTCGAGTGCGTTGAGCACGACCAGACGGGAATCGTCGGCCTGGCAGTCGGAGAATTCAAAACCATAGCGGAACGACCGCTTGAGCGGCTGCCCGACCGGATGATGGGTGAGATCGACATTGCTTGTCGCCGGCAACAGTTTGCGGCCGCCCAGCAAGTCGTAGACGAGAAGCCCGAGACGCAGGCGCAGCGCCGAGCGCCAGCCCGGCGCCGGCGGTAGCATGATGCGCAGCGGCCGGATGACGTGCGGCGCCATGCGCAGCAGTACCTCGCGCTCGTGCAGCGCCTCGCGCACCAGGCGAATGGCGCCGTGCTCTAGATAGCGCAGGCCGCCGTGGATCAGTTTGGTCGAGGCCGAGGACGTGCCGGAGGCGAGATCGTTCTGCTCGACCAGCAGTACGCGTAAGCCGCGGCCGGCGGCATCGCGAGCCAATCCGGTCCCGTTGATACCGCCGCCGATGATCGCGAGGTCGTAGTCGGCCATACCTGCTGATTCGCTTGGTTCCCGGCAGGATGGACGGCTTACGTGGCGGCCTCAAGAACCGCGGCGCGCGAAAGGCGCATCAGGCCACAAAATTCGCCGGGAATTGCAGAATCGCCGCGCTATGGCCATATCAAGGCTGCCGCATACGCGCCGTTGCACACGATCAACCCGGGACTTGGCCCGTTTCATAGCGCCCCATGCCGTCCGCCCGCCTGCTCGTCATCGAAGGTAACTCGCCGCAGACGCTGGCCGAACACCTCGTGGTGGGCGGAACCCCGGCGCATCAGGGCTATTCGAACCTGCTGCGCGAGCTGTTGCCGGGCGCGAGCGTGGACACCTGCCATCCTGGCGATCCAGCCGCGATTTTGCCGAGCGGAGAAGCGCTCGAAGGCTATGACGGCATCGCCATCACCGGTTCCTCGCTGCACATCTATGACGGCGGACCATCGGTGATGCGGCAGATCGATCTGGTGCGCGCGGCGCTTTCGACCGGAACGCCGCTGTTCGGCTCCTGCTGGGGACTGCAGGTGATCACCGCGGCGGCCGGCGGCAGCGTGCGCAAGAACCCGAAAGGCCGCGAGATCGGCTTCGGCCGCGGCATCAGGCTGACCGAAGCCGGCCGCAAGCATCCGATGTATGTCGGCAAGCTCGACGTGTTCAATGCGCCGACCGTGCATCTCGACGAGGTCGAGGCGCTGCCGGCGGGCTCCACCGTGCTCGCCACCAATGCGGTGTCGGACGTGCAAAGCGTGGAGATCCGCACCAATGGCTCGGTGGCCTGGGGCGTACAGTATCATCCGGAATATCCGCTGCGCGAATTGGCGGCGATCGTGCGCCGCATCGGCACCCGGCTGGTCGGCGAAGGCTTCTTCGCCAGCGAAGACGACATGCAAACTTTCGCGCAGGATCTCGATACGCTCGACAAGGACCCGCATTGCAAACGCCTGTCCTGGCGGCACGGCATCAGCAAGAACGTGCTCGAAAAGTCGCTGCGCGTCAGCGAGGTGGCAAACTGGATCGAATTCCAGGTGCTGCCGACGCGGGTCAAGCGGGGAAGAGGGTAGTGGATTTCTCCGGCAAGCACGTGGTCGTCAGCGGCGGCACTGGCGCGCTCGGCACTGCGGTGGTCGCAGGCCTGCTGGCGGCGGGCGCAACTTGCACGGTGCCCTATGTGCATGAAGCGGAGGCGCAGCGCTTCCCGCATAGCGGCGATCCGAATGTGACGCTGATCGCGGTTGCCGATCTGGCCGACGAGGCCATGGTGGCGAAAGTCTATGACGGGTTGACGCTCTGGGCCTCGATCCATATCGCCGGCGGCTTCGCGCCCGGAAAGGTGGCGGAGACCGGCCAGGCCGCGCTGATGGCCCAAATCGATACCAACCTGATCTCCTGTTTCCTCTGCTGCCGCGCCGCGGTCAATGCCATGAACGGCGGTGGCCGCATCGTCAACGTGGCGGCGCGGCCAGCGCTGGAATGGCGCACAGGGGCCGGCATGACAGCCTACACGGTCGCCAAAGCGGGTGTCGCCGCGCTCACGGTGGCGCTGGCCGAGGAAGTGGCCAAGGACGGTATTCTGGTCAACGCGGTGGCGCCCTCGATCATGGATACCCCGGCCAACCGCAAAGTGATGCCGAAAGCGAATTTCGATTTGTGGCCGAAGGTCGAGGACGTGGCGGCGACGATCCTGCTCCTCGCCTCCCCCGATAACCGCGTCACCCGCGGCGCCATCGTGCCGGTGTACGGGAAGTCGTGAAGCGATTTTCCCTCTCCCCGCTTTAGCGGGGAGAGGGTGGCCCGCCAAGCGCGGGCCAGGTGAGGGGCTACTGAATTTCAGTCTTCGGTCTCGGTCAACGCCGCTGCAATGACCTCCAAAACACCGCGCTTGTTCTGCAAAACATCCGAATTCCAAAATCGCAAACCGCGATATCCCGCCTGTCTTAAAACCTCGTCGCGTACGCGATCGTTTGCACTCTCGGCGTGTTGTCCGCCGTCGACTTCAACAATCAATTTTGCTTCGCGGCAGACGAAATCAACAATGAAGAACTCGATCGCTTCCTGCCGAACGAACTTATGTCCGCAAAGACGGCGGTCGCGGAGTGAAAGCCAGAGGGCCATCTCTGCGTCGGTCGAGTGCCGGCGCAGGCGGCGTTCGATCTTGATTTTCGTCTGGTCGGGACCGCGCAAGGCACTCGCCCCTCACCCGCCTCGCAGCCCCCGGCTGCGAGGCACCCTCTCCCCGTAAGAACGGGGAGAGGGAAGAAAAAACTACCCCGCGACCGGCACCAGCTCGAGCGGCGGACGCAACAGGCGCTGCACCGCGCCGGAGGCGACGACGGTGCGGCTCTCCGCATAGACCTCGTGATTCGTCTCGATATCGTCGAGATCGTAAAGGTAATTCACCATCAGCCCGTGCGCCTGCGCGATCGCCTTGTCCGAGGTGTCGGCGAGCCAATTGATGCGCTCGAGCCGCGCGCCGTTGCCGAGATGGAAACGCGCCACCGCGTCGACCGGCAGCCCGCGACCGTTGCGCGCGCGCAGGAAATACCAGGCCGCCGCCCGCAGCAGCGGCCCCTGCAGCCGCTCCGCCGCCTCCGAATCGCGGCTCCAGTTGGGATCGTCGAGCTCAACGAACAGCGCCTTGTCGGCCTCGTTCAGCGCCGCCGAATTTTCCTGGGCGCGTTCGCGCTTGAGCCACTCGGCGAAACTCGTCACCGGCGACAGCGTCACGAAGGTCGAAAGCTTCGGCAGTTCGCGGCTGATCTCCTCGACCACCTGCTTGATCAGGAAACTGCCGAACGACACGCCGGCAAGCCCGCGTTGGCAGTTCGAGATCGAATAGAACACTGCGGTGCGCGCCTTGTCGGTATCGATCACCTCGCGTTCGGGGCTCAGAATCGGCATGATCGCGCCGGGAATCTCGCGGGTGAGCGCCACCTCGACGAAGATCAAGGGATCATCCACCAGCGCCGGGTGAAAAAATGCGTAGCAGCGTCGGTCGGACGGATCGATGCGGCGGCGTAGGTCGTCCCAGTCGCTGATCTCATGCACGGCTTCGTAGCGGATGATCTTGTCCAGCACGATTGCCGGTGTCGACCAGTCGATGCGGCGCAACACCAGGAAGCCGCGGTTGAACCAGGACGAGAACAGGTGGACGAAATCGTCATCGACGGCGCTGAGATCGTCGCGGTGACCCAGCACGTCGATCAATTGCTCGCGCATGCGCACCAGCGCGGCCGTGCCGCCCGGCGCGAGATTGAGCCGGCGGAACAGCTCCTGCCGGCGCGGCTCGGAAGCGGCGTGTAGCTCCGCCGCGGTCCCGTCATCGGGTTTTGCGCGCCAGGCGGTAATCGCCGTCTCCATGCGGACCGGATCGGACCCAAAGCGCTGGGCCAGCGCCTCAAAGAAGGCGATGCGCGGCCCGGTGGTCAACTCGCTATAGCGGCCGAGGATGTCGCGCGCGCGGGCGACGCCGGAGGCCTCGCCGCGGCTCGACAGCAGGGCTTCGCATAGCTCGACCAGGCTTTCGGAGCGGGCACTCGCCTCGCCGCGCCGGTTGCGCGCCAAGAGCGCGCGGCCACGCTCGGAGATGGTCTGCAGAAGCTCTCCAAAGAACGAAGTGTTCATTACGACGTCCGGGACTCCGCTTGAAGGCGCTATTTAACGCCGCCCATCATATGATTCGGCAACCATGTGGCGATTTCTGGAAAAAAGCACAAGATCACGATTGCCAACATCATACATAGGACGTAAGGCGCCGTACCCCACATCACTCTCGTGACCGGCACATCGGGCGCAATCGCATTGACGATGTAAATGTTGAGGCCAACCGGCGGGTGGATCAGGCCGATTTCCATGTTGATGGTCAGAATCACGCCGAACCAAACCGGGTCGAAGCCGGCTGCGGTAATGATCGGTAAGAGGATCGGCGAGGTCATCAGGATAATGGCCGCGGGCGGGATGAAGAAGCCGCTGACCAACAGGAACAGATTGATCATGCCCATCAGGACCCAGCGATTGAAGTGCGCATCGGCAATCGCCTGCGCCAGCATCTGGGTGAGATAGAGCGAGGTGAGCATGTAGCCGAACAGCACAGCGGCGGCGATGATGGTCAAGATCATCACCGACTCGCGCATCGTGTCGCGCAGGATGTGCCAAATCTGGTCTATCTTCCAAAGCCGGTAGATCAGGACCGCCAAAATGAGGCAGAGCGCGGCGCCGACGCCGGCCGCTTCCGACGGCGTCGCCACGCCGCCATAGAGTGAGTACATGACGCCGAAAATAATCAGGAGGAACGGCGCGATCTTGGGGATCGCCTGAAATTTTTCCTTCCATGAATACCGAAAATCGATCGCATGGGACCGGAAGCCGCGCTTCCAGATGATAAAGATGGTCCACAGTATGAACATGCCGGTCAGCATGAGGCCAGGCATCACGCCGGCGAGGAACAGACGGCCGATCGAGGTTTCAGTGGCAATGCCGTAGAGGATGAAGGTGATCGACGGCGGAATCAGGATACCGAGCGTGCCGCCAGCGCAGATCGAACCGGTCGCCACATCGTCCGGATAGCCGCGCCGCCGCATTTCCGGAATGCCCATCTTGCCGATAGCGGCGCAGCAGGCGGGCGAGGAGCCGGTGAGCGCGGCGAAGATGGCGCAGGCGCCGAGGTTCGAAATGACCAGACCGCCCGGCAATCGGTAAAGCCAGCGGTCCAGCGCCTCGTACAGATCCTTGCCGGCCGGCGACGAGCCGATCGCGGCCCCCATCATCACGAACATCGGAATGGCCACGAGCGTAAAATCGTCGAGGCCGGACCAGAACGTCTCGGCGACGACATGCATGCTGTCGATGCCGTGAAAAAACAAAAGGAAGATGATCGATATCGCGCCAAGGCCGAATGCGACCGGGATTCCCGACAGCAGCATCAAAAGCGTCGCAACGAGAACGACAACACCTTGCGAGGTCGGGCTCACAGGACGTCTCCCAAGGCTTGCTTGGCTTGATCCCGTCCGAACTCCTCGAAGTCTTCTTTCGGCTTAAGGCCGAAGGGGAGCGCCCTGCCCGTCACGAGGCTGATCAACTCGGCGAAGTATTGCAAGACCAGTAACCCGAGACCGAATGGCATCGACAGATAGGGAATCCATAACCGCGCGCGCCAGACCGTGTTCGAATGCCAGCCTTCCGACCAAGCCTGATACCAATACTGCGTGCAGAGCACGAACAACACCACGCAGAAAGCCAACGACAGCACAATCGTGAACAGCGCAAGCCCATAACGGGCGCGCGGGCCGAGATAGAGCGGAAGAATCTCCACATTCACGTGGCCGCGCGTCATCAGCACATAGGGGCTACCGACAAAGGTCGCGGCGACGATCGCGTAGGTCACCACGTCGATCTGCCAGATCGTCGGCACATTAAAGAAATAGCGCACGATCACCATGTCGCAGATCACGAACACGGCGACACCGATGAGAATGGCCGCGAACACGCCGGTGACGCGCGACAGGAAGATGACCGTCCGAATGTATGTATCCATGTGTCGGGCTTGAACTGGCAGCATCCGTTGCGGGGTGTCCCCGCGCAACGCTGACGGGGAAAGACGACATCGGCCGGCGAGATCACCCGCCGGCCGGTCGTTGATTTGTCTTGTTATTTAACCGCGAGGGCCTCGTCGATCAGTTTCTGGCCGTTCGGCACCGCCTTGGCGAAGGTCGCGTAGGAGCTCTTTTTCGCCACGTCGAGCCAGGCTTGATAATCGGCATCGCTGAGGGTCACGACCTTGACCTTGTGATCCTCGAACGCCTTGATCGCATCCTTATTCACTTGGTCGGCTTTGCCTTCGTAATAGGCCTGCGCCGCCTTGCCGGCCTTGAGGACGGCATCCTGCTGCGCCTTGTTGAGCTTGTCGAAGCTCTTCTTCGACATCAGTACCGGCTCGTACATGAACCACAGCGCATTGTTGCCCGGCGCGGTAAGGCAATTTGTCACTTCATAGAGCCGCATGGACTGGAACGTGCCAAGGCTGGTGTCGGTCGCATTGACGACACCGCTCTGGAACGCGTTGTAAATTTCGTTCGACGGCGGGCTGACGATGCTGGCGCCGGCGTTTTCCCACATCGAGGCGAAGGTCGGCCCGGCGGCGCGGAATTTCAGGCCTTTGAGATCGTTCGGATGCACCAGGCATCCTTTGTTCGACGCCATGCCGCCGGCAAACCAGGCGTCCGACAGCACGATCACGCCGTGCTTTTCGATCTCGGCGCGGACGTCCTTCATGAACGGCGAGGCGTTGATGCGCTTGGCGCGTTCCTGACTGCGGATCAGGCCGGGCATCAGCGTCGCGCTGAAGGCCGGCACCTTGCCGCTGGCGTAGTCGAGCGGGAACAGCGTGATGTCGAGTTGACCGTTGACCATGGCGTTCCACTGGTCGTTCGGCTTGAACAGCGAAGCGCCGGGGTAGACCTGGATGGTGAGGCCGACATTGGCGGCCGCAGCCTGTTTGGCGATCATCTGCACCATATCGTCGCGGACGTCGCCTTTGCCGCCCGGAAACTGGTGTGATGCCTTCAACGTCACTTGTGCCTGCGCCGAGGCCGTCAGCAAGATAGCTGCAGCCGCACCGGCAAGAATTGTCGTCAACCTCGTCATTGGTATCCTCCCTTTGGTCTTTTTTCGCGACGGACATAAATACCGCCGCATTCGATCGGTTTTGGAATAATAGCGAAAACCGCATGTCGCGCCCAATTGCCACCTTAGCCGCCGGCGCGGCTTAGGGCCATAGGGACGCGATCAATTTCATCGGTAAGTCCGTGGCATCGTTAAATTAATGGCGGACTGGTCAGCGCGAAACGATAGTCCTATAACCCCGCCCGTTCTCGTTCCTTCCGCACCTCGCAGGAGATTCTCAACATGCCGAAGCCGTTGGCAGGTCTGCGCGTCCTCGAACTCGCCCGCATTCTGGCGGGGCCCTGGGCGGGGCAGATGCTGGCGGACCTGGGCGCCGACGTGATCAAGGTCGAGCGTAAAGGTGCCGGCGACGACACCCGCGGCTGGGGCCCGCCCTTCGTCGAAGGCAAGGACGGCAAGCACATCGGCTCTGCCTATTTCCACGGCGCCAACCGCGGCAAGCGTTCGATCGAGGCCGACTTCGAAGACGAAGAAGGCCAGCGCATCGTGCACAAGCTGGTCAAGCGCTCGGACGTGCTGATCGAAAACTTCAAGGTCGGCGGGCTCGCCAAGTTCGGCCTCGACTACAAGAGCCTCGCGCCGGAGAACCCGCGGCTAATCTATTGCTCGGTGACCGGCTTCGGACAGGACGGACCCTATGCCGCGCGTGCCGGCTACGACCTGATGGCGCAAGGCATGGGCGGCTTCATGAGCCTGACCGGCTACGCCGACGGCCCGCCGACCCGCGTCGGCGTGGCGATCTCCGACGTGTTCACCGGCTGCTATTCGGTGATCGGTATCCTGGCGGCGCTGGCCGAGCGCGAGAAGACCGGCAAAGGCTGTTACGTCGACACCGCGCTGGTCGATTCGACCGTCGGCGTCTTGGCCAACCAGGGGCTCAATTATCTCGTCTCCGGCGAAATCCCGAAACGCATCGGCAACTCACATCCCAACATCGTGCCCTACCAGGAATTCCCCGTCGCCGACGGTCACATCATCATCGCCACCGGCAACGACAACCAGTTCGTCAAGCTGTGTCATGTGCTGGGCGCACCCGAACTCGCCGACGTGCCCGAGTACAAAAACAATGTCGGACGTCTCGCGCATCGCAATGAACTGGTAGCCAAGCTTACCGCGCTGACCAAACGCATGCCGCGCGCGGAATTGCTCAGCAAGCTCGAAGAGCAGAAGGTGCCGGCGGGCCCGATCAACGATCTCGAGCAGGTGTTCAACGATCCGCAGGTGCTTTTTCGCGGCATGAAGCTCGATCTGCCGAGCGACGCCGCCAAAAGCGGCAGCATCCCGGGCGTGCGCACGCCGATCGTCATGGACGGCTGGCGCGCGGCATCGGAACGTCCCGCGCCGCGGCTCGGCGAGCACACGGCGGAAATCCTGAAGGAAATCGGCGAGGGTTGACGCCGGTCAGGAGATCGCGGTCGGCGCCAGTTCCTCGATGTCGCTGACGACGTCGATCACCACCGGCCGGTCGGCCGAGAGCGCGCGCTTGAGCGCTGGCGCAATGTCGCTGGCGCGTTCCACGCGAATGCCGAGCGCGCCCATGTCCTCGGCGAGCTTAGCGAAATTCATCGGATTGTAGGTCCACAATTCACGCGACCGTGCGGTCAGCTCGCCGCCATAGGCGCGGTCGAAGCCGCGCTTCGACTGGTTGCCGCCGCCGTTGTTGTTGACGACCGTGATGCTGTTGAGTTTCCAGCGTACCGCCGTCTCCACTTCGCCGATGTGATACCAGAAGCCGGCATCGCCGGTGAAAACCATCACCGGCCGGTCGGGGCAAGCCGCCTTGGCGCCAATGCCTGCCGGAAACGCCCAGCCGAGATGGCCGGCGCTGCGGATGTAACTTTGGGTCGGCACGCGCAGATCGTACATGCTGCCCATCCACATGCCGGCATGGCCGGTGTCGACCACGACGATGCCGTCGTCAGGCACATGCTTTGTGAACTCAGCGCAAAGGCGCGCCGGGTGGATCGGCACGCTGTCCGATTCCAACGCGGGTTTGTATTTGGCGTACCACTCGCCGCGCAGCGCGGAAATTTCCTTGATCCAGGCCTCTCGCTTTTTGGCGCTCGCCTTGTCGGCCCGCTTGAGCATGGCGGCAAGCACCGCCTTGGCGTCGCCCAGCACACTCGCCTGCAAGGGATAATTGCGGCCGAGCGATTCCGGCTCGATGTCGATCTGGATTGCCGGCGTGCCGATTTTCGGCACCGCCCAGAAATGCGTTGTCATGCCGCCGCTTTCGGTGCCGACGAAGCAAACCAGATCGGCGCGGTTGACGGCGCGGTTGGCGCTTTCGCGTGAATAGCTGCCGACCACGCCGATCGACAGCGGATGAATGCCAGGGATGCAGTCCTTGCCGTTGAGCGAGGTGGCGACCGGAATCTGTAGCGCTTCGGCCAGCGCGACCAATTCACGGCCGGCGCCCGAGGCGCGCACGCCGCCGCCGGCGACGAAGATCGGCCGCATCGCGCCCTGCAAGAGATCGAGCGCAGCCTTCACATGCGCGGCTTCCGGCTCGGGCCGGAACGGCGGTACATGAGCGAATTGCGCTTCGACGATTACATCCATCTCCGCTTCCTCGATATCCACCTGCCCTTCGTTGCCGCGGAATTGCAGATGCACCGGGCCCGGTGCG
The DNA here is from genome assembly GCA_963772235.1 of uncultured Alphaproteobacteria bacterium. Taxonomy (GTDB): domain Bacteria; phylum Pseudomonadota; class Alphaproteobacteria; order Rhizobiales; family Xanthobacteraceae; genus Pseudolabrys. The sequence goes on from CAVYWI010000011.1 coordinate 91,871, forward strand.
CCCGAAGTGGCGACACGGAACGCCTGCCGCACCATGTCGGGAATGCGCGCGACCTCGTCGATGGTGGCGTTGAACTTGGTCACCGGCTCGAAGGCCGGCACGTCGTCCACTTCCTGATAGACCTTGCGGAACTTGGTCTTCGGATCACGTCCGCCGGTCATGGCGATCACCGGCGAATGCGCCAGATAGGCGTCGCGTAAGCCCGCGGCGATGTTGAGCGCGCCGATCACTTGCGCCATGCAGATGCCCGGTTTGCCCGACGCCCGGGCGTAGCCGTCCGCCATATAGACGGCGGATTTTTCGCCGTGGCAGTGAACGCGCGCGATTTTGGTGCGCCGCTCCATCTCGGCGAAGGTGCGCCTTAAGACCGCCGGCACCATGAAGACGTGGGTCACGCCATAGCCGGCGAGCATGTCGGCGAGCACTTCGGCCCCGGCGCGCTTGGTATTGTGTCCGATATTGGTCATTGCTGATCCTGATGACTGAAGTTCATGCTGGCAGAAATTTCAGCGCCACGCCGTTGATGCAGTAGCGCTGGTTGGTCGGCGGCGGGCCGTCGGGAAACAGATGGCCGAGATGGCTGCCGCATTGGCGGCAGTGCACCTCGATCTGCAGATCGCCGTAGACCGGATCCTTCTTGGTGCCCACCGCGCCCTCGACCGGCGCGTAGAAGCTCGGCCAGCCGGTGTTGCTCTCGTATTTCGTCTGCGCGACGAACAGCGGCTGGTCGCAGCCGGCGCACAGAAACGTGCCCGGCCGCGTCTCATGGTTGAGCGCGCAGCTTCCCGCCGGCTCGGTGGCGAACCGCCGCATGACCATGTACTGGTCCGGCTTCAACAGCTTGCGCCATTCGGCGTCGCTGTGGGTGACGGGAAATTGCGGCTTCATTTTTTTATCTTGTTCGATCGCGGACCGGCTTCGCCGTCCGGGATGACCGCTTCGCGGTCACTTGATCGCCAGCGGATTGACCGGCGAGCCGACCGCGCCGGTGATCGGAATGGCCGGCGCCACGAACAGGAATTCGTAGACCTTGTCGGTGGCGCAGTCGTCGGCGAGTTCCTTGAGCTCGAAGATTTCGCCCATGGTCATGCCCATGATCGGGATGGTGATCCAGTGCCAGGGCTGGTTGATGACCTCACCTTCGGCGACCGGATTGGGCCGCACCTCGCAGCCCCAGGTGTCGGAGGCGAGCGCCGCAAGCTCGGTGTCTTTGACGAAATCGAGCGTCTCGAAGGCGAAGCCCGGCGCATCGCCGCCCGGATAGCCATCCCAGCTACCGGCCTTCTGACAGCGCTCCATCATGCCGGTGCGCACGATCACGTAGTCGCCACGCTTGAGCGCGACGTTCTGCTTCTTCGCCGTGTTGTAAAGGTCCTCATTGGTGATGCCGTAGCCGTCCTCGAGCAACTCGACGCCCTTGTAGCGCGCGACGTCGAGCAGCACGCCGCGGCCGACCATCTTGTTCTTGGTTTTTTCGATGCCGCATTTCTGCGCGCCGGCCGAGGTCACCTCGCGGCAGTCGTAGCCGTTCCACATATTGTTCTCATAGAACACGTGGCCGAGCCCGTCCCATTGCGTGCCGCATTGCAGCGGCATGGTGACGATGTCGTCGGCGGCGCGGATGCCGCGCTTGTCGAGCACGCCGGAATAGGCGTCGGTGCCAGTGCGGATCATGGTGTGGATCGGATTGGTGCGGCCCATCGCCGGATATTTGCTCTTGGCGCCTTGCGGCCCGGTGTAGTCGAAATTGAGTGCGAGCGAGATCACCTTGCCCTTCTTCACCAGTCGCGTGGCGGCGACGATGTCTTCGGCGCTGGTGTAGTTGAGCGTGCCGATTTCATCGGCCGGACCCCATTTGCCCCAGTTCTTGTATTTTTCAGCGGCGTCGGACATGTCTTTGCGGGTGAGCTTGCGGGCCGTCATGGTTAGTTCCTCTTCAGTTGTTTGCTGTTCGGTGGGTTTAAGGCACTGGCGCGGAGCGAAAGCCCGCCGCCAGGAATGGAATCATGTGATGCAGCGCGAGCTTGACGTCGCCCGGATCGCAACGGCCGTCGGTCAGCGACTGGATGCGTCCGCTGTTGGCCATGGTGTAGAACATGGCGCCGAGCATGAAGTGGTAGCGCCATTCGATTTCGGCGCGCGGCTGCCCGGGCAGCACTTGCGCGATGGCATCAATGAATTTGCGGCTCGATGCATCGAAGGCTTTCGCGAGAATCTTGCGTGAGGTTTTTTCCGGTTCGGTGCCGAGCCGCGCCCGCAGCTTGACGAAAGCCGGTCCGCCGAATTGCGGCTGCACGCCGAGCGTCAGCGCCGGTCGCAAGAAGGCATCCAGGATCTCCTCCAGCGTCGGCGTCTTGCCGCCCTCGTAACAGAGGGCAAGCAGGCGCAGCCGCTCCTGCGCGATCGGCGCCGCGCGTTGCGCAAACAGCGCCTCCAACAACCCGTCCTTGGAACCGAAGTGATAGGCGATCGAGGCAAGATTGACGCGCGCCGCCGAAGTAATGGCGCGCAGGCCGACGCCTTCCATGCCGTGCTCGGCAAACATGCGCTCGGCGACGGTAAGGATGCGTTCGCGCACCGACGGTGCAGCTGCCGCGGCGCCCCGTACCGCGGGCCTGCCCGCGCGCGCGCGGCGCTTCGCCGCAGCGGGTTTCGGCACAGTCTTTTTCAAGGCGGGGGATCGGCTCAACGCTTGACTCAAGCTGGACGATTTGAGAGAAGCGAAAAAGTAAACAGTCGTTTGTTTAATGTCAATCAGCAGCGCGGGACGGGAAAAAACGCACATGGCCGGCAAAAGCAAGAAGACAATTCTCACGGTTGCGGTGACCGGCAACCTGACCACGGTGCAGCAGAATCCCGCGCTGCCGTGCACGCCGGAGCAAATCGCCAATGCCGCGCTTGAGTCGGCCAAGATCGGCGCCGCAGTCGCGCATATCCACGTACGCCATCCCGACGGGCGGCCGAGCATGGAGCTTGCGCATTATCGCGAGGTGGTTGATCGCATTCGCGAGAAGAACGCCGAACTGATCATCAACCTCACCACCGGCCCGGGCGGCCGCTTCGTGCCGGGTAAGGACGACCCGCGGATCGCGGGGCCGGGTTCAACCCTCATTCATCCGCTCAAGCGTGTCGAGCACATCGTCGCGCTCAAGCCCGACATCGCCACGCTCGACCTCAATACCATGTGGTCGGGCAGCGCCGCGGTGATCAACCCGCCCGACAACGTGACGATCATGGCGAAGGCGATCCAGGAGGCCGGCAGCAAGCCGGAACTGGAAGTGTTCGACTCCGGCGACATTCAGCTCGCGCATGTGCTGCTCGACCAAGGTGTACTCAAACGCCCGCCGCTGTTTCAGATCGTGATGGGCGTGCGCTACGGCTTCGTCTCGACGCCGCAGACTTTGATGTACGCACGGTCGCTGCTGCCGCCGGATGCCGATTGGGCCGCCTTCGCCATCGGCCGCTGGGAATTCCCCATGCTGGCGACCGCCTGGTTCCTCGACGGTCACGTGCGCGTCGGCATGGAAGACAATGTCTACATCAGCAAAGGCAAATTGACGCCGAGCAATGCGGCGCTGTGCGAGAAGGCCGTGCGCATTCTCGACGACATGGGCGCCGAGCTCGCGACCGCCAAAGAAGCGCGCGTGATCCTCGGACTGCGCCCGTGACGCTCGCCGACCTTATGTAAATTGAATGGAGGACCATCAAATGAAACTGTCTCGCCGCTCCGCAATGCTCCTCGCGATCGCAATGGCAGGCGCCAACCTGACTCCGGCGCAGGCACAAAACTATCCGACCCGGCCGGTGAAGGTGGTCGTGCCGTTCGCGGCCGGCGGTCCGACCGACGTGATGGCCCGGCTAATCGCGCAGAAGCTGTCGGAAAGCCTGAAGCAGCAATTCTTCGTCGAGAACCATCCCGGCGCCGGCGGCAATATCGGCATGACGATTGTCGCGCGCGCCAATCCCGACGGCTACACTATCCTGGTGGCGAGCTCGAGCTTCGTGGTCAACCCGAGCCTGTATGCTAAAAATCCCTATGACGCCTTCAAGGATTTCGAGCCGGTCACACTCGCCGCGGCCTCGCCGAATATCCTGGTGGTCAACCCCGAACTGCCGGTGAAGACGGTGAAGGAGTTGGTCGATCTGCTCAAAGCCAATCCTTACAAATACGCCATCGCCAATCCCGGCATCGGCACCACGCCGCAGCTCGCCGCCGAGCTTTTCAAGCTGTCGCTCAAGCTCGAGGCCACCAGCGTGCCGTTCGGCGGCGCCGCGCCCGCCATCCAATCGACCGTCGCCAACCAGACGCCGATCGCCTTTGCCGCCATGCCGCCGGCCGCGCCGCAGGTGAAAGGCGGCAAGCTGCGCGCGCTCGCCGTCACCTCGGCCAAGCGCTCGGCTGCGCTGCCCGATGTGCCGACGCTCGGCGAAGCCGGCATTGCGGAGCAGGAATCGGAGACCATGCAGGGCGTGCTGATGCCGGCGAAGACGCCGAAGGCGATCGTCGATCTGCTCAACGCCGAGATCAAGAAGGCGATGGCGCTGCCGGACGTGAAGGCCAAATGCGCCCAGCTCGGCTTCGACCCGGTGGCGGATACGCCCGACGAATTCGCCGCCTACATCAAGAAAGAAGTCGAGAAGTGGGGCAAGGTAATCAAGGAAGCCAACATCCCGCAGATCAAGTAGGCGGCCGGCACAATTAGCTTGTCATGGCCGGGCTTGTCCCGGCCATCTCGCTTAGGTAGGCACTTTGCCATCCTATGCGGGATGCGCGGGTCAAGCCCACGCATGACAATCGAGAGGCAAGGCGTATGCGCATCGTCGACATCCGCGAGACGGCGATCCCGCTCAACTCGACGCTCGCCAATTCGAGCTTCAACTTCAGCGAAATGACGACGTCGGTGGTCGCCGTGATCACCGACGTTATGCGCGCCGGCAAGCCGGTCTGCGGCTTCGCCTTCAACTCCACCGGCCGCTACGCCTGCGGCGCGCAGATGCGCGCGCGTTTCATTCCGCGCATTCTAAAGGCGAAGTCCGAGACGCTGCTCGATGAAGCCGGCCTGATTGCGCCGGACAAATGCCTCGCGGCGATGATGCAGAACGAGAAATCCGGCGGGCATTCCGAGCGCTCGGTCGGCATCGGCACCATCGAGGTGGCGATCTGGGACGCCGTCGCCAAGATCGCCGACAAGCCGCTGCACGTTCTGCTCGCCGAGCGCTTCAACGGCGGCCAGCGCGCCGAGAAAGTGTTCTGCTATGTCGGCAGCGGCTGGTACGCGCCGGGCAAGACCACAAAAGATCTGCAGGACGAGATGCGCGGCCATCTCGATGCCGGCTACACGATGGTGAAGATGAAGGTCGGCGGCATGGCGCTTGCCGACGATCTCGCCCGCGTCGAGGCGGTCAAATCGATTCTGCCCAAGTGCGCGCAGCTTGCGGTCGACGCCAATTCGAAATTCGATCGCACGGATGCGCTTGATTATGCGCGCGGCCTTGCGCCTTTCGGATTGCGCTGGTTCGAAGAGCCGTGCGATCCGCTCGACTTCGCGCTGCTGGCCGAGATCGCTGCCGTTTATGCGCCGCCGTTGTCGACCGGCGAGAATCTGTTTTCGACGCAGGACGTGGAGAACCTGGTGCGCTTCGGCGGCCTCAAGCCTGAGCGCAACGACATCATCCAGATCGACCCGCCGCAGGCCTACGGCATTACGCAATATGCCCGCACGCTCGACATGCTGGCACGCCACGGCTGGCCGCGCGCCTGCATGTTCCCGCACGGCGGCAACCAGATGTCGCTCGCCATCGCCGCCGGCTTCGGCCTCGGCGGCGCGGAATCCTATCCCGGCGTGTTCGGCGATTTCGGCGGCTTTGCCGACGACGCGCGCATCGAGAACGGCTTCATCTCGCTCTCCGACCGCCCCGGCATCGGCTTCGAAGGCCAGGCACGGCTGTATAAGATCATGCGCGAACTGGCGCGGATTTGAGGATCGCCTGCGCATGATCTTTTCCGAAAATCGGTTCCCACTTTTTCGGGATCATGCTCTATCCTGCGGCGGCAGCGGAAAATCGCCGCCCTAGCCATTCCGGACTTTCGCCGATGGACACTGACATTCTCCGCCGCCTGCACTATGCCGCCGCCATCGCCTGCGGCGTCTTCGCGGCGCTGGTGGTGCACATCGTGCTCACGGTGTTCGGCGTCGGCCTCGACGCGGTTCTGCGCGATGCCGCCGCCGGCAACAAACAGCAGCTCGCCTCCGCACTGGCCTGGTGGGCGATCGGCGGCGCCGGCTTCATCGGCGGCTGGGGCACCGGCGCCTATCTGATCGCGGCGGCGCGCGAGCGCGATTTTGTCTACCAGTTGGCGCGGCGCTTCCTGATCGCACTGGTGTTCGCGGTCGCCACCGCCGGCGGCGTCATGAGCAAGAGCGGCAATGTCGGCGGCACGGTGGACGTGGTCGCGGGGCTGACCGCGCTTGGCCTAGGCCTAATCTGCGCCTTCTGCGGCGCGCGGCTCGCTTATCTCAACGCCGAGCAGGTGTAGCGCGCTTTGGGAAAAATGGTGCCAGGGGCGGAATCGAACTTGCCGCCTAACATGCCGATTTCGTTTGGAAATCTATAATGCTCTAACTGCCGTACTCTCACGCGTACCCTTATCGAATTTGATTTACCACGCGCATCTATGTGCAGGCTAAGCGCACAGATGTTTGTTCATGCGCAATGGGCAGACATAATTGGACACGAGAGCGTTCCCATCACACGGTGAGGTCGACGGTTCAAACAGCGCCCACCATTTGAGGCCAGCAACATTAGAAGCAGGCGCGCTCTGGCCAACTGCTTAATTGGCAAGCGCTTGAATCCCTCTGTCACGAATGATCGATCAACCACTAAGCGACTGGAGCCTCTCGAGACGTCAAACAAATCAATTACTTGCTGTACTAAATGGCATGGAACCTTATGCCAAAACTCTAGCGTATGCCCTGCGTGGATATTTCCCTCTGCACAGAAAAACTCTGTATCATGCCTTAGGGGGTAAGGATCGCGAGGGGCGGCGGTACACAAGGGGGAAACCAAGCCATGCGATTCATCGCATTACTCGCATTTGCGTTATTCACGATTTCGTCCGCCAGCGCCGCCCCGGAATTCGGTTCAAAGCCCGAAGCGGTGGCGATGGTGAAACGCGCCCAAGAGATGTTCAAGAACGAAGGCCCCGATGCCACCTTCAAGGCGATCTCGGACGCGTCCAACAAAGAAGTTCCACGATCGCGACCTTTACGTGTACGTCTATAATTTATCGGGTCTCTGCGTCGCGCACGGAGCCCGCCCGGCTCTCATCGGCAAGAATCTTATCGACATCAAGGATCAGGACGGAAACTACCTTATCCGGGCGCACATCAAAATAGCGAAAGGGCCGGGTAGCGGCTGGGTCAGCTACAAGTGGCCAAATCCGCAGACCAACAAGATCGAAGACAAGACCAGTTATGTTGAAAAGATGGGCGACGATTACTTCGTTGGCGTCGGAGTTTACAAGCAATGACGAGCGTCGGCGGGGTTGCTGCGTCACCTCAGCGCAACAGACCGACGAAGCTAACCGCCGCGCTTTGGTCCGTTCTCGGGATCTTCAATAATCTTTCGATCCAGATAAAGGCATCGATTGCCTCGGTGCTCCTGCTCATTTGCCTCTTGGGCTTGGGAGCGAACGCCTATCTGACCTCGACGCGATCTGCCGAGGGACTGCGAGTTCTTACCAACAGGCTAATTCCGAAGCAGCAGGCGTTCAGCCAGGCGAACGACGCTGTTGTCGCCACACATATGAAAATATTTCGTTACGTTTCCTGGGCGAGCAATGGCGTGGACCACACTTTGCTTGATTCCCTGCACGCGGAAATCAACACGGACCTCGATAAACTGTCCTACCGTATTAGTGCTCTCGCCAAGCGCCCTGACTTGTCCGGCCCCGAACGCAAGAGCATGGAGGACCTCCTCGCCAAATGGCTGGTTTGCAAGGAGCACGCCAAGGACGCCATCGACGTCGGTGAAACCGATGCGGCGATGGCGACGATGATGCTCGGCCAGACCGACGATACCTTCAAGGATGTCGACGCCAGCTTTCAGAGTTTATCGAACGAGATGTCGGAAACCGCGCTCGGCCTGAGCAATCGACTCTATTTCGATGCCGGGGAAAACAAAAATATCATTATTTGGGTGACGATCGTCGGCTTCCTGATTAGCGGATTTGTCGCCGTTGTGGTCGGTCAATCGATCGTGAGGCCGATAAAAGCCGTCACAAATGCCATGCGGCGACTGTCATCCGGCGATACTGAGGTCGATGTCGATTACCGGGGCCGCCGCGACGAAATTGGACAGATGGTGGAGGCCATTAATGTCTTTCGCACGACGACTATTGAAATGCGGGCGTTGGAACTCGAAAGCTTGGAGAACGAAGCAAAGAGCCTACGGGAAATTGGCGAAGCGCAAACCAGGCTCACGGAAGCGATAGAAGCTGTTTCAGATGGTCTTTCCCTTTACGACGCTGACGATCGACTCGTGATCTGCAACCGAAGATACATGGAATTATTTCCGATGCAGAAGGACCGAATGCATCCGGGAACTTCATTTGAAGACGTTATCCGTGGTCCGGCCGAGCGCGGCTTCATTCTGGAGGCCGACGGACGTGTCGATGAATGGGTCGCCGAACGCATCCATCGGCACAAAGAACCGGGTGAACCGCACATCCAGCACCGCACCGATGGAAATTACATTCGCATCAGTGAGCGCAGGACCGCAAATGGCGGCATTGTTGCCATCTATTCCGATATTACAGAGCTGAAGCAGCGCGAAGCGCAACTTGCGGATATAGTCACCGAATTGGAGACGGCACGCGACGCCGCGCAGGAAGCGAGCCGCACGAAATCCAGCTTCCTCGCCAACATGTCGCACGAATTGCGCACGCCGCTCAACGCCATCATCGGCGTTACCGAAATGCTGCAGGAGGATGCTCGCGACCTGAAGCGCGAGGACGAAATCGAACCACTGGACCGTGTCCAGCGCGCGGCCCGGCATCTGCTGGCGCTGATCAACGACATTCTCGATCTGTCCAAGATCGAGGCCGGAAAGATGGATCTTGTGCTCGAGAGTTTCCCGGTGTCGCCCATGATCGACGATGTCGTCGGCACCGTCGAACCCATTGCGCGAAAGAACGGAAACCAGATCGTGGTGAGTTGCCCGGACACGATCGGGTCGATGTATGCCGATCAGATGCGCGTCCGCCAGGCGCTGATCAACCTGGTCAGCAATGCCAGCAAATTCACGACCAACGGCACGGTTACGATTTCGCGCGCACAAGAGATATCGACGGCGGGCGCATCGAACTGTCCGTGACAGACACCGGCATCGGCATGACCCCGGAACAGATCGGCAAGCTGTTCCAGGAATTCTCCCAAGCCGATTCATCCACCACCCGCAAATACGGCGGAACCGGGCTCGGCCTGGCGATCAGCCGCCGCTTCTGCCAGATGATGGGCGGTGACATCTCGGTCGAGAGCGAACTCGACCGCGGCTCGACGTTCACGGTCACGTTGCCTTCTCATGTCGGCGATGTTGGGCAACAGGCACGCGTTCCCGAGGCGGCGCTGCGCCGCGTCAGCGGATCGCCGCAACAGGCGCCGCTTATCCTCGTCGTCGACGACGATCCAACCGTCCGCGAGGTTGTTCGGCGCTGCCTTGAGCGCGAAGGATTTATCGGTCGCCGAGGCGGCAGGCGGACGGGAAGGACTGCGGCTGGCGCAGGAGTTGAAACCCGCGGCAATGACGCTCGACATCACCATGCCTGACCTGGACGGCTGGACCGTGCTGGCCGCTATCAAGGGCGATCCGGCGCTCGCGGATATTCCCGTCATCCTCCTGACGATCGTGGACGAAAAGAATCGCGGTTATGCGCTGGGCGCGAGCGAGTATCTGGTGAAGCCGATCGACCGGGACAAGCTTGTTCGCGTCCTGCGGCAACTCAGTATGCCGGCAGGCGGCAGCATCCTCGTCGTCGACGACGAACAATCAAGTCGCAGCGGTTTGAGGATCGCGCTGGAGCAGGCCGGCTGGCAGGTGGCGGAGGCCGATAACGGCCAGGTCGCGCTGACACGACTCCGCGCCGCGCGTCCGAACGCCATTCTGCTTGACCTGATGATGCCGGAGATGGACGGATTCGAATTTCTCGATGAGATCCGCCGGCATGACGACTGGGGAGATATTCCGGTCATCGTGGTTACCGCCCGCGATGTCACGGCGGAAGACCGTGCGCGCTTGAATGGCCGGGTCGAGAGCGTCATCCAAAAGGGCGTGCGCGACGACATGCTGCGTCAGGTCTGCACCGTGCTCGCCAAATGCGTCGATCGCCAAGCGCGCGAAAGGACGGCGGTGGCATGACCAAGGTCCTGTACGTCGAGGACAACGAAGACAATATCTATATGCTCAAGAATCGCTTGAGCCGGAAGGGATTTACCGTCCTCATCGCCACGGATGGGGCGCAGGGCGTTGCAATGGCGGCATCCGAGCAGCCCGAACTGATCCTGATGGATTTGAGCCTGCCTGTGCTCGACGGTTGGGAAGCGACACGGCGGATCAAGTCGACCGAGAAAACCCGGCACATCCCGATCATCGCGCTTTCGGCCCATGCCATGACCGGCGATCGTGAAAAAGCGCTTGCCGCGGGTTGCGACGATTTCGACACAAAGCCGGTCGAGTTCGACCGGCTGATCAAAAAAATGGAAAATGTGCGTGCGAAAGGCAACCCGCAATGACGAATTCGAGCGCCGCGCTCCTGGTCGTCGACGACAATGAGGACAATCGATACACACTGACACGCCGTCTCACCCGCGAGGGCTATCAAAATCTCACGACCGCGAATAATGGACGCGAGGCGCTCGAACGTATGAAGGCGCAGTCATTCGACCTTGTCCTGCTCGACGTCATGATGCCCGACATGAACGGCTATGAAGTCCTTGAGCGCGTCAAGGTCGAGGCCTCATTGCGGGACGTTCCGATCATCATGATTTCGGCGCTCGACGAGATCGACAGCGTCATCCGATGTATTGAGCTTGGCGCCGAGGATTACCTCAACAAGCCCTTCAATCCGGTTCTGCTGCGTGCACGCGTTGGCGCCTTGCTGGAAAAGAAGCGCCTTCGCGACGAGGTGCGGAGAAATCTCGTGCGGCTGGAGGAAGAGATGGATGCCGCGCGTGCGCTGCAACTCGGCATGCTGCCCCGGCACTTTCCGGCCTGTTCGGCCGCACAGCCGGTGGATGTGCATGCCCTCATGCAGCCGGCGCGCGAAGTCGGCGGCGATCTTTACGACTGTTTCTATACCGGCGATCACACGTTTTGTTTTCTGGTCGGAGATGTGTCCGGCAAGGGCGCCTCCGCGGCCATGTTCATGGCGCGCACACGCAGCCTGGTACGGATTACCGTGGAACTCTGGCGGCAATGGCGCAACGACGAGGTCCAGCCGGCGGAACTGGCGAATGCAGTCAATCGTGAGCTTTGTCAGAACAACGACGAACGCATGTTCGTCACTTTGTTCCTTGGGTTATTCGACACCCAGACCGGAATTCTGTCGTTTATCAATGCCGGCCATCCCGCCCCTCATTTGCTCCGAACCGGCGGCGCGGTCGCACAGATCGAAGCAAAGCCGGGGTTACCGCTCGGCGTCCGGGCAAACACAAAATATGAGGGCCGGACCCTTGCGTTGCAGCCAGGCGACGCAATGTTTGTGTGTTCGGACGGCGTGTTCGAGGCATTGAATGAAAAGGGTGACCTTTTTTCAATCGAACGGCTGAATCGGGAGCTTAGCGCGGCTGAAGGCGCGGACCCAGTAGAAATTGTTCGCGTCGTCAAGAACGCCGTCGACACATTTACCGGCGCGGCGCCGAAGGCCGACGATGTCACCGCGCTCGCGTTGCGCTGGTGGCCGGCTGGGAAAAATACTGAAAAGACAGGAGCGTGATGCGCTCGCACGACTTCGTGATCCACAACGATCTGTCGGAGATCGCAATCGTGCGCGACGCGCTTGATGCGTTGGGTGCTGAGCTCCGTGTGCCTGCGCGCGCACTGATGCAATTGCAAGTCGCGCTCGATGAGATTGTCAGCAACATCGTCAAATATTCATGGCCGGATGGCGGCAAGCATGAACTGCTTGTGCGAATCGCGGTGAATGAGACCGGCGTGTACCTCGATATCTTCGACGACGGGCAGCCATTCGACCCGCGCGGGGTGCCGGAACCAGCCGCTGCGCCCCAAGGGCAACGTCCGCGGCCGGGCGGTGTTGGAATTCACATGATCAAGAAGCTCGTGGATCACTTCGACTACGAGCGCATCGACGGACGCAACCACACAAGCATGACCAAGAATTGCGCCGTCGGCGCCGTGCTTAAGGAGGATGAGCGATGAACACCAGCTCGCTTACGATTGGGGAGAGCCATGACGGCAGCGTCTGTGTGGTGACTTTGACGGGCCGCATCGACAGTACAAACGCCAATGATCTGATGGAGCGGCTCAACACCTTGATCTCGTCCGGCGAAAAGTCGATTGTCGTCGACTTCGGCGCGGTCTTGTATCTCACGAGCGCGGCATTCCGAGCGTTGCTCGTCGCAACCGACGAGGCCGAGCGCAATGCAGCAAAATTTGTGCTCTGTAGCCTGGGAAGTCATGTCCGCGAATTGTTCGAGATGGGCGGCCTGCTCGAGGTCTTTACGGTTCATCCGTCTCGCGCCGAAGCCGTCGCGAAACTGGCCTAAGCGGTGACTGTGACATGACGCGTCCGCCAACTCTCATCTACTCGGTTGATGAGGTTCCGCCGGCCACCATCTTGATCATTTCCGCCGTCCAACATGTGGCGGTAATGGCGATCACGCTGATCTTTCCGCTCATTCTGGCGCGCGAATCAAACCTGTCGGGAACGCAAACTCTCGATCTGGTTTCGCTATCCATGCTGGGTCTCGGCGTCGCGACGGTGTGCCTTTCCATTCGTTCGCACTTCATCGGCAGCGGCTATCTCAGTCCGGCCGCTTACACGGCAATTTATCTCGGCCCTTCGCTATTCGCCCTGCGGCGGGGCGGCCTCGATCTCGTCTTCGGCATGACTATCACCGCCGGCTTTATTCAGCTTGGCATCGCGCCGCTGCTGAAGCGGTTGCGTGCTCTGCTCCCTTCTGAAATCGCGGGCCTGGTCATCGCTATCCTTGGCCTCGCGCTGGCGTCGATCGGCGTGCAATACAGCCTGGGCATCGACAACGGCCAGTCGATCAAGCCCGACTACGTGATCGTCGCAGGCGTTTCGCTGGTGACAATGAGCGTGCTGAACATCTGGACCAAAAGCTATGGCAAGATGTTCTGCGTGTTGATCGGCATGGTGGCCGGATATATTACGAGCTTTGCGATTGGGATTCTGAATTTCTCGGCCATATTTTCCGTAACAGGCGCGCAGGTGTTTCGGTTACCGCACGTCGCCCAGATCGGCTTTTCATTCGACATTTACTTACTGGCGCCGTTCGCGGTTGCGGCGCTCGCAGCGACGCTGCGCGTGATGGGCGATATTTCTAATGCGCAGCGCTTGAACGATTCCGACTGGGTTCGCCCCAGCTTTACCTCGCTGGCCGGCGGCGTTGCGGCCAATGGCGTTGCGATGATCTTCTGCGGATTGGTCGGCAGCTTCGGGGTCAACAGCTACAGCTCCTCGATCGGCCTGTCGGGTGCGACCGGCGTGACCAGCCGCAGCGTCGGTTATGTGATCGGCGCCGGCTTCGCGATCCTCGCCCTGTTTCCACCGGCGGCGGCCGTTTTTGCGGCCATGCCGCGGCCGGTGATGGGTGCCGCTCTATTCTTCACAGCGGCCTTCGTTCTCACGAGCGGGATGCAGATGATCACGGCGCGCATGCTCGACGCGCGCAAGAATGTCGTGATTGGTTTTTCTTTCGCCATGGCGGTCGTCGCTGATGTCTATCACAATGTTCTCACCGCAGGCATGCCGGTCGCGTTGCAACCGATCTTTGACAATTCACTGGTGCTGGGCACTGTATGCGCGGTCGTGCTTAATCTGATTACGCGCATCGGCGTGCGGCAACGCGTATCGATCAAGCTCGCCTCGGGCGGCATCAACAGAGAAGCGGTGGAACAATTTCTATCGGAGAACGGCGCCCGCTGGGCAGCGCGGCGTGATGTCATCAACCGGGCGACATTCGGCGTGGTTCAATTGCTTGAGGTCTTGGGCGACCCGGTTGGCGGCGTCGAAGTCGAAGCAAGTTTCGACGAATTCAATCTCGATGTCCGCGTGAGATATGCCGGCGCTCCGTTGGAGACTCCGGAAAACAAACCGACACCGCGCGAAATCATTGCGAGCGAGAACGGTGAACGGCTGCTCGCCGGTTACCTACTGCGCCGTAGCGCCGATCGAATCTCATCACGCCAAATCGGCGATACGGCTGAAGTAGTCCTGCATTATGACCATTAGCAGCCAACCCGGCGTAATCCAGATGAGGGGGCAAGTCCGCGAGCGTCGTGCGGACCAATGGGTTTTCGCGTAGGTAGCCCTATTGTGAGTCTTGACCCTCCGCAACGCAATTCGCTGTGCGCAGATACGGCGGCTGTAGTTAGTGGGTCTGGTGGGTCAGTTCGATGCCCGCGCTACTCATAGCGAACGTGGGGTTATCCTATTGAGTTAGCTAGGTTAGTATTAGGATTATAGTCCTGGTGCCCAGGGGCGGAATCGAACCACCGACACTGCGATTTTCAATCGCATGCTCTACCAACTGAGCTACCTGGGCGCCGAGCCCGCTCAAACGGAGCGGCCAGCAGAGTGCCGCGCGTTATAGAGGCTCGATTCCACACTGTCCAGAACGCCCCAGACCGGCGCAAACTCAGGCTTTAACCCCTAAAGCCGCACGGAATCGGTCTTTCAGCACCACCCCATCGCGCTCGGGCAGCACGCGCGGCGGTTCGGAAGCCTCGATCAGCACGCGGGCAAACAGGGGCTCACGCAAGGTTTTCAAGCGGGCGGCGAGATCGCGCAGACCTGCTTCGTCGGCCACATCGAGGCAGGTGGCGAAGCCGCAGCCGCCGCCGACGCGGAGAAGGTCGACGCCGCGCTGAGTGTGGCTCGGCTGCATGCCGGTTTCGCCGTAAACGCCGTTGTCGAACACGACGATGGCGAGGTTGCCCGGCTTCTGGATGCCGATGGTGGCGAGCGCGCCCATGCCCATCAGCATCTCGCCGTCGCCGGTGATCACCGCGACGCGCTTGTCCGGCTGCGCCAGCGCCAGGCCGAGCCCGATCATGGCGGCGCCGCCCATGGCGCCCCACAGATAGAAATTACGGTCATCGTCACCGGCGGCGGCCAGGTCATAAGTGGTCGAGCCGAGCCCGGGCACGACCAGCAGATCGTCGCCGCGATCGGCGAGCAGCGTGGCCATGGCGGCGCGGCGTTCCAATCGTTCGCTCATTTGGTCCACACCTTCATTTTGTCCAAACTTTTTTGCCGATCAGTTGCTGCGACAGGATCACCGCGCCGATGCGCTCGTCGCCGAACACGTGCTGCACCGCGCGCTCGGCCGCGCTTTCGACGTCTTCCGGCTTGGTCACGCGGTAGACCTCCGCCTCGCACAGTCTGAGCACCGGCTCGACGATCGAGCCCATCGGCACCTGCCAGGGATTGAACTCCTCCCACTCGCCGCGCATGGTGATCAGCATCAGCAGCGGAAAGCGGCAGCTCCTGGCCAGCGAGAACATGTTGACGCAATTGCCGAGCCCGCTCGATTGCATCAGCAGGGCCGCGCGCTCGCCGCCGAGCCAGGCGCCGGCGGCCAGCGCCACGCCCTCCTCCTCGGTCGTGAGCGCGATGTCGCGAATGTCGGCGTCGGCGCGGCAGCGTTCGATCAGCCGCGAATGGCCGGCGTCGGGCACATAGCCGACCTGGCGGATGCCGGCGCGCTTGAGCGTGGCGAAGAGCCGGTCGGGCCAATCGGTCACTTGTACGTTCATGATCGCTCGCTTTCGCCGGTATCGGCCGGCCGCTCGCCATCCTCGTCTTCGTCCTCTTTCACCGGCACGGCATAGACGCCGGAAAGCCAGCGGTTGAGATCGATATCCGCGCAGCGTTTCGAGCAGAACGGCTTGAACGCCTGGTCGGTCGCCTTGCCGCAGATCGGGCAGCGCGCGGAGGACGTCTTGCGTTCGATCTCGTTCATCGCCGGCCGGCCTTTTTCGCATCCATGGCGCGCAGCTCCGTTTTCAGTATCTTGCCGTAGTTGTTCTTGGGCAGGGCGTCGACAAAAACATAATCCTTCGGACGCTTGAAGCGCGCAATGCAGGAAAGGCACAGCGCGTCGAGCTCGGCGGCGCTCGCCTCGCCCACCACATAGGCGACCACCGCCTCGCCCCATTCGCGGTCAGGCCGGCCGATGACCGACACCTCGCGCACGCGGTCGTGCATCAGCAGCACTTCCTCGACCTCGCGCGGATAGATGTTGGAGCCGCCGGAAATGATCAAGTCCTTGGAGCGGTCCTTGAGGTGCAGATAGCCTTCTTCGTCGAAGACGCCGACATCGCCGGTGTGCAGCCAGCCGTTGCGCAGCGAGGCTTCGGTCGCCTGCGGATTTTGCCAATAGCCGGACATGACGACGCCGCGGCAGAGGATTTCGCCCGTCTCGCCTTGCGCCACCGGTCTATCCTGCAAATCCGCCACCATCACCTCGACGCAGGCGTAGGGCTTGCCGGCCGAACCCAGCCGCTCGCGCCAGCGCGGATGCGCGCGGTCGGCGATGTCTTCTTTCGACAGCGTGGTGATGGTCATCGGCGCCTCGCCCTGTCCGTAGATCTGCGCGAGCCGCGGCCCGAAGCGGTCGAGCGCCGAAAGCGCGTCCTCGACATACATCGGCGCGCCACCCCAGATCAGCGTGCGGATATTCTCGGCGTTGATATCGGCCGGACAGGCGACCAGCCGCTTGATCATGGTCGGTGCGGCGAACATCGACAGGCGCGGCCAATGATTGAAAAGCGCGGCGATCTCGTCGGGCTCGAAGCCGCCGCTCTCCGGCACCACCTGCACGCCGAGCCGCGCGACATGCTGCATGATGTAGAGGCCGGAGCCGTGGCTCATCGGCGCCGCGTGCAGGATGGCGTCGCCCGGCGTCACCGGATCGACCTCGCTGCCATAGGCGAGGCTCGCGGCGATGAGGTTGTCGTGCGTGAGCATGGCGCCCTTCGGCCGTCCGGTCGTGCCCGATGTGTAGAACAGCCAGGCGAGATCGTTGCCGCCGCGCGGCACCAGCGCGGTCGGATCGGCGGCGAATAACGTCTCGTAGTCGGCGCTACCGATGGTGATCAGCCGTTCGAGGCTTTTCGGCGCATGCGGCGCGATGTCGACGTCGATACCGTCCGAGGCAAAGCAGACGCGCGCGCCGGACTGCTCCAGGATGTAGCCGAGCTCGGCGCCGTGCAGCTTGGCATTGGCCGGCACCGCGGCAAGGCCGGCGTGCCAGATGCCGTATAGCACTTCGAGATAGGCCGCTGAATTCTTAGCGGCGATGGCGACACGGTCGCCGGGTTTAAGTCCGCAGCGCTCGCGCAAGGCGCCGGCCAAACGCGCAGCGCGTTCGGCCAACTGGCCATAGGTCGCGACCGACGCGCGTGCCGGTCGCCGCCGCCGGAAATGCCGGATGACTGAGAGCGGAGCGTTCAAGCCATGACGCGATGTTCATGGCACGCCGTCTTACGTCGCGTTGAGCCAGCCGAAGCGGATCGGATAGCCCTCGCCGCCGAGCAGGCTCATGGTCTCGTACAGCGGCAGGCCGACCACGTTCGAGTAGGAGCCGACGAGCTTGATGATGAAGCTGCCGGCGATGCCCTGCGCCGCGTAGCCGCCGGCCTTGCCGCGCCATTCGCCCGAAGCGAGATAGGCTTCGATGTCCTCTTCCGACAGCCTTTTGAAACGGACACGCGTTTCCACCAGGCGCTGGCGGAACGCCTCTTTCGGCGTCACCAGGCAGATCGAGGTGTGGACGCGGTGGTTGCGGCCCGACAGCAGGCGCAGGCATTGCGCCGCCTCGTCGAGCAACTCGGCCTTCGGCAGGATGCGGCGGCCGACCGCCACCACGGTATCGGCGGCCAGGATGTAGGCGCCGCGCAGCTCGTCGTCGAGCTTGACGTTGGAGAGCGCGACTTCCGCCTTGGCGCGCGCCAGCCGGTTGGCGTGCGCGCGCGGGATTTCACCGCGAAGCGGGCTTTCATCGATATCCGCGGGCTTGAGCGCATCCGGTTCGATGCCGGCCTGGTTGACCAAGGCGAGCCGGCGCGGCGAACCGGAAGCGAGCACGAATTTGGGCCGGCCGATCATGGGTTTAGCGGCTTTGTCATGGTGGTGAGATTGGCGCGGAAACTAGCGGAACGGGACTATTTTCACAACTCATTCGTTGCCGCCAGCGGCGCTCCCGAAACGCTCCCGTATCCTTGCCATCAGTTCGTCACGCACGGCGCGGTAGACGTCGAGCCGCTGCTCGCGGCTGCCCTCGACCGAGGTCGGATCGAGCGTCGGCCAGTATTCGACGTCCGCCGCATGGATGCGGGTGAGTTCCAGCGCCTTGTGATGCGCCGGCGGCGACAGCGTCACGATCAGATCGAAATTGAGCCCTTCCAAGTCTTCGACGTCCTCGAAGGTCACCGGCTTATGGCGGGCGATATCGATGCCGATCTCTTCCATGACAGCGACCGCGAAGGGATCGAGAAAGCCCTTCTGCACCCCGGCGGAGCCGACATAGATCGATTTTCCGTAAAGTTGCTGCAACAGGCCGGCCGCCATCGGCGAGCGCACCGCGTTCATGCCGCAGGCGAACAGCACCGATTGTGGGCGCGATCGGCGCTCGGACGCGACCAACTTATTCCCCGCTCGTCCCCGCGAAAGCGGGAACCCAGTGCTGAGATGCATCGGCAGTGAATGTGGTTCTGGATTCCCGCTTACGCGGGAATGAACGGAGAAAGGAGCGCATCATCGCTCAACCCTTCCAGTGCAACACGCAGATCAACGTGAACAGCCGGCGCGCGGTGTCGAGATCGACCGTCACCTTTTCCTTGAGCCGCTCCATCAGGATGCGCGAGCCGTCGTTGTGGATGGCGCGCCGGCCCATGTCGATCGCCTCGATCTTGTCGGGCGTCGCGGTGCGGATCGCCTGATAGTAGCTGTCGCAGATCAGGTAGTAGTCCTTGACGATGCGGCGCAGCGGCGTGAGCGAGAACAGATGCGCCATCACGGGCGTGCCGTCCTCAAGGCGAATGTCGAACACCAGCCGGTTGCTGTTGATGCTCAGATGCAACGCGTAGGGACCGCCGTTGTGGTCAACGGGCGCGAAGGTGTTCTGCTCGAGCAGATCGTAGATCGCGACTGCGCGCTCGTGCTCGACGTCCGGGTTGGCGCGGCCGATCGATGCCTCGTCGAGGGTGACGGAAACCAGCCGCCGCTTGCCACCGGCGGGCGTTGTTTTTGCCGGGCTCATCGCTGATTGAGGCGGATAGCTACCGAGCGTGCGTGCGCGGAAAGCCCCTCCGCTTCGCCGAGCGCGATGGCCGCGGGGCCGAGCGCGCGCAACTGCTCCGGCCCGCATTTGAGCAGCGAGGTGCGCTTCATGAAATCGAGCACGCCTAGGCCCGACGAAAAGCGCGCCGAGCGTGCGGTCGGCAGCACGTGGTTGGAGCCGGCGACGTAGTCGCCGATGGCTTCGGGCGTGTGCGCACCGATGAAGATCGCCCCGGCGTTGCGGATTCTCGAAACAAACGTCTCGGCGTTCTCGGCGGCGATCTCCAGATGTTCGGGCGCGAGTTGATCGACCAGCGCGACGGCGTCGGCAAGCTTCGGCACCATGATGATGGCGCCGAAATCGCGCCACGACGCGCCGGCGACCTTGGCGCGCGACAGCGTCTTGAGCTGCGATTCCACCGCCTTCTCGACTTGATCGGCGAGCGCGGCGTCGTCGGTGATCAGGATCGACTGCGCGCTGGCGTCGTGCTCGGCCTGCGCCAAGAGATCGGCGGCGATCCAGTCGGGATTGCCGGTCTGGTCGGCGAGGATAAGCACCTCGGACGGACCGGCGATCATGTCGATGCCGACCTGGCCGAACACCAGGCGCTTGGCCGCTGCCACATAGGCATTGCCGGGGCCGACGATCTTGGCGACCGGCTGGATTGTCTCGGTGCCGTAGGCGAGCGCGGCCACCGCCTGCGCGCCGCCGATGCGATAGACCTCGTCGACGCCGGCGAGCTTGGCCGCCGCCAATACCAAGGGGGAAAGCTTGCCGTCCGGCGCCGGCACCACCATCACCAGCCGCGCGCAGCCTGCGACCTTGGCCGGCACGGCGTTCATCAGCACGGACGACGGATAGGCGGCGGTGCCGCCCGGCACATAAAGGCCGACCGCTTCGATCGCGGTCCACTTCGCGCCCATTTCGACGCCGAGCGCGTCGGTGAAGCGTTCGTCTTTCGGCTTCTGCCGCAGGTGATAGGCCTCGATGCGGTCGCGCGCGAGCTTGAGCGCGGCAAGCGCCTGCGGTTCGCAGAATTTCGCCGCCGCCTCGATTTCGTCGCGGCTCACGCGCATGCCGACCTTGGCCAGATCGAGGCGGTCGAATTTCAGCGTCAGCTGCAACAGCGACCGGTCGCCGTAGGCTTTCACCTCGTCGATGATTTGACGCACGGAGCTTTCCACGTCCTGCGCCGCCTCGCGTTTGACCGCGAGGAAGGCGCGGAAGCGCGCCGCAAAATCGGGCTTTGGCTATCCAGTCGAAGGGGCATGGGCTGATCCTACCCGGATAGGTGAATGGGTGATGCGCGCGGTCACGTCAACCCTTTCGGGCAGCTTGCGGCGCCAGAAAGCAAAAAGGCCCCGCCCGGGGGCGGAGCCTTGATGGCGGAAATTCTGCCCGCCTACTTCTTTTTCTCTTCCTTCTTCATCTTCTCTTCTTTCTTCATTGCCTTCTTTTTCTTCTTGTGGTGCTTCATTTTCTTCGGCGCCACGTAGTCGCAGGGGGCAAGGCAGACGCCGCCCGATGCCGCGCATTCGATCGGTCCGCGTACGCACACCGCGGGCGCACCGAGCTTGACGCATTCGCAGCCGACCCAGGCTTTGGCCGGCGTGCCGGTCGTGAACAGAAACGCGGCGCCGGCGAGCAACCCCGCAATGATGACGATTTTACGCATTGGCTATTTCCCCCGATTTGCGAAACGCCGCCACTACGCCACTGGAACCGCAAAATATCAAGGGAGATGCCGCCCGTTGGGCGTCGGGTACACGGTTCTGGACCGGAATATTGTGCCTATCGGGACAGTGCCGTAGGCCGCTAGCGTCGGTCGGAATCGGGCGCCCCGTCGTCGATCACCGCATGGACCGGGCAGGCCGCCGTGGTCCAGGACGGCCCGAGATCGGCCAATTCGGCTTCCAGGCACTCGACTTCCAGCCGCAGGCACGCCCCGCCGGAAAACGTGATGGTCACCACCCCGGCCGGCGTATCGGTTTCGGCAAATTCTACCGCCAGCAGATTGAGCACGGTATCCGGGCCGGCCGGGTTCACGTCCCGGCATTTGCACGCCAGCACCCGCTCGAAGCGCAGCGCCGTCCGGCGGCGGCGGTATTCCGGCTTACCGGATTGGGCACTTTCCCAGTCGAACCGGTTGACCGCCAGCACCACACGCTTTTCCTGCGGCCGCCAGTGCACGTCCGCCACCTTGGCCACAGCGTCCTGCAGGTGGGTGGAGACGACCTCCAGGTCCTCCTCGTCGAGGACGACAAATTTGAGCTGGTCCATCACTGCCGCTCCCGGTCGAAAGGTAATTAGGCAAGGCCGCGGCGGGCTGCAAGGTCAGTAGTTTACCCGAAGGCCCAGGAAATCCTGGCCGCAAGTGGCGGTCGAGACCCTGTCCCCTGTTATTAATATGCATCAATAACAGCCCGAAATGCCCCGGCTGCCCGTTCCGAGTTCACGATGACCCATCGCCGTCTCCCGGTGGAGTGTGGATCATGGTGACCGAAATTTTCGTGGCAATTGGCGCGGCGACGCTGATCTGCTTCGCCGTTTGGCTATTCGTCTTCGAACCGCGGCGCGATATTCACAATCTCTGAATGCCGCCGCGCATGGGTACCATTGTCGGCGGTATCCCAGGTTCGCATGTTGCCGGCTGGTCTTAGGTCAATGGCCTAAAACGCCGGCTCCAGCCCGGCCGCGGTCCAGCGCGTGCGGGTCAAGGGATGGGTGAGCGCGCGCAGCAACGCCGTGGCCGTTTCACGGTTGGGACTGCCGGCGGGAATCGCCGCCGTATAGGTATTGGCGCTGTGCAATTCGCCCGGCAGCTGGCCGACGACTTTGGCGCCCTTTACCGGCAGCACTTCGCTGATGAAGGTGGTGCCGATCTCCGCCCTGCCCTCGGCGATCGAGGCCGCGACTTCCGCGCCGCGTTTTCCCAACACGGCCTTCTTGTTGATTTCGTCGGCGATGCCGAGCTTGTCCAACAGTGCAGCGAACATGATGCCGCCGGAGCCGCCCGCCTTCGGATCGGTGTAGGCGACGGTCTTGGCCTTAAGCAGCGCCTGCTTGAACGCCTCGGGCGTCGAAATGTCCGGCACGGGCGCGCCGTCACGGATCGCGACGCCGGTGACGGTGCGGCCGAGATTGACGATGCTGTCCGGCACGAACTGCCCTGGCTTGTCGAGCGAGGCGATGGCCGATTCGGACAAGATGACGAGGTCGGCGGCCTCGCCGTTCTTGACGCGGTCGCGCAGCGAGCCGGCGGTATTAAAGATGAGGTCGAGCTTGTTGCCGCTGGCGCGCTCGAATTCGCGGCCGAGCGCCTCGACCATCGACTGCACGGCGCCGGCGCTCAGGACTTTGATGGTGGGCATAAGCTTTTTCTCATCGCAAGCAGATGGTGATCGAGTGGGAGCGGCGCGTCCAGCAGGGACTTTCTTATTCCTCCCCGCATGCAGGGAGGGTGGCAAGCGAAGCGAGCCGGGTGGGGGTTGCCGAAGATGCTCGCTAGCGAACCCCACCCCTGGCGCTTCGCACCAGACCCTGCCCTTTCTGGGGAGGGATAAGAAAGCGGGCGTGCATCATCCCCAAACCTCGTCGGCCAACTCGGTCACCAAGCGCAGCTTTGCCCATTGCTCGTCTTCGGCGAGCACATTGCCTTCCTCGGTCGAGGCGAATCCGCATTGCGGCGACAGGCAAAGCTGGTCGAGTGAGGCGTACTTCGCCGCCTCCTCGATGCGGCGCTTGACAAAATCCTTGTTCTCAATCGCGCCGGTCTTGGAGGTTATCAGGCCGAGCACGGCGGTCTTGCCCTTGGGCAAGAAGCGCAATGGTTCGAACCCGCCGGCGCGGTCGCTGTCCCATTCGAGAAAATAGCCGTCGACATTGACCTTGTTGAACAAGAGATCGGCGATCGGCTCGTAGCCGCCTGAGGCGATGAAGGTCGAGCGGAAATTGCCGCGGCACACATGCGTGGTGACGATGAGGTCGCGCGGGCGTCCTTCCAGCGCCGCATTGATCATGCCGGCGTAAATCTCGCCCTGCTTGTCGGGATCGTCGCCGCGCTTGGCCAGCATGTCGCGCTGAGCCGGATCGCACAAATAGGCGAAGCTGCAGTCGTCAAGCTGAAGGTAGCGGCAACCGGCCGCGTAGAAACCCTCGATTGCCTGTTTGTAGGCCTGGCCGAGATCGCGATAGAACTCGTCCATGCTCGGGTAGGCCGCGCGATCGATCATGTTTCGCCCGCCGCGATAGTGCAGCATCGACGGGCTCGGGATCGTCATCTTGGCCGTGCGCTTGGTGTTCGCCTTGAGAAATTCGAAATGCGCGATCTGCGGATGGTGGCGCGAGCCGAGCTTGCCATTGACGAACGGCGCCTCGGCTTTGGACGTCACGCCCGCGAACTTGATCCCCTGCGCCTCGACCATCGCCACGCCGTCGAGCCCGGCGAGGAAGTCGAAATGCCAATAGGCGCGCCGCAATTCGCCATCGGTGATCGAACGAAGCCCGATCGCCTCCTGCTTGGCGATGATGGTCTTGATCTCGGCGTCTTCGATCGCGGCAAGCTCGGCCGCGGCAAGCTGCCCGGCCGCGCGCTTGGCGCGCGCCTGCTTGACCGCAAGCGGCCGCAGCAGCGAACCGACGTGATCGGCGCGAAAAGGCGGAATGTCACGCTGCATGTTATGCGATCGGCGGCCTAGTTCTTGACCTTGGACGGGTCCTTGAAGTTGGGGATGGTCTCGAACTCGACATTGTACAGTTCGCCGTTCACCCGTTCGACCTTGCGGATATAGATGTTCTGGATCACTTCGCGCGTTGCCGGATCGATCGTGATCGGTCCGCGCGGACTGATCCAGCTCATGCCCTTCATCGCCGCGACAACCGCGTCGCCGTTGGTCGACCCTTTGGTTTTCTTCAAGGCTTCATAGATCAAGTGCATGCCGTCGTAGCTCTGCACCGCCATCAAATTCGGCCGCATGCCGCCATTGGCTTTCTTGAAAGCCGCCACGAAGCTTTTGTTTTCGGGACTGTTATGCGCGGCCGAGTAATGCTGCGACGTGATGATGCCGAGTGCCGCATCGCCGATGTTGTTGACGATGTCGTCCTCGGTCAGGCTGCCCTCGGCGATGAACTTGATGCCCGACTTGTCGAGCCCGCGCTCGACGAATTGGCGGATGAAGATCGGGCCGATGCCGGCCGGAACGAAGCCCATGATGGCGTCCGGCTTTGCATCGGCGACGCGCTGCAGCGCCGGCGCGAAATCGTTGCTGGATAACGGCACGCGCAAGGATTCGATCACCTTGCCGCCGGCGGCCTCGAAGCGCCGCTTGAAAGCGGTCTCTACGTCGATCCCGGGCGCGTAGTCCGAGACGACCGTTACGACGGTCTTGATCTTATTCGCCGCCGCCCAATCGGCGAGCGGAACCGTTGTCTGCGGAACCGAGAAGCTCGTGCGGACAATGTAGGGCGAACGCTCGGTGATGATCGAGGTCGCCGCCATCATCACGATTTCCGGAACTTTGGCCTCGGTGGCGATTGGCGCCGTCGCCAGCGCGCCGGGGGTGAGCCCAAATCCGGCAAGGAAAGAGACCTTGTCGTTCACCACCA
Organism: uncultured Alphaproteobacteria bacterium; assembly: GCA_963772235.1. Taxonomy (GTDB): domain Bacteria; phylum Pseudomonadota; class Alphaproteobacteria; order Rhizobiales; family Xanthobacteraceae; genus Pseudolabrys. The sequence continues at coordinate 117,022 of CAVYWI010000011.1, forward strand.
GCTCTTGGGCAAGCCGCTTGGTCATATCGGCATTGCCGGTGTCGTCCTTGACGATCAGTTCGATCTTCTTGCCGGCGACCGTGTCGCCATTCTGCTGCATGTAGAGCCGGGCGCCGGCGGTGAGTTGCTTGCCCGTCGGGGTGAAGGGCCCGGTCAAGGGCACGAGCAGGCCGATCTTCACGGTCTCTTGGGCGAAGCACGGCGTGGCGAGAAGGGCTGCGATCAGCCCGGCGGCGCAATGGCGGGCGATAGACATGGCGTTTCCCCAATAGCGTTTCTGCCCGGCAGCAGACTACAACCGTGGCTGCCGGTCAACGGGACCTTGCAGAGGAAAAGGAGGGCCGCAGTTTGCGAGGCGCGCGCTGCGGCCGTTCCTCAGCAAGAAGACCGGGATGGTCCTGGCGGTGTACGTTGGCTAACTGCCAGAAACGGACTCGCGCCCGACAGCAAACGTCAATTCTATTTTCCCAGGGTTACCCGTAATCCTGTGATGACGAACCGGTAAAAAACCCCGGGGCAATGCCCCGGGGTCTTGCCCGCGATGAACCCAATCGATCGAACCGCGATGGCCGACGAACCAACGGTTGGACTAGGCAACAGAAGTCGAGCAACGGAGCTAGTTGTTCTTCTTCAGAGCCGGGTGCAACACCTTGCGACGGACCGGCGCAACGTGCTTCGGCGTAACGTGCTTCATCACGTGAGCGGGCGGCTTGTGCGTCAGGCCGTGCGGCTTGAGTTGCGGCTTCAGATGCGGTTTTAGATGTGGCTTAAGATGCGGCTTTAGACCCGGCTTCAGATGCGGCTTGTGATGCGGTTTGAGATGCGGGTGTGGCTTGTGGCCGTGGTGATGCCACCAGTGCCAGCCGATCGGCCCACCCCAGCCAATGCCTTGGTGGAAGTTTTCACCGCACCAGTACCAGCCGCCGCCGTGCCAGCCGCCGTCGTACCAGCAATAGCGGCGGCCGGAATATACGTAATATTCGGGTTCGCTGGTCGCGGTCCTGCCGCGCACCCATCCCTGCGTGTCGAGCTCGGCGCACTGTGCCAGCACGAGCGGCGCCCCCTCTCCTATCGTGGCGCCATCGACCGTGACGCAAAGCTCATCCGAATTGGCGATCGCGAACACGTCAGACCGGTTGGTGAACGGCCGCAATTCCCAAACCTGGTGATCGCTGCCGTCGCATTCGATGAGGCCGACCGGATCGCCCGCGCTCGGCGATCGGTTAGCGGCCCCGGCAAGCCCGTCGAGGCACAGTCCGCCAGCGGTCAGGCTCCCACCACCTTCGAAACCAAAAATCTGACTGGGCTTTCCACTGCAGGCGGAAATCGCCACATGCTTGCCGGCTTGATACTCGCCTCCGGGGACTTCGATGCACCAGTTGGCATTTGCGGAAGAGAGTACGGATTTAAAGGTGTAGAACTCGTCGGCAGCCTGAGCCGAAAAGTTCGCGAAACTAAATATGCTCGCCGCCAACGCGATTAGCGTTGCTCGTCTGGCGGCCACTGTCGCTAAGTCGACCGTGAATTTCATCGCTGGCCTCCCGCCTACTGTTTTCAGGAGTAGCGATGAAGAGGGCACAAATCATTGTGCGCATTGAGATGGGTCAATGCATGAGACGTTTACACGTGTGAATTAGCAACGCGCCTATGGACGCGATGGGCATAAGCGGAGGTGATAATATGTCCGCATCTACTTGACTTTCCGTCTTTCCGCCTTCTTTCGCGAAGCGACCGGGCAGATAGAGTATTATGCTTTCGATTAAGATCGCTAAGCGCTGATGCGCTCGATCGCCGCGCCGCAGCGGGCGAGCTTGTCCTCGACCCGCTCGAAGCCGCGGTCGAGGTGATAGACGCGGTTGACCATGGTCTCGCCCTCGGCGGCGAGCGCGGCGATCACCAGCGACACCGAGGCGCGCAGGTCGGTCGCCATCACCGGCGCGCCGGTCAGATGCTTGACGCCCTCGATGGTGGCGGTCTCGCCGTCGAGATGGATGTGGGCGCCGAGCCGCACCAGCTCCTGCACGTGCATGAAGCGGTTCTCGAAAATGGTCTCGGTGATGCGCGAGGTGCCGTAGGCGCGCGTCATCAGCGCCATCAGTTGCGCCTGCAGGTCGGTCGGGAAGCCGGGGAACGGCGCGGTCGACACCGTGACCGGCGCGAGATCCGCGCCGTTGCGGGAAACGCGGATGCCCTCGTTGGTCGGCGTGATGGTGGCGCCGGTTTGCGCCAGCACGTCGAGCGCGGCCTGCAGCAGTTCCGGCCGCGCGTTCTGCAACAGCACGTCGCCGCCGGTCATCGCCACCGCCATGGCATAGGTGCCGGTCTCGATGCGGTCGGGCAGCACCGAATGGCGCGCGCCGTGCAGCCGGGGAACGCCCTCGACCACAATGCGCGCAGTGCCGGCGCCGGAAATCTTCGCGCCCATCTTATTCAGGCAGTCGGCGACGTCGCCGATCTCCGGCTCGCGCGCGGCGTTCTCGATCACCGTCGTGCCGTGGGCAAGCGCCGCCGCCATCATCGCGGTGTGGGTGCCGCCGACCGTCACCTTGGGGAACTCAATCTCGGCGCCGCGCAGACCTTTGCGCGCGTGCGCCACCACGTAGCCGCCTTCGATCTCGATCTCGGCGCCGAGTTGCTCCAACGCCATGATCAAGAGATCGACCGGCCGCGTGCCGATGGCGCAGCCGCCCGGCATCGACACCTTCGCCTCGCCCATGCGCGCCAGCAGCGGCGCCACCACCCAGAAGCTCGCCCGCATCTTGGAGACAAGCTCATAGGGCGCAGTGGTGTCGATGATGTTCTTGGCCGAGATGTGCAAGGTTCGGCCGGAATTGGGATCGTCGCCCGGCCGCTTGCCGGCGATCATGACGTCGACGCCGTGATTGCCGAGAATGCGCTGCAACAGCTCGACGTCGGCCAGCCGCGGCGCGTTGTCGAGGATCAGGGTGTCCTCGGTCAGCAGGCTGGCGATCATCAGCGGCAGAGTGGCGTTCTTGGCGCCCGAAATCGGGATCGTGCCGTTGAGACGCTGACCGCCGACAATCCGAATCCGATCCATGATGCCCCGCTGACGGCCCCTGTGGCCACGCAATACCTAAGAACCACAACGGCCCGCCTGCAAGGCTTGGCCGCCCGCAGGGTTACTAGCCTTTCGGCCCGTGCGGGGCAATTTTGGGGATGATTCCGGCGGAATCGTGCTCCCCCGCCTTGCCTGCAGCTTGCGAACGGGCCTTCATTTGCGCCTTGCGGCGCTTGAGATTGTCGCGCAGCGCCGCCTTCAGGCGCTCGGCACGCCTCAAATCGCCGGATTTGCCGCTTCCGCCTGTCATCCGCACAGGGATAAAAGGCCGGCTCAGCGCCGGCAAGCGGGACGCTCGACATCACCGGCATGATCGGATATTCGCTCGGCTCACGCGCTGCCGTAGCTCAGTGGTAGAGCACCCCCTTGGTAAGGGGGAGGTCGAGTGTTCAATCCACTCCGGCAGCACCAGCTTCTCATTATCCATAATCCATAACAGGCCGCCCCCCGCCGGCCCGCAATCGCCGTTTGTCCTAGATCAACAGGGCCCGGCGTCCGCCGTTTAGACTTTCCAACAACTCCGTCAGGCAAGCGGCCGGGCAAATCTCGAGGGCCGCTGGAAACGCGAGGCGGCGGCCGACAGCCCTGCAAACGGCGAATGAAAACGGACCTTGCTTCAACCCTTCCGATTGTCGCCGCTCACCCTCCGGCGGAGGGAAAGCCGGCGGTGTTGCAGGCCGCGCCGCCCACCATACCGATCGCAGCCGCCAAAGCCGCGTTGGCAGACGAAATCGCGGCCGCCCAGATGCTGGATTTCGATCTTGCCGGCGATCTGGGATTGTTCGCGCGCGTGCTGCGGCGTGCCGAAGGCGGGAAGCTGGTGCTGGCGATCTTCGTGACGTCGATCGCCGTCACCATCGCCAACATGCTGGCACAGGTGCGGCTCAATGAGTGGAACGGCCAGTTTTTCGACGCCGTGGGCCGCAAGGACCTGTCGGCCTTCGTCCATTTTATTTGGACGTTCGTCATCATCATTGCCGTTCTGTTGACGCTCACGGTCGCGCAAACCTTTCTCCAGGAACGCCTGAAGTTTCGATTACGCGAGTGGCTCGCCCGTCATCTCCTGGTCGAATGGCTCAAGCCGATGCGTGTCTATCAGCTGAGCTTCGCCGGCCGATATGGCCGCAATCCAGACCAGCGAATTCAGGAGGACACCCGCCTGCTCGGCGATTACACCGCCGACCTCGGCTGCGGTGCTGTCTATTCTCTGCTCCAGATCGTCGCCTTCGTCGGGGTGCTCTGGGTCTTGTCGGCGCAGGTCATCTTCCGGGTGGCGGGCTATGACATCGCCATTCCGGGTTACATGGTCTGGTGTGCCCTCGCCTATGCCCTGATCGGCTCCGGCCTGACCTGGCTCGTGGGGCGGCCGCTGATTGGCCTGAATGGCGAACGCTATGCGCGCGAGGCGGAGTTCCGCTTCGCCCTCGTTCGGGTCGACGAATCCGGCGAGAGCATCGCGCTGCATGGCGGCGAAAAGGACGAACACCGGCATCTCGAAGCCGCGCTCGCGGCTGTCGTGGACGTTATGCGGCGAATATCCACCTCACTTGCCCAACTTACCTGGATCACGTCGGGCACCGGATGGCTGTCGCTCGTCGTTCCGATTCTCGTCGCCGCGCCGGCCTATTTCGGCGGTGACTTGACCCTCGGCGGCTTGATCATGGTGGCTGGCGCCTTCGCCCAGGTGCAGGGGGCGATGCGATGGTTTGTCGACAACTTCTCGCGCCTTGCCGACTGGCGCGCGGCGATCCATCGGGTCGCGCGATTCCGCGAAGCGCTCGACGAACTGCCCGCGATCGAGGAAGGCGCCGAAGAAATCAAACACGCGCTGCATCCGAACGGGCATCTCGCTTTCGAAGGCGTGCGTATCCTGCTGCCGGACGGACACATCGTCATCGAGGACGCGAGCGTCAGCGTTATGCCGGGCGAACGTGTTTTGATCGTCGGCGAGACCGGTGGCGGCAAATCTACGCTGTTTCGCGCCGTGGCGGGCCTCTGGCCGTGGGGTTCGGGGACGATCCTCACTCCCAAGCCTGAGAGCATGGCGTTCCTGCCGCAGCGCCCGTATTTGCCGCTCGGCACATTGCGTAACGCCTTGACCTATCCGGGCGCGCCCGGCGCCTTCTCCGATGCGGAAGTGCGACAGGCACTCGAACGGTGCGGTCTTGGCGATCTCATCGGCAAGCTCGACCAGGTGGACCGCTGGGACAAGGAACTCTCGCTCGGCGAGCAAGAGCGCCTCGCCTTTGCGCGGGTGCTTCTGCACAAACCGGGCTGGGTCTTTCTTGACGAAGCGACAGCGGCCCTCGACGAAGACAGCCAGAGTCGCGTCATGAGCCTGTTTAACGACGAGTTGAAGAATACGACCGTGCTGAGCATCGGCCATCGCCCGGACCTCGCCGCCTACCACACAAGAACGCTCCAACTCGTGCATGGCGTAAACGGCGACCGGCTCAGGCTCAAGCCGGAGGCCGCGCCGCCGCCTCGCCGGAGCTGGCTGCAACGGCTCGGAGATTGGTTGGGTGCAACATGAATCTTCTTCGCCTTTACGGCCGCGTGCTCGCCCTGCTCGGCTCCGAGAGCCGGCTGGCGTGGGCGCTGGCGTTGGCGAATGTGGCGCTTGCCTCCGCGCAATTTGCCGAGCCGGTGCTGCTCGGCCGCATCATCGACACGCTGACCGGCGCGCAAAGCCGCGGCGAGCCGCCGTCGTGGTCGCAACTCGGCATGCTGCTCATCGCCTGGGCCGGCTTCGGGCTTTTCACCATCGCCTGCGGCACGCTGATTGCTCTTTATGCCGATCGCCTGGCGCATCGCCGCCGCCACGTCGTCCTGACCGACTATTTCGAGCACGTCTTGCAGCTTCCGCTGACCTATCACGGCAACACCCATTCCGGCCGGTTGATGAAAGTCATGTTGCAGGGAACCGACGCATTGTGGGGACTGTGGGTCGGGTTCTTCCGCGACCACTTCTCGTCATTCGTCTCGCTGCTTGTGCTGCTGCCGATCTCGCTTTTCGTCAATTGGCGGCTCGCCTCGTTGTTGATCCTGCTGTGCATCGTTTTCGCAGGTCTCACGACACTGATCGTGCGTAAGACCCACACCTTGCAAAACCAGGTCGAACGCCACTACTCCGACCTTGCCGAGCGCGCGTCCGATACATTGGGCAACATCGCGCTGGTGCAGAGCTTTTCCCGACTCGAAACGGAAGTCACGGAATTGCGTCAAATCGTGACGCGGCTGCTCGCGGCGCAGATGCCGGTTCTGTCGTGGTGGGCGCTGGCCGTCGTATTGACGCGGACCTCGACCACATTGACCGTGCTCGCAATCATCATCGTCGGGACGCTGCTCAACATCAACGGCCAAGCCACGATCGGCGAGATGGTCACTTTCATGAATTTCGCCGGCCTGATTATCGCCCGGCTGGAGCAGACCGTGAATTTCATCAACCGGGTGGTGTCGGAAGCGCCGCGGCTGACCGAATTCTTTCAGGTGCGCGACACGGTTCCGGCCATTCGCGACCGGGCCGATGCGATCGATCCCGGCCGCCTCACGGGGCTCGTCGAGTTCAAGGATGTCTCTTTCTCCTATGACGGCGAGCGAATGGCTGCGGCGAACCTGAACTTCAAGGTGCTGCCCGGCGAGACGATCGCGCTCGTCGGCGCAACCGGCGCCGGCAAATCGACGGCCATCGCGCTTCTTCACCGCGCTTTCGATCCGCAGTCGGGATCGATCGAGATCGACGGCACCGACATCCGCCAATACAAACTGTCCGCGCTGCGGCGAAATATCGGCGTGGTGTTCCAGGAAGCGCTTTTGTTCAACCGCTCGATCGCCGACAACCTGCGCGTCGGCAAAGCCGACGCAACCGAAGCGGAGATGCGCGAAGCGGCCAGGCGCGCGCAGGCGCTGGAATTCATCGACCGCAAGTTTCAGGGATTTTCCGACCGCGTCGGCGAACGAGGTCGTTCGCTGTCCGGCGGCGAGCGCCAGCGGTTGTCGATCGCGCGTGCGCTGCTAAAAGATCCGCCGATCCTCATCCTCGACGAGGCGACCAGCGCGCTTGACGCCGACACCGAGGCCAAGGTGATGCGTGCGCTCGACGAGGTGATGAAGCATCGGACGACCTTTGTCATTGCGCACCGACTATCGACGGTCCGCAAGGCGTCTCGTATCCTCGTTTTCGACGCGGGCAGGATCGTCGAGACCGGCACGTTTGACGAACTCGTGGCAGCCGGTGGCCGCTTCGCAAACCTTGCGCGGGCGCAATTCATTGTCGCCGAACCGGCTGTTGCGCCGGCCCTTTGATTTGGGTCGTCGTCAGAGATGATGCGCACTCCGGCAGCACTAATCCCGCGGTAACCCCGCGAGATCGTGCCCTTTCGAAAGCCGGACCGCCGTTGCTGTAAGGGCAAGGCACGCCTTGCCAAAGCGGGGTGAGGCGGGCAATTCTCCCTGGCGGAACCATCCGAGGCCACGCCATGCTCAGCCGACGACATCTCCTCCTCGGCGTTGCCAGCGCCGCTCTCACGGCCCCGGCTTCGGCCGCAGATACATCGGCGCGGAATTTCGTGGCGGCGATCTATGCGACCTACAAGGGCAAGAACACGAAGGGCATTATTCTCGACAATGCGCGCACGATCCGCCACTACTTCGAGCCATCGCTTGCGGCCTTGATGATCAAGGACCAGGACGAGGCGGCCAAGCGCGGCGAAGTCGGCGCGCTCGACGGCGACCCGTTCATCGATGCGCAGGATTGGGAAATCGCTGCCTTCGACATCGCGGTTGAGGAGACCATGCCCGGCAAGGCGCGCGCCACGGTCAAATTCACCAATGTCGGCACCCCGAAGACGGTCGTGCTTGACCTGGTCAAGCTCAAGAACGGGTGGCGGATCGGCGAGATCACCTGGCGGCGCAAAGACAAGAACGAAACCTTGCGCGAGATTTTCGGCCAATAGGCGGTCAAGATAAAGACGTCTAGCCGGTAGCCTTCAGCCGATGACGCGGCGCTCGCTTGCGCCCGACCAATTCTGCGTATTCGGCGATCGGCTTCGGCCGGCCGACCAGATAGCCCTGGATCTCGTTGCACAACTCGGCGGCGAGGAATTTGACCTGTTCCTCGGTTTCCACGCCTTCCGCCACCACCGGCATATTGAGCCCGCGGCCGAGCGCGATCACCGCGCGCACGATGGTGGCCGCCTGCTGGCTGTGGCCGAGATTGGCGATGAACGACTGATCGATCTTGATCTTGTCGAATGGGAACGACTGCAAATAGGACAGCGACGAATAGCCGGTGCCGAAGTCGTCCATGGCGATGCGCACACCGAACGCCTTGAGCCGGCGCAGGATAGAGACCGCGCGATTGAAGTCGCCGATCAGCACGCCTTCGGTGATCTCGAGCTCGAGCCGCGACGGCGCGAGACCGGTCTCCAGCAAAATCTCGTGCACCAGCTTCGGCAGGTCGCCGTAGCGGAATTGCACCGGCGACAGGTTGATGGCGATACTCAGCGGCCGCGGCCAGGACGCCGCCTCGCGGCAGGCCGCGCGCAGAATCCACTCGCCGAGCTCCACGATGATTCCGCTCTCCTCGGCGAGCGGAATGAAGGTGCTCGGCGAAACCAGGCCCTGGCGCGGGTGGTGCCAACGCACCAGCGCCTCGAAGCCGGTGATCTCGCCGCCGATATGCGCCTGCGGCTGGTAGTGCAGCTCGATCTCGTCACGCACGATGGCGGTGCGCAGGTCCTGTTGCAGCGCGCGCTTATCGCGCAGTTGCTTATCCATCGACATTTCGAAGAAACGAATCGAGCCGCGCGCTTCCGATTTCGCGCGAAACAACGCGGCATCCGCGTTGGCGATGAGCGTCACCACGTCGACGCCGTCCTGCGGGTATACGGCGATGCCGACAGTCAACCGCACGCGCAGCGGAATGCCATCGATATCAATATCGGTGTCGAGCGCCGCGCATAATTTCTCGGCCAACGCCTCGGCGGTCGCCGGCTGCGGGCCGGTCGGCGTAACGACATGGAATTCGTCGCCGCCAACGCGGGCGAGGAACGCGCCCTGACAGGCCTGCTCCATGCGACTCGCGATTTCGCGCAGCAATGTGTCGCCGGTCGCGTGCCCGAACACGTCGTTGACCGTCTTGAAGCGGTCGAGGTCGATGCTGAGCAAAGCGAAGCTTTCGCCCGAGCCCTTGGCGAGGTCGAGCGTGGCGGCGATGCATTCGTTGAACGCCGTCCGGTTCGGCAGATCGGTGAGCGGATCGTGGTGCGCCATGTGCGCGATCTGCTGCTCGTGGCGCCGGCGCTCGGTCAGGTCGCGGATGACGCTGATGAGATATTGCGGTTTGCCGGCCGCGTCGTTCACCGGCAGCCGCGTCGTTGTGACGATGCGGGTGCCGTTGCCGGGCGTCACCACCGTGTGCTCGTCGCGGACGATGATCGTTCCCGCATCGATCAGTTTGCGGTCTTGCTCTTCGATCCGGTCGGCGGTGACTTTCGGCATGACGTCGATCGCCCGCTTGCCGAGCATCATGTGCCGGTCAACGCCGAGGTATTGCTCGGCCGCGCGATTGATCAGCATATAGCGGAGATCCTGCGCGCCTTTCACGATAATCGGCGAGGGAACATTCTCGATGATGGTATTGAGGAACGTGCGGGTATGCTCGAGTTCGCGCTCGGCCTTCCTGCGTTCCGTGATGTCTTCATGCATCGCGACCCAGCCGCCGTCTTTGGTCGGTTGATTGACGACGTCGATAATGCGGCCGTCGTTCAATTCGACGTTGACGACAAAGGTATTGCCGCGCGTGACGGCGGCGCGCAGATCGGCGTCGTAACGGGCAGGATCAAGCGGGAAGGTTCCGGCGGCGATGCGCGCGTCGAGCAAATCGCGAATGGTGCAGCCGCGCCAGATGTGCGTGGGGTCGATATTGTACATGGCCCGGTATCGCTCGTTCCAGACCAGCAGCCGGTTCTGCGCATCGAACATACACAGACCCTGAATCATATTGTTGAGCGCGGCGTCGAGCTGCACGTTCTGGCTGCCGAGCTTGCGCCTGGTGCCCCATGCCGACAGCGATCCGACCAGGCAGATGCCAAGCAGCGAGCCGGATACGGCCGTTAAGGCGATCGACAGCGGCGTCAGCGACACCGCACGAATGGAAATGATTTCCACGACGACCAGCGTGACGGCAAAGCCGAGCACGCCGGCGAAGGCGAACAGCCGCCAGTGGCGATACCTCGTCCAGTACCTGCTCAACGACCAATTTGCCGTCGCCATGAACCCACATTCGGTCAGCGGACCGCACAGCCCAAACAACCCGCGATTCCCAATGGCTTAGCGGGATCAACTTTGAACCCGCGTTAATTTCCGTATGCCACAATCGTTAATTGGTAATTAGTCATACGAAGATATGAACGAGGTGGAGAAATTTTGTGCGTAAATCGCACGACGGCCGCGGTCAGCGCGGCTTGAGGAAGGCGAAATCGCAGCCTTGATCGGCGCCGAGGATTTCCTGGGCATAAAGCTTGGCGTAACCGCGTTGCGGTTCCTCGCGCGCGGGCTTCGCCGCGGCGGCGCGGCGCTTGAGTTCCGCCTCGTCGACCAGGAGGTCGATGCTGCGGTTTTTCACCGACAGGCGGATGCGGTCGCCGTTCTTGATCAGGCCAAGCAGGCCGCCGGAGGCGGCATCCGGCGTGACATGCAGCACGATGGTGCCGAAGGCGGTTCCGCTCATGCGCGCATCGGAGATTCGTACCATGTCCTTGACGCCCTTGGTGGCGAGCTTCTTGGGGATCGGCAGATAGCCGGCCTCCGGCATGGCCGAAACCGAATGAGGACCGGCATTCCGCAGCACCATGAAATCGTCGGCGGTGACGTCGAGCGCAGGATCGTCGATGCGCGCGGCGAGATCCTCAAGCGAGGTGAACACTACCGCCCTGCCCTCGCGCTCGAACAGATTCGAGTCGGCCGCCGAGCGCTTGAGGATCGCGCCCTGGGGACTGAGGTTGCCGAACAGCGCGACCAGCCCGCCTTGCGGCTCCAGCGGCGACTTGCGCTCGGCGATGATGGTGCGGTCGACGAAGCTGCCGGCATCGCCGGCGAGACGTTCTCCTAAAGTTTCGCCGGTCACCGTCATGACGTCGAGGTGCAGCAGGTCCTTGATCTCGCGCATCAGTGCGCCCATGCCGCCGGCGGCGAACAGGTCTTCCATGTAGCCATTGCCGACCGGCTTGAGGTTCACCAGCACCGGCGTGGTGTCGGATAATTCATTCAGCCGTCGCAGCGACACCGGAATGCCGGCGCGGCCGGCTATGGCGGTGAGGTGAATGATCGCGTTGGTCGAACCGCCGATGGCGAGCAGGACGCGCAGCGCGTTCTCCACAGACTTCTGATTGATGATTTTGTCGGGCGTGAGTTGCGAGCCGATCAGCCGCACCGCGGCGACACCTGTCGCTTCCGCCGCACGCAGGCGGTCGGCATGCACGGCGGGGATCGCGGCAGTGCCGGGCAGCGCCATGCCGAGCGCCTCGACCAGACAGGCCATGGTCGAGGCTGTGCCCATCACCGCGCAGGTGCCGGCGGTGGTGGCGAGCTTGCCTTCGATTTCGTTGATTTCCTTTTCGTCGATCTTGCCGGCGCGGTATTGCGCCCAGAAGCGGCGGCAGTCGGTGCAGGCGCCGAGCCGTTCGCCGTGATGCCGCCCGGTCATCATCGGCCCGCCGATCAGCATGACCGATGGCCTGTTGGCTGAGACCGCGCCCATGAGCTGGGCCGGCAAGGTCTTGTCGCAGCCGCCCATCAGCACCACCGAATCCATGGGCTGCGCGCGCACCATTTCCTCGGTGTCCATCGACATCAGGTTGCGGAATTTAAGACTTGTCGGATTGAGGAACACCTCGCCGAGCGAGATGGTCGGGAATTCGATCGGCAGCGCACCGGCAGCGAGTACGCCGCGTTTGACCGCTTCGAGCAGTTCGGGGAAATGCCGGTGGCAATTGTTGAAGCCGGACGGCGTATAGGCGATGCCGACCACCGGCTTTTCCAGCATGGCGAGGGAATAGCCCATCGAGCGGGCGAACGAGCGCCGCAGATAAAGCGAGAAATCGCGGTCGCCGTAGTTGGTCAGGCCGTTGGCAATGCCGGTGGGTTTTTTGCTCATGCGGCACTCTTTTGCAGCCGTGCGAGGCCGGACGCAAGCCAGGCGTGCGCCACAACAGCATTTTTGTCTCTGCCCTTCGCGTCGCCGTGAGCGACCGCCATGCACCTGCCGAGCGTTCGCACGGGCGGCTGTTGCGCAGCCGACGCCTCGAATAACGCTATTTCGCCGACTTGGCGCCGGCCGGCACCTGCTCGGTATTGCAACGAAGACATGTATAGCTCTTGTAACTCGAAAGATGGTCACAATTCATCGCGAGTACGCGGTCACCACAGTTCGTGCAAGCATCGTTGACGAACATATCCGGCGTTAGATCGCGGGCAAAATTGAGTCGATTGGTGGCAAGCTTCAAAAGATCAAAAGCGCTGAGAAGAATCTGAATTCGCGGGATCTTCGACCTGCCACGGGTACGATCGATGAAATGGATGGGCACTTCCCGCAACTCAACGCCGGCCTTTCTCAAGAAATATATAATCTGAACCCCATAGCTGTAACCGTCGGCATTGATGTAGCGCAGCGGCAAATGGCGTAACGTTTTCACGTCAAAGACGCGATAAAATGTCGTGAGCTCTTTGAGCCTTACGTGCAGCGCTATCCGCGCGGCGATGTTTCCCAGCCGACTAACGATATTCCGATATCCCTTGTAGTCACACGCCCCACCTTCACAGTACCTCGATCCTATAACAAAACGATTCTCAGCATGGGCCGCGAGCAATTCCGGTAGGTACTTAGGATCATGCGAAAAGTCGGCGTCCATCGTGATCAGTGTTTCGTAACCTTCCCGGAGCGCATAGAAAATTGCATATTTGTGAGCGCTGCCGATGCCCAATTTACGTGGCCGCTGAATCGCCGTCAGCTGTTTGTAGACCTTGGCTTTACCTAAGATAACCTCCCATGTACGGTCCGGCGAATTGTCGTCAACAACGAGAATATCGGCGAGAGGCGACTTTTCAGCGATCTGATCGATGAGGGGGCCGATATTGTCATGCTCGTTGTAGCAAGTCGTGAAAATAAGCAGGTTCGAGTTTTTCATTGTGCTGTGTCGTCACCTCTTGATGCGCTGTTTATTCAGTTCCTTTTTGCAGTCGTGTGCCCCTCCTCAATGCGCGGCGGCGCGAATAGCACCTGGGCGGCGATGACGGCGGCGATGACCGCCAGCGCGCCGACCCAGGAGCGCCCCCGCGCGCTCACCTCGCCGTTGAAAATAACTACGGCAGCGATCAGCAGCGGGACATAGCTCACGAGATTATTGACTGGCAGACCGATCGCGGCGAGGGCAAGCGCGAGCACCGCCAGCTTGCGCCAGCCGCCGCCCGCGGATGTTGCCTGTTCACCCGCTACTGTCATGAGGTCGACGATTTCCCTTTGCCGAAAGGTCCTTGCCTAGCCATGGCGATCAGCGCCGCCGCTGCCCACCACCATGCTGCCGCCCCACTTACTCCCGTACCGGGAACTCAGACCGGGGGCTAGATTATTCAACAGATCTTTGGCTGGCGGTATCGCGCGGTAGAATTTATTGATTTCGGTCAATGCGACATTTTGGAATTCGACGAATCTCGCCTCGACAAGGGCCCTGAAATTCTTCTAAAAATGGGGCCATCTGGGGCGGGGAAAGTAGAACAGTCACATGGATTACAGCGTATTTTTTGCGTCCGCCCTGGATCAATTGCGGGACGAACGCCGTTACCGGGTTTTTGCCGACCTTGAACGCATCGCCGGCCGCTTTCCGCATGCCTATTGGCATTCGCCGGAAGGCAGGCGCGACGTGGTGATCTGGTGCTCCAACGACTATCTCGGCATGGCCCAGCATCCGAAGGTGGTAGGCGCCATGGTCGAGACCGCCGCCCGTATGGGCACCGGCGCCGGCGGCACCCGCAATATCGCCGGCACCAACCACCCGTTGATCGAGCTGGAGCGCGAACTCGCCGATCTGCACGGCAAACCGGCCGCGCTGGTGTTCACCTCGGGCTATGTCTCGAATCAGACCGGCATTCCGACCATCGCCAAGCTGTTGCCCAATTGCCTGATCCTGTCCGACGCGCTCAACCACAATTCCATGATCGAGGGCGTGCGCCAGTCCGGCTGCGAGAAGCAGGTCTGGCGGCATAACGATCTCGGCCATCTGGAAGAGCTGCTGAAGGCCGCCGATCCGGCGCGGCCGAAAATGGTCATCTTCGAGAGCCTCTATTCCATGGACGGCGACGTGGCGCCGATGCACGGGATTTGCGATCTCGCCAAGCGCTACGGCGCCATGACCTATGTCGACGAGGTGCATGCGGTCGGCATGTACGGTCCGCGCGGCGGCGGCATCGGCGACCGCGACAACGCCATGCATCGCCTCGACGTGATCGAGGGCACGCTCGCCAAGGCGTTCGGCTGCCTCGGCGGCTATATCGCGGGCAGCGAAGAGCTGATCGACGCGGTGCGCTCCTATGCGCCCGGCTTCATCTTCACCACCGCGTTGCCGCCGGCGATCTGCGCCGCGGCGACCACCGCCATCCGCCATCTGAAGACATCGCAATGGGAACGCGAGCGCCACCAGGATCGCGCCGCGCGCGTGAAGGCGGTGCTCAATGCCGCCGGCCTGCCGGTGATGCCGTCGACGACGCATATCGTGCCGGTGCTGGTCGGCGACGCCGAGAAGTGCAAGGCGGCCGGCGACCTGCTGCTCAACGAGTACGGCATCTACATCCAGCCGATCAACTATCCGACCGTGCCGCGCGGCGAAGAACGGCTGCGCATCACGCCGTCGCCCTATCACGACGACGCGCTGATCGATGCGCTGGCCGAAGCGCTGGTCGACGTGTGGGATCGGCTCAAGCTGCCGACCCGCAACCGGGCGCTGGCGGCGGAATAGCCAAACCTTGTCATTCCGGGACGGCACGAAGTGCCGGACCCGGAATGACGAATAAGGTCACTCCTCGAACGGCGGTTTCAGCGCGGCCACTGCCTTGAGCGTGCGTCCGGCGCGGCGCGCCAGCAGCGGCATGGCCAGCGACACGAAGAAGATACGCACGAGGTGGTGCGCGCCGACATAGACCGGATCGAGATTTAGCGCCAGCGCGAGCAGCATCATGGCGTCGACCGCGCCGGGCGCATAGGCGATCATCACCTCGCCGGTCGGCAATCCCAGGATGCCGACCAGTCCGGCCGCGAACACCGCGGTAACCGTCACCGCCACGGCGAACGAGCCGAAGGCGGCGCCGATGAAATGCGCCAGCAGGCGCAACGGCGTGCCAGCAAAGCGCGAGCCGGTGACCGCGCCGAACGCGATCATTACCGTGTTGGTCACCCACCACGGCATCACCACGTGGACGGTGCCGCTGCCGTGCAGCGCCGCCGAGGTGAGCATGGCGCCGAACAAGAGGCCGCCGGGAAACCGGATGCGAAAGGCGATGAGCGCGGCGATGGTCGAGGCGGCGATCAGGAAGGCCAATTCGCCGAGCTGCGCGGGATTGAACACGCCGCCGACACCGCGGGCGCCGTGGCCCACCAGACCAAGCAGCGACAGCCCGGCCGGCAAGCCGACCGCTATAATGACCACACGCACGGTCTGCACAATGGCGACGGCGCGGATATCGGCGTCGAGTTCGGCAGCGAGCCCCATCACCTGCGACAGGCCGCCCGGCGCCGCCGCGAGGTAGGCGGTCATCTTGTCCCAGCCGTGCACCGCGCGCAGATAGGCGGCCCCGCTGAGGCTGATGCAGATCATGGCCGCCAGCAGCACGGCGATGCTCAACGGATAGGCCGCCATGCCGTTCAGCGTCGCCGGCGTGACCACGGCGCCGAGCGAAATGCCGATCAGCACCAGCAGAACCCGCATCGGCAGCGCCGGCATCAGCATGGGCCGGCCGGCCAGCGAAGCAGCGGCCACCAACAGGATCGAGCCCGACAGAAAGCCGGCCGGCACCCGCAGCAGGCCGAGCGTAAGCCCGCCGATGGCGGCAAAGACCAGCGTTTCCGCAAGGTTGCGGGCGATGGCGAGGCGGTCAGTCGAGGGCTGCGGGGACAAGGGCTGGTGGCTTTCGCGGAACCCATGCGACACGGGCCCCTTAAATGCGATCAATGCCGCGCAGCCTCGTTTGCGTCAAATCGCGGCAGACATGTGCCATTGAGCGACGTGAAGCGACATCCCCGGACGCCCACCGGAGTTAACCGCGGCTGTATGGGAACGGCACCGACGCCTGTTATCCGAGGCCCAAGCAGGTTAAAATCACAAGCGAAACCCGGGGTTAGCCCCGATCGGGAGCATGCATGCTGCAAGGCTGGGTCGTCATCGCGGTGGCGCTTGCCTATATCGGCCTGCTGTTCCTGGTGGCGAGCTACGGGGACCGCACCCGCGGCCTCGGCCGCAGCGGCCGCGCGCGGCTGCTGATCTATCCGCTGTCGCTGGCGATCTACTGCACGTCGTGGACCTTCTTCGGCTCGGTCGGCTCGGCCTCGCGCACCGGCTACGAGTTCCTCACCATCTATATCGGCCCGGTGCTGATGATCGGCCTGTTCTCGCCGCTCCTGGTGCGCATCGTGCGGCTGGCCAAGGCGCAGAACATCACCTCGATCGCCGACTTCATCGCCGCGCGCTACGGCAAGAGCCAGGCGGTCGCGGCCACCGTCGCGCTGATCGCCATCGTCGGCACGATTCCCTACATCGCGCTGCAGCTCAAGGCGGTGTCGTTCTCGCTCGAAACCATCTTGGCCCAGATCGCGCCGGGCCCCGGCGTCACCCGTCCGCTGCTCGGCGACATCGCGCTGTTCGTCGCGCTGTCGATGGCGACCTTCGCGGTGCTGTTCGGCACCCGCCACATCGACGCCACCGAGCATCAGGACGGCCTGATGCTGGCGATCGCGACCGAATCGATCGTCAAGCTGTTCGCCTTCCTGGCGGTCGGCATCTTCGTCACCTTCTGGATGTTCGGCGGCCCGGGCGCGCTGTTCGCGGCGGCGCGTGCAAAGTCCGCAGACGGCCGGCCTGTTCGCGCGGCAGCCGCCGTTCGACACGCTGCTCGCCAGCACGCTGCTGTCGTTCGTGGCGATCATTCTGCTGCCGCGGCAGTTCCACGTGGCGGTGGTCGAGAACAACAACGAGAACGAGATCAAGCGCGCGGCCTGGCTGTTTCCGCTCTATCTGGTGCTGATCAACCTGTTCGTGGTGCCGATCGCGCTCGCCGGCCTGCTGACGTTCCCGGCCGGCCACATCGACAGCGACATGTTCGTGCTGGCGCTGCCGCTGCACGCCGGCTCGAACGTGCTCACCATCGCCGCCTTCGTCGGCGGACTGTCGGCGGCGACCGCCATGGTGATCGTGGAATCGGTCGCGCTGTCGATCATGGTGTCGAACGACATCGTCATGCCGCTGGTGCTGCAGCGGCGCGAGGCGCTGATCTCGCGGCCGCGGCAATGTCGGCTCGCTGCTGCTCACGGTGCGGCGGATCGCGATCTTCGCCATCCTGCTGCTCGCCTACATGTATTACCGCACCGCCGGCGACGCGCAGCTCGCCTCCATCGGCCTGCTGTCGTTCGCCGCGATCGCGCAGCTGGCGCCGGCGTTTTTCGGCGGCCTGTTCTGGCGGCGCGCCACCGCCGGCGGCGCCATCGCCGGCATGACCGCCGGCATCCTGGTCTGGGCCTATACGCTGCTGCTGCCGAGCTTCGCCGACATCGGCATCGTCGGCCAGCACATCCTGACCGACGGCCCCTGGCACATCGTGGCGCTGCGGCCGCAGACATCTGTTCGGGCTCGACCTGCCGCCGCTGGTGCATGGCGTGCTCTGGAGCCTCGCCGTCAATCTGGCGTGCTATGTCGGCTTCTCGCTGCGCCACGAGCCGTCGCCGATCGAGCGGCTGCAGGCCAACGTCTTCGTGCCGTCGGATCTGGCGCCGATCGCGCCGAGCTTTCCGGCTCTGGCGCTCGTCGGTGACGGTGGAGGAACTCACCACCACGGTCGCGCGCTATCTCGGCGAGGAGCGCACCCGCACCGCGTTCGAGAGCTTCGCCGGCACGCACCGCATCAGCCTCGAACCCAAGGACGAGGCCGATTTCCGGCTGGTGCGCTATGCCGAGCACATTCTCGCCTCCGCGATCGGCGCCGCCTCCTCGCGGCTGGTGCTGTCGCTGCTGTTGCGCAAGCGCACGGTCTCGACCAAGGCGGCCTTGAAGCTGCTCGACGACGCCAACGCCGCGATCCAGTACAACCGCGAAATCCTGCAGACCGCGCTCGATCACGTGCGCCAGGGCATCGCGGTGTTCGACAAGGACCTGCAGCTGATCTGCTGGAACCGGCAGTTCGGCGAAATCCTCGATCTGCCGCCGAGCCTGATCCGCGTCGGCAGCGGGCTCGCCGATATCCTGCGCTTCAACGGCCGGCGCAGCGACGTCGCCCCCGAGCGCATCGACGATTTCGTGCAGGCGCAGATCGAGCGCTACGTTTCCGGCAGCGAGCCCTTCCTCGAGCGCTTCGCCGAGCCCGGCACGGTGATCGAGGTGCGCGCCAACCGCATGCCGGACGGCGGCATCGTCACCACCTTCACCGACATCACCGCCGAGCGTCGAGGCGGCCGAAGCGCTGGAGCGCGCCAACGAGACGCTGGAGCGGCGCGTGCGCGAGCGCACCGAGGAACTCACGCGGCTCAATGCCGCGCTGGCGCGCGCCAAGGGCGAGGCCGACGAGGCCAATATTTCCAAGACCAAGTTCCTCGCCGCGGCGAGCCACGACATCCTGCAGCCGCTCAACGCGGCGCGGCTCTACGTCACCAGCCTGATCGAGCGCCAGGGCGGCGGCGACAACAGCCGGCTGGTCGACAATATCGACGCCTCGCTCGAGGCGGTGGAGGAGATTTTCGGCGCGCTGCTCGATATTTCGCGGCTCGACACCGGCGCGATGCGCCCCGAGCTCGACCAGCTTCCGCATCGACGACCTGATGCGCCAGATCGAGCTGGAATTCGCGCCGCTGGCCGGCGCCAAGGGCCTCGATCTCACCTTCGTGCGCTGTTCGCTGGTGGTGCGCTCCGACCGCCGGCTGCTGCGCCGGCTGGTGCAGAACCTCGTCTCCAACGCCATCAAATACACGCCGGCCGGGCGCGTGCTGGTCGGCTGCCGGCGGCGCGGCGACCGCCTGCGCATCGACGTCTACGACACCGGCGTCGGCATCCCGGAATCGCAGCAGCGCGACATCTTCGTCGAATTCCACCGCCTCGATCAGGGCGCCCGGATCGCGCGCGGGCTGGGCCTCGGTCTGTCGATCGTGGAGCGCATCGCGCGCGTGCTCGGCTGCGACATCGAGGTCGATTCGACGGTCGGCCGCGGCTCGCGTTTCGCGGTCACGGTGCCGCTGTCGAACGCGGTCGCGGTCGAACTGCCGGCGCGCGACGACGTCCGCGTCGATCCCAGCCAGCTCGTCGGCACCACCGCGCTTTGCATCGACAACGAACCGTCGGTGCTCGACGGCATGGAAACCCTGCTGCACGGCTGGGGCTGCGAGGTGATCAAGGCGCCGGATCTCGCCAGCGCGCTGGCGGCGATCGAGGAAGGCCGCATCGTGCCGAACGGACTGCTGGTCGACTACCATCTCGACCACGGCAACGGCATCGAGGCGATCGTGGCGCTGCGGGCGCGCTACGGCGACCTGCCGGCGATCCTGATCACCGCCGACCGCTCGCCGGCGGTGCGCGAGCGGCGCGCGCGCCGAAGGCATTCAGCTGCTGCACAAGCCGCTCAAGCCGGCGGCGCTGCGCGCGCTGTTGGCGCAGTGGCGCGTGCTGCGGGTGGCGGCGGCGGAGTAGCATCTGCAGCGGGCTTCTCGCCGGCGCGCGCCTTGCGAGCCACTGGCCGGCTTCGATCTTGGCGGCGGCGATCACGGCCTGCGTGCGGCTTTCGACGCCGAGCTTCTGCAGAATGGCGGAGACGTGCGCCTTCACCGTCGCCTCCGAGACGCCGAGCTGATAGGCGATCTGCTTGTTGAGCAGCCCCTCCGACAGCATCATCAGCACGCGCACCTGCTGCGGCGTCAGCGTCGCCATGCGCGCCATCAAGGTCGGCGGTCTCGGCGTCCGAGCCGGCGGTAAGATCGACGTCCGGCGGCGTCCACACGCCGCCGCTCGAGCATGCGCTGGATCGCGCCGCGCATGGCTTCGACGCCCAGCGTCTTCGGGATGAAGCCGGAGGCGCCGAATTCCATGCAGCGGCGGATGGCCGCGGGATCGTCGTTGGCCGAGACCACGATGACCGGCACGCCCGGATATTGCGCGCGCAAATACATCAGGCCGGAAAAGCCGCGCACGCCCGGCATGGTCAGGTCGAGCAGGACGAGATCGACGTCGCCGCCGCGCTCGAGCAGCTCGGCCACCTCGTTGAAGGTTC
Organism: uncultured Alphaproteobacteria bacterium; assembly: GCA_963772235.1. Classification (GTDB taxonomy): domain Bacteria; phylum Pseudomonadota; class Alphaproteobacteria; order Rhizobiales; family Xanthobacteraceae; genus Pseudolabrys. Next base: position 137,612 of record CAVYWI010000011.1, read on the forward strand.
CGGCTTCCGCGATATCGACCGCGTTCGAACAGGCCGGTGACCGCCTCGCGCAACGCGCCGCGGAACAGCGGGTGGTCGTCGGCGATCACCAACCGATATTGCTCTAGCTGCTCCACTTATCGAACTTTCGTTGGGCTCTGCGGCCGGCCCGCGAAACCTCTGCGTCGAATGCGTGCGCGCGTCAATGTTCCTCCTCGCATCGTTCAGCGCAAGTGTTCGCCGCCGTCACAAATCGGCGTTGTGACACGCTACATTGCAGTGCAAAATAGTTGATAATAATCAAGACGTTATACTGTGTATTGGGCCAAAAGTCGTATAGGGCGCTTGCCCCCGCGCCGGGCTAAGCTTCCCCACCGCCCAGAAGCCGATACGCGTCTGCAGCAAAGACCGCCGAGGGCAGACGCACGGCCGCCAACAGCTGGGCACGGCAAAGTCGGAAAAATCGCGACAAACAATTGGGGGAGCTAAGATGAGCGCAATGCGGCACGGCCCGCATTCCAACAAACTTCCGACGCGTCATTACCGCCGCGGCGGGGGGAAACGTCATTGAGTGGTATGACTTCTATATTTTCGGGAGCTTGGCCACGATCTTGTCGGTCAAATTCTTCGAAAAGAGCCACCCCGTCGCCGCCCTACTCAGCACGATCGCGCTGTTCACCGCCGGATTCCTGGTCCGGCCGTTGGGCGCCTTTGTGTTCGGCTGGCTGGGCGACATGGTCGGCCGCAAATATACGTTCATCTTGACGCTCGTCGGCATGGCGCTCGGCACTGGCGCCATCGGCTTGATTCCGACCTTCGACCAGATCGGTCTCTCCGCCGCGATCATCCTGTTCTTGCTGCGCATGCTGCAGGGCCTTTGCCTCGGCGGCTCATACGGCGGCGCCATCACCTATGTCGCCGAGCACGTGCCGGAAGACAAGCGCGGTTACTATACCGGCTGGCTGCAGACCTCGCCGACGCTCGGCATCGTGCTGTCGCTCATCATCATCATCGCGACGCGCACCTACTTCGGCGAAACCGTGTTCAACGACTGGGCATGGCGCATCCCGTTCTTGTGCTCGTTCCTGCTGGTGTTCGTCACCATGTACATGCGGGCCAACTTCGAGGAGTCGCCGGTCTACGCAGAGATCAAGGCCAAGGGTAAGACGAGCAAGAACCCCTGGCGCGAGGCCTTCCTCAATCCCGCCAATCTCAAATACGTGGTGATCGCCACCATCGTGGTCTTGGGCGAGGGCGTGGTCTGGTACTCGAGCCAGTTCTGGGCGCTGTTCTACATCCAGACGGTTTCCAAGGTGGATACGTTGACCAGCGCCTTCATCGTGGGCATCGGGCTGGTCATCGGCACCCCGTCACTCATCCTCTTCGGCTGGCTGTCCGACAAAATCGGCCGCAAGCCGGTGATCTTGGGCGGCTTCTTCCTTGCGGCGGTCACTTACTATCCGCTGTACGTGTGGCTCGGGGCGGTCACGGCGCCGGGCCATCTCAACATCCCGGTTGCGATCCTCATCGTCGCCATCATGGTCTGCTACGTCGGCATGGTGTACGGGCCGATCGGCGCCTTCCTTGCCGAATTCTTCCCCGGCCGGATCCGCTACACGGCGGTCTCCATGCCGTACATGATTGGCAACGGCTGGGGCGGCGGCTTGGTGCCGTTCATCACCACCGCGGCTTACCAGGCGACGGGAAGTCTCGCCTATGCGCTGATCTACCCGATCGCTGTGCCCGCGGTGTGCCTCGTGCTCTCGCTGTTCTTGATGCCTGAGACTCGCAAAATGAGCGTCTGGGACGACGATACGCAAAGAGCGTAACCACCAACCTGACAATACAAGTTGCGTACGGGGCCCATTTGGCCCCGCACGTATTTTCAGCGGCTGCCGACAAACTGCAGGACGATCTCGCGGCTGTGCGGCGCCCGCCGGTGTTCGACCAGATAAATGCCCTGCCAGGCGCCGAGCGCCAATTTCCCGCCGGTGACCGGCACGTGTAGCGACACACCCGAGAGCATGGCCTTCACATGCGCCGGCATGTCGTCGGGGCCCTCCACGTCGTGAATCCATGGCACATCCTCCGGCGCGAGCCGATCGAGCGCCGACATGAGGTCGGTCTGCACGTCGGGATCGGCATTTTCCTGGATGGTGAGCGAGGCCGAGGTATGGCGCAGAAAGATCATCAGCGTCCCCTCGCCCGCGCCGGCCTGCGCGATGAAGCTTGCCGCATGGTGGGTGATGTCGGTGAAGCCAGCGCCGCCTGTGTCCAGGCGCAGCGTCGCGGTCGCGATCAGTTGCGGGGCGATTTCGGTGATGGCGGAAAGACTACCGGACATGAGGCGCTAATCACTGTTCCACGGACGCAACCTTAACTCCGTTCATTCCCGCGCAAGCGGGAATCCAGGGCCGTGCGGCAAAGCCTGGGTCCCCGCTTTCGCAGGGACGAACGGACAAAACTAGCCCTTGCGCATCATGTCCTTCTGCAGATTAATGATCATGTCGACGAGCCGGCGCCAGGCGTTCTCGAATGCGAGGCGGGCGCGCTCAAGGTCTTCGCGCAATTTCGCAGTGTCCTGATCCTTATCGGCCTTCGGCGGCGGCGTCTGCGCTGCGGGCGGCGGCGGGGTCAGGTCGGCCGGCGGGCGCGGCGGCGGCGGTTCGTGCAGCGCCGCGACCTGCGCCTTCAGACTGGCGACCTCATCCCGCAGACGCGCGATCTCTTTCTCCAGCGCCGCGTGATCTTCGGGGACCGTCTGGCATCCCCAGCCGACGGCATGCGGACTACAGTAGGCGACCTGCCCGGTCTGATTATCCAGACGCAGGAAGCCATCGTCGACGCGATTGAACGAAAAACGGCCCTGGGGGACATTGTCCGTGACGCTTGGCGCTTTCGGAGCGGCCGGAACGACCTCCGGCTTCGGCGGAGGAGGCGGATTGGGGGCAACCTGGGCGGCGGGCGCCGGCTCGACCGCCGGCGTGCCGGAGCCGGACTGCGCCAGCGCCGGCGATGCCGCGCATGCCAGCAGGGCGGCGACGGCAAGCGGCAGTTTACGCATGACGACGTCCTCCGATTTCGGCGGCGGGACGTATAACCCTACCACCCACACACGGCCGCCAGAACCCGCGCGCCGCGTTCTCTCTTGACACTCATATCGCAGTGCACGCAGGCCCGCGCAACGCGGCGGAAAATTTTTAGTTTTGTATTTAATTTCATAGGCTTAGAGCACAAAAGCGGTTTCTTGACTCAAGGAAACCCGCTCAGTATGGTCCGCGCGGCTTTTAGGGCGGCGGGGTAGGAGCGAAACCTTCAAGTTCACGCGAGTCGAAAGCATGGCTGACGGCACGCGCGACAAAGGCGATCGCAAGGAACCGCCGGACGACGAGGCTGCTCTCTCCGCGAGGCTCCAGCGTCTCGGCGAACGGCTCGACAGTGCGAGCCGGCCATCCGAAAACGTGAACGGTCCTCGTCAGACCGCCGATGCTTCGGCGTATGCCCGCGGCTTCCGCATGTCCACCGAACTGGTGGCGGGCGTGGTCGTGGGCGCGTTGATCGGCTGGCTGCTCGACCGCTGGCTGGGAATATCGCCGTGGGGGCTCATTGTGTTTCTGTTGCTCGGCTTCGCCGCCGGGGTACTCAACGTGATGCGCGCGGCCGGCGTCGTGCGCGAAAGACATCTGAACGACTAGCGCACGGACGCTGAGGCAGATGGATCGGGCCTTACACCCTTTGGTTGGTAATCCTGGGCATTCTTGCTTTAACCACAATCCGACGTTTGGGGATTCTGAATAATCCTCCGGAATGTTTCCTCCGCCCGCGGTTACTCCTTCACAAACGTCACCGCGCCTTCCGAAGCGGAGGAAACCAGCGCCGCGTACTTGGCGAACACGCCGCGCTTGTAGCGCGGCTCGGGCGCCTTCCACTTCGCCAGCCGCGCCTTGATTTCGGCGTCGGAGACTTCCACATCGAGCCGGCGTTTTTCGATGTCGAACACGACGATGTCGCCATCGGCCACGCGCGGCGATGGGCCCGCCGCGCGCCGCTTCCGGCGCCACGTGGCCCACCATCAGGCCGTGGGTCGCGCCGCTGAAGCGGCCGTCGGTGAGCAGCGCCACCGAATCGCCCAGGCCCTCGCCCACCAGCGCCCCGGTGACGCCCAGCATCTCGCGCATGCCCGGGCCGCCGCGCGGGCCTTCGTAGCGAATCACCACCACGTCGCCGGCCTTGATGCTCTTGCTCGTCACGGCGCGCATGGCGTCTTCTTCGCTGTCGAAGACGCGCGCCGGCCCGCGATGCTGCATGCGTTCGTGCCCGGCCATCTTGACCACGCAGCCTTCCGGCGCGAGGTTGCCCTTTCAGGATCACCAGGCCGCCGGTCTTCTTGAGGGCGGTTCGAGACGGGACGGACCACCTCCTGCCCCGGCGTTTCTTTGCGCCGCGCGGCTTCTTCGGCAATCGTCTTGCCGGTGACGGTGATCGCGTGCCGTCAGATCAAGCCGCCCTCGAGCAGGTTCTTGGCGATCGAGCGGAATGCCGCCCGGCGCGATAGACATCGACGGCCACGAAGCGCCCGCCGGGTTTCAAATCCGCGATGATCGGCGTGCGCGCGCTGATCGCGTCGAAGTCGTCGATGTCGAGCGGCACGCCCGCTTCGCGCGCCATGGCCAGCAGGTGCAGCACGGCGTTGGTCGAGCCGCCGGTGGCGGCCACGCTGGCGATGGCGTTTTCAAACGCCTGGCGCGTGAGGATGTCGCGCGGTTCACTCCGCGCTTCAGGAGGTCCATCACCAGTTGGCCGCACTGGATAGGCGGCTTCATCCTTCTTCGGGTCCATGGCCGGGATGCTGTTGAAGCCCATGGGCGAGAGGCCGATGAATTCCATCACCGTGGACATGGTGTTGGCGGTGAACTGCCCGCCGCACGCGCCCGCGCCCGGACAGGCGCCGTCTTCGAGGTTCTTCAACTCCGCGTCCGTCATCATGCCCGGCGGCGTTCGCGCCTACGGCTTCGTAGACGTCGCCGATGGTGACGTCGCGGTCCTGGAAGCGGCCGGCGGCAATCGAGCCGCCGTAGAGCAGCACGCTCGGGAACATTCAGCCGGATCAGCGCCATCGCTCCGCCGGGAATGGTCTTGTCGCAGCCCACCAGCGCCACCATGGCGTCAAACATGTGGCCGCGCCCCACCAGTTCGATGGAATCGGCGATCGACCTCGCGGCTGACCAGCGAGGCCTTCATGCCCTCGGTGCCCATGGTCACGCCGTCGGAGATGGCGATGGTGTTGAACTCCATGGGCGTGCCGCCCGCCGCGCGCACGCCTTCCTTCACCTTTTCCGCCAGCGCCGCAGGTGGAAGTTGCAGGGCATGGTTTCAATCCAGGTGTTGGCGATGCCGACGATCGGCTTGGCCAGGTCGTCGTCGGTGAAGCCGATGGCCTTGAGCATGGCGCGCGCCCCGGCGCGGTCGGGACCGTCGGTGATGATGTGACTGCGATGCTTCAGATTACTTGGCATGAATAGCCTCCCTTAATATGATGAACGCCCTTTCGGTTAGACCAGTCATAATCTCAGATTTAGGGGATTGGAGCAAGTCTCCTGTGCACGTCCTCAGATCTGAAGTGGTTTCTGGCAGAACCCGTCCCTCCACCTAACCATATCCCTTGGGAATACAAGCTGTTAGGAGGTGCCCCAAGAAAAAATGATCTAAGTCGGTCACTTCAGAAGTTCACTAACGTATTTTTGAGGCTCAGCGTGGGGTACCGAGCTTGACGAGGAGTGCAGCGAGGTCTTGGCGGGTGAATTTCCATTCGAAGGGGCGGGCGGTGGTTTCCCAGTAATATTGAAAATCCAGGAGGCGTTCGGCGACGGCATTGAGATGGGGAAAGTCATTGGGTGTAAGAACCTTCCGCTGGACGATGGAGAAGTAGATTTCGATCTGGTTCAACCAACTGGCGTGAACCGGAGCATGCACAAGCGTCAGGCGGGGGTAGAGATGGCGAAGGCGCTGGACGGCCCGGTCGCCACGATGCGCTGAGCAATTATCCACGATCCAGAAGACGCGGCGGGCGTCGTGATAAGGGGGGCGTGTCATCACCTGTTGGACGAGCCGGTCAAAAGGGGCGATGCCATTCTGGGTCTCACAGCGGCCGAAGACGCGGGCACGGTGGACGTCCAAGGCGGCGATATAAGTCCAGGCGCCGCAGCGCGAGTACTCGTGCTCGACGTGCATGGGAGTACGCGGTCGGCAGTTCTGGGTGGCGTGCTTGCGGCGGCGGGCCTGAATGCTGGTCTTTTCGTCGGCGGAGATCACGAACTCGTCATCCTTCAACGGCCGGTCTTGCCACTGGCGAGCGTAGAGATCCAGCACGCGCCCGGCCTTGGCGGCGAAGTCGGGATCCCGAGGGAAGATCCAACTGCGGTGATACCACGGCCGGATGGCGTCTTCATGCAGCCAACGCCACAGCGTGCTGCCGCTGAGTGAGGCCACCAGACCGCTCTGTTGGACTGCTTGCACCAAATCCCGCGTGCTCCAGCGGGACAGAGGCCGACCGTGCTGGGCCGGCAGTTCGCACGCCAGAGCCTTAACCTGTACGACGAGGTCTGGGGGAAAAAGTCCGGGGGCGACCCGGACGAGCACGTTCTTCCAGCCCGGCGAGGCGGTCGGCAAAGAAGCGCTTGCGCCAGAGGGAGACCACTTCGCGGCGGGTGTCCAAACAAGCGGCGATCTCGTCGTTGGGCATGCCTTCGGCAGCATGGAGAATCATTTTGGCACGTTGGACCTGAAAATACGGCAACGTATATTTGGCCGCTCGCTTGCGCAATTCGGCTTCCTCGGCAGACGAGAGGGTGATCGTGAACGGGCTCGACCTTGGCATGGCTGCACACCTCGCAATCACAATGCCACGCAAAGGAGTCCGATTTCAAGGACTAATATACGTTAGTGTATTTATGAAATTCAGTACTTAGCGCGCATTTTGACATGGGCTCGTGCGAAGCACCTTGGAGTGCGTGTGGCAGCAGCCACCGCCTTCCGCCCGAGATTCATACGGGACTCGCACGAATGAAAGGCGGTGGCTGCTGCCACACGCACTCCAAGGTGCTTCGCCGGATTCGGGGCTGCAATTACAAAGAATGAAGCGACCTGGGAGGCTCGTTTACCCGCCGCGCGCAGCTTTTTCAAAGCGAGCTGAAACTCGCGTTTGGTGGGCAAGGAAATGGCGCCGGTGTCACAGCCTTCCAGGCAGATTTGGCAGCCGGGGAGGCAGCGCAGAGGATGCGCCACGACGGGCCGGCCGGTTTTGGGATCCCATTCAAAGACGTCGTGCGGGCAGAAGTTGAGGCATTGGAGGTCCGCGCGGCAGGCGTCAGGATCGATGGTGGGAAACCACGGGAATTTCTCGCGAAGATAGCTCAGCAAGGGCATTTCTCTATCCTTCACGCATCACACGAATAACCGGACCGGTTATTCCCCACGGGCCCTCAATGGCGCGGCTTGTTGGGATCGGCAAGCTCATTCAGCCGCTCGCGGATTCGGTCCAGGATGCCGTCATTGGTCGTGTTGCGAACGTCCAGGGGCACGAAATGTTTGTCGTCGAACTCCGTGTTGCGCAAGGCCTTCTTGAAGAGCTTCGTCTGCGTTTCTTCCTGGCAGGCGCAGACCATCACGTAGGTGTCGGGATCATTCTCGGCAGAGCGAAGCACATCCTGGAGGATTTGATTTCCACCCTCCGCGCAGAGTTGCGGATGCACGGCAGCGTAAGCAACGTCGAATTCGGATTCGATTTCGAACGCCAGTGAGTTCATGTCGGCGTAGCGGAAGGGATCAAGGCCTTTGCAGTTGCAAATCAAGGTTTTGACCTTCATCAGAATCCTCCTGAAACCGGAGCCGCACTGGCTCACTTAGAGCCTGAAAATCTGCAGACAAGTTGCTCCCTGGAATCCTCCACGTTGTATGTGCATATCAATGGCCACAAACCAAGATTTCGCGCGGGCTTTCCGTGCATTCCAGAAGTCAAAGAAAACAAACAGATTAGCTCCACTCTGGATACTTAGGAAGGCCGGCGTGTGGCTGGGGCGAGACTTTTCCCCCAGCCTAAGTGTCACGAAAAAGTCAACGTCAACCTACGCTATACGCCACATCGCTGCCTTCGGTCAGGATATTGGTACAGTTTGATTTTGGATAACGTAGCGGCGAGTTTACCTCGCCAGATGGCGGCGTAAAGCCGCCTCTACATCAAACTGTACATCTTCCATCTTCTGGGTAGTATCTCAGTTTGAATTCGTAGCGGCGAGTTTATCTCGCCAAATGGCGGCGTAAAGCCGCCTCTACATCAAACTGCGCAACTTTCATCTTCTGGGACAATTCGACCGTTAGGTTTGATATAATCGAAATGTCGGAGAAGGGGCACCCACCACCAGTTTATTGTGCGATTCAGATCGGTCTGGAGTTGGGCTCTGGACGGGTTAGCAATTCCATGAGTCTGCTCATCTTTCCCGGCAAAACCGCCGCATTGGGGGCACCTCGCGGCCGAAGTCCTCGTGGCTTGCCCCGGACTCGTGCGGCAAGGGAGCAAATCCCAAGCGACTTCGAATCCTGAAAAGACATCCAAGGGGAATCCAATGGCAACCACTCACGTTGAGCCGAAAGAAGATGTCGTCACCCGCGGGGCAAGCACAGGTCATCAACGACCTCAGCATCCAGGTGGCGACGGTCAACGGCTCGGGCAGTCAAACCGCCAATCTGGTTTTGCTCCGGGCGATTTTTCAGATGGGCATTCCGGTTTCCGGCAAGAACCTGTTTCCCTCCAACATCGCCGGCCTGCCCACCTGGTTTACGATCCGGGCTTCCAAGCACGGCTACATCGCGCGCCGCAGGGACAGCGAATACATGGTGGCGATGAATCCCGAGACCGCCGAAGAAGATGTGCTGAGCCTCAAGCCGGGCGCGGCCTGCGTTTACGACGAGCGGCTGAATTTGAAGCGTCTGCGCGACGACGTGATTTTCTACCCCGTGCCGTTCGACCAGTTGGTGACGCCGGTCTGCCCGGACGCGCGCTTGCGCAAGCTGGTCCGCAACATGATTTACGACGGCGTCCTGGCCAAGCTGCTGGGCATCGAGATGGAGGAAATCCACAAGGCGCTGCAGAAGCAGTTCCGCAAGAAAGCCAAGGCGGCGGAACTGAACTGGAACGCCGCGCGCGCCGGCTACGAATTCGCCGAGAAGAACCTGGTGAAAGCCGACCCCTCACGTCCTGCGAGCGCATGAACGACACCCAGGGCAAGATCCTGATTGAAGGCAACGCCGCCACCGCTCTGGGCGCGATGTTTGCCGGCGTCACGGTGGTGACGTGGTACCCCATCACGCCCTCTTCCTCCGTCTGCGAGACGCTCACCGATTACATGAAGCGCTATCGCATCGACAAGGAAACCGGCAAGGCGACCTTTGCCATCGTGCAGGCGGAGGATGAACTCGCGGCGCTGGGCATGGCTCTGGGCGCGGGCTGGGCCGGGGCGCGTTCCATGACCGCCACGGCCGGACCGGGCATTTCCCTGATGGCGGAATTTGCCGGCTTCGGATATTACGTGGAAATTCCCGCGGTGATCTTCGATATCCAGCGCGTGGGCCCCTCCACCGGCCTTCCGACGCGCACCGCGCAGGGAGACATCCTCTCCACCGCCGCTGCTTTCCCACGGCGACACCATGCACCCCATGTTGCTGCCCTGCTCGGTGAGTGAATGTTTCACCATGGCCATTGACGCGTTTGATCTTGCCGAGGATTTGCAGACGCCGGTGTTCGTCATGAGCGACCTCGACCTGGGCATGAACACCTGGATGTCCGACCCCTTCCCCTATCCCACCAAGCCCATCGCGCGCGGCAAGGTCCTGAGCGCCGAGGATGTGCGCCGCATGGGCGGCTTTGAGCGTTACAAGGACGTGGATGGCGACGGCATCGGCTACCGCACCCTGCCCGGAACGCCCGACCGCCTGTGCGGCTGGTTTGCGCGCGGCAGCGGCCACAATGAAAAGGCCATCTACAGCGAGCGGCCCGACGTTTACGTGAACAATGTGGACCGGCTGGCCCACAAGTTTGAAACCGCCCGCCACAAGGTTCCCGGCCCCGTCATCGTGGAAGCGGAGAAACCCGAAGTGGGCATCATCGCCTACGGCACCAGCCACTGGGCCATCGAGGAGAGCCTTGACCAGTTGCGGCGCGAGCAGAATATCGACGCCGGCTATTGCCGCTTGCGGGCTTTCCCCTTTACCGCGGAAGTTCATGATTTTATAAACCGCTACCAGCGCGTCTACGTCGTGGATCAAAACCGCGACGCCCAGATGCTCGGCTTGCTCCGGCTGGAATGCAGCGCCGAGCAGATCGCGAAGCTCCGCAGCGTCCGCCACTATGACGGCTTGTCCATCGACGCGCGTACCGTAACCGACGAAATTGTTTCCCAGGAGGCTGCAAACTAACATGGCAACCACCACGGTTCCCTCTTCACCATCCGCCAAGACCAATCGCGTCGGCCTGGAGATGGCTCAGTACAAGGGCAACAAGAGCACGCTCTGCGCGGGCTGCGGCCACAATGCCATTTCCGAGCGCATCATTGAAGCCTGCTTCGAAATGGGCGTTGAGCCCCACCGCGTCGCCAAGCTTTCCGGCATCGGCTGCTCGTCCAAAAGCCCCGCCTACTTCCTGAACAGCGCCTACGGCGTGAACGCCGTGCACGGACGCATGCCCACCGTGGCCACCGGCGCCTTGCTGGCCAACCGCCACCTGATCGCCATGGGAGTGAGCGGCGACGGCGACACCGCCTCCATCGGCATCGGACAGTTCGTGCACCTGATGCGGCGCAACCTGCCCCTCATTTACATCATTGAAGACAACGGCTGCTACGGCCTGACCAAGGGCCAATTCTCCGCCACCGCGGACGTGGGCTCGAAGCTCAAGACCGGGGTCGTCAACGATCTGCCGCCCATCGATACCTGCGCGCTGGCCATTCAGCTCGGCGCCACCTATGTGGCCCGCTCCTTCTCCGGCGACAAGCGGCAATTGCTGGCGCTCATCAAGGGCGCGCTCGCCCACAACGGGACCTCCATGCTCGACGTCATTTCGCCCTGCGTCACCTTCAATGACCACGAAGGCTCCACCAAGTCCTACAGCTACGTGAAGGACCACGACGAGCCGGTGGCGGACGTGAGCTTTGTTCCGTTCTTCGAAGATATCTCCGTGGACTACGACCCGGGAACCACCACCAGCATTACCCTGCACGACGGTTCGCACGTGCTGCTGCGCAAGCTCAACTACGGAGTACGACCCCACCAACAAGGGCGCAGCCTTGCAGATGCTCACCGAATCCCACGACAAGGGCGAAATCGTGACCGGGCTCTTCTACGTGGATCCCAAGCGGCCGAACTTCATCGACCTGTTGAATGTGATGGATGAACCGCTGGCCACGCTTCCGGAATCCAAGGTGCGCCCGCCCAAGGAAGTCCTGGACCAGGTGATGCAGTCGCTGATGTGAGCGGCCGGCGTTGTTTTCATGCACATAGTCGGATCGATCTTTGTTTTTGGATCCTTATTCGTGCAACGCCGACTATGTCCGCCTAGCCCCCGCCGGATAGTTGAAGCAGCCGAGGGGATAAAACCAGCGCGGTGTTGGAGCACGCCCTCATCTCTGTTTTCGACCTGCGGTTTGAGCTAAGTTCCTTTATTTTCATACACATAATGGCTATAATAAAATAAGCCTTTTATTTTCATAGACATCATGGGATCGTCAGGTGTCCACTCACTCTTCGTTTGTTTTCAATAACATCATGGGATCATCCCTCATTTTTTAATTCCCCTTTTTCCGGCGCCGGAACCGCCACGGTTCGATAAATCCTTTTGCAGTCGGAACATATAATCCCGAATTCGTAAGTTGAACTGCGATTTGAAGGGCTAACTGCTGTCATCGAGCCGTCCCTTTACCCTGTCGCGTGCGGTTGAATTTCCAACTTGCGCGAAGTTGGAATTTCATAGTGCAAGAGTTTGTCGAACCAAGGGTTCCGCGTTTCGAGACCTCCCCAGGCGTAGGACAGATGCAGCACCGTGCGATGCCCGGCGCGGCCCAGAATCGCCCCGCAGAGGAAGACTTGGACGCGCAAGCTGGCCGGCTGGCGATAGCCCATCATACCGGTGGCGCGTTGGAACTCTGCCAGCAGGTTGAAGAGCATCAGAATGCTCAGGAAAGCCGCCTCGGTCGCATAGAATTGTTGCAGACAAAAATCATCCGCCGCCAAGTCCGATTTCAACTCCTCGATGCGTTGCTCGATGCAAGCCCGCTGGTTGTAGTCGCGCCAAATCTCTTCCGGCTGATCGGCTCGATTGGTCACGAAAATCCGGAAGGTGTAGCCGGGCACCTCGAACAGCTTCTTCCCCAGCGAGCCCTTCGTCTCCTGCAACTGTTCGCGCACCACGACGAAGCGCCGCTCGCGCTTCCACCCCAAGAGCTTCAAGCGAAACTCGCCCACCGCGTAGATCCCATCCAGCGCTCGCCACTCCTGCACGCGCGCCGCCTCCTGCTTCAGCCAGCGCGTCAGCCGCGCCACGACGATATAGGACAGCCGTTGGCCTTCCAAGTATTCGAGCCGTTCCTGATCGAAGAATCCGGCGTCAGCTCGCACCACGCGAATCCAGGCGAGGTTCGGCAGCTTGGCCAGCGCCTCTTGCAGAAACTCCACCGCCCCGCGCCCCGCCGTCGTGTTCCCGCTCCGCAACCAGCCGTGCAGGATGAAATAGGCTTCGCCCAACACCGCCAGCAGCGGATGGTGCGACGCCCGCCCGTGTTTTTTCGGGTTGTAGCCCTTCTTCGCGCCTTCCTGCTGCCCGTAGCGCTCGAACACCGTCGAGTCCCAATCCAGGCTGTAGCCTTCCTCCCGCCAGGGCAACCGCTCCACCTGCCAGGCCCACAGCGGCTCGTACATCCGCACCACCATGCCTTGCGTGAAACGCTTGAACAGGTTGCGAATCGTGCCGTCGGTCGGAAACCGCTCCATCCCCAACAGCGCGTGCAGCGCGCGATCAGCCCGCAGCATCGAGCTCTGCGCAAACCGCCGCGCTCCGGCCACTACCGCGACTAGAAACGCCGTGAAGGTCTCGCCCGCCGGAATGGCGTTGGGCGAGCTCAAACAAAACGGCAAATCGCGACGCACCTGCTCCGGAAAACCGATCCGCTTCAAAAACTCGATAAAGACGCTCAGCCCACCGAAGGGCGTCACCGCCCGCGGCGTCTGGCGCAAAACCACTTTCTTTTCTCCCCAAAGCACGCTAACTTTTCTCTGCACTGTTCTGTGCCTCCGCAGATTTTGTCTAACCAACTTCAATCTAACGGATTAAACACGGAACAGTGCACATCAATCTACGAGTTCGGGTTTAAGGCTTCAAACTTTCGGCTGAGCTTTTCGAGATTGAGTGGAAGCTGGTGATGGACACGTGCAACGGTCAGGTCCTGGTGTTGACCTGAGTTGAGCCAAGAGTTTTATGCCACCGGCAAGGGATTCTCGAAGAGAATCCGTAGCGCAAACCCGCATTGAAGAAGGTGTTTATTATGGATGGAATGAGGTAAAGCCGGTCCGATGATTAGGCCTGTCGCAAGTCACGCTCTTCTCTTCTGCCGTGTGTGGTCCCGCCGATATCGGCGGTGTTTACCACGCCACGGGCAAGACTTCCCTTTCCTTGCTGAAGTGAATCATGGCGTGTCGGAGGAGCCCGTTCGCCTTGGTCTGGTAACCGCGACCATCGGCCTTGAGCCAGGCGATGACGTCGGAGTCGAGACGAATAGTGATGGGCTTCTTCGCGGGCCGATAAAACTTGCCGATTTCCGCTCCACTCCAATCGAGAACCGGAGGGGCATCGGAAAAATCAATGTCTTCGTCCCTTTTTGCCGCGATGGTGCGGATGTCGCGTTCCTGTTCCCTGGTGAGCTTTCTCATAGGCGCTCCTTTCGTGCGACTCGGCGGCGCGAGCTGAGATGATTCGAATGATTTCTTCGCCGTGTTCCTCATAGTATGTATGGACAACCAGTAGAATCGAACCCGGTCCTATGGCTCCCACCGTTATCCAGCGTTCCTCATCCTCAAATCGCAGTCACGCTGTGTCATGGCATAGGGGTCATCGAAAACCAGGACAGCCGTTTCAAACCGAACATCGTGCTTGCGAAGGTTTTGGCGGTTCTTGTGATCATCCCATTCAAATCGCATAACGCGCCGCCACCGTTTCATCATAAGGATCCGAGTTGGGAATGTCAATATATTTGTACATACATTCCGCTCATCCTCACCCGCCGCTTTGCAGACATTCGCAGGTAGCCACAACCCGCCAGCGTAGGGCGGATCTATGTTCAAGGCCGTGCTACGCTGGCTTGGAATCCTGTTGGGGGCCGGCGGGCAGAGTGACCCGGAATGTCGTGCCGCGGTTGACTTCGCTTGTGAAGTCGATGGTGCCATTGTGGAGTTGCACGACGCGAAAGGCCATGGCGAGTCCCACGCCGGTGCCTCCGGGTTTGGTGGTGTAGAAAAGCGAGAAGATACTTCTTCTGCGCATCGGGAGGAATGCCCGCGCCGGTGTCCGTAATTTCCAGTTCGACGGAATGGGGCGTGGCGTGAGGGGTAATAGTCAATTCCCCACCCTGCGGCATCGCTTGGCATCCATTCAAGACCAGGTTCAGCAGCGCTTGCTTGATGAGGTCGCGATCGACGTGCACGGGCGGCGTAACGCCGTTGCCCGCGAAAATCAAATGGACTTTATTCTGGCGCGCCTGCGGCTCCGCCAGGGAGAAGACCTCGCGCACCAGGGGGGCAATTTCGGCATCGGTGGGATGAATCTCCACGGGCCGGGTGAAATCCAAAAAGGTTTTGACCACGCGATCGAGGCGGCGAATCTCCTCCGCCAGGATTTCCACTTGGGGCTTCACCCTATCGCCATCCTGGTCCCCAGTCGCGCCTTCAGCACTTCCAGTTGCAGCACCATGGCATTCAGCGGGTTCTTGACTTCGTGCGCGACGCCCGACATCAGCCGCCCGATAGCGGCAAGTTTGGTGGTGGAATCGATCTGGTCCTCGATTTCCGCGCGCGACCCGTGTCGCGCAGCGTGATCAGGCAACCCACGCGCTGGTCGCCCTTCGCCCACGAATTGCGCGTTTACGGCGATGCGAGTACTCGGGTCGCCGGGCAATTCCAGACGGTCTTCCAAAACAGTGACTGGGGTTTGGAAGGCCTCGCGCAGCAGTTGGTGCAAGGGCTGGTCCTGGGAGAAGACTTCCGCTGCCGGGCGCTGGGCCGTGGTTCGAATGGTCGGGCCCAGAAATCGCACCGCCGCCGGCGTGGCCAGAACCAGGCGGTCCTGCTGGTCAAAGAGCAGCAGGCCATCGCTGAGGTTGCTGAAGAGCTGATCGAGGTTCTCCTGGAGGCGGACGAAGGCAGCCTTTTCCCCGCGCATCTGTTCGCCCAGGAGATGGAGTTTCGAGGAGAGGATGCCCCACTCGTCGGTGCGGTTGAGCGTGACGGGCCGCGGAAAACTCGCCGCGCGCCAGCAGGTCGACGCTCTGGCGAGATCTTTTCCAGCGGCCGCAGCAGCGCGGTAGGAGACCACGCCGGCCGAAAGCGTGGCGAAAACAATCGCCACAAGCGATAGCAGCAGCGCCGCGCGCAGATTCGGCGTAATCTCATCTGCGGAGCAACACCGTGGAGACGCCCACCCGCACGTCGCCCAACGGCTGGCGCGCCGATGGCCAGCGGCAGGGTGACTTCATAGATCGCGCGGCGGGCCGTAGACCGCGCGGAGTTGCCGCAGCATCCCCGCCCTGCATGAGTTGCGAATAATGCGGCGCGGGGGTGAAGATGATGGCCGACCTCGTCGGGATTGCTGTGAACCAGGACGACGAGATTGGTGTCGGTGATGGCGACGTAGTCGACAACGGGGAAATACCCCACGGCCGATTCCATGGGCGACGCCAGGCCGGAGTCGGAAGACAAGCGCGTCTGCACGCACGCTGCGCAGCGCCTGAAAATCCTGTGGATTCTGTGCCCCCTGGCATACGGCGTCCCGTCCAGCGCCGCACCGCGCCTGGTGCGTAGACCTCGTTGGCGACGTATTCCCCTTGGCTCTGGACTTCCGGCAGGGCCTGGCGGGTCAGGTTCGAGATATAAACCGTGGAGGTGACCACCACCACCAGGAGCACCAGCAGGGTGATCAGCGCGGTGAGCTTAGCTTTGAGGCTCAGCCTCATACTCTTTCAACTTGTTGTGCAGGGTTTTCAAACTGATTCCCAACAGCTCCGCCGCGCGCGTCTTGTTGTTTTCGGTGAAGGTCAGGGTCTCAAGAATCAGGCGGCGCTCGGCTTCTTCCACGGTCATTCCCGGCCGCAGGCGCAAGCCGTCGTCGGAACCCGCCACCACCGTCCGGCCGAAGTCGAGGCCCAGATTTTCCTTTCCCAGGATGTCACCGGAGCAAGTCACCAGGGCCCGCTCCAGAACATTGCGAAGCTCGCGCACGTTTCCCGGCCAGGTGTGCCGGCGCAAGGTTTCCAGCGCCTCGGGGGAGATGCTTTTCACCGAGCGGCCGTGCTTGCGATTCAGGTTTTCGAGCAGCGCCGCCGCCAGATCCGGCAAGGTCGTCCAAATGCTCGCGCAAAGGCGGCATGGCGACGTGCACCACATTGAGGCGGAAGTACAAATCGCTGCGGAGCTGCCCCTGGGCGACGGCTTCCTCCGGAACCTTGTTGGTGGCCGCCAGCACGCGCACGTCAACGGAGATTTCCGACTTGCTTCCCAGGCGGCGGACTTTCGAGTCCTCCAGCACGCGCAGCAGTTTGGC
>CAVYWI010000012.1:0-135305 GCA_963772235.1 uncultured Alphaproteobacteria bacterium
GTCGGCCGGTGCCGAACGCGGCGCTGCTCGGCGCCTTCGCGGCGCTGACCGGAGGGGTTAGCCTCGAGTTGCTCGCCAAGGCTATTCGCGAGGCATTCTCCGGCAAGATCGGCGACGCCAATGTCGCCGCCGCTACCGAGGTCCACGATGCCGCCGCCGCCCGCGTCAAGTCGGCGGCGTAAGGAAGCTCCGATGTTGAAGCAGGTCGAGGTGCCCATTCTACCGCCGATGCGATTGCCTTGTGCCGCCCCGAGGTCGTCTGCGCCTATCCGATCACGCCGCAGACCCATATCGTCGAGAGGCTCGGCCAGATGGTGCGCAAGCGCGCCGCTAAAGAATTGCGAATTCATCAACGCGGATCTGATTTCGCGCGCGCTCGGTCGCGATCGGCGCTGCGGACCGCGGCGCGCGCGCCTATACCGCGACCGCGAGCCAGGGCCTGCTGTTCATGGCCGAGGCCGTCGACAACGCCGCCGGCCTTGGCCTGCCGATCGTGATGACGCTCGGCAATCGGGCCATCGGCGCCCCGATCAACATCTGGAACGATCATTCCGACGCGATGTCGATGCGCGACGCCGGTTGGCTGCAATTGTTTGCGGAATTCAATCGAGATTTCATCGACCTGCACATCCAGGCCTTCCGGTTGGCCGAGGAATTATCCATGCCGGTGATGGTCTGCGTCGATGGCTTCATCCTCACCCATGCCGTCGAGCGCGTAGACATACCCGATCAAGCCGACGTCGACGCGTTCCTGCCGCCTTACGAACCGGTGCAGGTGCTCGACCCGGCGGCGCCGATCTCCATCGGCGCCATGGTAGGGCCGGACGCCTTTACCGAAGTGCGCTTCCTGCAGCACTACAAGCAGACCTTGGCGCTGCGGCTGATCCCCGAATTCGCGGCGGATTTCAAAGAGCAGTTTGGACGGGACACTGGCGGCCTGCTGCGCACCTATCACGCCATCGATGCGGAAATGCTAGCTGGTGTCGCCATGGGCTCGATCAACGGCACCATCAAGGATGTCATCGACGAGATGCGCGCCGACGGTTTCAGCATCGGGCTTGTGACCATCGTGTCGTTCCGGCCGTTTCCGACGAGGCGTTGCGCCGGCTGCTGGCCGGCAAAAAACATGTCGTCGTGGTCGAAAAGAGCTTTGCGGTCGGTATGGGCGGCCAGCTCGCCAACAATGTCGATCTGGCCTTGCGCAACACGCCGGCCGCGCCGCAGGTCCATTCGGTGGTCGCTGGATTGGGCGGCCGCCCGATCACGCGGGCGTCGTTGCAGCGCGTCTTCAGCCGCGCCATAGCGCAGCCCTGGGAGGCGCGCATTTCCTCGACCTCAACGAAGACATCATCGGCAAGGAGCTACACCACGTGCGCAAAGTGCGCCGCTCCGGGCCGACCGCCGAGAACCTGCTGCGCCGGCTCGATCAGGCCGCGCAGGCCCCGGCCGCAGAGTAAAGGCACGCCCGATGACCGATCCGACCGCAGCCGCCGCCACCCAGAAGCTCCACTTCTACCAGAAGGGGACCTTTACCGTCGGCAACAGGCTGGTCTCGTCCGCCGAACGCTCGGTGCAGGCCTCGATCGACCGCTCGAATGCGCTGACCTGCGGGCATCGCGCCTGCCAAGGCTGCGGCGAGGCGCTGGGCGCGCGCTACGCTATGGATGAGCGGCGATGAGGGCGACCAACGGCAACCTGATCGCGGTTAACGCAACCGGCTGCCTGGAAGTTTTCACCACGCCGTACCCGGAAACCTCGTGGCAGATCCCCTGGCTGCACTGGCTGTTCGGCAACGCCGCCGCGGTTGCGACCGGCGTGGCCGCGGCCATGCGGGTCAAGGGACGCCCGGAAGTGCGCGCGATCGCGCAAGGCGGCGATGGCGGCACCACCGATATCGGATTTGGCTGCCTGTCGGGCATGTTCGAGCGCAACGATGACGTGCTCTACATTTGCTACGACAATGAAGGCTACATGAACACTGGCGTGCAGCGTTCCTCGGCGACGCCGCCGACCGCGCGCACGGCGACAACGCCGGCCATGGGACCGGAACCCGGCAACCCCTTCGGTACTGGCAAGAGTTTGCCTCGGATCGCCGTTGCCCACGGCATTCCCTATGTCGCCACCGCGACTGTCGCGGACCTTCATGACCTCGAGCGCAAGGTGATGAAGGCGATGGGGATTCACGGCGCGCGCTACATTCACATCCACGTGCCGTGTCCGCTCGGCTGGGGCTCGGCCTCGCACGACACGATCCGTCTGGCGCGGCTGGCGGTCGAAAGCGGACTGTTTCCCGTATTCGAAGCCGAACATGGTGTCGTCACCAGCAGCCGTAAAATCCGCCGCCCGGTGCCGGTCGACGAATATCTCAAACTGCAGCGGCGCTTCGCGCATCTGTTCAAGGACGCTGCAGGCGCCGAGCGCATCGCTCATCTGCAGGCTATCGCCGACGGTCATATCGCCGAATACAGGCTGCTCGAGCATGTGGAGGACGAGGGATGAAGCACCCATTCGCCGTCACGCTCGATAGCGGCAGCAGTCTCGCCAATCTCACCGGCTCCTGGCGTACCATGCGTCCGGTCTATATCGACCGCTTGCCGCCGTGCAATCACGCCTGTCCGGCCGGCGAAAATATTCAAGACTGGCTCTATCATGCGGAATCAGGCGACTACGAAAAAGCCTGGCGCGTGCTCACCGAAGACAACCCGCTGCCCGCGGTGATGGGGCGGGTCTGCTATCATCCTTGCGAGAGCGCCTGCAACCGGGCGCAGGTCGACGAAACGGTCGGCATCAATTCGGTCGAGCGTTTTCTCGGCGACGAGGCGATCAAACTCGACTGGCGCTTTACGCCGCCGGAACAGGAAACCGGCAAACGCGTGCTGGTGGTCGGCGCGGGACCGTCCGGTCTTTCCGCGGCCTACCATCTACGCCGCATGGGTCACGCCGTGACGATCTACGACGCAGGGCCTGCGGCCGGCGGCATGATGCGCTTCGGCATCCCGAAGTACCGTTTGCCGCGCGAGGTGCTCGACGCGGAAGTCAAGCGGATTGTGGACATCGGCGTCGAGCTCAAGCTCAACACCAAGGTCGACAATATCCTCAACACGATGAAAGCGGGCAAATTCGACGCCGCCTTCCTCGCCGTCGGCGCCCATATCGGCAAGCGCGCCTTTATTCCGGCCGGCTCCGCGTCGAAGGTGCTCGACGCCGTCACGATGCTGCGCTCGATGGAAGGCGAGGACCAGCCGTTGCTTGGACGCCGCGTCGTCGTTTATGGCGGCGGCAATACTGCCATCGATGCGGCGCGCACCGCCAAGCGCATGGGCGCCACCGAAGCGATTATCGTCTATCGGCGGACGCGCGAGCGCATGCCGGCGCACGACTTCGAGGTCGAAGAGGCCCTCGAGGAAGGCATCATGATGAAATGGCTCTCGACCATCAAACGCGTGGACGAGGGCGTGCTCACGGTCGAGAAAATGCGGCTCGACGAAAAGGGTTTCCCGCAGCCGACAGGCGAATTCGAGACGCTGGAGGCCGACTCGCTGGTGCTCGCGCTCGGCCAGGACGTCGATCTGTCGCTGCTCGACGGCGTGCCCGGACTGGAGATCAAGGACGGCACGGTGCAGGTCGCCCAAAACATGATGACCGGTCATGACGGCATCTTCGCCGGCGGCGACATGGTTCCCTCGGAGCGCACCGTCACGGTCGCGGTCGGCCATGGCAAGAAGGCCGCGCGTCACATTGATGCCTGGCTGCGCGGGGACGTCTACGCGCCGGCGGAAAAGCACGAACTGGCGAGCTTCGACAAGCTCAACGCCTGGTACTACGCCGACGCGCCGAAGACGGTGCGGCCGATGATCGAGGGGCCGCGCCGGCAAAATACGTTCGAGGAAGTGCAGGGCGGGCTCGACGAGACCAACGCGCTCTACGAAGCGCGGCGCTGCCTGTCATGCGGCAATTGCTTCGAATGCGACAATTGCTACGGCGTCTGCCCGGACAATGCGGTGATCAAGCTCGGCCCCGGCAACCGCTTCAAGTTCAACTACGATTACTGCAAGGGCTGCTCGCTGTGCGCGACCGAATGCCCCTGCGGCGCCATCAAGATGGTGCCGGAAGCGATCTGAGATCACATCCGGTCAAAGGACAACGCGCCGGCTGCAACAAGCCGGCGCTTCTTCATGCCCGTGTCCCCGCTCGGCATTGTCGACCGGCTACCTGAGCCGCTAAGCTGCTCCCAACAAAGAAGCGCTCGAATGGGAGTAGACAAACCGATGGCCTCCGAAGAACTGTCGTTCACTTACTTTCCGGACAATTATCGCTGGTCGCACGGTCTGCTGATCGGGCTGAACATGGCGCCGTGGGGCGGCGCGGAAATCGGCGAGGTCAATCGCATCGGGCTGCGGCTCAAAAAGTGCGTCGGCGACGACGACGCCTGGTTCCGCGAATGGACGCGCGAGGCGCGCGCCGTGGAGGATCGCGGCCGCGAACGCATCGCCGCAGGGCCACGCGCGTGAGCGGCGCGCAATATCTGCAGCGCGCCAGCGCCTATTACCATGTCGGCGAGCGCTTCCTGCAGCCGAAGAGCAAGGCGGGCAACGACGCCTACATGCGCGGCGTCGACTGCTTTCGCGACGCCGCCAAATACATCAAGCGGCCGCGCATGGAGCACGTCGAAATTCCCTATGACGGCGCGAGCCTGCCGGCGATCTATGTGCATGCCGAGCCGGCCAATCGCGGCGGCAAAGTGCCGGCCATGGTGTTCTTCGACGGCCTCGATGTCACCAAGGAGATTCAGTATTTCAAGGGCGTCGCCGATCTCGTCGCGCGCGGCATCGCCTGCCTGATCGTCGACGGCCCGGGCAACGGCGAAAGCATCCGCTTCCGCAATTTCTATCTGCGCCACGATACCGAGCATTACGCGACGCCGGTATTCGACTATCTGGCGTCGCGGCCCGAGGTCGATGCCAAGCGCATCGGCGTCATGGCGATCAGCCTGGGCGGCTACTACGCGCCGCGCGCGGCCGCGTTCGAGCAGCGCTTTGCCTGCTGCATCGCCTGGGGCGCGCAGTGGGACTACCAGAAAATCTGGCGCGACCGTTTCGAGCGATTGGCGCAAGGCCGATACGCCGTCGCTCTCGGTCGCTGCGCAGCATATCGCCTGGGTGCTCAACGCCAGTTCACAGGACGACGCGCTCAAGCGCCTCGAGCCATTCAAGCTCGACGGCGTCGTGCAGAAAATAACCTGCCCGTTCCTGATGCTGCACGGCGAGGGCGACGAGCAGATTCCGCTGCCCGAGGCGCAGAAATGCTTCGACGCCGTCGGCTCGAAGCAAAAAATCTTCAAGCTCTTCACGCGCGAAGAAGGCGGCTATCACCACTGCCAGATCGACAACCAGAGCATCTGCTCGGCCTATATGTGGGACTGGCTCGAACAGGTGTTGCAGCCGGCGCAATAGTGCATGATCCCCGAAAAGTGGGTACCGGTTTTCGGATAAGATCATGCACCAACGAAAATAACGCCGGCTGCAAGAATTCACGTCACTGGTTGACGTGAATATTGTTGTCCTTGATCACCTTGCCCCAGCGGGCGATCTCGCTCTTCAGGAATTTTTCGCCTGCGGCCAGTGACCGCATGTCCTTCGGGAACGCCTCCACGCCGGTGTCATGCCATTGCTTGAGGATTTCCGGATCGTTGGCGACGTCGTTGAGCGCCGCGTTCAACGTCTTGATGACCGCGTCCGGCGTTTTGGACGGGGCAAACATCCCCTGCCAATAATAGATAGAGAACTTCGGCCCGAGCAGATCGGCCATGCTGTCGGCGGTGGGGAATTCCGGCATCTTGCCCTTCTGCGTGACGCCATAGGCCTTGAGCTTGCCGGCCTTGACCAGCGGCATCATCTGCTGCGGCGTGCCAATCATGAAATCGACGTGATCGCCGAGCACATCCGTCACCGCCGGCGCGCCGCCGCGATACGGAATCTCGTCGATCTTTACCTTGGTCTCCTGCGCGAACAGGCGCGACGTGAGGTGCCCGGTGGTGCCGAAGCCCGGCAGCGCCTCTTTCAGTTGCTCCTTCTTCATCAGCGCGATGAGGTCCTTGAGCGAGTTCGGCGCAAGGCCCGGGCGTCCGACCACAACCAGCGGATTGCGGTTGATCATCATCACCGTCTTGAAGTCCTTGAGCGTGTCGAACGGCAAGGTCTTGAACAGCGTCGGGTTGGCGGAAATCTGCAGGTTGTGCAGCAGCAGCGTGTAGCCGTCCGGGTCCGCCTTGGCGACCTTGTTGGAAGCGATGATCGTGCTGCCGCCGGTAACGTTTTCGACGATGAAGTTCTGACCGAACTTCTTCGACAGCTTTTCGGCAAGCACGCGCGCGAGCTGGTCGGTCGGTCCGCCGGCCGGGTAAGGCACGACGATGGTGACGTTGCGGTCCGGATAGGCCGCGGCGGCCGGCCCGGCGAAAGCCAAGAAACCGAGCACGCCTAAGACGACGGCAACAATGCGCCTCATGATTGGATCCTCCCTGTTTTGATCTTTTGGAAGGGAGCTTACCCCTCGGGAATGACCGGCAACAAGAGGTATGGCGCCTTGCCGGGCGCAAAGTGCAGCGTATTGGCGCAGGCAAAGATGCGGGCCGGCCGGTCGTCCGGGTCGATGTGCAGGAACGGCCCGACGCCCTTCATCGGGTAGGGCGCGTTAGGGAGCGCGGCGTCCTTGCCGTCCACTTCGTAGTCCTTGCCGCGCACCGTGAGCGCGAGCTGGTAGCCGGCCGGGACCACAATCGAGGTCGGCCAGATTTCGATATCGAGTTCGACCGGCTCGCCGGGCTTGAGCGGCCACACCTCGTCGTGCGGGTGCCAGGGCCGGTACGGCAGCGACTTTTTCGGGTCGAGCTTGCGCTGCGAGGCACGCAGCCAGCCCAAGCCGACCGGCGTGCGCGGATCATTTGACCCTATGAAAGTAACCTCCTTGCCGGCCGGGTCGA
This sequence comes from uncultured Alphaproteobacteria bacterium, assembly GCA_963772235.1. Lineage (GTDB taxonomy): Bacteria > Pseudomonadota > Alphaproteobacteria > Rhizobiales > Xanthobacteraceae > Pseudolabrys. The sequence goes on from CAVYWI010000012.1 coordinate 6,983, forward strand.
ACAGGCGCAGCACCAGAAAGAGGTCGGCATCGGTCGTCTCCGACGAGACCCAGAGCTTGGCCGCGACGGGGCCGGTGATTTCGAGGCTCTTGTCGGCCGGCGCGGCGCGGAAGGTGAGGCCATCGCCGGTCGTCTCGTAGCGCAACGCGGTCGCGCCCTTGGGCGCGGCGGGGCTAAGGCCGAGGCCGTCCGGCTGCAGGAAATATTTCGTCCATTGCGTGCGGGCGAGCGGCCATTCGTTTTCAGCGCGAGCTGCGAATTTTTCGCCCGGATGACGGATGTTGAGCGCCACGCGCGGTTGCTTGCTCCAGCCGCTGTCCTCGCTCTTGAGGAAATGGGCGAAGAAGCGCTTCTGCAAAGCTTCGCCGTAGCTCGAGTAGAAATGCGTGAAATGCGTGTCGCCATGCACCTCCAGCCACTTCTGCTTGGAGCCGGCGCCGAGCCAGCCTTCGAAGTTGCCGCGCGTGTGCAGGCCCACGCCGCCCCAATTGGCGGCGGACAACAGCGGCGCCTGGATATTTTCATACACGGCGGTGCGAGCGGCGTAGTAGTCGTCGCGCAGCGGCCGGCGCTTGGCTTCGCCCGGCGTATCGGCGCAAAGCTTCGCCAGCTCTTCTTTTGGCAAGGTTTCGGGCCCCGCGACCGGCTCGCCGGTCACCAGGCTTTTGGCGCCACGGTCGCCGACGCCGTGCTGCACGCTCGCCACCTGGCGCGGATGCCAACTGCTGAGGAAGTCGCACAGGATGCCACCGTGCCGGCACAGCTCGCGGTAATAATCGGATGAGCCTTCCCACATGCACAGCGCGGCGAGATGCGGCGGATTGAGCGCGCCGGCGTTCCACTGGTTCATCGCGTAATACGAGATGCCATTGATGCCGACCTTGCCGTTGCTCCAGCCTTGCGTGCCGGCCCATTCGACGCATTGATAAATGTCCTGCGCCTCGCGTGCCGACCACACGTCGAGTTCGCCCGGCGAGCGTCCGGCGCCGCGCGAGTCGACGCGGACACAGGCGTAGCCGTCCGGCACCCACTTCTCCGGGTCGACCAGTTCCCAGTTCTGGTATTTGTTGCTCGAGCCTTCCAGTACATTGGGCGCCGATTTGACCACGCGCCCCCATTGGCTCGGATAGCCTTCTTGGAACGACAGGCCCTTGGCGTAGGGGCCGTAGCTGAGAATGACTGGATATTTCCCGCCGCCGACCGGCCGGTACACGTCGGCGCGCAGTACGACGCCATCGTCCATGCGGATGGCTGCGTCCCAATCGATTTGCATATTGTCGCGGATTTGGCTCTTGGCTTGGTCCATCGTCACTTCCCCTTACGGCGGCAGCGGACCGCCTTGCGGACGGTGCCGCTTGACGGCATCGGGATTCGTCGAATCCACACCCATGTAGATTCCGCGCTCCCATCTTCTTTTCAGCGGATCGGAGACTTTCAGCGACATCTTGCCGATATTCTGGATTTCGATCTCGACCGTCTCGCCGTCTTGCAAGGAGCCCAAACCCTCGTGATTGGTGCCGCAAGCGATGAGATCGCCTGAGTTCATGGTCATCACCGTGGTGGCAAACTCGATCAACTCGGGGACGCGGTGCTCCATGTCGTCGGTATTGTAATTGTGGCGGAGCTGGCCGTCATTCCAGAACCGCACGATCAGATCGTTGGGGTCCTCGATCTCGTCCGCGGTCGTGATGCAGGGGCCGATCGGCGCGAAGGTGTCGAACGACTTGCCGAGCCAGCTGGTGAGCGGCGACGCCGGCCAGGTCTTGCGGCCTTGCTCGCGCGCCGACACGTCGATCATCGCGGTGTAGCCGAACACGGCGCTGCGCCAATCCTTGGCCTTCACCATCTTGGCCGGGCCCTTGATCACCAGCGCGAGCTCCGCCTCGTGCATGAAGATCCACGGCACGGTGAACTCAGGCAGCATGATGGTATCGCCCGGCCCGACCACGGCGTCTGGATTCTTCATGAACATGTTGAGCGGGCGGGCATCGCGCTGGGCGTGTTCCCAGTAGTTGGCGATGCAGGCGAGAATTTTGCCCGGCCGCGGCAAGGGCGGAAGCAGGCGCACGGTCTCGAGCGGCACGGCGGCGCCTTCGCGGGCAATCTTTTCCAATCCAGGGCGCAATTGCTCGAAGTCGTCGATGATGCACTGCATGGTCAACTGCGGCGTGTGGCCTTTTCCCACTGCCGGCGAGATATCGACAATGCCGTCGTCCGGTCAGGACGCCCGGCGATATCTCGGCGCTCGGCGCGGGCTGGAACAACACAAGCTTCACGCAACCTCCCTCCCTCGACGCGGCTTCTCACGCACGGAGCGACCTTTTTGTTAACGATCTCTTTACCATCAATTAACTGCAAAAAAAGCAGGCAGAGGAATAATGCTCCGGCCAATCGGTGCAACGGATTGATCCTCAAAATGCTCTTTTCTCTGAATTTCAAGCGTGTCTCGTCGATGGTCGTGCTGGTCGGGCTCGCGTCTTTTGCGCTGACTTTCGCGGTGCTGATTACTTTTGCGCCGGGCTGGGCCGCCGCAGTCCTCTTGTCCTTGTCCGCAACGATGCTCACCATCATTCTTGCTACCGTCGTTTCGCAGCTTGCGATGAGCCTGGCTGGCGCCATACTCACACGGCATCAAAGCCGGGAAGTCGAGCATATCCGCACCGCCATCGACAGCATGGCGCAGGGCCTGTGCATGTTCGATGCCGCGGAGCGGCTCGTCGTCTGCAACGCGCAATATTACAATATGTACGAGCTGACGCCGGACGATGTGCAGCCGGGGTCCACGCTATCTGACGTGCTGGCGAAACGCATTGCCAAGGGCACCTTCTCGCGCGATCCGGAGGAATACCGGAAAGAATTTCTCTCTGCGGTGGCGGAAGGGCGGACCATCGTGCACGAGGTCAAGTCCAAGGGCGGCCACCTCTTGCTGGTCACCAACCATCCGATGAAGGGCGGCGGCTGGATCGGCACGCACGAGGACATCACCGAGCGGCGGCAGGCCGAGCAGCAACGCACGACCTTCCTGCACCAGGAAGAACGCCGCGCGGTTATCGAGAGCGCGATCGCGGCGTTCCGTGAACGTGTCGAGAATCTGCTGCGGACGGTGACCGACAGCACGGGTGAGATGCGTACGACGGCGGCGGGCCTGTTCAATGCCTCCGGCCATACGTCGAAACGCGCCGAAAGCGCGGTGCAATCGTCGAACGAGGCGTCGACCAACGTCGAGACCGCGGCGATTGCCGCCGACGAATTGTCGAGTTCGATCGCGGAAATCGGCCGCCGGCTGAACCAGACCACCGACGTGGTGCGGGTCGCGGTCGAAGAGGCGCAAATCACCAATCAGGACATCGGCGCGCTGGCGCAGGGCGCCCGCAAGATCGGCGACGTCACCAAACTCATCCGCAATATCGCCGGGCAAACCAATCTGCTGGCCCTCAACGCCACCATCGAAGCGGCGCGCGCCGGCGAAGCAGGCCGCGGCTTCGCGGTGGTCGCGTCCGAGGTGAAGTCGCTCGCGGTGCAGACCGCCAAGGCGACCGAGGATATTTCCAGCCAGATCCTGGAAGTGCAGAACTCGACCGACAAAGCCGTGGAAGCGATCGGGCGGATCGCCCACCGCATGCAGGAGATCAACGAGTACACATCGGCAGTCGCCATATCGGTGGAGCAGCAGAACTCGGCGACCGCCGAGATCTCGCAAAACGTGACCAGCGCCGCCGACGGCGCCAAGTTGATCGTCACGGTCTTGAGCGAAGTAGCCGGCGCCACCACTGAAAGCCAGGAGTCGGCGCAGACCGTGCTCGCCGCGTCGAAACTGGTCGAAGAGGTGGCCGCCAAACTGCGCAGCGAAGTCGAAGGGTTCCTCACCAAGGTGGCGGTCTAGCGGCCGCCGTCCGGACAGCCGAGGCTAGGCGGCGGTCTGCAACAGCGCCAACAGTCCGGCCAGCAAGGCTTTCGGGCTGGGCGGGCAGCCGGGAATCGTCAGATCGACCGGCACCACGTCCTTGACACCGCCGGCGACCGCATAGCTGCCGGCAAACACTCCGCCATCGGCGGCGCAGGCGCCGACCGCGATCACCCATTTCGGATCGGGCGTGGCGTTGTAGGTGCGCAGCAGTGCTTCACGCATATTCTTGGTCACCGGCCCGGTCACCATCAGCACGTCGGCGTGGCGCGGCGAGGCGACAAAGTGAAAGCCGAAACGTTCGAGGTCGTAGAACGCATTGTTGAGCGCGTGGATTTCCAGTTCGCAGCCGTTGCAGGAGCCGGCGTCGACCTGGCGGATCGACAGCGAGCGGCCGAGCTTGGCGCGGGCGGCGCGCTTGACGCTCTGCGCCAGCTCAGCGAGGCCGGCCTCGTCGGCTGTCGGCGCCGGCTCGGTGAGGGGCCCACGGGCGAAACTTTCGAACAGCGTCCTGCGCATCAGAGATCGTGCCCCGAATACGAACAGTTGAACGATTTGTTGCAGAGCGGGAAGTCGGCGACGATGTTGCCCTCGATCGCGGTTTCCAACAGCGGCCACTGGAACCAGGACGCATCGCGCATATGGCAGCGTTCGACCTGGCCGTTGCCGTCGAGCCGCAGCCAGACCAGCACGTCGCCGCGGAATGCTTCGACGAGACCGAGCCCTTCGCACGTCTTGCCGTTCGGCGTGACCGCGGCGTGAATTTTTCCGTCCGGCAACGCGTCGAGGATCTGGTCGATCAGCGCCAGACTCTGCTCGACTTCGCGAATGCGGATCCACACCCGCGCGTTGACGTCGCCATCCTCGCGCACAGGCACCTCGAACGAAAGCTTGTCATAAGGCGCATAGCCGATGTTGCGCCGCGCGTCGAAAGCGTGCCCCGAGGCGCGCCCTACATAGCCGCCGGCGCCCCATTGGCGCACGTAATCGGGCTTGACGATACCGGTGGTGACGGTGCGGTCCTGCAGCGACGCGGTGTTGTCGTAGAGCTCGACGAGCCGGGGGAACGCACGCCGCACCTCGGCCAGTAATTCCTTGATCTGCGTGATGCCGTCCACCGCGATATCGCGGGCGACCCCGCCGGGCACGATTAGGTCCATCATCAGCCGGTGACCAAAGCCGGCGTCCGCCGCGCGCAGGACGCGCTCGCGCAGGATGCCGGTTTGCGCGTGCATCATCGCGAACGACGCATCGTTGCAGATGGCGCCGATGTCGCCGAAATGATTGGCCAGCCGCTCGAGTTCGGCCATCAGCGCGCGCAGGTACACCGCGCGCGGCGGCGTCTTTATTTGCAGCGCCGCTTCGGCCGCCTGCGCAAACGCAAAGGAATAAGCGACCGTGCTGTCGCCAGACGTGCGGCCGGCGAGCTTCATCGCGTCGGCGAGCGATGCGCCGGTCATCAAAGACTTCGGTGCCCTTATGCACATAGCCGAGCCGCTGCTCCAGCCGCACCACGTGCTCGCCATTGGCGGTGAAGCGGAAATGGCCGGGTTCGATGATGCCGGCATGCACGGGCCCGACCGGAATCTGGTGCAGGCTTTCGCCTTCGACCGGTAGAAATTCGTAAGGGCCCGGCTTTTGCGCGGGTTGCTTCTTGCCGAGCGGATGCCGTACGTCCCAGAACCCGAGGTCAAGCCAAGGCCGCGTATCGGGTGAGCCAGTCGCATCCAAGCCGAACAAGCTGCGGATGGCGCGTTCGAGCCGCAACGCGGGCGGATGCTGTGCCCCGACGCTCGGGTAGCGTCCGTCGGCGCAGGCATAAGTGACGATGGTGATATTGCCGGCCGCCTCGTCAATCGTCGCCATGTGCACGTTCGGCGGATCGCCCCACAGCCCGAGCAAAGTGCACTCGCCCGCCGCCAATTGGGCGATCGCCTCGTTCCAGCCTTGCTCGGTCACAGTGGCGCGTTGCATGGCGCTATCCCAACAGCCTGGCGACGTTCTGGAACCCGCTGACCAAAGCCGGCGGCATGTAGATGCCGGCCATGAACACGATGGCGAGATGGGCGAACATCGGCACGTAGGACGCCTTTGCGGGCGCGGTCGGCCCGCGCGGCTCGCCGAAAGCAATCGTGTTGAGCCGCAGGAACAGGCCGCCGAGGGCGACCAGAATTCCAAGCACCAGGATGGTAGCGAGCCACGGTTCGCGCGCGAAGGTCGACGACACCACCAGGAACTCGCTCATGAAGATGCCGAGCGGCGGCAGCCCGGCGATGGCGACGACGCCGAGCACCAGACCCCAGCCGAGCACCGGATTGCTCACCGTCAGTCCGCCCATGTCGGCGATTTTCTGCGTGCCCTTGACCTGGGAGATGTGGCCGACGGCATAGAAGATCGCCGACTTGGTCAGCGAATGCATGGTCATGTGCAAGAGGGCTGCGAAATTGGCGAGCGGGCCGCCCATGCCGAAGGCGAACACGATGATGCCCATGTGCTCGATCGATGAATAGGCGAACATGCGTTTAATGTCGCGCCGCCGGTACAGCATGAAGGCGGCGAACACGCAGGAGATCAGCCCCATGGTCACCATCAGCGGGCCGGGCGCTATCGCGGCCGGGTTGAGCGCCAGCAGCATCTTGAAACGCAGCAGCGCATAGAGCGCGACGTTGAGCAGCAGGCCGGACAGCACCGCCGAGATCGGCGTCGGGCCTTCCGCGTGCGCGTCGGGTAGCCAAGCATGCAGCGGCGCCAAACCCACTTTGGTGCCATAGCCGAGCAGCAAGAAGACGAACGCCACATTGAGCAGCGCGGGATCGAATTGCGAAGCCTTGGTCACCAGCACGGTCCACACCATGGCGTAGAGGCCTTCGCCGATCACCGGGCGCGCCGCCATGTAGACCAAAATGGTGCCGAACAGCGCCAGCGCGATGCCGACGCTGCCGAGGATGAAATATTTCCAGGCCGCCTCCAGCGCCTCGTGCGTGCGGTAGATGCCGACCATCAGCACGGTGGTGAGGGTCGCCATCTCGATCGCCACCCACATCAGGCCGATATTGTTGGCCACCAGCGCGAGGTTCATACCGAACATCATCACCTGGTACATCGAGTGATAGAACCGCACATAAGTTAGCTTCAGGCGGCCGATCTCGATCTCGTGCTCGATATAGCTTGCGCTGAACACGCTGGTGGTGAAGCTGACGAACGTGGTCAGCACGATGAAGACCTTGTTGAGATCATCCACCAAAAGATAAGGGCCGGACACCGGCTCGACGATGAACAGCGACACGGCCGTTGCAAACGTCAGGAATGTCGCCACTACATTGAGACGCGCGGTCAAACGGTAGCCGGGCAAAGCGGCGAGCAGCGCCGCCGCCACGGCCGGAATCAGCAGAACGCCGGTGAGCGCGTCGATCATCGCCGCTCTCCGCGAAACTTATCAAGCGCCTGCACGTCGACGGTGTCGAAACGCTCTCTAATCCGGAACAGGAAGATGCCGATGACGATGAAGGCGATCAGTACCGAGAAGGCCACGGAAATCTCGACCACCAGCGGCATGCCCTTGGCGCCGGTCGCCGCTAGCACCAGGCCGTTTTCCAGCGACATGAAGCCGATCACCTGGCTCACCGCGTTGCGCCGCGTCACCATCATCAAGAGGCCGAGCAGCACCACCGACAGTGCGAACGCCAAGTCCTCGCGCGCCAGCGGGTCGGCTTCCGCGGTCACCCGCAGCATCACCACCATGGACAGCGCGACCAGCCCCATGCCGAGCAGCATGGCAGGGCCGACGCCGACCACGGTCTCGATCTCGCGGTGGATGCCGAGCTTGACGATGATGCGGTGCAGCGCCACCGGGATGACGATGGCCTTGAACACCAGCGCGATCATCGCCGTCAAATAGAGATGCGGCGCATCCTGGATGAAGGCCTGCCAGGCGACAGAGGCCGCCAAGATGAAGGCATGTAGCGCGAAGGTATTGAGCAGCGAGTAGAGCCGGTCCTGGTAGAGCTGCATGAAGCTCACCAGCACCAGCGAGCCGGCCAGCATATGGGCGATGTCGAAGGTGAGCGTGCCCATCGCTAGAGGCTCCTTGAAACGAACAGCAGCAAGGTGCCGAGCAGACCGAGCATCAGCGCTGCGCCGAGGAAGGCCGGCACCCGGAAAACGCGCATCTTGGCGATGGCCGTTTCGAACACCGCCAGCAGGAGGCCGCCGGCCGCGAGCTTGACGAAATAGGCGGCCAGCCCGATCGCGATGGCGCGCGGGTCCGCATCGGGGCCGGCGATGCCCCAGGGCGTGAACAGGCAGCCGATCACCGAGACATAAAGCAGCAACTTGAGTTCGGACGACAGGTCGATCAACGCGAGATGGCGGCCGGAATATTCCAGCACCATTGCCTCATGCACCATGGTGAGTTCGAGGTGCGTCGCCGGATTGTCGATGGGGATGCGCGCGTTCTCGGCAATCGCCACCATGATCAGCGCCAGCAGCGCCAAGCCGAGCGAAACCCGTAAACCCACCGCGCCCGACACCATGTGAGCGGCCATGGTCGACAGTTGGGTGGAGCCGGCGACGAGCGCCAGCGTGAACACGATCATCAACATCGCCGGCTCGGCGAGCGAGGCGATCATCACCTCGCGGCTCGAGCCGATGCCGCCGAACGAGGTGCCGACGTCGAGGCCGGCGAGCGCCAGGAAGAAGCGCGCGCTGCCGAGCAAGGCGATGATGGCGATCAGATCGGCCGACCAGGAAAACAACAAGCCGCTGCGGAAAGTCGGCACCAGTGAGGCGGCCACCCAGGTGCCGGCGAAGATGAGGTATGGAATGACGCGGAACAGCCAGGATGCGCTTTCCGCCAGCACCACGTCCTTGCGCATCAGCCGGATCAGATCGCGATAGGGCTGCAACAGTGGCGGACCCTGCCGGCGCAACAACCGCGCCTTCACCTTGCGCACAAAGCCGGTGAGCAGCGGTGAGAGCAGCAGCACCAGCAGCATCTCCGCGCCTTGTGAGATGAAATCGCGGATCACGGCCATATCGCAAGCACCAGCAGGAGGAGCACCAACGCCGTAAACACCAGCGTCAGATAGCGGCGGATGGTCAGGAATTGCAGCACATTGAGCCGGTCGGCTGCGTAACCGATAAAGCCGGCGATCGGCGCATAAGCGGCGTCCCAGATCAGGTCGTGCAGATCGACCGTGAGACGCGCGGGCGCCATCGAACCGGGCGGCGGCATCTCGCCGATCTCGCGCGCGCGGAACACGGTCGCGCCATAGACGCGGCGGATCGGCTGGGCAAAGCTCGACGCGGTGTACTGCGTCGCCGTGCTCGGGTCCGGATAGCCGCAGTCCCAGGCCGGCGCGCGCCGCAGTCTGTCGGAAGCAAGACGATGAATGGCGAAGGCCGCGAGCGAGCCGGACATCACGACGAAGACGAACACCAAGAGCCCGTTATAGGAGCTGCGGCTTTCGGCGATCGGCACGATCGACAGCCACTCGACGCCAGCCTGATGCGGCATGCCGACGCCGATCAGGCTGTTGGTCACCGGGTTGAGCGCATCAATGAAGAAGCCGGGCAGAATTCCGGCAACTAGACACAGCGCGGCCAGGAAATACATGGCGGCGAGCGAATTGCTGTCGGTCTCCTGTGCTTGCGCCGCCGCAGGCGTGCGGGCGCGGCCGAGGAAGGTCACGCCGAAGGCCTTGACGAAGCAGGCGGCGGCCAAGGCCGCCGACAGCGCCAGCAGCGCGCCGACCGCCGGCACCATGAATTTCAGGCCCCAGGCCGGCAATTGCGGGCTGAGCAGAATGGCCTGGAAGGTCAGCCATTCCGACACGAAGCCGTTGAGCGGCGGCAACGCCGAGATCGCCACGCAGCCGACCAGGAACACGAAGGCGGTCTGCGGCATACGGTGGATCAGCCCGCCGAGATGCTCCATGTCCCTTTCGCCCGTTGAATTGAGCACCGCGCCGGCGCCGAAGAACAGCAGGCTCTTGAAGACGGAATGGTTGAAGACGTGGAACAGTCCGGCGGTCAGCGCCAGCGCGGCGGCGAGCGGCATGTTGGCGGCCTTGAAGGCCAGCGCCAGGCCGAGCCCGATGTAGATGATGCCGATATTCTCCACCGTGTGATAAGCGAGCAGCCGCTTGAGATCGTGCTGCATCAGCGCGTAGAGCACGCCCATCACCGCGGTGATGCCGCCGACGCCCAGCACGGCCATGCTCCACCACCAGTCCGGCGGCCCCAGTAGGTCGAAGACGATGCGCACCAGCCCGTAGACCGCGACCTTGGTCATCACGCCGCTCATCAGCGCGGAGACGTGGCTGGGCGCGGCGGGATGGGCCAGCGGCAGCCAGGCATGCAGGGGCACCACGCCGGCCTTGGAGCCGGCGCCGATGATAGTGAGCACGAGCACCAGAGCGGCCAGTGCCGCCGTTGGATGCGCGGCACGCATGGCATCGAAGGCATAGTTGCCGTCGGCGCCGGCGAGCAGGCCGAAAGCGAGCAGCAGCGACAGCGTGCCGAAGCTCGCCATCAACAGATAAATGTAACCGGCGCGCACGTTCTCGCTCACGCGATGATGCGAGATCACCAGCGCCCACGAGGTGAGCGACATGAATTCCCACGACACCAGGAAACTAAAGGCGTCGTCCGACATCACCACCAGGTTCATGGCGGCGATGTAGACGGGATAGAACGGCAGCACGCGTTGCGGCGCGTCCTCGTGGCGGCCGTAGCCGAGCGCGAACAGGCTCGCCGACGCGCCGCCGAGATTGACCACCACCAGGAAGAAGGCGGCGAGCGCGTCGATGCGGAAATGCGCGCCTAGCCAGGGCAGGCCGAGCGGCAAGGTCACTGTGGACGTCGGGCTGGAATATCCGAACAGGCACAACAGCGCGATGATGCCGAGCGTCAACGTGATCATCAGGCTGGCGCCATAGACCACCGCCGTCCCACGCGGCGAGCCGCCGAGCGCGATCGCGACCGGCGCCAAAACGATCAGCGCGGCCACGCCGTAAAGCGCGTAGACGACCATCATTTGAGCCGTACCCCGCGGCCACCGCCGCTGCTCGCCGCGCCTTCGCCGATCAATTCGATGCCGTTGGCGGCGAGCGCGTCGACCAGTTTCATCAGCGAATTGACATTGCCGCGCACCACGCCGTCGCTGGCTTCCATGCGCTGGATGGTCGGCAGCGACAAGCCCGCAGCTTGCGCCAATTGGCGCTGGTCGAGGCCGAGCAGCGCCCGCGCTGCCCGCATTTGGGTGCCGGTTATCATGTCTTAAACATCAGTATAGATACATTCGATGTATCTATTGATGCATACTGCGGACAAAATCCGGTTTCAAGGTCTTTTTGCAGGCCTGTGATTTAAGGTCGTTTTTTCGCCGCCAGCCGCTGATCGAGCCGGCCCATATCGACCACCATGCGCTCGTGCGTGCCGTTGCCGATTTCCTCGATTTCGTCGCGCGCGCTCACCTTGAATTCGATGCGCCGGCCGTCGACCTTGGTTACCTCGGCCTCGGCGGTCACCAAATGGCCAACCGGCGTCGCCGCCAGATGACGGATATTGACGACCGTGCCGACCGCGCTCTCGCCGGGGTCGAGGTATTCGCGCACGGCGTTGAGCGCGGCATTCTCCATGACGGTCACCATCATCGGCGTGGCGAACACCTGCGGCAGGCTGACGTCCTTGAACTGATTGGCGAGATGTGCCGGCGTCACCCGCAGCGTGTAGGTTCCCTTCGCTCCCACCGGAATCGGACGCATTCGACTAACTCCTTAAGTTGCGCATGATCTTATCCGAAAACCGGTTCCCACTTTTCGGGATCATGCGCTGGCCGGCTTCACGTGATTGATCGCCGGCGCCAGCACTACCAGGATGATGCCGCAGATCGCGATCGGCGCAAATGCCAGGCTGGCGATGCCGCTCAGATCCCAGACCAGGCCGCTGATCACCGGCACGATCACCGCGCAGCTATAGCTGATGGTGAACATGGCGGCGGTGACGCGATGCACGTCGTCCGGCGCGCTCAGCAATGGCGGCAGCGCCAGGATGAGAATGAGAATCGCGGAGGCGGCAAAGCCCTGCACCGTGGCCGCCGCCACGATCCAGGCGCCGGAGCCGAACACGATGCCGACGGTCGAAATCACGCAGAGCAGCCCGCACGCGACGTAAGGCCATGCCTTGCGCTCAAGCCGGCCGGCGACGGCGAGCAACAGCAACGATGCCGGCACCTGGCCGGCATTCAGCCCGGACAGCGCCGCGCTGATCCATTCGCCCTGGCCGTTGCTCCTGAGGTAATCGGGCAGGAAGGCGTTGGTCGCGAAATAGGTGGAATTGATGGTGCCGAGCATGATGCCGAGCCGCCAGATCAAGTGACTGTTCCAGTCCGGCCACCAGCGGCGGCTGGTCGCCGATGCCTTTCCATTGGCCGCTGTCGGCGCCAGCGCCACGACCAGGATTGCGATAACGGCGACCGGCACGCTCCAGAATACGAAGCCCCATTGCCAGCTGCCGCCGACCAGCGGCAGCACCAGCGGCAGCATCAACGCCACGGGCAGGATTTCGCCGATCAGCAGGCCGTTGGTGTAGACGGCGGTGGCGAAGCCGATGCGTTGCGGAATCCAGCTGCGCACCGCCGGCGGCATGGTCACCTGCATGACGGCAACGCCGGCGCCCATGGCAACCGTCATCGCATAAAGCCACATCACGTCGGGGATGGCGCCGCGCAGCGCGCCGCCGATCGCGGTGATGGCGAGCCCGACCACCAGCGCCGTGCGCACGCCGAGCCGCGCGATCAGCAGCGAGCCGGGCACGGCGGCGATCGCGAACAGCATCGAGGGCAGGCCGGTGAGAATGCCGACCTGGGTGGCGTTGAGCCTGAGCCCGTCGTGGATCAGCGGAATGACCGGCGGCACCGCAAGGATGGTGAGCCGCAGGGCGCAGCCGGCGAGCCACAGCAGCAGCAGCGTGCCGATAAAGCGGGCCTGCGATCGTGACTCGCTGCTGGTTTGCATGATAGGGGCCGGCATTGCGGGTAGGGCGCTAACGTGTTGATCTTGCCGCTGGCGGAATAACATAGTCCGGAGCGCCATGCATATCCGGCAATAGGCCGGCCGGAATCCAGCATGACTTAGTTGAATTGGACGAAACAATGCATCTCCAGCAACGCATCCTTGTTACGGGCGGTTCCGGATTTCTCGGTTCGCATTTGTGCGAAAGCCTGCTGGCCGAGGGCGCCAACGTCATTTGCCTTGACAATTTTTTCACCGGCAGCCGCTCGAACATCGAGCATCTGCTCGACAACAAGCATTTCGAGCTCATCCGGCACGACGTGACGTTCCCGATCTATCTTGAGATCGACCAGATCTACAATCTTGCCTGTCCGGCGTCGCCTATCCATTACCAGCACGATCCGGTGCAGACGACCAAGACCAGCGTGCACGGCGCGATCAACATGCTTGGCCTCGCCAAGCGCGTAAAGGCGAAAATCTTGCAGGCCTCGACGTCGGAAGTCTACGGCGATCCAAGCGTTCATCCGCAGACCGAAGACTATTGGGGGCACGTCAATCCGATCGGCGCGCGTTCTTGCTATGACGAAGGAAAGCGCTGCGCCGAGACCCTGTTCTTCGACTATTGGCGGCAACACAAATTGCGCATCAAGGTCGCGCGCATTTTCAATACTTACGGCCCGCGCATGCATCCGAACGATGGGCGCGTCGTTTCGAATTTCATCGTGCAAGGCTTGCTGGGCAAGGACATCACGATTTACGGCGACGGCTCGCAGACGCGCTCGTTCTGTTACGTGGACGATATGATCGACGGATTCGTTCGTCTCATGGCAACCGGCGATTCGGTAACCGGCCCGATCAATATCGGCAACCCCACCGAATTTTCCATCCTTGAACTTGCTTCCATGGTGATCGAGTTGATCGGCACGCGCTCGAAGATTGTGCGCCGGCCGCTGCCGGAAGACGATCCGAAGCAGCGACGCCCGGATATTTCGCGCGCGCAGGAGCTTTTGTCATGGGCGCCCCGTACGCCGCTCAAGGAGGGACTTGTTCAAACCATCGCTTATTTTGAGAAGCTGCTGAGCGATGGAAAAATGCGCGACGTATTGACCAAAGAGCGGTCGGCCTAAATCGTGCCGGCAAAGGCGCTCCACGTGCGTCCCGGCATCTCATTTCAGTTTGACCGTAGCGCCTACGTTGAAGGCTCGGCGACTATTGTCGTCGTCGCCAGGCTGTCGCTCGTTAACTCCCTGGAAATCCGCTTGAATTTGCGGCTTTCCCACCGCCGGAAAACACTGTAAACGGCAAAATCCCTGTATAATTCCCCGCCAACAGGGAAAGGTTGCCATTGCCGAAACTGACCCCGCGCCAGATTCTGATCGTGCTGCACGATCTCGTCGCCACCGCGGCGGCGATCGTGCTGACGTTCTTTGTGCGCTTCGAGGGGCAGCCGCTGGATGACCGGCTGCCCGGGCTCAATTTCCTGCCGGTCTTTCTGATCTACGCGGCGGTGGTCTATTTGATCTTCGGGCTGCACCGCAACAAATGGCGGTTCACCTCGGTCCCCGATCTCTACGATATCTTCCGCGCCGCCACCGTTCTGGCGGTGTCATTGCTCGCGCTCGACTATGTGCTGGTCGCGCCCAACATTTACGGCGGCTATTTCTTCGGCAAGATCACCATCCTGCTGTACTGGTTCCTGCAGATGTTTTTCCTCGGCGGCACCCGTGTCGCCTATCGCTATTTCCATTACGCGCGCACGCTGCAACGCGCCAAGGTCGCCGACGCGACGCCGACGCTGGTGCTCGGGCGCGCGGCCGACGCCGAAGTCCTGTTGCGCGCGATCGAAAGCGGCGCGGTGAAAAAAATCTGGCCGGTCGGCGTGCTGTCGCCGTCCGCGGCCGACCGCGGCCAATCGATCCGCGGCGTTCCTGTGCTGGGCGACATCGACGATCTCGAACGCGTGGTCGCCGATTTCGCCGGCCGCGGCACCGTGGTGACGCGGGTTATCCTGACGCCTTCGGCATTGTCGCCGGAAGCGCGGCCGGAAGCGCTGCTGATCCGCGCGCGCAAGCTCGGCCTGACCATGAGCCAGTTGCCGTCGCTCGATGCGGGCGGGCAGGCGATGCAGCTCGCGCCGGTCGCGGTCGAGGATCTGTTGCTGCGGCCGAGCGTCAGTATCGATTACCGCCGGCTCGAGACCTTCGTCAGCGGCAAGGCGATCGTCGTCACCGGCGGCGGCGGCTCGATCGGGTCGGAAATCTGCGAACGCATGGTCGCTTTCGGCGCCGCCCGTCTGTTGGTGATCGAGAATTCCGAGCCGGCGCTGCATGCGGTCGTGGAACTGCTCAAATCCAAACAATCCAGCACCGCGATCTCCGGCCGCATTGCCGATATCCGCGACCGCGCACGCATCATGGGTCTGGTCGCGCAATTTGCGCCCGACATGGTGTTCCACGCCGCCGCGCTCAAGCACGTGCCGCTGCTCGAAACGGATTGGGACGAGGGCATCAAGACCAACGTGTTCGGCTCGATGAACGTCGCCGATGCGGCGGCGGCGGCCGGCGCCGCGGCCATGGTGATGATTTCCACCGACAAGGCGATCGAGCCGGTCTCCGTCCTGGGCGCCACCAAGCGGCTGGCGGAGATGTATTGCGAGGCGCTCGACAACGATTTGGCACACCATGCGGCAGGCAAAAGCGCCACGCGCATGATCTCGGTGCGCTTCGGCAACGTGCTGGCGTCGAACGGCTCGGTGGTGCCGAAGTTCAAGGCGCAGATCGAAGCCGGCGGCCCGGTCACCGTCACCCACCCCGACATGGTGCGTTATTTCATGACCATCCGCGAAGCCTGCGATCTGGTCATTACCGCCGCGACCCATGCGCTCGGACCCGACAGCAGCGACGTGTCGGTCTATCTGCTCAACATGGGCCAGCCGGTCAAAATCGTCGATCTCGCCGAACGCATCATCCGGCTGAGCGGCCTGGAGCCGGGCCGCGACATCCAGATCGCGTTCACCGGCATTCGCCCGGGCGAGCGGCTGCACGAGATTCTGTTTGCGCGCGACGAGGAGACCAACGAGATCGGCATTCCCGGCATTGTCGCCACCAAGCCGGTGCAGCCCTCGCTGGAGGCGATCCGGGGCTGGGTGGCGACGCTGGAGCAGGGTCTCTCCCGCAACGAGCGCGCGGTCATTTATAATGTGCTGCGCGACGCGGTGCCGGAATTCCGCGGCGAGGCCGCATGAAGAGGCAAAATTGAACCTGACAGAATTTTTCAAAAGCGAATTTGCCGAGCACCACGACGTTGCGCGGCGCACCGAAGTAGCGTTGGCGGACGCCTTCGCCGGCTTGGTCGGCGCTTGCGTCAAATCGGTGCGCGGTGGCGGCAAGTTGATGTTCTTCGGCAATGGCGGCAGCGCCGGCGACGCCCAGCATCTCGCGACCGAACTGACCATCCGCTACAAGGCCGACCGCTCCGCCATTGCCGCGCTGGCTTTGACCACCGACACCTCCGCGCTCACCGCCGCCGGCAACGACCTCGGCTTCGACAGGGTCTTCGCGCGGCAGATCGAGGCGCTCGGGCGGCCCGGCGACGTCGCCGTCGCGATTTCGACCTCTGGCAAGAGCCCGAACATCATCGCCGCACTGCGCCAGGCCAAGGCGATGAATCTGGCGACCGCCGCCCTCGGCGGCAAAGGCGGCGGCGACATGGCCGGACTCGCCGATCACTTGCTGGTTGTCCCATCCACTACCACCGCGCGCATTCAGGAGATGCACATCGCTCTTGGCCAAATGCTCTGCGGCGCGCTTGAAATCGAGTTGGGACTGGCCAAACCGGACCGTTAAACGCCGTTACGCGCGGTCAATCGAAGACCTAAGGGTAAATTCGCGAATTTCATGTCGCGAAAACGGCGTTGGCCATTCTGAAAATGTTCTTGACTCAAAGCTGGCCTCCTATTTCCTTAGCGCCAGGGAGAACAAAACCATGGACGCCACCGTTCTACACGCGCCGCGGGGCAAAACCCGTGCGCCGCGCCCGCGCGTTGTCGGCGATCGCCACAACATCCAATCGGTCGATCGCGCGTTGTTTCTCCTGGAAACCATCGCCGAGGCCGGCGGTGAGGCGTCGCTCACCGACCTCTCAAACCGCACCGGTCTCAATATTTCGACCTGCCATCATCTGCTGGCGACGCTGATCCAGCGCGGCTTTGCCGCCAAGGTGCCGGGCCGCCGGCTCTATGCGCTGGGCGCCCGCATCCTTTATCTCGGGCATGCCTGCCTGCAGGTCGATCTGCCGCGCCGCGCGCAGCCCTATTTGGAAGAGATCAACCAGGCCACCGGCGAAACGGTGCATCTTGCGGCGCTGCAAGGCGACGCGGTGGTCACGCTGGCCGTGCGCGAGGCGCGCCACGCCGTGCGGGTCGATACCGGCAAGATCGGAAGACTGGAAGCGCCGCACGCCACCTCGGTCGGCAAGGCCATCATGGCTTGGCTGCCGGAGGACGAGATTCACCGCATCCTCACCGGCGGCATGAAGCGCTTCACCGACAACACCATCACGGATTTTCCGGCGCTGGTGGAATCGCTGCGCGCCGTGCGCCGCACCGGCTACGCCATCGACCGCGAGGAATTCCTGCCCGGGGTGATTTGCGTCGGCGCCGCCATCCGCGATCAGGCCGGCACCGTGATCGGCGCCATCAGCGCTTCGACGCCGACCATGCGGGCGAGCGAGGAGCACGTCGCCCTCATCCGCGATGAGGTCAGTGCCGCGACCCGTGCGCTGTCCGCCGAGTTCGGCGGTCCGGGCACGCAAGCCGGCCCCGCCCAAGTGGCGATAGGCTAAATCTGAACCTTTGGTTTCGGGTGCCGCCTAGAGGGGCCGTTGGCCCCTCTAGGCGGTATTCGACTACGCCTATTGCTGCGCAGTTGGTGGACTCCGGCGGGGCGCAAAACAAAGCCCGGCTTGATTTTTCTCAACGGTTTAGGAGCGCCAATGCGCAACCTTCAGCGAGACCGCGTTGGAGGAATTCCATGTACGCACCGGCTGGCGTGAAGACGAGCGCGGACTTTCCCATTCCGGACACCATGAAGGCCTGGGTGCTGGGCGATCCGGGCGAGCTCAAGCTCACCGACAAGCCGGTGCCGGTGCCCAAGCGCGCCGAAGTGCTGGTGCGCATCGACGCGGCGGCGATCTGCGCCACCGATCTGGAAGTCATCTATCACGGCCCGCCGGGCATGATCCAAGGCGGCCTGCCGTTCAACAAGAACTTCACGCCCGGGCCACGAATACATGGGCACGGTGGTGGCGCTCGGGCCCGGCGTCGACGAATACAAAATCGGCCAGCGCGTCGCGGTCGAAATCCATGCCGGCTGCGGCCAGTGCAAGCGCTGCCGCGAGGGCATGTACACCTCCTGCCACAACTACGGCCTCAATTACGGCGACGTCGACAAGGGCCACCGCGCCAACGGCTTCACCACCGACGGCGGCTTCTGCGAATACCAGGTCAACAACATCAACACGCTGGTCGCCATTCCCGACGAGATGTCGGACGAGGAGGGCGCGCTGGTCGTCACCGCCGGCACCGCGATGTATGCGCTGACCGAACTCGGCGGCCTGGTCGCCGGCGAAAGCGTCGTCGTCAGCGGCGCCGGACCGATCGGCCTGATGGCGGTCGCGGTGGCCAAGGCGCTCGGCGCCCAGCCGGTGATCCTCACCGGCACGCGCGACAACCGGCTCAAGATCGGCGCGCGAACTCGGCGCCGATCATGTCGTCAATGTCCGCAAGGAACCGGACGTCGTCGCGGCGGTGAAGAAGCTCAACGGCGGCAAGGGCGTCGATTACGTGGTCGAGTGCTCGGCCGCGAGCCAGCGCGGTCAACGACGCCGTGCACATGGTCAATCGCGGCGGCAAGGTCTGCCTCGCCGCCTTCACGCACGAGCCGGCGCCGGTCGACATCGCGCACATCGTGCGCAACAACATCTACCTCTACGGCATCCGCGGCGAGGGCAAGAGCGCGATGCATCGCGCCGAGGCCTTCATGCGGCAGAAGCGTTTCGACGCCACCAAGATCCACACCCACACGTTCCCGCTCGACGATCTGCCGACCGCGATCCGCTACGCCAAGGATCGCGTCGACGACGCCATCAAGGTGGTGGTCAAGCCGCGCCTAGACGCCGCGCGCAAGGCGGCGGCGGAATAGCGGAACTAGAATAGGAGCAGAGCCGTTGCCGGCAGAAGAGGCATTGCCGTGGCCGAGCTGCCGTCGATCAAATCGCTGAAAGCGCTCCGCGCCGCCGAAGCGGAATGCCGGCGTTGCCCGCTCTACAAGAATGCGACGCAGGTCGTGCCCGGCGAAGGGCCGGCGCGCGCGCGCATCATGCTGGTCGGCGAACAGCCGGGAGATCAGGAAGACAAGCAGGGCCGGCCCTTCGTCGGTCCGGCCGGCCGCGTGCTGGCGGAGGCCCTGGCCGATGCCCGCATCGACCGCGCCACCGTGTTCGTCACCAACGCGGTCAAGCATTTCAAGTTCGAGCCGCGCGGCAAGCGTCGCCTGCACAAACGGCCGAACGTCAACGAAATCGAGCAGTGCCACTGGTGGCTCGATTTCGAGCGGGCGATCGTGAAACCGGCCATCGTCGTCGCGCTCGGCGCCACTGCGCTGCGCAGCATCTCCGGGCGTCCGCTTGCCATCAACAAGATCCGCGGTCGCGTGCTGCCGTTCCCCGGCGGCCGCATGCTGGCGACCATCCATCCCTCATACATCTTGCGTATCGAGGACGACGCCGACAAACGCGCGCAATACCGCCAATTTGTCGCGGATTTGAAAGTGTGCGCGAAGGCTGGAACCGAGTTGGTCTGACCTTTTCGCCGGGGTTCCGCCGCGGAACTATTTGGCGGGTCGGCGGTTATTGTGTCGACAACCGGCCGCCGGAAGCGCGGCCGTTCGGCATTGTGGAGTTTCCCATGATGGAAAAGGCAAAGCGGGCCCTGGAAGACGAGCGCGGGCGGATCGCGTCCGACGAGGACGAGGTCGCGGTCAATTCCGACGAGAGTTTCCCGGCCAGCGATCCGCCGAGCTGGACGCCGGTGCATGGCGTCGGCTCGAGCGAGAGCAAGAAGATCAAGAAGAAGCCGGCGAACGCCGCATAACTGCACCAAGAAGATCGAGAAGAAGTAGAACTTAGAAGCTCATTTTGAGCAACGTCTCGGCATTGCCGCAGAACAGCTTGCGCTCGTCGGCGCTCGATAGACCCAAGCCTTTGATGGTCTTGATGGTCGGCGCGATCGGCCCGAGCGGCGCGTCGGTGGCGAACACGACCTTATCCGCGCCGAAAAACTCGAATCCACACCGCGTCGCCGCCACGCCGCCGCCGAACATGGCGGTGTCGGCGAAGAAGTCGTGCAGATAGTCCATGTGCGGCCGCTTCAGCGACGGCAGGATCTTGGAATAATCCTCGTCGGTGGTGCGCGCGCCGAGCACCTTCAGCCCGTTGCCGACGCGGCCGTCGTAGTAGGGAATCATGCCGCCGAGATGGTGCGTGATGATGCGGAGGTTCGGATAGCGGTCGAACAGGCCCCAGAACACCATGCGCAGCATCGCCACGGACGTCTCATACGGCCAGTGGAAGCACCACCACATCTCGAAGCGCGACTTCTTCTCGGCCGGATAATCCGGCAGCGATGCGGTGCCAACCGGATGCAGCCAGATCGGTGCGTCGAGCTCGGCCATGCAGGCGAAAATCGGTTCGAATTGCGGCTCGTCGAGCGGGCGGCCGGCGACGTTGGTGTAGATCAGCACACCCTTGGCGCCGAGATCCCTCACCGCACGCCGCGCTTCCGCCACCGAGCCGTCGACGTCGGTCAGGCACAGTGCGGCGGCAAAGGCCGGGAAGCGGTCCGGATATTTCCGGCACAGCTCGGCCATGTCGTCGTTGGCGATGCGCGCGAGGTTGAGCCCGACATCCGGCGGCGCGATGTCCTCGATCGCCGGATTGGGCAGCGAGATCACCTGCCGATAATCGCCGATCGCGTCCATGTCGCGGAAGCGCGCGTCGAGATCGAACAGTTTGGTGATGCTGCGCAGGCGCGCGCCGATGTTGCCGGTCATCGGGGTGACCTTCAGCATCTCGTCGAAGAAATGCTGCGGAAAAATGTGCGTGTAGATGTCGATGATCGGGCTCAAGGTTTCCCTCCCGTTTCTTTTCCAAGCACCAGGCGCCGTTGCAGCGGCAGGGCCTGCCAGCCGAACCGCTCCGCGATCAGGCCCCAGAGGCCTTTCGGCGCCCACAGCATCACCACGATGGCGACCGCGCCCATCATCAGCAAGTAGAGACTGCCGAGATCGGCCAGTGTCTGCCGCATGATGAAGAAGACGATGGTGCCAACGATCGGGCCCTCGATGCGGCCGATGCCGCCGATCACCGTGATGAAGATGACGAAGGCGGTCCAGTCGTTCACAGAAAAGGCGGTGTCCGGCGAGATGCGCAGCTTCATGAGGAAAATCAGCGCGCCGATCATCGCCGTGCCGAAGCCGGTCAGCACATAGACGATGAACTTGATGCGGGTGACGTCGATGCCGTTGCTCTGCGCCGCCAGCTCGTTGTCGCGGATGGCGGTGAGCGCCAAGCCGTGGCGCGAGCGCAGCAGCGCGACGATGGCGCCGAGCACGGCAACGGTGAGGGCGAGGGCCAGCCAGTAGGTTTCGAACTCGCGTATCTGCCGGCTCGGCGCCATGGCGATCACCACGGAAGCCGGCAGGCTGATGCCGGAACCGCCGCCGAGCACGGAGACCTGCGAGGCGAGCAGGCGGAATACCTCCGCCACCACCCAGGTGCCGATGGCAAAATAAGCGCCGCGCAAGCGGAAGATCAGTGCCGCCACCGGCATGGCGACCAGCGCGCCGATGGGGCCGGCAATCAAAATTGCCGCGATCGGATGCACGCCGGCGAGGATCACCAGTGCGAACAACAGATAGCCGCCGAGCCCGACGAAAGCCTGCTGGCCGACCGACACCAACCCGGCGTACCCGGCGAGCAGATTCCACAGGCTCGCCAGCGCGACGAAGGTGAATATCTCGGCAAGCAGCCGCAGCGTCTGCCGGTCGCCCCACAACGGCGCCAGCGCCAGCACAATGAATGTGACGGCAATCAGCGCGACGCCGATGCGGCTTGAGCGTGTCGCGTGCTCGACTTGGTACTTTCCTTGGCTCATCCCGACACCTTCGGAAACAGCCCTTGCGGCCGCACCGCCAGGATGACGAGGAACACGATATGGCCGGCGAGCAATTGCCAGCCCGGATCGATTTGCGCGCCAACCGCCTGCGACACGCCGAGGATGATGCCGCCGGCGAGCGTGCCCCACATGCTGCCGAGCCCGCCGATGATCACCGCCTCGAAGCCGAAGATCAGCCGCGCCGGGCCGATCGACGGGTCGAAATTGGCGCGCACCGCCAGGAACACGCCGGCGATGGCGACGACGGCGAGCGACAGCGCCATCGCCATGGCGAACACATGGCGCGTATCAAGGCCCATCAATTGCGCCACCGCCTGGTCGTCGGAGGTGGCGCGGAAGGCGCGGCCGAGCGGGGTGTAATAGAACAGCGCCTGCAGCCCGGCGATCACCGCCACCGCGACGACAAATTGGATGAGCGGCAGCACGCCGATCCAGACGCCTTGCAGTGCCTGGAAGGTTTGAATCTCGATCGCTCCCGCCTGCAGCTTGCGGCTGTCGGCGGTGAACCATTCGAGCAGCCCGTTCTGGATGATGATCGACAGGCCGAAGGTCACCAGCAGCGGCGGCAGCAGATCGTCGCCCAAGGTGTGATTGAGCAGCCCGCGTTGCAGAGCGTAGCCGATGACGGCCATGATCGGCACGACCAGCAGCAGTGACGTGAGCGGATCGATGCCGAGCGCCTGTGTCACCATGAGCGCGACGTAGGCCGCCAGCACGATCAGGTCGCCGTGCGCGATATTGACCAGCCGCATCACGCCGAAGATCAGCGACAGGCCGGCGGCGAACATGGCGTAGAGCCCGCCGATCAGCACGCCTTGCAGGATGACGTTGAGCCATTGCATCGCCGTCACACCCCGAAATACGCCGCCGAGATGCTCTCGCGCGTGAGCTCGGCGGCCTTGCCCTGCAGCGCGATGCGGCCCTCCTGCAGGCAGTAGACCTGGCGCGCGGCCTTGAGCGCCTGCGCGATGTCCTGCTCGACCACGATCAGCGACAGGCCTTCGGCAACGATCGCGGGCAGTTGCGCGTAGATGTCGCGCACCACGATCGGTGCGAGGCCGAGGCTGATTTCGTCGCACAGCAGCAGACGCGGGTTCGACATCAGAGCGCGCGCGATCGCGCACATCTGTTGTTGCCCGCCGGACAGCGCGGGCGCGGGCAGGTGCCGCCGCTCGGCCAGAATGGGAAAGAGCTGATAGACGCGCTCGAGCGTCCACGGGCCGGGGCGGCGCGATTGGCCGCCGATCAGCAAATTCTCTTCGACCGTGAGCGAGGGAAACAGCCTGCGGCCTTCCGGCACCAGTGCGATGCCGCGTTTGAGCACGTTGAAAGCGGCTGCGCCGCCTATCGGTGCGCCGTCGAACAGGATGTCGCCATGGCGCGGCGCCATCATGCCGGCGATGGTTTTCAACAGCGTGCTCTTGCCGGCGCCGTTGGCGCCGATGATCGCCACGACCTCGCCGGCATTGACCTTGAGCGAGACGCCGAACAGCGCCTGGAAGTCGCCGTAAGAGGCGTCGATGGCGCGTACCTCAAGGAGAGGATTAGGCATCGGCGGCGATCCCCATGTAGATCTCCGCGACCTGCGGGTTGCGGATTACCGTGCGCGGATCGCCTTCGGCGATGAACTTGCCGCCGTGCAGCACCAGCAGGCGGTCCACCGCGGCGATCAGCGCGTGCACCACGTGCTCGATCCACACGATCGACACGCCGCCCGCGCGCACCTCCTTGATCAGGGCCACCAGCGTGGCGCATTCGTGCTCGCTCAACCCGCCGGCGACTTCGTCGAGCAGCAGCACGCGCGGTCTTGTCGCCAGCGCGCGCGCGAGCTCGAGCCGCTTGCGGTCGAGCAGC
This sequence comes from uncultured Alphaproteobacteria bacterium, assembly GCA_963772235.1. Taxonomy (GTDB): domain Bacteria; phylum Pseudomonadota; class Alphaproteobacteria; order Rhizobiales; family Xanthobacteraceae; genus Pseudolabrys. The sequence goes on from CAVYWI010000012.1 coordinate 30,987, forward strand.
GTGAGGCTGCCGGCGCGGCGGTTGGCCTTGTCGGTGAGACCGCAGCGTTCCAGCAGTTCCGCGCAAGGCTCGTAGACCGCGGCCTCGCTGGCGCCGCCGGCGAAAGCCGCCGCGACCACGACGTTCTCGAACACGGTCATGCCGGAGAACGGCTGCGGCATCTGGAACGAGCGCGCGATGCCTTTGCGGCAGCGCCGCTCGGGCGGCAGGCGGGTGATGTCTTCGCCGGCATAAACGACGCGCCCGGCGTCGGGCGTCACCGTGCCGGTGGCGATGCCGAACAGCGTGGTCTTGCCGGCGCCGTTCGGCCCGATGATGCCGAGCGCCTCGCCATCCGCGAGCGCAAGGGCGATGCTATCGGCCACCACCACGGCCCCGAACCGCTTCGAAATATTGTCCAGCGCGAGGATCGGGGCCATAGGGTTTGGTGCGTCAGGAAATCGGCTGCAGCTTGCCTCCGACCGGAATCTCCGGCGCGGTCTTGTTCTCGGCGATAACGAGATCGAACTTGCCGTTCTTGCGCTGCCATTGGCCGGCGACCAACGGCGTCTTGGTGACGTTCTTCACCGGCGCGCCGGTCCACTGGATCTGGCCAACCATCGACTGGTAATTGGTGGCGACGATCGAATCGAGGATCGCTTTCGGATCGTGCGGGTTCTTGGCGCGCTTGAGCACGTCGATCGCTACTTCGAACAGCGCGTGCTGGAAGCCGATCGGCTGCGTCCACGGCCGGTTCGTCGCCTTGGTATAGCCGTCGGTGAGCTGCTGGGCGCTCTGGCCGGTGAGGCCGGACTTGAATGGATGATGCGGCGTCCACCAGATTTCGCTGGTCAGCCCGTTGCCGCGCTCGCCGAGCGAGTCGATGACCGAGGGGAACAGCAGCGCCTTGCCGATGGTGACGATCTTCGGCTTGAAGCCCTGCTGCGCGGCCTGCGACCAGAAGGTGGCGAAGTCCGGCGGGATCATGTTGCCGGTGACGATTTCTGCGCCGGCCGCCTTGAACGCCGAAATCTGCGAGGTGAAGTCGTTGTTCATCAGCTGATAGCGGCCGGGATCGAGCAGCTTGTAGCCGGCCTTGGCGAGCGCGGGCGGCAGGCCGAGCTTGGCGTCGCCCCACGCATTGCCGTCGGCGTCGTTGGGGAACAGGCCGCCGACCACCTTGTTGGTCGGCAACTCGTCCCACAGCGCCAGGAACGCGCCGATCACGTCTTCGAGGCCCCAGAAGAAATGATAGGTCCAGGTGAAGCCCTTCTTCGGATCGCCCTTGCGGCCGAAGAAATAAGGCTGCCACGGGCAGTTGGTGGTGATGCAGGGCACCTCGTTGACCTCGGCCTGGTCGGCGACCGGATTGGTGGTGTCGGGCGTGGCCGAAGCGATGATCAGGTCGACCTTGTCGCCGAGGATCAGTTCGGAGGCGACTTCGGAGGCGCGGCTGGCGTTCGACTGGCTGTCCTTGGAGATGATCTCGACCTTGTAGGTCTTGCCGCCGCTTTGCAGGCCTTTGCTTAAGATTCCGCGCACCTGTTCGAGAATATAGCCGTCGGCCTCGCCGAAGCCGGCGAGCGGTCCGGTCTTCGGGCTGACGTGGCCGATCTTGATCACCTGCGATTGCGCGTTCGCAGGAATGGCGCGCAGGACCGCAGGCGCGGCGAGCGCGCCGAGGCCGGTCTTGACCAGAGTGCGACGTGAAAGCGTCTTGCTGTCGGTCATTGTCTCCTCCTATGCGCGGCCGTTAAACGTCTTGGGCGCGCGCTTTTTTAAGATGCTGCAACACTTTCAAACGGAGTGCCTGCTGCTGCGCAGGGCTCCATTTGCGGAAGCCTTCGCCGCTCTTGAAGCCGAGCTTGCCGCTCTTCACCAGTCTTTTCAGATAAGGCGACGGCCCCGGCCGGCTGTCGATGTCGCGCAGCACGGTCTTGTGGATGGCGAGCGTCAGATCGGTGCCGACCATGTCGGCGTTTTCGAGCGGGCCGAGCACCGCCAGCCGGCGGCCGAACGACGCCTTGATCACAGTGTCGACGGTCTCGGCGTCGCAGATGCCGTGCTCGACCAGCGAGATCGCCTCGCGCCAGAGCGCGTGCTGCAGCCGGTTGCCGATGAAGCCGGGCACGTCCTTCTTCACATGCGCCGGCTTCTTGCCGGCGGCGGCATGCAGCTTCATGGTGAAGTCGACCGCGGCGGCGCTCGTCCATTGCGTCTCGATCACCTCGACCAGCGGCACCAGAAACGGCGGGTTCCACCAATGGGTGCCGAGCGCGCGGTCGCGCCGCTCGAGCCCCTGCATGATCTCGGTGATCGGGATGACCGAGGTGTTGCTGGCGAGGATCGTGTCCGGCCGCACGTGCTTTTCGATCTCGGCGAACAGTTTCTGCTTGAGCGGCAGATCTTCCAGCACCGCCTCGACCACGTAGTCGGCTTCGCGCACAGCGTCGGCCAGATCGGCGACCGGCGTCACGCGCTCGACGGCTTCTGATCGTCGCCGAGGTCGCGCAGATTTGTCGAGGATGCGTGCCTTGGCGCTGTCGAGGCTCGCCATCGACCGAATCGTAGATGGTCACCTCGTGGCCGGCGAGCGCGAACACCTGGGCGATGCCGTGGCCCATCAGGCCGGCGCCGATGACCGCGATGCGCGGCTTTGGCCATGGCTCAGCCCGCCGTGTAGCCGCCGTCGGCGTAGAGGATGTGGCCGGTGTAGAAGTCCGACGCCTTCGAGGCGAGGAACAGCAGCGGACCGGCGAGATCCTCCGGCTCGCCGAGCCGGCCCTTCGGCACGCGCGCCAGGAAGCCCTTGCGCACGGTCTGCGCGCGTTCGTTGTCCTCGTACATCCAGGCGGTGAGCGGCGAGCGGAAAACGGTCGGGCCGAGCGCATTGACGGTGATGCCGGTTTCGCCCCATTCGCAGCCGAGCGCCTTGGTGATGCCGTCGACCGCCGACTTCGAGGCGCAATAGGCGGTGTAACCGGCCGGATGGCCGAGCAGGCCGCGCGCCGAGGACATGAGGACGATCTTGCCGCCCTGGCCTTGCGCGAGCATCTGCTTGCCGGCGGCGCGCGCCATCAGCCACGACTGCGTGACGTTGGCGTCCATCACGTCGAGGAAATCCTGCGGCTTCATGATCGACGATCTTGGCCACCTTGTTGAGGCCGGAGGCGACAACCAGGATGTCGAGGCGGCCGAACTTGTCGACCGCGGCCTTGACGATCTTCTCGCAGTTTTCTTCCGAATTCGGCCGCAGCGCGACGATCTCGGCCTTGCCGCCGAGCGCCTCGCATTCGGCCGCGATCTTTTTCAGCTCGTCCTGCTTGCTCGCCGCCAGCACGACATTGGCGCCGGCGCCGGCCAAGCATCTTGGCCGCCAGCGCGCCGAAGGCGCCCGACGCGCCGGTGATGACGGCGGTCTTGCCCTTGACGTCGAACAGAGAGAGCGGGTTTTTCAGAAAGGCTTCGGCCATTGGACGCTCCTCACACGATTTTCTTCTTCGTCATGGCCGGGCTTGTCCCGGCCATCCACGCCTTGGCTGCTGCGTGTCCTCAAGGCGTGGATGCCCGGCTCAAGGCCGGGCATGACGCCTCGCGGCGTCACTTCGGCGGCATCGCCACCGCGACGACGATCGAGCAGACCTCGTTGCCGCGGTTGATGATCTCGCGCATCTCGTTCGGCTCGATGACGCAGGAATCGTTCGCCTTCAGCACGGTCTCCTTGCCGTTGACGATGACCGTCAGTTCGCCGCGAGCACGAAATAGACCTTCTCCGGCGGCGAGGCGTCCGGACCGGCGCCGCCGCCGGGCAGGAAGTGCGAATAGCCGAACACGAGACCCTTGGTGCCGCCGGCCTCGGCGCCGAACAGGCGCAGCGAGGTGGAGCCGCGATGGTTGGGCGCCTCGTAGGGCTTGGCGTCGGCAAAGCGTTTGACGTGCATCAGAACTTCTCCCGCTGCTCGATCCGATATTCGCCGCTTCGGATCGACGATGGCGACCAGGCGGACGATGCAGCCGTCGCCGCGGTCCCAGTTCCACGGGAAATAGGCGAAGGTGCAGCGCTTGCCGGTGACCTTGTCGATGTCGCCGCCGACATTCTCGATGCCGAGGATGCCGTTCTTGAACAGGATGCGGTGCACCGGCTCCCATTCCGGGAAGTCGTCCTTCCAGTCGCGGCCGCCCGACCATTCGTCGTATTCCTCGGCGAGATGCGGATGCAGCGGACCGTTGCGCTGCGGGCCGATCGCGGTGGCGAGCGGATGATCGTTGGCCTGGGTGTCGTGGCCGACCACCTTGACCTTCTTCTCGACGAACCATTCGCCGGCCGACGGCACGAAGCCGGGCGCGCGGCAGAAATAGTCTTCGCTGTCCTCGTAGAACTTGTGCCAGCCGGTGTTGACGATCACCACGTCGCGCGGGCGCACGATCTTGCCGCAGGCCTTTTCCAGATCGTCGCCGGTGATCGGCTCCCACTTCTTCTTCGGGATCGACACCACGATGCCGGAGCCGAAGAAATGCGGCAGCGGCACTTCGTCGATGAACGGCGTGCCCTGGATCACGTGCGCCGGCGCGTCGATATGCGTGGTGTTGTGCATCGAGGTGGTGATGCGCTGCGACAGCACGCCCGACTTCGCCATGTAGTGGATGCGCTCGATCTTGACGTCCTCGAAATAGGGCCAGTTCGGCGACTGATAGCCGAAGCGATGGGACAGGTTGTAGAACTCCAGCCCCATGCTGTTCTTGAGGTTTTCTTCGAACATCACGCCGCGAATTTTTTTGGCCACGGCATCCTCCCTTTCTTGTGTCGCGCGCTTGCGCAAGGTGTCGGAACTTATGTCGCGTCGATATTGACCGCTGCCACGCTCAGGCCGCGGCGGAATTCATATGCATCTCCATGGCGCGCTTGGTCGCGAGCAGCCGTTCGGCGATCAGCGCCTGCCGGTTCTGCGAAGCGCTGGGTCGGCACCGGCACCGAGATGGCGACGGCATTGCCGAGCGGATCCTGCATGGCGACGCCGGCGGCGCAGATGCCGAGCGTGTGCTCCTCGCGGTCGAAGGCGACGCCGTTGCGGCGCGCGGATTTGAGTTCCGCGAGCAGCGCGTCGAGACGCGTGAGCGTCGTCGGCGTGCGCGGCTCGTAAGCGCGTGCCGATCAGCGTCTCGATCGCCGCATCGTCGAGCTGCGGCGAGATAGGCCTTGCCGTTGGCGGTGCAATAGAGCGGAAAGGTTTCGCCCACCGCCGACACCGTGCGCAGCCGCTGCGGGCCGATCACCTGGTCGATGAACACCAGATGGTCCTTCTTCACGGTCGAGAGGTCGACGGTCTCGTGCAGTTCCTCGCTCGAGAGCGCACCAGGAACGGCCGCGCCAGCGCGATGAAGTCGCTGCGCACCGAGGCCGCCAGCCGCAGGATGGTCGGCCCGAGCCGCACGCGGCCGTTCGGCGAGGCGGCGATCACGAGCTTTTCGGTTTCGAGCGCCGCGACGATGCGCTGCACGGTCGAGCGCGCGAGATTCACGCGCTGCGCGATCTGGCCGAGGCTGAGCCCGGCGTTCTCGTCTTCCAGCGCGCGCAGGATGGTGGCCGCGCGCGCGATCACCTGCACTTGGCTCTTGTCGTTGGTGACGTGGCGGCTCATCGACAACCCGGATACGCGGCTGCGGCGGCCCTCAAGCCGCCTTGCATCATGGTACACGATAGCCCAATATGCGGTACAGGTACCTTCAACAAAAAATTGCTGCGCAGCGCGCGTGAGGAGACGCCATGGTCAAGAAGATCGCGCTCGAAGAGCATTTTCTCGATCCCGGCCACCGAGCCTTATTGGCGGCCGACCATGGTCGACGTCGCGCCGGCAAAGACCGCGCAGCTCTACGACGCGCTGACCGATTTCGGCGAACAGCGGCTGGCCATGATGGACAAGACCGGCATCGCCCGCGCCGTGTTGGCGATCGCCGGACCGGGCGTGCAGGTCGAGCGCGACACCGCGACCGCCATGCGCAACGCGCGCGCCTCGAACGATTTCCTCGCCAAGGAAGTGCAGAAGCGGCCCGACCGCTATTCCGGCTTCGCCCATCTGGCCATGCAGGACCCGAAGGCCGCCGCCGACGAGCTGGAACGCTGCGTGCGCGATCTCAAATTCTGCGGCGCCATGATCAACGGCCATACCAACGGCAAATATCTCGACGACCGTTCCTACGATCCGTTCTGGGAGCGCGCCGCGGCGCTCGGCGCGCCGATCTATCTGCACCCGGCCGATCCGGTGACGCCGCCGCCGGCGCTCGCCGGCTACAATGTGCTGGCGCGGCCGATGTGGGGCTGGGGCATCGAGACCGGCTCGCACGCGCTGCGCATCATCTGCGGCGGCGTCTTCCACCGCTATCCGAAGGCCAAGCTTGTGCTCGGCCATCTCGGCGAGACCTTGCCGTTCCAGCTCTGGCGCTTCGACAGCCGCTCGGCGCCCTACGGCTGGAATTTGCCGAAGCCGCCGTCGCAATATCTCAAGGAGAATGTCTGGGTGACGACCTCGGGCATGTACGATCTGCCGCCGGTGCGCTGCTCGGTCGATGCGCTGGGGCGCGACCGCGTCATGTTCTCGGCCGATTATCCGTTCGACTGGCCGGGCTGCGAATTCATCGACACGGTGCCGCTCGAGGAATCCTTGCGCGCCGACATCGCCTATAACAACGCGGCGAAGCTGTTCGGCCTTTAGTATTTCGCCTCAAGCACGCGCACCGGTTTGCCGTCGAGCCAGGCGCGGATGTCCTCGACAACGTCGGGATACTGTTTGCGGTAATTCTGCTCGCTGACGTAGCCGAGATGCGGCGTGATCACGACATTGTCCATCTTGCGGAACGGATGATCGAGCGGCAGCGGCTCGACGTCGAACACGTCGAGGCCGGCGCCGGCGATCGATTTCGCTTGCAGCGCCGCCATCAGCGCCTTCTCGTCGACGATCGGCCCGCGCGCCGTGTTGACGAGATAGGCGGTCTTCTTCATCAGGCCGAGTTCCTTGGCGCCGACCAGGCCGCGCGAGCGGTCGCTCAGCACGACGTGAATGCTGACAATGTCGGATTTGCGAACAGCTCTTCCTTGGTCACGTAGTTCCGCGCCGGCTTCCTTGGCTTTTTCCGGCGTCAGGTTCTGGCTCCAGGCGATGACCTTCATGCCGAGCGCCTTGGCGACGCCGGCGACACGCTTGCCGAGCTTGCCGAGGCCGAGGATGCCGAGCGTCTTGCCTTCGAGGTCGCTGGCCGAGGGTCGACCTGCCAGGGCGCGCCGGCCTTCATGCGGCGCGTTTTCGAAGCCGATGTGGCGGGTCAGTTCCAGCATCAGGCCGATGGCGATACTGGCGGTCGGGTTGCCGAAGCCGCCGGTGCCGCAGACCGTGATGCCGCGCTCGGCGCAGGCTTTCAGATCGATGGCGGCGTTGCGGGCGCCGGTGGTGATCAGCAGCTTCAGGTCCGGCAGGCCCTCGATGACCTTGCGGTTGAACGGGGTGCGCTCGCGCATCATGTTGACGATGGCAAAGCCCTGCAGCGCCTTGATGACGGCATTGTCGTCGCCGAGCGGCTCGTTGAAGACCTTGACCTCGACGTCCTTGCCGACCGCCGACCAGTCGGCCAATTTCAACGCGACATTCTGGTAGTCGTCGAGGATGGCTGCCTTGACCATACGCACCTGCTCCTTGGCTGCACCCGGACCGTTCCGAGGGGCGCCAATTTAGAGCCGGTCGACCGAAAAGATAGGGGGTTAGCGCATGATCCCGAAAAGTGGGAACCGGTTTTCGGACAAGATCATGCGCAGGCTCAGAGCGGGGGCAGGCCGTGCTTGGCCCGCTATTTCGGGCCGGGGCCGCGCATGTAATGGCGCTCGGGCCGGTAGCGGCCGCTCATATCGCGGGTCAATTCCTGCCAGACGGCGATCAGCGCGGGCTTGAGCAGGGCGAACGGACGGGGCAGCAAGGCAACCGCCGAACCGGAAATGGCTGCAATCGCGCGTCCCATGACTTCAGTCTCCACCAGGTCGCGGGCGCCTCTCGCCCGCACATCTCTTTGTCGCCTGGTCCAACGGCCAGGTTCACGAGGGTGAACATTGCGGGCAAAGGGTTAAGAACGGGTAGGCAAGGGGCCTCGCTAAGCGGAAATCGTAAATAGCGTTTCCAGAGTTTTACCGCCGCAGGTAGGTAGCCAGCTGCTTGCCCTTTGCGGTTACCGCCGCTACATGAGCGTCGAATTTCCCGACATCGCGTCAGGCGGCGCTCAAGGCGCGGACGGCGCGGATTCGCTGACTTTTCGAGGGGTTTTATGAACGGTCGCCAATTCATCTATCACATGCAGGGTCTGACCAAGACCTATCCGCCCGCCAAGAAGGTCTTGGAGAACATCCATCTGTCGTTCTACCCGGACGCCAAGATCGGCGTGCTCGGCGTCAACGGCTCCGGCAAGTCGACGCTGCTCAAGATCATGGCCGGCATCGACACCGAGTTCAGCGGCGAAGGCTGGGTCGCCGAGGGCGCCCGCGTCGGCTACCTCGAGCAGGAGCCGCAGCTCGACCCCAAGAAGACCGTGCGCGAGAACGTCATGGAGGGCGTCGCCGCCAAGAAGGCGCTGCTCGACCGCTACAACGAGATCGCCGTCGAACTATTCGGACGAGACCGCCGACGAGATGGCCAAGCTGCAGGACCAGATCGACAGCAAGAACCTCTGGGACCTCGACAGCCAGGTCGACCTGGCGATGGACGCGCTGCGCTGCCCGCCCGACGACGCCGACGTCACCAAGCTGTCGGGCGGCGAGCGCCGCCGCGTCGCGCTGTGCAAGCTGCTGCTCGAGCAGCCCGACCTGCTGCTGCTCGACGAGCCGACCAACCATCTCGACGCCGAGAGCGTCAACTGGCTGGAAGGCCATCTGCGCAATTATCCGGGCGCCATCCTGATCGTCACCCACGACCGCTACTTCCTCGACAACGTCACCGGCTGGATCCTCGAGCTCGACCACGGCCGCGGCATCCCCTACGAGGGCAACTACACCTCCTGGCTGGACCAGAAACAGAAGCGGCTGGAGCAGGAAGCGCGCGAGGACGAGTCGCGGCAACGCACGCTGGCGCGTGAAAGCGAGTGGATTTCCTCCTCGCCCAAGGCGCGCCAGGCCAAGTCGAAGGCGCGCTACGAGCGCTACGACGAGTTGCTCAAGATCGCCAATGCCAAGACGAATACCGTGGCGCAGATCACCATTCCCGTCGCCGAACGGCTCGGCCAGAACGTCGTCGACTTCGAGCATCTGAGCAAAGGCTACGGCGACAATCTGCTGATCGACGATCTGACCTTCAAGCTGCCGCCCGGCGGCATCGTCGGCGTCATCGGCCCGAACGGCGCCGGCAAGACCACGCTGTTCCGCATGATCACCGGCCAGGAGAAGCCCGACGAGGGCACCATCAAGATCGGCGACTCGGTGCAGCTCGGCTACGTCGACCAGTCGCGCGACACGCTCGACGGCAAGAAGAACGTCTGGGAGGAAATCTCCAACGGCCAGGACATCATCCTGGTCGGCAAGAAGGAAGTGAACTCGCGCGCCTATGTCTCCTCGTTCAACTTCAAGGGCGCCGACCAGCAGAAGAAGGTCGGCACGCTGTCGGGCGGCGAGCGCAACCGCGTGCACCTCGCCAAGATGCTGCGCACCGGCGCCAACCTGCTGCTGCTCGACGAGCCGACCAACGATCTCGACGTCGATACGCTGCGCGCGCTGGAAGAGGCGCTGGAGGATTTCGCCGGCTGCGCCGTCATCATCAGCCACGACCGCTGGTTCCTCGACCGCATCGCCACCCACATGCTCGCCTTCGAGGGCGACAGCCACGTCGAATGGTTCGAGGGCAACTTCCAGGACTACGAGGCCGACAAGATGCGGCGGCTCGGGCAGGACTCCATCATTCCGCACCGGCTGAAGTATAAGAAGTTCTCAAGATAATCTTCTGCGTCATGGCCGGGCTTGTCCCGGCCATCCACGTCTACTTTTCTGTGCGAGTCAGCCTCTCGAGCTTCGGCTATACTCAGCCGGGCCGACACGGGAGGAACCATGCCGTTCGTGAGCATCCGCCTCATCGAAAATCGTTTGCAGCAGCAGAAGGACGAGATCGCCAAGCGCGTCAACGACGCCATCAGCGACGTGTTGCAGCTGCCGAAAGGACGACATCTGGGTCGTTTTTGAAGATATCCCGGCCGAGGGCTGGTATGTCGGCGGCACGACGGTCGCCGAACTCCGCAAGAAAACGCACAAATAAGCTTGGCTGAAAGGGCGAGTTCCAGCGCGTAGGGCGGGTTCACCGACTTGCCCGCCGAAGCTCGACGAGCGAAGGCGGGAGGCGTAACCCGCCAGCAGCGACGCAATCAGCATTGGCGGATTGCGCTTCGTTAATCCGCCCTACGGGCTACGGGCTTGCATGCGCTTCAGGTTAGTTGCGAAAAGAAGCGAGCGCAGCGCGCACTTTCGGATCAAGCGGGCTGGTCACAATGTTCTGTGCGATCGCTTCGGCGATCGTTTGCCGGTAGGCCGGGCTCCTCTCGAGATCCGCTGCGGCAATGCCTGTATCTCTGACAATCACGCCGCCGATCGAATAGCGAAGAATGCGGCCTTGCTTGTCATCGACGATGGCGGTCGCGGCGGCATCGCCGCGCCAGTTCTTCAACTGCGCGTCAACGGCCCGACCCTCCGCGCTCTGCAGCCAATGCGAATCCGCGGCAACCTTCTTGTTGTACAGCGCGCTCAGCGCCCCGAAATCCTTGGTTGCTTCGAGACGCGCAAGCACCTCCGCCGCCATGGTCCCGGACTTCGGCGCCGACTTGCTGGCAGCCTTGGGTTTGTCCTGGTGGGCGCAGGCGAACTTCGCAAGCGTTCCACCGATTGAACTCATATACGTCAGATCGGTTTTCCACGGCTTATCAGGGGTGCTTTTGCCATTTGCGACAAGCGTGCGCTGACGAATGGGGACTTGGTCTACAGATAAATCCTGCGCGCACTGCACGCTCGCCTCGAAAATCTCGCGAGCCTCGTTGCACAATTTAAATACGTAGGAAGTCCAGCCAAGGTCGTCGGTCTTCACGCTGTCTTTGTCTATGCAAAAGGTCAGGCCCGCTTGCAGTTCCGGACGAAAGGCAGAGTTTGTTCCGATGTCGATCCACTGTTCCGCCCCGGCCGCCGACGCGGTCACAACCGCGACGAATGCACCGAATATCATTTTGAGAGACCGCATTTTTTATATGCCTTCAATTTGGGGATCTGGACTCCTTGAGCACGTAGGGTGGGTTAGCGCCGAAGGCGCGTAACCCACCAGGCTATCGCAAGTTGCGAGTCGCTGCGGTGGGTTACGGCGCTTCGCGCCTAACCCACCCTACGCCCTCATCTCCAACGTTTAGGCTCTCGCTAGTGCGCGCTCTACGGCTTTTGGCTCTTTTTCAATGACCTTTAGATAAGCGCGAACCGCACCATCGGGTGCCGAACGGCCTTGTTCCCAATCACGCACGCGCGCGAGCGTAAGCCCGTAACGTGCAGCGAAAAGTTCCTGCGTCATTCCGAGCTTACGGCGCATAGCCCTGACATCGATCTTGGCCGGCACATGCAAACGGTAGCTCGCGGGATCGGCCTCGCCACGCGCGATCGCAATGCCTTCTTTGGCGGCAGCGATCAACTTTTTGCCCAGTTTGCTCATATCAGTCTCCATCCTATTTCCATTTTACTATTTAATCGCAGCGACCTTCGCGGCCGCTCCTGCGCGGTATTCGGCCTCATAGGTCTGCATCAACTTTCTCAGCTCGTTTCTTTCGCCTTTGCTCAGATTGTCCCTGTCCCCTTTGTCCAGCACCACCAGCAACAAGACCGGAACATCGTCCGCTCCGTTGTAATGAACGGTGCGATAACCGCCGCTCTTTCCTTTTCCGCGCCCGGCAAACCGAGACTTACGGCAACCGCCGGTTCCAACCATGATCTCGCCCATCATCGGGTCATCCGCGATGGTCTCAACGATGAACGACCGGAATTCCTCGGTGAGCCTCGCAGCACGGGCACTCGCTAGGAAAGACGGAGTTTCTATAACGGCCTTCATACCGTATAACTACGGAAACTCCGTAGTTGTTTCAAGGGAAAAATCAAGATTTTTTATTTTCCACCGTAGCGGCGACTTCGCTTGACATCTTTCATTGACTAGGCTTATATTCCTCTCACCTTCTCCGCCGAGGGGCGTTCCTGCAGGACGCTGCTGAAACGGGAGAAGGGGTGGCGCCCGCGGGCGAGGCTCGTAACCTCGCACTCGGGAGGCCTCGGGTCGCCGTCCGTCCCCACTACGGGGGACTGCCTTCAATGGCTGGACGCGGCACGGACGAAGGCGGGCGAAAGCCCGCCGGATCGGGTTGAGCCAAAAGCCACCCGGGTCCGCGCCCGGAAGCACGGCCCCGGGGACAGAAATCGCCACAAACGGAGCGCCGGAAGGCGGGCGCGTTGGCAGCTTGTTTGCGCAGACTGCGTAAACTTGTCTGCGCCGCGCCGCCGCCCTGTCCGCCGTAGCCGACAAGGCGAAGGCGGATGCGGCGGACATGACGGAATGCGCCTTGCGGCGCTCCGTCCCCTCGCTTCTGGCGAGGGTGAAAGTGGAAGCCAGCCCCGCGAGCGCGCTTTGGGCCTGCCCAATTCGCGCCAGCAAAAAGCCGGGGCACCCGAGGCCCGCGAGGGGCATTTCCCACCACGGACGAAAACCGCGCCGCGAGACGGAGAACGCATGCCTGCAATTCAGTGCTTGATCGCTATCGGACGTCCGGCGTTAGGCTAAGGTGACGTATGCAATATCTCGTCGCCAGCGGCGTGAAATCGGCGGACTTGCCGCCCGGCTGCCGCGTCGTCGCCGACGGCGAGGCGGTGTCGCTCGAAGAGCCGTGGAGCTTCGGCGCGCCGGTCATTGCGCAGGTCGATGACGGCGCCGATCTCGATGCGCTCAAATCGAAGCCCGGCGTCACCGCGTTTACGGTCGAGGGCGCTTTGCCGCCGGGCGAGGGCAAGGCTTTCGCCATCGGCGCGCACCGCATGCGCGACGCCGAGGCCTTCAAGCCCTACATCGCGCGCGTGCCCGCCGTCATCGCGCCCTACGGCTGCCGCTACATCGCGCGCGGCGGCGCGGTGACGCCGCTTTGCGGCGCGTTCGCGCCCGACCGGCTGGTGCTGATGGAATTCCCCAGCGCCGACGATGTGGTGGCGTTCTATTTTTCCGACGCCTACGCGCCGCTGTTGCGCATCCGGCTCACCGCCACCGAGCCGCGCTTTGTCGTGCTGGCGCGTTCGGGCGCGCTGCCGGAATCGGCGCGGCGCGCGGTCGCCGACGGTCTGGCTCGCGGCCGTTCGAGCGTTTAGTCTGCGCCGGGCCGCCGGCATGGCGGCCGATTGCAGGACAGTGCCGCAATGAACAAGCCGCTCCGCACGCCGGGAAAGCCGTTCCGCCTCGAAGAGGCGACCATCGACGAATTGCACGCGGCGATCAAGGCCGGCGAGACGACCGTGCGTCGCGGTCGTGCGGCACTATATCGCGCGCGTGCGCGCCTTTAACGGCGTCTGCCAGCATGCTGGTGACGAGCGACGGCGCGCGCGGTTGCCGGAGGCGACCGGGCGCGGTGCGCGCCGGCGCGCCGCTGCGATTCCCGACGCAGACCGTGCACGGCCTCGACGCATCTTGCCCGATCTCGACAAGTACCAGGGCCCGCCGCTCGAGTACGGCCGCATGGAAGCGACCGCCTCCGATCCCGACGGTGCAGCAGCAGTTCGGCATGATCGTCGGCATTCCCGATGCCGGCCAGCTCAATGCGCTCGGCGACGCTCAACATCCGCGGCGAGCGCTCGGTCACCTGCCGGGGCGATTTCGACCGGCATCCCTCGCTCGGCCCGCTGCCGCCCGGCGCGCCGCCGGTGTGCGAGATCTTCCGCCAGCTAGCCCGACGCGCTCGAGCGCGCCGCCGAGCTCGACGCGCAATACGGCCGCAATCCCGATCTCGACAAGATGCCGATGTACGGCGTCGTCTTCTCGTTCAAGGACCCGTTCGACACCAAGGACATGCGCTCCACCGGCGGCGGCGACGCGCGCTACGACATCGACTTCCCGGCGCGCGACCACGTGCTGGTCGAGCAGCTGCGCAACAAGGGCGCGATCATCTTCGCCAAGGCGGTCAACACCGAATATAACGGCCGCGCCGGCGATCCCGGCGGCCGCCACAAGCCGGACAAGGTGCTGCCGTCGACGCTCGGCTATCAGCGCAGCACCTGGGCCGGCAATCCGTCGAACCTCTACGACACCACGCGCGCGGCCTCGCTCGGCTCGAGCTCGGGTTCGGGCGTGTCGGTCAGCGCCAACCTGGTGATGGCGAGCCTCGGCGAGGAAACGCGCGCCTCGTGCCGCGGCCCGTCCAATCACAACGCGGTCGCGCTGATCCTGCCGCACAAGGCGATGCTCGGCTTCGACGGCGGCGCGATCGGCGCCGACATCTATTGCGACCGCACCGGCATTCATCTGCGCGCACGATCGCCGACTGCGCCAAGGTGCTCGACGCGCTGAAGGACCCCGTCGAGGGCTATTACGATCCGCGCGATCCCTTCACCACGGTGCCGCGCTCGTCGGTGCTGAGCACGCCCTATGCGAGCCACGCCAAGGCCGCGGGCGCGCCGGGTGCGCTCAAGGGCATGCGCCTCGGCGTCATCCGCGAGTCGATGACTGATCCCGCCGGGCTCGAAGACCGAGGAGCCGATCGTCACCGCCGCGGCGACCAGGAGATCAAAACGGTGCTCGGCGCGCAGCTCGGCGCGACGCTGGTGGAGTTCGGCCGATCCGCTGTGGACGCCCGACCCCGACCTCGAGCAGATGAAGACCGATTTCCGCGCGCGCGCTGGCGCGGCTGGTGCCGGTCTTCATGCCCGATCTGCTGTTCCGGCTGAGGCGGACGGCACGCCGGTGTTCAAGGAATTCGCCGCAGCGATCGTGCCGACCGAGTTCATGCCCGGAAAGGTCTTCGGCACCGGCACGATGCAGCCGATCGACTATTGCGTCGAGCATGGCGGAAGGGCGGATCGCGCCGCCGCGCCAATCTCGACCTCGCCACCATCCAGCAGCAGGAGCTGGCGATGGCGTTCCGCTTCCACATTTCGCAATACCTGAGCGCGGCGCGCCGCCGACTGGCAGGCGCGCGGGCATCGCCGAGACGCTCGGCCGACTGGGCCGCGCTCAACGCGCGCTCGAAGTTCTGGGGCGACGATCAGCGCGCCGCCTTCAAGAACTGGGAGGAGGTCGCCGATCCGCGCAACCCGCTTGGGCGGCGGCAGGGCGTCAACGAGCGCATCATGCTGCGCGAGCTGCTGCGCCGCGTCGACATGATGGTGATCCTGGAGAACAAGCTCGACGCGCTGGTGCGGCTGCACACGCCGTGGCCGCCGGGCCTGATCGGGCACGCCTACCAGTACGACATCGCCAGCAATCTGCGCCCGGAGTCGCTCTACGGCCCGAACGCCGGGCTGACCGAGGTGCTGATCCCGGCCGGCTATGTCACGACCGTCTACGATCCGGTGTTCCAGCTGACGCCGGACGGCAAGCGCTACGTATCGAAGGCATCCGACAAGCCGACGACGATTCCCGCGCCGGGCTTGCCGTTCTCGCTGGTGTTCCGCGCCGAGCCGGGCAGGGAAGACATCCTGCTGCGGATCGCGTCGGCCTACGAAGCGGCGTCGCAGCGCCGTATTCCGCCGCCCGCCTTCGGGCCGCTGCCGGTGGAACAACGCGTCCAATCGGACTAGCTTTCGGGCATGATTCGACGCGCCACCATCGCCGCCGCGTGGCTGTTTTTTCTGATCGTCTCGGCGAATGCCGACGCCGCGTTCCAGCAATGGCTGCAATCGTTGTGGCCGCAGGCGCATGAGCTCGGCGTCTCGCGCGCGACCTTCGACGCCGGCATCCGCGGGCTCGAGCCCGATCTATGCGCTGCCCGATCTCGCGCTGCCGGGCCGGCCGGAAGCCGTGCCGCAGCAGCCGGAATTCGTGCAGACGCCGGCGCAATATCTGCGCGAACCGACGTTCGCCCGGCTCGCCGCCCAGGGCAAGAAATTCGCCGCGCAATACCGCGACACGCTGGCGCGCATCGAGCAAGACGTTCGGCGTGCCCGGCAACGTCGTGCTGGCGATCTGGGCGCGCGAGACCGATTACGGCCCGAGCGCGCAGCCGCACGACGCGCTGCACGTGCTGGCGACGCAAGGCTTTGCCGGCAAGCGCAAGGATTTCTTCCGCAACGAGTTCCTGCACGCGCTGAAGATGCTGCAGGACGGCGTGCCGCGCGCCGATCTGCGCTCGTCCTGGGGCGGCGCCATGGGCCTCACCCAGTTCCTGCCGTCGGAATATTACAAATACGCCGTCGATTTCGACGGCGACGGCAAGACCGACATCTGGCATTCGGTGCCGGACGCGCTCGCCTCGGCGGCCAAGCAGCTCGAAGGACAAAGGCTGGCAGCGCTGGCGAGCCCTGGGCGATCGAGGTGCGCGTGCCGGCAATCGTCGATTGCACCGTCGCCGAGCCCGGCCACGTGCTGCCGATCGCGCGAATGGCTCAAGCGCGGCTACGTGCCGGCCTACGGCCGCAAGCTGACGACGCACGGAACTCGCCGCCGAGGCCTCGCTGCTGCTGCCGGAAGGCACCTACGGCCCGGCCTTCCTGACGCCGAAGAACTATTACGTGCTCAAGGACTACAATTATTCCGATCTCTACGTGCTGTTCGTCGGCCATCTCGCCGACCGCATCGGCGGCGGCAAGCCGTTCGAGCATGCCGTGGAGCAAGAACGCGCAGCTCAAGACCAACGAGGTCGAGACGATGCAGCAGCGGCTGACCGCGCTCGGGCTTTACAGCGACAAGCTCGACGGCAAGGCCGGCATGCTGACGCGCGCGGCGCTCGGCGCCTATCAGAAGAAGAACGGGCTGAAGGTCGATTGCTGGCCGACCGCGGCGGTGCTCGACCACATGCGGCGCTAGCCGCTTACGGAAAACAAAACGACGCAAACGTTATCGCCGCGGCCACCGGAGCGGCCGCGGCGAATGGAATGAACGTTTGCGTCAACGCGCCCGCGGGCTGAAACGCGTCAGCCCGGATCGTATAACGTTACGCGGTCCGTTACGCGATTAATCGGCAGAACTAGCGCGGGCGGCTCCAGCCGATGGACGTTGCCGTAGCCGTCGTACGCGCCACGCTTGCGGGCCCAGTAACCGTCGCATTCCGACGGCGCATCGGGCCGCGTAGTCGTCGTATCTGTAGTAGCCAGCGTGGTTGGCGATTGCCGAACCGATGATGGCGCCGGCGACGACGCCGCCGAGGATGCCGAGGCCAATTCCGCCGCCGCGCCAGCGCGCGTCGGCCGGGGTCGGGAGACAGCGTGCTCACGGCGATGGTCGCGACCGCCGCAAGAGCGAGGATGGTCTTCTTCATAGAGTTTCCCTCCAAGGGTCGGGGCCGGCCGGGGCCGACCGCCAATCGGTGAACTTAAAGCCTGTCCCGGCTCCTGTAAAAGAGGCAGGCTGGAAATATGTCGAAATTTTGATGGTTTAGGTTCACCCCTTTTTCGGAAAAGCCCGGAAATTTAAACGATTCCCGGGCTTTCCGATTCGTATTTTACGCCGTTTCGGCCGTCGGGTCAGTCGCAAACCCGCACGCGCCGCACACGCCAGCCCCAGCCGTCCCAGAATCGCCGGTGCGTCCAGTAGCAGCCGGGGCCGCGGTAATAGACCGGGCCGGGACCGTAGTAATAGCCGGGGCCATAGCCGTAATAGGGGCCGTTGACGGCCGCGCCGAGGATGGCGCCGGCGGCGAGACCGCCGATGATGCCGGCGGCAATTCCGCCGCCGTGATAGTGGGCTTGCGCCGGTTGCGGTGCAGCCACGGCCGCGACGGCGATGGTCGCGGCGGCCGCGAGTGCTGTCAGGGTCTTGGACATCTTGGTCATGGCGCACTCCTTCGTTTCGATTCGCTTGTCGATTCGCTTATTGATTCACTTGGCCGTTTCGATTGAACGACCGATCCGGCGATTTCCTGCGATATTCGCTCGTGACGATAACGTTCGCGTTGAGCGCAGGGTTCCACTTTTCGCGTGAACGCATGCTGAATGGCGCGTTCGGAAATAGCCCGCCGCGCGCGCAACGCCCATTAAATCCTGGCAATGGTTGCGGCAGGATTGCGGCGCCGGCTTTGTGCGCCGCGGCCTTATCGTCGGCGCGACCGCCGGGCGCCGCGCTTGCTGGCGTTGCGCCGCTTGAGCGTTTTCCGCTTGGCGGCACCGCGATGCCGTGCCGTTTTGCGGCGGCGCCGTTTGAGGATGCGGCGCCCGACATGGCGCAGGAACAGTTTCTCCAGTGGATAGCTCAGCCGCCGCACCGCCGCGGCCAGCGGCAACCACTCGACCGCCACGATGTCCTTCATGACGTCGCGGCTCGGCCGTTCGTCTGCCTTCATGCGCCAGAACTGCACGACCTTGGGCCGGCCGCGCGCGCGATAGGTGATGGCGCCGAGAAACTCGTACACCTTCACGCGATGACCGGTTTCCTCCACCGCTTCGCGGCGGGCGCCGCGGGCAGGATTTTCGTCGCGCTCGAGCTTGCCGCGCGGCAGCACCCAGGCGTCGTCCTTGCTGCGCTGGACGACGGCAATACGCGGCTGCGCGCCGCCGCGCACTACGATGCCTCCTGCCGCGTGAATGGTCTCGCGCGCCATCTCTGCTCTGCCAAAACCCAGACGCATCTCATGTAAGCAAAAATGCGCGATGCATGAAGCAAAATTGCGCGCGGCATCTGTGCAGTTGTGCACAACATGGCGGCGGTGCCGGGTGTCATAATTCGGTCATGCGAGAGGTGGGACGGGCCGCACCTGTCTTTTATCCCTCTCCCAATGGGAGAGGGTCGTTTTTGTGGTCACAAGCCGGAATAAGCTGCGTGCTATTTCCAGCCAGCTTCCCGGTCGCAGGCCTTGCGCTCGGCGACGTGGGTCTTTTCCCACTGCGTGATCGACTGGGTTTCGTTGTTGCTCATCTTGTTGTTCATGCAAGTACAATATTTCAGCACCACCTCAGCGGCTGCGCCGCCTTTGTTGTCGTTGACGCACTGATTGATCCATTTGACGTCATCGGTGGTGGCGGCCAAGGCGGCATCGGCGGCACAGCAACCGGCGGCGAGCGCGAAGGCAAACACGACGAATTTCATTCAGTGGCTCCCTGTAAATAGCTTTTCGCTAAGCGCGACAGTCTGGGGCTTGGCCGGCGCTTAGGCAAGGCGCGGGAATCAATAACGCCGTTGAGCCTTATCGCGCGCGGCGCAGCCGTCGCCGCGACCACCGGACTTGCAGCTTTGCCGCGGCCGGACGCCCCCGTTGCGCCGGGCCGCCGCCTATGCGCTAAATTGCGCCAAAACCTCGTAACGGGAGAAACGCCATGGCGACCTTTACCTGGGATCACGTCCATCTGCGCACGCCGGATCCGGAGGCGACCGCGCAATGGTTCGAGCGCATGTTCGGCGCGCAGGTGATCCGCTCAACGCAAGGCGGCAAGCCGCGCATCGACATCAAGCTCGGCGGCGCGAGCATCTTCACCGCCCAGGTGAACCCCGGCGACGGCGTCAACGCCGCGCCCACCACGCCCTATCAGGGCCTCGACCATTTCGGGCTGGCGGTGTCCGGCATCGACGCCGTCGCCGCTGACCTCAAGAAGAAAGGCGTCGAGTTCACCAAGGAACCGCACTCACCGCGGCCGGGCATCAAGATATGCTTCATCCGCGGCCCGCAGGGCATTTCGATCGAACTCCTGGACCGCGACCCGAAATACACCTGAACGCGCTTAGGCATTGCGCCGCGCTCAGTCCTTGTCCTTGATGCGGGTGTCGGGGCGGTCGCTGCCGCGCGCGGTCTCCGTGTGCCACTTGCCTTGCTCGTCCTCGTACTCGATCTCTTCGGTTTGCCCGGGGGTCTTCTGCTCGGCGGCGGCCGCCTGCGCCGCCTTGAGGGCTGCGGCATGGGTCGGAAACGGCTCGGAGAAGGCGTCGCCTACTTTGTAGGCCCAGCCGCCGTCATGCTCGACGATCTCGTAAGTGACTTCGGACATGGCGCACCTCTAGCGATTTAAGGATTCAAGGCGTCAATGTACCCGCAATAATGAACGATGGTACGGAAAGTTGCGATGCCCTTTACCACCGCCGCGTTCACAGACCGCGCTGTCTTTTCATGCGATCGATGTAGTCCTCGACATCCGGCGGCAGCGACTGCAGGCCCTGCCGGCCCAATCTCGACAGCGCCGGCCGCCATTGCGAACCCCGCAGAAAAGCCGGCTCGCGGCCGGGCGGGATGATGCGGTCGAACACCAGCACCAGCACGATGGCCAGGAGGCCGACGCGGACGGCGCCGAGCAGCGCGCCGGCGACGCGATCGGGGATGCTCACGCGCTCGCCGACCAGTTCGTTGACCGCGGCCCGGCACATCGCGCCCAGCGCCAGGCCGGCCAGCAGAAAGACGGCGACGAATTCGACCCAGGGCTGGGTCGGCGGCAGATGCAGCAGCCCGGTGAAAGATTGTGACACCAGGGGCGTCAGCGTGACCGCGATCGGCGCCGCCGCCAGATATCCGAAGATCGTCGCCAGGCTGCGCAACATGCCGGTCATGAAGCCCATGACGACGGCCACGAACAAGGCGAGATAGATCGCGGCGTCGAACAGGTTGATCTGCGAGGAGGGCATTGCGATTTGTCCCGAGCGGATTACCCTTTGCGCAATATCAGATGCAGAGGAGACCTACCATGGCGTTCACGGTCACCAGCAACAGCTTCAAGGACGGCGATTACCTGCCGAAGGATTTCATCCTGTCGGCCGATTTCGGCTTCGGCTGCGCCGGCGGCAATACTTCGCCGCATCTTAAATGGGCGGGCGCGCCGGCGGGCACCAAAAGCTTCGCGGTCACCTGCTACGATCCCGACGCGCCGACCGGCTCGGGCTTCTGGCATTGGCTGGTGGTGAATATCCCGCATGACGTGAGCGAACTTGGCGCCGGGGCCGGCAGCGCCGGCGGCAAAATGCCGGCGGGCGCGCTGCAGACGCGCACCGATTTCGGCAAGCCCGGCTACGGCGGCCCGTGCCCGCCGGAAGGCGACCATCCGCACCGCTATCTGTTCACGGTATTCGCGGTGAACACCGACAAGCTGCCGGTCGCCGCCGACACCTCCGCCGCGGTGGTCGGCTTCAATCTGCATTTCGCCACGCTGGCGAAGGCGGAGATCATGGGCTTGTTCAAGCGATGACCCGGGGGAGCAAATTCTCCGGCGCCGTGTTATAAGCCGCCATGGCACGAGGACCCATCCGCGACAGCCGCTCCGAGGCCGAGAAGGCGTTCAAGGCGGTGACCACCAAGCCGGCCGATCTGCCGCCGGCGGCGCCGTCGATTCCGGGCGTCAAGGAGATGGTGTCGCTGCGCATCGACCGCGACGTGCTGGATTATTTCCAGGCAGATGGCGCCGGCTGGCAGGACCGCATCAACGCGGCACTGCGCAAGGCGGCGGGGAAGTAGGGGGACGATCACGCAGGCTTCAACAGGAAACGCAACAGGAGAAACAACTATGCGACTCTCATCCGGATTTCGCGCCGCCCTCATCGCCTTGACCGTCGCCTTCGCCGGCGTCGCCGCATCGTCCGCCGCGCGCGCCGACAGCGGCACCATCAGCATCCGGATCTTCAAGGCGGGCTTCGTGATCGGCGGCTCGGCCGGCAGCGGCGTGCTGCATTTCCACGGCCGCACCTATCCGCTGTCGATCGGGGGCCTGAGCTACGGCTTCACCTTCGGCGCGTCGGAGACGCGTTTCCACGGCACCGTCAGCAATATCCGCCGTCCCTCTGACGTCGCGGGCGTCTATGGCCAGGCCGGCGCCGGCGCGGCCGTCGGGCGCGGCGCGCAGGCGGTGGTGCTGACCAACCAGAGCGGCGCGGTGCTCACGCTCTCGGGCGGGCAGACCGGCCTCATCGTTAGCGCCGACCTCAGCGGTCTCGCGCTGTCGCTGAAATAAACGCAGTCCGCTTCCAACGCGTGACGTTATGGCCGGACGAAAGTCCGGCCATTGCGCTATTCCGCCTTGTTTGAGGAGTGACGCGATGCTGATCATCTCGATCATTCTCGAAGTGGCCGTCGCGGTGATCGCCGTGCTCGCCGCGCGCAATGGCCGGCCCTATCTCTACGGCCTCGCCTTCACCTTCGCGGCCTACGTGCTCTACGATTTCGCGCGCCTGATGCAGTGGGCGGTCGAGGGCCCGCTGTTGTCGGGACTGTTTCTGCTCGCGAGCATCACCGCGCTGGTGGCGGTGGTCGGCTTGTGGGCCGAGGGGCGGCGATAACCGAGAGGCCGTCACACCCGCTCGACTCGTGCCGCATAGCAGCCGGGCGCGGCGAAATGGACGTGCAGATAGTGCGCGCTTGCGTCGGCGAACTGCCGTTCGATCGCCTCTTCCAGGAAGACTCCTTCGATCAACTCGGAGCCGGTCATCATGCCGTGGGCGTCGAAGCCGCGCACCGCCAGCGTGCGCCGGCGCAACTGCACGGGCACGCTGCCGACGGCATCGTATGTCTCTTCGCCGGGCCGCACGTAGATGGCAAAGCGCATGCGGTAGGGCGAGGCGACGGCGTGATGCTCGTAGTTGGTGAGGATCACCTCGTCGCCCGGCGTGGCGTCGGTGAGGCTGACGCGGCAGGGATTGGGCCCGTCGGCTTTTCTGCGCAGCGCGCCGTGCGCGGCGAGCTCGGCGTCCGACAGCGCGAACAGATGCGAGAATTGTTCGGCCGGCAGGCCGGTAATGCGGAAGGTCATGGTATCCTCCTGTCTCTGCCGAGGACATGGGCCTCAGGGCTGCGCCGAGCCACCCGATTTCGGCACCCGATTCCTGGCCGCTTTGCACCCGATTCGATTGTCAAACAGCCAAGCGCCATCGCCCGTATTCTTTATCGGCCCCGGGTAGGCCGTCGTCTTCCCCGCCTGCGCGGGGACCAGCTTTCCCCCTCGAAAAGCCGAGGGGATGGAGCACCGAGCGGCGCACCAGTCTTTCCGTCTTGCCGCGGCCCTGTCGCCAGGACCGCGGGCGCCTCTCGGCGCTCCATCGCGGCTTTTCTGTCCCCGGGGCCGTGCTTCCGGGCGCGGACCCGGGCGGCTTTTGGCTCAACCCGATCCGGCGGGCTTTCGCCCGCCTTCATCCGCGCCGCGTCCAGCCATCGAAGGCAGCCCCACGTAGTTGGAGCGGACGGCTACCCGGGGCCTCCCGGAGGCGCGAGGAGCGTACCCTCGCGCCCGCGGGCGCCGCATCTCCTCCCGCCCGCACGACGCCTCATGAGAGCGCCCTCTTAGCGGAGGAGACGATGTGGACTATAATCCTATAGGAATAAATGTCAAGGGCGCTGTCCGCCTCATCCTGAGGAGCCCGCGAAGCGGGCGTCTCGAAGGATGGGGCGGCCGATGGTTCGAGACGCGCGGCTTCGCCGCGCTCCTCACCATGAGGCCGAGCAGGACCCTGGGTCCCCGCTGGCGCGGGGACGAGCGGCCGAGACGGATTGCCACGGGAAGGGATAAGAAAGCGGCCGCGGTTGCCGTGCGCCGTGCGGCGCTCCATGATCGGTGCGCTGGGACGGGCAGGGCGAACGCCTGCATAAAGCGCATGATGCCGAAAAGCTTGTCCTCGACCTGATCGGGGATGGGCACCGGTTTTCGGAAAAGATCATGCACAAACATGAGGGAGAAAACACCATGCGCCTTTCACGCGGACTGCGGGCGGCCTCGATCGCGCTGGCTTTGCTCGCGGGCGTTTGCGCCCCGGGTGCTGCGCGCGCCGACAGCGGCACCATCCGCTTCGCGGTGTTGAAAGGCGGCTGGTTCGTCGGCGCCTCGGCCGGCGACGGCGCGCTGTTTTTTCACGACAAGGTCTATCCGGTCTCGGTCGGCGGCCTGAGCGCCGGCCTGGTGTTCGGCGCCTCGCGCACCAGCTTCCACGGCACCGTCACCCATATCCGCAGCCCGTACGACGTCTCCGGCGTCTATGTCGCCGTCGGCGGCGGCGCCGCGCTCCTCGCCGGCGGGCAGGTCATCGTGCTGCAAAACCAAAAGGGCGCGCTGCTCACGCTGTCCGGCAAGCAGCTCGGCCTGCAGGTCAATGTCGATCTCAGCGGCCTGGCGATTACGGTGAAGTAGGGGGCGAAGCCCACCATCACGGCTTGTGCCGAAATTGATTGCATGTGGTGGGCTCGGCGCGTGCCGCGCCTTAGCCCACCCTTGCTTGCTTCAGAATTGCGCGGCCCCTTTGTGACACGCCGCCATGACCCAGTTCGAACAATCCGCAGCGCCCGCGCACTGTCGGGCGGAGAGCTTACCTGTCAGGCGATCGATTGTGCCCTCGTCCATATGTCCATGAAACGTAATCGTAGTGTGGGTAAATTTGGCCGACGCAGGAAAATGGCCTTCCTCCGTCACCGTTCGATTTGCTTCATCGAGAGTGACCTTAAAGGGAATCTGGGAATTATGCCCCACTGCGTCCCACTGACACACCAGTGTCGTTGGCGCGGCAAATGCCGGCCATGAAGTGATCGATGCTGCGGCCAACGCACAAAACGCGACGGCCTTGATCTTGCTATTCTCGTTCATCTGCACTTTTCCCCTTCAGCCTTACCCTTGAGGCCAGTGACGTCTCTTTACGCCCCTATATGGGCGTAACCTTACCGTAAGACAGAGCCTGTAGGGCGGGTTAGCCGAAGGCGTAACCCGCCGCGTTGCTGGAAATGAAATGGCGGATTACGCTTCGCTAATCCGCCCTACGGGCTATGGGCTCTCATTGGTGATCTCCGGCGTTACTTTGCGTAAATGGCGCGAGAACCAATCGCGCTAAAAGCCCTCGGCTCTATGTTTGTAGAATCAATCACATCAAAATCTTTGTGGTCCGACAGCGTATGCCATACAGGGCTTGGAGACGATTGGTGCAGCGCAAAAAGTGACTACGAGACTTCCGCTGCGTCTGTTCAGTGCAGCAGTAAACATTCCGCATCCCCGCGGTGAGCGGGCGCTAATGGTCTCGCTGGTGAAGGTCGCAGGTAGATTAGCAAGACCAGCAGCAGCCCCCCTAAACAGGATCGATGTTCCCGGCTTTGTCGAGAACCTCATAGGTCAATGTCTTTGCGTCATAATCAATTATAATAAGTGCGG
The DNA here is from genome assembly GCA_963772235.1 of uncultured Alphaproteobacteria bacterium. GTDB lineage: Bacteria > Pseudomonadota > Alphaproteobacteria > Rhizobiales > Xanthobacteraceae > Pseudolabrys. The sequence goes on from CAVYWI010000012.1 coordinate 56,218, forward strand.
TGTTTTTAGTGAACTCGCACTTGAGTCGTTTGACCTGAGCCGAAACAGGGACTGTCATCAAAGCAAGAGCAATTGCTGAAATTATAAGGCGCCTCATACCAACTACCCGGATTATTCGGCCCTTCAAACTCATGTCGTCCTCCGAGAAAACCTGCACAAGCTGATGGCCCGCTTATCGGCATCGAGCAAAACGGCTCGATGTTCGTAAGCAGGCCGTTTTGCTGATAAGCCGGTTAGCGCAGACAGCCATTGTAATTGATCAAGCATTGCCGATTGCATTGCGCGAAACCATCACAGCCACGTAAGCACTGGTTATAATTGGCCTGACACACCGCCTGACTGCCGGCGAGAATGGTCGGTCGGTTTTTGTGCGATTCGTTATGCTGGACTGGCACTCTATAGCCACTATTTTGAATGCCGGCACTAACCGGCGACATCGCCATTCCCGCGCACAGAATGAATGTCGAAAGCAACAATAGCTTGATCGATTTCGATTGCATGTGACCCCCCCGATTTTTGATCGATATTCCCGACGGTCATTCGTCGGACAAACGCCCGCAAAAAGCAAAGCTACGCCTTGTCGCGCCCGTCAGCAACTCGACAATTATTTCTGCATTCTTTGGCAGGAGTACGTCCAAACAAACGCCTGATCCTGTGAACGATTAGGCTGGCGAGCGGGTTGGCCTAGCCCATAGGGTTGGCGTAAAGTGCCGCTCGGTAACAAGCTCCCGCGCGGCTCGCTGTATTGAGATAAATGAAATGGCGGATTACGCTGCGCGACGGGGGATAGGCAGTGCAGGGGGGCATAGGACAGATGCGCAAGGACAGGGCTGTAGTCGCGGAGAAGGCGCGTTGGGCTATTGCTGCGGGGCGGACACTATTGGGCGTCGCCATTCTAATGGCGGCCAATCAGGCGACGTTGGCCGCTCCGGTGACGCTGGTCTGTACCGGCGGACTTGGGCCACTTACTCTCGATTTAAACGAAGCCGCGCGCACAGTCACAATCAACTTTCCTGCAAGACCTGTACATGAAACGAATCCTCCGACCTTGATACCCGCAGTTTCAAAGGGTCCGTTTGCGGCGAAGTTCAATTCCAAAGCCATTACATTTGTCGAGCCGGTTGATAGCAGTGGCACCGTATACGAAAACTGGAATCTCAATCGTCTGACAGGCATTCTTTTGGAGTATCGAGGTGTCAATGCGCCATACAATCGGGCTACCTTGAGAAACGCGTGGAGCCGTACCTGCCAGGTCGGCAAAGCGAAGTTCTGAATTTCGCCGCGGGATATCGATATCAAAATATGAGCGGACCTCAGAACGATGCAAATCCACGGGAGGCAGCATTTGTTCGCAGTAATTCGTCACTTCAGGAATTTCTTGAAAATCCCATTGTTGGTCTTGGCCGTTTGCTCCGGTGCTTGGGCAGCTTCGATTGCCGTCGCGCTCGCAGCCGATTCCTGCAATTGGAACAGGCAGCCCAATGGCACGTATTTTGGAATATGTGTGAATAATGCGGGCAGGATGTATTGTGTGTCTTGCCCCAACAAGGACAGCACGAACCCTGCTTGTGGCCACGTCAGCTGTAAATAATCCTGATTCGCCCTAGCCCGTAGGATGGAACGGCGAAACGTATTCCGCCAATCTCCAATCAAGCTGGCGCGTTACGCTTCCGCCTTCGCTAAAGCTACGGCGGACAGGTCGCTAACGCGCCCTACAATATTCACACCGCCCGATACCCGCCATCCGCCATCACGATCGTCCCCGTGACAAAGCGAGCGTAGGGTAGGCTGAGCGTAGCGAAGCCCACCATTTATTTTCATTGATGGGCTCGGCGCTGGCGCGCCTTAGCCCACCCTACAAGCAAGTCGTGGATGCCCGGGTCAAGCCCGGGCATGACGGCGGAGAGGAAATCGCCCGCTAAATATTAGCCCCGCGATTGTAGCTGTCGACCAGCTGATTGTAGTCGCGCAACAGCCGCGGCGGCGAGCCCTCGACCATCCAGCCGCTCATGGCGTTGCCGAGCATCATCTTGTCGCCGGAACTGTACGGCACGTGGTCGCGCAGGCGGCGCATCAGCGCCTTGGCCGTGACCAGAAACGACTTGGCGTTGTTCATGAAGAACGAGCCGATCTTGCCGTCGGCGCCGCCGGCGGCGAATTGTTCGGACTCCTTGACGATGGTCTCGTAGTCGGCGAGCGCCTTGTTGATCGCGGCGAGGTCGGGCTTGGCGCCGTCCTCCGCGCGCAGCAGGCGCTTGGCCTGGATCATCAGCGCCTGGAGATGGTAGTGCGCCTTGCGGCCTTCGCTCTGCTCGATGGCCGCGAGTTTCTCCACCGCGCGTTTGTCGTTGATGGCCTCGACGCCGGCGCGCAGGTTTTTATCCGCGGTCGCGAAGGCGTCCCAGGCGGCGACGAGCAGCGGATGCAGCGCCTTGCCCTTGGCCATCTTGTCGTCCTTGTAGTCCTGCTGCTCGTAGTAGTCGTCGGCCTCCTTGAGCAGCAAGCCGAGCTTGGTCGCCGCCGTGGCGTAAGCGGTGGCGGCGGCTTCGAGGTCGGCGTCGTGCGGCTCCAGCGCGTTGGCCTTGTCGACGTTCCTGGCGCAATCGGACGTGTCGTAGATGGTGTAGAGGCCGTAGATGATGCGCTCGCGGCCGGTCGGGCCGCTTTTCGCCGCCCAGCTGAAATAGCGCGCGCGCAAATCGAAGGCGCGCGCGGAGAGCCGGTTGAGGCAGCCGACATAGGCGTTCATTTTTTCGATTTCCGGCGGCGTCTGCGCGAAGGCGGGAGGCGCGAGGAGGGGCGCGAGAAGAAGAGTTGCGCCGAGGACGGCTGCAGTAAACAGCTTCATGGTTTCACCCCCAACTGCTGACAGCGCCCGCACGATATTATCCGTGGTGGCCGGGCGAAAGGCCCGCGCCTGCCGGTAAGTCGCGGATGCCCGGCCCAGGGTTCACGGCCCGAGCCGCATTCGCACAAATCTGTGCGCAACCGCCGGTTGACTCATTGTTCCTGCTTTGTTCTAATGGCTCGGTAGCGAGTGCGGGGGCAGGCAGGATGTCAAACGAACCGCTGGTTTTCGCGTTTCACGCCGACAGGCTCTATACGTTCGAGCGGGCGTCGCGGCATTCGCCGTCGGTCTTCGGCGGACCGTTGCCCGCCGACATTTCCGGACCGCCGTTCGGGCCGAAGCCGCTGCATCGCATTGCCTGCCTCGGCGGCTGGCACATTCCCGCGCTCAATCAGAACCACCTGTTCGAGCTGCCGCTTATCTACGGTCTGCATTACAGCGGCTGCTGCATCGATTATCGCGTCGAGTACGGCCACAAGGTCGAGCTCACCGGCATCGCGCCGGCCGCGTCGTCGGACGATTGGCCCTATCCGCACTTTCCGCCGCTGCTGCCTTACGTGCCGCTGCGGCTCGACGATACGCCGCGGCCGGCAAGCTACGACGAGTTTGCCGCGCGCTTCCCCAACATGCCCGAGCGACAATCGGCCGAGCTGATCGTCGCCGTGCCGCCGCCGGCCGCCGTCGGCGTGTCGCTGTGGGGCGCGGGCGACGGCGACGACACGACGATCGTGTTCGCCTGCGATTTGAAGCGGAAGACAGTCAGCGCCAGCAATGTGACGAGTTGACGGGCGCGGGGGCAATCGATGCACGGCGATAGGACAAACGGAAGACCGGCATTTTCGGTGATCGAGGGCCGTGCCGATGCGCCCGTCCGCATCGCGCTGTCGCTCGTCCATCCACGCGGGCGGGTCGACATTCCGCCCAGCGACGTTCTCGAAATCGAGGCGAAAGCCGAGCAGACGTTTTTCTTCTCCGACACTTGGACATTGAAAACGTATCCGTGGCCTCACGTGCGGCTGTCGTTCACCCCGCGTATCGGCACACTCATCCATCGTCTGACCACGCAGATCGTCGGCGAGCCGCTCGATATTGTGGTCGCGGGCAAGGTGGTCATATCGCCGGTTATGCGCGAGCCGCGCGGCCTTCGCGAGTCCTTGAGCATCGGCTTTTACGATCTGGAGGACGCGCAAAAGCTCGCGGCAAAGCTGCGCGAAGGGTGGCGTCAGGGCGTGAGCTGCGCGCCCGTGTCGTAATGAGCAAGGAGCAAGGGCTCAACCGATCCTGCTGGCTAATTCAACGCCACAATCGACGCATTGAGAAGCGTGGCGAAGGCGACCCACGCCGCATAGGGCACGAACAACAGCGCGCTGACCCAGTCCGCGGTCCAGCGGGTGACGATGAAAACGAGGATCGCTGCGAGCAATGCCACGATAAAGCAGAGCGCCAGCGCCGGGCGGTGCAGCAGGAAGAAGGCCGGCGTCCACGCGAAATTCAGCGCGAGCTGCGCGACCCACAGGGCAAAGCCGCTGACGCGCTCGTAGGTGCGCGCGCCCGCCGCCGCGATCATCACGTAAAGCAGCGACCAGGCAGGCGCGAATACCCAATTCGGCGGGTTGAAGCGAGGCTTGGCGAGCGCGGCGTACCAGCCATCCGGCTGCGTCGTCGCGTCGAGCGCGAGCCCGCCGCCGAGCACGACAACGAGGAAGATGACGAAGACGAGCGCGCGCCGCATCACAGCGCCTTGTTGCTCTCCTTCACCTTCTCCGCATCGACATAGACCTGCTCGCCCATGGCGTTGAACTTCTCGCTCATCTGCCGCCATGCCCTGCCTGCTTTCTCGTTCAACCTCGCCGCATAGTCGCGCACGTCCTGCGTGATCTTCATCGAGCAGAACTTCGGGCCGCACATCGAGCAGAAGTGCGCCACCTTGTGCGCCTCCTTGGGCAGCGTCTCGTCGTGGTATTCGCGCGCGGTGTCGGGATCGAGCCCGAGGTTGAACTGGTCCTGCCAGCGGAAGTCGAAGCGCGCGCGTGACAGCGCGTCGTCGCGCAGCTGCGCCGCCGGGTGGCCCTTGGCGAGGTCGGCGGCGTGCGCGGCGATCTTGTAGGTGATGACGCCGTCCTTGACGTCGTCGCGGTCGGGCAGGCCGAGGTGCTCCTTCGGCGTCACGTAGCAGAGCATGGCGCAGCCGAACCAGCCGATCATGGCGGCGCCGATGCCGGAGGTGATGTGGTCGTAGCCCGGCGCGATGTCGGTGGTCAGCGGCCCGAGCGTGTAGAACGGCGCCTCGCCGCATTCCTTGAGCTGCTTGTCCATGTTGATCTTGATCTTGTGCATCGGCACGTGGCCGGGGCCTTCGATCATCACCTGGCAGCCCTTCTTCCAGGCGATCTGCGTCAGCTCGCCCAGCGTCTCCAGCTCGGCGAACTGCGCGCGGTCGTTGGCGTCGGCGATCGAGCCGGGGCGCAGGCCGTCGCCGAGCGAGAACGACACGTCGTATTTGCGCATGATGTCGCAGATCTCGTCGAAGCGCTCGTAGAGGAAGCTCTCCTTGTGCCGCGACAGGCACCACTTGGCCATGATCGAGCCGCCGCGCGAGACGATGCCGGTGACGCGGTTGGCGGTGAGCGGCACGTAGGCGAGCCGCACGCCGGCGTGGATGGTGAAATAGTCGACGCCCTGCTCGCACTGCTCGATCAGCGTGTCCTTGTAGCATTCCCAGTCGAGCTTGACCGGATCGCCGTCGACCTTCTCCAGCGCCTGATAGATCGGCACGGTGCCGATCGGCACCGGCGAGTTGCGCAGGATCCATTCGCGCGTGTTGTGGATGTTGCGGCCGGTGGAGAGGTCCATCACCGTGTCGGCGCCCCAGCGGATCGCCCACACCATCTTCTCGACTTCCTCCTCGACCGACGAGGTGACGGCCGAGTTGCCGATATTGGCGTTGATCTTGACCAGGAAGTTGCGGCCGATGATCATCGGCTCGAGTTCGGCGTGGTTGATGTTGGACGGGATGATGGCGCGGCCGCGCGCGATCTCGCTGCGCACGAATTCCGGCGTGACGAAGGCGGGCAGCGGCGCCGCCGAAGCTCTCGCCGTCGGCGAGCGCGGCTTCGCGCGCGGTCGAGCATGCTTCTTGCGGCCGAGATTCTCGCGCTCGGCGACGTAGATCATTTCCTTGGTGATGATGCCGGCGCGCGCCAATTCGTATTGCGTGACCGGCTTGCCGTCGAGCGCGCGCAACGGCTTCGGCGTGTTGGGGAAATCGCGCGCCAGATGCTTGCCGGTGACGTTGCCGTTGTCGACCGGCTTGATCGGCCGGCCGTCGTATTGCTCGACGCCGCCGCGCTCCTTCACCCATTCGATGCGCGTGCGCGGCAGGCCCTTCTCGACGTCGATCGTCACGTCCGGATCGGTGTAGGGGCCGGTGGTGTCGTAGACCGGCAGGCGGCTCGTTGGCGCTCGCTTCGAGGACGATCTCGCGCACCGGCACGCGCAGGTCGGGCGCCGCCTCGGGCCGCGCATAGACCTTGCGCGAGGCGGGCAGCGGACCGGTCGTGACCTTCGGGGTGACCAGATCGGCGGTGGTGACGGGCTTGTTCATTGTCTTGTCTCCGATTGGACGCTGCGGCGCTTACGCCGCATAGCCTTTGAAGGTGAGGAAGCCGCCGAGCGCCAGCAGGACGATGCCGGCGCCCAGTGAAGAAGTCCGCTGTGCGCGAGCACCGCCGTGCCGACGAAGTTGACGAACTGCGGCGCGACGATGCGGATAGACGCCGACGAGCGACAGGATCCAGCCGAGCGCGGTGATCACGCTGCGCCAGTCGCGCGTCCAGGCGTGGTGCGTGTTGAGGATGGCGAGGCCGGCGACGAGCAGCCAGAATTCCGGAGAAATAGATGAACGGGTAGCCGGCCAGGAACTGCCCGGCCATCTAGCGATAGGTGCCCCGGTTCGCCAGCATGCCGATGCCGATCGCGCAGAACACCGGGCCGATCAGTCTTGCGATGGTCAGCGCTGGGTGCATCGATGTGTCCTGTCCCTTCGCCGGCATGACCCGGATCAGGTTCTAAGGGTTTTTCTCAGCCCTAACCGGGCACCCCTCGGAACAGGGTTTAATGTAGGCCGAAGGCGGGGGTGTCAATGCGAGGCGCCCCGAGTCGGCGTCGGAGCGGCGCAAGCGGGCGAGGCTCGAAAGAGCCTTCACATCCTCGGCAGACTCGCTGACCGCCACCGCGGCGCGTACCGTCGGCTTCCGCGATCACGCGCAGGGTTGCCGAATCGAAGGCGATGCCGGTGAGGCGCAGGTCGTTGATCGCGGTGCGTCGACGCGCACGCCCTCGCTGCTTTTGCTCGAAATCCGCCAGCGCCAGGCGGCGATCTTCTTCTTGGCGTCGGCGGCGAACGGCTTGAGGTCGACCACCGCCTGCTCGGCCAGCGCGTTTTGCAGATAAGGCATGCCGGCACGCGCGGCGGCGCCGAGCAGGCCGTAGGCCGCTTCCGATTCCACCGCCACCGACAGATCGGTGAAGCGCAGCATCTGGTTCTTGGCGTCGAGCGCCGGCTTGCCCCAGATCTGCACGGTCGCCTCCGCGCCGAAGCCGAACCAGCTCTTCTTCTCGTGCGCCTTCACGCTGGAGCGAAATCAGCAGCCGGTCGCCGGCGGCGGCGATGCTGCGCGCCGCGCACCTCGATGTCGACCGGCGCGCTGCCGTCCTCGGGAAAATGATGGCCCTTGAGCTGCGCTTCCAGCAGCTTGTTGAGCTCGCTGAACGGCACGTCGATCGGCACGCCGACCGAGACGCGGCCGTTGTCCATCGGCGGCACCAGTTCGAGCTGGGCCGGGAACGGGCAATCCGGCTTGCTCTGCGCCGGCGTGATACGGGTGTCGGCCTGCACGCCGATGGTGAGCGTGACGTTGCGGCCGTCGATCTGCGGCTGCGCGGCGGCGGCGCGCACCGGGCGCATCTCCAGCCACAGCCGCGGCAGGCCGGTCTTGTCGCCGCCGAGCGGGATCGAGCGGCACATCTTGGCCCATTGCGCGCGCGCGGCGCGCTCGATGAACGGATCGTTGCGCAGTCGCGTCTGCAGGCCGGCGACCTGCGCGTTGACTTCGCGGTCGATCAACGGCTTCGCCTCGCTCGCCACGTTGATCTTGAGCCCGGCGAGCGTGACCGCGCTGTCGGCGAGCGCGACCTGCGACGTGAGGTTGGGCTCCAGCCGCCAATTGGCGGTGAGCGCGGGCTCGCGAATGCACCACCACTTGGCCGCGCAGCTCGGCGCGCTGGTCGAGCACCTTGCTGGTGAGCTCGCCGACGTCCTTGCCGATCGAGCGATCGAGCAGGCCGGTGATCGAGCCGGTGATGTTGCCGGCCTGCGTCGCGATCTGGCCGGTGACGCGCAAGGTGCCGTTGATCGGGCGTGCTGATCGCAAGCTCGTTGGGCTGGCCGCTCACGGCAAACGCGCCGCGCGCGACGGTGATGCCGATATCGGCTTTCGACAGCAGGCTGCTGACCGGATTGTCGTTCTTGCCGGCGAGTTCGCGCGGCGCCGCGGCGTCCATGCTGCGCCGGATGGCGCTGAGCGCGATCTGCGACCGGCGCGATCACATAAGAGGAGCGGGTGACGGCTTGCAGCGACGGCGGCGGGTTCATGATGGCCAGCGCCGTTTCGATGCCGGTATCGGCGGGGATGAAGCGGTTGAGCGCCCACAGCGTGGCGGCGAAAAAGACGGCGGCGACACACGCCGCGCCAAGCGCCAGGCGGAACCAACGCGAGCGGCCGAACAGGCGGATCGGCGCCGTCAGGTAGTAGATCGTCATGTCGAGCGCGCGCTGCATCGCCGGCCCTGCTGATTCGCCCGCCGCGGAATCCTAGCCCGCGGCGGTAAAAAGTGCGAAGGGTAGAGGCCATGGCGCAGCCATTCGTGGAACCCTGCGACAGCGGCGTGATTGCCGCACAGCCTTGTCCTCGCGTGCTCGGACGCGAGATTGCGTCGCAGCAAAGGCGCATGGTGCTCGCCGCCTGCGTGCTCGCCTCGTCGATGGCCTTTATCGACGGCTCGGCGCTGACGGTGGCGCTGCCCAAGCTGCGCGCCGAGTTCGGCGCCGATCTCGCCCAGGTGCAATGGGTGCTCAACGGCTATGTGCTGGCGCTCGCCGCGCTGACGCTGATCGGCGGCGCGCTCGCCGACGTCTACGGCAAGGCGCGCATGCTCGCCATCGGCTGCGCTGGAGTTCGGGCTGGCCTCGGCGGCCTGCGTCTTTGCGCCGTCGATCGACTGGCTGATCGCGCTCAGGGTGGTACAGGGGGCGTCGGCGGCAATCGTTACCCCGGCGAGTCTCGCTCTGATCGGCGCGACCTATCCCAAGCCTGAGCGCAGCGCCGCCATCGGCATCTGGGCGGCGGCCTCCGCGCTGACCACGGCCGGCGGCCCCGTGCTCGGCGGCTGGCTGACCGAAAGTTTCAGCTGGCGCTATGTGTTCGCCATCAATCCGCCGCTGGCCATAGCGGCGATCATTCTGCTTGCGCTGCATGCGCCGGTCGACCGGCGTGAGCCGCGCCGCTTCGATCTTGGCGGCGCCGCGATCCTGGCGGCGGCGCTCGGCCTGATGGCCTGGGCGCTGAGCCAGATCGGGCCGAGCAAAATGGGCGTGGCGGACATTCGGGTGCTGGTCGCGGCCGTGTTCGGGCTCCTGGCGCTCGCCGGCTATGCCTTCTGGGAACGCGCCAGCGCGCAGCCGATGACGCCGCCGCGCTTGCTCGCCAACCGTCCCTTCGTCGGGCTCAACGCGGCGACGCTGCTGATCTATGCCGGCCTCGCCATCATGTTCTTCGTGCTGTCGTTCGATTTGATCGACCGCCGCCATCTGGCTCCGACGCAAGCCGGCTTGGTCTTCCTGCCGTTCACGCTCGGCGTCGGCCTTTTGTCGCGGCCGTTCGGCGCCATCGCCGACAAGATCGGCGCGCGAGTCATGTTGATTGCCGGGCCGCTCACTACTGCGGTCTCATTTGTTTGGCTGGCGCTCGGCCGTAACGCCGGGCTCACGCCCGGCGTGCTGGCGCCATTGGGCTTGCTCGGGATCGCTTTCGCGGTGCTGGTCGCGCCGCTCACCGCCGCCGTGCTGTCGAGCGTCGCCGATGCCGACGAGGGCCTTGCCTCGGGCATCAACAACGCCATGAGCCGCGTCGCGCAATTGGCCGGCGTTGCGCTGGCCGCCGGGCTGGCATCTTATGCATCGGGTTTTGCCGCGAGCATGATCGGCGCCGCGGTGTTGGCGGCCGGCGGCGCGGGCGTCATGGCGGCGACGGTGCCGCGCCGCGCCGGAAAGCAAGGGAGCGCACGATGAGCAGGAGCTGCCCGCACACGCACGACATCCGCAAGGTGACGCCAAGCGCGCTCGGCTGCGAGGAATGCCTGAAGATCGGCTCGCCCTGGGTGCACTTACGCCTGTGCCGCACGTGCGGGCATGTCGGCTGCTGCGATTCGTCGCCCAACAAACACGCCACCAAGCATTTTCATGCCACCGGCCATCCGATCATGGAAGGCTACGATCCGCCGGAAGGCTGGGGCTGGTGCTACATGGACGAGACCCTTGTCGATCTGCCCGACCGCACGCCGCAGCGCGGGCCGATTCCGCATTTCGTCTAGGCCGTGCGGGCCGGCAGCGGGATAGGCGCCAGCGCCTGCGGCTGGTAATGGGCGAGCGATTGCAGCGCATCGACGTTGAGAAATTCGACCACGCGCTCGGTGTCGGCGATCAGCTTTTCGGCGCGTAACTGCTGCATCATGCGGTTGAGATGGGGCACGCTGAGGCCGAGCACATCGGCGATTACCTCCTGCGAGAACGGCAGCGTGAAGCGCGCCTTCTCGGCGCGGCCGACCGCCTTGAGGCGGGCATGCAGCTCGAGCAGGAAATGCGACAGCCGTTCGATCGGCGTGCGGCGGCCGACGTCGATGACGTGCTCGGCATAGGTGGTCGCCTCCTGCACCGCGATCCAGCTCAAGGCCAGGCCGTATTGCGGGTGCCGGTAGCAAAGCTGGACGTAGGCGTCGAGCGAGCAGACGTTCATGCGCAAGTCGGTGATGGCAATGACCGAGTAGACCGCGCGCTCATAGAAGCTGCCGGGCAGGCCGACGATGTCGCCGGGCAGGATGACGTTGAGGATCTGCCGCTTGCCGTTGCGCAACAGCTTGTAGCGCACGGCGTAGCCGTCCTTGACGAAGCAGAGCTTGCGATACTCGTAGCCGTCGGAGATCAGGTCGCGCCGCTTGCGGATCACCAGTTCGCCGTCGATGATATCGTCGAAGGCCTTGAGACCGGCGGCTTTCAAATCGACAAGCTGCGTCAGCCGCGCGACGAACGGATGCTGATCCAACGCATTGCGTGAGGTCGGCGCGCCCATGGGTCAAAACCAGCAGCTAGCGTAACCCCGTTCATTAATTTGAATCAATAATTCTGCTGAAAGCGCGCACCCGCGATGCTGGGGCAGACTTGCCCTTGCCGCTCATCTCCCCTCTGGAGCGGGCGGCATTGACCCAAGCTGAAACTCTTGGCCGCACCGCTCGCGGGCGGCCATTTTTGGCCGGGCGCGTGACCCGAACGGCCTCGGCTAGGTGTAGCGGCCATGACGGCGGACGACAACGCGCAAGAATCGGACACGCGAGACTGGGCCGACCGCGTCGGCCAACGCGCATCCGCGATTTTCATCGCGGCGTTGATCGCGCTGTTCGCCTACGCGTATCTGGGCCCGCTCGTCTTGCGCTAGCGCGTTACTCGGCAGGGACCTTGTGGTCGCTGGGCAACGCCATCTCGGTCGGCAGCGATTTCGGCGAGCGCAGTCGCACGACGATCTGCATGACGATCAGCAACGCGGACAGGCCGACGAACACGGCGCTGATTGGATGCTCGACGAACACAAAAATGTCGCCGCGCGAGATCAGCATGGCGCGCCGGAAGTTCTCCTCGAAGCGCGGCCCGAGCACGAAGCCGAGCAGGACCGGCGCCGGGTGGAAGTCGAGCAGCAGCAGGATATAGCCGACCAAGCCGATGAGCACGACTTCGCCGACCTGGAACATATCGTTGTTGGTGCTGTAGACGCCGATCGCCACAAAGAACATCGCGCTCGGATAGAGATACTTGTAGGGGATCGTCAGAAGCTTCACCCACAGGCCGATCATCGGAACGTTGAGGACCACCAGGATGATGTTGCCGATCCAGAAGCTCGCGATCAGGCCCCAGAAGATGTCGGGGTGTTCGCTGATCAGCTGCGGACCCGGCACGATGCCTTGAATCATCAAGGCGCCGAGGATGAGCGCCATCACCGCGTCGCCCGGGATGCCGAGGCTCATGGTCGGGATGAAGTCGCCCTGCACCGAGGAGTGGGTCGAGGCTTCCGGGCAGGCGACGCCTTCGATCATGCCGGTGCCGAATTTTTCCGGCGTCTTGGAAATTTTCTTTTCGGTCGCATAGGAGATGAACGAAGCGATGGTCGGGCCGGTGCCAGGGATCAGGGCGCACAGGCTGCCGATGATAGTGCCGCGGAACATGGCCGGGACCGCGCGGCGGAATTCGTCGCGGGTCGGCCGCAGATCCTTGAACTTGACGTTGGTGTATTTGGTATCGACCTCAGAGAGCTGATTGACGCTCTTCATGAACTCGGCGATGCCGAACAGACCGAGCGCCAGCGCCACGATTTCCACGCCGTCGAACAGATTGGGGATGCCGAAGGTAAAGCGCGGCGTGCCCGTTTCGATGTCGCTGCCGACAATGCCGAGCAGCAACCCGACAAGGGTCATGGAGACGCCCTTGAGCGGCGAACCGCGCGCCAACGTCGAGCCCGCCAAGAGCCCGAGCAACATCAGCGAGCATATTTCCGCTGGACCGAATTTGAGAGCCACCACCACCAGGATCGGCGACAGGAAGATCATCTCGGTGATGCCCCAGGAGGCGCCGACGAAGGACGAGATGACGGTGATGCCGAGCGCGGCACCCCCGCGGCCCTTTTTCGTAAGCGGGAATCCGTCGAGACATGTCACGGCGTGCGGTGGATGGCACGGAAGATTGAGCAGGATCGAGCAGATCGCGCCGCCATATTGCGAGCCATAGAAGACGCCCGCCAGCATCAGGATGGCGCCGACCGGCTTGATGCCGAAGGTCAGCGGCAAGCAGGATCGAGATGGTCGCGAGCGGGCCCATGCCCGGCAGCACGCCGACCATGTTGCCGACGAACACGCCGAGGAAGCACCACATGACGTTGTGCGGCTCGAGCGCGACGCCGAAGCCGTACCAGAGGTCGGTAAGCGCGGTTTCGAACATCAGAAGCCCCACCGGAACAACGGGAATGGAATCTTGAGAACGTAGGAGAACAGCCCTACGCCGAAGACGGTGACGCCGGCGGCGAGGATCGCCGAGCCCTTCAGCGTCGCGGTGCGGTCACCCATCGCGGGGATGAGCACGCAGGCGAAAGTCGCCGGCACCAGGCCGAACAATTCACCGAGGATGATGAACGCGACCGGACCGGCCAGAATGCAGCCCCAGGCGAACCATTCCGGATTTGCCGGCAGGATGCGCTCGTCGTCGCTGAGCGGGGTGGCCATCGCGGTGCCCAGGATTAGCACGCCGACAAAGGTGAGCGTGATGCCGAGCATCAAAGGGAACATGCCCGGCCCCATATGGGTCAGGGTGCCGAGGGTATAGGTGAGGGAGTCGAGCGTGACCGCGGCGCCGAGCAGCGTCATTACACCGCCGGCGTAGAAGTCCCGCTTTTTCAGAAGCGTACCGAACAAAGGCGTATCCTCCAGGGCAATTTTCTTCTCGGCTATTTCAGTGAACCGGCTGCCGTCCATTATCTTTAGTCTAGTGCGGTTTGTTTTTCTATATGCTCGCAGTGGTGCACGGGATAACAGCTCACCATGCGGCGATATTCCGGAGCAACTTGTCGCACGAAGTGCATCGCCTGCCAATTCCCGGCTGTGGCATCAACAGGCCTGTTCCCGATCGGTTCCCCGGGCGCACTTTGAGGCGTCCTGCGGTATCCAGACCGGCGCGGCATGTTGCCGGGCATTTTCATGGCCTTACCGTGGGGAATTTTTAGGCAGGGCTTCGACCGTCATCGCCGTGTTGCCCGGTTGCTACGCGTGGCTGCAGGGTCCGGTTGCCATAGGGCGGTCGTCCCGTCCTCCCGGTTGTGAGCGGCCGGCCGGCTGGCGGTGGCGCAGGGTGTGCGGGTAAGGGGGCTGCCGGTAACGGCGTCAGGGCTGCTTGCCTAAGCGATGCAGCTTGAGCACGGTGTAGACCGTGTCGCTCGCCGGCGTCGGAATGTTGAGCGCGCGGCCGAGCGAGCGCACCTTGCCGGCGAGCCAGTCGAGCTCGAGGCGATTGCCGCGCTCGAGATCGTGCGCCATCGAGGCCTTCATGCCGGGCTCGACCTTGTTCATCAGGAAGTCCATGCGCTCGTCGACATAATCGGGATCGAGCGCGACACCCTTGGCTTTGCCGACGGCGAAGGCCTCCTCCATCAGCGCGCGGAAGAAGGCGCGCAGTTCCGGATCGGCGCGGATCGACGCCGATCGGCGAGCGCATGCTCGCGGTCGAGCCGGACATGGCGGTGAGGAAGATGAATTTCTCCCACAGCTCGACGTTGATATCGGCGGAAATGTCGACGTCGAGCTTGGCCGCCTTGCCGGCATCGGCGAAGGCTTGCAGCATGGCGTCCGGCTTCTTGTCGCTGCGGCCGAAGCGCATCTTGGCGAAACTGGCTGGTCTGCTTGATGACGCCGGGCGAGGCGATCACGGTGGCGATATAGGCGGCGCCGCCGACGGTCTGCGTCGGCGCCGAGGATCGGCGCGATGCGCTCGACGCTGTCGACGCCGTTCTGCAAGGTGATGACGCGGGTGTTCGGGCCGACCAGCGGCCGCGCCCGCTCGGCGGCGGTCTCGGTGTCCCACAGCTTGACCGCGAACAGCACGATGTCGACCGGGCCGACACTTTTGGGATCGTCGGTGACGTTCGGCTTCGGCAAATGCAGGTCGCCGTGCACGCTCTCGAGCTTGAGGCCGTTCGCCTTCGATCGCCGCGAGATTGGCGCCGCGCGCGATGAAGAACACGTCGTGGCCGGCCGCCGCCATGCGCGCGCCGAAATAGCCGCCGACCGCGCCCGCCGCCATTGCCGCTATCCGCATGAAGCCGCTCCTTGGTTGATCCGGCGCGCCTTATAGCAAAAAATTGCCCGTCGCGATCAGCGCGGTTAGCTTATGCGCCAACTGAAACAACCGAAGTGCATGCGATGGGTCGCGCATTGATCATCGGCGGCTCGCTCGGCGGGTTGTTCGCGGGCCTGCTGCTGCGCCAGGCCGGCTGGGACGTGACGGTGTTCGAGCGCAGCACCGGCGATCTCGCCAGCCGCGGCGTCGGCATCGGCACGCATGTCGAGATGTTCGAGATCATGCGCCGGCTCGGCATCGTCGTCGACCAATCGATCGGCCGGTCGTTTTCGTCGCGCTTTTGCCTTGCCCACGATGGGACGGTGATCGCCGGGCTGCCGTTCGACAAGATTCTGACGTCGTGGACGCTGCTTTACCGCGCGCTGCGCCGGCAGTTGCCGGATGCGTGCTACCGGGCGGGCATGCAGCTTGAGGATATCGCGCAACGGGAAAGCGGCGTCACTGCGATCTTTGCGGATGGCACACGCATCGAAGGCGACCTGTTGATCGGCGCCGACGGCGCTGCATTCGACCGTGCGGGCGCGCGCCTTCCCGGCGGCTCCGGCGCCGGTCTATGCCGGTTACGTCGGCTGGCGCGGCGTCATCGACGAAACCGCCGTTCCGCAAGAAGCGCGCGGCGAAATGTTCGAATCCTATGCCTTCTATTCTGCCGCCGCGCGAAATGTTCCTCGCCTATTTGCAGCCGGGCGCCGATGACGACCTCACGCCCGGGCGGCGGCGCATGAACTGGCTCTGGTATCATCCGGTGAATGCCGCGCGCGCTGCAGGATATGTGCACCGATGCGAGCGGCCGCCATCACGCCGCCATTCCGCCGCCGCTGATCCGGCCGGAGGTGATCGCCACGTTCCGCGCGGAAGCGCGCGCGCTCCTGCCGCCGCAATTCATCGCGCTGACCGAGGCGACGCCCGCGCCGTTCTTCCAGCCGATCTTCGATCTGGAGTCGCCGCGCATGACCGCCGGGCGCGTGGCGCTGTTGGGCGATGCGGCTTTCGTCGCACGGCCGCATGTCGGCGCCGGCGTCACCAAGGCGGCGTTGAACGCGGCCTGGCTGACCGATGCGCTGAAGGCGATGCCCGATATCGATAAGGCGCTTGCCGCTTACGACGCGCAGGCGCGGGCCTTCGGCTCGGCGCTGGTCGCGCGCGCGCGATATCTCGGCGCCTATCTGGAAGACCCGCCGCGCGCGGGGCTTAAAGCCGATCCGCTGACGCTGATGCAGGCGATCGGCGCGCCGCTGCGTGACATTCCGGAGGTCGCGGCCACGCTGCCGTGAGCGGGCCGGGCGCCTTAAACTGCGCATCGGCTGATGCGGCGCGAAGGGCATCGATCGGCGCAAAACAATGGCCCGGCGCGATGGCCGGGCCAAGTCATTGGAGGTTCGCGGAGGATCAGTAGAGGCTGGACGCGCTGCCGACGTTCCAGGACATGCGTTCGTTGCCAGCCGCGTTCGGCGCATGCCGCTGTGCGGTCTGCGCCGGCGTGCTCTGCGGCAGCACGATGACCTTGGCGCCGACCTGCACGCGGCTGTAGAGATCGTTCCACGTCCTCATTGGTGAGGCGGATGCAGCCGCTACGACACGTGCTTGCCGATGGTGGTCGGATCGTTGGTGCCGTGGATGCGATATTCGGTGCCGCCGAGATACATGGCGCGCGCGCCGAGCGGATTGCCGGGGCCGCCGGCGACCATGCGCGGCAGATAGGGCTGGCGCGCGATCATCTCCGACGGCGGATACCAGTCCGGCCACTCGGCCTTGCGCGCGACGTGCTGCACGCCCGACCAGGTGAAGCCCTGGCGGCCGACGCCGATGCCGTAGCGGATCGCCTTGCCGTTGCCGAGCACGTAATAGAGGACGGTGTGCGGGGTATCGATGATGACGGTGCCGGGCGCTTCGTTGCTGGCATAGTCGACGACCTGCCGCTGCAGGCGCGGATCGAGCTTGCGCGTCGGCGGCCTGATCGTTCTGCTCGACCGGCGCGTATTGCGGCGCGGCCGGGCGACGTTGTAGGCGAACAGCGGCTCGGCCTGCGCGGTCCCGCACGACAAAGCGGCGGCGGCGATCAGCGCGGTCAGTGAACCGGCGGTGAAAAACTTGGCGGACATGTGCAGCCTCCCCGATGAATCCCGTGATCCATCGTTCGTCGGGGCAAGCGCCGGGGAGGTTCAAAGGTTCCGGAAATTCAGTTCGCTCAAATTTCGACGTAAAGTGGAACCAATTGGACAGGATTGGCGTTTTCCGCGGCTATTCCTTGCGCTTGCGCCAGCCCACCACCGCCTCCGGCACGCTGTCGGTGGAGGCGAAATAGGGCTTGATGTCGAGGAGCGGCGTGCCGTCCAGGCAGTCGAGCCCGACCACCGAGAGCTTGTTGCCCTCGATGCCCAGCAGCTTCACCACGCTCATGGCGATCGGGTTGGGGCGCGCCGGCGAGCGCAGCGCAAAGGTGCCGTGCTGCGTGCCGTAGTGCCCGGGCACCTGCAGCACCAGGTTGCGCGGCGACATGGTCCATCCAGTAGAGCAGCACCAGATGGCTGCAGGTCTCGACGTCCTTGAGGCCCTGCTGCCAGCGCGGATCGAGTTCGACGGTGCAGACCGCGTCGGATTCGCGGGCGTTTTTCGGGCAGTCCTTGCGGTGCTTCCAGGGCGTGCGGATGCGGCCGATGTAATAGAGACCGGCGTCGTATGCCTCGGGCAGTTCGACCGCCACCTCGCCGTCGCGGATGCCGAAATCCTTGCTGGTCATGGCCGTTCCTCTGGCACTCCCCACGGTATAACGCTGCCACCGGCAGGATTTCCTAACCACTCCGGTAAATGCCGTATTTGCGGGCTTGCCGGCAGCCGTTTCAACGTATAAAGATATCTTTATATAGTGGGAACAGGCCCATATCTTCCATCGTTGGGCTGGCAATGAGCACCGGCGGCAGACTTCGTTTCGACGCCCTCAACGCGGCGCTCAAGGCGGCCGGCGAGGAAACGCGCCTGCGCGTGCTGGCGCTCTTGGCCGAGGCCGAGCTGACCGTCTCCGATCTCACCGACATCCTGCGCCAGTCGCAGCCGCGCATCTCGCGCCATCTCAAGCTGTTGGCCGAGGCCGGCCTGATCGAGCGCTTCCGCGAGGGCACCTGGGCCTTCTTCCGGCTGGCCGAGCATGGCGGCGGCGCCGACGGTCGCGCGCGCGCTGCTCGAGCGGCTCGATCCGGCCGATCAGACCATCGCGCGCGACCGCGCCCGGCTCGCCTCGGTGCGGCAGGCGCGCGCCGCCGCGGCGCAGGCTTATTTCCGCGCCCACGCCGCCGAATGGGACCGCATCCGCAAGCTGCACGTCGCCGACGACGCGGTCGAAGCCGCGATCCGCGCCGCGCTCGCCGACAAGCCGTTCCGCTCGCTGCTCGACCTCGGCACCGGCACCGGGCGCATGCTCGAACTGTTCGGCCCCGAGATCGAGCGCGGGCTCGGCCTCGACCTCTCGCTCGACATGCTGCTCTTGGCGCGCGACCGGCTGGAGCGCGCCGGCCTCAAGCATTGCAGCGTGCGGCAGGGCGACATCTACGACCTGCCGCTCGCCAACGACTCCTTCGACGTCGTCATCCTGCACCAGGTGCTGCACTTCCTCGACGACGGCGCGCGCGCCATCAAAGAGGCGGCGACGCGTGCTGCGCCCGGGCGGGCGGCTGCTGGTGGTCGACTTCGCGCCGCACGAGCAGGAATTCCTGCGCGAGCAGTTCGCGCATCGCCGGCTCGGCTTCGCGCCGGAGACGGTGACGCAATGGATGACGGCGTCCGGGCTTGAGCCGGTGCTGCACAAGAGTCTTTCGCCGGAGCCCGGCTCCGAGGGCAAGATCGCGGTGTCGCTGTGGCTCGCGCGCGACGCCCGCGCGCTGATGGCTGCGCCGACACAGCGGGAGGTGGCGTGATGAACGTCCGCGCCAGCCGTTTCGCCCGCGGCGAGGGCCGCCGCATCGGGGTTTCGTTCGAATTCTTCCCGCCGCAACAGCGAGGAGATGGACAAGATCCTGTGGGAGTCGATCGAGCGGCTGGCGCCGCTGGCGCCGAATTTCGTCTCGGTCACCTACGGCGCCGGCGGCTCCACGCGCGAGCGCACGCACGCGACGGTCAAGCGCATCCTCGCCGAAACGCCGCTGACGCCGGCCGCGCATCTGACCTGCGTCGCCGCCACGCGCGCCGACGTCGACGCCATCGTGCGCAATTATCACGACGTCGGCGTGCGCCACATCGTGGCGCTGCGCGGCGATCCGGCCGGCGGGGCGGGCACCCAATACGCGCCGCATCCGGGCGGCTACCGCAATGCCGCCGATCTCGTCGCCGGCATCAAGCGCATCCACGGCGATTTCGAAATCTCGGTGTCGGCCTATCCGGAGAAGCATCCCGACAGTCCGACGGTCGACGCCGATATCGACATGCTCAAGGCGAAGGTCGACGCCGGCGCCTCGCGCGCCATCACGCAGTTCTTCTTCGAGAACGATCTCTATTTCCGCTATCTCGACCGCGTGCGCGCGCGCGGCATCGATATCCCGATCGTGCCGGGCATCCTGCCGGTGCAGAACTTCAAGGCGGCGACCAATTTCGCCGCGCGCACCGGCGCCTCGGTGCCGAACTGGCTCGCCGAGCGTTTCCACGGGCTCGATCACGACGCGGCGACGCGCAAGCTGATCGCCGCCGCGGTCGCCGCCGAGCAGGTGATCGACCTGGTCGACCGCGGCGTCACGAATTTCCACTTCTACACCATGAACCGCGCCGACCTCGTCTACGCGATCTGCCATCTGCTGGGCCTGCGCCCGGTGGTGGAACCGGTCGCCTGAATTTGGAGCTGCGTTAAGTGACTGCGCCGAAGACCGATATCCGCGACGCCTTTGCCAATGCGATGAAGCAGCGCATCCTGGTGCTCGACGGCGCCATGGGCACCATGATCCAGGCGCTCAAGCTCGACGAGGAAGGCTATCGCGGCGCGCGCTTCGACGCGTGGAACCGCGAGGTGCGCGGCAACAACGACCTGCTCAATCTGAGCCGGCCGGACGCCGTGCGCGACATCCATCTCGCCTATTTCCGCGCCGGCGCCGACATCGTCTCGACCAACACCTTCTCCTCCACCACCATCGCGCAGGCCGATTACGGCATGGAGGACATCGCCTACGAGCTCAACCAGGCGGGCGCGACGCTGGCGCGCGAGGCGGCGGCGGCGGCCGAGAAAGAAGACGGCAGCCGCCGCTTCGTCGCCGGCGCGCTCGGCCCGACCAACCGCACCGCCTCGATCTCGCCGGACGTGAGCAATCCCGGCTTCCGCGCCATCACCTTCGACCAGTTGCGCACCGCCTATGGCGAGCAGATCACGGGCCTGATCGACGGCGGCGCCGATCTGCTGCTGATCGAGACCATCTTCGACACGCTCAACGCCAAGGCGGCGATCTACGCCATTGCCGAGGCGTGCGCCGAACGCGGCATCGACCTGCCGGTGATGATCTCCGGCACCATCACCGACCGCTCCGGGCCGCCTGCTGTCGGGCCAGACGCCCGGCGCGTTCTGGAATTCGGTGCGGCACGCCAACCCGGTCACCATCGGCCTCAACTGCGCGCTCGGCGCGCGCGAGATGCGCGCCCATATCGCCGAGCTCGGCCGCCTCGCCGATACGTTCGTCTGCGCCTATCCGAATGCCGGGCTGCCCAACGAGTTCGGCTATTACGACGAGAGCCCGGAATACATGGCCGAGCTGCTTGGGCGAATTCGCCGACGGCCGGCCTGGTCAACGTGGTCGGCGGCTGCTGCGGCACCACGCCCGACCACATCGCGGCCATCGCCAAAGCCGTCGCCGGCAAGGCGCCGCGCGCGATTCCCGAGGTGCCGCGGCAATTGCGGCTGTCCGGCCTGGAGGCCTTCACGCTCACGCCGGAAATTCCCTTCGTCAATGTCGGCGAGCGCACCAACGTCACCGGCTCGGCCAAGTTCCGCAAGCTGATCACCGCCGGCGACTACGCCAGCGCGCTCACCATCGCGCGCGAGCAGGTGGAGAACGGCGCGCAGGTGATCGACGTCAACATGGACGAGGGCCTGCTCGACTCGGAAGAGGCGATGATGACCTTCCTCAATCTGATCGCCGCCGAGCCCGACATCGCCCGCGTGCCGGTGATGATCGACTCGTCGAAATTCTCGGTGATCGAGGCCGGCCTGAAATGCCTGCAGGGCAAGGCGATCGTCAATTCGATCTCGATGAAGGAAGGCGAGGCGGCTTTCATCGAGCACGCCAAGATCGTGCGCCGCTACGGCGCGGCGGTGGTGGTGATGGCCTTCGACGAGAAGGGCCAGGCCGACACGCTCGAGCGCAAGATGGCGATCTGCCAGCGCGCCTACAACATTCTGACGAAACAAGTCGGCTTCCCGCCCGAGGACATCATCTTCGATCCGAACATCTTCGCCGTCGCCACCGGCATCGAGGAGCACAACAATTACGGCGTCGACTTCATCGAGGCGACGCGCTGGATCAAGGCCAACCTGCCGCATGCGCATGTGTCGGGCGGCGTGTCCAATCTGTCATTCTCCTTCCGCGGCAACGAGCGCGTGCGCGAGGCCATGCATTCGGTGTTCCTCTATCACGCCATCAAGGCCGGCATGGACATGGGCATCGTCAATGCCGGGCAGATCGCGGTCTATGACGACCTCGATCCGGAATTGCGCGAGGCCTGCGAGGACGTGGTGCTCAACCGCCGCCCCGACGCGACCGAGCGGCTGCTGGCGCTGGCGGATAAATTCCGCGGCGCAGGGCAGGCGGCGAAGCGAGGTCGATCTGGCCTGGCGCGAGCGGCCGGTGGAGAAGCGGCTGGCGCATGCGCTGGTGCACGGCATCACCGAGTTCGTCGAGGCCGACGTCGAGGAGGCGCGCCAGGAGGCCAAGCGCCCGCTCGACGTGATCGAAGGCCCGCTGATGGACGGCATGAACATCGTCGGCGACCTGTTCGGCTCCGGCAAGATGTTCCTGCCGCAGGTGGTGAAATCCGCGCGCGTGATGAAGCAGGCGGTGGCCTACCTGATGCCCTACATGGAAGCAGGCAGAAGGACGGCCGCAGCGCACGGCGGCGCCAACGGCAAGATCGTGATGGCGACCGTGAAGGGCGACGTGCACGACATCGGCAAGAACATCGTCGGCGTCGTGCTCGCCGTGCAACAACTACGAGGTCATCGATCTCGGCGTCATGGTGCCGGCGGCGAAGATCCTGGAGACCGCGCGCGCCGAAGGAGCCGACATCATCGGCCTGTCCGGCCTGATCACGCCGTCGCTCGACGAGATGTGCCACGTGGCGGCCGAGATGGAGCGGCAGGGCTTCGAACTGCCGCTGCTGATCGGCGGCGCCACCACCAGCCGCGTGCACACGGCGGTGAAGATCCATCCGAACTACAGACGCGGCCAGGCGGTCTATGTGAACGACGCCAGCCGCGCGGTCGGCGTGGCGCAGGCGCTGATGTCGAGCGAAGCCAAGGGCAACTACGTCGCCGAGCTGCGCGGCGAATATACCAAGCTGGCCGCCGCGCATGCGCGCGCGCAGGCCGACAAAGTACGGCTGCCGCTGGCCGCCGCGCGCGGCAATGCGCCCAAGCTCGACTGGTCGGGCGCCTACGTGCCGCCGAAGCCGACGTTCCTCGGCACCAAGACGTTCGCCGATTATCCGATCGCGGAATTGGTCGACTACATCGACTGGACGCCGTTCTTCCCGACCTGGGAACTGAAAGGCAAATATCCCGCCATTCTGGACGATGCGAAATTCGGGCAGGTGGCGCGTTCGCTGTTCGAGGATGCGCGCGCCATGCTCGACAGAATCGTGGCCGAGCGCTGGTTCACGGCCAGCGCCGTGGTCGGCTTCTGGCCGGCGCAGGCGCAGGGCGACGATATCGCGGTGTTCGCCGACGAGGCGCGCGACAAGCCGATCGCGGTTCTGCATTCGCTCCGACAACAATTGTCCAAGCGCGAAGGCCGCAACAACGAGGCGCTCAGCGATTTCGTCGCGCCGCGCGACAGCGGGCTCAAGGACTACATCGGCGCTTTCGCCGTCACTGCCGGCCTCGGCGAGGACGACATCGCCGACCGCTTCAAGCGTGCGAACGACGATTATTCCGCCATCCTGGTGAAGGCGCTGGCCGATCGTTTGGCCGAAGCTTTTGCCGAGCGGCTGCACCAGCGCGTGCGCCGGGAATTCTGGGGCTATGCGGGCGACGAGGCGCTCGGTCGCGACGAACTGATCGCCGAGAAATATCGCGGCATCCGGCCGGCGCCAGGCTATCCGGCGCAGCCCGACCACACCGAGAAGGGCACGCTGTTCCGCCTGCTGCAGGCCGAGCGCATCGGCGTGAAATTGACCGAGAGCTTCGCGATGTGGCCGGGCGCCGCGGTCTGCGGCCTCTATTTCAGCCATCCGCAGAGCCACTATTTCGGCGTCGGCAAGATCGAACGCGACCAGGTCGAGGATTACGCCAGGCGCAAGGGCTGGAGCGTGGTCGAGGCCGAGAGATGGCTGGCGCCGATCCTCAATTACGACCGGCCGACGACGCCGAGCATCGTGGCGGCCTAGCGCGGGCGTTCAAAATTCGGCGGCGTGCCGTAACCCGGTTAAGTTGAACGCGACACGGCGCCCAAGGTCTGGCACCATATGGCCGCGAGCGGAGATGCCGATGGCGCAGCAGGAGGTCGGATACTTCGCCACATCGGATGGCGTGCGACTTGCGTATTCGATCATGGGCAAGGGCACCCCGGTTGTCCGCACGCCCCATTGGTTTGCTCATCTTGAGCATGATCTCAGGGGGCCGGTCTTTCGGCCTCGAATTCTTGGACTCGCGCACCGTCACGAGTTGCTTCGTTATGACGCGCGCGGCGTCGGAATGTCGCAGCGCGACGGCGTGGAAATTTCGTTCGACCGGTTGGTTCAGGATTTGCTCGAAGCCGTCGATCACGTCGGTTTTGACAGATTTGCCCTGGTTGGATTGTCGCAAGGCGGGGCGGTCGCTGCGGCGGTGGCAGCTAGACACCCGGAACGGGTGAGCCACCTCATCATTTACGGGTCTTTTGCGCGCGGCCCGCTCCATTGGGACGATTCGGATCGGCAGCGGGAACGGCTTGAAACCATGGCCGCTCTGATTTCGAGACGGTTGGGGCAGCGACGCCGATGCCTACCGGGAATTCTTTACGTCGCAGTTTATCGTCGACGGCACTATCGAACACCATCGGTGGCTCAACTTCTGTCAACGTGTTGCCGCAACACCTGAAATGGCCGAACGGATCCTGCGGCTTAACTCGAACATCGACGTCAGGGAACTTTTGCCCCTGATCAAAGTGCCGACCTTGGTGCTTCACAGCAAGGGCGACGCGCGGGTTCCATTTTGGTGCGGTGAGGAAATAGCGAGAAGCATCCCGAATGCAAAGTTCATACCTCTGCAAAGCCGCAATCACATCATCGTTGCCGATGAGCCGGCCAACCGGGAATTCTTCGACGCGGTCAGCAGCTTTCTCGGGGACCGCCCGCTGAAAGGGCCCTTGCCCGGGACAGCCACAATTCTCCAGCGCGTGGAGCGGCACGTGGGGCTTTTGGAAAGAAACTGGATTATGAAAATCGTGATTATCTTGGCCGCTGTTACGGGCGTCATCCTGTTCGTCCAGGAAATGTTGCGTGCTTTCCATCATTAGTGGCGCGCGCTCGGCCGCAAATGACTGCCGTCGCGATCTTGGCCGCTATTGTATCAACACGTGCTGCCCGAAATCGGCGACGCGCGTCACGCCGGTGAGCGCCATGCTGAATTCGAGCTCCTTGCGCAAAATGTCGATCGCCTTAGCGACGCCGGCCTTGCCGCCGGCCCCGAGCCCGTAGATATAGGCGCGCCCGATCAGACAGGCGCGCGCGCCGAGCCCGAGCGCACGCACAATGTCGGCGCCGGTGCGAATGCCGCCGTCGAACAGAACCTCGATATCGGAGCCGACCGCATCGGCGATCGCCGGCAGGACCGAGATAGTGGACGGCGCGCCATCGAGCTGACGCCCGCCGTGATTGGACACGACGATCGCGTCGGCGCCGATTTTGACCGCGGCCTTGGCATCCTCGACGTCGAGAATGCCTTTGACGATCAACTTGCCCGGCCAGGTCTTCCTGATCCACTCGGCGTCTTTCCAGTTCAAGGCCGGGTCGAACTGGTGTTGGATCCACCTCCCTATTTCGTCAATGCTGCTGAGGCCCTTCACGTGGCCGACGAGGTTGCCGAAATTCCGCCGCTTGCCGGCAAGAATGCCGGCAACCCAGCGCGGCCTTCGCGCCATGTCGACGAGATTCCTGAACTTGAGCGACGGCGGCACCGCAAGTCCGTTCTTGATGTCGCGGTGGCGCTGGCCGAGCACCTGTAGATCAACGGTGAGCACCAGCACATTGCACTTGGCCGCGCGCGCGCGTTCCAGGGTGTCCTTGGTAAAATCGCGGTCGCGAAGCACGTAGAGCTGAAACCAGAACGGCTTGCCGGTCGCCTCCGCTACGTCCTCGATGGAGCCAACCGACATGGTGGACAGCGTGTAGGGGATGCCGGCCTCGTTGGCGGCTTGCGCGCAGAGAATCTCGCCATCGCCGCGCTGCATGCCGGTGAGGCCGACGGGCGCCAGCACCAGGGGCGCCGCCACCTTCTCGCCGACGATCGTGGTTTCGAGATTGCGTCCGGAAACGTCAACGAGCACGCGCTGGCGCAGCTTGATCGGCGCCAGGTCCGCGCGGTTGGCGCGCAGCGTCTCTTCGTTATAGGAGCCGCCTTCGGCATAGTCGAAGAAGGCGCGCGGCACCTTGTGGCGGGCAATCTGGCGCAGGTCTTCGATGCAGGTGACCGCTTTCATTGCCGGGGGAGGGGGCGCCCGACTACCTCGAAAGTAAATACACTAATCGGTATACTTTACCGGCGAAGGGCAATGTCATGCGGCGCAAGAGGGAAGGCACGGAGCGGCGGATTATCGAGGCGGCGTATTATCTTTTCTACCGCAAAGGATTTACGCGCGTGAGCATGGACGAAATTGCGGCGCGTGCGCGGCTGACCAGGCGTACGCTTTACGCCCACTTTCGCAGCAAGGACGATCTTCTGGCCGCAACGCTGCAACGCTACGACGAATTCGATCGCGAGCGGCTGCGGGTGATCGCCGAACGGTTGCCGAAGAGCGCCGCCGCAATGATCGATTCTTTCGGCCAGTTGATCGCGTGGGCCGCCACGCCGCGCTGGGCCGGCTCCGGATTCACCCGCCTGGTTATCGAACTTGCCGATCTGCCCGGTCATCCGGCGCGCGCGATTGCGCGGCGCGCCAAAGGTGCGACCGAAGCCTGGCTGACGGAAATGTTGGGCAAGTCGCGGGTGCCGCAGTCGCGCGAGCGGGCCCGCGAACTCATGCTGCTGATGGAAGGCGCCATGGCCTTGATGCTGATTCACGGGGACCGCGCCTACGGCGCCGCCGCGGCGCAGGCGGCGAAGCGGCTGATCGGCAGCCGCAGGCGGGAAAATCCGCGCGCTCGCCCGCAAAAAACAAAACACCGGAGAGGGCTGCTCTCCGGTGCTTAAACTATTGGCCGGTTTCACACCGGCAATATTTGGTTTGGAGTCGTCGCTAGCCTCTTGAACTCAGAATGCCCCCAGCAAGATCGCGCCGACGAAAGCAAACACGGCGAATACAGCGAGCACATCCCACTTCAAGGTAAGCTCCACGGCAGTGCCTCCCTTGTTGATATCATAGAAGGCTAGCAGAAAACGTCCGTGCTCTGAAGGTAATCGCGCGCCGATTATGCAAAAATTGCATTTCACGTCATGCGCGGCAGGAATGGCGGCGGCAAGCGATTGATTGCGCGCCAAAAAGTTCGTCGTGACGACAAATGCGGCAGTGCAAAAAAATTCACGGCAAGTGCAAATCAATAGCAAATCCACGACAGTCCGCTGCCAACTATCGATGTTACGGGTGGCGCGGCCACCGCATTAATGCATGCTTGGGCGAGGTCCCATGCAAACGCCGCGGTCTAACAACCGCCGTGCTGGACAAACCGCCCGCGTCCATTCACAAATTCGTCGCCAACAAAAATCTCTGGG
Source organism: uncultured Alphaproteobacteria bacterium (assembly GCA_963772235.1). Classification (GTDB taxonomy): domain Bacteria; phylum Pseudomonadota; class Alphaproteobacteria; order Rhizobiales; family Xanthobacteraceae; genus Pseudolabrys. The sequence continues at coordinate 83,383 of CAVYWI010000012.1, forward strand.
GGAAACGCCAATGCGCCGTCCGCTGTTTCGGTTGTTCGGCTTCATTTTTTTCGTGTTCGCCGCGCTGGTATCGGCGGGCGCTCCGTCATCGGCACAAACCCCGGCCTGGCCACAGCGGCCGGTCCGCTTCATCGTCCCGCTCGGGCCCGGCTCCGGCGTCGACATCACGGCGCGCGTCTTTGCCGACAAGCTGTCGGCCAAATGGGGCCAGCCGGTCGTGGTCGAGAACAAGCCAGGCGGCGACGCGATCATCGCCATCACGGCGGTCATCGGCGCACACGACGACCATGTGCTGCTGTTTGCGCCGGCCTCGACCTTCACCGCGCACCCGCTGCTGCACGACAAGCTGCCGTACAACATCAAGGACCTGGCGCCGATCGCACGGGTGACCAATACTTTGATCGTGCTGGCGGTGCCGACGGAACTCGGCGTTTCAAACGTCAAGGAATTGGTCGCCAAGATCAAAGCGGCGCCGGGCAAGCTGAATTATGCGTCGGTGACGGGCGCCAACGATCTGATGTTCGAGGCCTTCCTGAAAACCGAAAAGCTCGAGATGGCGAAGGTGCCGTACAAGAATCCGGTGGCGGCCATCAACGATCTTTCCGAGGGGCGCATCCACGCTTTTGTCGGCGCCTACGCCATCATGCGGCCGCGCATTCTGGCCGGAAAAGTGAAAGCGATCGCCTTGACCAATCTCCAGCACGCGGCGGCGCTGCCGGACATTCCGACCGGCAAGGAGGCTGGATACAAGTCGCTGGAGTTCGATGGCCTGGTCGGCCTAATGGGGCCGAACGACATGCCACTGGCGGTACGTGAGCGCATTGCGGCGGACATTCGCACCATCGCCGCCGAACCGGAGGTCAACGCGCGGCTCAGCGCCACCGGACAGGTCGTCAATCCGGGAACGCCGGCCGAGTTCGCCAAGGCGCTCGCCGATCAAACCGAGGCCGTGATGGCGATTGGCAAGACGCTGGGGATCAAGCCAGCGCACTAGGGCGTGCACTTATAGACTGGGGACTGGCGAGCATCGGTCAGCCAGTGTTCGCAAAGCGCCAGAGGCGGACGTCGCGCATTATTTTCAAAATAAATAATGAGACCGCCAACTGAGGCGGCCTCATTCGAATAGTCAAAATTCTGAAAGGCGATTCAATGAGTCGTAATACAACCCCGCTTTCAGAAAGGATTGCTGGCCTCGACATTCGCCGTGGCCACAGAAAGCGTTCCGCCATTCATGGTTGTGCCATACTGCATGGCAAGACCAGAGATGGCCGCCGCAAACAACAAAGCCAAATAACGTCCAGGCATCGGTTTCTCCCACGTTGATCGACGCGCGCGATACTAAGCCAAGGGTATTAAACCAACGTTCGGAAGGGTAATTGCTAGATTATTAATTCTGCGCGCGATTGATCATTGACTCCGAAGAGACCGCTCGCAGATTTGAAAGGGATCGGAAGCGGGTCACCGCTGCCGGTACTGGCGGTTATTTCAATTGTGTCGAGTTGGACGCAAATTTGGCGTTAGCAATATTGTTGACGCGGATGAGGTCGGCTGTAGATCTTGAGCGGAAATTGCCGCAAGTCCGCGCGATGCCCGCTTTGCCCCGACAACGGACTTTGGTCATTGAGCATCGCGATCTTGCTGCTGCTGATTAAATGGTGCCCCGATCGAGCGCCGGCAACGAATTCTTATCCTTAACAGATTTAGGCGCTATCAGTATTGATGCATCGTTAAAGAAACTGCTCGCATTTTCGCGGGCATGAAGGGCCGAACCCGTCTCTATCTCGCCGGCATGGTGTTGCTGCTGACGCTCGCCGGTTGCGGGCGCAGTTTCTTGAACTTTGCCGAACGTCCGGCCTGGCGGCATGATGAAGAGGTCGCCTGCCTCAAATCGGGCGCGGTCAAGATCGGGGCCGGCGTCGAGCAGATCAAGCCGATCGAGGGCCCGGGCATATGCGGCGCCGATTTTCCTCTCAAGGTCGCGCTGTTGGGTGAAAGTTCGGCGATGAGCTACGGCGACGATCTGCGGCCGCCCGGCGCCATTCCCAATGCAGGGGTGAACCAGCCGCGTTGGCCGCCGCTCGAACGGGGCTATGCGCCGCTGGTGCCAGTGCAAGGCGAGCAGTTGCGCTGGGTGCCGGGACCGCCGCCAGCGGTGCGGCCGGCAGCCGAGCCTGCGCCTTACACGCCCGCACCCTATGCACCGGCGACCGAACTGCCGCCTCCAGCGCCGGCAGGGCGGCCGATGTCGATCTACGCGCCCGGTGTCGCGCAGCCCGACGACATTCCCGACGACGCCGTGCTGCCGCGCCGCGCCGCGCCGGCTTATCAACGTCAGGAGCCAGCGTATCAGCGCGAGCAGCCGGCCTATAACGCGCCGGTCTATCAGCCGCCGCCGCAACGCGCACTGCCGGCGCTCGGGCCGATGCGCGGCCCGAACGCGACGGCCGCGATCACGCCGGCGGCGGTGACGCCGCCAGCGACGCTCGCCTGTCCGCTGGTCTCCGCGCTCGACCGCTGGGTCCGCGACGGCGTGCAGCCGGCGGCCTTGCACTGGTTCGGGACGCAAGTCACCGAGATCCGGCAGATCGGTTCCTATTCGTGCCGCGAGATGGTCGGCGCGGGCACGTCGAGCATGTCCGAGCACGCCTTCGGCGACGCGCTCGACATCGCTGGCTTTACGCTCGTCGACGGGCGCAAGATCACCGTCAAGGACGGCTGGCACGGCACGCCGGAAGAGCAGGGCTTCCTGCACGACGTGCAGCTTTACGCCTGCCAGACCTTCACAACGGTACTGGCGCCCGGCTACAACGTTTATCATTACGACCACATCCACGTGGATCTGATGCATCGCCGCACCGGCTATCGTCCGTGCCGGCCAGACGCGATTCCGGGCGAGGTGGTGGCGGCGCGGGCGCGCGCGGTCTATGCGGCCAAGCACGGCGCGCCGGCCTATACCGGTTCGGTGATGCGGAAGGCCACGCTGCCGATCGCGGTGCCCGGCCAAGATGGCTATGTCGCCGGTGACGACGTCGACGTGACCGGATCGATTGGCGCGGTGCAGAAAAAAGCGAACCCCGCGGAGTTGGACGTCGACGAGGAGCCGGAGCCCGTCATGCCGGCGAGGAAATCAGCCGCCGCCGCGGCGGGCGATACCGCGATCCGCGCCGAAGAGCTTCGCTCTAAAGCTTATTAGCGTTCTGCCTTACTGGGCCTAGAATACCGCTTCCAGCAGCATGGCGGCAAACAGGATCAGCCCGGCGTCGCGGTTCGACCTGAACAGCTTCAGGCAATGCGCGGAGTCGTTGATGTCGAGGCGCAGCACCTGCCAGGCCAGTTGCGCGGCAAAGGCGATCATACCAAGCACGAAGATGAGTTGGCCGCCGGCCAGCAGTCCGGCGATGCCGATCAGCACCACCGCGCCGGCGTAGAAGCCCGCCAGCATCGGTCGCGTGTTCTCGCCGAACAGCAGCGCGGTCGACTTGATGCCGATCAAGAGATCGTCGTCGCGGTCCTGGTGCGCATAGATGGTGTCGTAGCCGATCACCCAGGAGATCGATCCGGCATAGAGCATGAGCGGCGGCCAATCGAGTCGCCCGAACGCGGCCGGCCAGCCCATCAGCGCGCCCCAGGAGAACGCCAGGCCGAGCACGATCTGGGGCCAGTAGGTGATGCGCTTCATGAACGGATAGATCACGATCACTGAGAACGAGGCGAGGCCGGTGATCACCGTGTAGCGGTTGAACTGGAGCAGCACCAGCAAACCGAGCAGCGCTTGCAGCCCCATGAAGACGGTGGCCTCGGCGACCGTCACCTGACCCGAAGGGATCGGGCGCAAGCGGGTGCGCTCGACCAGTCCGTCGAGATTGCGGTCGACCAGATCGTTCCAGGTGCAGCCGGCGCCGCGCATGGCGAAGGCGCCGATGAAAAACAGCACGATGTGCCAGAGGCTGGGGAATTGCTCGGCGCGCATGCCGGCAAGACCCACCGACCACCAGCACGGTATCAACAGCAGCCAGGATCCGATCGGCCGGTCGAGGCGGGCGAGCCGCAGATAGGGGCGGGCGAATGGCGGCGCGAGACCGTCAACCCAGTTTCCGGTCGCATCGGCGACGCGTCCGGCATGCTCGCTCATCGATTACCGAGCGGGCTACCGGTCAGGGTGTCGAAGGTGCCGCGGCCGGTCTTGATGTTGTGGGAGTCGGTAATAGGCGCGCCGAGCGAATCGCTCAAGGTCGGGCCGACCGGCCGCGGCGGCGCTGCGGCGGCTTGGCAAATCCGGGTACGGAATTCCGCGGTCTTGGCATGCTGCTGCTTGATCTGCGTAATAATTTGCGGGGGAATGCCGCACCAGACCGAATTGGCCTCGGCGTATTTCACCATTTTCTCTTCCGCGGCCGAGAACGCGTTGAACAATTTACAGGCCTCAGCCGGCGGCGCTTTGTGCGCGCTCGCCGCCCGGATCGCCGCCGCCTTCTTGCCGGCATCGTCGCGCAGCCTGCCGAATTCCTGCACGCAGGGCGGTCCCTGCTGCGCGCCCGGCGCCGGCGGGAACTGGGCGGCCGCCGGCGCGACCGCGAACGGCAGCAACCCCACGACGATCAGCATTATCCGGCGCAAGTCCATAAACCGATCCTCTCCCGACCTTCCGCGCATCATAGCAGATTGGCGCGCGACGCGCCGTATATACCAAGCGGGCGAATGCGTCGGGAACACGGCAATACGGTCATATTCGGCGCCCCTCGCCAAGGGCCCGCTATCTGGCTAAACCGGGTCCTCCCGCCATGATTAACGCCATGCCGCGCTACGATTTCCGCACCCCGCGCCTCTATCTCGCCGCCCCGCTCAGTGGCGGTCAGAGCGTGGTGTTCGACCGCGGTCAGGCGAATTATCTGCGCAACGTGCTGCGGCTCGGCCAAGGCGACGCGGTGCTGCTGTTTAACGGCCGCGATGGCGAATGGCAGGCCCAGCTCTCGGGCAGCGGCAAGCGGGACCTTGCCGCGGCGGTCGGTGAACGCCTGCGGGAGCAGCCGCGCCCGCCCGACCTGCATTTTCTGTTTGCTCCGCTCAAGCATGCCCGGCTCGACTATGTGGTGCAGAAGGCGGTGGAGATGGGGGCGTCGCGGCTGCAGCCGGTGCTCACCCGGCATACGCAAGTCGCGCGCGTCAATCTCGAGCGCATGCGCGCCAATGTCGTCGAGGCGGCGCAGCAGTGCGGGATATTGACGCTGCCGGAGGTGGCCGAGCCGGTGTCCTTTACCGACGCGATCGCCGACGCAGGCCGCATGACGGTGTTTTGCGACGAGGATGCCGAGGTCAAGGATCCGGTGGCGGCGCTGACGGCGTCGCGCGGAACTCTGCCGCTGTCAGTGCTGACCGGGCCGGAAGGCGGTTTTGCCGAGGACGAGCGGCAGGCGCTGCTGAGGCGGCAAAACGTCGTCCGGATTTCGCTCGGGCCGCGCATTTTGCGCGCCGACACGGCGGCGGTGGCGGCGCTGGCCCTGGTGCAGGCGGTGCTGGGCGATTGGCGCGGCAATTAGACTGGAATAAGGTGTGGCGAGTCGAGCGGGAGTTCGGTCATGGCTGACGCGTTTCGTTGCTTTCGGTTCTTGCGGTTCTTTCGATTCTTGGCGGCCGCGGTCTTGATCGGGCTCGGCAGCTTGGCGCCGGCGCAGGCGGCGGGGTTGCTGGAAAAGAACTTCTATTTGAGCGGGCAGAACTACGACGGCGTGTTGCCGCCCTGCGAAGCCGCGCTCGGCAAGATCGCCGCGCGCTTCGCCGAGAAGGAGGGCCGTTTCTGGAACTCCGATCTGCAAATCCTCGACTTCGAGCGGGTGCGCGAGATCGCGTACCGGTCTTGGGTGGCCGGGACCATTCCACGCCGCTATTGCAGCGCGGTCGCCCTGGTCAGCGACGGGCGCAAGCACCGGGTGAACTACTGGATCGGCGAGGACACCGGCATGATCGGCATGACCTGGGGCGTCGAATGGTGCGTGGTCGGCCTCGACCGCAACTGGGCCTACAACCCCCGCTGCAAGATGGCGCGGCCCTAAAACTGGACGGTTATAACCAGTCCTGTTTTGTTTCTTTTTGTTCTTGAAATGTTCTCGAATTTGCACTACGGTTTTCTGGAACCGTTGCGAAAAATCAATTTCCGGTTTGTTCCGGTTCCCGTGTGATGGGGGTCCGATGTCTCCTGTGTTGCTTCGTCATCGCCTGAGCCAGGCAGCGCATGCCGCCGCCGTCGCCTTGAGTTTCCTGCTCCTTTTTGCCGTCGTCGCCTTGGCGCAGGACCACCGGCAGAATGCGCCCGGCCAATTCGATTTCTATGTGCTGGCGCTGTCCTGGTCGCCATCTTTTTGCGAGGTCTCGCATGAACGCGCGCCCGAGCGGGCGCCCGACCCGCAATGCGGCGGGCGACCGTTTTCCTTCGTGGTGCACGGACTTTGGCCGCAATACGAGCAGGGGTTCCCCGGGTTCTGCCAGGTGCCGGCGCCGCGGCTCGACCGCACGATCGTCAGCAGCATGCTCGATCTGATGCCGAGCCCGCGGTTGATCTTCCATGAATGGGATCGCCATGGAACCTGCTCGGGGCTTTCGCAAGCGGCCTATTTCGAGGCGGTGCGCAAGGCGCGCGCGGTGATCAAAATTCCCGCGGAATTTATCGAGCTGGACAAGCCGGTCATGGTCAAGCCCGACGATGTGGCGGACGCCTTCGTCAAGGCCAACGCGGGATTGCCGCACGAGGCCATCGCGGTCGCCTGCGACAGCAAGCGCTTGAGCGAAGTGCGCGTTTGTCTGAACAAGGATTTTTCGTTCCACGACTGTCCCGAGGTGACGCGCCGCGCCTGTAAGCGCGACAGCATCGCCATGCCGGCGATGCGCGGCGGATGAACGACGTCTAAACATGATCGGCTAAATGCGGCGCGCGAGTCTGCAATGGCGTTAAGCCAGCACTAACGATGATCGCAGGCGTTGTGGGGATAACCCCGGCGCGTCGAGAATTGGGGCAAGATTCTCGTAAGAGAAACCCGCAATGTTCCGCACGCGATATGCGCCGGGGAGCGCGCGGCAATGACTCGGGTGTGGGACTATATTTCTTTTGCGATCTGGTTCGCCGGGCTCGGCTACCTTGTGATGTGGCTGCTCGGTTCGCCGCATCATTTGGTTTTGCCGCCGGCTTTACACGCGATCGGTGTGGCCGCGGCGGTGCTTATTCCCGTCCGATTGCTCTTGCGGGTCGTCGAGCGGCGGCGCGCCGGGGCCGGCGCTGCGGCCGCCATCCAAGCGCGCCAGCCCGCCGCGGTTCGGCGGCCGCCGCGGCGGAAGGCAACCTATCCGATTCGCACCGTCAAACCGCGCAGCCATTTCGGCCTGCGCGGCGTGCCGCATTGAAGCGAGTTGTGGCATAAGCTCGGCAACGCCGGCGATAAATGCCGACTATAGCCCGACCTTTCGAGCAAGCTCGTGAACTACCACCACGCTTTCCATGCCGGAAATTTCGCCGATGTGTTCAAGCATGCGGTGCTTTGCCGCATCCTGGATTATTTGCGCGCTAAGCCTGTCGCGTTCCGCGTGATCGATACCCATGCTGGCGCCGGCCTCTATGACTTGGCCGGCCCCGAAGCGAGCCGCGGCGGCGAATGGCACGACGGCATCGCGCGGCTGATGGCTGCGCAGCTCGCCGCGCCGGTCGCCGCACTACTCGCGCCCTATATCGAAGTTGTCGGCGCGCTCAATGAGCGCGGCCGGCTCAAGATCTATCCCGGCTCGCCGGCGCTGGCGCGTGCTTGGCTGCGCCCGCAGGACCGCCTGATCGCCTGCGAAATGGAGCCGCGGGCCGCCGCCGCACTGCGACAAAATCTGCGCGGCGATGGCCGCATCAAAACGCTGGAAATCGACGGCTGGACCGCGCTCGGCGCCTATGTGCCGCCGAAAGAACGCCGCGGCCTGGTGCTGGTCGACCCGCCGTTCGAGCAGAACAGCGATTTCGTCCGCCTGGTGCACGGGCTCGCCACCGCCCACCGCAAATGGGCGACCGGCATCTATGCGCTGTGGTACCCGATCAAAGGCAGCAGCGAACGGGACGCGCTTGCCAAGAGCCTGCGGCGGCAGGGCATCGGAAAAATACTGCGTGCCGAACTGATCGTTGCGCCGCTCAGCGATCCGGCCCGTCTCAATGGCTGCGGAATGATCCTGGTCAACCCGCCCTGGACGTTGGAAAGCGAGCTTTCCGTGCTGCTGCCGGCGCTGGCGGGGATCCTCGGGCGCGACGGCAAGGGCGCCTTCCGGCTCGATTGGCTCAGCCGCGAGGGGGCGCCGGCCGGGCGGTGACGCTATGGGCCCTTTCCACACGCACCCAGTTGGTGTGTAGTTCCGTCATTGGCAGGTACGTTCCGCCCCCGCTTGGGGGCCGGCGGAGTGACAGAGGCCGTTCGCGGCTGACGCTTTCCCCGAATGCGAATGTCCGGCCGAGCCGTCGAGCGTGGGGCTGGGCGGCGGAGCAGTGCGGGGAGAGGAGTTTTCCCGATGGCGCAGACCGGTGTGGTGAAGTTCTTCAACAGTGAGCGAGGCTACGGTTTTGTTAAACCGGATGACGGCGGGCGCGATGTGTTCGTGCACATCACCGCTGTGGAAGCTGCCGGACTGAAAGGTCTGAACGAAGGACAAAAGATCAGCTTCGACGTCGAACCGGACAAGAAGGGTAAAGGCCCCAAGGCCGTCAACCTGGTCGTGACCGGCTGATCGCGTATCGGGGCGCGCCGGCGACGGCCGCCCGCTGAGTTATTCTCGATTCTCACCAGTTGCGGGTTCCCCGCGCCTGTCGCGGAGGAATATTTTTGCCAATGATCCTGCGCTCTACACCGTCATCGCCGTTCGCGCGCAAGGTGCGCATCGCCATGAGCATGCTCGGCCTCGCCGACAAGATCGACGTGCGCGAAACCGATCTCAACGATCCCGGCGACCCGATCCGCGCGCAAAATCCGCTCGGGAAAGTTCCGGCGCTGGTGCTTGACGATGGCACCGTCTACTACGACTCGCGCGTGATCCTCGAAATTCTCGATCATCTCGCCGGTGGCGGCCGCATCATTCCGCGCGAGCCAACCGCGCGCTTTGCGGCGTTGCGGCTGCAGGCGCTGTGCGACGGCATCCTCGATGCGGCGGTCCTGATCGTCTACGAGGACCGCTACCGGCCCGCCGACAAGAAAGTGCAAGCCTGGGTCGATCGCCAGACCGACAAGATCGCGCGCGGCTTGGCGGCGCTGGAGGCCGCGCCGCCGGCGCTCGATGCGGTTCCCGACGTCGGACAGATCGCGCTCGCCTGTGTGCTCGGTTATGGCGATCTGCGTTTCTGCGGAAACTGGCGTAAAGGTCATCCGCGTCTGGTGGCTTGGCACGACAAATTTGCCGCGCAGGTGCCGGCCTTCGCGGCGACCAAGGTCATCGCATAACACACCGCACGAAAGCCCCGGAGCAAGTCCGGGGCTTTACCGTTTGCTGCGGGCCGCTTCGCTCAGAACTTATAGTTCAGACCGGCACGCACGATGTTGGTCTGGAATTTGGAGTCGGATCCGAGCACCGAGCCGCCGCGGCCGAGATCGACATAGAGATATTCGAGCTTGGCCGACCACGGTCCGCTGATATGAGCTTCAATGCCGCCGCCCACGGTCCAGCCGGCTTTGGTGTCGTGCGAGTTGCCCACCCCGGCGATCGAGGACTTGATGTCGCCGAAGGCGCCGCCGCCGGTGACATAGGGCATGAAATTGCCGAGCGAATAGCCGAGGCGGCCACGCGCCGTGCCCAGCCAGTTGTTGCGCGTTTCGCACGTCGTGACGCCGCAGGGGGCGCTGCCGTGGATATCGCTCCAGTCGATATCGCCTTCGAGCCCGAACACCACGTTATTGTCGAGCTGATAGTTGTAGCCGAGCGTGCCGCCGACCAGCCCGCCGGACGTATCGAACGAGCCGCTGGGGAAGGGGTCGGAGAATTCCGATCGGCCGAAGCCCCAGCCGCCATTGATGCCGATATAGGGTCCAGTCCAGCTCCAGGCTGGCGGCACATAGACCGGCGCCTTCTCCGGCATCGCCCGGTGGCGCGGCAGGTCGGCGGCCGAGGCCGACACGACGCCAAGCGCCAGGATGCCCGCGCTCGCAAGCAGAAACTTTTTCATGACGCACCTCACTGCAAAATGTGCGGACGGTCGCGGATGCGCCGTCCCCCGATTGCACATTCAACGCGTCATCGCAGATAACGGTTCCATAGACGGCGCTGCGATTGCCATAGCCTGTGGCCGTACAGCAACGGCCGTTAGCCATGATTGGGCCCTAATCGCGGCATGCCGGCGCGCAGAGCCTGCTGGCCATACGAAAAAGCCCCGTAACTTTGTCCGGGGCTTTTTGCAGGTCAGTTTTTAGCGGGCATCAGAAGCGATAATTGACGCCGGCGCGCACGATGTTGCTGGTGAAGCTCACGTCGGTCGGCACGCTGCAAGCCGCGCCGTCGCAGCCCGCCTTGCCAAGATCGACGTAGAGATATTCGATCTTGGCGGTCCACGGACCGGCGATGGCGACTTCGGCGCCGCCGCCGAGCGTCCAACCGGCCTTCGTGGTGGTCTGGCTGCCGAAGCCGGCGAGCGACGACTTGATGTCGCCGAATGCGGCGCCGCCGGTAACATAGGGCATCACGCGACCGAACGAGTAGCCGATGCGGCCGCGCGCCGTCGCCAGCCAATCGTCGCGCGTCTCGCACGAGAGACCGCCGCAAAGGCCGCTACCGCGCAGATCGGCCCAGTCGATGTCGCCTTCGAGGCCGAACACGACCTGGCCCATTTGATAGTTGTAGCCGACGGTGCCGCCGACGAGGCCGCCTGACGTCTTGAAACCGGTGCCGTAGGCATCCCAATCTGAATGGCCCCAGCCGCCGCCGCCGTTGATACCGACATAGAAGCCGGTCCAGTTGTAGGGTGCCTCATACATCGGCGCCTTGACCGGCATAGCGTGCCGGCGCGGCAGATCCGCGGCATTGGCCGCACCGATCATTGTCATCACGGCGAGTGCGCCAACGCCCGCCAGAACCAAACGCTTTAGCATCTAAAAAACCTCCGTCACTGTGGCCCCCCACAACCGAGGCCGCATAAGTATTCAAAAATAATGTTACGTCTAGTGTGTAAAAGACACACTACAGAACCAAGTTATTGAATGTATAATCTCAATTGCGCCGATGAAATGCCACGTTGTTGCCTTGATCAAGACTGTGCATCGCCTGCAACGTGGTAAAGGATTACTTAAGACTTAAGTCGGGGCTCCAGCGGCCAACGGCATGGTTGCTCGAAAGAAAAACCCCGGACCGTGAGGCCCGGGGTTTTCCGCCACGTGAGCGACGATGTGCCGCTCAGAAGTGATAGTTGAATCCGAAGCGAAACATGTTCGACCGGTAACCATTGTCCATGCCGGTGATCCCGAACCCGCGATCGGCCAGGTCCATGTACAGATACTCGCCTTTGACCGACCAGGCCGGCGCTAAGCCGACTTCCGCGCCGAGGCCGCCGGCCCATCCCGCCATGGTGTGGGTTTCGACGGCGCCGGCGAAGTCGCCCCTAAGGTCGCCATAGGCGAGGCCGAGCGTGCCGTAGAGCAGAATATTGTTGAAGGCGTAGCCCGCGCGTCCGCGTACGGTTCCGAACCATGGATTGGAGAACTTGTAGCCGGCGAACGTGTCATCGGCGCCGCTCGCTTGCAGATCGGTTTCGGCGCCGTAAACGAACTGACCGCTCTGCCAATTCACGCCGAGCTGACCGCCACCCAGGATGCCGCTCGGGTTGGCGCCGGTATTGGTCACCTTGCCCCAGCCATAGCCGAGGTTGAGACCCGCATAGACGCCGCTCCAGTTATAGACGCTGGCCGGCGCCGGATTGTAATAGGGGGCCGGGCCCCGCGGCAGATCGGCTGCGACGGCCACGCCGGCAGCGATGGATACGGCCGCAACTGTTCCCGCGAACAGCGTTTTTTTCATCTTACCCTCCACTCACTCTCGCGCTTTCAGCGCGTGCGAAGCCGCCGAATTTTTGGGCGGAACTCGCGATTATCGTGAAGGATTTATCGGGCCTTTTAAGTTAAGCGGTCATGAATCGTTTAGTAAACAGCAGTCGTTATCCCTAAAGAACTGTTAGAGAGGGGCTGCTCGTTATTTAGATTTACCATCTTCGCTCAGCGAACATTTACTATATCTGCCAAGTACACGACGGAGCATGGAACCGAACACCGCGACGCGCGCGGTGACAGCAGCGGATGCTCTGGCGTATGACGGGCGGCATAAGTGAGGCGGCATGAACGGCACGGCACCTGGGCGCGCGGCGCTGATCACCGGGGCGGGGCGCCGCATCGGCGCGGCCATCGCGCGTGCGCTGGCGCGCGAAGGTTACGCCGTCGTGCTGCACGCGCATCGCTCGCGGAGCGAGGCTGAAGGCACCGCAAGCGAAATTGCAGCGGCGGGCGGCGCGCGCGTCGATCGTGCTTGCTGATCTCGCCGACGGTATGGCGCTCGCCGGCTTGGTGCCGGCAGCCGCCGCGTTCGGACCGCTCACGCTGTTGGTCAACAACGCGAGCCTGTTCGGGGAAGACGACATCGCCACGCTCGATCGCGCCGCGTTCGAGCGCACGCTGGCCGTCAACCTGACGGCGCCGGTGTTCCTGGCGCAAGCCTTCGCCGCGCAGGCGCTCGAGCGCGCCGACGCCTCGATCGTCAACGTCGTCGACCAGCGCGTGCTTAAGCCGACGCCGCGCTTCTTCTCCTACACGCTGAGCAAGAGCGCCTTGGCGAACGCCACGCTGACATTGGCGCAGGCGCTAGCGCCGAATGTGCGGGTCAACGCGGTGGCGCCCGGCCCGACACTGCCGAGTCCGCGGCAGTCGCCAGCGCAATTCGCCGCGCAAGCCGCGGCGGTGCCGCTCGGGCGCGGCCCGACGCCGGAGGACATCGCCGCGGCGGTCGTCTATCTCGCCGGCGCGGCAAGCGTCACCGGCACGGTGATCGCGGTCGATGGCGGCCAGCACATCGCCTGGCGCACGCTTGACAGCGACGGCGCCGAATAGCGCGCGCTTCACGCCGTCTTGCGGAAGGCCGGCGAAAAAGCTGATGATGCGAGCGGCCGCTGAATAATAAAAAGCTCGTCGGGAGGAAGGGAATGGGCCGCAAGATTGCCGTTGTCGGAGCGGGCGCGGTCGGCGGCTATGCCGGCGCCCATATGGTGCAGGCCGGCGAGGATGTGACGTTCATCGATCCGTGGCCTGCGCATGTCGAAGAGATGCGCCAGCACGGCCTGCGCGTGACGCACGCCATGAAGGAGCCGGAATTCACCGTGCCAGTGCGGGCGCTGCACGTGACGGACGCGCAGCAACTCGCCAAGGAGAAGCCGGTCGACATCGCCTTCGTATGCATGAAGTCGTACGACACGGCCTGGGCGACAATGCTGATCCGGCAATATCTGGCGCCCGACGGCTACGTGGTCTCGCTGCAGAATTGCATGAATGAAGAAACGATCGCCGGCATCGTCGGCTGGGGCAAGACGCTCGGTTGCATCGCCAGCAGCATCACGGTCAATCTGCCGGAGCCCGGCCACGTTCACCGCGGCGCCGCCAAGCACGGCGCGGCGCACACCGTATTCCGCGCCGGCGAAGTGCACGGCCGCATCACGCAGCGCGCGGAGGAGATTTGCCGTCTGGTCGCCTATGCCGACAGCGCCAAGGCGACCAACAATCTTTGGGGCGAGCGGTGGTCGAAGCTGGTCGCCAACGCCATGCAGAACGGGCTGTCGGCCTGTACCGGCCTTGGCGGCGGCGACATGCTGAAGAATGATCCGATCCGCCGCTTCGCGACGCGTCTCGGCAGCGAGGCGATTCGCGTCGGACAGGCGCACGGCTATCAACTGGAGGACATCCTGCACCTGCCGCCCGAAACGATCGCGCGCGCCGGCGAAGGAGACGAGGAAGCCGTACGTGCGTGCGACGAGCAGCGTTTCAAGGATGCAGGCCGCACCGCATCCGGGCAGCGCCCTTCGATGGGTCAGGACATGAAGAAGGGCCGGCGCACCGAGATCGAGTTCCTCAATGGCCTGATTGTGCGCGAGGGTGAAAAGGTCGGGCTCGCCTGCCGCGCCAATGCGGCGCTGACCGATATCGTCAAGCGCGTCGAGCGCGGCGAGCTGAAACCCGACCCACGACACATTATGGAGCTCCGGCTGAACTGAGCCGAGGGGCGATAAGATTCCCGGGAAATCCGGCCCGCGCCTATCTTGCGGATGGGCTGAAAAACGGGCGAATATGTCAACGGCCGCCACACAACAAAAGACGACAGGCGGCTTACAGGGAGAAATCATGAATTTTGTACGCGCGCTCGCGGCAGCGTTTCTTGCCGCATGTCTTCTGGCAACCGGCGCCGCTTCGGCGCAGACCTATCCCGACCGTCCCATCACGATGCTGGTGCCGTTCCCGCCAGGCGGCGCGACCGACACGATCGCGCGCATCCTGCAGGACAGCATGCAGAAATCGCTGGGCCAGACGATCGTGATCGAAAACGTCGGCGGCGCCGGCGGCATGATCTGCGCCGCGCGCGGCGCCCGCGCCGCGCCCGACGGCTACACGTTCATGATCCATCAGGTGGCGTTGGCGGCCGGCATGTCGCTTTATCCGAACCTCTCGTTCGATGCGGTCAAGGATTTCGCCCCCATCGGCCTGATCAACACCGCCGCTTCGACGCTTGCGGCACCGGAGAATCTGCCGCCGAAGAATTTCAAGGAGCTGCTGGCCTGGATGAAAAAGCCCGGACACACCGTCAGGATCGGGCATCCCGGCGTCGGCTCATACGGTCATCTGGCCGGCGTGCTAATCGCCCAGGAACTCGGCGTAAAGGCGACGCAGGTTCCCTATCGCGGCGCAGGTCCGGCGCTCGTCGACCTGTTGTCGGGCCAAGTGGATTTGGAGTCGCAATCGGCCATCGTTTCGGGGCCTTTGATCAAATCCGGCAAGCTCAAAGCCTACGCCATCATCGGCAGAAAGCGGTTCGCCGGCTTGCCGGACCTGCCGACGTTGGGAGAGCTCGGCTACAAGAAGCTCAATATCGATTTCTGGCACATGTTGCTGGCGCCGGCCGGCACGCCGCGCCCGATCATCGACAAGCTGAACGCCGCGCTGCGCACCGCGCTCGCCGATCCCAAGGTGAAGAAGAGCTTTGCCGACGGCGGCATGGATGAGTTCGGGCCCGGAGAGGAAACGCCCGAAGCCGCGGGCGCCTTGCTCAAGAGCGAGATCAAGCTCTGGGGCGATGTGATCCGCGCCAACAAGATCGCCGCCGCCAAGTAGAGGCCGCGCCGGCCGTCGTCGAAGACGAACAAAGTTCGCGCTCAAGCCGGCGTCGCTGCGGCGGCGCCGGCCAGCGGCACTTTCTCGTTCGTCCCCGACTCGGGGATCAGCGCGGCCGCCTTCAGCCCTTGCTGCACCTTCGGCACCGTGATCTTCACGTCGGTGATCGGCAGGCCATGCGTCGGCGCGATGGTCTTGACGCCGAGCCGTTCGATGAGCTGGTCGAGCCGATCGCAATACACGTTCATGTCGGCGAACTTGGTCCAGAACAGCGCCAGGTCCGCGAAGGTCGACGACACGTCCGGCAGGTCGAGCGAGACCGCTTCTTCGGCGACCAGGCCGCAGTGGCCGTCCTCGTGATAGTGGCTGTAGGCGAAGCCGTCGCCCGGAAACAGCACCTTCTCCTTGGTGTCGAAGGCCCACCAGGTGGTGCGCAGGTCGCGGATCACCGGCTCGACCACCATCAGCGTCCGGCCGCCGAGGTCGATCTCGTCGCCTTCCTTCATCCATTGCATGCGGTGTTCGTACTGCGGGAAGGCGAGGTGATAGTCGCTGACGTCGCCGCACAGGATGGCTTCCGGATAGGTCTTGAGGACGCGGCCAAGGCCGCCGCAATGCGGCGTCTCCTGGTGGGTGACGAACAGATACTTGATCGGCGGCACGCCGCGCGCGAACAGATCGTTCAAGTGCCGCTCGATGACCGGAAAGTCCTTCGGATGGCCGGTCTCGACCAGGCACGACGCGGTCTTTCCGGCGACCAGGAAGGCGGCGTTGTAGCCGTGATAGATCTTGCCCTTGTGGCGCTGCACCAGACAGTCGCCGATCCAGAACACGCCGGGCGCGATCTCGCGCGGCATCCGGTCGGCCGGCTTCATGGCGAGCATGTCCGCCATGTCGAGCATCCCTCAACGCTCCTCGTCGCGGCTGACATAGCGCGACACCGCCACGCTCTTGTCGCAGCTTTTAAGAAACTCATCGAGCATTCGGTAGTGCCGCGCCACGACCTTGCGGCCGCGCAGGATGCAGCCGTAGCCGGGCGCGATGGTCTCGATGTCGTATTTGTCGAAGATGTCGCCGATGCCGCGCCGCATCGTGTCGGTCGTAACGCCTTCCAGCCACCAATAGCGCGTGTTCAACATGAACGAGCGAACGTCACGCGGGGCTGTCGCGTCGTCGTCGGCATCGGTCACGATCCACGGCCCCGACGCGCTGTCGCGCCAAGTATGGGTGAACATATCCGATGAGAACAAGGTGCGGGTCGCGCGGTCGTACAGCCAGCGCGTGGCGATCAGCCGGATCGGCGCCTGCATGACGTCGATGGCGCGGCCGTCTTTGCTGAGTTCAATCGTGTCGGCCCGGGTCACGGCAGTGACCTTCATCGAATCCAGGATACTGCGGCCGTTCGCTTTGGCGCCGAAATCGAACCACAAGGCCGCGTCGGGGTTGCTGGTGTAACATTGGTCGATATTGAAATGCCCGGCGAAGCTCTCGACATTGTTGATCGACATGAATTCGTTGAGCCGTAGCGGAAACATCGACAGCGGCAGTCCCGGCGCGATCAACTGCTCGATCTGCGCCCTGATCACCGGCTCGTCCTTGCCAAAGCCGGTGTCGATCAGCATCGCGGCGTCGCTCTGCGTCAGCAGGTAGCTGTTTGCCACCGAAAAGCCCCGGGCGCTCGCCGGGTACGAACTGACGCGGCCGTCGAGCGCGAAGGGATTTTGCAAGGCGTAGAGCCGATCGTCCGCAAGCGACGCGATGCCGCCGCTAAAACCTCGCGGTCCGCGAGCGTTCGGGGGCGTTTGCTTGGGCGCTTCTTTGGGCGCGTCTTGGGTGGAGACGGACATGAAGGCTGGAGCTTATCGGGCCTGTGACAGGCGCGGCAATCCCTATCGACGCTGGATATTCGATCATGGGATAATGAAACGGACCAGACGAGGTCTGTCATGCCGGTTCAGCGGATCGACCATGTCCTGATTGCGATGCCGATGGGCCGGGAGGACGAGGCGCGCGCATTTTACAGTGGTATGCTGGGTTTCGCGGAAAAAACCAAACCACCGCAACTTGCCGCGCGCGGCGGCTGCTGGTTCGAGAACGGCGCGGCGACGGTGCATCTCGGGGTTGACAAGAATTTCATTGCGGCCCGCAAGGCGCATCCCGCGTTCATCGTCGACGGCTTGGCCGATCTTGAGACGAAGCTGAAACAGGCCGGCTACAAGGTGACCGAAGACGAGCCCATCGAAGGCTGCGACCGGCGCCACGTCGAAGATCCTTTCGGCAATAGGATCGAGTTGATCGAGCCGCGGTGAGTATTTCGGCGCGATCTCACCGCGTTGCCCAATGCCGGTTTTTGGGGCTAAAGCGGACGTCGGCTAATTGTTGGCCGCCAATGTCGCATTATATGTCTAAGCTCAAATTCCCATGAACGGCACGCCCAAAGACATCGACCCGGCAAGCGATCTGCGCGAAGAGGACGACGAGCAGGCGCTGCCCGAGTTGGAGAGCGCCGAAGCGCCGGCTAGCACGCTGGCCGCCGGCCGCGCCGCGATCGCGCGCGCGGTCAAGCACGCGCCGTCGTCGCCCGGCGTCTACCGCATGGTCGATGCCAAGGGCGAGGTGCTCTACGTCGGCAAGGCGAAGAACATCAAGAAGCGGGTGACCGCCTATACGCGGCCGACCGGGCACGACAATCGCATCGTGCGCATGATCTCCGGCACGGTGGCGATGGAATTCGTCACCACCAAGACCGAGACCGAAGCGCTGCTGCTCGGAAGCCAATCTGATCAAGCGGCTGCGTCCGCGCTTCAACGTGCTGCTGCGCGACGACAAGTCGTTCCCCTTCATCCTGATCACATCCGACCACTGGGCCCCGCAGATCCTCAAGCATCGCGGCGCGCGCACGCGGACGGGGCATTACTATGGGCCCTTCGCCAATGCCGGCGCGGTCAACCGCACCATCAACGCGCTGCAGCGCGCGTTCCTGCTGCGCTCCTGTTCGGATTCGTTTTTCGAGGCGCGCACGCGGCCGTGCCTGCTTTATCAGATCAAGCGCTGCTCGGCGCCCTGCACGCAGGAGATCGATTTCGCCGGCTATGGCGAGCTGGTGCGCGAGGCCAACGATTTCTTGTCCGGCCGCAGCCGGCTGGTGCAGAAGGAGATGGCGGCGGAGATGGACACGGCGTCGGCGGCGCTCGATTTCGAACGCGCCGCGGTCTATCGCGACCGGCTTGCCGCGCTCTCCGCGATCACCTCGCACCAGGGCATCAATCCGCGCACGCTCGAGGAGGCCGATGTGTTCGCCGTGCACCAGGCCGGCGGCTACAGCTGCGTCGAGGTGTTCTTCTTCCGCACCGGACAGAACTGGGGCAACCGCGCTTATTTCCCCAAGGCCGACCGCGCGCTCGGTGCCGGCGAGGTGTTGAGCGCATTTCTGGCGCAGTTCTACGACGACAAGCCGCCGCCGCGGCTGGTGCTGGTGTCGCACGACTTCGAGGAGCGTGCCCTGCTGGCGGCGGCGCTCACCACCAAGAGCGGGCGCAAGGTCGAGGTGAGTGTGCCGCAACGCGGCGAGCGCAGGGAGCTGGTGCTGCACGCGCTCGCCAATGCGCGCGAGGCGCTGGCGCGCAAGCTCGCCGATACATCGTCGCAGCAGAAGCTTCTGAAGGCGCTGACCGGGACATTTGCGCTGCCGCGCAGCCCCCGACGCATCGAGGTCTACGACAACAGCCACATCGGCGGCACCAATGCGGTTGGCGCCATGGTGGTGGCGGGACCGGAAGGCTTCCGCAAGAACCAGTATCGCAAGTTCAACATCCGCTCGCAGGAGCTCACGCCCGGCGACGACTACGGCATGCTGCGCGAGGTGCTGCAGCGGCGGTTCAAGAGATTGTTGGAAGAGAACCCGCGGCTGACGGCCGACGCCGCGCTCGCCGCCGTGCTCACCGGCGAGCCGGACGAGGGCGACGAGCAACCCTGGCCCGATCTGGTGTTGATCGACGGCGGGCAGGGGCAGCTCAGCGCGGCGGCCGAGACGCTGGCCGCCATGGGCGTGACGGACGTGCCGCTGGTCGCCATCGCCAAGGGCCCGGATCGCGACGCCGGGCGCGAAACCTTCTTCATGCCCGGCCGCGCGCCGTTCAAGCTGCCGCCGCGCGACCCGTTGCTTTATTTCATCGAGCGGTTGCGCGACGAGGCGCACCGCTTCGCCATCGGTTCGCACCGCACGCGCCGCAAGAAGGACATCCGCGAGGCCGGCCTGCAGGAAATCCCGGGCATCGGGCCGACCCGCAAACGGGCATTACTCCGCCATTTCGGCACCCTGAAAGCGATCGAGCGGGCGAGCCTGCCCGACCTCGCGCAGGTGCCAGGAATTAATGCGGAGACGGCGCGGAAGATATATGAGTTCTTCCACGAACAGGCGGCGAGTTAATTGACCCGTCATGGCCGGGCTTGTCACCGCAAGTCGGGTTTACCCGACTTGCGGCATTAGTGAGTGCGGAAGTCGGGCAAGCCCGACTTCCGATGCCATCCACGCCTTGCTTGGCTGCGGAGAAAGGCATGGATGCCCGGCACAAAGCCGGGCATGACGAAGGAGAGAACGAAGGCTGAGGAAAGCAAGAGCAATGCTCATCAAGCGGCAGGAAGACGTGACCGACGTGGTGGTGGACGCGTTCAAGAATACGGCCGATCCGCGCGTGCGCGAGATACTCACGGCACTGGTTAAACATTTGCACGCCTTTGCCCGCGACGTGCATCTGACCGAGGAGGAATTCGAGAAGGCGGTGGGCTTCGTCACCGCGCTCGGCAAGAAAACCACCAACATCCACAACGAGACGGTGCTGATGTCCGGCTCGCTCGGCTTCTCGACTCTGATCTGCCTGCTCAACAACGGCAACAAGGGGCAGACCGAGACCACCGCCAATCTGCTTGGGCCCTTCTGGCGCCTGAACTCGCCGCGTACCGAAAACGGCGGCTCGATCGTGCGCTCGCCGACGCCGGGGCCGGCGCTGTTCGTCAATTGCACGCTGCGCGACCAGAGCGGCAAGCCGATCGAAGGCGCCGAGGTCGACGTCTGGCATTCCTCGCCTGACGGGTTCTACGATCAACAGGATCCCAATCAGGCCGACATGAATCTGCGCGGCAAGTTCACCACCAACGCGCAAGGGCACTTCGGCTTCCGCAGCGTGAAGCCGGCGGGCTATCCGATTCCGATCGACGGGCCGGTCGGCGATCTGGTGCGCGCCACCGGGCGGCATCATTACCGCCCCGCGCATCTGCACTTCCTGATCTTCAAGCCGGGCTTCAAGACGCTGATTTCGCAGATTTACGTCAACGACGACGACAAGTTGGAAACCGACGTGCAGTTCGGCGTCACCCGGGCGCTGGTCGGCGACTATGTCCGCCACGATGGGCCGGCGCCGGCGCCGGATGCGACCGGCGAGTGGTATTCGCTCGATCAGACTTTCGTGATGGAGCCGGGCAAAAGCCGCCTGCCCAAGCCGCCGATCCGGTAATCGGCGGGGGAACACGACACGCGGGCGTTGACCTCGCGGCGGCGCGGGTGTTCCTTGTGCTCCGATGAATACCGTCAGTTCCCGACCGTTGCCGGCGCGTCCGCTCGCGCTGCCGAATTTGCTGACCTATGGGCGCATCGCCGCCGTGCCGGTGGTGGTGGGGCTGATGTATTGGCAGAGCATCCTAGGCGGCGGGCTTTGGCTGCGCTGGCTGGCGCTGGCGGTCTTCATCGCCGCCGGCATCACCGACATTCTCGACGGCTATTTCGCCCGCATCTGGGGCCAGCAATCCTCGCTCGGCCGCATGCTCGATCCGATCGCCGACAAGCTCCTGGTGTCGTCGTGCCTGCTGATGCTGGCGGCGGAAGAGACCATCCGCGGCTGGTCGCTGTTTGCCGCGGTGATCATCCTGTGCCGCGAAATCCTGGTCTCGGGCCTGCGCGAATATCTCGCCGAGCTGCGCGTCAGCGTGCCGGTGACGCGGCTCGCCAAATGGAAGACGCTCGGGCAGATGGTGGCGGTCGGATTTTTGATCGCCGGCGACGCCGGCGACGTGGTTTTGCCGCAGACGACGCTGATCGGCATTACGCTGCTGTGGCTGTCGGCGCTGCTCACGCTCTATACCGGCTGGGATTACATGCGCGCCGGCCTGCGCTATATGATCGACTGAAACCAAGCGGCCATCCCCGCGAAAGCGGGGATCCAGAGCGGCGTTTGCTGAATCCGAAGAGGAACTGGATTCCCGCTTACGCGGGAATGAGCGGAGTTCGTATGAAACTGCGTTATTTCGCCTGGGTGCGCGAGCGCGTCGGCAAACCGGAGGAAGACATCGAGGTTCCCGCCGGCGTCGGCACGGTGGCCGAACTGATGACGTGGCTGTCCTCGCGCGGCGAGGAATACGCGCACGCCTTCGAGAACCCGAAAATGATCCGCGCCGCCATCGACCGCACCCACGTCAAGCCGCAGGCGCTCGATCAAAGGCGCCGGAGAAATCGCCTTTTTCCCGCCGATGACGGGGGGTTAGCGTCGCGGGCGCGGGCGCGCTACATTATCCCCATGACCGCCTTGTCCACCGTGCGCCTGCAGCGCGAGCCGTTCGACGCCGCCGCCGAAGCGACAAACGCTGACGCGCGGGCGCACCGACGTCGGCGCGGTGGTCACCTTTACCGGGATATGCCGCGGCGACGAGGCGGGCGAGCCGATCGCCGCGCTCACGCTCGAGCATTATCCCGGCATGGCCGAGGCCGAGATCGAGCGGCACGTCGAAGAGGCGAACACGCGCTGGCCGTTGATGGGCGTCACGGTCATTCATCGTTACGGGCGCATCACACCGGGCGAGGACATCATGATGGTGGCGACCGCGTCGTCGCATCGCGCAGCGGCCTTTGCGGCGGCCGAATTCCTGATGGATTATCTTAAGACCCGCGCGCCGTTCTGGAAGCAGGTCGAAAAGGCCGGCGCGAAAACCTGGGTGGAAGCCAAGGCAACCGATGACGCCGCGGCTGGGCGCTGGAGCGGCGGACGGCAGGCGGCAGAATGATCGCGCACGAGGGCGCGTGCTGGAGGGCGAACATGGTTCCGGTCATTGTCACAGCGGTGGCAGTGCTCGCACTCGGCCTCAAGCCGGCGGCGGCGGAGGAGGTCAAATATTTCGACGTGCCGCACGGCGCGCATCCGCACGACGTAGCGCCGGCGCCCGACGGCTCGGTCTGGTACACCGCGCAAAGCCAGGGCGCGATCGGCATCCTCGATCCGAAAACCGGCAAGGTGACGCAGATTCCGCTTGGGCCAGGTGCTGCGCCGCATGGCGTGATCGTCGGGCCCGACCGCGCCGCCTGGGTCACCGAGGGTGGGCAGAACGCCATCGCGCGCGTCGATCCGGTGACCAAGGCGGTGAAGCTGTTTCCGCTGCCGGCGAATTTCCCGGACGCCAACCTCAACACCGCGACCTTCGACCGCAAGGGCATTCTCTGGTTCACCGGGCAGAACGGCGTCTATGGCCGCGTCGATCCGGCCACTGGCAAGGTCGAGGCCTGGAAAGCACCCAAGGGTCCCGGCGCCTACGGCATCACTACCACGCCGAATGGCGAGGTCTGGTACGCCTCGCTCGCCGGCGATCACATCGCCAAGATCGATACCGTGAGCGGCGACGCGATGGTGGTGCCGTCGCCCAAGGCTGGCGTTGGCCCGCGCCGCATCTGGTCGGATTCCAAGGGCCTGTTGTGGGTGAGCTTCTGGCACACCGGCGAGGTTGGCCGCTTCGATCCGATCGCCAAGACTTGGAAGGTGTGGGCGCTGCCGAAGAGCGGGGCCGGCTGCTACGCGGTCTATGTCGACGACAAGGACAAGGTCTGGCTCAGCGATTTTCTGGCTAATGCGATCGTTCGCTTCGACCCCGTGAGCGAGAAATTCGAGAGCTTCCCGAGCAACCGGCGTGGCGCCTCGGTGCGGCAACTGCAGGGCCGGCCGGGCGAAATCTGGGGCGCGGAGTCCGGCACGGATCGCCTGGTGGTGGTGCGCGAGTGATGCGCGCCAGCCGCAGGAGCGTCCTGCAATGGTTCGCCGGCGGCGCGGCATGGGCGTTTGACGCCGGGCCTGCACCCGCCAGTGAAAAACGCATCGAGCAGTTGATCCGCGAAGCGCGCAGCCTTGCGACGATGTCACAGCGCATCGATTTTATTTCCAGCGCGCTGCGCGGCACGCGTTACCAGGGCTACACGCTGATCGGCGGGCCGCGACGGCCGGAACAATTCGTCTTGCGCGACGACGCGTTCGATTGCGTCACCTATTGCGAAACAGTGCTGGCGGCGGCGCGCGCGCAGGATATCGGCACTTTCGAGAACGCGCTGCGGGAGATCCGCTACCGCCATGGCTTGGTGAATTGGTTCGAACGCAACCACTATTTCTTCGAGTGGTGCCAGAACAATATCGAGAACAAGACCTGCCGCTGGCTCGACATGGCCGGCGCAGTCGACATCAGCAAGACCGTGGACTCGCAGAAGGGCCTGAGCAAGCGCCGCTTCGTCATGCGTGTCATCCCGCGCGCGGTATTCCTCGCCAATGCGGGAAAGCTCGCAACCGGCGATATCGTCGGCTTCGTCAGCCGGCGGCCGGATCTGGATTATTTCCACTGCGGCTTTGTCGTCGCCGTGCCCAAGGGCCCGCTGCTGCTGCGGCACGCCGCCGAAAGCCGGCGCCACGTGCTGGATGAGCGCATGGACCGCTTTCTCGAGCGCTGTGGCGTGCGCTACGTCACGTTGCTGCGGCCGCTGCAGCCGCACGTCGTCGCGTAAGAGGTAAGATGCGCGTTTGCAGCACCTCGATTATATTCTTTTGGGCGGAATGGTCTGCGCAGGCTTAGCTTTTCTAGGCATCGTCTACTATTCGCTACTCACGAAGGTGCCACCGAAAGACATTCTCAACAAAGCATATCTCTACAAAAAACAAATCGCCTTGGCTGTTTCGGTCTGGGGTTTGGCGCTGTTCTTTTTTGTTGCCTTGCTCGTTCACACAAAGGGATCATGCCAGTGGTCCGGTACGGTCGCGCAACTCGGCTATAGCCGACTTGCGACGGCTCGCTTCGCTCCCACCCCGGTGAGTGGATCGCGGCTGTCGAATTACGCCGCGGCGGCCTTGCCGGACGGGTTCACCGCGGCGGTGTAGTCGTCCATCAGCTGCTTGGTCATGCCGCCGGGATTGAAATTCCACTGGCCGCCGATCTCCGCCACCGCGGTGACTTCCGCCGCCGAGCCGGTGATGAAGCACTCGGAGAAGCTCGCGAGCTCTTCCGGCATGATGCGCCGCTCGATCACCTCGAAGCCGCGCTTGCGCGCGAGCTCGATCACGGTCTGCCGCGTGATGCCGTCGAGGAAGCAGTCGGCGATCGGCGTGTGGATCTTGCCGTCCTTGACGAAGAAGATGTTGGCGCCGGTGCATTCGGCGACGCGGCCCTGCCAGTCGAGCATCATGGCGTCGGCATAGCCGCGGCGCTCGGCGCGGTGCTTGGAGATGGTGCAGATCATGTAGAGGCCGGCGGCCTTGGCCAGGCACGGCGCGGTCTTCGGATCGGGCCGGCGATATTCGGCGAGATCGAGCTTGATGCCCTTGAGCCGCTGCTCGGGATCGAAATAGCTCGGCCATTCCCAGGAGGCGATGGCGAGGTGGATGGTGTTGTTCTGCGCCGAGACGCCCATCATCTCCGAGCCGCGCCAGGCGATCGGACGGACATAGGCTTCCTTCTTGCCGTTCTTATCGACGACAAGCTGCTTGGCGGCGTCGATCTCGTCGACCGAATAGGGGATTTCGAAATCGAGCATCTGGGCGGAGCGCTTGCAGCCGTTCGGCGTGTTCGCGGGTCTTGAAGATCTCGCCGCCATAGGCGCGCTCGCCCTCGAACACGGCGCTCGCGTAATGCAGGCCATGGCGTCAGCACGTGCAGATTGGCGTCCTTCCAGGGCACCAGTTTGCCGTCGTACCAGATGACCCCTTCGAGCCGGTCATAGGACTGCGCAGCCATTGCTTCCTCCTTCAACTCATTGTCGCACGGGCGGTCTCATGTGCCGCTTCGTGCCCCGGTCATGGCGCATTTTCCGCGCCCATTCCAATACTTTGCGTCGAGGGGCAACACCCGGTATGAATGGGGCCGGACCGGACCTATCAGTCGGTTGCCGCCACTTACCGGCGGAAAGGGCCGCTTCGGTACGATCCTTTCGTCTGTAATGACGCTTTTGTAACATAAAAACAAAATATGTCAACATGGCTGACATAAATGTGAATGCGAAATTCGCCGCCGTAAGCAGCGGCTTGGCCGAGCGTCCGGGCGCGGCCGCCGCGCCGGGCGAGCCGATCTGGGACATCATCGAGCTGTTGTTCTTCGCCTATCGCGATTTCGTCGGCGATCCGGACGAAGTGCTCTCCAAGCTCGGCTTCGGCCGCGCCCATCATCGGGTGCTGCATTTCGTCAACCGCAATCCCGGCATGAAGGTCGCCGACCTGCTCGACATCCTCAACATCACCAAGCAGTCGCTCGGCCGCGTGCTCAAGCAAATGGTCGATCAGGGCTACGTGGTGCAGAAGGAGGGCGCGCAGGACCGCCGGCAGCGGCTGCTGTTTGTGACGCCGAAGGGCGAGGCGCTGGCGCTCAAGCTCGCCGGCCTGCAGACGCAACGCATCACCCGCGCCTTCGGCGAACTCGGCCCCGGCGCGCATGAGGCGGCGCGGCGCTTTCTGACCGCCATGATCGATACCGACAATCGCGAGGACGTGCTGAAGCTGATCGCGCGCGCTGAACGCGCCGCCAAACCGCGGGTCTAACCGATGATGCTGCCCGCCACGCTATCCGACGATGCGCCGCATTTGCTGGTGGTCGACGACGACCGCCGCATCCGCGACCTGCTGTCGCGCTTTCTTTCCGGCGAGGGCTACCGCGTGACCACGGCCGAGACCGCGGCCGACGCGCGCGCCAAGCTCAACGGGCTTAAGTTTCGACCTGCTCATTCTCGACGTGATGATGCCGGGCGAGAACGGCTTCGACTTCGCCAAGTCGCTGCGCGGCTCGTCGAGCGTGCCGATCCTGATGCTGACCGCGCGCGACGCCGCCGAGAGCCGCATCAGGGGCCTCGAAATCGGCGCCGACGATTACCTGTCCAAGCCGTTCGAGCCGCGCGAATTGTCGCTGCGCATCGCCAATATCCTCAAGCGCGCGCAGCCGGTCGCCGCGCCGCCGGTGGAATCGGTGCGCTTCGGGCCGTTCGTCTATCCATCTCGCGCGCGGCGAACTGCGCAAAGGCGAGGAGGTCATCCGGCTGACCGACCGCGAGCGCGAAATGCTGCGCATTCTGACCGCGACGCCGGGAGAAACCGTGACGCGGCTGGCGCTCGCCGGCAATGGCGGTTCGGTCGCCGAGCGCGCCGTCGACGTGCAGGTCAATCGCCTGCGCCGCAAGATCGAGAGCGATCCCGCCAATCCGCTGTTCGTGCAGACCGTGCGCGGCATCGGCTACCGGCTGGTGGCCAGCACGTGACCAGCCTCGATACCGGAATCCGCACCATCCGCACGGCGTTCGAGCGGCTTGCCGAAGTCTGGCGCTGGTACGATTCGATTCCGCCAATCCGGCGCATCCACGCCGTGCTCGGCCGCATCCCCGACGCCTGGCGGCGGCTCAGCCGCTGGCTCAACAGCGTGATGCCGAAAGGGCTCTACGCGCGCGCGCTGCTCATCATCATCGTGCCGATGGTGATCCTGCAGTCGGTGGTCGCGTTCGTGTTCGTGGAGCGGCAATTGAGCGAGGTCACCGAGCGCCTGTCCGCCGGCGTGGTGCACGACATCGCCGCTCTGATCGACGTCTATCGCGGCTATCCGCAGGATGCCGACAAGGCGCAGATCCGCCGCATCGCGCAGGACCGGCTCGGCCTGGTGGTCGATTTCCTGCCCTTGACCGATATGCCGCCTCCTGGTCCCAAGCCGTTCTTTTCGCTTGCTCGATTCGGCGTTGTCCGACGAATTGCGCAAGCAGATCGGCCGGCCGTTCTGGATCGACACGGTCGGCAAGTCGGCGCTGGTCGAGATTCGCGTTCAGCTCGACGACAAAGTGATGCGGGTGTTCGCGCGGCGCAGCGCCGCCTACGCGTCGAATTCGGAAATCTTCCTGCTCTGGATGGTCGGTACCTCGCTGGTGCTGATCGGCGTCGCCATCATCTTCCTGCGCAACCAGATCAAGCCGATCCTGCGCTTGGCGGACGCCGCCGAAAGTTTCGGCAAAGGGCGCGAAGTGCCGAATTTCCGACCGCGTGGCGCGCGCGAGGTGCGGCGCGCGGCGCAGGCCTTCATCGAGATGAAGACGCGCGTCGAACGCGCGATCGAGCAGCGCACGACGATGCTGGCCGGGGTCTCGCACGACCTGCGCACGGTGCTCACGCGCTTCAAGCTCGAACTGGCGCTGATCAAGAAGAAAACGCCGGAAACGGAGGCGATGAAGAAGGACATCGACGAGATGGCGCGCATGCTGGAGGCCTATCTCGCCTTCGCGCGCGGCGATCTCGGCGAGAGCGCGGCGCCGACCGACATGGCGGCCTTTCTTGAGGAGCTCAAGGACGACGCTGAGCGCAACGGCCACAAGGCGACCGTGGTGTTTCATGGCCCGCCGATCGTTACGGTACGGCCGGCGGCGTTCAAGCGCTGCCTCGGCAATCTGGTGTCGAACGCCGCGCGCTTCGCGCGGTCGATTTCCATCACCGGTCATCGTGACCACCGCTATCTCAGCGTCACGGTGGACGACGATGGGCCGGGCATCGCGCCGGACATGCGCGAGGAGGTGTTCAAGCCGTTCCTGCGGCTCGACGATGCGCGCAATCAGGATGAGGGCGGCACCGGCTTGGGGCTGGCCATCGCGCGCGACATCGCACGCTCGCACGGCGGCGACATCACGCTCGGCGACAGCCCGCATGGGCGGCTTGCGGGCGACGGTGCGGGTGCCGGTCTAGCGCGTGATCCCGAAAAGTGGGTACCGGTTTTCGGACAAGATCACGCGCAACGCATCAAGCCGCCTCGGCTTCCTCGTCTTCGTCGCGATGACGGCGCCGCCACCGCCGGCCGCGGATCGCGCAGGGAATTGCGCAAAGATCGCCGACAAAGCCATCCCAGCGCTCGGCGCTCGACAGCCCGCGGCCGAGCGCGGCCATGGTGCGATCGAGGCCCGGCTCGTCGTCGTCGAACCAGACCGACAGCACGCGGGCGAACATCAGCGCGGCGCCCTGTGCGCGCAGCGCGCCCCGCGGCCCGTGCGCACCAATGCCGGCGGCTTCCAGCATCCACTGTTGCGAGCGCACGGCCATGGCGTTGAGCGCCAGCGCGAGCCCGGGATTGCGGCGCGCCGAACGCAGCAGCGAACGCACCGCATCCTTGTAGGGCGCGAGCGCTTCGATCCGGCGCATCAACACGTCGAACAGGCGCTCGCGCGCCGGCTCCTCCGTCATGTCGCCGGTGCCGCCGGCGAGCACGGTGCGATCGATGTCCTTGATGTGGGCGGTGACGATGGCGAGCGTCGAGCCGAATTCGGCGCGCAGCTCGGACAGTTTCAGGCCGGCGCGCCCGGCGACCTCGGCCAGTCCGATCTCTTCGAAGGAGTGTTCGGCGAGCAGCGCCATCAGCGCGTCGACCGCCTTATCGCGGTCGGTGGTGCCGCGCGGTGCGGGGGCCTGGGCTTGCACGCGGCGCTGCTTTTTCGGTTTACGGGCCATGGCGGCCTCCCATCGTTTTGTCGATCTTGCCCCTAATCTAGGCCCGCAAAGGCGACGGTTCTAGGGCAGGGAACTAGCCGGCGAGCTCGCGTCCGCGCCTTGTGGCGGCGGCAATCGCTCTCGTGAGCAATTCGTCGAAACCGCCGGGGCCCATCAGCACCTCCAGCGCGGCGGCGGTGGTGCCGCCGGGCGAGGTGACGTTCTGCCGCAGCGTGGCGGCGTCGAGCGGCGAGCGATGCAGCAGCTCGCCGGAGCCGGCGACGGTCTCGCGCGCGAGCCGCGCCGCGAGGTCGGGCGGCAGTCCGGCGGCGATGCCGGCTTTGGTCATCGCTTCGGCCAGCAGGAAGACGTAGGCCGGGCCGGAGCCGGACAGCGCGGTGACCGCGTCCATCAATCCTTCGTCGTTCGCCCATTCGACCTTGCCGATGGCGGCGAGCAGGTCGGAGGCGAGCTTGCGCTGGCGCGCGGAAACCTTCGCATTGGCGACCGCGACGCTGATGCCGCGGCCGATCGCGGCCGGCGTGTTCGGCATGGCCCGCACGATCGCCGTCCCGCCCGGCAGCGACTTTTCCAGAAAGCCGATGGTGCGTCCGGCCATGATCGAGAGCACCAGCGTCGATTTGCCGACGTGCAGGCCGAGCGACGGCACCGCCTCAGGCGCAGTTTGCGGCTTGATCGCAATGACGATGGCGGCCGCAGCTTCAGCTTTGGCCTTGGGACCGGGCTTGGGATTGAGCTTGAGTCCGCGGCGCGTCAGCGCCTTCACGGCCTTGGTGGGCCGCGGCTCGATCGCCACCAGCTTTTTCGGATTGAGCCCGCGCGCGATCCAGCCGTCGAGCATGGCCGAGCCCATCTTACCGG
This sequence comes from uncultured Alphaproteobacteria bacterium, assembly GCA_963772235.1. GTDB lineage: Bacteria > Pseudomonadota > Alphaproteobacteria > Rhizobiales > Xanthobacteraceae > Pseudolabrys. The sequence continues at coordinate 113,348 of CAVYWI010000012.1, forward strand.
CACCGACCAAGACCAGGGAGCCGGACAGCTTGCTCAGCGTCCGTTGGTTTGTTGCGCGTCGCGTCATGTCGGCGATGATAGCGTCAAACGGACGAAATTGCGCGTCAGGCTTCGCCCGAGGTTTCGAACACCGCGGCGTCGAGCGCCTCGCGCGCGCCCTTGCCGGCCCAGACCACGAATTGGAAGGCGGTGAAATAGCGCTCGCAGGCATCGAGCGCGGTGCCAAGCAGCGCCTCGCATTGCTTGCCGGAGGCCTCGGTGCCACCCGGCAGCACCAGCGCGTGGCGATACATCAGGATGCCTTCGGTGACCCACAGGTCGAAATGGCCGACCCACAGCCGCTCGTTGATCAGCGCGATCAGCGACTGCACCTCGGCACGGCGGCGCTCGGGCACCCGGAGGTCGAAGGCGCAGGCGAGATGCAGCGCCTCGATGCCGCCCATCCAGGTGTAGGAGACCTGGTAGTCGGTCCACTTGCCGGTGACCAAAATGGTGATCTCGTCGTCGCTGGCGCGCTCGAACGACCAGTCGTTACCCGACGCCAGACGTTCCACCACGTCGAGCGGGTTGATTCCTGGTTCGTCCGCGTAGGCGATCTGAGGCATGACGTCTCCGCATTGCCGAATCGAAAAGGGAACGCACGCCACCGCACGCGCACGGCATCAGCCGACCGGATTGTGACGCAGGATACGGGGACACCTTGACGGCGGAAGCGAATCACTAGGTCAACTGACTATAACCCGCGCGATTCAGCCCGCCAGAGGCATCATCGATGCACAATGGGCCGTGATTTGCCTGTCATAGGCAATCGCGCGGAGATGACTCTCCACAGCGAATGCAGGGCCCTCGTGAATCTTTCGGTGGATAACTTTGTCGTTCGGAATCCGTTCGCCGGCCGATTCCGTTTTGTTCTCGGAGCCGTTCAGTCGAACAGACTCGACACCGACTCCTCGGTCGCGGTGCGCCCGATCGCCTCGCCGATCAGCGTGGCGATCGGCAGCACGCGGATGTTGCCGGAGGCGAGCACCTCCTTGGTCGGCTGAATCGAGTCGGTGATGACCAATTCCTTGAGCCGCGATTTGGCAACGCGCGCCACCGCGCCGCCCGACAGCACGCCGTGGCTGATATAGGCGTAGACTGCCTTGGCGCCCTGCCCAAGCAGGGCGTCGGCCGCGTTCACCAGCGTGCCGCCGCTATCGACGATGTCGTCGACCAGGACGCAGGTGTAGCCCGCGACGTCGCCGATCACGTTCATCACTTCGGATTCGCCGGCCCGCTCGCGCCGCTTGTCGATGATGGCGAGCGGGGCGTTGATGCGCTTGGCGAGGCCGCGCGCACGCACCACGCCGCCGACGTCGGGCGACACCACCATGACATTGTCGAGCTGGAAGCGCTCGCGGATGTCGCGCACCATCACCGGCGAGGCGTACAGATTGTCGGTCGGGATGTCGAAGAAGCCCTGGATCTGCCCGGCATGCAGGTCGAGCGTCATCACGCGGTCGGCGCCGGCGCGCGTGATCAGGTTGGCCACCAGCTTGGCCGAGATCGGCGTGCGCGGCCCCGGCTTGCGGTCCTGCCGGGCATAGCCGAAATAGGGGATCACCGCGGTGATGCGGCGCGCCGAGGAGCGGCGCAGCGCGTCGATGATGATCAGCAATTCCATCAGGTGGTCGTTGGCCGGAAACGAGGTGGACTGGATGACGAAGACGTCGGTCCCGCGCACGTTTTCCTGGATTTCGACGAAGACCTCCATGTCGGCGAAACGCCGCACTACCGCCTTGGTCAGCGGGGTTTTGAGATAGTCGGCGATCGACTGTGCCAGGGCAGGATTCGAGTTGCCGGCGACGAGCTTGATCGCTCCGTTCTTGCCCGACATCCCTCAATCCTCTTCTACCCGGCACTTCATTGACGCATGATCTTTGCCGAAAACCGGTACCCACTTTTCGGGATCATGCGTGCAGGCGCGCAGGTCATAACAAGGCGGGAAGGGGGTCGCAATACGAGTCCAAATCATTGTCCCGAAGCTTTTCGACAGGGTGAACGAGCCGTCCACTCAGGGATTTGCGGCCGCCAATGTCAGCGTTTCCCGGGCCGAAACGACGGTCGCCACAGGCGGGCGGCGCGGCGGCAGCGGGACCGGGTTGGCGCCGTCGGCGGGCTCGGCGTCCTCGTTCGGCACCGGGTCGGCATTGGGCTGGAAAATGCGGAATATGCCGGCCGCTTCGGGCGAAGCATTGGCCGGTCCGAATGCCACCTTCTGGGGTGCGCTGTCGGGCGTCCCCGGCGCGACCTCGGGCGACGTCAGGAAGGCGGCAAGCTGGTCCATGCTGCTGCGGGCGATCCGTTGCAGCATGGCATCGTCGGCGGCGGACCAGGCGTCGCGACGCCGGCCTTTGGTGGTTTCCTCGCCGGTGATGCGCAAGGCACGCCGATCGTCCCCGTCGAACACGTCCCAGACCCAGGAGATCGTGGTCTCCCGCTTCGCCACTTTGGCGGCGAGATAACCGCGCACGCGATAGGCCGACGGGCTTTCGCGCGACGTCACCGCCAGCCGGCGCGTCTGCGCCTCGTTGTTGAGCGCCTGCACCAGCTCCCGGAATTGGCCGGGCGGCAGGCCGTCGATCGATTCGAATGCGACCGTGGCGCCGCGCGGCTGGTCGGTCAACGCGCCCGGATGGTCCTCGAGATTGCAGGCGGCGAGCGTCAATGCGCAGGCGGCGGCCAACAGCACGCCGGACCGAGACAAACACCTCGCGGCGCACCACGCGCGCCCGCCCAAACTCCGCAACATCGACATCCCTGTCGCCGGCCGTTTTTTCTTTGAGCCCCTCGGCCTCCCGAAGCGTAGCGGTTGAGGCGCCCAAGAGTCCAGACGAACGGCGGCAGGCGTCAGTCGGCAAGTGCGATGGCGTTGACATGCCGGCCGTAGTCCGGCTCGCCCTGCTTAGTGGTGCGGCGGTAGCTGAAGAAGCGCTCGGGCTCGGCGTAGTTGCACAGCGCAAGATCCTCAAATTCCACAATCCCTGCGCGTTGAATGCGGTCGGCGATATAACCGGCGAGATCGAACATGGCGTGGTCGGTGCGCTCCGACGGCGCGAAGAAGCGCGCATTGTCGGCGTCGGCCGCCACGAAACGCACGACGAATTCCGGCCCGACTTCGTAGTTCGGCTGCCTTATGGCGGGGCCGAGCGCCGCCACGATGCGCGCGCGCGCGGCGCCGAGCTTCTCCATGGCGGCAACTGTGGATTCGATCACCCCGGTGAGGGCGCCGCGCCAGCCGGCATGCGCCGCGCCGATCACGCCCGCCGCGGCATCGGCGAATAACAGCGGTCCGCAGTCCGCGGTCGACACGCCGATGGCGAGTCGCGGCGTGCGAGTGACGATGGCGTCGGCGCGCGGGCGGCTCTCATGCGTCCACGGCTGGTCGGCGACCACCACGTCGGGCGAATGGATCTGGTAGGCGGTCAGAAAGCGGTCCGGCCCGACGCCCAGAGCCGCCGCCATGCGCGCGCGGTTCTCAGCGACATTGTCGGGCGCGTCGCTGGAGCCGACGCCGCCGTTGAGCGTCGCGTACACGCCGCGAGAGACGCCGCCTTCGCGGGTGAAGAACGCGTGGCGGACGCGGGCGAGCTTACTGAGCGCAACGGCTTGGAGCATCGGTCAGGTCTCAAATCCGGGCAGCACGCCGAGCGACGGATGCGCAAAGGCGGCGGCCTTGAATAGCGCGCCCATGCCGGCCTCGCCCTCGCTGATCAGGCGCCGGAGCGCGGAGTCGATATTGGCGGCCGCCGCGTCCGCGGCGTTGGCCTTGAGCGAGGCGGCGCGGGTCACGATGCCGAGGCGGCGCAGGAACTGCGACTGCGTGATCGGTCCGAAACCATTGGTCCCCATGGCCTCAATTGCATTGCCCATCGCCTGAAAGTCGACATGCGCGGTGAGATCGATGCTGCCGGGCGCACTGAGCGGATTGGCATAGGCGTGCCTGCCGACCGCCTGCAAAGTTTCGCCGGCTGCGCTTTGGTCGTGACCGTAGTCGATCACCAGCGCCGCGCCGCCGTCGCGCGCCAGACGCGTGCCCAGCTCCATCGCGATATTGTCGGTACGCCATTCGAAGATCGAGTCTTCCGGCGCATTGCGCACTGCGGGCGGCAGCAGGTTGTCGAAATGCGGGATCGGATCGGGCGCGACCGAGAACGCGAGATAGCCGGCGGAATCGATTTCGATCTGGCGCTCGTGCCAGCCGCGTTCAGTCTTCACCGCCTGACTGATCGGCAGCGCGTCGAAGAATTCGTTGGCGAGGACGATGACGGGGCCTGCCGGAACGTCGGCCAGCGCGGAATGCCAGGAGACCCGCATCGACAACGGCTCCAGCGTGCGCTTCTGGTACGCCACCAGCGCCGGGCTGATCTCGACCAGATGGATGACCACGGTCTCGAGGAATGCCGGTATCACCTTGGCCGCGCGCAGCGCGTCCTTCATCATGGTGCCGCGGCCGGGCCCGAGTTCGACGACGTGCAGGTTTTTCGGCGAGCCCATCTGTTTCCAGACCGCCACCATCCACAGTCCGATCATCTCGCCGAACATCTGGCTGACTTCCGGCGCGGTGATGAAATCGCCGCCGGCGCCGAACGGATCGCGCGTGGTGTAGTAGCCGTATTTGCTGTCGACTAGGCACAGCGTCATGTATTCGTTGACCGGCATCGGGCCGGCCACAGCGATACGGCGGCGGATTTCGGTTTCGAGCGGCGGAAAATCGATCATGGTCTACTCTGCAGCGGCGGGTGCTTCAGCGCATAGACGATGAAGGCGACGCCGGCGAGGAACAGCGGGATCGACAATAATTGCCCCATGGTCGCGCCGCCCCACAAGAAGCCGAGCTGGGCGTCGGGCTCGCGGAAGAATTCGCAGAAGCCGCGCGCGATGGCGTAGACGCAGGCGAAGCTGCCGACGATCAGACCCGGCCGCTTCAGCGCGCCGGCGCGCATCAGCAGCGCCAGCACCGCGAGCAGCACCAGACCCTCGAGCGTCGCCTCATAGAGTTGGCTCGGATGCCGCGGCAGCGGACCGCCGCCGGGGAACACCATGGCCCAGGGCACGTCGGCCGGGCGACCCCATAATTCGCCGTTGATGAAATTGGCGATGCGGCCGAGGAACAACCCGATCGGGCCGACCGCACAGGTGATGTCGCCGAGCGAGAGCACCGGAATGCCGCGTTTGCGCGCGAACAGGAACACCGCGACCACGCAGCCGGTGAAACCGCCGTGGAAAGACATGCCGCCCTTCCACAGTTGCACGATCTCGATCGGATGGGCGGCGAAATGCGGCAGGTTATAGAACAGCACGTAGCCGGTGCGGCCGCCGAGGATGATGCCGAGCGTCACCCAGAGCACGAAATCGTCGAAATCGATGAGCGTCATCGGCGCCGGCCCACCCCACAGCTTTTCCGAGCGGATCAGGGCGCGGGCATAGACCCAGCCGAGCAGGATGCCGACGATATAGGCCAGCGCATACCAGCGGATGGCGAATGGGCCGAGGTGCACCAGCACCGGATCGAAGGCGGGGAAGGGAATGACGAATAGCGGCATTGCGGATTCCGGGTTTCAGGCGCGCCCGCCATAAGTGGTAGCATGCCGCCTCTTGCAGCGGGATGACCTGATCGCCATTGTTACACGCACGATGCCGAAAAGTGGGTGCCGGTTTTTGGATATGATCACGCGCAACGATTATCCCGGAGGCGAAGCATGACCCAGACCAGCAATCGCATGTTCGACGAGATGGCGCGCCTGATGAACGATGCCGCCGGGGTTGCGCAAGGGGTGCGCAAGGAATTCGACACCCTGTTCCGCAGCCAGGCCGAACGCATGTTGCGCGATCTCGACGTGGTCCAGCGCGAGGAATTCGAGGCGGTCAAGGAAATGGCCCGCCTGGCGCGCGAGGAAAACGAGGCGCTGAAGGCGCGCATCGCGGCGCTCGAGGGCAAATCGGCCGATAAGCCTTCGAAGAAGACGGCAGCACCGCCCTCGGCCGAGTGATTATTCGGCTTTCTTGCCCTTTCGGACCCGCGCCGCTATAAGCCAGCGCGACACGCGGCCCCCGGCACCCCTGGAGGCTTGCCGCGTTCGCGGGCGGCGGAAAAAGCCGCCTTTTCCATTGGCTTAGATGAGGGTTTCAACATGGCGACCGTCCTGGAATTGAAGGCGACGGTGCGTCCGAAAGGCGGCAAGGGGACCGCCCGGGCAGCACGTCGTTCCGGCAGTGTGCCGGGAGTGATCTACGGTGAGAACAAGCCCCCGCAGATGGTCCTCTTGGACCATGCCGAGCTGCGCAAGCGCATCTATGCCGGGCGCTTCCTCACCACGCTGTTTCACATCGATTTGGACGGCGCCAAGCACCGCGTGATTCCGCGCGACTTCCAGCTCGATCCGGTGAAGGATCTGCCGATGCACGTGGATTTCCTCCGCGTGGCGGAAGGCGCCGTCATCCGCGTCAACGTCGCGGTGAAGGTGCTCAATGCCGACCAGTCGCCCGGCGTGAAGCGCGGCGGCGCGGTCAACATCGTCACCCACACGATTGAAGTCATGTGCCCGGTCGAGACCATTCCGGAATCGATCGACGTCGATATTTCCAGCCTCGACATCAACCATTCCAAGCATCTCAGCGACGTGACGCTGCCGCCGAACGTGCGGGTGATCGCCCACGGCGACATCACGCTGGTCACGGTGGTGCCGCCGTCCGGCTACGCCGAAGAAATGAAAGCCGCCGCCGAAGCGGCTGCTGCCGCCGCCGCTGCGGCCGCCGCTGCCGCCGCTGCAGGCGTGGCGCCCGGCGCCGAAGGTGCGGCTCCCGGTGCAGCGCCTGGCGCACCCGGCGCGACGCCCGGTGCCGCTCCGGCCGCGGGCGCACCTGCTGCCGCCGCGCCGGCGAAGTCCGACAAGAAGTGAGGAGGGGTTTAACGCCTCCTCATTTTCCCGCGCGCGATCGTTCCCGGATGGCGATGAAGCCATGCTGCTTTTCGTCGGCCTCGGCAATCCTGGCGAACGTTATGTCGGCAACCGGCACAATATCGGCTTCATGGCGGTGCAGGCGATCGCGCGCCGCCATGACATCGCGCCCTGGCGCCGGCGCTTCCAGGGCGTGGCGGTGGAAGGTGCGATCGGCGGCGAGAAAGTTCTCCTGCTGCTGCCCGGCACCTACATGAACGAGTTCGGGCGCGCGGTGGCGGAAGCGGTGCATTTCTACAAGCTCGGTCTCGCCGACATCGTGGTGTTCCACGACGAGCTCGAACTGCCGCCCGGCAAGCTGCGGGTGAAAATCGGCGGCGGCAATGCCGGCCACAACGGTTTGCGCTCGATTTCCGCGCATGTCGGCAACGACTACAAGCGCGTGCGCATGGGCATCGGCCATCCGGGCGACAAGAAATTGGTGGAGCCTTACGTGCTGCAGGATTTCGCCAAGAGCGAGCGGCCGTGGGTCGAGGCGTTGTGCGATATCGTCGCCGACAATGCCGGGCTCTTGGTCGAGGGCAAGGATTCGACGTTCCAGAACAAGGTGCATCTCGCCATGGACGCCAAAGGCTTTGGCGGGGGCGAGGAGCCAGAACGACTCCGAATAACAATCTAACGGCGCGGACCAATTCATGGGATTCAAATGCGGCATCGTCGGCCTGCCGAATGTCGGCAAGTCGACGCTCTTCAATGCGCTGACGCAGACCGCGGCGGCGCAGGCGGCCAATTATCCGTTCTGCACCATCGAGCCGAACGTCGGCGAGATCGCGGTGCCGGATCCGCGCCTCGACAAGCTCGCGGTGCTGGGCAAATCCGAGCAGATCATCCCGACCCGCATCACCTTCGTCGACATCGCCGGGCTGGTGCGCGGCGCCTCGAAAGGCGAGGGGCTCGGCAACCAGTTTCTCGCCACCATCCGCGAGGTCGACGCCATCGTCCATGTCGTGCGTTGCTTTGAGGACTCGGACGTCACGCACGTCGAGGGCAAGATCGACCCGATCGCCGACATCGAGACCATCGAGACCGAGTTGATGCTGGCCGACCTCGACAGTCTGGAAAAGCGCGTCGACAACCTCGAGAAAAAAGCCAAAGGCACCGGCGAGGACGCCAAACTCGCCAAGGAGATGCTCGATCTGGTCAACCGCTCGCTGGCGCTTCTGCGCGACGGTAAGCCGGCGCGCATGGTCGAACGCAAGCCCGAGGAGGAGAAGCTGTTTCACTCGCTCGGCCTGCTGACTTCGGCGCCGGTGCTCTATGCCTGCAACGTGGACGAGGGCTCGGCCGCGACCGGCAACGTTTTCTCCAAGCGGGTCGAGGCGCGCGCCAAGGAAGAGGGCGCAGTGGCGGTGGTGATCTCGGCCAAGATCGAATCCGAAATAGCGACCTTGCCGCCGGCCGAACGCGCCGAGTTTCTCGAGGCGGTGGGCTTGAAGGAGACTGGGCTCGACCGGCTGGTCAATGCCGGCTACGCGCTCTTGCATCTGGTGACCTATTTCACCGTCGGGCCGAAGGAAACGCGGGCCTGGACCATCACGGCGGGCACCAAGGCGCCGCAGGCGGCCGGTGTGATCCATTCGGATTTCGAGCGCGGCTTCATCCGCTCCGAAACCATTGCCTACGATGATTTCATCGCCCAAGGCGGCGAGACCGGCGCGAAAGAGGCCGGCAAGATGCGCTTGGAAGGCAAGGATTACGTGGTCGCAGACGGCGACGTCATGCATTTCAGATTTGCCACTTAAAATGGCGAATGTGGTGTGACAAGCCCGCCCGGGTCGGGCTAGAAATCCGCCATGCCGAAACGTCACTGGGAAGACTTCCAGCCCGGCGCAGTCGCCGTTTACGGCCCGCGGCTGGTCACGCGCGAGGAAATCGTTGCCTTCGCCGCCGAGTTCGATCCGCAGCCGATGCATCTCGACGAGGCGGCGGCGAGCGCCACCATCCTGGCCGGGCTGGGTGCCTCGGGCTGGCATTCCTGCTGCCTGCTGATGCGCATGATCACCGACGGCTTCCTGCTCGAATCCAATTCGATGGGCTCGCCCGGCATCGACGAGGTGCGCTGGCTCAAGCCGCTGCGGCCGGGCACGCAGATCCGCGTGCGGGCGACGGTGCTCGACACGCGCGTCTCGAATAGTCGGCCGGAGCTGGGCTTCGTCAAATTCTTGTATGAGGTGCTCGACGAACAGGACGCGGTGCTCACCACCTTGACGAGCTCGATGATGATTGCCTGCCGCGAACCCGGGGCGGCGCGATGAAATTCTTCGAGGATATCCAGGCCGGCGACGTGTTCGAGTACGGCCGCTACACTTTCACCGCCGAGAATATCAAGAATTTCGCCACCCGCTTCGATCCGCAACCGTTCCATGTCGACGAGGCGGCGGCGGAACGCTCGCATTTCGGTGCGCTGGTCGCCTCCGGCTGGCACACCGCGCTGGCCTGGATGCGGCTGATGGTCGATCATCGCCGCCGCATGGGTGAAGCGATGCGCGCGCGCGGCGAGCCGGTCGCCGGCATCGGCCCGGCGCTCGGCTTTCGCGAGCTCAAATGGCCGAAGCCGGTCTATGTCGGCGATACGGTCGACTACAAAAGCGAAGTGACCGAGTTGCGCCTATCCAGCAGCCGGCCGCACGCCGGGCTGATGACGTTCCGTTCGACCGGCTTCAACCAGCACGGCGAGCTGGTGCTCTCGCTCGTCAGCACCACCTTCGTCGAGCGGCGCGGGACAACGCCATGACGGTCGCAGCCGACAGCGCGCAGACCGACGAGCGGCGCGCGCTCGGCGTGGCCTGCGGCGCGCATGCGCTGCACGACGGTTATACCGACCTGATCTACGTCATGCTGCCGATCTGGCAGCATGAATTCGGCCTCGGCTTTGCCGCGCTCGGCCTGATGAAGACGGTGTTCTCGGGCACGCTGGCGGGCTTTCAGATTCCCTCTGGCTTGCTGGCCGAGCGGTTCGGAGCGCCGATCGTGCTCGCGCTCGGCACCGCGCTCGCCGGCATTGGCTATTGTTTCGCCGGCTTCAGCAGCGGCATTGCCGCGCTGGTGGCCGCTCTGTTCGTCGCCGGGCTCGGCGCCAGCACGCAGCACCCGCTGGCGTCCTCGCTGATCGCGCGCGCCTTCGCCGGGGCGCGTTCGCTGAAGATGCTCGGCACCTACAATTTTGCCGGCGACATCGGCAAAATGACATTGCCGGCGGCGGCGTCTCTGCTGTTTGTCGTGCTGCCTTGGCGCCACGCGCTGATTCTGCTGGGCGGCATCGGCGTGCTGGCGGCCGTCGTCATCTTCGTGCTGATTCCGCGCTTCGCCGCTGAAACGACGGCGCCGCGCAAACCTGAAGGCGCCGCCAATGCCGGCTCGCGGCTCACCCAATTCGGCTTTCCCCTGCTGCTCTCGGTCGGCGTCATCGACAGCGCCACCCGTATGGCATTCCTGACCTTCTTGCCGTTCGTGCTCACCGCCAAAGGCGCCAGCCTGCCGACCGTCGGCTTTGCGCTTACGCTAGTGTTCGCCGGCGGCGCAGCCGGCAAACTCGTTTGCGCCTTCGTCGGCGCGCGCATCGGCGCGGTGGCGACCGTATGGCTGACCGAAGCGGTGACCGCGCTCGGCATTGTTGCGCTGCTGCCGCTGTCGCTTGACTCGGCCATGATGTTGCTGCCGCTGGTCGGCATCGCGCTCAACGGAACCTCGTCCGTGCTCTATGGTTCTGTGCCCGACCTGGTCGAGCCGTCGCGGCGCCAGCGCGCCTTCGGCATTTTCTACACCGGCACCATCGGCGCCGGCGCGGTATCGCCGGCGCTCTACGGCTTGCTCGGCGACGCCGTCGGCGTGTCGTTGGCGCTGATGGTGGTGGCCGCGGTGGTGCTGTTGACGCTGCCGATCACGCTGGCGCTGCGGCCGGCCTTGGTGAGCGTGAAAGCTCCGTAGCCAAAACGCGCTCGCAATGGAACCGGCACGGGGCTGTGCTCGTTGTCGCTAGCCATGCCAAAAATTCGGGTCGCCGCCACCGTCCCGCCGATGACCGCCGAACAGGCGGCACGGCTCAGGCAGCTTTCAATCGACGCTTACGAGCCGGATGCGTTCAAGCCCGCTCTCACGCAAGCCGAAGCGGAGCGGCGCATCATCACACTCGCTGCCAAGCTCAAGCTGCTCGATGAACCGCCGCACACTTTGTGAGCCGGAACCTACGTGCGGAACGCATTTTGGCGGAGAGCGTTTCCTTGGCTCGTAGCCGAAACAGGCAGGAGGAACCGATGACACATTTTCGCCATGCCGCGATCGCGGCCGCGTTGCTCGCCGGCGTCGGCAGCGCGAGCGCGCAGACCACGGTCATCACGCGTGAGCCCGTGGAGACGCAGACCATCGTGACTACTCAGCCGCTCGCGCTTACGCCGGTGCAGCGGCGAACCATCTATCGCACGATCGTGCGTGAGCCGGTGCGAGCGGTACCGCCGACGGTCGAATATCGTGTCGGTACTCGGGTGCCGGAAGGTGTGCGGCTCTATGAGGTGCCGCGCGAGGTCGCGGTCGAGGTTCCAGCGATCCGGCGCTACAGGTATATGCAGGTGAACGACCACGTCGTCCTGGTCGATCCGGCCACCAGTGAGGTTGTGGCGGATTTCGACGACTAAAATTTCATCCACTTGGGATGAACAAAATTAAACAGCGGCCCGGCGCTTCACCGCCGGGCCGTTTCATTGTGTGAAATCGATTTACCTTAGCTGGTCGGTTAGCCGCGTGCGGGGCCGCAGACGCTGGATTTTTGGCGCTTTCGGGGCCATATTAGAGCTTAAGGAGTTAGTATTTATGTCGATGATCAACTATCGGGCCCCGTCCGAGCTGTTTCCCAGCCGTAGCCGCAAGTCACGCCGCCCGATCGGCTACAAGCGTTTTCCGACCGCGGCGGAGGCCATTCGTTTCGCTATCGAGGAATTGCCGCCTGAACTGTTGCTCGGGGCCTATCTCGAGGTCGAGGAAAAGCGTTTCGACGGCAACGGCATTCGCCGGCTGTACGAGAGCGAAGACTATCCGCTGCCGCGCAAAGCGCCCGCCAACTGACTGAGAAGCCGTCCGCTCGTCTTGCAAAATGACCCCGCGATGGGCGGGGCCGAGTTTGTGGGAGGATTGCCCGAAGACGAGGCCGCTTGTGTCGCCTGCCGCAGCAGTCTCGACTCGCGGCGGCCGCATGCGACGTGGGCCGCTTTCGAACGCCCGCACTCTAGGCGTCGCCAGCGACGCGCGGCGGTGCCCGGTTCCGCAGTCCCGGTAATCCACAGGCCATGCGAGCAATTGCCGGAGTTTCCCACCGAATTCATGCAACCCGCCGGGGTGCTCGGTCGTTGCCACGGGTAGCCCGAAGGAGGCACCCCCGATGAGACACCCCCAACAAGTTGCATTGATCGCCGCAGCGCTTATTGCCGGTGCAACTTTTGCCATGCCAACGACACGCGCGGCCGCCTTTGCCGGCAATAACGTTTCCGCCCTGGACCCCGGATTCGTCCCCAATACTGGGCAGATCAATCGCGGCTTCGACGAAAAGGTCCCGACCAACTCGCAGCCGCGCCCGATCCCGACGCCCGCGCAAGTCCACGCCGCCATCACCGCGCCGGATTCCAGTGAGCCGGCGCTGGGACCCCAAAGTGCCGATGCCAATGCCAATGTCACCACCGGCGCCGCTTCGCCGACCGTGACGCCGCCGGCGCCGATCGGTGCGACCGGGCAAACCATGCCGGCCAAATTCTCTGAGCGGAATGACACGCTTGATCGGGTGCCGATCATGGCGCTGCCGATTCCGCTGAGCGACCAGGATCGCCATCGCATCTATCTGGCGGCGATGGCGGACAAGATGCCTGCGGCCGAAGATGCCAGCGGACTCGCGCCGGCGAGCGAATTGAACGTCAACCAGGCCCTAAACGAAACGCATCCGCTGCCAGAAAGCGTGCGCGGCATCCGCGGCGTGCAGCAGTTGGGTTATGTAAAAACCAAGAACAAGGTTTTTCTGGTCGAGCCGGCGACGCGCATCGTGGTCGCCGAGATCGCGTCGTGAGTCGCGGCCGTCGCCGAAAACATCCGGCGACGGCAAAGCATTGGCAAAGGATCAGCTCGCGCTGCGCCGGCTTTGGTTGATCGGTGCTTCTTTCCATTGCTTGAGGCTGTCGCCGATGACCTTCATCGCGGTCATCGACGCATGGCTCAAGCTGGCGTAGCTGGAGAGTTCGCGGCTGACGCGTTCGCCCTCGCTGCGCAGCATGTCGCGCACGCCCTGCAGTTCGAGAATGACGCGGTCGATTTCCTCCATCGACGCGCCGGCGACACGACGGATCAGCGCGTTCAGATGTTCGGCGGCAGGATCGGCGCCTGAATCCACCTCGCCGCGTTGCCGGCGCAAGGTCGCAACGTCGCGCCGGACGAATTCACGGATCTCGCCCTCGAACGACGCCGCCGTCGCCTGGTCAATCTCGCCGAGTTTTTCCGTGACGCCGCGGTTCGGAGCGTATTTCTCCGGGCCGGTCTTCTCGGAGCCACTTTGGTCCGCAGCGAGCCGCTCGGGTCTGATGGCCGTCATGCTTCACCTCTCCACAGGCGCAAATCGTTGCGCTGACGCCCCCCGTCGAAGTGGATTGCCGCATGGAACTGGGGCGGCCGTTGGGCGGGGCGGGGGCGGCTTCGGGGCGCTGCACAGGCGGCCCGAGCGCTACCAGTTGAACTTGAGGCCGGCGGTAATGCGCTTGTTGACGGTCGGCTGGCCGACATCGGTCAGCGCCGTGGTCACGTGCAGCGGGCCGTACAGCTTCTGGTCGGCGCTCAGCGTGTTGTGGGTGACCGGATCGTTGCTGGCGGTGACGATGCCGGCGCCGAACGTGGTGCCGGTGGTCAGGACGTCGAATTTGACGGTCGACTGGTTGCCCCAAATCTGCGGCGTCATCGCGGGCGCCGTCGTGGCGACCGGCGCCGCCATCAGCGGCACGGGGGAGGGCGCGGTGGTCGGCGCGCCGACGCTTTGGGTGACCGAATAGCTGTCCTGCAGCGTCAGCGAAAATCTGCCGGCGACCGGAATCGAGTGCTTGAACGTGGTGCCGACTTTGCCCTGATCGTTGTTGGGATCGACGCGCGCGTCGACGGTGGCGAGGTTGGGCACGCCGACCGAAGCCCAGGCGACGCCGGAGTCCTGGGCGGCGGAGGTCACCGGCAACGGCTTGCTCGGCTGATCGATGTCCGACGGCGCCGGCGCGAGATTGACGTCGGCGCCGACCTTGGCATCCCATTCGCTCGTCGTCAGCGGCTGCTTGACCACCAGCGTGCTGGAGCCGTCCGGCTTGCCGTTGCGGCTGATGTCGAATTTGTCGGGGTTAGTCAGACTGGGCAGGCGCGGCGCCTTGGCCGGTTTGGCATCCGCCAGATTCTTGGGATCGAACACCAGCGCATTGCCGAGCGCGTCGGCTTCTTCGGGCGTGAGCGGCGTTTCGGCTTGCGGATCGGGTGCGACGACAGGATTTTCCGGCGGCGCGAGCGTGTCGAACGCTGCGGCGGGCGCATCTTGTGCGGCGGCGGGCGTTGCAACGAATCCGCACGCGATCGCTACCCATGCAACGCAGATGATCGCGCCCGAACGCATCCTGAATGTCTCCCCCGACCTGCCTGGCGGTTTTCGCCGCGCGAAGGTCGGCGCAAACCGGTTAAGCATTGGTTGCCCTGTCGCATGGAACTTTGGCGAAGGTATGAATTCAGCGACCGGTATTTTGCGGTCCGCTGCCCAATTCAGCTGCAACGCGCCGCGATCGTGCTGTTGATCGTTTCTACATCGGCATCGAGCCGGCCGAGTTCCCGCTCGCGCTCCGGCCCGCTCTTGCACTGCGCGGTGATGGCGCGCGCCTTCACGACTTCGAGGAAATAGAGCCGGGTGGCGTTGCAGGCGTCGGCGCCGTGCGCCGTTTTCATGCGCGTCTGCAGGACGCTCACATTGGCATAGGCGTCGGCCAGACCGCGGTCGCAGCCCGATTGCTCCAGCGGAGCGGGCTGTGCCGGCGCGACCAGCAGCGCGAGCACGAAGGCGGCCGGAAAAATCAGGCCGACGAACGCGATAGAGGCGAACAGAAAACGTTTGGCCACGGCAATCCCCTTCCGTTGTCCCCCTTAAGTCGGGCGGGGCGGGCAAAAGGTTCATGGCCAAGGGCCATGAATCCGGGGCCGGAAAGGGCTAGAATGCAACCTGGTCTTGGGCGACGCGTTGAATTGGGCGACGAAACGGGAGAATCACCATGCCCGCGTTTCTGCCGGTCATCCTGACCGGGTCCTATCTGGTGCTGGCGGCGAACCAGATCCCCAGGCTCGATACCGATCGGAGTTGCCACACTGCGGCGAGCGCCGCGGCCGCGGTCAACCGCAATGAGGCCGTCTGCAAGAAGGACGAACGCGACGCGCGCGCCAAGCTGGAACAGCAGTGGACGCGGTTCACGCCGGCCGAGCAGGCACGCTGCATATCGTTGTCCAAGCTCGGCGGCTTTCCAAGCTATGTCGAGCTGCTCACCTGCCTGGAAATGGCCGCCGACGCGAAGAAGCTCCCCGCAGCCGACAAGAAAACCGGCGGCGTGCCGAAATAGACGCTACTTCTTGCCCGGCGGGTTGCTGTACGGGCTGCTGCCCGACGCACCTTGCATCTGCGACAGCTTGTAGGCGGACAGCTGCTTCGGCTTGTCCTTCTCGGCCTTCGGTTTCTTCTTTTCCTTGGGAACGCGCATCTGACCCTTCGCCATGACGACCTCCTGAGCGGCTTGGGAGGCGGATGGTGATACGGCCGCAGGCGCGCCGCAAGGGGAGGCGGCCGACTTGTCCCGCCGCTTAGGGCTTCTTGCCGGGCGCGTCGGCGTCCGCCGGTTTCTTGTCTTTTTTGTCTTTTTCGCCGGCGGCGACCGCGGGCTTTTTCTTTTTGGCCTCGGGCGCCGGCTCCGCGCTGGCCGAGCCGCCCTTCATCTTCTGCTCGATGCATTTGTCGACCAGGTCGGCGCGCTTGTCGAGCGACATGCTGGCGGCGCCCTTTTCGGTCGACATCCAGCATTGCTCGGCGGCGCGCGTATGCGTCATCGGCGGCTCCGGCGCCTTGGCGGCTTCCGGTTTGACGCCCGCGCCGGTGGTTTCGCAAGCCGCCAGCGCCAGGGCGGCGAGGGCGAGCGCGAGGCTACGGAGGCAAATGCGGGCGGACGGCGTCATGACAGCACTTCCAAAGCTGGCTCAGCCGCCCCCGGCGGGACCGAATTTGGGAACGCTCTATATCGACACTTTTCCGGCTTCGGCAACACTTTTCATGCGGCCGCCGGCGCGCGCCTGTTTTCAAACAGCCATTTTTGTTTGCGCGTGACCTTGTCCGAAAACCGGTTCCCACTTTTCGGGGTCACGCGCGCGCCTCATCGCCCGAATTCTTTGTCGAGGCGCCGGGGTCGCCTGTCGTCCGGTCCCTCTTTCAAAAAGAGGGGGTGGAGCGCCGCGAGGCGCTGCCGTCTTCCGTCCGTGCCGCGCTTCTCGCGAAGCGCGGGCGCCTCTCGGCGCTCCACAACGGCGATTTCTGTCCCCGGGGCCGTGCTTCCGGGCGCGGACCCGGGCGGCTTTTGGCTCGACCCGATCCGGCGGGCTTTCGCCCGCCTTCGTCCGCGCCGCGTCCAGCCATTGAAGGCAGTCCCCCGTAGTGAGGACGGACGGCGACCCGAGGCCTCCCGGGAGCGGGGTTACGAGCCCCGCCCGCAGGCGCCGCATCCCACCCCGCTGCAATGACGTCTCATGACAACGCCCTCGGGTGGATGGGATGAAATATGTATATATTCCTATAGGAATAAAGTCAAGGGCAAAGTGTGAGTGCTCGCACCCGGCAAGTTCGCGTAGATAGCGGGCGCCCACAAGTCGATTGCTTTCTTGGTACAGAACATCCTGCGGTTTAGCATTGCAAAAAACGGTCGGGAGTCGCTTTGCGAAGGAATTTGCGAAGGAAAATGGCATGGAGCAGAAAGAAGCGAAGCCCGAAAGGCCGCCGCCAAGATCATTTGAGGAGATTTTCAAGGATCTCCGGACACTTGCGCAAAGCGATGGCGCGCTGCACGAGATTTCTGCGATTGTGTACCGCGATTGGGTGGTCACCATCGATCTCAAGGAGGGGAGAGTAGCGGACGCTCCAGAGGTACGGTGGTCCACTTCCAAACTCAATAAGAACGAGCTCATGCTTTTGCTCGGTCTTACGGTTCAGTCGCAGAGCGACCGCACTTATTCGGTTCACGTCGGTAATGGTACGTTTGCCGCCCACGCCGACCAGCTCTTGCGAGAGTTACATGATCGTGTGTTGGCGGAGGGCGCGACCGTATTTGACCACGAGGCGAACAGATTCGTAGAGAGCCCTGACTCGATCGGCCCAAGGGCCCGCGAAGCGATCTACTATGGAGCAGACAGCTTCTATCTCCACCAGTTCGCGAGGTTCAGCCGTCTCCGTTATCGCGATGACGGTACTTGGCTTCTTCAGAACATCGGCCTGTCTATCCGACCGATGATCGACATCGCCCAGTTCATCGTCGATCGTATTTTCCGGCAAATGACCGATGTTGATTATATGCGTAGCAATGGCCATGCATTTAGCCATGGTGAATTAACAAATAGTCTTCTTATTTCGAAGATCGATATTCGCAAGAGGTTTGGGCAGAAGGCGGACTCATTCTTCGCGAAGTTTGCAACGCCCATTACCGGCGCAAACGCGAGCTTCACCGATCCGTTCGCGATCAACGTAGTTTCGATCGCGCCGATTATCGATCTCGGCGAGTATTTGTATGTACCAAACCAGTACCGTCTCTTTGAAACGATCTATGAAAGTCCGTTCTATTGGATGATGGCCGATAAGGCCTACGCCAATACAGAGGCAGACCACCGCGGAGCTTTCCTAGAAAAAACAGCAACTCACATCTTTCGGTCCGTGTTCGGAGCGGAAAACGTCTATGAAAATGTGAAGGTCCGGCAGAGTGCGAAAGAATTCGCAGGCGAAATGGACGTGCTTGTCGTCTATGGCGAGTTCGTGCTCGTAGTGCAGGCGAAGTCTAAGCGTGTCACGCTTAAGGCGCGAGCCGGGGACACCGAAGCGCTGAAAACGGATTTTGAGGGTGCGATCCAGGCTCCGTACCGACAGGCGCTAAAATGTGCAGAACTCATTCGAGCCGGTGCCGACTGCCTCACCAAAGATGGGAAGGTGCTGACCTTCACATCGTTGCCGCGCCTTTTTCCTATCGTGGTCTTGAGCGATCTGTTCCCGGCTTCAACCGTGCTCTCAAGAATCTTGCTTGAGCGTCGCGCGCAGATTGCACCAGTAATCTGGGATATCGGCGTTCTCGATTGCGTGGCGAGGCTGCTGCCAACTCCAATAGAAATGATATTTTACCTCAAGAGCCGATCGGAAGCCTTCGAAAATGTAGTCTCTGACAGCGAGTACAATTATCTCGGCTTCCATATTAAGTCCAAGCTCGTGCTCCCGGCCGATGCCGACATCCTGGTGCTGGAGCGCGACTTTGCTACCGTTGTAGACGATTACATGACTGCGGCTGATGTTGGCATCAAGGCCGAGAGGCCGCTCGGAATCTTGGAGCGCCTCCAAATTCCAATAGTATCAGAGCTACTTTCCGAGCTTAAGAATGCCGATCCACGGATCGCTGCCGTCGTGATCGACCTATATGATTTTTCGAGTGCGGCTCTTGAGGATCTGTCGGCGCGCATCCTTAAGCTTCGCGACGAAGTTTCGAATGGTAAGGCTATCAAGGCGTTCTCGATCCCAACCGCAGCGGGCGGTCTCACCTATGCCGTGACACGTCAACTCAACGCAGATGCGCGCCGTGCGGCGGAAGCAATCGGGACCAAGCATAAATACGACACCAAAAGCGATCGTTAGTACGTCATTCTGGACAGCATCGAGACTTCCAATCCTATCGACGGCCTCCTGCCTCTGGTTTGGCCGTGGCAGGAAGATGAAAACGAAGCTACTAGATCACAGCAAGTGGGCAGGCTCTTCAATTCGCACCAGGAACCCGTGACAATCGGTGAAGGGGCAAAGGCAGGAGTTGAGAAGAAACCGGGGTGAAGCGCCCGTGCTGATTATGAAAAGTGGCTGCCGGCTGCGCATTTTAAATCCATCCCGCATCCCCGGCTCGCCGAGCCGCTAAGCCGCGATTCCGAGGCTGTCCCTCAAATCACATCGTTCCACCACATCCACCCGGCGAGCCACAGCGCAAAACCGAGGAGGGCGCCGAGCAGCGCGCCGACGATGCGGTGGCGGCGCCACACCAGCGCGCCGATCACGCCGCCGATCGGCAGGCCGGGCGCGCCCAGGATCAGCAGCACGAAGGCGATGCTCCAGGGGTCGTTGAGGATGCCGATGTCGGACATGAGTCAGCTTTGCACCGGCGTCCCGCCGCCCGTTCAGTCCTCGGTCTTCAGCGCGCCCAGCGGCGCGATGCGCACCGCGTAATAGGCGGGCAGGCCGCCGATCAGGGTGCCGGCGATTTCGAACAGATTCATGGTCGTGAAATGATCTTCGAGGATGTTCTTGATCATCAAGACGATGGGAAACAGCAAGGCCAGCGCCCACAGCGCCAGCGCCGCCGTCTTCCGGTTGTCGCGCGCGGCGGTGAAAGCGCCGGCCAGCACGGCGCAAAACGTCGCCACCGCCAGGATCCACCGCGACGCGCCGGCAAGACCGCCGCCATACGCTTGCCACATGAAAAAGCCGACGGCGAAGGCGGCGACATAGGCGATCAAGCCGACAACCACGGCGCCGGCCCAGCGCAGCACCTGCCCGACAGTGAACATCTGGAAGCCCCGACTCTCGCGGCGGGCCGCGATTCGCGCCGCCCGTCCGTCCCCGGGCCAGACTCAACCGATCGCCGGCGCGGGGTCAAGACGGCGCGGCCGCGATTACCTCCGCTTGAAGCCGCCGCGCATGCCGGGGCGGCCGAGCTTGCTGCGCGGCGAGACGGCGCGCGACGGCTTCACCTCGTGGCCGAGCGCGATGCCCATTTCGTCGAGGCCGGGTTTGTGCGGGCGGTTTACAGCCCGCCGCAGCTTGGGGTCCTGCGCGACCATGATGTTGCGCGCGGTCGGATCGTCGACCACGGCCAGCTCGGTCTGCCGCAGGCGCTTGATCTCGTCGCGCAGGCGCGCGGCCTGCTCGAAGTCGAGATCGGCGGCGGCCTCGCGCATGCGCTTCTCCAGGTCGGCGATCACCGCCTCGAGATTGTGCCCGATGGTGGCGGCGTCGGCGAATTCGCCTTCGCCGCGCCGCCGGTCGCGATCAGCACGTGGTCGCGCTCGTACACGCTGTCCATGATGTCGTGGATCGAGCGCTTGATGCTCTCCGGCGTGATGCCGTTCGCGGTGTTGTACTCGACCTGCTTCTCGCGCCGGCGGTTGGTCTCCTCGATGGCGCGCTGCATCGAGCCGGTGACCTGGTCGGCATAGAGGATGACGTTGCCGTCGACGTTGCGCGCGGCGCGGCCGATGGTCTGGATCAGCGACGTCTCGCTGCGCAGGAAGCCTTCCTTGTCGGCGTCGAGAATGGCGACCAGCGCGCATTCCGGAATGTCGAGGCCCTCGCGCAGCAGGTTGATGCCGACCAGCGCGTCGAAGGCGCCGAGCCGCAGGTCGCGGATGATCTCGATGCGCTCCAGCGTGTCGATGTCGGAATGCATGTAGCGCACGCGGATGCCCTGCTCGTGCAGATATTCGGTGAGGTCCTCGGCCATGCGCTTGGTCAGCACGGTGACCAGCGCGCGGTAGCCTTTCTGCGCCACCTGCCGCACCTCGCCGACCAGGTCGTCGACCTGCGTGCGCGCCGGGCGGATCTCGACCGGCGGATCGATCAGGCCGGTCGGGCGGATCACCTGCTCGACGAAGACGCCGCCGCGCCTCGTTCATTTCCCAGGGGCCGGGCGTCGCCGAGACCGCCACGGTCTGCGGCCGCATGGCGTCCCATTCCTCGAAGCGCAGCGGCCGGTTGTCCATGCAGGAGGGCAGGCGGAAGCCGTATTCGGCCAGCGTCGCCTTGCGGCGGAAGTCGCCGCGGAACATGCCGCCGAGCTGCGGGATGGTGACGTGGCTTTCGTCGGCGAACACCAGCGCGTTGTCGGGCACGTATTCGAACAGCGTCGGCGGCGGCTCGCCCGGGCTTGCGGCCGGTGAGATAGCGCGAATAGTTCTCGATGCCGGCGCAGGAGCCGGTGGCCTCCATCATCTCCAGATCGAAGATGGTGCGCTGCTCGAGCCGCTGCGCTTCGAGCAGGCGGCCGGCGGCGTTGAGCTGGTCGAGGCGCGCCCGCAGCTCGTCCTTGATCGACGGTCATCGCCTGGATCAGCGTCGGGCGCGGCGTGACGTAGTGCGAATTGGCGTAGATCTTGACGAATTCCAGCTCGTCGGTCTTTTGCCCGGTGAGCGGATCGAACTCCTCGATCTTCTCGATCTCGTCGCCGAACAGATGGACGCGCCAGGCGCGGTCCTCGTAGTGCGCCGGGAAGATGTCGACGGTGTCGCCGCGCACGCGGAACGAGCCGCGGAAGAAATCGGCCTGCGTGCGCTTGTATTGCAGCGCCACCAGGTCGGCGAGCAGCTGGCGCTGGTCGATCTTGCCGCCCTGCTTGAGCGTGAAGGTCATCGCCGAATAGGTTTCCACCGAGCCGATGCCGTAGATGCAGGACACCGAGGCGACGATGATGACGTCGTCGCGTTCGAGCAGCGCGCGCGTGGCCGAGTGGCGCATGCGGTCGATCTGCTCGTTGATCGAGGATTCCTTCTCGATATAGGTGTCGGTGCGCGGGACGTAGGCTTCCGGCTGGTAGTAGTCGTAATAGGAGACGAAATATTCCACCGCGTTGTCGGGGAAGAACGACTTGAACTCGCCGTAGAGCTGCGCCGCCAGCGTCTTGTTCGGCGCCAGGATGAGCGCCGG
>CAVYWI010000013.1:0-75473 GCA_963772235.1 uncultured Alphaproteobacteria bacterium
TTAACCGGTATGGATCGCTGATCGTGGTGATCATACTGATCGCCTTTTGGGAATTCGAGTTGTGCGTTTCTTCAACGTACCACGCTTCCTGCTGCCGACGCCAAGCGAGATCATCACGCTGATGTATCGCGAGTGGCCATTGATCCAGATGCATACCATGGCGACGCTTGGCAGCATTCTCTCCGGTTACCTTGTGGCGGTGATTTTCGCGCTGACTTTATCGGCTCTGATGATCCGCTTTCCGGTGGCGGAGCGGCTGATCATGCCGATCTTCGTGGGCTTGCAGAGCGTGCCGAAGCTGGCAATAGCGCCTTTAATCCTCGTCTGGGTAGGTGCCGGATTCAGTTCCAAGTTGTTGGTCGTAGTATCGATCACCTTCTTTCCTATCATTATCAATACCATGACCGGCTTCAAGGAGGTCGACAAGGGATTGCACGACGTGTTCCGTTCGGTCGCGGCCAACGAGCGGCAGGTCTTTCTTCAACTCCGCCTCCCTATGCGATGCCTTACATCTTTGCCGGTCTGCGAATTGCGACCACTCTCTCTGTGCTCGGGGCGATCGTGGCCGAATATCTCGCTGCCTCGAACGGCCTGGGCTATCTCGTCCTCTCGGGCAGCTTCAACTTCAACACGGCCCGCTCCTTTGCCGCGATCATATTACTGGCGGTGATTGGGACGGTGTTTTTCTGGCTCATGTCGGTCATCGAAGCGAAGCTCTCCTGGAAGAGGCGTGCGGGCGGCGACCAGACAGTGCCGTCTGAAATGTCAATGGCTGTAGAACGTCCTCTCAACGCGAAGGACACACCGTCGACGGCAAGCATTCACGATTCCGGCATCTCCATTACCAATATTGACGTGGTCTATGGTTATGGCGGACCGGAAGCTGTTACCGCACTCGAAGGCATCAATCTGGAGATAGGAGATGGCGAGTTCGTCTCGCTCATAGGACCTCGGGCTGCGGGAAGAGCACGCTTCTAAAGGTGGTGTCAGACCTGATGCCGCCGACGCGAGGCTCGGTGATGATTGGCGGCACCTCCCCTTCCGAACTGAGAAGATCAGGACGGCTAGGCCTCGTCTTCCAACAGGCCAACCTAATGCCGTGGCTCACCGTCAAGAAGAACATAAACCTGCTCCGCACGCTGGTCTCCGGCCGCGGCAGCATGGTGTCGCCGAACACTCCCAAGGTGGAGGATCTCGTCGATCTCGTCGGCCTGGGCGGCTTCGCCGACAAGTTCGCCCATCAGCTCTCCGGCGGCATGCAGCAGCGTGCCGCCCTGGCTCGCGCCTTAGCGCTTGATCCGGCGCTGCTTCTGATGGATGAGCCGTTTGCAGCCCTTGACGAGATCACGCGCGACCGCATGGCCTTTGAGCTGTTGCGTGTATGGCAACGCTATCGCAAGACCGTGCTCTTCGTGACCCACAGCCTTGGCGAGGCCGTTCTTCTATCAGATCGGGTGGTCCTGATGAGCGCGCGGCCTGGCCGGGTTCACAGGGTCTACGACATCGACTTGCCACGCCCCCGGACGCCCGAGACAAGGCTCGACGAACACTATCATCGGCTGGTCATGGAGCTCATGGAGGTTCTATGCCGTCATGTCCTGACGCGAGGGCGGCGCGGGCCCGGCCGCCCATCATGACCAGACGAAATCCCGAATTGGAGACTGCGAATATCGGCAGAACCCGCCAGAGCGATCAGCATAATCAATGCCTTCGAGGCCAAGCATCCGGCGAGCCTGCCGCCGCGTCAAGTACGAGGTTCTCTAACATCATGAATGCAATCCCGTCGCTAACGGTTGGCGAAGATCCGGTCGAGCGAGGCCGCCTGCATGGCGCGCGGTTTGCCAAACAGATCGCCGACAACCTGGAGACCTATCTGCGCCGCTTCGAAGCGTCTGGTCTCAGCCCCGATGACGCACTCTCCGAAGGAGAGGAATGGTTCCGCGCGATGCAGAACCAGAACGAAGTGTATGCCGAGGAAATGCGCGGCATCGCCGAAGCTTCCGGGCTGGAGAGAGCGGCTATCGCGGTCCTCAACGCCCGTTACGAGATTGCCTTCACGCTTTTCGGCAAGGATGCGATCCGCAAGGAACTGGCACGGGCCGAATTGCTTTCGGTCGGCCCGGATGGCTGCACGACCTTTGCGCTGATGCCCGAGATAACTGCCGACGGCCATACCTGGTTCGGCCAGAACTGGGATTGGCTTGAAGGCGTACACGGCCGCAATTTCCTTCTGCGGGTTCGCCGGACATCGCAGCCAAGTTTCATCTGCCTGACCGAAGCGGGAATCGTTCGGCGGCAAGATGGGCATCAACGATCGCGGCATAGGCCTTATCGAGAACGGCCTCGCCTCAAGCCATGACGGCAAATATCCATTCGAAAAGCCATTTCATATGCGCTGCCGTGAGGTGCTTGACGCCGCCGGCTGTATGAAAGCGCGCTACGCCCCATCCTGGAAACGCGACGTACCTGTTCGGCCGACTTCGTGATCGGCCACTCCGATGGAGAGATCATCGATCTGGAAACAAGTCCCGACCAGGTGGCCTATCTGAGGCCCGAAGAAGGGATTATCACGCATTCGAATCACTTCGTGGCGCCCGGGCACGGTAAATCACAGATGGAGAAGATTGCGCCGAGTACGCTTTATCGCGCATCGCGGTTACGCCGCCTGCTCCTGCGCAACGCCAATTCGATCAGCCTGGAAAACATGAAAGAGGCGACCAGTGACCATTTCGGTGCGCCGAATGCGATCTGCAGGCATCCCAACGAGGCAACGCCTCCAGCCAAGCGCACGATGACCGCCGGTGCCGTACTGATCGACCTCAACGACGGGGTCATGCACGTGGCAGATGGCCCGCCCTGCACTTACCCTTATGTGGCCTTTAGGATCGATGAGGAGTGACGATTATGCATCCCGACATACCAATTCCGCCCGATCCGATTGTCGAGCGTCCTTTCTCACGGATGGACAAGCCGTTTCCTTGGCCTGCAGGAATGCGCTGCGCCGTCATGCTTACCTTCGACTTCGATGGGGAAACGCTCTGGTTCTCACGGGATCCTGAGAACGCGTGTCGACCTGGAATTCTTAGCCAGGGCGTCTACGGAGGACGGGTCGGCGTCCACAAGGTCCTGGACCTCATGCAGGAGGAAGAAACACCGGCGACTTTCTTCGTTCCCGGGTGGACGGCCGAGCGCTATCCGCAGGCCATCGAGCGGATACTGGCGGACGGGCACGAGGTCGGTCATCACGGCTATCTGCACGAATGGATCGATCCGAAATTCCCAGATCTGGAAGAAGAAGCTCTCGACAAAGGGCTGGCGGCGCTTCTGAAGATTGGCGGTATAGAGCCGAAGGGATTTCGCTCACCCGCGGGTGAATCCAGCACCAACATGATCCGCCTTCTCTCGGAAAAGGGCTTTCAGTACAATTCCACACTGATGGACGGTATCGTGCCTTACCGGCACGTCCTAGCGGACGGCTCAGCCGGCCCGGTAGAACTGCCCTGGCATTGGTCGATCGACAACTCGCCTTATGCCCTTTTTTCAATCCGCAACCCGCGCCCCATCATGACCAACAGTCATATTCTGGAAATCTGGCTGGATGAATTCCGGGAAATCTACAGGACCGGTGGGCTGGTCAACGTCGTCATGCATCCGCAGGTCAGTGGCCGCCCCTCGCGCATTGCGATGCTGCGGACCTTGGTTGGGATCGCCAGTTCCCCGACGTGTGGTTCACGCGAGGCGCGGAAGTGGCCGAAGCTTTCGTCGCGGCGGAAAAGTCGCTGGCCCACTCCTGAATGGCAAGATCAAGAGGATAGTATGGCGATACGAGCCGTCCGTATAGCGATGAACGGCGTCACAGGGCGCCTTGGAGCGAACCAGCATCTCGTCAATTCCATTCTGGCGGTAAGGTCCGAAGGCGGCCTGCCACTTGCTGGTGGTGACCGGCTCGTTCCCGAGCCGGTTCTCCTCGGGCGCAACCCCGAAAAGCTCAAGCGGCTTTCACAGGACCATGGCGGCCTGGAATGTAGCGTGGACCCGCAGGCCGTTCTGGCAGACCCGACGGTCGAGATCTATTTCGATGTCGCGGCGACGGCAGGGCGCGTGGAACGGGCTCGCGAGGCGATCGCAGCCGGAAAGCACATTTACCTCGAAAAACCCATCGCAGGATCACTCGAGGACGCGCTCGCTCTTGCCCGGGAAGCGGCGGCGGCCCGGTTGAAGAACGGCGTCGTGCAGGACAAGGTTTTCTACGGCTTACCAGAAACTTCGGAACTTTGGAAAATCAGGTATTCTTCGGCAAGATCCTGTCGGCCCGGCTTACCTTCGGCTGGTGGGTCTTTGATGGTGAGTTCTATCCATCGCAGCGTTCGAGCTGGAATTACAAGAAGGCCGAGGGCGGCGGTCTTATCCTCGATATGTTCCCCCATTGGCGCTACATTCTGGAAGGGCTGGTCGGCTCCATGCGCGCCGTCTCCTGCCGGAAGGCGACACGCATAGTCAAGCGCCGGGACGAGGCCGGCAACCCGTATCGCACCGATGTCGAGGATGAGGTCATGGTGATCGTCGAACTGGACGACGATGTGCTCGTGCAAATCGACAGTTCTTGGGCCTCGCGCGTAAAGCGCGACGATATGCTGACGCTGCAGATCGACGGGACCACAGGCTCGGCTGTTGTCACATTGCACGATTGCTACATGCAACCGCTGACCGCCACGCCGAAGCCGATCTGGAATGTCGACGTGCGTCAAAACCACGACTTCGATGCTCAATGGCAGCGCATGCCCGACGTGGAAGTCTACAAGAACAGCTATCGCTGCGGCTGGGAGGCCTTCCTGAGGGATGTCGCCGGAGGAACGCCATTTCCTTCGCCGCTTCTTGCGGGCGCCAAGGGCCTGCAGTTCGTCGATGCATGCCATCGCAGCCACGATGAGCGACGCTGGATCGATCTGCCCGAGCTGAAGCTCTAGTCCAGCCATACGTCTTTGCGCGCTGGAAGCGTTGCCGCGTCGCGCCCAATTATCACGTCGAGATCGACGGCCGTTGGTATTCCACCCCTATCGACTTATACCAGCGGTCATTGAGACTGACCGATGTTCGTCCAGTCGCGCGAACCGATTGATGTGATTATTTGCGGTTGAGCGGTGAGTTTTTGCCAAGCCTCACAGGCGGCGTCGGTGATCGCGTCGTAGGTCTCGAAGACGCGATTGGAAAGCCAGTTCGCGCGCATGTACTGCCAGATGTTCTCGACTGGGTTGAGCTCTGGCGCACGCGAAGGCAGCAGGATTAGCGTGACGTTTGCCGGCATGCGGAGCATTCCAGTTGTATGCCATCCGGCGCTATGAGCCGTGCACGCAGCACCGCAATCTCGGTCTTCCCGAAGGTGCCGGTCAGCGAGCGCGTCCGGTGACCATGGCGGTAGCCTGAAAGGCCTGCACATTCTTCATCGCCAGTCACACGGCCTCGCTGTCGCTTCCGGAAACTAGATTCGCGTGTATCGATGATGGAGCCCACCGAGGATTGGGTGTGCAACAACATCTCCGAACGGCTCGATCGCGCGTGTGTAGGGCGCGTCCTTCCCGAGCGAAACATGAGTTCGTACGTCATTATAATAGGCGACGTATTTCGCTAGAATTCGTCGAAGGTGCTCTGCGTTGAACACGATCAGATGATCAGTGCACTCGCGCCGGATCGACCCGATCAGGCGTTCAACATGGCCATTCTGCCAGGGCGAGCGGAACGACGTGGGTCGGTCCCGAATGCCCATCGCTCGGATGCGAGCTTTGAATGCGCCGCCAAATGCTCTGTCATTGTCGCGAATAAGATATTTCGGCACCGTATCCCACGGGAACGCCTCGGTGATTTGGCGCGCCAACCACTCGGCCGTCGGATGGGCCGTGACGGCATACCAAATGAGCCTGCGTCGGCCATGGCCAAGCACCAAGAACCCAAATAGCTGCTCAAACGTCACCGTGGGGACCACAAAGAGATCAATCGACGCAATCCCCTCCGCATGATTGCGAAGAAAGATCTTCCAAGTCTGCAATGGCCGACCTTGCCTCGGCACCATGTATTTCGAAACCGTGGACTGGGCAACGTCGATGCCGATCTTGAGCAGTTCACCGTGGATATGCGGAGCTCCCCAGAGCGGATTCTCAAAACTCATTCTTCGGATAAGGTCGCGCACCTCTTTTCTGATCCACGGTCGGCCACCGAGCGGACGAGACTTCCATCGCCAGTAAGCGGCGAAGCCCATCGGTGCCAACGCACGACGGTTTCGGGCCTGACGATGGTTATGGCATCAAGAATGCGAGGAAAGCGACGATAGAGCCAAACGAACAGGGTGCGGTCGGCCCAGCGCAAATTCAGTCGACATGGTGCGCGCTGTCGAAGCACGTTCAGTTGATGACGCAGAACCAGAAGTTCAGCGTCAAGCCGCCGTCGCGACTTGAAGCAATCGCACACCATGCGGACGAAAAGGAAGGCGATTGCGATCATCAAAGGGGATCATGTTCCGATTCGCCGGCAGATCGCGAATCAAATGGATGGAGTTTTCGAAACCGACAGGCTAGGGCGCGGTGGTCCGGTGATTAGTGAGATGAATTACTACGTCGAGCGGTACGAACATCCGACCATAACGGTGCGGTGCAGCAGGACGAGTATAGTGCATCAGTTCTTCGTGGGGGATGACGGCGCTCTTTTTCACGACGGAACGCGTTTTGACCTAGGCGAACCCAGGCGCACCGCGATTGCATATCTGACTAGATATAGAAACGCCGCCTAGCCATTGGCTTAGGCCTTGGCACAATCGGCTTGGCCAAGCCATCGCTCAAACGCCGCGCGGACGCGGTATTGGTGCGGGCGTCGGGACTCGAACCCTCACGGGATTACTCCCAACGGATTTTCTTACCAACTACGGCTTTTGCTGCTGCTGCCAAAATTTCGATCCCCTCTAAATCAGTTGCTGTATCTCTTTCGGTAAACTTTCGAAATTGACGACACCGAGGCGGGATCTTTCTTGGTCAAGGTCGAGCATCTTGCTGCTGCGGTACCGAAGAGCGACCTTGTTCCCGGCAGGCTTTTCGCATGCCTTCATAGACACCCACCGCAATAAAATAGCCTGCCAATATCGATTTCGTCGGGACCTGCGCTGCCGATGTCACCATGGAAAACGGTTCATTCAAACTTTTCTCTTCGCCGTAAAACGAGAGACATTCTGCAATAGGAAACATCAGGCCGCGATAATAATAATCAATTGGTTCCGACTGCCTTGTATCAACGTTGTGAAGATCAAATGCAATTCCGAGCTCTGTCCTTTCTATAATACGCAAAAGTGAAACCGCTGCGCCCGCCGGCTGGCTCAAGAGCCTACAGTACATGTAGTAGGAACCAACGTGCCGCTCAAAACACTCATCGAGATGATATTTCCATTTTTCAACGGCGCCCAGAATAATGCGGCGCTCTATTCGTAAGAAATCCATGAATATAATGCGTGTTGGGTCTAGCTTGTTAACTTCCTCCTTAAACTTGTCGTGGGGGAGATAAAACCATTCTAACTTGACGTGCACCAGTCGTCCAAGTCTTGAAATTTCCGATCTGTATGGTGTGGATTTCAAATTCATCCAACGATTAATGGTGGACGGATTGACACCTAGTGCGTCACTTAAATCTTTCAATTGCCGGCTTGCCTCGTGAAAGTATTCGAGGCAGTACTTCACATTGCGCCGTATGTCTGTCGGCGAGGACATTACCCACCCTCCCCATCCATTGCATCTGCAACAAGTTGCAAACCGCCAATCCGCCGGCACCGCGGTACAAGGCGAGGTCACTATAAGTGTATTGGAGGGCAGCCATGTCGCACAAAGCCTCAATCGCACGGACAAAAGCGCCAACCAAAAACCAAATTTCTCGGCCAGATTCTAACCTCTCACACACCACAATGGACCGGAACCAGAACAGCACGATAATTCACACGATAATACAAAAGCATAGCGACGATATCATTGTACAATCGTCGTCTGAATTCGCGATTAAACATGTGTCCAACTAACTTGGGGATTTAAGGTAATCCGAGGCGCGTGATGTCAACGGCTACCGTGAACCTGACGGTCATTTCCAAACGCATGCTGTCTAAACGTGAGGCGGCGGAACACTGCGGCCGCTCATTGAAGCGGTTTGAGGCGGAGTGCCCGGTGGCGCCGGTCAGATTTCCGAACGGCGATCTACGGTTTGACGTTCGCAATGACCTCGACACGTGGCTCGACACACTCAAAGCCAACGGAGCGAAGATTCCGCAGCCGATCCTCAAGAGGCTCGCTGGCCATGACCATCGTACGCGTTAGGGCTTTCAAATCTTCGTCGACCGTCACGGCAAGATGCGTTGCTATCACCGACGCACCGGACGCCGATTGATTTGACAAAGGCCCCGCTTGGCTCGGGCGGCGTTTTTCGCTGAATGTGCCCGGATTGCTGAACTCGCCAAGGTCGTTGCCCCGCCAAAGCCGGCACGCTCGGGTCGCTGATCGATCAATATAAAGGACACCGCGGCATTCACCGATCTCGCACCAAACACGCGGCGAGGATACCAAGGCGTTTTCGACTATTTGCGACCGATCGCCGACACGCCACTGGTCGCTTTGATCCGCCGCTTATCGTTGGCATTCGCGATGAGGCGGCAAAGCGCGGGCGTCCGCTTCGCCAATTTGGTCAAAGCGGTGCTGAGCCTGACTTTCGGTTGGGGAGTCGAGCGCGGCTTGCTGGCGAGCAACCCCGCCAAGGGCGTCAAAACGTGCGCAGAGCACGAGGCACACCGGACGCCAACCGTCCATGGACGGATACCGAGCGCCACGTCGTGCTTGATCAAGCGCCCCGGCCCACATGCGGCCGGCACTGGCCCTGATGATGTTCACCGGTCTCGGGCCCGGGCGACAGCCTCAAGCTGCCGCGTACGTTCTACAAGGACGGCGCCATCGCCACCGCGCCGCAGCAAGACCGGGGAACCGGTGTATTGGCCGGCGCCGAAGCCGCTGCGCGACATTTTGGAGGCGGCGCCGAAGCACGATGCGATTACGCTGTGCGCCAACTCGGAAGGGAAGCCTTGGACCGAGAGCGGGTTTCGGGCGTCCTGGCGCACCTACCGCAGCAAGTTGCGCGAACGCCGGCGCCATCGGCCCCGGCCTGACGCTGTACGGATTGCGCCACACCGTGGCGGTAATTCTGCGCGAATGCCGGCTTCGACGAGCGCACCATCGCCGACGCGCTCGGTCAGCGCACGATCGAGATGGCGCGGCACTATGCCAAGGGTGCCGATCTCACCGCCAAGATGCGCGGCGTCGCCAAGAAATTCGAGCGCGAGGTGAACAGGCGGCGAACAAAAGTGTCAAACCTTCCGGAAAAGTGTCAAACCTCGACCGCCAAGGCGGAGGACTCAGAAGTGAAAAACGTTGAGTGATATCGCGGAGATGATGTGGTGGGCGCACCAGGGCTCGAACCTGGGACCCGCTGATTAAGAGTCAGCTGCTCTACCAACTGAGCTATGCGCCCGGATTGCATCAGCGGGGGATCCCGCCATGCGAGGTTCGCTTAGCAAAGGCGGGACGGAGTGTCCAGCCGCCCCGCGTCCTCAAAGCAAGTCGACAAAAAGCCGCCGGGGCGCACCCGGCGGCTTCGAGAGACGGCAGCTTCATGCGTCAGAGAGAGCGCTTCGGCTGCCGCCCGACTTCCCGTTGCAGCAATTCACTGGGGCCGCGGGCCGCCATCAGGTCCCATCGGGCCGCGCCCAAAGCCGCCGGGGCCGCGATGCATCCAGCCGCGCTGCCCGTGCATGCCGCGCTCGCCGCCGAAATGACGCCCTTCGAGCCGCGCGAGCACGATAAAGCGGTGCTTCTGCGCCTCGTCCAGGCTCTTGTAGAGCGGCCCGGCCGCGTCGGCGACCTTCTTGAGCGTCGCACCACGCTGCGAGAGAACGTCGGCGCGCAAGGCCAGCCGTTCGACCGGATCCTTCGGACGATCGGCGCTGGCGCGCGCGGCGAAGCGCTCGGAGCGCTGCTTAGCAAGATCGCGCAGCGCGCTTTCGACCGCCGGCCAATTCTTCTCCTGCTCGGCGGTCAGTTTGAGCCCGGCGTGCAAGGCCGCGATGCGCGCGTCTCCGAACGCGCTGATGTCTTCCGCGCTCGGGTGCCAACGTTGCGCGCCGTCGCGTCCGACGGGACCCTGCTGCGCGTAGGCAAGCGTAGCGCCGGCGATCGCAAGCGCGGTCGAGCCGGCGAGAACAGTCTTCCACATGGCATTCCTCCAATGGCATTTCTGATGCCGCTGATAGTGGAGTGCCGAGCCGGCTTTTCAAGTTAAAGTTTGGACAGAGATTAATTCAACGCAATGTAGATGTACGCGCGTTCAGCATAAAATCGCGCAGGAAATTGCTGCGTCATTCGTTGCCGCGCGCCTCGCTCACATCATGCCGAGCGCACGCGGCAGCCACAGCGACATGTCGGGCCAATACGTCACGACCACCAGGAATCCCAACATCGCCAGCAACCACGGCCAGACCGCGACGGTGAGTTCGGTGATGCCCATCTTGGCGATGCCCGACGCGACGTACAGGTTCAGGCCGACCGGCGGGTGGCACAGGCCGACTTCCAGGTTGACCGTCATCAGAATACCGAAGTGGATCGGATCGATGCCGAGCTTGATCGCGACCGGAAACAGAATCGGCGCCATGATCAGGATGATCGACGATGCCTCCATCACGTTGCCGGCCAGCAGCAGCAGAACGTTGACCACCAGCAGGAACGAGACCCAGCCGAGGCCCTGGGCGGTCATCCACTCCGCCAGATGCTGCGGAATATTCTCGTAAGTGAGCAGGAACGAGAACAGCACCGCGTTGGTGATGATGTAGAGCAGCATCGCGCTCAA
Organism: uncultured Alphaproteobacteria bacterium; assembly: GCA_963772235.1. Lineage (GTDB taxonomy): Bacteria > Pseudomonadota > Alphaproteobacteria > Rhizobiales > Xanthobacteraceae > Pseudolabrys. The sequence goes on from CAVYWI010000013.1 coordinate 10,912, forward strand.
ATTGGCGGCCGACAGCAACACCCGCGGCACGTCGCGCAACTTGAGGTCCTTGTAGACGAACACCGCGACGATGAAGGCATAGACCGCGCTCATGGCGGCCGCTTCGGTCGGCGTGAATACGCCGGAATAGATGCCGCCGATGACGATGACGATCAGCAGCAGGCCCCAGATCGACTCGCGGAACGTGTGCAGGCGCTCGCCGAAGGACGCTTTCTGCATGCGCGGATAGTTGTTGCGCCAGGCGCGGTAGAACGTGACCGCGCCGAGCATCGTCGCCAGTGCAATGCCGGGGACGATTCCGGCGATGAACAGCTTTCCGACCGAGGAATTGGTGGCGACCGCGTAGAGCACCATCGGGATCGACGGCGGAATCAATATCCCCAACGAGCCGGACGTGGTGATCACGCCGGCGCCGAAGCGCTTCGGGAAGCCCTGCGCCACCATCGCCGGCAGAATGACCGAGCCGATGGCGACTACGGTCGCGGGAGACGAACCGGACACCGCCGCAAACAGCGCGCAGGCGAGGACGCCCGCGAGCGCCAGACCGCCATACCAATGCCCGACCATGGCGGTCGCGAAGCTGATCATGCGCCGCGCGACGCCGCCATGCGTGAGGAAGTTGCCGGCCAGGATGAAGAACGGGATCGCCATGATCTCGAAGCTTTCGAGGCCGGTGAACAGCTTCAGCGCCACCGATTCCGTGCGCACGTCGGTCAGCGTGAACATGAAGGTCAGCACGGTCAGGCCGAGCGCGATCGATACCGGCATGCCGGTCAGCATCAGCGCGAGCAGCAGGACGAACATGATGACCGCGCGCATGCCCTGCGGCAGCACAATGAGCCCGGTGGCGTGCGCGACACAGATCGCCACGATCAAAAGCGGCGCCAGGATCAAGATGATGCCGAGCGGGCTGCTTTCACGATCGCGCTTCTCGCGCGCGGCAATGTCGGCGGGATGCAGGGCATCGGCTTCGATGCCGTCGACATGGGCTGCATCGTGGTGCGGCAGTTCGCCGGTCCAGTAGAACCACCAGGCGACCTGCAGGAAGCGGAAGCACATCAGCCCGGAGCCGAGCGGCAGCGTCAGATAGATCGATCCACATCGGCCATTCGAGATCGTTCGACTGCTGGCCGGTCTTGAACATTTCCTCGACGAACGAGCCGCCGAACACGGCGACGATGCCGGTGAACAACGCGCCGCAGAGCAGGCTGAAGACGATCACCCGCTTGCGCGACGCCGCGGGAAGCATATTGACGAGCACGTCGACGCCGACATGGATGCCGGTGCGCACGCCGTAGGCGGCGCCGAACTTCGCCATCCAGATGAACATGTAGATGCAGAGCTCTTGCGCCCAGGACAAATCGAGCGACGCGAGCCAAAGATAGAGGTCCTTCAGCACCCAAGGGACGACGGGGACGCCGTGCGCGTCCGCCCATTTCGACACGTTGATCGAGATGCCGGTGCCATAGCGATGCAGCACGGCAACGAAAATCAGCAGCGTCGCCGCCGCGATCAGCGTGGCGATCAGCCACTCTTCCAAATGGTCGAGCGCTCGATTGAGCCGCTTGAGCACGTGAATCCCCCCGGTCTGGAACCAATACGGCCGGGAGCGCGACACTCCCGGCCGATTATTATTGTTTACTGTAGAAGGCTAGCCTCTGTTCACATCTTGATGTTGAGCTCTTTGGCGAGCAGATCGAGCACTTCTTGCCCGACGCGGCCCTTGGCCCACTTGTAGGTCGGCGCCATCGCGGTCTGCCAGGCCTTTTTCTGATCATCGGTGAGATAGTGCAGCGTGGTCTTGCCCGACTTCTTGATCTCGGCCAGCGCATCTTCGTTTTCCTTGACCGCGATCGAGTTGGTGTAGTCGGTCGCCTCGTCCATCGCCTTGTCGAGCTCCTTGCGGATATCCGGCGGCAGACCGTTCCAGAACTTGCGTGTTGACGATCACCGCGTATTGCAGATGCGCGTGATAGGAGACGGTGATGTGCTTCTGCACCTCGTGGAATTTCTGCGTCAGATAGTTCGACGGCGTATTCTCGCAGCCGTCGACCACGCCGGTCTGCAGCGCCTGGTAGACTTCCGAAAACGCCATGATCTGCGGGATTGCGCCGACATCGCGGAAATACTGATCGGCGATCTTGGAGCCGGAGATCCGCATCTTCAGGCCCTGGAAATCCGCCGGATTCAACAGCGGCCGATTGGCCGACACCATATGGAAGCCGTTGTCCCAATAAGCGAGGCCCGTGATGCCCTTCGGCTCAAGTTTCTTGAACAGATACTTGCCGACCGTGCCCTTCATGGCCTTGGTGTAGGCCGCTTCATCTTTGAATAACCAGGGCAGGTCGAGCGACTCGAATTCCTTGGCGCCGAGGGGCGCGAACTTCGCGGTCGACGGCGCCAGCATCTGTACCGAACCCAACTGCAAGGCTTCGATCTCTTCCTTGTCCTTGAACAGTTGCGAGTTCGGGTAGACTTCGACCTTGACCTTGCCGTTGGTGTATTTCTCGGCAAGTTCCTTGAACTTGAGCGCGCCCTTGCCCTTCGGCGTGTCGTTGGCCACGACATGGCTGAATTTGATGACAATCGGGGCTTGCGCCATCACGGCACCTGGCACCGCGATAACAGCGATCGCAGCCGCCGCAAGTAGCAATTTACGCATCGAATTTTCCTCCGCTACAGTTTGCTGGAACTGGTATTTTGCTTGTTTTTCGATGATTTACCCTGACATTTAACCGCCAAAACGGCAAGTAGGCCGCGGTATCCTGCTTAACGCAGCACACAACTTGGCGGAGGTGTCGAGCTAGGGGGATCAGAGGCCCAAGTAGGCTTGACGGATTTCCGGTTTGGCGGCGACCTCCGCGCTCGGTCCCTCGAGGAAGGAGCGACCCTCGGCAATCACATAGGCATAATCGCTGAGCGCCAGCGCCAGATGCAAATTCTGTTCGACCAGCAGGACGGTGACGCCCCGCGCCTTGAGCGCCTTCAGCGTTTCCGCCAGCTGCTGCACCACGACCGGGGCGAGACCGAGCGACAACTCGTCGATGATCAGGATTTCCGGCACCGCCATCAGGCCGCGCGCGATCGCCAGCATCTGCTGTTCGCCGCCGGAGAAGGTCCCGGCCTTCTGGTCGCGGCGCTCCTTCAGCCGCGGAAACATAGCGTAGACCTGGTCGAGTTGGGTATTGAAACACCGCCGGGCGCGGTGCGAATAAGCGCCCATCTCCAGGTTCTCTTCCACGGTCATGTTAGCGAACAGCTGCCGCCCCTCGGGCACCAGCACGAGGCCGCGTGCCGCTTTGGTGTGGGCGGGCAGCCAGGTCACGTCCTCGTCGGCGAATACGACCTTGCCGCCGCGCGGCCGCAAGGCGCCGATGATCGCGCGCAGGCTGGTGGTCTTGCCGGCGCCGTTGGCGCCGAGCAATGTGGTCATGCTGCCGCGCTTGACCTTAAGCGAGATGCCCCAAAGCACCTGCACGTCGCCGTAACCGGCCTCAAGGCCTTCGACTTGCAGCAGGATATCGGTCACGCCGGCTTCTCCGCTGCGTTGAGCAATTTCGAGTCGCCGAGATAGGCGGCAATCACGTCGGGATTGTCGGCAACCTGTTGCGGCGAGCCCTCCGCGAGCTTGGCGCCGAGATTGAGCACGACGATGCGGTCCGACAGGCTCATGACGGCGCGCATGATGTGCTCGATAATCAGAATCGCAATGCCGCTGTCGCGAATCTTGCGCACGGTCTCGATCATCGCCTCGGTTTCAGTCGGATTGAGCCCGGCCAGAACCTCGTCCAGCAGCAAAAGCCGAGGGCGCGCCGACAAGGCACGCGCCAGTTCCAGCCGCTTCTTGCCTGCGGTCGTGAGCGACGCCGCCAGCAAATCCGTACGGTCGCCAAGCCCGATCATTTCCACTACCTCGCGCGCTACCTTGCGCGCCGGCGCTAGCGGCAGGGCTTCCCGACCGAAGCAAGCACCGACCGTGCAATTGTCGAGCACGCTCAGCCCGCCCAATGGCTGCACAATCTGGTGGGCGCGGGCAATGCCGTGACGGGCGACGCGATAAGGCGGCCCGCCGGTGATGTCTTTGCCGGCGAAAAGAACCTTGCCGCTGTCGGGCGGATAGACGCCATTGATCAGGTTGAACACGGTCGACTTGCCGGCGCCGTTCGGGCCGATCAAGCCGAGGATCTCGCCCTCGTTCACGGTCAGGCTCAGCCGGTCCACCGCCTGCAATCCGCCGAACCGTTTGCTGACGCGGCTGACCTCAAGGAGTGTGCTCATTCCAGCCACCTCCTCGTCTTTGGCCAGCGCTCATGCACCCACCCGAGCAACCCGCCGGGAACGAATTGCACGATCAGCAACAGCAGGGCGCCGGCGATCACCAACTGAAATTGCGAGAAGCTTTGCGCCGTCAACAGGAAGCCACGCAACTCCTCATACAAGAACGCGCCCAGCGCCGGCCCCAGGATGGTGCCGGAACCGCCAAGCATGACCATCACGATCGCTTCGATCGAGGTCTGCAGGTTGAAGGCGCTGGTCGGCTCGATGATGCCGCTCTTGAAAAAGTATAGCCCACCCGCCATCGCCGGCAGGAAGGCGGAGGCGCTATAGACCATCGCCTTGTAAAGCGGGGTCGGCACGCCCAGCACCGACGCGGCATCCTCGTTCTGACCGATGGCGAGCAGGCCGAGACCGAATTTCGAATTCCTGATCGCGTAGCTCGCCAACAGCGACGCTGCGGTTACGGCGACGATCAGCAGATAGGTCGTCCACAGCGCCTGCATCGGGCCGCCGAGCGGGCCATAAGCGTCGAGTGACAGGTAGATGCCGGTGGCGCCGCCCCAAGGCTCGAAATTGACCACTAGCTGCTGGATCGCCTGGTTCACCCCGATGGTGGCGAGCGCAAAAAACGCGCCGCGTAAGCGCAGGATGCCGAGACCGAACAACAGGGCCAGCGCACTGACCGCCACGCCGGCGGTCAGTGCCGCCAGGATCACGTTCCAATGCAGCGCGGTGACCAGATAGAGACAGACATAACCGCCGAGCCCGAAGAAGACGATGTTGCCGAAATTGACGTAGCCGGCATAGCCGATCATCAGATTGAGATTGCTCGCTAGGATGATGTAAACGGCCGCCAGCAGCAGGCTTTCGCGCATCCCAACGTCGTCGGTGAAATACGGATACAGCGCGTAGAGCAGCGCGGCGGCGACGATGAACCAGGGGAAAGGACGGCGCCACACGGGATCAGGCCTTGGTAAACGAGAAAATGCCACGCGGGAATGCGACCAGGCAGAACACAAACAATCCGAACTCTACGATCGGAATCCAGCTCACCGGCATAAACGGTGTCGCCAGGCCCTCGATCAGGCCGAGCGCGATGCCACCCATGAGGGCGCCGGCCGGATTGCCAAGACCGCCAAGCACGGTGACCACAAAGCTTTTGAGCTGGTAGGCCTCGCCCGACAGCACGGTGAAGGGGAACATGGTCGCGATCAGCGTGCCGGAAACGCCGGCAAGCGCGACTCCGAGGCCGAATGCCATGGCCAGCACTTGGGTCGTCGGGATGCCGCACAATTCGGCAGCCTCGCGATTGGTGGCGACCGCCCGCACCGCCTTGCCGATGCGTGTGTGATACAAGAGCAAGTATAGCAGCCCCGCGATCACCACTGCCAGCACTGCGGCCGTGATATGCGTGCCGGTGAAGGTATAGCCGCGCCAGCTCACGCTCGGCATGCTCACTTGCACATTATAGGGGCTGGTGGTCCACCACGCGGTGCCGAGGCCGATCAATACCATGTTGAGGGCGAAGGTCGAGAGCAGGCTCATCAGCTCTGGTCGCCCGATCATCCGGTGTACGCCAACCCAATACAGGGCGATGCCGACGACGAAACCGAACACGATCATCAACGGCACGGCCGCATAGGGGTGCAGACCGAGCATGTTCGCCACCGTATAAAGCACAAACATGCCGATGACGACGATCGCTCCGTGGGCGAGATTGATGACGTTCATGACGCCCCAGATAAGCGTCAGGCCCATCGCGGCCAGTCCATAAACCGCGCCGATTAGGATGCCGTCGATAACGGAGGCGAGAATGCCGATCATGTTGGGTGCGGCACGGCGGCGGCGCTGACCGCCGCCGTGGCCGGTTCAATCAATAGAGGGCGTCGGCGGTCTTCGCCGCCTTCGGCCAAATCACTTCCTTGACCAGCTTGCCGTTCTTCTTCTGCCACTGGGCGAGCACCATGTCGTGGCCAACCTGCAAGCCATGTGACTTCGGATCATTGGAGAACTTCGTGCGGCCGAAGAAAGTAGTGACATCCATGGCGTTGAGTTGGGCCGCCACCTTGGCCGGATCGGTCGAACCGGCCTTCTCGATTGCATGCTGCAAGATCAAGCCAGCTGCGTAGCCGCCGGCCGCATGATAGGCGGGCGCGATCTTATACTTGTCGGTGAACGCTTTGGTGAATGCCGGAACGGTTGGGCCGAAGTCGGGCTTGAACGCGGCTTGCGGCTCCCACTGTGAGGGCACCGAGATGCCGACCGCCGCATCGCCGAGTTCGGCGAATTTCGGGCTGTCAGGCGCCACCAACAGCGTGACCCACTTTACTCCGGCCTTCTGCTCATGCAGCTGACGGGCGAGCGTCGCGCCGTCGGCATAGTGGCCGCCACCGAGCAGCGCATCGGCCTTGGCGGAGATCATCTTGTTGATGACCGGCGAGAAATCGGTGGTGCTGCCGGCATAGGATTCGTCGGCCGCGATCACGTCACCCTCCTTCTTGGCGGTGTCGCGCACCGCACCCACCACCGCCTTGCTAAAGGGATCGTCTTCGTAGACGAAAGCGACGTGCGGCTTTGGATTCTTCTCTTTCAACGCCAGCAGCGCACCGGCGAGATACTGGCTCGATCCCGTATAGAGTTGGAACAGGTTCTTGTTGCCGAGCTGATACGTCTTCTCCAGCGCGCCGCCGGTGGTGATCATCACCTTGCCGTACTGCTCGGAGATGATCGCCGCGGTGGCAACCAGTCCGGATGAATACGGGCTGATCAGGAACTGCGCCTTATCCTGGGTGATCAGGCGGGTGTAGAGCTGCTGCACGCGCGTGTTCTGCGACTCGTCGTCGTAGGTCACGAGTTTGACGGTGTAGCTCTTGCCGCCGACCTTGATGCCTCCTTTGGCATTGACGTCGTCGCGCCACAGTTCGATGCCGCGCATCTGCGCGGTCGAGTCGTTGTTCAAGGCGCCGGTCTGCGACGCGGTAAAGCCGATCGTGATGGTTTCCTGGGCGAACGCCGGGCTTGCGGCGAGCAGCATTGCCGCAGCCGCCAGATATAGAGATTTTTTCATGGGCTCCTCCGAAAATTGCCCTTAGCAGGGCATTTTAAGGCACAGAATTGCGCCGACACTTTTCAAGTGTCAAACGGCCAGTTGGCGCAGATGGTAGAATATTAATGAGACCGGTGGCGACTTAGGCTTGACCCAGGTCAAACTGACGCAGGCTGGGAGGCGTGGCGTCTCGTCTCGCCGCGCCGTAGCGTGGCGGTAGCCGATGCGTCAGCCGAAGTCGGCAGACCGGATGCAGCGATCAAGGGCGGAAAATGTGCTCGCGGGCGCGGCAAAGGCGCGGGGATGCCCAGCCATCGCGTTAATTCAACGCCGCCAGCACCACCGGGCCTAGGCCCATTTCCTGCGCGAGCTGGCCGGCCGCTTGTTTCTGCTCGGTCGTCGAGCTTTGCGATCAATGGACGGGCAGCAGCCGCCAGACCGCGCGACGGCCGCGCTGTTAAGCACGATCGCAACGACGCCGGCTGACACGGTGCACGAAACCATCCGATTCCGGCTGCGCCTGATGATGGGCGAGTTCGCGCAACGCGGCCTCCACGGGCCGCCAGTAGCGCTCCTGCTCTTGCGTCAGGTTGAGTACGCTTCGGATGCGATCGATATCGATCGCGGCCGATACGGGCCTTTGCGTTGCATAGCTGTTGCCCATTTCACCGGCGCTGACAGCCGGAACATTTGACAACAAACCGGTCATCGCGAGCGCGAACACGCCCGCGCATACTGCCCTCTTCATGCGCTTGATATCCCCGTCTCTGCTTTAGGTTGCCAGCGTGGGCGATAGCCGCCAATTCCGCCCCAAAAGCGAACGAAATGCGGGCAAAATGTGATTCTTTCGGGTTCCCTGCGGATCATTTACCAAACGCAAAATGCCGCCCCTGACGAGGCGGCATTTCACGTTCTTTGCGAGATTTCCATCCGACGTCGGTGGAGTGGATGCGATTTTCTGACCGCCGGCGTCCGGGCGCGCTTGCTGGTCAGCTTGTTGAGCGCACCGAGATAGGCCTTGGCCGACGCCACCAGGGTGTCGGGATCGGCGCCCTTGGCGGTGTAGGAGCGGCCATCCTCCGACAGCCGCACCGAGACTTCGGCCTGCGCATCGGTGCCCTCGGTTACCGCATGCACCTGGTAGAGCTCGAGCTTGGCCTCGTGCGGCACCAGTTCGCGGATCGCCTTGAAGATGGCGTCCACCGGACCGTTGCCGGTCGATTGCACGGTGACGTGCTGGCCCTCGATGTCGAGGGTGAGCGTGGCCGATTGCGGGCCCATGGTGCCGGCGATCACGGTCAAGGAGATGATCTTGATGCGGTCGTGCGCGGTGGCGATTTCCTCGTCCACCAGCGCCTCGATGTCCTCGTCGTAAACCTGCTTCTTCTTGTCGGCCAACGCCTTGAAGCGCACGAAGGCGTCTTCGAGCTGATTGCCGGCCAATTCGTAGCCGAGTTCTTCCAGCTTGTGCACGAAGGCATGGCGGCCGGAATGTTTGCCCATGACCAACGAGGTCTGCTTCACGCCGACCGACTCCGGCGTCATGATCTCGTAGGTCTGCGCGTTCTTGAGCATGCCGTCCTGATGGATGCCGCTCTCGTGCGCGAAGGCGTTGCGGCCGACGATGGCCTTGTTGTACTGCACCGGGAACGAGGTCACCGCCGACACCAGCTTGGAGGCGCGCGTGAGCATGGTGGCGTCGATGCCGGTCACGAACGGGAATTTGTCGTTGCGCGTCTGAATCGCCATCACGATTTCCTCGAGCGCGGCGTTGCCCGCCCGCTCGCCGATACCGTTGATGGTGCATTCGATCTGCCGCGCACCGGCGTTGACGCCGGCGAGCGAATTGGCCACCGCCATGCCGAGGTCGTTGTGGCAATGGGTGGAGAAGCGCGCCTTGTCGGAATTCGGCACGCGTTCGCGCACCATCTTGAATAGGTCGAAGTACTCCTCCGGCGTCGAGTAGCCGACGGTGTCGGGAATGTTGATGGTGGTGGCGCCGGCATTGATCGCGGCTTCCACGCAGCGGCAGAGGAAATCGTGCTCGGTGCGGGTGCCGTCCTCCGGCTGACCATTCGACGTCGTCGGTGTGGCCGCGCGCGCGCGTGACCTGCGCGATGACCATCTCGTAGACCTCGTGCGGCTCCTTCTGAAGCTTGTATTTCATGTGCACCGGCGAGGTGGAAAGAAACGTATGAATGCGCTTGCGCTTGGCCGGCTTGATGGCTTCGGCGCAGCGGTCGATGTCCTTGAAGGCGGCGCGCGAGAGCCCGCACATCACCGCGTTCTTGGTGCGCTTGGCGATCTCGTTGACGGCGGCAAAATCGCCTTCCGAGGCGATCGGGAAACCGGCTTCGATGATATCGACGCCCATGGTGTCGAGCAGCTCGGCGACCTCGAGCTTCTCTTCATGGGTCATGGTCGCGCCCGGGCACTGCTCGCCGTCGCGCAACGTCGTGTCGAAGATCACGACGCGGTCCTTGTCGGACTGGGTCTTGCTAGTCATGGCATTGATCCTTCTCGTCGAATGCGCCGCTTAAGGGCGCTCTATGGGGTGCTCATTCCGAAGATCCCCCGAGTGCCCAGGCGCATATGGCGCCCAGCCGGCCCTCAGGGGCGGATAAGGAGAAGGAGCGTGCCCAGAATGAGGGTGGCCGCGGGTTCGGCTTGCGCCGCCCGTCCGATCGCGCAGATGCTCTGCCGCGTCGACATCGCCTAAGAACCCTCGTCTTCGCCGGCTAAGGTCGCGGAATAAGGTAAAGTCCGCGTTAACCGCCGCTAGGAACGGCATCTTCTACTGGAAAGGCCCGGGCGATTGCAAGCGGCAGATAGGTCAGCATTGCTGCCGGTACGCTTGCAATCCAGCGCTAGGACTTCTCCCGCTTCAGCGCCCTTCCGCCTTTCGCAGATCCTTGAGCTGCTTCGCCCTCGACCTTCGGATAATCGAGCTCGAGGTCCTCCAGCTCCTGCACGACGGCCGCCGCCACCACCATGCGCGTGAACCATTTGTGGTCGGCCGGCACCACGAACCAGGGCGCCTCCGGCGTGCTGGTGTGGCGGATCATGTCTTCGAAGGCGGCCATGTACTTAGTCCCAGAGCTCGCGCTCGGTGACGTCGTCCAAGGAGAATTTCCAGCGCTTGCGCCGGCTCGTCGATGCGGTCGAGGAAGCGCTTGCGCTGCTCCTCCTTCGAGACGTTGAGGAAGAACTTGAGGATACAGCGTGCCATTGCGCGCGAGATGGCGCTCGAAGGCGCGGATGTCTTCGAACCTCTGCTGCCAGATGTCCTTGCCGACGAGCTGCTTTCGGCAGCTTCTGCTGCGCCAGCAATTCCTTGTGCACGCGCACGGTCAGCACTTCCTCGTAGTGCGAGCGGTTGAAGATGCCGATGCGCCCGTTCGTCGGCAGCCGCTGCGCGACGCGCCAGAGGAAATCGTGCTGCAATTCCTCCGCGCTCGGCTGCTTGAAGGAATGCACCTCGCAGCCTTGCGGATTGATGCCGCTCATCACGTGCTTGATGATGCTGTCCTTGCCGGCGGCGTCCATCGCCTGCAGCACGATCAACACCGACCAGCGGTCGTCCGCGTAAAGGCGCTGCTGCAATTCGGCGAGGCGCTCGATGCCGTCGGCCAGCATCGTCTGGGCTTCTTTCTTGTCGACGGTCAGTCCGTAGCACTCGGCCGGATCGTGCTTGGACAGACGGAATTTGTCCGGCTTGTCGATGCGAAAGCGCTTGGCGATGTGTTCGAGCTTCATGGCCAAAAGACTATCGCACGGCGAACCGGTGCGCCAGGAAAGCGGTGACGAAGCGCGGCATCGCCGGATCGAAATCGGCGGGACTGCGCACGATGCGGATGTCGGCGAGTTCCGGCTGTCGCTCGCGGGCCAGATAATCGAGCACACGCTGACGTAAAGCTGTGGCACTGTCGCGGCTCCGCAGCACCTTGATGTGCGCGATGAGCGACTCATCGAACACGGCGGTCCAACCCGGCTCGGCATTGAATTCGGCGACGTCGAGCCCGGTCTCCTCGTTGAGCTCGCGCCGCACGCTGAGATCGAGATCGACGTGGTCGCCGACGAGGTCATCCAGGTCCGGCGTACCACAAGGAAAGTAGATGCGACCGGAATTGATGGTGTGCGGGCCCATGACTCCGAGCAGGCACGCGCCGTCGGCAGTAATAATCGCTGCCGCACCGAAACAGTCGCGGATCGCCGCCGTCGGCCTGCCCCAAGCGCGCCAGGCGGCAAAGCTCGCAAAGTCGGTTTCGAGATAGCGCCCGCTAAATACGCCGTCCGCCATGGCGTGGTCGTGCAGCAGCAGCACGCGGCCGTTCCACAACGCCGGATTCTCGCGCTGTCGCGCGGCGAACCAGGCGTCGATTTCGGCGCGCCGCTCGGTCGCAAAGGCCCATGGCTTCGGCGCGAAAGTGAGATGCAACCGGTCCAGGTGAACGACGGACACCGCCTCGGTCATGACGACATCGTCATAGTTCTTCCGCCTCGAATTCCCTGCTTGGTTCGACGATCTCTTGCTGCGCCGCGACGATGTGGAATTCGTGCGCGCCCATCTCCGCGGTTTTGGCCAGCACCAACTGGATGGAGAGATGGCTCATGACGGGGACAATAACAGACACGGCGGGGAAATGCCCCGCCGTGTGGTCTTCACAATCGCGCGCGGCCGAAGATTACTTCATCCCCATCTTCTTGTTGGCCACGTCGACGAATTTGTTGGTGTAGGTCTGCGACAGGTCGATATGGGCCGCCTTCACTGCCGGCGACGACTGGCTGAAGACGGCGAGCACCGCTTCGGCGCCCTTCGGGTCCATGCGGCCGGTCTGCGAATACATCGGCAGCGTGTTCTTCAGCGCGGCAATGTAGGTCGCCTTGTCCTTGCCGACGTATTCCGCCGGCATCTTGTCGGCGATCTCTTCCGGCGTGTGCGAGTGGATCCACTTCAGTGTGGCGACGATGGCGTTGGCCATGCCCTGCACTTCTTTCGGATGGGCGGTGATCCAGTCGGCCTTGGTATAGAGCGCCCCACCCGGGTACTCGCCGCCGAACACCGCGAGCGTGTCCTTCTGCGAACGCGTATCGCTGAGGATCTGAAGATCCTTGTACTTGTTGGCGAGGATGGTCACCGCCGGATCGAGCATGACGGCGGCATCGATCTGGCCCTGCTCCATGGCAGCGACTGCGCTGCCGCCGAGGCCGACGCCGATGACGCCGACCGAGTTCGGATCGACACCGTTCTTGCTCAGCAGATACTTGAGGAAGAAGTCGGTCGAAGAGCCCGGCGCCGAGACCCCGACCTTTTTATTGGCAAGGTCCTTCACCGACTTGATCTCCGCATTGTGCTTCGGCGACACGACCAGCACCAGGCCGGGGAAGCGGTCATAGACGACGAAGGCCTGCAGATGCTGGCCTTTGGCGGCGAGATTGACGCAGTGGTCGAAATAACCTGAGACCACGTCGGCGCTGCCGCCGATCACCGCCTTCAGCGACTCGGAACCGCCCTTGAACGTGACCATTTCGACATCGACGCCGGCCTTCTTGTATTCGCCGAGCTGATTGGCGAGCACGGTCGGCAGATAGCACAGGCACGACGCGCCGCCGATGGCGAGCGTGACCTTGGACTGCGCGAGCGCCAGGCCCGACGACAGCAGAAGCGCGGCAAGCGTGGTTGCGAGCCGCCGGAATAGTGCGGGCATGACGTCACTCCCTATTTTGGTGGCCTTTCAGCAGGCCATTTCGACGGGGACGATAGGCCAGCGCAAGGTTTCTGCCTAGGGCCTGCCATCGCCCACCAAGGGCCGCCAGACCAGCAGACGCTTCTCGACCAGCGTGACGATGGTATCGATCACGATCACGAAGGCGGCGAGCACGAACATGCCGGCGAACACGCCGGCGACGTCGAACACGCCTTCGGCCTGCTGGATCAGATAGCCGAGACCGGCGGCGGAACCGAGATATTCGCCCACCACCGCGCCCACCACGGCAAAGCCGACCGAGGTGTGCAGCGAGGAGAACATCCACGACAGCGCCGACGGCCAATAGACGTGGCGCATCAGTTGCCGCTCGTTCATGCCCAGCATGCGCGCGTTGGCCAGCACGGTTGGGCTCACTTCCTTGACGCCCTGGTAGACGTTGAAGAACACGATGAAGAACACCAGCGTGACGCCGAGCGCCACCTTCGACCAGATGCCGAGGCCGAGCCAGAGCGTGAAGATCGGCGCCAGCACCACGCGCGGCAGCGCGTTGACCATCTTGACGTAAGGGTCGAACACCGCCGCGGTGCGCGGCTGGCGCGCGAACCAGAAGCCGACCGCGACGCCGCCGATCGAGCCGAGCACGAAGGCGAGGATCGACTCCTCCAGCGTGATCCACAGATGCTTCCAGATCACGCCGCTTGCGAACCAGTCGACGATCTGGCTCGCAACGTCCACCGGATTGGAGAAGAAGAACGGCGGCAGCAGGACGTGGCCGAACACCGGATAGGTCGAAAGCACGTACCACAGCACGATCGCGACCACGGCGACCAATCCCTGCAGCACGATGAGTTGGGTGCGCGACATCACGCTCCCTCCGTCAGCGCGTAGCCCTTGATCACCTCGGCCTTCAGCGTGTGCCAGATGTCGCGGTGCAGTTCGTGGAAGGCGTGATCGAGCTTGATCTCGCCGATGTCGCGCGGACGCGGCAGCGGCACCCGCCAGTCGCCGATGACGCGCGCGGCCGGTCCCGCCGACATGATGACCACGCGGTCGGACAGCGCGATCGCCTCCTCCAGGTCGTGGGTGACGAACAGCACCGCCTTGCGGTCGGCGCTCCACAGGTCGAGCAGCAGGTTGCCCATGATCTGCCGGGTCTGCGCGTCGAGCGGGCCGAACGGCTCGTCCATCAGCAGGATTTTCGGATCGCGGATCAGCACCTGCGCCAGACCGACGCGCTTGCGCTGGCCGCCCGAGAGCATGTGCGGATAGCGGTCGCCGAACGCGCCGAGCCCCACGCGCGCGAGCCAGCTTTGCGCGCGCGGGCGCGCCTCGGCCGACGGCGTGCCAGCCGTCTCCAGCCCGATGGCGACGTTCTCCAGCGCGGTCTTCCAGGGAAACAGCGCATCGGCCTGGAACAGGTAGCCGGCCTGGCGGTTGAGCGCCGCGAGCGGCGCGCCGAAGATGTCGACCCGGCCGGACGCCGGCGCGAGCAGACCGGCGGCGACATTGAGCAGGGTGGATTTGCCGCAGCCGGTCGGCCCGACGATGGCGACGAATTCGCCGTCCGCGACATGCAGGCTGGCGTCGTCGACCGCCGTGTAGGTGCCGCCGCCGGCCAGCCGGAACGCAATCGACACATCGCTCAGCGCGACGGCGGGTGCCTGCGTCAATCCTTGCGCCGCTGCAGTCGCGCCGCCGCCTGCCATCCCCTGCCCTCGCGGTTCCACCGCATGGAAGCTATCCGGGCGGCGCGCGGCTTGCAAAGCCCGTCCGCTCAAAGCCCCTTGATGAGGCCGGCCTCGATCAGCAGGCGATTGAAACGGCGCGCCTCGGCGCCGTCGGCGCAGCCGTAGAACAGGCCGTTGCAGCGTTGCAGGATCCGCTTCTGCTCGGCCCACGTCGGATCGAGCGGCAAGCCGGCCGCCTCCTGGACGACCAGCGGCAGATAAGGCGCTTCCAGCGTGGGCAGCGCCGACGACACATCGACCGGTTTGAAATTGATCGCGTCGATCGCATAATACGTCGTGAAATAACGCGGGTCGTAGGCGTCCAGCCGGTCGGCGATCTCATCTTCGCCGAGCGTTGGATCGATGATGTGATCGGCGAAATCGGGTTGGTGATCCCCGAACCGCACCAGCAGGAACGATTCGCCGGGGAAGTCGCGGCGGAGCCGCGCGAGAAAAGCAGCATAGTCGCGTTCACTCATGCCCTGCCGGCGCACATATTCATCGACGTTGGGCGCGTTGCCAAGCGGATGCCAGTCCGGCGTCAGGTCCGGACGATAGGTGTAATCCCAAGGAAAATGATTAGCGGCAAGATAAGAGAAGATGAACAGAGGTCCCTTCTTGCGTTCGCGCGCAATCACCTGCGCGGCCTGATCGTAGAAATACGAGTCCGGTTCGACGCCTTTGGCGCGCATGTCCCTGCTGTCGAAGAACTGCTGAATGCCGGTGGTTTTCTGGAAGCTGCGCGCGCTCATGAAGGCGCCGCGCGCCGGATAGAGCGTGAAGGTCCGGTAGCCGCAGCGTTGCAGCATGTGCGGCAATCCGCGCTCGACGCGGCCGGCGGCGATGCGGGTGACGAAATAGGCGAACCGCCCGAACGAGCGCGCCGACAGGCCAGTGAGCACGCTGTATTCGGCAAACCAGGTTGGGCCGCCGGCGCCTTCGACGATGAACGAGCGCTCCTTGCCGTCGAAGGAATGGAAATGCCGGCCATAGCCCTGGGGCAGCTTGATACCGGGCGCCCTGCGGATGTCGAAGCTCGATTCGTCGAGGATCATAATGATGTGCGGCGGCTTGGCGGCGGGCTTGCATGCGCCCGCACTTGCCAGGCGGAATTCGCCCGCGACATGGGCGTCGGATTCCATGTAGCCGCGCGTCATATAGTCGACGATCGCGTCGACTCCCGAATTGACGAATTTCGAGACGTAGCCGTGGCCGGAGAAAGCCGCATACTGCTCCATCGGCGCCGCGATCGAAATGCCGACAGCCGCGGCGAGGCTGAGCATGCCGCCGGCGGAGGCGACGCGCAGCCGCACGCGATAGGGATCGAGCCACCAGAGCAGGCCGATCATCGGAATCGCCACGAAGGCGGCAATGATCACGCGGCGCAGCAGATCGGGATAAATCGTCAGGAAGAACGAAACGGTGTCGGGATCGATGATCATCACGTCGACGAAATTCACCGTCATCATCAGCTTGTCGTACTTGAACTGCGACAGAAGAATAAGCGTGGCGATCATCGCCAGCGATATGAGCGCCGCGGCCGCCGGACGGCGCAGCAGCGCCAGCCAGAAAAAATTCAGCATCAACCAGGCCAGCAGGAAAGTGACCTTGCTTTCCAGGTCGCCCTCGGTCGCCACCATGATGGCGAGCGCGGCCGCGTGCAGCAGCGCGGTGATGACGAGCGACGCGCGATCGCAGCGCGATAGCGCCGGAAAGCCCGAGAAGCGTGCCAGCAGTGCGGATGCGACAGGCGGCATGGCCCCACGACGGCCCGGTCGGTCGCGACCCCACGCAGCGACCGGACGGCCCCGCTGTCATAAGACTGTAATCAAATCGTCATGGCAAGTTTTTCGGAGCCGCGCCGGCAAGATTTTCCTTTACCGCTCAATGTGATGGGCCAAAATCCGCGGTAAATGGCGGTTTCCCGTCCGGCACCACGCGTGCCATCATCGCCGGCGATGACCATCGACTCCCGTCTTGCCGAGGCCTTCGCGCGGCTGCCCGATTACCTCGGCAGCCACGTGCTGGTGAGCATCACGGCGCTCGCTTTGGGGCTCGGCATCAGCCTCCCGTTGGCAATCGCCTCGCGGCAGCGCCCGCTCTTGCGGGCCGTCCTGCTCACGCTCGCCAGCGTGGTGCAGACGATTCCCGGCCTGGCGCTGCTCGCGCTGTTCTACCCGATGCTGCTGACGTTCGCCGCTATGTCCGAGCGCTTGTTCGGCAAGGGCTTCTCGGCGCTCGGCTTTCTGCCCTCGGTGCTGGCGCTGGCGCTCTATTCGATGCTGCCGGTGCTGCGCAACACGGTGACAGGCCTTGACGGCATCGGCGACGGCA
The DNA here is from genome assembly GCA_963772235.1 of uncultured Alphaproteobacteria bacterium. GTDB lineage: Bacteria > Pseudomonadota > Alphaproteobacteria > Rhizobiales > Xanthobacteraceae > Pseudolabrys. The sequence goes on from CAVYWI010000013.1 coordinate 28,005, forward strand.
TGCGCGACGCGGCAAGCGCGCTTGCGCTAAGGCCAGCGGCAAACTTTGTGGCTCGTCGAGCTGCCGCTAGCCATGCCGGTGATCATGGCCGGCATCCGCACCTCGGCGGTGTGGGTGATCGGCACCGCCACGCTGTCGACGCCGATCGGGCAGACCAGCCTCGGCAATTACATCTTCGCCGGCCTGCAGACGCAGAACTGGGTGTTCGTGCTGTTCGGCTGTGTCGCCGCCGCGGCGCTGGCACTGGTGGTCGATCAGCTGCTGGCGCTGATGGAGCGCGGCGTTGCCAAGCACAGCCGTGCGCGCATCGCGCTCGGCGGCGGGGGGCTGGCGCTCGTGGTTTTGGCTGCATTGTTGCCCGGCTATGGCCGGGCGCGCAGGCGACTTATGTGATCGGCGCCAAGCCGTTCACCGAGCAATATGTGCTGGCCGCGCTGATCAAGCAGCGGCTTGCGGCGCACGGCCTTTCGGCGCGGCACCGCGACGGGCTCGGCTCCGGCGTCATCTTCAATGCGCTCGCCGCCGGCGACATCGACGCCTATGTGGATTACTCCGGGACGATCTGGGCCAACGAAATGCACCGCAGCGACGTGAAGCCGCGCGCCGAGGTGCTGGCCGAGGTGTCGCGCTGGCTTGCGACGACGCACGGCATCCGCCTGCTTGGCACGCTTGGATTCGAGAACGCCTATGCGCTGGCCATGCCGCGGGCGCGCGCTGAGGCGCTCGGCATCCATTCGATCGCCGATCTCGCGGCGCACGCGGGCGCGCTGTCGATCGCCGGCGATTACGAATTCTTCGAGCGTCCGGAATGGAAGGCGATCCGCAACGCCTATGGATTGCGTTTCCGCGCGCAGCGCACCATGCAATCGGATTTCATGTACAAGGCCGTCGCCACGGGCGACGTCGACGTCGTCTCCGCCTACACCAGCGACGGCCGCATCGCGCAATTCGATCTCACCGTGCTCGACGATCCCAAGCACGCCGTCCCACCTTACGATGCGATCCTGTTGCTGTCTCCGAAACGCGCGAGTGACGAGCGGCTGATCGCCGCGCTTCGACCCTTGGTCAATACAATCCCGGTCGCGCTCATGCGCGAGGCAAACTTACGGGCGTCTAGAGGCAATACGCCACCCGCCGATGTTGCGAACTGGCTGTGGCAGAAAATTGAAAGGAAATAACGACTAGTCGCGGTCTTCTTTGCCCGGATTGTCAGGTCCGGCGCCGCCGCTCGACAATTCCTTGGCTCGCTTCTCGGTCATGTCGCGCAGGCACACCGCCGCATCGATGCGAGCAATGGTACCCTCGCCAGCGGCGTAATAGTCGCAATTGGCGTCGCGGTATTTGATCCAGGCGAGCTCGGCATCGCGCAATTTTTCTTTTTGTGCGGGCACAGCATCCTTCATCGCCTGCTGATAGGCGATGGTCAGCTCCTTGTCCCAATGGGCGCGTTGCGCCATGAGGCAATCGACCATTTCTGGTGTCGAGCCGACGCATTCGCCCGGATTGCCCTGGTCCCCTCCGAACGCGGACGCCCCCATGAGGGCGGCCGCTGTAGTGATGGTGAAAAGAACGCGCAAGGTTAGTTCTTGCTCTTGTCCACCAACGCCCGCTGCTTGATCCACGGCATCATCTCGCGCAGCTTGGCGCCGACCTGCTCGGCGGGATGCTCTGCGAGCTTAGCGCGGGTGGCCTTGAACGAGGTCTGGTTGACCTTGTTCTCCAGCATCCAGTCGCGCGTGAAGCGGCCGGACTGGATGTCGGCCAGGATGCGCTTCATCTCGGCGCGCGTTTCCTGCGTGATCACGCGCGGGCCGGAGACGTATTCGCCGTATTCCGCAGTGTTCGACACCGAATAGTTCATATTGGCGATGCCGCCTTCGTAGATCAGATCGACGATCAGCTTCATCTCGTGGATGCATTCGAAATAGGCCATCTCCGGCGCATAGCCGGCCTCGCAAAGCGTGTCGAAGCCCGCCTTCATCAGCTCGACCACGCCGCCGCACAAAACGCTCTGCTCACCGAACAGGTCGGTCTCGCATTCCTCTTTGAAGGTGGTCTCGATGATGCCGGCGCGGCCGCCGCCGATCGCTGAGGCGTAGGATAGGCCGAGGTCGTGAGCGTTGCCGGAAGCATCCTGGTGGATCGCCACCAGGCAGGGCACGCCGGCGCCGCGCTGGTATTCCGAGCGCACGGTGTGGCCGGGACCCTTGGGTGCGATCATCAGCACGTCGAGGTCGCCGCGCGGCTCGATCAGATTGAAATGCACGTTGAGCCCGTGCGCGAACATCAGCGCCGCGCCCTGCTTCATGTTTGCGGCGAGGTGGTCGCGATAGATGTCGCCCTGCAATTCGTCGGGGGTGAGCATCATCATGACGTCCGCCCATTTGGCGGCGTCCGCCACCTCCATCACCTTGAATTTCTCGGCCTCGGCCTTTTTGACGCCGCCGGAGGTCTTGCGTAGGCCCACCGCGACCTCCTTCACCCCGGAATCGCGCAAATTGAGCGCGTGGGCATGGCCCTGGCTGCCGTAGCCGATGATGGCGACCTTCTTGCCCTTGATCAGGTTCAGGTCGGCGTCGCGATCGTAATAAACACGCATGGTTTTCCTCTACTGCCCCAAAGCTTCGGGAGAGCTTCTAGGACGCTTGGACGTACTCCACAAGTCCCGAAAAGCAGGCCTTTTCCGGCCTCAAATGACCATTGGCACGATGCTGGCGACCAGCAGTAGCGCCATTGCACCATTGAACAGCCGCGCATGCGCCGGATCGCGCAGGAAGCGGCGCAGAGCGACGCCAAAGCCGGCCCAGGTTGACACCGAGAGCACAGTGCACACCGTCAGCACGCCGAGCATGACGAGAAAATCGGCCCGCTCATGGTCCGGGCGGACGTAGAGTGCAATCGCGCTCAGCGCCGCCACCACCGCCTTCGGATTGATCCACTGGAAGGCCGCCGCTTGCAGGAAGGTGAACGGCTGTCCCGGCACGCGGTCATCGTTGGACAGATGCGCGGTGGCGACCTTGAAGGCAAGCCACAGCATATAGGCCGCGCCGGCGATCTTCAGCGCCAGTTGCAGCGAGGGTACCGTCTCGAACAGCAGCCCGAGCCCGGCAGCGCAGGCCGCCAGCAGTACGGCGAAGCCAAAGGTCACGCCGACCATATGTGGGATGGTGCGGGCAAAGCCGAAATTCACGCCCGATGCCGCCAGCATGATGTTGTTCGGCCCCGGCGTGAACGCCATCACGCAGGAGAACACGACCAGCGCCAGAAAAACATCGAGCGGCATTCCCACGTCTCGAACGCTGCTAGCGGCTCGCTTCGCCGCCCGGCCCGCGCGTGATGGCGGCGATGCCGGTGCGCGCCACTTCGACCAGCCCGAGCGGCAGCATCAGCGCCACGAACTGCTCGATCTTGTCGCTGGCTCCGGTGATCTCGAACACGAAGCTCTCGGTGGTGGCGTCGATGACGCGGGCGCGGAAGGCATCGGCCAGCCGCAGCGCCTCGACCCGTTGCTCGCCCTTGCCCTTCACCTTGACCATCGCCAGTTCGCGCTCGATCGAGCGGCCGAGCAGAGTCATATCGACCACGCGGTGCACCGGCACCATTCGGTCGAGTTGGTTCTTGATCTGCTCGATCACCATCGGCGTGCCGGTGGTGACGATGGTGATCAGCGACAGGTGCTTGGCGTGCTCGGTCTCCGACACCGTGAGCGACTCGATATTGTAGCCGCGACCGGAGAACAGGCCGATCACGCGCGCCAGCACGCCCGGCTCGTTGTCGACCAGCACCGACAGCGTATGGGTTTCCGGTTTCTGCGCCGTCGGCGCCGCCGGATAATGACTCGTCGAGGGGGCGTTCATGATTTGCGTCCTTAACGTCTCACGATTGCAAAAGCGAAGTCGCGACCCTGACCGCGCGCCAGCGCGAGGTCGATCCACAGCATGGCGTGCGCTTCCAGAAGCCGCGCATTGCGCGCGGGCCCAGCGTCGATCACCTCAAAGCCAAGCTCACTGACTAGGTTGATAACCTTGGGCTTGTTAACAACGTCGTCGCCGGCAACGAACATCACCGACTTCACGCCGTTGTAGACCGGGTTCGCCATGTTGCCGAAGCCGGTGGTGTTGAGCGTTTTGAATACCGAGGCGCCCGCCGCCCAGCCCTGGACCTTCTCGCCGGCGGAAATGCTGTGACCGATCTCGAGGCTAATGCCGTCCGGCCCGCGCGTGAGCGGATTGGTGGTGTCGAGGATGACCTTGCCCCTGATGTCGCCCATGGAGCGAATGGCGGCTTCCGCCGCTGGCCACGGCGTCGACAGCACGATGATGTCGGCGGAAGCTGCCGCCTCCGCCGCGGTGCCGGCGCGTGCCTTGTCGCCGATGGCGCGCAGCAGACTTTGCGTCTTCTCGACCTTCGGGTCGCGCACGCCAAAGAAGACCTCGTGCCCGGCCTTCTGCACCCAAGCGAGCCCAAGCGCGCCGCCGACATTGCCGGCACCAATAATGGCGAGTTTCATGGTTACACCATCATCTTGCCTTCCTCGGTGATCGCGTCTTCGAGCTTCTCAGCCGCGTCGCCGAGGATCATTTCATTGTGCGCGCGACCCGACGGAATCATCGGGAAACAGTTTTCCTTCGGATCGACCACGCAGTCGAACAACACAGGCCGGTCGATGTCGATCATCTCCTTGATGGCGTGATCGAGATCGCCCGGCTTCTCGCAGCGGATGCCGACCGCGTGATAGGCCTCGGCCAGTTTGACGAAATCCGGCAGCGCTTCCGAATAGCTTTGCGAATAACGCCCGCCGTGCAGCAGTTCCTGCCACTGCCGCACCATGCCCATATACTGGTTGTTCAGGATGAAGATCTTGACCGGCAGCCGGTACTGCACCGCAGTCGAAATCTCCTGCATGGTCATCAGCACCGAGGCCTCGCCGGCGATGTCGATGACCAGCGATTTCGGATGCGCGAGTTGCACGCCGACCGAGGCCGGCAGGCCGTAGCCCATGGTGCCGAGCCCGCCGGAGGTCATCCAGCGGTTGGGCTCCTGGAAGCCGTAGAACTGCGCCGCCCACATCTGGTGCTGACCGACTTCGGTTGTGACGTAGCAGTCGCGGTCCTTGGTCGCCTCGTAGAGACGCTGGATGGCGTATTGCGGCTTGATCACCTCGTTCGATGCCCGGTAGGCGAGCGACTTGCGGCCGCGCCACTTGTCGATCTGCGTCCACCACATTTGCAACGTTTTCTTGTCGGGATGCACCGCGCTGGCGCGCCACAGCCGCACCATGTCCTCCAGCACATGCGCGCAGTCGCCGACGATCGGCACATCGACATGGACGTTCTTGTTGATCGAGGACGGATCGATATCGACGTGGATTTTCTTCGAGCCCGGCGAGAAGGCGTCGATGCGGCCGGTGATGCGGTCGTCGAAGCGCGCGCCGATGCAGATCATCACGTCGCAATCGTGCATCGCCATGTTGGCTTCGAGCGTGCCGTGCATGCCGAGCATGCCCATCCATTGCGGATCGGCAGCCGGAAAGGCGCCGAGCCCCATCAGCGTCGAGGTGATCGGGTAGCCGGTGAGCTTGACCAGTTCGCGCAGCAGGTCGCTCGCCGCCTTGCCGGAATTGACCACGCCGCCGCCGGTGTAGAACAGCGGCCGCTTGGCATGCGCCATCAATTCGACCGCCTGCTTGATCTTGTCCATGTCGCCCTTGAGCTTGGGCTTGTAGCCGGTGTGCGGGAAATCCTTCGGCTTGGAATAGACGCCCTTGGCGAACTGGATGTCCTTCGGCATGTCGACCACGACCGGACCTGGCCGGCCGCTGCTGGCGATGTGAAACGCCTCGTGCAGCACGCGCGGCAGATCCTCGATGCGCTTCACCAGGTAATTGTATTTGGTGCAGGGCCGCGTGATGCCGACCGTGTCCGCCTCCTGGAAGGCGTCGTTGCCGATCAGGTGGGTCGGCACCTGGCCGGTGATGCAGACGATCGGGATCGAGTCGCACAGCGCATCGGCCAGGCCGGTCACCGCATTGGTGGCGCCAGGCCCGGAGGTGACCAGCACGCAGCCGACCTTGCCGGTCGAGCGCGCATAGCCTTCAGCCGCGTGCACCGCGCCCTGCTCGTGCCGCACCAGGATGTGCTGCACTTTGTCCTGTGCGAAGAGGGCGTCGTAGATCGGCAGCACCGCGCCACCCGGGTAGCCGAAGATGTGCTTCACACCCTGGTCGGCGAGCGCCTCGATCACCATTTCGGCGCCGGTCATTTCGCGTGTCATGGTCGTCATCCTTGCCTGTCGGTCCGCGCAATAAAAAAGGCCCGTAGAGGGCCATGTCCGGACGCTTCCCTGGAAAGCCCCTGTCAGGGCGATCCCGGCTGCGTCCGAACCTTTACTACGATAACAATATTGCGCGACATTGGGTATACCCGAACTTTCATTGCGCGGGTTTATAGTGCCGGCCGGGCGACCGGTCAAGGTCATTTTTGCGTCAGCGAGATTGATTTTGCGGATCGAAAGGCGGTTTTAGGCCCCTCCTTGGTCGCCGCCGCAAGGGGCCGTCGCAAGCACCGCCAGCAGTTTGGGCCAACACTGCTGGCGCACCGGCATCCATCGGCAAGGAATAGATTGCAGCGCAGCACTAACAGGGCAGAGGCTGCAACGGCGATCAAACGACAATTAGAAATGCCGGCACGCTGAGAGTCTTTCCCAACATGCCGGCAGTTTCTGTTGTCCACGTCGCGCGCGAGCGTACTCAAGCCGGGGCAGCTGGCAGGGACCGTCTGTTAGGGCCGGTAGAGGCCCGAGCAAACTCGCGTCGAACCGACGACTTCGCAGTACATATCTTTCACCTGGATCTTCTTGGTCACCGGATTCGCAAATTTGAAGTCGTACCAGAACGAAGCCTGCTTGCTTGCGAGTGCCGTCATGTCTTTGACGAAGTATTTTCCATCGACATCCTGCGCTTCGCTCATGTTCTTTCCGACCAGCTTCAAATTGATGGCGTTAGCCAGGTTTACTCCGTCGAGACTTTGAACGATTGGATAGATTTCGCCGTCCACGAACCGGCCGCCTTTGTTGATCTCGGCATAGGCTTTTTCCGGCCCTTCGGCCTTGATCAGAGCAACGGTTTTTTTGACCATCGCCACAACAGCATCTTTCGTTGGCGGACTCGCAGCAAACGCAAACGTCGTGCCTGCAAGAAGAGTCATGGCAGCTACGGTCATTGTCCGGAATTTCATTGCTCGCGCCCTCTTGTACTAAATGAGAATTCTATCGCGTTGCTCAACCGCAAGCATGCAGCGGTGATGCGGCAACTTAGATGAAAATTGCTAAGACACCCTGCTTGGGCGCCCGAATAAACTTACACTTGTTTGTTATTCTATTTTAATTGGTGCAAAGATGCCTCTTTTCGCAAAGGACATTCGCTCAGGAGGCGTAAGACGCAAGCAGACTGTTTACCATGCCTGTTCCGCACTTAGCGCAATGGATAGAACCGCAATGAAAATGCCGGCGCGAAGGAAATTCCGACGCGCCGGCAAATTACAGAGCCGCCTCGCATAATCTTAGCGGCTGGCAGTGATTTTCTATTACGGCCGATAAACGCCGGCGCAGACGGTCGTCGGCGGGACGGCTTCGCAGTACATGTCCTTGACCTGGATCTTTTTGGTCACGGGATTCACAAATTTGAAATCAAACCAGAACGACGCTTCCTTCTGTCCGCGCGTGGCCATTTCTTTGGCGAAGTATTTGCCATCGACGTCCTGCGCTTCCATCATGTTCTTGCCGATCAGCTTCGGATTGGTGGCATGCGCGAGCGTCATACCGTCGAAACCTTGCACGACCGTGTAGACGTCGCGGTCCACGATACGGCGCGCCAGGCTCGTTGATCTCGGCGTAGGCTTTTTCCGTGCCTTCGGCCTTGATCAGGGCAACAGCCTTTTTGACCATCGCGATTGCATCTTCCTTGGTCGTGGGCACAGCGGCAAACGCAAGCGTCGTGGCGACAAGAAGCGCAACGGCAGCCGCGGTCATTGTCCTAATATTCATGTTTCGCACATCCTTGGTGTTCGGTTGGAATGCCTGCGTCGCTAAAGACGAATTGAGTCTGCGACCGGCGTACGATGCGCAAAAATTTGCTAATCGCGGATTAAACGAGAATTTGATTTTCAATATTCCAGTTTCTTCATTTACATTATTATTCTAGCTTCTCGCTCCGTTTGGTGATCGCAACGCACGCACCTTTCAGCCGCGATGCGATCGAAATCAACCAATCCGCTTGCGAAAAAAGAAACCCGCCGCTCGTGCACAGCGGCAGGTTTCCGTCTCGTCGAGTCTATTTCATTCAGATTGAAGAGAATTCGTTCGCAATATTTTCTCCGTATGTAATCTTTTTCGAAAACCAAATCCCGTCCCTGATCAGACTACCTACTTCATCATTCCATTTTCGGCCTGCCTGATGATCGCATCGTGCGCCGCTTGAGCGGTCATCGCCTCCCAGTCCCGCATCTGATTGCGAAACCAGGTGACCTGCCGCTTGGCGTAACGGCGCGTGTCCATGATCGCGCCGGCCGCCGCCTCGTCGAGCGCAATTTCGCCGTTGAGATGGCGAATGAGCCACGGCACGCCGTGCGCCTTCATCGCCGGCAGCAAGGGGTCGAGCTTGCGCGCGGCCAGCGCCCTCGCCTCGTCGAGCGCGCCAGCCGCTAGCATGGCGGCAAAGCGCGCTTCGATCCGCGCGCACCAGCTCCTTGCGCTCGCAGGTGACGAAGACTTTCACCGCGCTGTCCGCGTCGATCAGCGCCGGTTGGCCTTCGCGGTGCCAATCGGTGAGCGAGCGCCCGGTCGCCAGCACCACTTCCAGCGCGCGGGAAATCCGCGAACGGTCGTTTGGCATCAATCGCTGCGCGGTCAAAGGATCGAGTCGCGCAAGCTCGGCATAAAGCGGCGCGGCACCCTCGCGCTGCATGCGCCCGCGCACGTCGCTACGGATATCGGCCGGGATCGGCGGTACCGCGGCCAAGCCGCTGGTCAACGCCTTGAAATAAAGCCCGGTGCCGCCGACCAGGATCGCGACGCGGTCTTGGGCCGCGATCTCCGCCAGCGCCTCGGCGACATCCCGGCACCAGCGCCCGACCGAATAATTTTCCGCCGCGTCCACATGACCGTAAAGCCGGTGCGGCACGCGGGCTTCCTCTTCCGGTGAAGGCCGCGCGGTAATGACACGCAGGTCGCGATAGACCTGCATGGAATCGGTATTGACGATGGTGCCGCCGAGTTGTTCGGCGAGTGCCAGCGCCAGCGCCGACTTGCCGCTCGCGGTCGGTCCGGCGATCAGGATGGCGGTAGGTTTGCGCATGGGCTTGCGGTCGCCACGTTGCGCTAGTTCAATCGCCGCGACGATGGCTGCGAAACCGTCTCCTCGACCAGGGCCGCGATCGAGCTGGCCTGATGGTGGGTCATCCGCCACTCGCCATCGATGCGCCTGAACATGTTGGTTGCGGCCAAGGCCGCGCCGCCGACGAATTCAACGCAGATGACACGGGCTTCGTCACCCGCTGCCAGAACCGTCTCATTGCGGGGGTCAATCCGCTCCTGGTCCGGGTTGCGCAAAATTTCTCGATACGATTCCAGGATCGCCAGCCGGCCGACCAGGGCCGGCCATCCGGGGTGAATGCAGGACACATTGTCATCCGCCCAGACGCGGCTCATCGCCGCAAAATCGGCGCCCGCGAAAGCGCGGTAATAGGCCGCATTGGCGGCCAGAATTGCAGCTTCGTCGCTCATGCCCTGTGAGGTGCAGGAATTGCCGGACGAAATCAATCGGGAAATCACACTTGGCTTGCGGCGCGCTTGCCGGTCGCGGTCGGGCCTGCAATAAGCACCGACAACACCCACAACACCCAGAGCACCGGAGAAACGTTTTGCCGCTCATAATACCGTTCCGCGCCTTGCGTCCCGCGCCGGGTCGCGCCGCCGAGGTGCTGGCGCCGCCCTATGACGTGCTGTCCAGCGCCGAGGCGCGCACGCGCGCCGGCGGCAAGCCGTGGAGCTTTTTGCATATCTCCAAGCCGGAGATCGACCTCGGCCCGGCAACCGACCCGTACGACAAGGCGGTCTACGCCAAAGCCGCCGACAATCTTAAGCGCATGGTCGACAGCGGCGTGCTGATACGCGACAGCAAGCCTTGCTATTACGTCTACCGCCTCACCTGGCGCGGCCGCACGCAGACCGGCCTTGCCGCCGCCGCCTCGCTCGCCGACTACGCGACCAACCGCATCCGCAAGCACGAACTGACCACGCCGGTAAAGGAAGACGATCGCGTGCGCCAGATCGAGGCGGTCAACGCGCAAACCGGGCCAGTGATGATCGGCTACCCGAATGCGCCGGCAGATCGATGCCATTCTGGAACAAGTGGCTTCCGGCAAGTCGGAAGTCGACGTCACCGCTGATGACGGCGTACGTCACCAGCTTTGGGTCATTGCCGACGACGCGACCATCGACAAGCTCACCCGCGCCTTCGATGCCCTGCCGGCGATCTACATCGCCGACGGCCATCATCGCTCGGCAGCGGCCGCGCGTGTCGCCGCCGCGCGCAAGGGCGAGGGGTCGCACCAGTATTTCCTGTCGGTGATGTTCCCCGAACGCGAGATGACCATCCTCGACTATAATCGCGTGGTGAAGGATTTGAACGGCCGCAGCGCCGAGCAGTTTCTAGCGGAACTCGCCAAGAGCTTCACGGTGACGCCGTCCGCCGCACCGGTGCGTCCGGCATCCGCGCACGAGTACGGCATGTTTCTCTCCGGCCATTGGTACAAGATCACCATTCGCCCCGATCTGGTGCCGGGCGATCCGATTGGCCGGCTGCCGATTACGGTGCTCACCCGCAACATGATCGAGCCGTTGCTCGGCATCAAGGATCCGCGCACCGACAAGCGCATCGATTTCATCGGCGGCGCGCGCGGCTTGGAGGGGCTCGAGGCCCGTGTGAAATCCGGCGAGATGGCGGTCGCCTTTGCGCTCTACCCGACGCAGATGGCCGACCTGATGGCGGTGGCCGACGCCGGCGGCATCATGCCGCCGAAGTCGACCTGGTTCGAGCCCAAGCTCGCAGACGGCATGGTCAATCACGTGCTGGATTAAGCAAACGACCGGCGCGAACGCCGGTCGTTGCATCTAATATACGCCAATTTATTGCAGCGCGAGCGCCACGAAGCTCGGGTCGCCGCCGGGCGTCAATACCAGCAGCACCACGGCCTTCTTGCCGTCCTTCTTGAGCTTGTCGATACGTTGCTGCAATTCAGCGGCGGTCGACACCGGCTGCTGCTGCACCTCGGCAATCACCATCCCCGGCATCAGGCGCTTTTCCGCCGCCGCCGAGTTCGGCTCGACCGCGGTGATCAGCACGCCCTTCACCTTGTCCTTGATGTTGTGCTTCTTGCGCAGATCATCGGTCAGGTTGGCGAGATCGAGACCCAGCGCCTTCTTCACCACCGGCTTTTCGGTACCGCCCTCGTCCTTCTTGGTCGTCAGCGCGGCCTGTTTTTCATCCTCGAGCCGACCGAGTTTGACGATCTTCTTTTCCTCTTTGCCCTTGCGGATGATCGTGACCTCGACGTCCTTGCCGACCGGCGTCTCGGCGACGATGTTCGGCAGGTCGCGCATTTCCTTGATGTCGCGGCCGTCGAACTTGACGATCACGTCGCCCGGCTCGATGCCGGCGGGCTTGGCCGGACCCTTGTCGTCGATCCCGGCAATCAGCGCGCCGTGCGGCGGCTTGATGCTGAGGCTGTCGGCGATCTCGTCTGTCACCTGCTGGATGCGCACGCCGAGCCAGCCGCGCCGCACTTCCTTGTACTGGCGCAACTGGTCGATCACCGGCATCACGGTTTTCGACGGCACCGCGAAGCCGATGCCGATCGAACCGCCGGACGGCGAGATGATCGCGGTGTTGACGCCGATCACCTCGCCATTGAGGTTGAACAGCGGGCCGCCGGAGTTGCCGCGATTGATGGCGGCGTCGGTCTGGATGTAATTGTCGTAAGGTCCGGAATTGATGTCGCGGTTGCGCGCCGAGACGATGCCGGCGGTCACCGTGCCGCCTAGGCTGAACGGATTGCCGATCGCGATCACCCATTCGCCGAGCCGCAATTTGTCGCTGTCGCCGAACTTCACCGCCTTGAGCGGCTTGGTCGGCTTCACCTTCAGCAGCGCCAGATCGGTCTTGGTGTCGCGGCCGATGATCTCCGCCTTCAGCGTGGTGCCGTCATTGAGGATGACGCTGACCTCGTCGGCGTCGGCGATGACGTGGTTGTTGGTGACCACCAGACCGGCCGGATCGATGATGAAGCCGGAGCCGAGCGAATTGACCCGGCGCGGCGTCTGGCCGCCCTGGCCGCGGCGGTTCTTGAAGAACTCATCGAAGAATTCCTCAAACGGCGAGCCGGGCGGCAACTGCGGCACGGCGTTGTTGCTCATGTCCACGGTCTGTTTGGTCGAGATATTGACCACCGCGTCGATCACGGCTTCCGCCACGTCGGCGATACCATCCGGTCCGCGCGCGGCGGCTGGAGCGGTCATCGCCGGCCAAGCGATTGCGGCGGCGAATAAAACCGCCACGGCCATGCGGCCTACCGGTGCCGTCATGCGGGGAAAGAGTGCGCCCATGGGCGTCGATTCTCCTGGGAAAGTGGTTGCAGCAAGGTGGCCCTGTCTTCAAGGCAATTCAAGGGCACCAAATATCAACATCATGAGAGGCCGATTCGACTGCAAAAGCAGGCGCATGATCCCGAAAAGCCTGTCCCGGGCATGATCAGGGATGGATACCGGTCTTCGGATAAGGTCAGGCGCAATCAAAGCCTAACCACGCACCAACCACACCACGATCAAGCCAACGACCGCCGAGCCGATGCCGATCGCGCGCAAGGACGCCTCCGGCGTTTCCATGACGCTCGCCATCGCCCGCTTGGCCTGCGCCGGAAAGGCGGCAAAGACCAGGCCCTCGATGACGAAGACCAGCCCGAGCGCGGCCAGGAAATCCGACATGCTGGCCGCGCCTCACTTTTTATCTTGGCGCATGATCTATTCCGAAAACCGGCGTCCACTTTTCGAGATCATGCGCTATTTAGTTGGCGTCACCGCGGGCAGCTTGCCCGACGGATTGTTGAAGTAGCGGAAGAAGTTGGTGTCCGGCTTGAGCAGGAACCGCGTGTCGTTGGGCTTGAGCCCGGCCTCGTAGGCCTGCATCGAGCGGTAGAAGGCGAAGAAGTCCGGATCCTTGCTGAAGGCGTCGGCGAAGATCTGGTTGCGGGTGGCGTCGCCCTCGCCGCGGATCTGCTCGGACTTGTAGGTGGCCTCGGCCACCAGCACGGTCACCTCGCGGTCGGCCTTCGAGCGGATTTCCTGGGCCTGCTGTTGCCCTTGCGCGCGGTACTCGGCCGCCTCGCGCTGGCGCGCGGTCTGCATGCGCTGATAGACCGCCTGGCTGTTCTGCTCCGGCAGGTCGGCGCGCCGGATGCGCGCGTCCACCACGTCGATGCCGTAGCTCGCCGCCTCGTGATTGATCAGATCGCGGATGCGCGCCATCAACTCGGCGCGCTCGTCGCGCACTACCTGGATGAAGGTCGCTTCGCCGAGCACGCGGCGCAGCGCCGAATTGAGCAGAATGTTGAGCTGCGAGTCGGCGGCGACTTTCGAGCCGAGCGTCTGGTAGAAGCGCAGCGGATCCTTGATGCGGTAGCGCGCGAAGGCGTCGACCACGAGCCGCTTCTGGTCGGAGGCGATCACTTCCTGCGCCGGCGCTTCCAGATCGAGGATGCGCTTGTCGATATCGATCACGCTGTCGATGAACGGCACCTTGACGTGCAGGCCCGGCTCGGCGACCACGTGCACCGGCTGGCCGAGACGAACCACCAGCGCCTGCTGCGTCTGATAGACGGTGAACAGCGCGCTATAGACGATGATCAGCGCCGCGAAGGCGAGAACGGCGATGACGCCACCGATGACATTGAGTTTCATCGCTGGCCTCCCGTTCGGCGACTGACCGCGCGGCGGCGGCGCGGCGCCGAGCTCGTTGAGCGGCAGATAGGGCACCACGCCCTGGGCGCCCGGATTGGAATCGACGATGATCTTGTTGGAGCCGCCGAGCACGCGCTCCATGGTCTCCAGATACATGCGCTCGCGGGTGACGTCGGGCGCCTTCTTGTACTGCTCGTAGATCTTCAAGAAGCGCGAGGTCTGGCCGGTGGCCTCCGCCACGGTCTGCGACTTGTAGGCTTCCGCGGCCTGCGTGATCTTGGCCACATTGCCGCGCGCTTCCGGCACCACGCGGTTGGCATAGGTCTGCGCCTCGTTGACCGAGCGCTCGAGGTCGATGCGCGCGGCCTGCACGTCGCGGAAGGCGTCGATCACCTGCTTGGGCGGGTCGACCTTCTGCAACTGCACCTGCGTGCACCAGGATGCCGGCGCCGTAATGATCGAGCGTCTTCTGCATCAGCTCCTGCACCGCCGCTTCGGTGGTCTGGCGCGCGCCGGTCAGGATCGGCTGGATATCCGAGCGGCCGATCACCTCGCGCATGGCGCTTTCCGCCACCGCCTTCACCGTGCCTTCCGGGTTCTGGATGTTGAACAGATAATCGCCGACGCCGGCCGGCTTGACCTTCCACAGCACCGCGAAATCGACGTCGACGATGTTCTCGTCGCCGGTCAGCATCAGGCTTTCCTCCGGCACTTCGCGCGTGGCGGAGCGACGGCCGTCCTCGACCAGGCGCATGCCGATGTCGATCTTGTTGATGCGCAGCGCCTTGGGCGTGAGCGCGGTCTCGATCGGATAAGGCAGATGGTAATTCAAGCCGGGCTGCACCTCGCGCACGTCCTGGCCGAAGCGCAGCACCACGCCGAGTTCGTCCGGCTCGACCCGGAAGAAGCCGGAAAAGCCCCACAGCGCGATCGCCGCGAGACCGAGCAGCGCGAAACCCTTGCCGCCGAGGTTGCCGCCCGGCAGCACGCGCCGCAATTTGTCCTGGCCGCGGCGGAGGATTTCCTCCAGGTCCGGCGGCGTCGATCCTGACGGCTGCGGTCCGGAGCCCCAGGGGCCCTTGCCGCCCGAGCCCCAAGGGCCGCCGCCCCACCACCACCCTGATTACTCCATGGCATTGAAATCTCTCCCGACGCCGGATGCTTTCCTGCCGGCTGGCTTTGTTGGGAGGGGTTATAGGGGACGGACGGGCGCGTTACAACGCGCCGGAAAGCCGCCTTTTGTGGCCTTTTACCACCTTCTAGCGCCTTAAATAAGTCGCGACCGCGAAACTGGCGCTGTCATCGGGGCCCGCAGGATACTCCCTTCGCGCGACCTCGCGCCAGACGTCAGGATCGATCGGCGGAAAATAAGTGTCTCCCTCCGGCGCGGCATGCACATGGGTGATCTCCAGCCGGTCCGCGATCGGCATTGTATCGGCGAAAATGTCGCTACCGCCGATCACCATGATCTCGATCGACGCCGCGCTTGCCGGCAGTCCTCGCGCGCGAAGCCAAGCGCCGCATCCAGGCTGGTCGCCAGCGCGCCGCCAGGCACTTTGACGACTCCGAATTCGCGGGTCATCACGATATTGGTGCGACCCTCGAGCGGCCTGCCGATCGACTCAAAGGTCTTGCGCCCCATGATCACGGGCTTGCCCATTGTCAGCGCACGGAAATGCTTGAGGTCGGATTTCAGCCGCCACGGCAATTGGCCGTCGCGGCCGATCACGTTGTTTTCGCCGATGGCGGCGACAATCACGATTTTCATCAGGGCGCCTCCGCGCGGGGGCCGTGTCTCATGTCGCAGTGGCCGACTTTTCCGTTTGTCCGATCTCTAACACTCTCGTCCAAGCATTTAATATGCCGAAATCAACAAAAGCACAGAGACCTGGTAACCAGATATATACTTCAATTCGACCGTGCGTTTTGCTCGCCCGGCCCGCGACGCAACCGGAAACATCTATTCCACAATAGATTGAATAACCCCCACGCTCGCCCCTTTGCGGCCCTGTGGGCGGCTTAAGCGTCGCCTTTCGTGCCGGCAAAATCCCGCAGCGCCTCCCCGCTCAGGCGGCAGATTCTCCACTCCGCCAAGATCTCGCCACCGAGCGAACGATAGAATGCAATCGCCGGCGTGTTCCAGTCGAGCACCGCCCATTCGAAGCGGGCGTAGCCTTTTTCGACGCAGCGCCGCGCCAGCCGCCTGAGCAGCGCCTTGCCGATGCCGTGCCGCCGATACGCCGGCCGCACGAAAATATCCTCGAGGTAAATGCCGTGGCGGCCGCGGAACGTGGAGAAATTCAGGAACCAGACGGCAAAGCCCGCCGGCTCGCCGTTCCACTCGCGCGATGTCGCAGAAGAGCCGCGGCTGCGCCGCAGAACAGCGCGGCGGCGATCTGTTCTTCCGTCGCATCGACCTCGCCCGTCAGCTTCTCGTAGTCGGCCAGTTCGCGCACCAGCGCAAAGATCAGCGCGCGATCGTCGGGGCGCGCCGCGCGGATCGTCAGATGCTCACACCGCCACCTCGGCCTTGATGTGCGGATGCGGGTCGTAGTCCTGCGAGCGTGAAGTCCTCGTAGCGGAAGCCGAAGATATCCTTCACCGCCGGATTGATGCGCATCGCCGGCAGCGCGCGCGGCGCTGCGCGACAGCTGCAGGCGCGCCTGCTCGAGGTGATTGAGATAGAGATGCGCGTCGCCGAAGGTGTGGATGAACTCGCCCGGCTTGCAGCCCGTCACCTGCGCCACCATCATCGTCAGCAGCGCGTAGGAGGCGATGTTGAACGGCACGCCGAGGAAGACGTCGGCCGAGCGCTGGTAGAGCTGGCAGGACAGCCTGCCGTCGGCGACATAGAACTGGAACAGGCAGTGGCAGGGCGGCAGCGCCATCTTGTCGACGTCGGCCGGGTTCCAGGCGGTGACGATCAGCCGGCGCGAATCCGGATTGCGCCGGATCATGCTCGATCACGTGGCGATCTGGTCGATCGTGCTTGCCGTCCGTGCGCCGGCCAGGAGCGCCACTGGTGGCCGTAGACCGGCCCGAGATCGCCGCGCTCGTCGGCCCATTCGTCCCAGATGCGCGACGCCGTGCTCGTTGCAGATATTTGATGTTGGTGTCGCCGCGCAGGAACCAGAGCAGCTCGTGGACGATCGATTTCAGGTGCAGCTTCTTGGTGGTGAGCAGCGGGAAGCCGTCGGCGAGATCGAAGCGCATCTGATGGCCGAACACCGACAGCGTGCCGGTGCCGGTGCGGTCGTGCTTTTCCGCGCCGCGGCTCAGGATGTGCTCCATCAGATCGAGGTATTGGCGCATTGCTAAAGGTCATCTCCGACGACTTAAGATGGGGAAGTTTACTCCCGCGGGCAACCGCCCGGCAGCCGCTTATCAACGGCCGAAAACACCCCTTTTTTCAGCCGGCATCTGCAACAGTGGCATTTTTTGCTAGTAATATAGCGCGGCTCTAGAGAGGGAATGACCATGCATTTCGCATTCGATCTCAATCTTCTCGCCCGCGTTCTGCTCACGCTGGTGACTTTGGGCTACGGGCTTGCCACCGTGCTTGCCGATTTCAACAAGACGCACGCCACCAATCCGCAATGGACCCCGCATGCGCGCTTCCACGTGGTCTGGCAGATTTGCAGCTATGTCGGCTTCGGCCTGCTGGCGCTGGCGCTGATCTGGTGGCCCGGCGCTTATGCCACCGAGCGGCTCACTCTCGTCGCGATCATGGCTGCGATTGTCTATGCCGCCTTCTTCGTGGCGGTGTTCGCCATGCCGATCTACGGCGGCGCGGCCTATGACAACAACGGCTATCAGCCGTTCGCCGCGCCGGTGCCGCTGATCGCCAAGCGCTGGGACGTGAACATCACCGCGTTCTGCATTCAAGTCGCGCTTTTGGCCGCCGGCGCGCTGGCGCTGGTCGGCGCCGCCAGCAGTTGATCGACTTAACTCGCAATTTATGGCGGCGACCTTAATCGTGACGTCCCTCCCGCCCCGCTTTGCGTAAAAATCCTTCGCTCCGTGGAGCAGGGGATTTTGCATGATCGCTTATTTGTCCGGTGCCGTCGCCGCCAGCCCGATCGGCCGCTCCTACGCAAATTGCGCGACGCCGCCGCCTATCTCGACCGGGTCATCCCCTTCGCGCTTGTTGCGGTGATTGCGCTAGCCGCGGACTGGATCGCATTCGGCCCCAAATAAGCGCCGCCTGGGTTTATTCCATTTTTACGGCAGCACGGCCAAGCTTTACGCCCGCGTCATAGCCGGGCGATTAAAAACACTCTCGCTTCACAAGACGTGGGTCGGGAGACTTGCCATGCTTTCCATTATTTCCGGGGCGATCGTGGCCGGCGGCGGCGGCGTGGGCCTCTGGTATTTCATGCCGACCAACGGTCAAGTGCAACCGCTCGCCAAGCAGCCGCTGCTGGATTCGCTGATCCCGATCGCGATTGTCACGGCGCTCGCCATCGGCACGGCGATGATCATCGCCGGCATCGGTATCAAATAATAGTCCGCCGCTAGCGCTCCCCCGGCTTACAGCCAGCCGGACAGTCCGAGCACGCCGGCCGCCACGAAGACCCAGAGCGGATTGATCCGCGTGAAGAAGGCCACCGCCGCGGTCACCCCGGTGATCAAGCCGGCATACATATTATGATCGGCGGCGCGCGCCAGCACGAAAGCGCTCGCCGCGATCAGCCCTAGCGACAGCGGCACCATGCCGGTCTGGATCGCCATGCGCCAGCGTGCGCCTTTGAAACGGTCCCAAGTGCGCGCCACGAAAAACGCCAGCGTGCAGGTCGGGCCGCACATCGCCGTGATGGCGACGCCGGCGCCGGCAAAACCCGCCACGTGATATCCGATCAGCGCGACGATGATCACATTCGGTCCGGGCGACATCTGCGCGATCGCGTACATGTCGGCGAATTGCCGGTCGTTCATCCACTGCATCACATCGACGGCAACGCGGTGCATTTCCGGGATCGCCGCATTGGCGCCGCCAACCGCGAACAGCGACAGCAGCGCGAAATAGCCGAACAGCGAGGTGAGCGGATGTTGGTTCATCGCTTGAACCACGCGAAGGCGATGCTGAACGGCGCCAGCCCCAGGAACACGTAAGGCAGTGGCCAATGCATGAGGGCGACGCCGGCGAAGGCGAGGATCACGAACGCCGGCGCCGAATCCCATCGCTTGAGGAACATGGGCGCGGCCATCTTGGCGACCACCGCAATTAGAAGGCCGATGGCGGCGGCGGTGACGCCGGTGAGAATGCGGCTCAGCGTCTCAATGCCACCGTAGCGCTCATACAGGAGCGCCAAGACCATAACGATGACCAGCGGCGGCCCGAGCAGGCCGGCGAGCGCCACCGCCGCTCCGGCCGCGCCGCCGAAGCGCGAGCCGAACACCACCGAGAAATTGATCACATTGGGACCGGGCAGGAATTGCGAGAGCGCGAAGGTCTCGTTGAATTCCTCCGTCGTCATCCAGCCCTTCTGCTCGACGATGGTGCGCCGCGCCCAGGGCAACGCGCCGCCGAAACCGGAAATCGACACCAGTGCAAAAGCGAGAAACAGTTCTGAAAGCGAGGGACGGAAGGCGGCGGGCGGCGGCGCGACGGAATCGGTCATGGCAGGAGATGTATCCGGCTACGCCGCGCGCGACTAGCCGTCATGGCGCGGCCACCCGATGCGTTGCCGGCATGCCTTGGCTCGTGGCCCGCCAGCGCGTCTCGTTCGGCACATCGAGCATCTCCAGACTTAACTCGACGTTGACGATCGCGCTACGTCACGGCAGCCGCCGGTCATTCTGAAAGACGACGGCGATGGCGCCAAGTAGCCGCGCTGCATCAACCGCCCGGAAAATCCATCGACCGCCATCGGTACGACCAGCGAGCACGAGGCCGACCAGCAACGGCTTGCCGAGATGGCCGGTCGCCGTCATGCTCAAGCGCGCGGTAGAAGCCACGGCGGAAGGGACCAAATCCCAATGACACGGTCATCCGGAGATATCGCATGAGCCAGAGCGCAACCGGCGCCGGAATTGGACAACCGGTCCGCCGCTTGGAGGACAAGCGACTCATCACCGGACAGGGCCGCTTCAGCGACGACATGAACTTGCCCGGGCAGGCCCATGCCGTGATGCTGCGTTCGCCGCACGCGCACGCGCGGATCAAGTCGATCGATATCAAAAACGCCATGGCCGTGCCCGGCGTTCTTGCCGTGCTCACGGGCAAGGACCTGTTGTCCGACGGCTTGAAGCCGATCCCGCATATTCCGCTCCTCGCCCATCCGGCAGAAATCCAGCCTGTCAATAGCGACGGCACGCCGATGTTCACCGCGCCGCATTATCCGCTGGCGATCGACAAAGTCCGCTATGTCGGCGAGGCGGTCGCCGTCATCGTTGCCGCGACGATCGCGGCGGCCAAGGACGGATCCGAGCAAATCGAGGTCGACTATGAGCCCCTCCCCGCCGTGACCGACACGGTGGCGGCGGCGGAACCCGACGCGCCGCGCCTGTTCGACGAGGCAAAGTCCAATGTCTGCCTCGACGCGCAGCTCGGCGACAAAGCCAAGACCGAGGCCGCCTTCGCGCGCGCGGCTCATGTCGCCAAATTCGAAACATGGGTGCAGCGCATCACCGGCGCGCCGATGGAGCCGCGGGCGGCGCTCAGCGAGTACAACCCCGAAACCAAGCGCTACACATTATACGCCGGCAGCGGCGGCGCGGTGCGTTTGAAGAACGATCTCGCAACCGTGCTTGGGGTTCCCTCCGACTCCGTCCGGGTCATCATGCACGATGTCGGCGGCAATTTCGGCACGCGCGGCATGATCTATCCGGAATTCTGCCTCGCGGCCTGGGCCGCCCGGCGTGTCGGCCGCCCGGTCAAGTGGCTGTGCGAGCGGAGCGAAGCCTTCCTCTGCGACTACCAGGCGCGCGATCTGGCGGTGACAGGCCGAGCTCGCGCTCGACGCCGAAGGCAATTTCCTCGCCATGCGCGGCTCCAATATCGGCAATGCCGGCGCGCACACGACGAACTTCTCGCCGCTGCAAAAAGGCGTCGAGATCATGTCGAGCATCTACCGGATGCCGGCGGCGAGTTTCCGCGCCCGCGCCGTGCTGAGCAACACTTCGCCCACGCGCCCCTACCGCAGCGCCGGCCGCCCGGAAGTCATGTACGTCATGGAGCGGCTGATCGATCTCGCCTGCCGCGACTTCGGCTTCGACCGCGTCGACATCCGCCGCCGCAATCTGCTCACGCCGGACGAACTGCCCTACAAAAATCCGTTCGGCATGACCTACGACAGCGGGCACTACCAGGAGGTCATGGACTGGGCGCTCCGAGAGGGCGATTGGGACGGCTTCCCCGCGCGCCGCGCCGAAGCGCGCCAGCGCGGCAAATACCGCGGCATCGCCGTCGCCAACTACGTCGACACCGCCACCGGGCAGCCGCGCGAACGCACCGAAATCACCATCCAACGCGACGGCTGGATCGACGTCGTCATCGGCACCGTGTCGAACGGTCAAGGTCACGAGACGAGCTTCGCGCAACTGATCAACGAATGGTTCGCCGTCCCGCTCGATAAAGTGCGGATCATTACCCACGACACCGACATCGTGAAGGTCGGCGGCGGCACCCATTCCGGACGCGGCATGCGGCTTGCGAGCTACATCATGAAGATCGCGTCCGACGAAATCATCGACAAAGCCAAACGGCTCGCCGGTCATCTGCTGGAAGCCGCGCCGGGCGACATCGCCTTCGGCGGCGGCAAGTTCTGGGTCAAGGGAACCGACCGCGCCATCGGCCTGTTCGCCCTCGCCGCCGCGTCGGTCGAACGCAACGACCTGCCCGACGATCTGCGCGGTCCCTTGGCCGCCACCTGCGACAAGGTCGTCAAGGAAGCCGCCTTCCCCTACGGCGCCCATGTCTGCGAGGTGGAGGTCGACCCGTTGACGGGCAATGTCGAGATCGTGCGCTACAGCGCTATTGACGACGTCGGCCGCGCCGTCAACCCGCTGATCATTCACGGGCAAACCCATGGCGGCATCGCCCAAGGCGTCGGCCAGGCGCTGCTTGAACATTGCGCCTACAATGCCGGCAGCGGGCAGCTGATGTCCGGCTCATTCATGGACTACGCCATGCCGCGGGCCGACAATTTCCCGTTCTTCAACACGCTGATCAGCGAAGTGCCGACGCCCGAGCACCCGCTCGGCATTCGTCCAGCCGGCGAAGGCGGCACGGCGCCGGCGCTCGCCGTCACCATCAACGCGATTGTCGACGCGCTGGCCGACCTCGGCGTGCGCCACGTCGAAATGCCGGCCACGCCGGAACGCGTCTGGCGCGCCATTCACGGCAAGCCGGACATGTCGCCGACGCTGGCGGCCAATAGCTAAACGCTAGAAGCCATAGAGGCGCGCCGGATTGTCAACCAGGATGCGTTTGTGCCGCGCCTGGTCACCGGCAGAGAGTGCTATCAGTTCTGCGCCAAGTGCTAATCCGGTCGCAAGCCGATCACGATGGAAAATCGCTCTGCCGCCGGGTAAGTACGAGCTTGCGTTACTTTCCCTAATGAGGACTTCTATGCGAATTCTATGTTTGGGCGCCGGTGCGGTCGGCGGCTACTTTTGCGGACGGCTCATCGAGGCCGGCGCCGACGTCACTTTTCTCGTGCGCGAGCCGCGCCGGAAACGTCTCGCCGAGAATGGGCTCCGTCTCGAAAGTGTCTACGGCAATTTTGCCGGACCGGTGAAGGCGATCGTCAACTCCGAACTGAGCGGCCCGTACGACGTCATCCTGTTGACGTGCAAGGCCTATGACCTTGCGGAGGGAATAGAAGCCATTGCGCCCGCCGTCGGCCGCGGCTCGGCAATCCTGCCTCTGCTCAACGGCATCGCCCATATCGATCTGTTGAACGCGGCGTACGGCCGTGCCTCTGTTCTTGGTGGCGCCGCCAAGATCGCCGCCACCTTGTTGCCGGACGGCACCATTAAGCATCTCAATGACTGGCACTTCATCACCTTCGGCGAGCAAGATGGCGCACTGAGCGAACGCGTCCGCTCGCTCAAGGCCGCGTTTGACAAGACACCCGTCGTCGCCGCAGCCGTTCCCGACATCATGCAGATGATGTGGGAAAAGCTGGTGCACCTTGCCACGCTCGCCGGCATGACGTCCGCGATGCGGGCAAACATCGGCGAGATTCTGCATACGCAAGAGGGCAGCGGGCTGTTGGCTGAGTTTCTCGAGCGCAACGCCGAAATCGCCCGGCGCGAAGGATTTCCGCCATCGGCCGCATGGATGGCCGAATGCCAAAAATTGATTTCGAATGGTGAATTCACCACACACGACGTCGATGGCGCGCGATATCGAAAACAAGGGGCCGATCGAGGCGGATCACATTATCGGTTACATGCTGCGCCGCGCTGTGGCGCACAAGATCGACCCAACCTTGCATCGAATGGTCTTTGCTCACCTGCAATCTTATGAGCAGCGGCGCGCCGCCAATCGGCTTTGAACCGGCAGCGCGGACCACCTAAGCTATTGATTTATTTGGCGCTCCCTAGGGGACTCGAACCCCTGTTTTCGCCGTGAGAGGGCGACGTCCTGGGCCGCTAGACGAAGGGAGCTTGGGCCAAGGCCTTCGAGATAGCCTCGATCACCCGGCCACGCAAGCTTGCGGGCGGCGCCACGGCATTCCACCCTGTTCAGGAATTCGGGAGCCACCGCATGATCGACAATATCGCCAGTCTCGTGAATGCCGACGCCAAGCTGGTCCGGCGCGGCCGCTTCGTCGACACCACCTTCATGATCGCCATCGACGAGGCCTATACGCTGATCCGCGTCGCAGGAAGGCCGCATCGTCAAGGTGACGCCGGGCCCGTTCATCACGCCCGACTACAGCTTCGCGCTGCGCGCCTCGCGCGGCGTCTGGGAGAAATTCTGGCAGCCGCTGCCGCCGCTCGGCTTCACCGACATCTTCGCGCTGGTCAAACAGAAACTGATGCGGGTCGAAGGCGACATCCATCCCTTCATGGCCAACCTGCTCTATTTCAAGGACGTGATCGCCGCGCCGCGCCAAATAAAGCAACAAGAGGCCGTGCGATGAACCCGCGCTTCGAACCCATCACCGGCCGCTATCTGCATCTCGACCTGCTCGGCAAGCCGCACCGGCTCTATGTCGAGGAGGCAGGCCAAGGCATTCCCCTGCTCTGCCTGCACACCGCCGGCTCCGACGCGCGCCAGTACCGCGGCCTGATGAACGACGCGCGCATCACGGCGAACTATCGCGTCATTGCCTTCGACATGCCGTGGCACGGCAAGTCCTCGCCGCCCTCCGGCTGGCAGGACACGGAATACCAGCTCACCTCGCGCGACTATGTGCGCATGATCGTGGAAGTCGCCGACGCGCTCGGCCTCGACAAACCGGTCGCCATGGGCTGCTCGATCGGCGGGCGCATCGTGCTGCATCTCGCGCACGAGTGCCCGGAGCGTTTCCGCGCGCTGATCGGCCTGGAGTCGGCGGCGCACACCGAGCCCTATTACGATCTGTCCTGGCTCAACCGGCCCGACGTGCACGGCGGCATGGTCTGCGCCGGCGTGATTTCCGGCCTGGTGGCGCCGACGGCGCCGGACGAAGGCCGCTGGGAAACGCTGTGGCATTACATGCAGAGCGGGCCCGGCGTGTTCAAGGGCGACCTGCATTTCTACATGATCGACGGCGACATCCGCGGCAAGGTCGGCGAGATCGACATCACGCGCTGCCCGCTCTATCTGCTCACCGGCGAATACGACTATTCCTGCACCGCCGAGGGCACGCTCGCGGTCGCCGAGCGCACCGGCGCGCCGGCCACCATCATGAAGGACCTCGGCCATTTCCCGATGAGCGAGGACCCGGAGAAGTTCAACGGCTATCTGCTGCCGGTGCTGGAGAAGATCAAAGCGCTTTAGGGTTTCGTCTCCAGCCGCAAGCGCCCGAGCGGCTTGAGCGTATCGGGATCGAACGTGCGCAGTTCGGTCGACGCCGCCGACCTCGATGGTCACCACGATGTGGTCGTCGCCGACCGCGGTCGAGAGCACCTTGGCGCCGGCCGGCAGCGCCTCGGTGACGTCGGCGAGCGACGGCGCGCTTTCCTTCACATGGAAAAGGCGGTAGCCGATGACGACGAGCACGACAGCGATGGCGACGAAGGTCGCCGTCATGATGACGATCATCATCCGGCGCACCTTGGCGATCGCCGCGGCGGCTTCCGGATTCAAGGGCGTCTGGTCGTCGGACATCGGTTAAACCATGACTGATGAGACAATCGAGACAGTCAAGATCGCCGCCGAGGAGGAAGGCCAGCGGCTCGACCGCGTGCTCGCCGCGCGCATCCCGGCGCTGTCGCGCTCGCGCCTGAAGGCGCTGATCCTCGACGGCCAAGTCGCGATCGCGGCGCGCACGATCCGCGATCCCGCCAGCCACGTCAAATCCGGCGACACCGTCACCGTCACGCTGCCGGCGCCCGAGCCGGCCAAGCCCGCGGGCGAGCCGATCCCGCTCAATATCGTCTACGAGGACGACGCGCTGATCGTGATCGACAAGCCGACGGGCCTGGTGGTGCATCCGGCCGCCGGCCACGCCAAGGGCACGCTGGTCAACGCGCTGATCGCCCATTGCGGCGACAGCCTGTCCGGCATCGGCGGCGTCAAGCGGCCCGGCATCGTGCACCGGCTCGACAAGGACACCACCGGCCTGATGGTGGTGGCCAAGACCGACGCCGCCCATCGCGCGCTCTCAGCGACCAGTTCGCCAACAAGACCGAAAGCGGCATCGAGCGCGGCTATCTCGCCTTGGTCTGGGGCGCGCCCGACCGGCCGAAGGGCACCATCGACGCGCCGCTCGACCGCCATCCGCATGCCCGCGACAAGCGCGCGGTGCGCGAAGGCGGCCGCGAAGCCGTCACCCATTGGCAGGTGCTGGAGCGCTACGCCGGGCCGGACGGCAAGCCGGTCGCCAGCCTGCTCGCCTGCACGCTCGAGACCGGCCGCACCCACCAGATCCGGGTGCATCTGGCCCATATCGGCCATCCGATCCTGGGCGACGCCACCTACGGCACCGGCTTCAAGACCAAGGCCAGCCTGCTTTCGCCCGACGCCCGCGCCGCGCTGGAGGCTCTTGGCAGACAGGCTTTGCATGCCTATCTATTGGCCATCGAACATCCCGAAACCGGAAAAAGCCTGCGGTTCCAATCGGAACTGCCGGGCGATTTGCGTCGTTTACGTGATGCCCTGGCCGCGGAAAGCCGCAACCAGGGACGCGCAACGGTCGAAATAGACCAATCTAGACAATGGCTTGGTCAATAACGCCGGGGTCACGGCGACGTGACGGGCGGATGCTGGTTTTCGCTGTCCGGTTCCGCTATGCTGCACCTGCGATCAAGCTTTCGCGGTCGCACAATCGGATGCGTGCCGTCGGCTCGGGGAGCGGCGGCGACAATCGCCCGCCGATTCACCGGGGGCAAATTAAGGAGGGCGCTGTCATGGCCCGTACCGCCGCATTGCCGGCACTCAAGGCCGAATCCGGCCTTTCTCACTATCTGGAAGAAATCCGCCGGTTCCCGATGCTGGAACCGCAGGAAGAATACATGCTGGCGCGCAGCTGGCGTGAGCACGGCGATCGTGAAGCCGCGCACAAGCTCGTCACCAGCCATCTCCGCCTCGTCGCCAAGATCGCCATGGGCTATCGCGGCTACGGCCTGCCGATCGTCGGAGGTCATCTCCGAAGGCAATGTCGGCCTGATGCAGGCGGTCAAGCGCTTCGAGCCCGAGAAGGGCTTCCGGCTCGCCACCTACGCCATGTGGTGGATCAAGGCCGCGATCCAGGAATACATCCTGCGCTCGTGGTCGCTGGTGAAGATGGGCACCACCGCCAACCAGAAGAAGCTGTTCTTCAACCTGCGCAAGGCCAAGAGCAAGATTTCCGCGCTCGACGAAGGCGATCTGCGGCCCGATCAGGTCAAGCTGATCGCCAAGCGGCTCGGCGTCACCGAGCAGGACGTGGTCGACATGAACCGCCGCCTCGGCGGCGACGCCTCGCTCAACGCGCCGATCCGCGAGGACGGCGAAAGCGGCGAATGGCAGGACTGGCTGGTCGACGACGCGCCGAGCCAGGAGCGCCTGCTGGCCGAGCAGCGAGGAAAGCGATAACCGCCACCAGGCGCTGATCGGCGCGCTCGACGTGCTCAACGAGCGCGAGCGGCGCATCTTCGAGGCGCGCCGCCTCGCCGACGATCCGATCACGCTCGAGGATCTGGCCGCCGAATTCGGCGTCTCGCGCGAGCGCGTGCGCCAGATCGAGGTGCGCGCCTTCGAGAAGGTGCAGAAGGCGGTGAAGAACCGCATCGCCGCCATGGAGCAGCCGGCGCAAACGGCGGCGATCTCGAGCGCGGTGCACTGAACCGCCGCGACATCCATCGTTAAAAATGGCCGGGCATGTCCCGGCCATTTTCGTCTTGCCTGACAGATTCTAACGAAGCTTACTCGCCCCACGCGCGGAACGCTTCCTCGAAGGCGCGCACGCCGGGCGTGCCCTTCTCCATCGCGAGGATGGCGCGCTTGCCGCTGGTGTAGACGATCGGGATGTCGAACCAGTCGCGCTCCTTGAGCAGCTGGATATTGCGCTGCACGTCGACGTCGACCGCCGACAGGCCGATCAGGAAATAGCCGTTGGTCACTTTCACCGCGAGGCCGGCGAGCGGCACGCCGCGCGCCTGCTCGTCCTGCTTCATCAGCACGCCGGGCACGTTGCCGATGCCGCCTTCGGGGAAATCCGCCGGCAGCGTGAACATGATCTCGATGGTGTGGCTCGCCGGCAGCGCCTTGTCGGTGTTGCGGCGGAGCGACCAGGTCATGCGCATGTGCCGCTCGGGGATTTCCACGTCGGCGCGCATCGCGAGCTCGGGCGCGAGCCCCGGCCCCGGCGACACCGTCTCGGTGCGCCAGATCGCCGAGCCGACATAGCGCTTGCCCTTCGGATCGTTCGGATCCTCGTCGTACAGCACGACCTTTTGCGCGACCGCGGCGGCCGGCGCATTGGCGGGCGCCGTCGTGCCGCTCGCCGGTCCGATGCGGTCGGCGATCTTCGGCTTGGTGGCGGGCGTCGGCTGCCTCGCGCGGCTTCGGCGCCGGCGCCGACGCGTTGCGATAGCTCGCCACCATCGCCATGATGGTGTGGCGCTGCCAGTAGGCGCCGCCGGCGAGGCCCGCCAGCACCAGCAGCAGCAGGATGAACCGGATGACGCGGCCGTAAGAGCGCGCCGGCCGCGCGTAGACCTCCTCGTCTTCCTCGATAGCGCGACGGCGGCGGCGTCGGCAGCGTCCGCGCGCGTGCGGCAATGGCGTGCGCCTCCGTCGTCAGCACCCAGCGCGCTGCGCGCGGCGGCGGCGGCTCCGTCGCGGGCGGCTCGAAATAGCGGCTCGGCCGGCGGCAGCCCGATATCGCTCGTCCGCGGCGGATGATCGCCGGGCACCGCCTCGTAGACCTCGTGCGCCGACCGATTGGCCGCCGCGGCCGCGCCACCGAGGCCCTCGGCCTCGGCCACGCGTCTCGCGGAAGCCGCGCAGGCCCTGATCCGATATGCGACGTTTGCGCGACTCGGACGCTTCGGCGAGCGTCCGGCGCGCGTGCGCTTGACCGCTTCCGCCTCGACCTTGCGGATCGCCTCCTCCAGCGCCAGCCGCTCGCGCGTGATGTCGGATTCGTCGAGCGCCGGCTCGACGCTGCGCAACTGATTGACCAGCGCGGTGCGCGCGCGCTCGTACAGCGCACGGCGGTTTTCGCCGGTGTTCTTGTCGAGGCCGGTGACGGCGCGGGCGATCAGCGGATGATAGTCAGCCATTGGTGTCATTTTGCTTGAGCATGATCCTGTCGAAAACCGTCCCCACTTTTCGGGATCGCGCTCTGTGACCTGCTTCTTGTCCTTTTTGGCATCATACTTCGAACGGATTCTTCATCAGGATCGTGTCCTCGCGCTCCGGGCTGGTCGAGAGCAGCGCCACCGGACAGCCGATCAGTTCCTCGACCCGGCGCACATATTTGATCGCCTGCGCCGGCAATTGCGCCCAGGAGCGCGCGCGCGCGGTCGGCTCCTTCCAGCCGTCGATCGTCTCGTAGACCGGCTCGACCCGCGCCTGCGCGCGCTCGCCGGCCGGCAGATAGTCGATCTCGCGGCCGTCGAGCCGGTAGCCGACGCAGACCTTGATCTCGTCGAAGCCGTCGAGGATGTCGAGCTTGGTCAGCGCGATGCCGTCGATGCCGCAGGTGCGCACGGTCTGGCGCACCAGCACGGCGTCGAACCAGCCGCAGCGGCGCGCGCGGCCGGTGACGGTGCCGAATTCGCGGCCGCGCTCGCCGAGCGTCTCGCCGATCTCGTTGTCATCTGCTCGGTCGGGAACGGCCCCTCGCCCGACCCGCGTGGTGTAGGCCTTGCAGATGCCGAGCACGTAGTCGATCGCGCTCGGGCCGAGGCCGGAGCCGGTCGCCGCCTGCGCCGCCACCGTGTTGGACGAGGTGACGTAAGGGATAGGTGCCGTGGTCGATGTCGAGCAGCGCGCCCTGCGCGCCTTCGAACAGGATGCGCTTGCCCTCGCGCCGCTTGGCGTCGAGCAGCGACCAGACCGAATCCATGTAAGGGCAGCACCTTGCGGCGCGATCGCCGCGAGCTCGTCGTAGATCGCTCGCGCCGTCGATCTCGTCGAGGCCGAGGCCGCGGCGCAGCGCGTTGTGATGCGCGAGCAGCCGCTCGATCTTGGCCGTCGAGCGCCGGCAGGTCGGCGAGATCCATGACGCGGATGGCGCGGCGGCCGACCTTGTCCTCGTAGGCCGGGCCGATGCCGCGCTTGGTGGTGCCGATGCGGGTCGCCGGATTGCGGCCTCGCGCACCGCGTCGAGCTCGCGATGCAGCGGCAGGATCAGCGTGCGCGTTCTCGGCGATGCGCAGATTGTCGCGGCGTCACCGCGACGCCCTGCTCCTCGAGCTGGGCGATCTCATCGACCAGCGCCCGCGGATCGACCACCACGCCGTTGCCGATGATGGAGAGCTTGCCCGCGCGCACCACGCCGGAGGGCAGCAGCGACAGCTTGTAGGTGACGCCGTCGATCACCAGCGTGTGGCCGGCATTGTGGCCGCCCTGGAAGCGCACGACGATATCGGCCTGCTCGGACAGCCAGTCGACGATCTTGCCCTTGCCTTCGTCGCCCCACTGGGAGCCGACCACCACCACATTCGCCATCAGAACTAGCTTCCCTGCGCCAGCGCTCCGGACACTGACGCCGGGCGGCGCCGGCCAGGTCCACCTTCGGATAAAGGATCAACCGGGCCGAGGCAAGGCACAGAACGCCGCCCGGAGGGCTCCGGGCGGCGCCCCGCTAAGAAATTGATATTCCACCGCTATTTCTAGAAATGCAGCGGCTTGGCCTGCTGCACCTGCGGCAGCGCGCGCACCTTGGCGAGCACGTCGTCGGGCAGTTCGCCGTCGATCTCGATCAGCGCGATGGCGTTGCCGCCGGGCGCCTCGCGGCCGACATGGAAGGTGGCGATGTTGATGCCGGCCTCGCCCAGCGTCGAGGAGAAGCGGCCGATGAAGCCCGGCTTGTCGAGGTTGGTGATGTAGATCATCGAGGGGCCGAACTCGGCGTCCATGCGGATGCCCTTGATGTTGACGATGCGCGGCCGGCCGTCGGCGAACACGGTGCCGGAGACCGAGCGCGTCTGCTTCTCGGTCATCGACCGTCACGGTGATCAGGCTTTCGTAGTCGCCTTCGGCCTCGCGCGTGGTCTCCTCGACCGCCGATGCCGCGCTCGCTGCGCCACCACCGGCGCCGACACCACGTTGACGTCGCCGCAGCATCGGCCGCAGCAGGCCGGCGAGCACCGCCGAGGTGAGCGCCTTGATGTTCATCTGCGCGACCGCGCCCTCGTAGGTGATGTGCACTTCCTTGATCGCCGGTTCTCGGTGAGCTGGCCGGCGAAGGAGCCGAGCTTCTCGGCGAGCGCGACGAAGGGCTTGAGCTTGCGGCGCCTCCTCGGCGCTGATCGAGGGGAAGTTGACCGCATTGGAGATGGCGCCGCGCAGCAGATAGTCCGACATCTGCTCGGCGACCTGCAGCGCGACGTTCTCCTGCGCCTCGTTGGTGGCGGCGCCGAGATGCGGCGTGCAGACCACGTTGGGCAGGCCGAACAGCGGGTTCTGCGTCGCCGGCTCCTCGACGAACACGTCGAAGGCGGCGCCCGCGACCTGGCCGGCCTTGAGCGCCTCGCGCAGCGCCGCCTCGTCGACCAGGCCGCCGCGCGCGCAATTGATGATGCGCACGCCCTTCTTCATCTTCGCGATGCGCCGCGGCATCGATGATGTTGCTGGTCTTGTCGGTGAGCGGGGTGTGCAGCGTGATGAAATCGGCGCGCTTGAACAGCTCGTCGAGCTCGACCTTCTCGACGCCGAGATCGCGCGCGCGCTCCGGCGACAGGAACGGATCGTAGGCGATCACCTTCATCTTCAGCCCGATGCGCGCGGTCGGCGACGATCGAGCCGATATTGCCGCAGCCGATGATGCCGAGCGTCTTGCCGGAGATCTCGACGCCCATGAAGCGGTTCTTCTCCCACTTGCCGGCCTGGGTCGAGGCGTCGGCCTCCGGGATCTGGCGGGCCAGCGCCAGCATCAGCGAGATCGCGTGCTCGGCGGTGGTGATCGAATTGCCGAACGGCGTGTTCATCACGATGATGCCGCGCGCGGTCGCCGCCGGAATGTCGACATTGTCGACGCCGATGCCGGCGCGGCCGATCACCTTCAGGTTCTTGCGCCTGCTCGAGGATCTTCGCCGTCACCTTGGTGGCCGAGCGGATGGCGAGGCCGTCATAGTCGCCGATGATCTCGGCGAGCTTGTCCTTGTCCTTGCCGAGGTCGGGCTGGAAATCGACCTCGATGCCGCGATCCTTGAAGATCTGCACGGCGGCGGGCGACAGCGCGTCGGAGATGAGAACTCTGGGCATGGCGATTGCTGCTTCTTCTTGAATGGAGTGTTGCTCGGGTCGGTCAGTCGTCTCCCCGCGCATGCGCGGGGCAGGAAAGAGTCGCAGCGTTACGCCGCCTTCGGCAGCGCGGCTTTGGCCTCGGCGAAGGCCCAGTCGAGCCAGGGCGTGAGCGCCTCGACGTCGCTCGTCTCGACCGTCGCGCCGCACCAGATGCGCAGGCCCGGCGGCGCGTCGCGGTAGTCGGCGATGTCGTAGGCGACGCCTTCCTTCTCCAGCAGCGCCGGCGAGCGTCTTGGCGAACGCCGCCTGCGTCGTCGGCCGACGAGCGCGCGTCACCGCCGGATCGACCACCTTCAGGCAGACCGAGGTGTTCGAGCGCGTCGCCGGCATCGTTGGCGAGATGGTCGACCCACGGCGTGCGCGCGACCCAATCGGCGAGCACCTTGGCGTTGGCGTCGGCGCGCGCGACGGTGGCCTTCGAGCCCGCCGATCGATTTCGCCCAGTGCAGCGCGTCGAGATAATCCTCGACGCAGAGCATCGACGGCGTGTTGATGGTCTCGCCCTCGAAGATGCCCTCGTTGAGCTTGCCGCCCTTGGTCAGGCGGAAGATCTTCGGCAGCGGCCAGGCCGGCTTGTAGCTCTCCAGCCGCTCGACCGCGCGCGGCGAGAGGATCAGCATGCCGTGCGCGCGCCTCGCCGCCCAGCACCTTCTGCCAGGAGAAGGTGACGACATCGAGCTTCGGCCAGTCGAGCCTCTGCGCGAAGGCCGCCGAGGTCGCGTCGCAGATGGTCAGGCCCTGCGCGGTCGGCGGCGATCCAGTCGCCGTTCGGCACGCGCACGCCGGAGGTGGTGCCGTTCCAGGTGAAGACGACGTCGCGTCGCGAAATCGACCTTGCGACAGGTCGGGCAGCTCGCCGTAGGGCGCCTTGAGCACGCGTCACGTCCTTGAGCTTGAGCTGCTTGACGACGTCGGTGACCCAGCCTTCGCCGAAGCTTTCCCAGGCCAGCATGGTCGACCGGCCGCGGCGCCGAGCAGCGACCACAGCGCCATCTCGACCGCGCCGGTGTCGGAGGCCGGCACGATGCCGATGCGGTAATCGGCCGGGCACTTCGCAGCACCTCGCGGGTCAGGTCGATGGCGCGCTTGAGCTTCGCCTTGCCGATCTTGGCGCGGTGCGAGCGGCCGAGGACTGCGTCGGTGAGGGCTTGCAGGGTCCAGCCGGGGCGCTTGGCGCAGGGGCCGGACGAGAAGTGCGGGATGACCGGCCGCACGCCGGGCTTGGTCGCTCGTCATGTGTCTATCCTTCCAGATAGGCGCCCCTCGTTGGGGAGGGGTGTCCCACTGGCGGAGATAGTCGAGTTGGCGCGTCGCGGTCAACTAGCGGTGATTAGGATCGTCGCCAGAGTTCGCGGGCTAGAAGCGCGCGCCGAGGCCGACGCGGCCGGAATTGATGGTGGTCAGGATGCCGCCAACCTTGCCAAAAATCGATGTAGTTCCCATTCGCCGCGCAGGAATAGGTTCGGCATTAATTGCCACGTCCATGCCGAGGCCTCCCACAAAACCCACCTGGCAAGGTGTTGTCCTTGGCGTCGCTTGCCGGTCGAAAAACGTGCCGAGGAAGGTGCCAGGGGGCGTGGTCACATCCGTCTGCGCGTCGACTTAACGCAACAGTATTGGAATAATTGAACCGGCCGACCGCGAAGCCAAGCGTCGCATAGGGCAGGAATTGTCCAAAGGCATAGCCGGCGCGGCCGCGCAGCGTCGGCATAGTCGATGAGCTTGATTGATGATTGCGCCGTGATCGTAACATCGTGCTGGACGTTGTCCGTCGTCGTCACCGAGCGTGGAAGCGTCTCGCTGCGCCGAATTCGCCATTGACGACATGCGATTGTAGCCGAAATCGAAGCCGAGCACGAGCTGGTCCCATTGCCAGTTGTAACCGACGAAGCCGCCATATTGCATACTGTTCGTCGACGACGACCCGAGCATTGTCCAATTCGACGGGGCGAATTGGTCCTCCAGCGTGGTGTTGCGCAGGATGAACGCTGACCTCGTCGCTGGTCGCATTGCCGAAATTGTTCGACATGGTCGAGGCGCCGACATGACCGCCGGCGTAGAACCCATCCCAGCGCGAGTATGTCGGCGTGTAAGAGCCGCGCAGCATTGCGGGCATGTCGGCGGCAAGGGCGCCGGCCGGCGCCGCAACGATCAGGGCGAGCGCGGCCAATCCCGCGCGTAGACCGGTAATTCGGCGGGACAAGTCCCGGCGGCGATGGCGCGGCGCATCCGAAATCGCCGATGCCGCACCGGAATCGCCTGACGTCCTCGGGCAATCCATGACCACTCTTCCTTCGCTACCACTCGACCAGGCCGCGGCAAATTAGGCGGCGCTTAACCAAGATTTTTCACCCTGTTCAGCGCGCCGTTAACCGGACGGCGCGCTGGGATGTCGTGTGCCTAGCCCCTGCTGTGCAGCGGCGGCGGCGGCGGCGGGGTGTAGACGTCGGCGGCTGGTCCGCCACTTCGCAGCAGGTCCAGCGCAGACCGAGCATGATGTCGTGCGAACTGTAGATTGCCGAACTTGTAGGAGTTCCGGAATGCAGCCGCCGACACAGTCGACGGTGTCGGTGATCGAGCCGTAATTGAGATAGCGGTAGGAGAGATCGATCTTGAGGCTTTTGCTGACGTTGTAGGCAACGCCGGCATAGAGCGCCCAGGCCAGATTCCATTCGGCGCTGTTGCGTCCGAAGCCACGCGCCGGTGGTGCCAATGCCCATATCGACGAAATTGGCTAGTCGATTGTAGGCGCCGCCGATGCCGACACCGACGAACGGCGTGAAGCAATTCCAGGTGCCGAGATCGACGTAAGGCGTTGGCCAGGAACACCCAGGATTTCAATGTAGCCTTGATAGGCGTCGTCCGTCGCCGAGTGCCGTCGAGAGTACCGCAGCGCATTGAACTTGCGTCTTGCCGCGATATTCGCCGGTGACGTCGAAGCGCAGCCAGTTGTTCAAGTCGTAGCCGACACCGCCGCCGAAGAAGGTCGTGTCGAAGTCGAATTTGATCGAAGACGAAATCGTGGTCGAATTGCAGGGTTCGTCGAGATATCGAGATTGAAGGCGTTGTTCATGCCGACGCCGACAACACCGCGCAGGTACCAGGCGCTGCAGCATCGGTTCCGCCGGCGGCGGTGGCAGCGGCATATCGGCGGCGCGCGCCGCCGGGATCGCCATCAGAGCGGCGAGCACCGCCAGTGTGGGAATTGTGAAACGCGAGCCCATGATCGTCCCTCGTGGAATCCGGCGCTCACTCCGAGCGCGATATCGAGGGACCTTGCCAGCAAATCGTTAAGTGGGGCTTAACCGTGTTTTTTAACGACGATTTTTAACCAAACCCGCGCGCATCGCGCGGTCGCGGCGAGCGCTTAACGAATGTGTTTAGGATTGTGGCGCGGGCGACGGCCGGTATTCGCCGTGCTCAGCGCTCCTGCTGCCGGCGCAGCCAGTCGTGGGTGACCAGACTTTCGGCCAGCGCGATCAGCGCGGCGCGCGCCGAGGCATCCTCGATCGCCAGGAACGCCTCGATCAGCTGCATGGCTTCCTGGGTGCGCGGATCGTCGCGACCGCCGGCGCAAGCAGCAGCCGCGGGGCCGCCGGATCGTCCGCAAACTCGCGCGCCGGCATCGCGGCCGCAACGCGGCTTCGTGGGCAAGGGCACGACGTTGTTGCCGGGTTTGCGCGGGTGCTTGCTCATAGCCTGACGGTTCGTGCGACACAGGACGCTGGACGCGACTGGTTATACGCGCATCAAAACGACCGGCGCGACAACCCAGCATTGGAGAATCGTCCGGCTGTCGCGAATTGTCATTAGCCGCAGACCAGCATTTTTATGAGATCGCATCGAATAATGTCTCCATAAACCGCCGGTCGCCGCAGGCTCTTCGGCTCGGCGTCAGGCCGCAGGCATCGGCGCGTCGCATTCGGCACATGCGAAAGATCAATTGTCGGTCAGAGCAATTGCCGCGGCGGGCCGGCCGCAACTTAAGCGGCGACTTCGGTCAGCGCCTCGACCACGTCGTCGACCACCGCCTCGACCAGCGACTTGTCGTCGCCTTCGCCCATCACGCGGATCACCGGCTCGGTGCCGGACGGGCGCACGATCAGGCGGCCGCCAGGCCGAGCTTCTTCTCGGCGCTGGCGATGGCCGAGCGCACGCCGGCGTTCTCCAGCGGCTTGCCGTTCTGGTAGCGGACGTTCTTGAGCACCTGCGGCAGCGGCTCGAAGCGGTGGCAGACTTCCGACACCGGCTTGTTGCTGCGCTTGACCACGGCCAGCACCTGCAGGGCGGCGACGAAGCCGTCGCCGGTGGTGGTGTAGTCGGACAGAATGATGTGGCCGGACGGCTCGCCGCCGACATTGTAGCCGTGCGCGCGCATGTGCTCGAGCACATAGCGGTCGCCGACCGGCGTGCGCACCAGTTCGAGGCCGAGGCCGGCGAGATGGCGCTCGAGCCCGAGATTGGACATCACGGTGGCGACCACGCCCGGGCGCTGCAGCCGGCCGTCTTCCTTCCAGCTTTCGGCGATGACGGCGAGCAACTGGTCGCCGTCGACCACATGGCCGCGCTCGTCGACGATCATGACGCGGTCGGCGTCGCCGTCGAGCGCGATGCCGATATCGGCGCGCATCTCGCGCACCTTGCGCGCAGAGCGCGGCGAGGTCGGTCGAGCCGCAATCCTTGTTGATGTTGAAGCCGTCGGGATCGACGCCGATCGAGATCACGTCGGCGCCCATTTCCCACAGCGCGCCCGGCGCCACCTTGTAGGCGGCGCCGTTGGCGCAATCGATCACGACGCGCAGGCCGTCGAAAGACGACCGCCTTGCGGCAGCGTGAGCTTGGCGAATTCGATATAGCGGTCCTGCACGCCGTCGATGCGCTTGGCGCGGCCGAGATCGTCGCTCTTGGCGAGCTTCTTGGTCAGATCGGCATCGAGCAGCGCCTCGATCTCGCTCTCGACCTCGTCGCTGAGCTTGTAGCCGTCCGGCCCGAACAGCTTGATGCCGTTGTCGTCGTAACGGATTGTGCGAGGCCGAGATCATCACGCCGAGATCGGCGCGCATCGAGCGCGCCAGCATGCCGACCGCCGGCGTCGGAATCGGGCCGGTCAGCAGCACGTCCATGCCGACCGAGGTGAAGCCGGCGACCAGCGCGGTCTCGATCATGTAGCCGGAGAGGCGGGTGTCCTTGCCGATCAGGACGCGATGGCGGTGCTCGCCGTTCTTGAACATCAGGCCGGCGGCCTGGCCGACCTTGAGCGCCAGTTCGGGCGTGATCACGCGGTTGGCCCGGCCGCGAATGCCGTCGGTGCCGAAATAACGACGAACCATGAACTGCCCCTCGACGCCTACTTTACGGCTTCGAGCCCCGTACGGCTGGTTTTTTGGCGGGCGGCAACGCCGCCCGCGCAGGCCGCATAATAGGGCCAACGCCGTGAATTTACTTCAAAAATTATGAGTAATCGTTACCGCGCGCCGTTAACAGACGGTGGCCGGGCCCACCTTTCCGGCAAAAATGCCGCAGGAACCGCCGGTTTCGCGCACGGCGCCGCTGTGCTACCGGATTTCCCGCGCTGTCGCGCAGTCCGGGGCCTATCCCATGAAGAACATCACCTCGATCGACGACCTGCGCCAGCTGGCGCGCCGCAAGGTTCCGCGCGCGTTCTTCGACTACGCCGACAGCGGCTCCTACAACGAGGAGACGCTGCGCGCCAACCGCGCCGACCTGGAAGCGATCAAGCTGCGCCAGCGCGTGCTGGTCGACGTCTCGTCGCGCAGCCTCGCCACCACCGTGGTCGGGCAGAAACTGTCGTCGCCGTTCATCCTGGCGCCGGTCGGCCTGCTGCGGCATGCAGCACGGCGACGGCGAGATCCTGGCGGCGCGCGCCGCCAACGAGGCCGGCATTCCGTTCACGCTGTCGACCATGTCGATCTGCTCGATCGAGGACGTGGCGCGAGGCGACCGGCAAGCCGTTCTGGTTCCAGCTCTACGTCATCAAGGACCGCGGCTTCTCCAAGGATATCCTGGCGCGCGCCATGGCCGCCAAGTGCAACGCGCTGGTGCTCACCGTCGACCTGCAGGTGCTCGGCCAGCGCCACCGCGACATCAAGAACGGCATGACGGTGCCGCCGGAAATCCGCATCAAGAACATCATCGACATCGCCACCAAGCCGGCCTGGGCCTGGAGCGTCCTCAAGGGCAAGCGCAAGACCTTCGGCAATCTCGCCGGCCACGTGAAGGGCATGGAGAACGTCAATTCGCTCGGCGTCTGGATTCAGAATCAGTTCGATCCGGCGCTGAACTGGAAGGACGTCGAGTGGATCAAGAGCATCTGGCCCGGCAAGCTGATCCTCAAGGGCATCCTCGACGTCGATGACGCCAGGACCGCGGTCAAGCTCGGCGCCGACGCCATCGTGGTGTCGAACCACGGCGGCCGCCAGCTCGACGGCGCGCCGTCGTCGATCTCGGCGCTGCCGGCGATCGCCGACGCGGTCGGCTCCGACACCGAAGTGCTGTTCGACGGCGGCATCCGCACCGGCGCCGACGCCATGCGCGCGCTGGCGCTGGGCGCGCGCGCCTGCATGATCGGCCGCGCCTATGTCTACGGGCTCGGCGCCGGCGGCCAGGCCGGCGTCGCCAAGGCGATCGACATTCTGGAGAAGGAACTCAGCGTCACCATGGCGCTCACCGGCACCAACAAGATCGCCGACATCGACGGCCATGTGCTGGTCGGCGGCGGCGCGAAGAAGAAGCCGGCGGGCGGGAAGCCGAAGAATTAGCGCAACACCTCTCCGCCGTCATGGCCGGGCAACGGGTCCGGCCGAATTGGCCGGCCCGGCTGTAAACTTGACCCGGCCATCCATGATGAGATTGCCGCAAACGAAGCCTTACGTAAGGCAGTTATGTGCTGGAATACCTCATGGATGCGCGGGTCAAGCCCGCGCATGACGTGGATAGAGCGCCTCACCGCCAGCCCAGCCCCGGCGCGACGTGCTTGAGGATCGCCTCGATGACGTGGGCGTTGTAGTCGACGCCGAGCTGGTTGGGCACGGTCAACAGCAGCGTGTCGGCCTCGGCGATGGCCTCGTCTGCTTTAAGCTCATCGATCAGCACGTCCGGCTCGGCGGCGTAGCTGCGGCCGAAGATGGCGCGTTCGCTGCCGCCGAGAAAGCCGATCTGGTCCTCGCTGCGGTCGCGGCCGAAATACATGCGGTCGCGGTCGTCGATCAGCGCGAAGATGCTGCGCGACACCGACACCCGCGGCGTCCGCGCGTGCCCGGCCGCCTGCCACGCCGCCTTGTAAAGCCGGATCTGCTCGGCCTGCTGCACATGGAACGGCTTGCCGCTCTCGTCGATCTTGAGCGTCGAAGACTGCAGGTTCATGGCGAGCTTGGCCGCCCATTCCGCCGTGGCGTTGGTGCCGGCGCCCCACCAGATGCGCTCGCGCAAGCCCGCCGAATAAGGCTCGAGGCGCAGCAGGCCGGGCGGGTTCGGGAACATCGGGCGCGGGTTGGGCTTGGCGAAGCCCTCGCCGCTGGATCACCTCGAGGAAGACCTCGGCGTGGCGCCGCGCCATGTCGGCGTCGGTCATGCCCTCGGGCGGCGCGTAGCCGAAGTGGCGCCAGCCGTCGATCACCTGCTCGGGCGAGCCGCGCGAGATGCCGAGCTGCAGGCGGCCGCCGGCGATGAGGTCGGCGGCGCCGGCGTCCTCCGCCATGTAGAGCGGGTTCTCGTAGCGCATGTCGATGACCGCGGTGCCGATCTCGATGCGCTTGGTGCGCGCGCCGCAGGCGGCGAGCAGCGGGAACGGCGAGCCGAGCTGGCGGGCGAAGTGATGCACCCGGAAATAGGCGCCGTCGGCGCCGAGCTCCTCGGCGGCGACGGCAAGCTCGATCGATTGCAGCAGCGCGTCGGCGGCCGTCCGCGTCTGCGACTGCGGCGACGGGGTCCAATGGCCGAAGGAGAGGAAGCCGATGTGTTTCATGGTGGTCGCTAGTGGGGTAAGATGTTCGGTGCCCGCCCTATGTAACCTGAAATTCGGGTCGTGACAGGCCTGATGGGCGGGTTAGTCGCCTTGTCCGCCGTAGCTCAACGAGCCAAGGCGGAAGGCGTAACCCGCCCCTTTTGGTACATTGGAATTAGCGGATTACGCTTCACTAATCGGCCCTAGGGCTTACGCCCAGTAAGAGTAACAATGGACCAGAGTTGGTTTGAATTCCGCGATATCAGAAAGAGGCGTTTCAACGACGCTGTGTGGATACCGCTTCGTGAGAGCCGAACCGAACGCGAAGGTGAATATGGATACTTGGGATACAAGGAAGACCTAAATCTCGCGGCGTCAGTTGCGATTCCGATAGCAAACCTCCCCGAAGCTGAAAAATTAGGATGGACCGATATCGGATTCGGGCATTCTCACGGCGTTTATGCATTCGAGAAAAGCTACGCGACGGCTGAAAGCTATCAGCGCAGAGACGAAGAAGATTTTGGGCTTCACCTTGTTATCGATCAAGAGTTTGGTGGTCTAGAGCCGCACCAATGGCACTTAAACCAAGATTTGGTTGTGGCCCTGAAATTGCTCCGAGAGGGCGATGTTTGGGTCCGACCATGCGAAAATTACATTGAAGTCGCTCGCCTTCGAAGTAAGCCGGACGGCTCCACTTCCGCTATTGAAATCCGATCCGAATACTTGAGGGACTACCTCGCCGCGCGTCGCATGGCCCTGAAGATTTCAACGTTCAGGCAGCGCGATGAAATTCTGGCTGACGTGAGTCACATAAAGTGGACTGACAAGAAATTCGAAGAAAAAGATGGCGGCGGCGAATACTCAGGCCACATTATCGAAATCAACGAGGGACGTGGAGACGAATTCGGATCGTCCGTCGCGGTATTTCATGCCAGCCGAAATGACGTTGATCCGAGCGCAGACGTCCCAACCTTCGAACCCCCTAACGATCACAATGTGGATTTAAAATCGTGGATGGTGAAGCGCGAAGGCAACAAGCTCTTTCGCGTTCTTGGGAAGGTATGGCGAGATGAGCTGATTCAGCCTGCGGACAAGAGCCCTCGCGTGAGAGGTGACAAGATGCCGACATCTTGTTCGTTCATCGTAGACGCTGCGGGTAATCGGGCGACCTCCGATGAATTAGACGATGAAGACAATGCGCGTTGGCTTTGGTTTGACCCTAAGGTTATTCCGACATTGGAAAGCCGTAGGGGCGGCTCACTGAAGTGGTACACCCGTTACACGGGAGGCATTGCAGCTTCAGGTGCGGATCAAGTTCATTTCGGCATCAACGCGAAGGGGCTCATCAATACATACGCCTTCGACATTGCTTGTTTGCCTGAGTGGCAACAGCGAATTTGGATGGGTTACAACGTCTCACCGGATGGAGGCGTCTCAGAAGAATTGCTTTCTGCACAGATGGCAGCGAAGCCAGCAAAAACGCTCGCTCCCGAAGATTACTTGGAAAGGGCTCTCGACACCTTGGACGACGTCTTCGTAAAACGTTGGGGTGCCCGACTGCTTCGTCCGCATCAAGACACTAAGGACATAATCAGGCGAACCCATCGCTTCCGTTCAACGGACCTCCCTTCCTTGCTAGCTCTAGCAAAGGACGTTGCTCGTCTCACAGCCGATAGCATCGATGTTGACCCGCTTCACAAAATTGTCCCACTGGAGAAGGGCGAGAAAAGAGGATCTGAAGTCTCTAGAGAAAGTTTTAGCGACGCTCATTCCAGCAACCGAAGCTCGCACAATTATTGGGCCGCTCGTAGGAATTTATAACCTACGCTTGGGCGACGCCCACTTGGCACCGAAGGAAATTGAAGAGGAATTTGCGTTGGCTCATGTGGACCGCACTGCGCTTCCTGTGGAGCAAGGTCTTCAGCTTCTGGTCAGCACGATCAATACGCTTGTTCGTATGGCAGCCGTCATCGAGGGAACGCCATCAAAGTGAGCGTACGGTGGATTACGCGCCTTCGGCGCTAACCCACCCTAGGGGCTACAGGCTTGATAATACCCAAATTGGGGTCTATATTACCCAAATTGGGTAAATCCATGGAAGCTCTCAGCCTTTCCAACGCCTTGTTCTCCAAGGTCCAGCAACGCGTGCTGGCCCTCATCTTCGGCCAACCGGAGCGGAGCTTTTATACGTCCGAAATCATGCGGAACGTCCGCTCTGGATCGGGAGCCGTCGAGCGCGAGCTATCGCGGCTCCAGCAAAGCGGTCTGGTTTCGGTGGAGCGCATCGGCAATCAGAAGCACTACCGGGCAAATCGTGAGTCGCCGATATTTGGCGAATTGCGCAGTCTCATTACGAAGACCGTGGGATTGGCGGAGCCTATCCGGAAATCACTTCAGCCTTATGCCGACCAGATCAACATGGCGTTCATCTACGGATCGGTCGCTAAGGGCACCGACACCGCACGGAGCGACATCGATCTTATGGTGATTGGCGATGAGCTAAGCTACTCTGAGCTTTATACTGCTTTGCAAAATGCCGAAAACGTCTTGGTCCGAAAGATAAGCCCGATGTTCCTCTCGTCGGAAGACTGGCTGGTCAAGACGGCTGACAAAAGTTCGGTCGTCAGCCTGATCGCGCACGCGCCAAAGATCTTCATTTTCGGCTCGGAAAAAGACCTCCGGCAATGAGCAAGCAGGCACTGGACAATCTCGTCAATATCGGCCGGCTGAAAGTTGAACCGCCAACGCGTGTCGAATTTACCAGCATGATTGAATCGGCGCGCAAACGCCTGAAGGATGCGCAGAACGAAAGCCTCGATCCCGACAGTCAGTTCGATCTTGCCTATGGCGCGGCCCACCGCTTGGCGCTCGCAGCTCTTCGCCACGCTGGATATCGCTCCGAAAACCGCATCACGGTGTTCCAGACACTGGTTCATACCCTAGGGTCGGACAATGCCGACATTCAAATATTTCTCAGGGCCCACAACGAGCGAAATCTCGCCGAGTATCAAGGCCGCATGGAAGTCGATAAACGTCTGTTGGCTGAGTTAATCGGCTGCACCAAAAAGCTTGCTGCGGCAGTCGGCAAGCTCGTTCCCCCCGCCGCCAGTTGAAGTGGGCCTCAAGCTCCATTGCGGTCGGCAACTACCCCGCCCCCCTACTCCTCCTTCAACCCAACCGCCAACGCGTTCCCCGTCGCGCCGTAGTATTTGTACGGCAGGAATTTGCCGGTCATGCCGATGGCGACGCGGTCGCCCTTGGGGTCGCTTTTACGGGTGATGTCCATGTCGAAGTCGATCGCCGACATGATGCCGTCGCCGAATTCCTCCTCGATCAGCGCCTTGAGCGCCGGGCCGTTGACCATCAACAACTCGTAGAAGCGGTAGATCAGCGGGTCGGTCGGCGGCATCGGCGTGCCGGTGACGAGTTCGTGCGACCGGTTAGCGCTGCCCGAAATCGGCACGTCGCGTCATCCGGAGGTAGCCTTCGATGCGTAACCCATGCGTTGAATTCGCTACAGGTCCGGTGGTGGAGCGCTTCGCGGTTACACGCTACTTCCGATGCTCTGCTTTCAGTTCGCCCAAGGCATTAGCGTATTTATAGGCAGCCAATATGCACTCAGCGAGGAATTGCTGCTTCACGACCGGCTGCTCCTCGTACTTCGCGCATTCCTTCACCAGCCTGCCGATCGTTTTATCGTTCTTGTACTGGCGGCCGCAATAGTCGATCACCGCGTACTTTTCCCTCAGGCGGTCCTCGCCCTCGGCTTGCGAGTCATCGAGCTTATCGATCCTGGCTTCGCAATCGTCTTCCGTTGAACTCACCAGCAAAAATGCATTGGGCAAATTGCGCTGGTCCCTAGCCGCATGTTCAGCAGATAGCGCCGCACTCGCGGTCATGACGAGAGCGAGAATCGAAACGCAACAACGAATGAAGTTGGCCATCGCTGATCCCCCCTTCCGAGGCCATCCTCCTTCGAGAAGGCCGCGTTCCTGGACGGCCCTTTTAGCATCGTTCTCTAGGCTCTGCGTCTGACCCTGGTCACAAGGGGGTAAGACCCCCCTACTCCTCCTTCAGCCCATACGCCAACGCATTGCCCGTCGCGCCGTAATATTTGTACGGCAGGAATTTGCCGGTCATGCCGATGGCGACGCGGTCGCCCTTGGGGTCGGCCTTGCG
Organism: uncultured Alphaproteobacteria bacterium; assembly: GCA_963772235.1. Lineage (GTDB taxonomy): Bacteria > Pseudomonadota > Alphaproteobacteria > Rhizobiales > Xanthobacteraceae > Pseudolabrys. The sequence goes on from CAVYWI010000013.1 coordinate 72,215, forward strand.
CGTGATGTCCATGTCGAAGTCGATCGCCGACATGATGCCGTCGCCGAATTCCTCCTCGATCAGCGCCTTCAGCGCCGGGCCGTTGACCATGACCAGCTCGTAGAAGCGGTAGATCAGCGGGTCGGTCGGCGGCATCGGCGTGCCGGTGCCGCGGAACGGCACCTCGTTGAGCAGCGCCTGCTCGCTCTTGGAGAGCCCGAACAGCTTGGCGGCGTTGGCGGCCTGCGGCTTGGTCAGCTTCATCTGGCCGAGGATGGCGCCGGTCACCAGGATCGGCGAGGCGCCGCCGATCTCGCCGCAGATGTATTTCCAGGTCCAGCTTTTCTCGCGCTTGATGTCGAGCAGCTTTTCGGTGAGGTCGTCGCGGGTCATGGCTAACTCCTTGTTGGGCGGCGGAATTCGATAACGCCGTTATCAAGCAAATTTTACGCCATGTGTTGCGCGCATGGCGCCGTTTGTCTGTACAAGGTGCCGGGCGGGAACCGTCACGAGGGACCTCATGCGCAGCGAACGCTTCACCTTCCCCAACGCCAAAGGCGAGCAGCTCGCCGCCACGCTCGACTGGCCGCTCGGCAAGCCGACGGCCTTCGCGCTGTTCGCGCATTGCTTCACCTGCGGCAAGGACAACCTCGCCGCCAAGCGCATCGCCGAGCGGCTGACCAGCCACGGCATCGCCGTGCTGCGTTTCGATTTCACGGGCTTAGGCGCCAGCGAAGGCGAATTCGCCAACACGCATTTTTCCTCCAACGTCGACGACCTGGTCGCCGCCGCCGATCACCTGCGCAAGACGTGCAGCGCGCCGGCGATCCTGATCGGCCACAGCCTCGGCGGCGCGGCCGTGCTCGCCGCCGCGCACCGCATACCCGAGGTGCGCGCGGTGGTGACCATCGCCGCGCCCTACGATCCCGCGCACGTCACCGGCCTGTTCAAGCAGCACGTCGATACGATCAAGGAGAAAGGCGAGCTCGAGGTGCAGCTCGCCGGGCGGCCGTTCACGATCAAGCGCGAATTCCTCGACGACGTGGCGGAGAAGAAGCTCAACGAATGCCTCGCCACGCTTGCGCAAGGCGCTGCTGGTGTTCCACTCGCCGACCGACGATCTGGTCGGCATCGACAATGCCTCGCACATTTTCGTCGCCGCCAAGCATCCGAAGAGCTTCGTCTCGCTCGCCGGCGCCGACCATCTGCTGAGCAAGGCGGGCGACGCCGTCTATGTGGCCAACGTCATCGCCGCCTGGGCCGACCGCTATCTCGACAAACCCGAGGTGATGACCGAGGCGGAGGTCGAGGAAGGTCTGGTATTAGTACGCGAAACGCATGGCGGCAAATTCCAGCAGGAGATCCTGACCGGGCCGCACCGCCTGCTGGCCGACGAGCCGGTGAAACTGGGCGGGCTCGATTCCGGTCCGGGGCCTTACGACTTTTTGCTCGCGGGCTTGGGCGCCTGCACGTCGATGACGATCCGGCTTTATGCCGAGTTCAAGAAAATCCCGCTGGAGAACGTCTCGGTGCGGCTCAACCACGAGAAAAAAATTCACACCAAGGATTGCGAGGACTGCGAGAACAAGGTCACCAAGGTCGATCACATCGAGCGCGCCATCACGCTGGAAGGCCCGCTCGACGCCGCGCAGCGGGCGAAGCTGATGGAGATCGCCGACAAATGCCCGGTGCACCAGACGCTGGAGTCGAAGATCGACATCCACACCGTCGAGCGGCCGGCTTAGTTTGTCATTCCGGGGCGCACGCGTGAGCGTGCGAACCCGGAATCCAGAGCGACGAGCGCAGTGCATGCGGCCCTGGATTCCGGGTCCGCGCCTTCGGCGCGCCCCGGAATGACAGAATGGAAATGCGCCGCCGAAATGCTTATAAGTCCGCCGCCATGTCGAACCTCGCCGCCGCGCACGCTCTGACGCAGCAGTTCCTCGCCTGGGTGGAGGAAGCCCCGCGCAGCTATGCCGACGCGGAAGCCTGGCGCCGCAGCTGCCCGCATCTGTCGATCTGGGAGGACGCCATTTCCGACGGCCTGGTGCGCTTCCAGAACGGCAGCAGCATGCAAGGCGCGCGGCTCGTGCTTACGCCGCGCGGGCGGGCGCTGCTCAAGCAAGCGTGAGGGCGGTACAGGGTAACTTGTTTACCACCTTGCTTAGACCCGCCTTAGGTTCCGGCCGGTAGCGCTAGAGGCCTCTCAGAAGAGGATTTTAGTGCATGAGTATCTCTGCTGTTGGATCGGCGCCGGTGACGCCGATGAGTTCGGAAAGTGTTGAAGGGCCTGGACAGGAGCACGACGGGGACGGCGACGACGCGGGCGCACAAGCGTCCGCTCAAGCGGCTCCGGCCTCTGTTCAAGCTGCTCCGACGCCGGGCACCGGAACTGTCCTCGATAAGACGGCCTAGTCCGGCCTGATGAATACGGAAAAGCCCGGCCCTTGCGCCGGGTTTTTCTTTTAGGGAGTCGCAGCGGCTGAGGCCGGCACCGGCGCGCGTAGCTAGGCGTGGTGCCAGTCCCGCCCCTCCATCCCCTTCCCTTGCGGCTTGACGATCCCAAGGGCTGGAGTCACACTAGAACAAATAGTGAACACAACGGGACGCAGAAGCCTGCCCGATCGGGCCGGATTTCTTCGCGTCGCCAGAGGCTTAATGCCATGATCGAGCAGTTGCGCCAGCGCCTGCGGGCCCTTGAGAAGCCCGCCGGGATCGGGGACGGTCCCGGCACCCTCCCGTTCGGCATCGCGGCGGTCGACGCGGCGCTCGGCGGCGGCCTCGCCCGCGGCGCGCTGCACGAGATCGCGGCGGTAAGCGAAGCCCACCTCGCCGCGGCGACGGGGTTCGCGCTGGGGCTGGCGGCGACGGCGCGGGCCCGCGTTTGCTGGATCGCCGAGGACATGGCGCTGGCCGAAAGCGGCGCGCCCTACGGCCCCGGCCTCGACGCTTTCGGCCTGGCACCTGAGCGGCTGCTGACGGTTTCCGTGGCGCGGCCGCGCGATTTGCTGTGGGCGATGGAGGAGGCGCTGCGCTGCCGCGCGGTTGGCGTGGTGATCGGCGAAGTGCGCGACAGCGCGGTCATTACCGTGGCGCTGCGCCGGCTCTCGCTCGCCGCGGCGGAAAGCGGCGCGCTCGGGCTGCTGCTGCGCTGCGCGCCGTCAACCGACGCCTCCACCGCCGCCACGCGCTGGATCGTCGGCGCTTCACCCTCCGTCATTCCGGGGCGCGAGCCAGAAGCGCGTTTACGCGCGTCTTCGACGCGCTATGGCGAGCGAAC
>CAVYWI010000014.1:0-82139 GCA_963772235.1 uncultured Alphaproteobacteria bacterium
CGGCAAGAAGTATCGCGGCGCCGCCATCGGCGGCACCATGGGCTACAGCTATTCGGCACAGGTGGTCGAAGTGAGCGTCGATGAGGAGACCGGCGTCGTCACCGTCGACAAGGTGTGGGTCGCGCATGACTGCGGCAAGGCGCTCAACCGGCTGACCGTCGAAGGCCAGGTGCAGGGCTCGGTGTGGATGGGCATGGGCCAGGCGATGAGCGAGGAAGCCGCCTATCACGACGGACTGATGCTGACCGCCAATATGCTCGATTACCGCGTGCCGACTATTCAGGATTCACCGCCGATCGAGGTCGGCATCGTCGAGAGCAACGATCCACACGGTCCGTTCGGCGCCAAGGAGGCGGGCGAAGGCTCGCTCGCCGCCTTCCTGCCGGCGCTGACCAACGCCATCGCCGACGCCATCGGCATCCGTTTCAACGATCTGCCGGTAACTCCCGACCGCGTGTTCGAGGCGATCGAGAAGCGGCGGCGGAAAGGCAACGGGGGCGGCTGATGGACGCCCTGCCCGACTTCCGCGTGCTCAATCCGATGACGCTTCAGGAGGCGTTGGCGGCACGTGCCGGCCATCCCGACTCAAAGCCGCTCGGCGGCGGCACCGATCTCATCGTCAACATTCGCCGCGGCATCGTTGCGCCGCCGGTGCTGATCGATATGAATCGGGTGGAGGAACTCACCGCGATTCGTGCCGACGCGGCTTCCCTCGAAATCGGTGCGTCGGTTCGCTTGAGTGAGATCGCCGAGCATCCCGCGATCGTGCAGCACTATCCGGTGCTGGCACAGGCCGCCGCTCACATTGCCGGCCCCACCCAGCGCAACATGGGCACGGTCGGCGGCAATCTCTGCCTCGATACCCGCTGCATCTTCTACAATCAGAGCGAATGGTGGCGCGACGCCAATAACCATTGCCTGAAGACCACCGGCACTGTCTGCCACGTCGCGCCGAAGAGCCGCGGCGTCTGCTTCGCTACCTTCGCGGGCGATCTCGCACCCGCGCTGCTGACGTTGAACACAGAAGTGGACATCGCCGGGCCAGCGGGTAAGCGCACCATTCCGCTTAATAAGCTCTACATCGGCTTTGCGCGCCAGGACTTAGCCGTCACCGAGACGCAAGGCGACGGCAAGCATTTTCTTTCGCTGCGCCCGGGCGAGATCGTCACCACGGTGCACGCGAAGAATGCGCCCGAGCTGCGCTCCGCCTATGACAAGATCCGCATCCGTAAGTCGATCGAATATCCGGTCGCCGGCGTTGCCGTGGCGATCAAGCGAGACGGCGACACGCTTGCCGATCTGCGCGTCGCGTTCACCGGCACCAATCCGCGCCCGGTGCTGCTCGAGGGCACCGCCGAACTGTGTGGCGGCCCACTCGACGCGCGTGTGTTCAAAGGTCTCGACGCGCTGGTGCGCGACCAGATCATGCCGATGAAGACCACCTTCACGCCAGGCCATTACCGGCGCCGCGTAGCCGGCGTGCTGGCGCGCCGTCTCGTCACCAGATTATTTGAAGGCTGAGGCGATGGGGGCCGGCGTGGACGAATTCACCGAGCGCCGTCCCTACAACGCCGTCAGCGATTTCGTCGACGCCAATGTCGCGCGCGGGCTGGGATCAAAAATTGCGTTCACTGATCCCGACCGCTCGCTCACCTATGGCGACCTGCAAGCGCGCTCGGTCCGTTTCGCCAATGCGCTGCGCGCGCTCGGCACCCGGCAGGAAGACCGCGTCGCGCTGCTGCTGCACGACACGGTCGACTATCCGGTGGCGTTCTGGGGCACGATCCGCGCCGGCCGTATCGCGATCCCGCTGAATACTTTTCTCAATGTTTCGCAATACGCCTATATCCTTGCCGATAGTCGCGCCAGCGCGCTGGTCGTTGCCGCGCCGCTGGCGCAAATAATATGGCCCGTCATCGAGCGGCTGCCTCATCTGAGAACGGTGATTCTGGTCGGCGCCATCGAGGACGAAAAGGCGGCATTCCCTGGCCGCGACGTGCATCTGTTCGAGGACGCCATCGCCGCCGTCGACACGGCGCCGTTCACCGCCGACACGGTGTCCGACGAAGTGGCGTTCTGGCTCTACACCTCCGGCTCGACTGGCGATCCGAAAGGCGTCAAGCACGTCCACTCCAATTTGATGGCGACGGCGAAGCTGTTCGGCCAGGGCGTGCTCGACATCCGTCAAGACGACGTGGTGCATTCGGCGGCGAAACTATTCTTCGCCTACGGGCTCGGCAACGCCATGACTTTTCCTTTGTCTGTTGGCGCCACCACGGCGCTCTGGCCGGAGCGGCCTTCGCCGGAATCGGTGTTCGAGATGATGCGCAAGCATCGTCCCACCATCTTCTACGGCGTGCCGTCGCTCTACACCGCCCTGCTCTCGCATCCGGATATCGGCAAAGGCGCCGGCTCGGACCGACTGCGGCTCTGCGTCTCGGCCGGCGAGGCCCTGCCCGCGCATATCGGCGAGCGCTGGCGCGAGGTCGTCGGCGTCGACGTGCTCGACGGTATCGGCTCGACCGAGTTGCTGCAGACCTTCCTGAGCAACCGCCCCGGCGACATCCGCTACGGCTCGACCGGCAAGCCGGTGCCCGGCTACGAAACGCGCATCGTCGACGAGACCGGCCGCGAACTTCGGCGCCGACGAGATCGGTGAACTGATCGTGCGCGGGCCGTCGGCCGCCGAAGGCTATTGGAACCAGCGCGCCAAGAGCCGGCGCACTTTCGCCGGCGAATGGACGTATACCGGCGACAAATTCCGCCGCGACGCCGACGGCTATTATTACTACTGCGGGCGTACCGACGACATGTTCAAGGTTTCCGGCATGTGGGTGTCGCCATTCGACGTCGAGGCGGCGCTCACGTCACATGAAGCCGTGCTCGAGGCCGCCGTCATCGGCAAGCAGGACGCCGACGGGCTGGTGAAGCCGAAGGCCTTTATCGTGCTGAAGAACGGCTATGTCGCCGACGACAGCCTGTTGGAAAAGCTGAAGACCCACGTCAAAGAGCATGCTGGGGCGTGGAAATATCCGCGCTGGATCGACGTGCGCACCGCCCTGCCACACACCGCCACCGGCAAGATCCAGCGCTTCAAGCTGCGCGACGAGGATATGCGGACGCAGCGCGCCGATTAAGCATCGGCGATCTTCACGTATTCGAAGTCGCCGGGCTTGTTGTCGATGCCGACCCGCGGCGGCGCGATCCAGCTGGCGAATTTGCCGGTCTCGAACTGCGGCTGCATCAGGCTTTCGATGAATTCGCGGTCGCTATCGGACGGCAGGAATTCATTGCGGCGCTTCTCCCATTCCGCCTCGCTCAGCAGATTGCCGTTCACGTCCGCCTTGATCGAGGCGAACTCGCCGATGTGGCGGTGGAAGGCGACGTGCGGCAGCTTGATCTCGAACGGAATGCCGATCTCGGCGATCACCTTGTTCCAGCGGCCGACGCCGATATTGGCGTCGGCGACGTAATCGTCGCGCAGCCGCATGTTGAGCGCGGACAGCGCCGGCGCATCCTCGTTCTGGATCTTGCCGTCGATCAGGCGCAGCACCGGATAGGTGACGTTTTCGAGCTGGTGGTCGTCCTTGAGCCGGTCCTCGCGGTAGCGGCCCTTCAGGCCGGCATGGAACGCGTTGGCGGCGTTGGTCGAGATCTCGTTGCCGAACAGATCGAGCGTCAGCGAGAAATGCATGTTCGCCTTTTTCTGGATGGTCGGCAGGTCGATGACGCCGAGCTTGCGCACCGCCTCGATATTGTTGGGGTCGCTGATGCCCGCCGCCTTCATCGCCTCGCAGGTGCGCTGGATGACGCGCGTGACGCCGGTCTCGCCGACGAACATGTGGTGCGCTTCCTCGGTCAGCATGAAACGGCAGGTGCGCGACAGCGGATCGAAGCCGGATTGCGCCAGGGCCTCGAGCTGCATCTTGCCGTCGCGGTCGGTGAAATAGGTGAACATGAAGAACGACAGCCAGTCCGGCGTCTTCTCGTTGAAGGCGCCCAGCATGCGCGGCGTGTCGGCATGGCCGGAACGGCGCTGCAGCAGGGCTTCCGCCTCCTCGCGGCCGTCGGTGCCGAAATATTTCTGCAGCAGATAGACCATCGCCCAGAGATGGCGGCCCTCCTCGACGTTGACCTGGAACAGGTTGCGCAGGTCGTAGAGCGAGGGCGCGGTCTTGCCGAGATGGCGCTGCTGCTCGACCGAGGCCGGCTCGGTGTCGCCCTGGATCACGATCAGGCGGCGCAGCATGGCGCGGTATTCGCCCGGCACTTCCTGCCAGGCGTCCTCGCCCTTGTGCATGCCGAAGGGAATCTTGCGGCCTTCGTGCTGCGGCGCCAGCAGCACGCCCCAGCGGTATTCCGGCATGCGCACGTAGTCGAACTTGGCCCAACCCTTGGGATCGACGCTGATCGCGGTGCGCAGGTAGACGAGCGATTCCTGGAAGCCTTCCGGCCCCATGTCGTTCCACCAGTTGAGATAGCCGGGGTGCCACTTCTCCAGCGCGCGCTTGACACGCGGGTCCTGCCCGAGCCCGACATTGTTCGGAATCAAGCCGTCGTAGTCGACCTGAGTGATATTCATGGCTTACACCCTTTCCTTATTGAAGGTCGGCGACACGCCGCTGCCGTAGAGCTTGAGCGCGCCCTGCTCGCCGATGGCGTTCGGCCGCTGGAAGATCCAGTTCTGCCAGGCGGTCAGCCGTCCGAAAATCTTGGTTTCCATGGTTTCCGGCCCGGCGAAGCGCAGATTGGCTTCCATGCCGGTCATGGCGTCGGGCGAGAAGCTCGCGCGCTCCTCCAGCATGACGCGGAGTTCGTCGTCCCAGTCGAAATCCTCGTAGGCGAACGTGACCAGGCCAAGCTCGGCGGCCTCTTCGCCTTCGACGGCAACGCCGATCTTTTCCTTGGCGCGACCAAGCGTGGCCGGCTCACCGAGGAAGCGAGTCTGCAAGCGGGTGAGCCCGTTGCCCATCGGATAGACGCCGAAATTGGCCTGCCCGAGCGTGATCGCGGCGGCTTTGCGGTTGTCGCCCTCACGGTTGCCGATCAGCATCAGCGAACGGTCGGCGGCGAAGGCGAGCTCGGCGAGCGTGCCGGCAAAGCAGGAGCCCGGCTCGATCAGCGCGATCATGCTGCGCGGCGTCACGTCCAGACGCTTGAGCACGCGCTTGAGGTAGTGGCGGATCTCGCGCATCAGCCAGTCGCCATTCGCACGCCCAAGGAAATCATCGTGGTCGAGCACGCCCTGCGCGTTGCCGTCGGTGCGCAGCAGCCAGACGCCGATGGCCTGCTCGTTGCCGCGCAGATGCAGCACGGCGTCTTCCAGCTCGCGCGCGACGGTGAGCGGCCAGAATTTGGCGCCGAGCGCGTGCGCGGCTTCGACCGAGGCTGGCACCGCCTGCGACGGCCCGCGCACGGTGATGGTCGCTAGGCCGCGCGCGCGGTCGATTTCGACGTCGACATGAGAATAGGCGACGCGGTCGGCCTCGATCTTGCGGTCGAGCGGGGTCAGCGCGATGCCCTTGGCATCCTTCGGCCGATCCGAGCGCGCGGCAATCTCGTGCGCGCGCGCGGCCACGACGTCCTTCCATTTCGAATTTGGCACCACCTCGTCCACCAGCCGCCACTCGACCGCCTTGCCGCCGCGGATACCCTCTTCGATGGAGCAGAACACGTCGGCGCGGTCGCGCCGCACCTTGCGCTTGTCGGTGACGCGGGTGAGCCCGCCGGTGCCGGGCAGCACCGCGAGCAGCGGCGTCTCCGGCAGCGCCACCGCCGAGCGGCGGTCGTCCACCAGCATGATGTGATCGGCGGCAAGCGCCAGCTCATAACCGCCGCCGGCGGCATTGCCGTTGATGGCGCAGATATAAATTTGCTTGGAGTTATCGCTGGCGTCCTCGATGGCGAGCCGCGTCTCGTTGGTGAATTTGCAGAAATTCACCTTCTGGCCATGCGTCGACTTGCCGAGCATACGGATATTGGCGCCGGCGCAGAACACATTGTCCTTGCCGGACTTGATGACCACGCAGCGCACCTCCGGATGCTCGAAGCGCAGCCGCTGCACCGCGTCGTTCAGTTCGATATCGACGCCGAGGTCGTAGGAATTGAGCTTCAGCTCGTAGTCGCCAAGACCACCGTTCTGATCGACGTCCATGATCAGATAGGCGACGTCGCCGTCATACTCGATGCGCCAATGGCGGTAGCGCGCCGGGCTCGGTCTGGAAGTCGATGGTTTGCATGATCAAATCGGCGCCGGATCGAAACCGCCCGGCGGCCTTCTCCCTGTATGCATTATTTTGCATATTCATAACACTCCGACGGGCCGCGCACAATGGGGCCAATAAAGCGGGAGAATAAACACTATTGCCTTGCATTATAATGCATGTTAACCGATGGAGATGAAACTCGCGCGTGTCAAAGCGGCCCCCGGCCGCGATAGCGACCCCTATCTGCACCAGCTCGGCGAGCGCGTGCGCACGCTGCGCCACCAGCGCGGCATCACGCGCAAGGCCTTGGCGCAACATGCAAAAGTTTCCGAACGCTACCTCGCTCAACTCGAGGCTGGACGCGGCAATATCTCGATCGTGCTGCTGCGGCGGATCGCGCGCGCCATCGGCCTGCCGGTCACGCAGCTTGTGCATGAGGGCGCCGAACCGCCGCTCGATCTGGTGCTGTTGACGCAATTTCTCGAACGGCTGCCGCCGGACATGCTCGTAGACGCCCGCAAGCTCGTGACCAAGCATTTTTCCTCGCCGTCAGAGGATCGACGGCGAATCGCATTGATCGGCCTGCGCGGCGGCGGCAAGTCCACCCTCGGCCGCATGCTGGCGGAGCGCCTCGATGTGCCGTTCATCGAACTCGACCGCGAGATCGAGCGGCGCAGCGGCGCCAATTTAAGCGAAATCTTCGACATGTTCGGCCAGGAGACCTTCCGCCGCGCCGAGCGCGAGGCGCTCGACGACGTGTTGCGCCGGCACCCGCATTTCGTCATCGCCACCAGCGGCAGCATCGTCACCGAGCCGGGCACGCTTGAATTGCTGCTGGCCTCGTGCTTCACGGTCTGGGTGCGCGCCGACCCGGAGGAGCATATGAAGCGGGTGATGGCGCAAGGCGACATGCGGCCAATGGCCAACAATGCCCGCGCCATGGAGGATCTGGTATCCATTCTCAAGAGCCGCGAACCGCTTTATTCCAAGGCGGAGGCCGTGCTCGCCACCACCGGCAAGACGCCCGAGCAGAACCTGGCGGAATTGCTGCGCGTCGTCGCGGTTCCCGCGTTGCGCGTCGCGCGCCGGTCAGCGTGACCATCGGAAACTCGAAGTAAGGAGCCGGCCGACGCCGGAACGGACAGAATGAGCGAAACGATCAAGACCGACGTTGTGATCATCGGCGCGGGGCCGGTCGGCCTGTTCGCGGTATTCGAGCTCGGCCTGCTCGACATCAAGGCGCACCTGGTCGACATCCTCGACAAGGTCGGCGGGCAATGCGCGGAGCTTTATCCGGAAAAGCCGATCTACGACATTCCCGGCATCCCCTACATCACCGGCCATGGCCTCACCGACGCCTGATGGAGCAGATCAAGCCGTTCAATCCCACCTTCCATCTCAACGAAATGGTGACGACGGTCGAGAAGACCGGCGATGCCGCGTTCCGCGTCGCGCACCGATCGCGGCAAGGTGTTCGAGGCGAAGGTGGTGGTGATCGGCGCCGGCGGCGGCTCGTTCCAGCCCAAGCGTCCGCCCATTCCCGGCATCGAGCCCTACGAGAACAAGTCGGTGCATTACGCCGTGCGCAAGATGGACGCCTTCCGCGACAAGAATCTGCTCATCGTCGGCGGCGGCGACTCAGCGCTGGACTGGACGCTCAATCTGCAGCCGATCGCCAAACGGGTGACGCTGGTGCATCGGCGCGACGAATTCCGCGGCGCGCCCGACAGCGTCAACAAGATGCGGGCGCTGGTCGCCTCCGGCGCCATGGACCTCAAGATCGGCCAGGTCTCGGCGCTGGAAGGCGCCGACGGTCAACTCGCCGCCGCGTCGATCAAGGGCAAGGACGCGGTCGAGCACGTCGAATGCGATGCCATGCTGCCGTTCTTCGGGCTGACCATGAAGCTCGGCCCGGTGGCCGATTGGGGCATCAAGATGGAAGACGAGCTGATCCCAGTCGACACCGCCGCGTTTGAGACGAATATCCCCGGCCTGTTCGCCATCGGCGACATCAACACCTATCCGGGCAAGCTCAAACTTATCCTCTCCGGCTTCCACGAGGCCGCGCTGATGGCGCAGAAGGCCTACCACTACGTCTATCCCGACAAGCGGCTGGTGTTCCAATACACGACATCGTCGACCAGCCTGCAGAAGAAACTCGGTGTCGCATGAGCGACGTGCAGGACGTCTCCCCCTCCACCGCGGCGAAAAGCGAAACGATGCCCAAGATCACTTTCATCGAGCACGATGGCACCGTTCACACGGTCGATGCCGAGATCGGCTCGACGGTGATGGAAACGGCGCAACGCAACAACGTGAGCAGCATCGTCGCCGAATGCGGCGGCTCGTGCACCTGCGCCACGTGCCTGGTGCATGTGGACGAAAAGTGGTTTTCGGTTGTCGGCCCGCCCTCGACCGAGGAAGAGGACATGCTCGACTTCGCCTTCGAGGTGACGCCGACCTCGCGCCTGTCCTGCCAGATCAAGGTCACGCAGGAACTCGACGGGCTGATCGTCCGCACACCGGCCTATCAGGGGCGTTGACGTCGACCGCACGCGCGCGGCGCGAACTCGGTCAAGCCATCGCTTTTGCGGATAGGCTGACGGACGTCGTCTCCATTTCGCCGCAGTGTCGTCACGGTTCTGATTTCGGCCTCGCTTCATTCCGAAATTAATCGTGCTAGATGATCAATCCAGATTTTGTTTCACGGTATGGTCCAGAACAAAGTATGGCGGTTTTCGCCATGTTGCATTTGTTCCATAGTACAGGACAAATCCGGAGAATAATTTAGCCAAATGATGCCGAGCCTCTTAGCCGCCACCGCACTCGTGGTCTGGGTCTATCTGATTGCGGGACGCGGCGGCTTCTGGCTCGCGGCCGAACGCGATGACGGCGGCCCGGCGCCGGCGACATGGCCTTCGGTCATGACCGTCATCCCGGCGCGCGATGAGGCCGAGAGCGTCGGGCAAACGATCGCGTCGCTGCTGCAACAGGATTATCCGGGTGCGCTTTCAATTGTGCTGGTCGACGATCAAAGCAGCGACGGCACGGCCGAGGTGGCGCGGCAGGCCGCGGCAGAACTCGCCGACAGATTGACCATAGTTCCAGGCGCCGCACTGCCGGCAGGATGGACCGGCAAGCTGTGGGCGATGAAACAAGGGGTCGAGCGCGCATTGATCGGCGAACCTACCTATCTGCTGTTTACCGACGCCGATATCATCTACGACCGCTACGCGGTGACGCGCCTCGTCTCGCAAGCGCAGGCGAACGGGCTGGTGCTCAATTCGCTGATGGTCGCCTTGCGCTGTGAGACATTCGCCGAGCGCGCGTTCGTGCCGGCCTTCATCTTTTTTTTCCAGATGCTCAACCCGTTCGCCTGGGTCAACAACCGGGGCCGCGCCATCGCGGCGGCGGCGGGCGGCTGCATGCTGGTGCGCCGCGATGCGCTCGTTGCGGCCGGCGGCATCGAGGCCATTCGCGGCGCCTTGATCGACGACTGCGCGCTGGCGCGCCGCCTCAAGCCGCAGGGACCGATCCGGCTCAGCCTGACGCAGCGCGTGCACAGCATCCGCGGTTACGCGACGGTGCAGGACATCCGCCGCATGGTCGCGCGCTCGGCCTACGCGCAGCTTCGCTATTCGCCGCTGCTGCTCGCCGCGACGGTAGCCGGCATGGCGCTCGTCTATCTGGCGCCGGTTCTTCTGACACTATTCGGCCACGGGTCTGCGCAGGCGCTCGGCCTGCTCGCCTGGGCGCTCATGACCGTTGCATTCCTGCCGATACTGCGCTTCTACCGGCTGTCGCCGCTCTGGGGGCCATTTTTGCCGCTGATCGCGTTCGCCTACATGGCATTTACCGTTGACTCCGCCTATCAATATGCCCGCAAGCGCGGCGGCCTGTGGAAAGGCCGCGCGCAGTCGAACGTGAATGGCGTGCGATGATGGATGCCAGCGAATTCCGGTCCGGCAAGGGCCACCGCGACGAGAATTTTCCCGTGGCGTCGTGGCTCATCGCTCCGCGCCATCGCGCGCTTGATTCTCGCGTTCTACGAATTTCGTGCGCTGCGCCGACGACATCGCCGACCACCCCTCGCTGTCGGCGCAGGAGAAGGTCGGCCTGTTGGACCGCCTGGAGCAGGATCTGCTCGGCGCCAGCGACGGCAATGCGGAAGCGGGCGCGCTGCGTCGCGCGCTGGCCAAGCGCAACATGTCGCCGCAACATGCGCAGGATTTGCTCAAGGCGTTCCGGCTCGATGCCACCAAGCTGCGTTATCGCGACTGGGACGACCTCATGGCGTACTGCAGCTACTCGGCGATGCCGGTCGGGCGTTTCGTGCTCGACGTGCACGGCGAGAGCCGCAGCACGTGGCCCGCGTCCGACGCCATCTGTGCGGCGCTGCAGATCATCAACCACATACAGGACTGCGCGGCGGACTATCGCAACCTGGACCGCGTCTATGTCCCACTCGACGCCCTCGCCGCCTGCGGCATTACCGTTGAAGCGCTCGGCGCGGCCAAGGCATCGCCGGAACTGCGGCGCTGTCTCTCGGGGCTCGCGGAGCGCACCGGAGCCCTTCTGCAAAAAGGCGAGGCCTTGCCGAGCATGGTCGAGGACTCGCGCCTCGCGCTCGAACTCTCGGTCATCCAGACGCTGGCGCAGCGCCTTACCCGCATCCTCATGCGGCGCGACCCCTTGAGCGAGCGCGTGCATCTCGGCAAGCTCGGCGTCGCCGGCATCAGCCTTGTCGCCGTGCTCAAGGCGATCTCGCGCCGCGCCGGGCATCGCCGTCCAACCACGGCGGCGCAACCGTGAGTGCCGTGACCGACGAACCTGCGGCAGTTGAAGAGCGCGCCAGCGGCAGCTCGTTCTATCTAGCCATGCGCATCATGCCGAAGCCGCAGCGCGAGGCCATGTTCGAAATCTACTCGTTCTGCCGCCGGGTCGATGACATCGCCGACGAAGCGGGTCCGCGCGATCGGCGTCTCGCGCAATTGCAGAAGTGGCGCGCCAACATCGACGCGCTCTATGCCGGCACGCCGCCGCCGCATTTGAGCGGGCTCGCGCGGACCGTGCGCGGTTTCAAGCTGCAGCGCGAGGACTTCCTTGCCGTCATTGACGGCATGGAGATGGACGTCGTTGCCGACATCCGCGCGCCCGATTTCGCCACCTTCGACCTTTATTGCGACCGTGTCGCCAGCGCGGTCGGCCGGCTCAGCGTCCGTGTGTTCGGCATGGAGAAGGAGCCGGGATTGGCGCTCGCGCATCATCTCGGACGAGCGCTGCAGATGACCAATATCCTGCGCGACCTCGACGAGGACGCAGCCATCGGCCGGCTCTACCTGCCGCGCGAGGCTCTGGATGACGCCGGCATTGCAGGCAATGACCCGGCGGCGGTGCTTGCAAGCCCTGCGATCAGCAAAGCTTGCACACCGGTCGCGGCGCGCGCCGAGCGCCACTTCGCCGAGGCCGATGCGATCATGGCGAGCAGTCCGCGCCGCGCCGTGCGCGCGCCGCGCATCATGGCGACGGCCTACCGCATCATGTTTGACCGGATGATGGCGCGCGGCTGGCAGCCGCCGCGCACGCCGGTGCGGCTGCGCCGCTGGCAATTCCTCTGGATATTCCTGCGTTACGCGATCTTGTGATGAATCGGTCGGTCTACATCATCGGCGCCGGGCTCGCCGGGCTTGCCACCGCCGTGCGGCTCTGTGCGCAGGGCGTGCGCGCCATCGTCTATGAGGCGACCAACCAAGCCGGCGGTCGCTGCCGTTCGTATCACGATCCGGTTCTTGGCATGACGATTGACAACGGCAATCATCTGCTGCTGTCCGGCAACCGGGCGGCGCTCGGCTATCTCGACATGATCGGTGCAAGCGACCGGCTGTTTGGCCCTTCGACGGCGAGCTTCCCCTTTATCGATCTCGCCAGCAAAGAGCGCTGGACGCTGCGCGCCAATGACGGCCGCATCCCGTGGTGGATCTTCGACCGCCATCGCCGCGTGCCCGGAACGCGCGTACGCGATTATTTGTCGATGCTGCGCCTGTTGCGCGCCGTGCCGGGCGCGACCATCGGCGACGTCATCGACTGCAGAGGGCCGCTCTATGACCGGCTGATGGGGCCGCTGCTTCTGGCCGCGCTCAACACCGAGCCGCCGGAGAGTTCCGCGACGCTTGCCGCGGCGGTGATCCGCGAAACGCTGGTCGCGGGCGGGCGCAGTTATAGACCGCTGTTTGCGCGCGACGGATTGTCGGCGGCCTTCGTCGAGCCGGCGCTGCGCTTCATCGAGGCCAACGGCGGCGTTGTCGTCTTCGGCCAACGCTTGCGCGCGTTGACTTTCGAGGCGAACCGCGTGACCGGGCTCGATTTCGGCGACGATTCAGTACTACTTTCCCCGGGCGACGCGGTGGTCCTGGCGGTGCCGCCGGTGGTGGCGGCATCGCTCATTCCCGACCTTGCGACACCGAGCGAGTTTCGCGCCATCGTCAACGCCCATTTCCGTATTGTGCCGCCGGCGGGACTGCCGCCGATGACCGGCATCATCAACGGCACGGCGGAATGGCTGTTCGCCTTTCCCGACCGCCTTTCCGTCACAATCAGCAGTGCCGACCGGCTGCTGGATACGCCGCGCGTGCAGCTCGCCGCCCTGATCTGGCGCGAGGTCGCCGCGGTCGCGGGCATTGCAGCCCCGCTGCCGCCGTGGCAAATCGTGCGCGAACGGCGGGCGACCTTCGCCGCTTTGCCGGGTGAAGACGCCAAGCGTCCGGGCCCGCAGACGCGCTGGAGCAATCTCCTTCTTGCCGGCGATTGGACGGCGACCGGACTCCCGGCGACGATCGAGGGCTCGATACGCTCCGGCAACCGGGCAGCCGACTTGATCAAAGCAATGACCCAACGATAGGCGCAATGTCGGACATTCTGAACAAAGTCGGTACAGGCAAATCGGACACGGCGCCCGCCGCGCTCGAGCGCGCGGTCGCGGCGGCGACCGACGCCTTGCTCGCGCGCCAGCGGAGCGACGGGCATTGGGTGTTCGAACTCGAAGCCGATGCCACCATTCCGGCCGAATACGTGCTGCTGCGGCACTATCTCGGCGAACCGGTCGATGCAGCGCTCGAAGCGAAGATCGCCGTCTACCTGCGCCGCATCCAGGGCGCGCACGGCGGCTGGCCGCTGTTTCGCGACGGTGACCTCGACGTCAGCGCGACGGTGAAAGCCTATTTCGCGCTGAAGATGATCGGCGACGACCCACAAGCCGAGCACATGATACGCGCACGCGAGGCATTGCGCGCGCGCGGCGGCGCCGAACGCGCGAACGTGTTCACGCGCATCATGCTCGCCCTGTTCGGCTTCATTCCGTGGCGCGCCGTGCCGATGATGCCGGTCGAGATCATGCTGCTGCCGAAATGGTTTCCGATCCATCTCGACAAGATGTCGTACTGGAGCCGCACGGTCATCGTGCCGCTGCTGGTGCTGATGGCCAAGCGCCCGGTGGCGCGCAACGCCAAGGGCGTACGCATCGACGAACTGTTCCTCGGATCGCCAGCAAATCTCGGCCCGGCGCCGAAGGCGCCGCAGCAGAGAGCGTCGTGGTTCTGGTTTTTCCGCGGCGTCGACCATGTGTTGCGCGTAGTCGAGCCGCTGCTGCTGCGGCGGCTGCCTTCGCGTCAGCGCGCCATCGATCGCGCCGTCGCCTGGGTCGGCGAGCGCCTCAATGGCGAGGACGGTCTGGGCGCGATCTTTCCGGCGATGGCGAACAGCGTGATGATGTTCGACGTGCTCGGCTTTCCGGAAAATCATCCGCAGCGCGCCATCGCGCGCAAGTCGGTGGAGAAGCTCCTCGTCGTGCACGAGCACGAAGCCTATTGCCAGCCCTGCGTCTCGCCGATCTGGGACACCGGCCTTGCCTGCCACGCGCTGCTCGAAGCCGGCGGCGAACGCGCGGCCGCGCAGGTCAAGAAGGGCCTCGACTGGCTGGTGCCGATGCAGATCCTCGACGTACGCGGCGACTGGATCGCGCGACGGCCAAACTTGCGTCCCGGCGGCTGGGCGTTCCAATACGCCAATCCGCATTATCCCGATGTCGACGACACCGCCGTGGTCGCCATGGCCATGGATCGCGTGCAGAAAGAGTCGGGGCGTCAAGATTTTCGCGCTCCACTCGAACGCGCGCGCGAGTGGATCCTTGGCATGCAGAGCGAGAATGGCGCCTGGGGCGCATTCGATGCCGACAATGAGTTTTACTACCTCAACAACATTCCGTTCGCCGACCATGGCGCGCTGCTTGATCCGCCGACCGAGGATGTCACCGCGCGCTGCCTGTCGATGCTGGCACAGTTCGGCGATACGGTTGCAAACAGCCAGACGGTCACGCGCGGGGTCGACTATCTGCGCCGCGTACAGCTTGCCGACGGCAGCTGGTACGGCCGCTGGGGCATGAATTACATCTACGGCGCCTGGTCGGTGCTATGCGCTCTTAACGTCGTCGGGCTCGAGCCCAGCGATCCAATGATGCGCAAGGCGGCCGACTGGCTCGTTTCCATCCAGAACCCGGACGGCGGCTGGGGCGAGGACGGCACCAGCTACAAACTCGACTATCGCGGTTACGAGAGCGCGCCTAGCACCGCCTCGCAGACCGCCTGGGCGCTGATCGGCCTGATGGCGGCGGGCGCAATCGATTCTCCGGCTATCCTGCGCGGCATCGACTATCTCCTGCGCACGCAAGGTGCGGACGGCTTCTGGGCGGAAGAGCGCTACACCGCGACGGGTTTTCCGCGCGTGTTCTATTTGCGCTACCACGGCTATGCCAAATTCTTCCCGCTATGGGCGCTGGCGCGTTACCGCAATATCACTCAGCAGCGCTACGCCAAGTTTGGCATGTAATCCGTCAGTGACCCGGCTGCCACGGCTTGATGCTGCCGGTTTGCCGCGGTGCGGCGCCTTTGGTCATCATTGTGTCCGATGTTTTCTGCAAGGCGAGCCAATACGGCACCAGATTTGCCGGTAACTGGTCCTGCGGCAGCACATCGTTGGGCAGCCGCTTCCAAGTCTGATTTTGGCCGAACAACTCGATACCTAGAAAGCCGCGCAAGATAAGCTGCTGGCCATCCGGGCTCAGCGTCATTTTCGCCTGATAGATCTTGCCGTCGCGCGGGTCGAGAATGCTGCCGTTCTCGTAAACGAGACCGTTGCGTTGCATGCCTTTGATGATAACGAGACCGAGCGAGGGTTGATTCTTCTGGTCGCCGGTGCAGTGGGTGCAGATCGGATTGGGGTCCTCGCCGGGCTTCATGAACATCTTGGCGATGGCGCCTTCGTAGACGCCATTGTTCTCAAAAATGAGAAACCAGCCGCCGACGCGGCCATCCGGGTAGACCTGCGCCCACATGCCGGCTGCGGACGGCTCGGTTGCTGGCGAAGGAGCTGCGTAAACAAGCCCCGCCACCATCCCGGCTACGATGAGCG
This sequence comes from uncultured Alphaproteobacteria bacterium, assembly GCA_963772235.1. GTDB lineage: Bacteria > Pseudomonadota > Alphaproteobacteria > Rhizobiales > Xanthobacteraceae > Pseudolabrys. The sequence goes on from CAVYWI010000014.1 coordinate 15,669, forward strand.
TCAGAATTCTCGCCTTCATCATCATCTAGCATCCAACTCGGCCAACACGCGTTAGATCGTTCGCCAATGTGTTATTTTCACGGAATTGTGCGGAACCCACCGACTCTATGCGTTTGTCGGCGCGATGTTCCCTCCCACCGGCAAACAATCCCTGCACGCTTTTGCGGCACCTTTGCTACACAAGGTGCCGCGCTCCGTTACTGCCCGTGACTTTCCAGCACCGCGCGGCAGGCGCGGCGAAGTTTCGCCCGGTGTTCCTGCAGACAAGCAAGAAAGACGCCATCCCCCGATCCCGGCGGGATCGAGTGGCAAAATCGGCGCACGTCCGGGCGGCACGCGGCCTGTTCCTCGGGGGTGCCGCCGGCCTGGGCCGTTGTGGCCGAAGCGGCAATGGTCAAAACGGTTGCCAGCACCAGTTTGCGGATCATTTTCGGTTCTCCCTGCTTTTATGGCCGCGCGCGTCGCGTGCGGCAGGCGTTCCCCTAACCCAACTTGGCATCTGCTCGTTTGTTGCCGTCAATTCCGATTCGTTGGTCGTGATCGTTGCGTAGCACACCGCCGTTGGCCAGGCCGCCGCTCAGTCGTCGCGCGGCTTGCCCATCAGAACCGGCTGGAACAACACGGCCGCCGCCAGCGTGCACATCAGCGACAACGCCAACAGTTTGCCCATGCTGGCCGTTCCCGGGTGACTTGAGAACCAGAGGCTGCCGAATGCAGTCGCCGTAGTCAGTGCGCTGAAAAATACGGCGCGCGTGAGGCTCGTCTGCAACAAATTCGTCTGACCCTCGCGCCAGGCCATAATGTAATAAATCTTGAAGGCGACGCCGACGCCGAGCAGCAGCGGCAGCGCGATGATATTGGCGAAATTGAGCGGCAGGCCTATCAATACGCAAATCTCCAGCGTTACAACGCCCGCCGTCATCAGCGGAATGAGCGTCAGCAGCACGTCGCCGATGCGCCGCAGCACCAGCCACAGCAGAATGCCGATCGACAGCAGCGCCCACAGGCCGGCCTCGACGAAGGCGCGCACGATCGTATCGCCGGCATCGAGGATCGAGATCGGCCCTTCGACGGCGTTCGGCTCGGCCGCCAGCACGGCGCGCGCGAACTGTCGCATTTCCTCGTTGTCGTTGGCTTTGCCCTTGGGGGCGACCTCGACGCGCGCGCGGCCGTCCGGGGTCATCCAGTCGTGCACCAGGTCGGGCGGCAACGAGCCTTGCGTCACCGGCTGCGCCTGTAGCGAATCGTGCAGGCTCGCCAATACGGTTTTCAATGGCGGAATGAAAGCGGCCTCGACCTTGCCGCGCAGCTCCGGGCTTCCTTGAGCGACTGCCGTGAGCCCGGCGGCCAGCCGCTTGGCGGCGCCCGCGCCAGGACCCTTCTGATTGCCGGCAGCCTCGATGAGGCGGCTCGCTCCCTCCTTCAGCGCATCGACGTTGTCCGCGTCGCTCGGCGGCGGCTCGGCGTTCTTGGGGTCGAAGGCGCCGGCGAGCTTTACCGCCGTGTTATGAATGAGCGGCAATTTCTCCTGCTGATCGCGCGGGATGAAGCTCGTCAGCGTCATGACGCGCGCGACCTCCGGCACCTTCGACAGCCGGCCAGCGATGGCGTTCGCCTCGCCAAGCGACGGCGCCAGCACCTCGGCTGCATTGGTATTGGTGTCTGGATCGCGGGCAAGATCGAGATAGGTCGCGATCGATTCCGAATGAGGATCGCGCAAGTTGATCGGATTGAAGTCGAACCGCAGCCAATAGAGCAGCGGCAGGCCGGCGACCACCACGAGCGCGGTGCCGACGATGATCGGGATGCGCTGCCGCTCGAGAAACCGGTCGACCGGCGCCAGAAAGGAAAAGCCGAGTTCGTCCGGCTCGCCCGGCGGGTTGAACAGGCGGATCAGCGCCGGCAGCACGGTGATGCTGGTGGCAAACGCGATCAACATGCCGAAGCCGGCGATCAGGCCTAGTTCGGAGACGCCGCGGTAGGCGGTCGGCAGGAACGACAGGAAGCCGGCGGCGGTCGCGCCGGCGGCGAGCGTCAGCGGCGCTCCCACGTATTTCCCGGCATTGAGCACCGCGCTCTTGAGATCGTCGTGCTCGTGGCGCTCGGCGCGATAGCGCACGCTGTATTGGATGCCGAAATCGACGCCGATGCCGACGAACAGCACGGCAAAATAGACCGAGATCAGATTGAGCGTGCCGACCATCAACAGACCGAGCGCCGCGGTCAGCGCAAGGCCGATGAACAGGTTGACGAACACGGCGACGATCAGCCGTTTCGAGCGCAATGCGAGCCACAGAATGATCAGTACGATGACGACGGTAACGATGCCGTTGCGCACCGCGCCTTCCTTGATGGTGGCGAATTCCTCGTCCGCCATGGCGACCGGTCCGGTGAGCCGCACGGTTGCCTGATATTTCGGCGCGATCTGGGCCGCGACCTGGCGGATCGCCTCGGCGGCGGCATGGCCGGCTTCCAATGATGTATAATCGAGCAGCGGGCGCACGTCGATGAAACCGCGCAGTTCGCTCGGCTTGGCCGGATGGCCCGCGACCAGGACGCGCCAGGAGAAACTCGCCGGCTCACCCTCGATGACCTTATCCAAGGTGTCCGAGACTGCATTGAAGACGCGCGTGAAGTCGTCGAGCTTCAGACGGCCCGATTGGATGCCGAGCAACCCGTCCTCGAGCCCGGCGATGAGACCGCGCAGGCTCGGATCGGTGGCCATATCGTGGACGAGCGGCTCGGCCTGGACCATCAGCGCGAGATTGCGCTTGAGATCCTCGGGCGACTGGAACATGAGCCCATTCTTGGCGAAAAACTCGCCGCCGCCGAGTTGCGCCACCGCGCGAAAGCGTTGCTTGTTTTTCGCCAGCTCTTGCGTGAGCGCCGCCGTCGCCTCGCTTGCCAATTCCGGCGTCGGCGCCTCGACGACGACGAATATCCGCTGGAAGCGGCGGAACGCCTGTTCGAAGGCGAGCTCGCGCTGCCGCCAGCCAAGATTGGGCGACAACAGTGTGCTGATATCCGAGTTGATGGCGAAATGCCGCGCGACGTAGACCCCGGATCCGCCAGCCAGCACCAATCCGACGACGACCACCTGCCACGCGTAGCGCGTGCAGAAATCGATGACGCGGACAATAACGGACGTCAGCATGGAGGGAGGGTCATCCAATCGCCCGAGCGCAGTTTATGGGAACAAGGGCGGCCGCGCACCGTGCGAAGCGCGGCCGGCTGGCCGGGAGCGAAACGGCCTTAGCCCTACCCGGCCGCCGCCGACACCTTGGGCTCGGCAGGCTTTTCGCCCGCCGCTTCGGCCTCCGCCGCGGGCTTTGCCTTTATGTCGTGCAGCATCTTCTCGACGTGGCGGGAGAATACGTATTGCGCCGGCCGCTGATGCTCGAGCGAAATCTCCGGCGCCATCGGCCCGCTCGTGCGCACGCCGCGTAACGCGGTCCATAACGCGCTCAGCGGATTGCTGATGGAAGCGTTCGCCGCGGTCGGCTCGTAGCCGCAATGCGCCATGCAGTTCGCACACTTCTCGTAGCGCCCGGTGCCGTAGGAATCCCAGTCGGTCGTCTCCATCAATTCTTTGAAGGTCTTGGCGTAGCCTTCGCCGAGCAGGTAGCAGGGCTTCTGCCAGCCGAACAAATTGCGCGTCGGCATGCCCCACGGCGTGCAGTGGTATTCGCGGTTGCCGGCGAGGAAATCGAGGAACAGCCCAGAGTGCATCAGGTTCCACTTCTTGCCTTTGCCAAGCGCGAAGACGCGGCGGAACAGCTCCTTGGTCTTGCGGCGGTTGAGGAAGTGCTCCTGATCGGGCGCGCGCTCATACGCATATCCGGGCGAGATCGAGACGCCGACGCCGAGCTCCTTGGTCTTGTCGAGGAAGGCGGCGATGTCCTCGGCGGCATGGCCGTCGAAGATGGTCGCGTTGACATTGACGGTGAAGCCCTTGTCCCGCGCCGCCTTGATGGCATGCACCGCCTTCTCGTAAACGCCCTTCTGCGACACCGATTTGTCGTGGTGCTCTTCGAGTCCGTCGAGATGGACGGAGAAGAACAGATAAGGCGATGGCTCGAACAAATGCAGCTTCTTTTCAAGCAGCAGGGCGTTGGTGCAGAGCGAGACGAATTTCTTGCGCGCGACGATGCCTTTGACGATCTCGCCGATTTCGCGATGGATGAGCGGCTCGCCACCGGGGATCGCCACCATCGGCGCGCCGCATTCGTCGACCGCGTCGAGACAGTCCTTCACGGAGAGACGCTGGTTGAGGATCGGGTCGGGATAATCGATCTTGCCGCAGCCGACGCAGGCGAGATTGCAGCGGAACAACGGCTCCAGCATCAACACGAGCGGATAGCGCTTGCGGCCCATGAGCTTCTGCTTGAGCAGATAGGCCGCGATGCGAATTTCCTTGAAGAAGGGAACGTTCATAATCCGGTTATTCTCGTTCGACCGCCGCGCGCCCCGCGCAACAGTGATGATTGGGATGGGCTAGACGGTTGCCAGCTCGGATGGCAACCGGAATTCGATGGTTTCTTCACGACCAGCTAGCACAGAAACTTCGACCGGACCAAGGCGGCCCAGGGCGTCAATCACGCCGTCGACCAACACTTCCGGCGCCGAAGCGCCGGCGGTGAGGCCGACGGTATGCGCCTCCTTGACCCACTCCGGCTGCAGTTCGCTGCTGTCGGCGATCAGATAGCTCGGAATGCCGGTCTCCAGCCCGATTTCACGCAAGCGATTTGAATTCGAGCTGTTCTTCGCGCCGACCACCAGGATAACGTCGACCTGCCGGCTTAGTTCGCGCACCGCTGCCTGGCGATTCTGTGTCGCATAGCAAATGTCCCGCATTTCGGGACCGACGATATCGCTGAAGCGCCGCTCGAGCGCGGCGATGATCCCGCGCGTGTCGTCCACGCTCAGCGTGGTCTGGGTGATATAGGCGACCGGCTTGTCGGCCGGGATGTCGAGCTTGTCGACGTCTTCTTCGGTCTGCACCAGGACGACGGGACCAGAGATTTGTCCGATCGTGCCCTCGACCTCGGGGTGGCCGGCGTGGCCGATCAGAATGAGGGTGCGTCCCTGCCCGACATAGCGCTTGCCTTGGTTGTGCACCTTGGTGACCAGCGGACAGGTGGCGTTGAGCACGGGAAGTCCGCGCCCCGCCGCCTCCTCCTCGACGCTCTTGGCAACGCCGTGCGCGCTGAAGATGGTCACCGCGTTTTCCGGCACCTCGGATACCGTCTCGACGAAGCGGGCGCCCTTCGCCTTGAGGCTGTCGACCACGTGCTTGTTATGCACGATCTCGTGGCGCACGTAGACGGGCGCGCCGTATTTCTGCAACGCGCGCTCGACAATCTCGATCGCGCGCACCACGCCCGCGCAAAAACCGCGCGGCTGCGCGAGGATAATCCGCAAAGGCGTTTTCTGGGTCATCGGTTTCTCCGGCAATTCGAAATCGTTATGCAAAACCGAGCTTCACCGTCTCGGCGGCGACGTCTCTGCCGAGCGCCTCGAACACCTTGGCGACGATGCCGCGGGCGTCGAGGCCGGCTTTGGCATACATCGCCGCCGGCGTGTCCTGGTCGATGAAGATGTCGGGCAGCACCATGGCGCGGACCTTGAGGCCAGCGTCGAGCACGCCGTTGTCGGCCAGCGTCTGCAGCACCTGCGAGCCAAAGCCGCCGATCGCGCCCTCCTCGATGGTCACCAGCACCTCGTGCTCGCGCGCAAGCCGCAGCAGCAGGTCGGTGTCCAAGGGCTTGGCAAAGCGCGCGTCGGCGACGGTGGTGGAGAGACCCAGCGCCGCCAGTTCGTCGGCGGCCTTGAGGCATTCGCCGAGCCGGGCGCCGTAGGAGAACAGCGCCACCTTGTGGCCCTCACGCAGGACGCGGCCCTTGCCGATCTCCAGCGGTTTGCCTTCCTCCGGCATCGGCACGCCGCGGCCCTCGCCGCGCGGATAGCGTAGCGCCGAGGGCCGGTCGTCAATGGCCACCTGCGTTGCCACCATGTGCACCAGGTCGGCCTCGTCCGCCGCCGCCATCAGCACAAAGCCCGGCAGGCAGCCCAAGTAAGCGACGTCAAAGGCGCCGGCATGCGTCGGCCCGTCGGCGCCGACGAGGCCGGCGCGGTCGAGCGCAAAGCGCACCGGCAGCCGCTGGATGGCGATGTCGTGCACCACCTGGTCATAGGCCCGCTGCAGGAAGGTCGAATAGATCGCGCAAAACGGCTTGAAGCCTTCGGTGGCCAGCCCCCCGGCAAAGGTCACCGCGTGCTGCTCGGCAATGCCGACGTCGAAGGTGCGCTTGGGGAACTCCTTCTCGAACAGGTCGAGCCCGGTCCCCGACGGCATCGCCGCCGTGATCGCGACGACATGATCGTCCTTGCGCGCCTCCTTGATCAGGCTCTCGCCGAACACCTTGGTATACTGCGGCGCGCCGCCCTTGGACTTGGCCTGCACCCCGGTCACCACGTCGAACTTGACCACCCCGTGATACTTGTCGGCACTGGTCTCCGCCGGGGCATAGCCTTTGCCCTTTTGCGTCACGACATGCACCAGGATCGGCCCGATCTCGGCGTCGCGCACATTGCGCAGCACCGGCAGCAGGTGATCGAGATTGTGGCCGTCGATGGGGCCGACATAGTAGAAGCCGAGCTCCTCGAACAGCGTGCCGCCGGTGACGTAGGTGCGCGCATGCTCGATGGCCCGCGTGATGGCGCGGTCGAGCGCCTTGGGCAGGTGATGCGTCAACTGTTTGCCGACGTCGCGCAGTTTCAGATACGTGTGCCCCGAGCCGAGCCTTGCGAGATAGGCCGACATGGCCCCGACCGGCGGCGCGATCGACATGTCGTTGTCGTTGAGGATCACGATCAGCCGCTCGTTGCGCGCGCCGGCATTGTTCATCGCCTCGTAAGCCATGCCCGCCGACATCGCCCCGTCGCCGATCACGGCAATGACGTTGTTCTTCTTGCCGGCCAGATCGCGCGCCACCGCCATGCCCAGTCCGGCCGAGATCGAGGTCGAGGAATGCGCCGCCCCGAACGGGTCGTATTCGCTCTCGGCGCGCTTGGTGAAGCCCGACAGCCCGCCGCCCTGCCGCAACGTCCGGATGCGGTCGCGCCGGCCGGTCAAAATCTTGTGCGGATAGGCCTGGTGGCCGACGTCCCAGATCAGCCGGTCCACCGGCGTGTCGAACACGTAGTGCAGCGCCACCGTCAGCTCGACCACGCCCAGCCCCGCCCCCAGGTGCCCGCCGGTCGAGGCCACCGCGTTGATCGTCTCCTGCCGCAACTCGTCCGCCACCTGCCGTAGCTGCTCCGCCGACAAATTCTTCAGGTCGTGCGGTACTCTAATCGCGTCCAACATTTCGCTTCCAGTCTGCATGGTGAGTGGAAATATAGGTCGTAAATCCCGTTAGCTATCGAACTATTTGACCATAAAGTATAAGGCAAGAACTATACCAAATCCACGTTTCCTGCCCTCAGTCGACCTGGCGTAACTATGTCATAAACCACCAATTTTCGAGGTTCGATCAACTCAGCCGGTGGCTATTTGATGGCATTGAGCACTAAGAACCAAGGTATCCCGAATTGCGAAACCAGCGAATGGCATCGTCAATCCCCTCAGTATAAACCCTTGAGCGATATCCCAGTTCCCGCTCGGCCTTGGTCGAGGCGAAGAACATACGATGTTTTGCCATGTGCACCCCATCGCGGGTCGCGAACGGCTCGCGTCCGGTGATGTTTGCCATGACTTCCGCAGCATATGCGACGGGGATGAGAGCCCGCCACGGCAGCCGCACGCGCGCCGCACGGCGGCCGACCAGCCCGGCGATATCACGCAGCATTTGCGAAAATAAGACATCCTGCCCGCCCAGGATGTAACGCTCGCCGATCCTCCCACGATGCAATGCCGCAAGGTGACCGCTGGCCACGTCGTCCACATGCACGAGGTTGAGCCCCGTGTCGATGAACGCCGGAATGCGGCCCTTGGCGGCTTCGATGATGATCCGGCCGGTCGGCGTCGGCTTAACGTCGCGCGGACCGATCGGCGTCGACGGATTGACGATAACGGCTGGCAGCCCTCGCTCCGCCACCATGGCTTCGACCAGCCGTTCGGCCGCGATCTTGCTCCGCTTGTAGGCGCCGATGCCCTGCTCTTCGCGCAGCGGCGTCGCCTCGTCCGCGGCCGTGCCGTCCGCACGCACGGCAATGGTCGCCACACTGCTGGTGTAGATCACGCGCTCGACACCCGCCGCGAGCGCCGCTTCCATCAGGTTGCGCGTGCCTTCGACATTGGAGGCGAAGATCTCCCTGCGGTCGCGCGCCCACAGGCGGTAATCGGCGGCCACGTGAAATACGTAGCGCATGCCGGCGATCGCGCGTTCGATCGATTTGCGGTCGCGCAGATCGCCTTCGAAAAATTCCAAGTCGAGCCCAGCGAGGTGGTCGCGCGGGCTCGCGCCGCGAACCAACGCCCGCACCGAATAGCCGGCCTCGACGAGTTTGCGCGCGACGGCCGAGCCGACGAATCCGCTTGCTCCGGTGACCAGAATCTTTTCTTGATGGCTCATGCGGACGGCCGAGGTCGACTTGCGATAAGCGGTCGTCTATTCGAGTTGCGGATAAAGGGGAAGCGCAATCCAATCCCAGGGTAGGGTTCGTCTCGACCTCGGCACGAAATTTGCTTGAAATCGAAGGGCCTAGGGATGATGAACTAGGCTAAGGGGGGCAAATGGCGCATATCAGCACGAACGACGCTTGGGCCTTCCGATTGTCGGTGGCCCCGACGCTGCGTTGCCCCGCCCCTCCCACCATCGCAGACCTCGCCCCGCCGACCAATTTAGACGCGGAACGCACCTTGGCCGACCGCTTCGTCATCGCCCTCGTAGGATTGGCGTTCGAAGCCCGCATCGCGTCCGGACCGGGCGTGGTCGTCGTCTGCCGCAATTCGGAACGCGAGGTCGCATCATCCATCGACCACGCCCTCAAACGCGGGTGCCGCAGCATCATCAGTTTCGGCGTGGCGGGCGGACTGGCGCCGCATTTGCGCCCGGGAAACTGGGTCGTCGCTTCGTCGATCGTCGACGCGCAGCAGAGCCGGCCGACCGACCGCCCCTGGTCGGAAAAAATTCTGGCGATGATCCCCGGCGCCGAACATAGGCCGATCGCTGGCGTCGACTATGCGGTCGCCAGCCCCGACGCCAAACGGCGGATGCACGCCGAGACTGGCGCAGCGACGGTCGACATGGAGTCGCATCTCGTCGCCCGGCTCGCAGCAACCCATGGCCTGAGCTTTACGGCCGTCAGGGTGGTGATCGACCCTGCGCATCGCGCCATTCCGGACGCAGCGCTCGCCGGCATGCGCCCCGACGGCGGCACCAGCGTCACCGCCATCATCCGCGAGTTGATCGCCGGGCCATCGCAACTGTCCGGCCTGCTTCGCCTTGCCCATGATGGCTATGCGGCACGCCGCGCCCTGCTCCGCGTCCGCCGGCTGCTCGGGCCGGATTTCGGCCGGCTCGGTCTCAGCGAAGCCTGATCCGACCGGAAATAGCCCTGTTTCGGAGCCCTTCCCGGCCGTTCGTTTGCCGGCGTTGACGCGCCGTCGAAGGATGGCGATATAGTCCGTACGCGGGCTAGAAACGCCCCGCGTGAAAGAACGTTTCATGAGCACCGCGACACAAGAACGTCATAAATCGGTTGCCGTGGACGTCGCCGGCGTCAAAGTCGGCGGCGGCGCGCCCATCGTCGTGCAGTCGATGACCAATACCGATACCGCCGATGTCGAAGGCACCGCGCGTCAGGTGGCGGCGCTGCATCGCGCCGGCTCCGAACTCGTGCGCATCACCGTCGACCGCGATGAGGCGGCGGCGGCTGTGCCGCGCATCAAGGAGCGGCTGCTCAAGATGGGCGTCAACGTGCCGATCGTCGGCGACTTCCATTACATCGGGCACAAGCTGCTCGCCGATCATCCCGGCTGCGCCGAGGCGCTCGACAAATACCGCATCAATCCCGGCAATGTCGGCTTCAAGGACAAGAAAGACCGCCAGTTCTCCGCTATCGTCGAGATGGCGATCAAGCACAATAAGCCGGTGCGCATCGGCGCCAATTGGGGCTCGCTCGACCAGGAATTGCTGACGCAACTGATGGACGAGAATTCCCGCGCGGCCGAGCCGCTTGACGCTCGCGAGGTCACGCATGAGGCCATGGTGCAATCGGCGCTGCTGTCGGCCGCGCGCGCCGAGGAGATCGGTCTGCCGAAGAACCGCATCATCCTGTCGGCCAAGGTCTCCGCGGTGCAAGACCTGATCGCGGTTTACACCATGCTCGCCGGCCGCTCCGATTACGCCTTGCATCTCGGCCTGACCGAAGCCGGCATGGGCACCAAAGGCATCGTCGCATCGAGCGCCGCCATGGGCGTACTGCTGCAACAGGGCATCGGCGACACCATCCGCATTTCGCTCACGCCGGAGCCGAACGGTGACCGCACGCGCGAAGTGCAGGTGGCGCAAGAGCTATTGCAGACCATGGGGCTGCGGACCTTCGTTCCGCTGGTCGCCGCCTGCCCCGGCTGCGGCCGCACGACATCAACCACGTTCCAGGAACTGGCCTCCGACATCCAGAATTTCATCCGCGGCTCGATGCCGGAATGGAAAACGCGTTATCCCGGCGTGGAGACGCTCAACGTCGCGGTGATGGGCTGCATCGTCAACGGCCCCGGAGAAAGCAAGCACGCCGACATCGGCATCTCGCTGCCCGGCACCGGCGAGCAGCCGACCGCCCCGGTCTTCATCGACGGCAAAAAGGCTGCCACGTTGCGCGGGCCCACGCTGACGACCGATTTCAAGCAGATGGTCATCGACTACATCGAGCGGCGGTTTGGCCACGCGGGGCAACGCGCGGCAGGCAGCAAGATTCCCCAGCTAGATGACGTCGCGCCGGTGCAGTAGTCTCCCCGGCACGCGTTTAAAGACTCTTTCAGGTCAATGCCGAGGGGGCTGAAAAGCCCGGAATCCATGAGTTTGCCTTCTCACAATTCAACAGTGTCCAATTCGGCCAAAGGCAAGCCTTCGCGATCAACCGATCCCACCGACCGTTTCAAACAAAGCCTGGATCAGGTCGCCGCCGACACCGAGGGCCTATTGGACCGGCTGCTGGCGCCTAAACCGGTTTCCGGCGAGCTCTCGCGTCCCAGCCGCCTTTTGGAGGCCATGCGCTACGCCAGCCTCGGCGGCGGCAAGCGGGTGCGCCCGTTCCTGGTGGTGGAAAGCGCACGACTTTTCGCGGTGCCGCGCCGCCAAGCGCTGATGGTCGCCGCGGCGCTCGAGTGCGTGCACTGCTATTCGCTCGTGCACGACGACCTGCCGGCGATGGACGACGACGCGCTGCGCCGCGGACGTCCCACCGCGCACAAAGCCTTCGACGAGGCCACCGCGATTCTCGCAGGCGACGGGCTTTTGACCTTCGCCTTCGATATTCTGTCGCGCCCGCAAACCCACGCCAAAGCCGACATCCGGGTTGAAATCATCGGGGCGCTCGCCCGCGCCGCCGGTATCGGCGGAATGGCCGGCGGGCAGATGCTGGATCTTGCGGCGGAGGGCCGCTTTGCCGATGGCCGCATCCGGCCGCTCGATTTCGCCGGCGTCAAGACGTTGCAAGCCATGAAAACCGGGGCGCTGCTGAAGTTTGCCTGCGTTGCCGGCGCTATGCTCGGCGCAGCGCCGAAAAAGGCGCGCGTAGCGCTTGAACGTTACGGGGCGGCGGTCGGCGAGGCATTTCAGGTTGCCGACGACTTGCTCGATATCGAAGGCGACGCGGCCACCGTCGGCAAGGCGACAGGAAAAGACGCAGCCGCGCACAAGGCGACTTTCGTGAGCCTGCTCGGGGTTGACGGTGCGCACAACCGGCTCAAGGCGCTGGTCGCCGAGGCCGAGAAGGCGATCGCATCATTCGGCAAAGACGGCGCGATCTTGCGGGCGGCGGCGCATTTCATCGCGAATCGCCGCAGCTGAGCCCAAGCTCTATACTTGCGGCAAGGCCCATGCGATTGTCGCCTTCGCGTATACATCGACGGTGACGGAAGATGCTGGCTTTGCGTTTCATTCCTTTAAGGCAACGGCCGACAGCCCTGTAGAGAGCCGCCGTGACCAGCACGCCGCCGCCGGAACTCGAATTTCTCGAAACGCCGCGCAATGTCGTTCCACGAAATCTGGCTCTGGGCATCGAGCGCATCGGGTTTATCCCGCTCTCACACCGGCTCATTTCCGTTATCATCTTTGTCGTCCTTTGCGCCTTGGCTGCGGTCGGCTTTACGCGCCTGAAGGTCGACGATTCGCTCAGCCAACTGTTCCGCTCCGATACGGCGGAATTCAAGACTTACGAAGACGTCACCCACCGCTTCCCGTCGACCGAATTCGACGTCCTGGTCGTGGTCGAAGGTCCGACGCTGCTTGAGCGATCGTCGTTGCAAAAGCTGCGCGATCTGGTCATCGATCTGCAGCTTATCGACGGCACGCGCGGCGTCATCTCGCTGTTTTCGGCGCGCCAGCCGCCGGAGAACGGACAGATTCCGGCTCCCCTTTTCCCCAACCCGCTGCCGACCGGCGCCGAATACCAAGACCTCATCGCCAAGGTTAAGACGAACGAGATCATCCGCGGCAAACTGCTGTCGAATGACGGCAAGCTCGCCCTCATCGTGCTGGCGCTCGATCCGGGGGCCACGCAAAACAGCTTATCCAAGGTCATCGGCGAGGTCCGCCATTCGCTCAGCGAGAATCTGGCCGGTACCGGCTTGAGCGGCGAATTGTCCGGCGTGCCGGTGATGCAGCTTGAGACGCGCACCGCGATCGAGCGCGATCGGCTGTTCTACAATGCGCTCGGCTTTCTCGCCGGCTGCCTGATCGCGGCGCTGTTCTTCCGTCGCCTGGCGTTCATGATCATTGCCGCCGCGCCGCCGCTTGCCGCCATTCTGCTCGCCCTCGGCACGCTAGGCTGGCTCGATTTTCGCCTGAATATTTTCTTGAACGTGATGACGCCGCTCATCATGGTCATCAGTTTTTCCGACAGCATGCAGCTCACCTTTGCGGCGCGCGACCGCCTGATCATGGGCGACGACAAGTTCACCGCCTTCCGCAACGCGCTGCTCATCGCCGGGCCGGCGTGTGTGCTCACCCACGCGACCGCCGGAATCTCGTTCATCGCCTTGCAGTTTTCGTCATCCGACCTGATCCGCACGTTCGGCGAAGCCGGCCTGATCGCGACGTTGATCGCGCTGGTGGCAGTGATCATGCTGTTGCCGCTGCTCGGCGTCCTGCTTATCCGCAACGAGGCCGGATTTGCCGCGAGCGTGCGCGGCATGGACAGAGCGCTCGACGTGCTGCGCCGTTTTTGCAGTTGGATCGCCGTGCGCATGGTGACCCATCCTGGTCTCTACACATTGGCCGGCCTGCTCGTCGTCGTCGGACTGTCCATCGGCTATTCGCAGCTCCGGCCGCATTACCGCCTCGCCGATCAGGTGCCCGACCGGCAACAGGCCGTCGCCGCCAGCCGGCGGCTCGACGTCAAGCTCACCGGCGCCAATCCGATCGATGTGTTGATCGAGTTTCCGCAAGGCAAGTCGCTCTACGACCCCGAAACGCTCGCAGCCATCGCCGACGTGCATTCAATGCTGGAGCACCAGGAAGGGGTCGGCAACGTCTGGTCGGTGGAGACGCTGCGGCGGTGGCTGGCGGAAAAGATGGGCAAAACGGACGTCGCCACGCTCAAGCAATACGTCGACTTGCTGCCGCCTTATCTGACGCGGCGGTTCATTTCGGCCAAGCAGGACGCGGTCATCGTCAACGGCCGCGTCCCCGATGCCGACGCCAATAAGCTGCTGCCGATCGTCGATGAACTGGACAAGAAGCTTACCGCTCTCAAGACTAAATATCCAGGCTACACGATCGCGGTCACCGGCCTGTCGGTGATCGCCGCGCGCAATAGCGCGACCATGATCGACAAGCTCAGCGACGGGCTGACCATTGAGATCGTCTTTGTCGCAGCGTTCATCGGCCTCGCCTTCCGCTCGTTCATCGTGATGCTGACGAGTATCCTGCCGGGGCTGTTTCCCATTGTCCTCGCCGGCTGCCTGTTGTGGCTGAGCGGCCTCGGCTTGCAGTTTGCGAGCGTCATCGCGCTTACCGTGTCGTTCGGCTTGGGGCTAAGCGCGACGATTCATTTCCTCAACCGGCTGCAGATCGAGGATGTCGACCCAGATCCCGCAGTTGGGGTCGAGCGGGCGACGATTCTGGTCGGACCACCGCTGATTCTGACGTCGGCCGTGCTCGCGTGCGGACTGGCGATGACGGTTTTTTCCAGCCTGCCGTCGCTGCGTCTATTCGGATGGCTGAGCGCCTTCGCGATGATCTCGGCGCTGGTCGCCGATCTGCTCATATTGCGGCCGACGGCGACTTTTCTGACCAAGATCGCCCGCCATATCGCCTTGCGGCGATCCAGCCGCTCGCCGGCCGAATAAGCTATTGCGGACAAAATCCCGATGGGCTAGCCGCGGCGCCGTAGGCTGATCGTGGCGCCCTTGATGCCGGCACTTGGGTCCGGCGTTCTGATGGACACCGTTTGCCGGTCGCCATGTGTGACCAGCCTCAAGTTGGCGGTGAAGCCAGCGCTTTCAGCGTGAACCTGAACATGATCGCCGTCGGCCGTGCCCGAGATGGTCCCGGCTACGGAGCGGGTGGATTCGCTCCACGAGCCGCTGACGGTATGGCCGGATAATACCGCGCTGCTGAACAAATCGAAATTGTAGCTGTCGCTAGCGCAGCGAATATTGAGCTGGAGACGGCGTTGTTCCGCCAGCAGATCGTATGATGCCCGGCACTTTAACGGCTCGTGCGTGCCGTTCGACAGGTCAATCGTGCCGGACCCGGCCCATTGACCTGCCAAGCGATCGAAGGGCCCCCCGGCGCGCTGCGCATGGCCGTTGTCAGAGCAGAAAAGCCAGAGCGCCAAGACAAAGACCACGCTTCGCGTCAAATATGCCATCCACTGTGATCGTCTTGGCACGTTCGGCTTCATGGTCCGAGGAACATCGGCACGAGAAAATTGCCGATAGAATAACTGATTCATATTTTGCACCCCATCGCGCGACAAGCGATGCCCCCGTCTTTGTATCGTTCTCGTTAGTCTCGCAATTTAGAGCAGATTGTCACTGCCGGTCGACGCCGACCTCCGCCTAATACGGCCGCATTAGTGGCGCCGATGACAATATTGGATAAGCCATTGTTTTCAACGGGCTTTGGTGAGCGCGCCAGGGATAGAATGCGCGAAACGCTGATGACTAGTCAGTTCGTCGCGCGCGCCCGGCGCGGTCTAAAGTCGAATCATGGGATGCGGTTGTCCCAAGACTTCTCAATGAAATCAGTGCCTTACTCGTCTTCTACCGTTCCAGTTTTAGGTCGTTGACGATCGGCAAAATCGGCGCGGGAACGGCGGCGTGACCTTAAGAAGCGACTACCTGCTTGATCTCTTTCAGGCGCGCCGCCGGATATTGGATCAAGGCGGCGCTGTCGGACATGCAATACATCATGGTCATGCCCTGCTTGACCCAATGCTTCATGATGTCAAGCACGAAAACTCCGCCCAGACCCGACGCAACATTTGCGTTCTTGCACGAGGCGACGATGCTGTTGAGCGCGTCGACGAAGGGCTTGCTTTCCCACTGCCCCGGCACGCCCAGCGTCATCGACAGATCGTTGGCCCCGATGATGATCGCGTCGAGAACACCGAGCGCCAGCAGCTCGTCCAGCCGCTCGACCGCTTCCGGCGTCTCGACCATGCCGACGGCGAGCGTCGTCTTGTTGCCCTGCTCACCGAGTTCCTTGTGCGGGATCGGTTGAAAGTCGTTGATCGCCATCGGCCCAGGCAGGCTGCGCATGCCGCGCGGCGGGAAGAACAGCTCGCGCTCGATGAGCTTGACCTGTTCGACCGTCTCGACGTGCGGGAAAATGATGCCCTGGGCGCCATTGTCCAGGTATTGCGTACACAGATGGTGATCGAAACCACACACCCGAACAACCGGCGTCACCCCGGCATCCAAGGCGGCGCGGCAGAGCGCCGTTCCTTCCTGCAAATTGAAGGCGCCGTGCTCGGAATCGATGAACAGGAAATCGAAGCCCGCGTTGGCGGCGAAGCGGGCGTGTTCCGGGCCGGCGAAAAAGCGGATGCCGTGGCCATAGGCCGGTTCGCCGCGCTGCAATTTCTCCTTGGTGCGATTGGGACGCATGTCGTTTCCTCGGACGTTGATTCGGTTGCGATCGCCCGGCGCTCGGCTTGGGCCTGGCTCTGATCGGACGATAGCGCGGATAGCCGGCGGCGCGGCAAGCTAAATCCGGATGGGCCAGTTGCACAATGGCGTGGCGCTACAAAGTGGTTTGCTGTTCGCGCCTCGGACAAACCATCGTTAGATGGCGCGCCGACGGCATGGTTGCCATCACCGCCCTGCCAACGCGACCGCTTCGATTTCGATCTTGAAACCGTAATGCAGCTCCGGCACCGGCACGACTGCGCGCGCGGGACGCGACGATCCGATCCATTTGGCATAGATTGCGTTGAACGCCGGCCAGGATGCGATGTCGGTGACATAGACGCGCACCTGCACGAGGCGCTCGATCGCGCTGCCGGCGCCGGTCAACGCCGCCATGACATTGTCCAGAACCTGCTGCGCCTGCTGGTCGAACGGCGCATCATTGAGCTTGCTGCCGTCCACGGCGATCGGTAATTGACCCGAGACGAAGACGAAACCGTTGCCGCTTACAGCATGGGTATAGTGGCCGCCAGGCGCGGCCATGCCGGGCGAATTTGTTAAAATGATATCGTTGGCCATGAGGCCCTCTCCATATCAAAGCGGTGCAGCGAACTGCGCTGCACCGCTCATTTCAATGTCGACGCCAAGCCTTGGTCAGGCCGGCAGCGGCTTGCCCTTGGTCTCCGGCAGGAACGGCACCAGCACGAAGCCCAGGATGTAGATGAACGAGAACGCCACCGCCATCCCGCTGAAGCCGCCGAACTGGGCGATCAACATGCCGGCGAACAACGGCCCGAGGAACGCGATGAAGCGCGGGCTGTTGAAGGCGAACGCCATACCGGTTGCGCGCATGCGCGTCGGATAGAGCTCCGGCAGCCAGACCGACATCCACGAATATTGTCCGAGCGTGAAGAAGCCGTTGACCGCCGCGACCAGCAGCAAGAGATGCAGGTCGGTCGTCCACTTGTAGAGCGCGAAGGTGAGCACCAGCGAGCGCGGCGAAGAAGATCATCACGATCGGCTTGCGGCCGAACCGGTCGGCCAAAAAGCCGAGCCCGATATAGCCGCAGATGGCGCCGATGTTGTAGCTCATGCCGGCATAGCTCGCCCAGGTCTGTGGCGGCAGATGCGCCTTGGCCGCTATGCCGGCGATGAAGGGCGGCACCCAGGTGGAGATGCCCCACCAAGCGACCGTCGTCGTCAGCGACATCAGGAACGTGATGACCGCGATCTTGCGGACCTGCGGATCGGCGAACAAGTCGGCGAAGGTGAAGCGCGTGAGGTGGTGATCTTCCGCGCTCAGTGCGGCGCCGCTTTTTTTCTTCGCTTGCGCCGATTTACGCTTCTCATTGCTCTCCTCCCACTTGCCCGACTCCGATACGCCGGTGCGCAGCCAAAGCGCGAACAGCGAGGGAATGATGCCGATGATGAACATGATCCGCCAGGCGCCTGGGCCATGGCCGCTGACGAACAGCCAGACGAAGGAGGCGAGGAAGAAGCCGATGCCGAGCCCGCATTGCATCAGGCCGGCGCCGCGGCCGCGCGCGTGGTCGGGCCACACTTCCGCGGTCATCGACGCGCCGGTTGACCACTCCGAACCGATGGCGATGCCGACCAGGAAGCGCAGCACCGCGAACGACACCCAGTCCCAGGCAAAGGCGGACAGGCCGGTGGTGAGCGAATAGGCGACGATCGCCAGGATCATGGTGCGCCGGCGGCCGAGATAGTCCGCCAACACACCGCCGATGACGCCGCCGATGCCCCAGCCGAGCAGCGTGATGCCGATCACGGTGCCGGCAAAGGCCGGGATCTGCGCGAATTGCGCCGGCAGCAGCAGATCGTGCAGCGCGACGCCAACCACCAGGATCAGCGCGAAGGTTTCGTAGCCGTCGAACATCCAGCCGATGTTCGAGGCAAACATGGTCTTCCACTGGTTCGAATCGAGGCTGCGATACCACGGTTGCGAACCGGCCAAAGTAGCCGTCGACATGGGTCTCCCCTCCCTCTAGGTCGCGTTTCCAATCAGCCGGTTGGCCCGGCTTTGTTGTTCCGCGCAGCCATTTTGACCGCATTTACGATTTCTGGATAGGCCGCACAGCGGCACAGATTGCCGGACAGGTAGTCGCGGATCTGCTCCTCGCTGGGATCGGGATACTGGCCAAGCAGCGCCTTGGCCATCAGCACAAAGCCGGGCGTGCAATAGCCGCACTGGAAGGCGCCGCAGTCGATGAAGGCCTGCTGCACGGGGTCGAGCTTGCCCGGCGTGGCCAGGTGCTCGACGGTAATCACCTCGCTGCCGTCGAGAAAGACCGCGAGCGTCAGGCAGCCCGAGACCGGCTTGCCGTCCAGCAGCACCGTGCAGCAGCCGCAAAGCCCCTGCCCGCAGCTTTCGCGCGCGCCGGTGAGCGCGAACTGCGCCTGTAGCATTTCCACTACGTTGTGATGCGGCTTCACGTCGGCCATGACCGGCCGGCCGTTGAGGGTAAAGTTGATCGTGCGGGTGGCCGGCATGTCAGTCATCCCCGAGCGGTTTGCCGGCCTTGGCGCGCAACGCGCGCAGTACCGATTCCGCGGTCAGAGGCAATTCGGTAAGCCGCACGCCGACCGCATCGTCGATGGCATTGGCGATTGCCGGCGACACGCCGAAAGTGGCGAGTTCGCCGACGCCCTTGGCGCCGAACGGGCCGTTGCTCTGGTAGGTGTCGACCGTCTCGTTTTCGATCACCGGCGGCACGTCGTGAATGCCGGGGATTTTGTAGTCGGCGAGCGAGGCATTGGTAACCTGGCCGCCGTCGAGATGCATTTTCTCGAACATGGTGAAGCCGAGTTGCATCAGCGCGGCGCCCGAGAGCTGCGTCTCGACGATCTTCGGGTTGATCGGCTTGCCGACGTCGGCGACGTTGATCAGCCGCAAAATGCGCACGTGGCCGGTCTCGGTATCCACCTCGATTTCGACGCCCGACGCCGCGCGACCATCCAGAACGGCGTCGCGTTGGCGGTCAGGCCATCGCCGTCCGGCGGGATGTAATCCGGCTTGTAGGTGCCGGTGCCGACGATATTGCCGGCCTGCATGCCGTATTTCTTGCGGAACAGGTCGGCGAGCGGCGCATTGCTGCCTTCCGGTTCGCCGACCTCGCGCGCGAGCGCGGCGATTTTGGCCTTGGCCTCCTCGGCGGCGAGCCGCACGGCGTGGCCCATGTGGAACAGCGAGCGCGAGCCGAGCGTGCCCATGTCGTAGGGCGTCACGTCGGTGTCGCGCGGCACGATGCGGATGGTCTCGGCCGGCATGTTGAGCACCTCGCCGACCATCTGCGCCATCGCCGTGTCGGAGCCCTGCCCCATGTCGACGGTGCCGCAATAAAGCGTTGTGCTGCCGTCGCCTGCGACATTGACGATCGCGACCGACGTCGTCGGCGAGATCACCGCCTTGAGCGCGACCGCAAGGCCGCGCCCGCGCCGCACCGTGCCGCTGCCGCGGTCGAACGGCGCTTTCCAGTTGAGCCGCTCGGCGATGCGGTCGAGCACCTTCTCGATGGCGGCGTCCTTCAGGATGGTGCCGGTGGCCTGCGGGCGGCCGTCGCGCAAGCAGGTTCTGCTTGCGGAATTCGAGCGGATCGCGTTTGATCGCGCGCGCGATCATGTCGGTGTGGCTCTCGTAGGCCCACACCAGTTGCGGGATGCCGAAGCCGCGCAGCGCGCCGGCCGGCGTCAAATTGGTATAGAGCGCGTAGGAATCGATCGCGACATTGTCGATGTCGTAGGGACCGGAAGCGGTAAAGCCGGATTTCTGCGTCACGCGCGGGCCGATATCGGCATAGGCGCCGCCGTTCCACCAGATCTCGCATTTGCGTGCGACAATGCGGCCGTTCTTGTCGAGACCGCTCTTGATGCGGAACGTGCTCGGATGCTTGGTGATGGTGTAGAAATGCTCTTCCATCGTATTGGCGACCTTGACCGGCCGCCGCGCCAGCATCGATAGCGCCACCGCCAGCGCTTCCAGCTTGATGTAGAGCTTGCCGCCGTAGCCGCCGCCGAGATACGGCACCTTGATGCGCACGCGGTTTTCCGGCCAGCCGAGCAGGCGCGCGATCTCGGTGCGCACGAAGGACGGTCCCTGCGCCGAGGAGTAGATCGTCACGCCGTCATCGCGGTAATCGGCGATGGACGCGTGCGGCTCGAGCGGCAGATGCAGCACTTTCTGGGTGCGGAAGGTGTGCTCGAACACCTGCGCGGCCTCGGCGAAGGCCTTGTCGACGTCGCCGCGCCGCAAACGGAAATCGAGCGCGATATTGGTGCCCTTGCGGCCTTTCAGATGCTTGAGGTCGGCGAAGGTTCCGGCGGGCTTGAGCTCGTTCATGAACGAGGGTCATGTTTTCGGCCGCCTCGACCTCGTCGAACACCGCCGGCAGTTCCTCGTAGTCGGCGACGATCTGCTGCGCCGCCTGCTCGGCGATATGCGGATCGGCCGCGAGCACGACCGCGACCGGTTCGCCGACAAAATGCACCTTGCCGATGCGCGAGGATCGGCTGGTCGTGGAAGGCAGGGCCGTAATAGGGATCGGGGATCACCTTGCGCACGTCGTCGCTGGTGTAGACGGCGATAGACGCCGGAAATTTTACGCGCGGCGTCGGTATCGATCGATTTGATGCGGCCATGCGCTACCGTGCTGCGGAAGATTTTTGCATGCAGCATGCCGGGCAGTTGCATGATGTGGGTGTATTCGGCGCGGCCGGTGACCTTTTCGCGCGCCTCGAGCCGCGGCAGCGAGCGGCCGACCTGTCCGCCAATGGTCGTCGTCACGGCCATCACGCGCCTCCACCGATAGCGGCACGCACCGCGCGCGCGGCATAGACGCGCAACAATTCGCGCTTGTAGGAGGCCGAGCCGCGCAGGTCGGCGATGATGTCGGCTTCGGCGGCGGCAGCCTCCGCGACCTTGGTGAGTGTCTTGTCGTCGGCACTTGCGCCGGCTAGCTCCCGCTCGGCGGATTTCAGCCGCGTGGCCTTTACCGTCGCCGCGCTCACCACGATGCGCGCGGATTTAACGCGCGAACCTTCGGCGGTCAAGCGCGACCGCGACACCGAGCGCCGGCCAGTCGTCGGCGGAGCCGGCGGTAACCTTGCAATAGACGGAACGCGTCGAGCCCTGCGCTGGAATGTGTAGTTCGGTGATCAATTCGTTTTTGGCGAGTGCGGTTTCGTAATAGCCGATGAGCAGGTCTTCGACCGGCAAAGTTCGCTCGCCGTCCGGTCCCGAGATCACGACCGACGCGTCGAGCGCGATCAGCACCGGCGGCAGGTCCATGTGCGGGTCGCCATGCGCGAGCGCGCCGCCGACCGTCGCCACGTTGCGCACCCGCACGTTCGACAGCCGCTTCATGGCGCGCACGATCACCGGCGCATGGCGCGCCACATCGAGCGAATGCTCGAGCGCCGACAACGGCGCCAGCGCGCCGACGGTCAATTCGCCGGACTGCGCCGCCACGATGCGTGTGAATTTGTGGCCGAGCTTGCGCAGGCTCACCAGCCGGCGCGGCCGGAACACGCCGGCCTTCATCATCAGCATCAGCGCGGTGCCGCCGGCGATCGGCCGCACGTCCGGATCGTCCGGATCGATCAGCGCGATCGCCTCTTTGAGCGAGGCCGGCTCGTTGATCTCGAACGGCGTCATGGCGCTGTCACCGGCGCCGTTCCCCCGGCGAAGGCTGCGGCAAGCCGCGCGCTGAACTGCTTTTCCATTTCCCTCGCCTTGGCCTTGAGCACCGGCTGACCCATGCTACCGAGTTTTCCGGTGAGCGTCGCGTCGATCGCGTAGCGGATGACGGTCCCCTCACCGGCTTCAGCGAGCCGTGTCGTGGCGGTTGCAGTCAAGCGGCCTACCACACCCAGCGGTGTGCCCTCGACCTTGGCTTCGATCTCTTCCGGTGCGATTGCCTTGGTCATCTCGACGGCGACCTTGAACTTGAAACGCATGTAGGCGATGCGGGTTTCCAGCACCGCGTCGAAATGGGTAGCGTCGATCGCCGTGAGATCGCACACGCCGTCGATGCAAGACGCAAAAAACGGAGCGTCGCTAAGCGCCTTGAATACCGCTGCACGTGGCGCGGCAACTGTGATTTCACCGGCGATATTCAATGCACAAGTTCTATGGCGCTGGACAAAGAGAGATGCGCTGATCGCGCCCGAAACGGCAAAACAAATTAGCGGACCCGGGTTTTATGTCAATTGCTCGCCGCGCTTTGCAGCCACATGGCGTCGTCGCGGATATATGCTGATGCAGCGTGATAAGCATAGCGATCAAAACAACCGCCTTGACGCATCATCGGCTCCATCTCGCAGCGCCCGCAGGTGCGCCCAATCAGGCGCGACATTATCGATGCAGACACGAGTAAATGCGCACGAGGTCGCGGCCTGCCGCCGGAACAACACGGCCGGCCTTGAGGTTGGCCGTAGCCAATTCGCAAGACAACCAAAAATAATTCGCCGTCCTCGGGCTCACGACAAGCCGCGTCGGCGCAAATCCGGCGAGAATCACGGACAGGTACGGTGTCGTCGAATACCAGGATAGCCGGCTAAGCTCCGGTGCAATGCGAGCCGACGAAACGAGATGCGGGTCGCCGAGCGCCGGATCGGACGCCGTGCCCGTGGCCAGCGCCAATACCGCGGCTTTGTATTTCGTCCATTGCGTCACGAATTTGGCGGTCTCGACAACATGCACCAGTGTCACCAGCAGGAAGACCCCGACAATTGCGCGCACCGCGACACGGCTGGTCAGGAATTGCATAATGTGCGCCGAGAACATCTCCTGCCGGCCATCGGCGTGGAGCGCATACATCGCAGCCAGCGCGCCGAGCAAGAGCATCGCGGTGAAAAGAACCGTCCGCATGTAGTATCGGTTGGCGGCATGCAGCCCGTGATCCAGCGCTAGCCAATAGACCGCGAGCGCCAGCGCGACGATCGCAGCGGCATAGATGTGCGCTCGTGCCGGCGCAATTTGTAAGAGCACGAAAAAGAGAACGCTGTAGCCGGCTATCGCCGCCAGCAGCAGCAGCACCAAACGACTGCTCAGCAGCGCCTCGTCGAAGAAACTCAACGCCGCCCTCATGTACACATCGGCAAAATAGTCGTCAGGAGGAAATGCGGCCTTGACGGCGGCCCAGATCGCCATTGCTACCAACAAAGCGCCCGCCGCCCTCAAGAACACGGGATGGCGCACGCCGCGCAGCAGCAGCGTCGCCACGATGGCGGCGGCAAGAATAGTTGCGCCTTCATGGGTGAAGATGAGCGCGAGCAGAATGCCAAACACCAGCGCAGTTCCGCCAATTCCCCGACGGGCGTAGTGGCAGACGGCGACCGCCGGCCAGAAGAGCGCATGCGCAATCCACATTTCGGTTGGGAACCCGAACACCAACGGGCAGAGGCAGGCCGTCGAGAAACAGGCGTAGCTGAAGATAATGCGGCCCTTGGAGCGATCAGACCGAAACGTCGCGGCGAGCCCAAGGATCTGCGCCGCAAAGTACAAAAGTCCGTAGACAACGATGCCGCCGCCCGGGTTCCCGGTCAGACCGACATAGGCCTCGGCCGGCGCCAGGCAAAAGAGGTAAACGGACAGGCGGCCCGAAATATTGTGCCAATGAAATGCCCAGGCATCCTGGACCGCGACCGAATAGGAAAACATCGCACCATCGCCGTATAACTGCAGCTCGTATCGGAGTCCCACAACGACGAAGACGACCGACCAGCACAGCCCGACGGCGATGACCAGGGCGCGCAATATATCAGTATCGGATCGAGTGGCGGGATTGGTCCAGGACAAGCCGCTCCCGAAACGCGGATGCGACTGGTTGGCCGTCATTGCTGCCGTCTCCATGAGCACGCCAGGCGTGCACCCGAATGTCTAGCGGCGCAAATGGCGCTGTTGGTCCAAGAGTTGATTGAGAACGCCGCCCGCCGCTTCGGCTACATGGTCAAGGATCTTCTTTCCAAACTCCGCCGATGCCGCCTGCGCCTCGCCGATAACGCCCTTATCGGCAATGCGCTTGTCGTCCGTCGACCACGGCCACGTCACCCCCGGGTTGAGGATTATTCTGCGGATCGCCTCCCCATCGGCGGATTCCTTCAATTGCGCGATTTGATCCCGGCGCACCAGTTGCGGCGCGATCGCCAGCATCATAGAAGTTTCGTTCTTGCCGCCGTGAATCTCCGGGATTGCTGAATTCGGGTCAGCCTCGACCCATGTGGCGGGATGCAGGACGCATGCATTAAGGCCAAAGTCGGCACGCAGGTCCTGCGTAATAGCTTCGAGAATACCCCGATTGCCGCCGTGACCGTTGATGATGGCGAGGTTCTTCGCCGGCAGCGCGCGGGCGATTTCGCGCCCCAAGTCGTGCATCAAGGCCGTCATGCTTTGGACCGACAACGACATGGTGCCGGGCGCCCATTCGTGTTCGCGCGCCAGGCTCAGCGCCAACGTCGGAAGTTGCCAAAGATCGAGGGATTCGCCCCACCGGTCGATGATGCGTCGCGTGAATTCCTCCGCGAGCATGACATCGGTATTCAGTGGCAAGTGCGGCCCGTGTTGCTCGATCGAGCCGATCGGCAGGCAAAGTATCGAACTCCCGCTAACGCGAGTCGAAATTTCCGTAAAGGTAAGCTCACCGATCAATCGACGCTGCGCAGCTTGTGGCATGGCCGCTATCGTTTCCTAGCGTTGCAGGAACGCACGCGCGATATTTGCCACGAAGTCGGCAAGCCTGCCAATCTCAAGTTGCCAGAGGCGCCACGTTCCGGTCCGGGTCCGCGGGGTCGGCGAGCGAAGCCGTGAGATGATCGAGCCGGTGCCCGGCCCGAGCCGCTTTCGCCGTAAGATAGCGGCGATTGTCGGAGTGAATCGGCGCTTCCAGCGGCAACCGGCTTACGACTTGAATTCCCGCCTTGGACAGACCGTCGAGCTTGGCCGGGTTGTTGGTGAGCAGCATGACGCGCGTGCAGTTGAGCATTTGCAGCATTCGCGCGGCGATGCCGTAGTCGCGCTCATCGTCGTCAAAGCCGAGCGTTGTATTGGCATCGACCGTGTCGAGCCCGCCTTCCTGCATTTGATAGGTGCGCATCTTATTGGCCAAGCCGAGCCCGCGGCCCTCTTGCGCCAAATAGAGAATGATGCCGCCGCCTATATCGTCGATGCGCGTGAGCGCGAGTTTAAGTTGATCGCCGCAGTCGCATCGCCTCGAGCCGAAGACGTCGCCGGTGAGGCAAGCGGAATGCAAGCGCACGGGGACCGGTTTGGCGAAAGCGGGTTCTCCGACAATGACGGCGACCGAACTGCCGCCCATCGCGTCGCGGAAAACGATGAAACGTGTGCGCGTTCCGGAATTGAGCGGGACCGACGCTTCACTTGAAATCGTGAGCGACCGGATAGCGTCGTCGCCGAACTTCGCCACCGCCGCTGCCTCAACCGTGATGATTTGCGGCTCGAATTTTTTGATATCTTCCTGCCGCGACATCTGCCGCCAGCACCGCCGGCAGCCCTTGCGACAATTTGACGAGCTGGATTGCGGCTGCGGCCGCAGTGCCCGCCGGCGTTGCGCTGAGGGTGCATGCAATTTTGGTATCGGCAACGAGCGATAGAATCTCGTTCACGTCATGCGACGCGCCAAGCTGTAATGCCACCGGCGCCGGCACGTCGAGCCCGAGCGCCAGCGCGCGTCGCTGCGTGATAACCAGCCGCGGCGTCGCCGGCGCGCAGAACGTTACGAATTCTGCAAGCCGTTGGGCGGTGAGCCCCTCGACCGGCAAAGCGAGGATCGGCACGTCGCCGCCGGCAATAAGCACCGGCCGCCCGGCATGGAATTCGGCTAACCCGCGATTGACGCCAATCTGCCCCTTGGTACCAAACAATGCGGAACCGACGTCTGACCGAATAACACTCATCCCCGTACTTTCCGTTCGACTGACGCAATGATAGAACACCGCCAGGTCCTTGGCCATTCCGGTCGCAATTTAAGTATTTCGGGAGAACAGTAGCGACAGCCTTGAGCCCACCATTTAAATGGACGCCTCGTGCGTCTAAAAGATGTTCATACGCTTGGGACCAAATTGCGCCAGGACGTTACTCAAGAAATACCTCCCGGCGACGGCTGCCGCGATTCATGGCTTGAGTTCAGCCAGGTTTTTCGCGGGTCGGCGCGTGTCCTACCCCCTCCCTGGAACGAGCAGTTCGGCCCCCTCCAGACCGGGGCCGTCGACGAAATGGTCGTCGTCGGTCAGGTCGGCCAATCGCTTGATGGGCGCATCGCCACGACGACGGGGCACTCGAAATACATCAATGGCCCGGCGGGCCTCGCGCACTTGCACCGGCTACGGGCCTTGGTCGATGCCGTGGTGGTTGGCGTGGGCACGGCCCTCGCCGATGATCCGCAGTTGACGGTAAGGCGGGTCGCCGGACTGCAGCCGGCACGTGTCGTTATAGATCCAAATGGAAGGCTTTTCGCCAGCGCCAAGTTGTTCGCCAGCGATGGCGTCCGCCGCCTGCTGGTCACGGCGGAAGGAACACGGTGCGCGCCGCCTACCGGGGTGGAGATTCTGGCATTGCCCACCGACGATAAGCACATCGCCCCGCGGGCGATCCTGGCAGCATTGGCCGATTGCGGCATGCGCCGTGTGCTGATTGAAGGCGGTGCCGACACGGTGTCGCGCTTTCTCGCTGCCGGCTGCCTCGACCGCCTGCACGTGGTGGTCGCGCCGATCATTCTCGGCTCGGGGCGTGCAAGCTTCACCTTGCCCGCGATCGAGCGCGCCGACCAGGCCTTGCGCATCCCGATACGCGCGCACCAACTTGACGACGAAGTCCTGTTCGATTGCGACCTGACCGCTCAGCGCGTGCCGATCGGCTTGGCAAAAACATCGACATGACCGACGCGAATTGACGAGCGCCCGGCATTGACGGCGTCGCGCCGGCGCGTCAGCCACCCGACCGCGTCGGCGAGCGACAGATCGTCAATTTCGCGAGCCGCACTCGCCCAGCCGGCCAAAGTATCGATTTGCATGTCCCGATCATCCGGCCCGATGACCCAATCGGATTCGCCGTGAAGGACGGAATAGCCCAGCCTTTCAAATCGCGCGATCGCGAATGACGCCGCAGTCGGCCCGAGCGCGGGCCCGAAGCCCTTATCGTTTCGCTGATGCGCGTTGACGGCGGCAATGATTGTGTCATCGAGCGGATCGGTGGGATCAATTGTGATCCGCCCATCATAGCTCAAAGATGCATAGATGGGGATTGACCGCGCCGCAATCTCGACCGCTAGCCGTTCGAGCCAAGCCTCCGAGACGAGATCGAGCAGCGCCGAGGCGGTAACCAGATCGACCGGACCATCGAGCGCTGCTTCGAGGTCGCGGTTAAGATCGAGGACAATTGCCGCGGCGGAAACCGTCGCAGGACGCACCATTGCCGTCGCGCGCGCCAGCAGGCCAAGATCGTTGTCGACAAGTCGCCAATACTGTTGGGCCGGAAGACGGGACGTAAGCGCGCGTAATGTCGACCCAGTGCCGCAGGCGAGATCTGTAATTCTGACCGAGGGATAGCGGTCGAGTGAAGTAACGACGGCATCAAGAACGACCGGATTACGCGCTTGCGCATCGTAGGGCTCGCGCAGCGCGAGCCACTCAGCCGAGAACCCGCTCATGCGAGGACCTCGATCGCGCGTACGAATATTTTCACTGACTCCTGCCAGGTTGGCAGGCGGCTTGCCGCCGCACGCGCCGACGTCCCCATGCGGCGTCGTTCATCTGGGTTTTCGATTATCTTACGTAGCGCCAGCGCAAGCGCATCCGGATCGTCCGGGGCAACAAGCACGCCAACGCCCGCAGGAACCGTATCCGGGATTGCGCCGGCATTGGTTCCGATAATCGGCAGGCCGTGCGCAATGGCCTCAGCATAAGCCATGCCGTAACCCTCAAAGCGGGAAGCCAGCACGAACAGATCGGCGCCGGCGTAGATTTCCGCGAGACGTTCAGGCGAGACAGTGCCGTGCACGGTTATCCGGCTGCCGAGGTTATGACGCCTGATGTCGGCATCGAGTTGCTCCGCCGCGTCTTGGTCGCGGCTGCGGTCGCCGGCAATGGCCAAATGCCACGGCAGATTTATGAGTGTGGCAAGCGCCGCAATCAACACGTCGAACCCCTTGCGCGGCACGATCGCGCCGACGGACAGCAACCGCACCATACCGTCCTGACTGCCCTGCGCCTTCGGCGCCGGATCGGTCCCCGGGCACGCAACCGTGATGCGTTCCGCGGGAACCGCGTAATCGGCGACCAAATATCGTGCAGTCGCGGCACTCGTAACGACGACATGGTTTGTGGCGGCCAGCGCCGCGCGTTCGCTCGCCCGCAAGAGATCGGATTGTCCGGCGGAGAGACCGGACTCCATCGCGAGCGGATGGTGGACAAGCGCGACCAGCGGATGGCGCGAGTGAAGCTGCGACGCCACTTCGGGCAAGACCCCGAAGGCCAGCCCATCGACGACGATGGCACGCCCCGCCGGCACCGCTAACAGCCGCGCCTGCGCCGTGTGACGCGTTTCATCTCTCGGCCACGGAAAGCCGTCGCCGAGATCGACAAGATCGATATGCCAGCCGAGATGTTCGAGTTCCGCAATCATGCGCCGGTCGTAGGCATACCCGCCGGTCGGGGTCGCGAGATCGCCCGGAACCGCGAACGTGAGCCTTCTCACCACAAGGCCGCCTCGTACCACGCGCGCGCGACGTGCGATTCCGAGAGCGTGACGCGAATTGCCCTGAGTTCGCGGCCGTCGCGGCCGAGGTTCCCGGCGCGCGCGGCATCCGCCAGCCGGTCGAATATATACTTAGTCAGAAACTCGGTCGTGGTGTTGGTGCCTTTCAGTTCCGGCAAATCGTCAAGATTGCGGTAATTGAGCGGTGCGATCGTGGCCTTCAGCGCCTCGTGCGCGCGTCCGATGTCGACGACGATGCCGTTGGCATCGAGCTTGTTCGCGATGAAGGCGGTGTCGATGACAAAAGTCGCCCCGTGCAGGGATTGCGCCGGACCGAACACGGCGCCGCGGAACGAATGGGCAATCATGATGTGGTCGCGGACTTCAACGGCAAACAATGCACTCTCCTCAAGAATAGGCAACGAGCTGGCAGAGTACGCCGCTCTTGGGACTAAGAATATCAGGAAGCCGCGCCGGCAGTTCGGAAAATGCTATCGCGGGCGCCAGCAGAGCGTCCAGCCGGTCGTCCGTCAGCATTTCCACTGCAGCCGCTAACCGGCGTCCATGTGTCCAATCCGCGCGGTGTGACGGCGCAATATGCCCGACCTGGCTCGAAACCAGCTTCAGCCGCCGGCTATGGAACGCACCACCAAGCGGCACCGGCACGAGGGCATCGCCGTACCAACTAATCTCGAGCACGGTGGCCTCGAAGGCTGCCAACCTGAGCGCAGTGGCAAGGCCTTCCGCCGTACCGCTGGCGTGAATGACAAGATTGCATTCAGCAGGTGCCGCTTCGGGCGCAGCGAATTTCACGCCGAGTCTGCGCGCCAATTCCACGCGCGCGGGGTTGATGTCGACGAGCGTCACTTCCGCACGTGGCACCTGTCCGCACAGATAGGCAATCAGCGCGCCCACCACACCCGCGCCGACAATAGCGATGCGGCCGGCCGGCCCTGGCGCAGCATCCCAGACCGCGTTGAGTGCGGTCTCCATATTGGCGGCAAGCACCGCGCGCTTGGGCGGCACGCTATCGGGCAATGCTACGACAGCACTCGAAGGGACATTAAAAATGCTCTGATGTGGATGGAGAGCAAATACAGAACGGCCGAGCAGGCCTGGCGGCCCAGCCTCGACCGTTCCAACCGTGGCGTAGCCGTATTTTACCGGAAACGGGAAGCTGCCGCTCATGAAAGGGGCGCGCATGCGCTCGAATTCACTTTTGGGGACGCGTCCGCCCAGAACGAGCGCTTCGGTGCCACGGCTGACTGCACTGAAAAGCGCGCGCACGCGTACCTCGTCCGGCCCCGGCGGAACAGCCTTTTCCTCGCGAATTTCGGCGCGTCCCGGCCCGACGTACCAAAGCGCATGGGCGAGTTCATCTGTCCGACCGATCGCCACTTTCTTGATCCTGAGTTGGACTATTGGGACATCGCTTCGTGTTATATCGTTATACCCTGTCCTAACCGCCTAAACATCAAAAGTCGCGACCGCGTGCTGGAACGTTCCCCATTGCGAAAAGTGGACGACACCCGTGCCGGGATGAATTTGACCGGCCGCAGGGTGTTGATTGGCGTGCTATTTGCCGCGACGATGGCCGGGTCGCTCGCTCTCATGGCGGCGGCCTTGTCACCCGGCGGCTTCGACATAGTTGATTGTGTGATTTTGGCGCTGTTCGCGGTGACGTTGCCGTGGATGGTGGCCGGCTTCTGGAACGCCACGATCGGGTTTCTCATCATGCGCTTTGCGGCCGATCCGATCGCAGCGGTGATCCCGATAGCAGCAGGCGTCCGCGGGAACGAGGCGGTAACGGCATCGACCGCGGTTCTGGTATGCATCCGCAATGAACCGCCGGAGCGGGTAATCCGCAATCTCGAACCGATGATGAGCGGCCTCAGCGCGACCGGAGTTGGCGACCGCTTTCAAGTCTACATCCTGAGCGACACCAGCGATGCCGAAATAGCAACGATCGAGGAGGCACGCTTCGGCGCGCTCGCGTCCCATTGGCGCGGGCGTATCGCACTCACCTACCGGCGCCGCACCATCAACACCGGCTACAAGGCCGGCAATATTCGCGACTTCTGCGAGCGGTGGGGCGAAGAGCACGAATTTGCCGTGACGCTCGACACCGACAGCTTTATGACCGCCGATGCGATCTTGCGCCTCGTACGTATTATGCAGGCGGACCCCAAGCTCGGCATCTTGCAGGGACTCGTCGTCGGATTACCTTCAACCAGCGCTTTCGCGCGGATCTTTCAGTTCGGCATGCGGCTTGGTATGCGCTCCTACACCATCGGGAGCGCGTGGTGGCAGGGCGATTGCGGTCCCTATTGGGGCCACAACGCGGTGCTGCGGCTTAAGCCGTTCATGATACATTGCGAACTTCCGGTATTGGCAAAGAACGGACCAACAGATGTCCATATTCTCAGCCATGACCAAATCGAAGCCGTGCTGATGCGGCGCGCTGGCTATGACGTGCGTGTGCTTCCGGAAGACGAATTGGGCTGGGAAGAAAACCCGCCGACCCTGATCGAATTCATCCGTCGGGATCTGCGCTGGTGCCAGGGCAATATGCAGTATTGGCGTTTCATGGCCCTCCCCGGCCTCAAGGCCGTGAGCCGTTATCAACTCGCGATCGCGATCCTGATGTTCATCGGCTCGCCAGCCTGGATCGGCATGCTCATACTCGGCACGCTTTCGCTCGCCTTCGCCGAGACTCCCGCCGACTTCATCCGTCCGGATGCCGGCATGGTCCTGTTCATCCTGGTCCTGGTCATGTGGTTCTTGCCGAAGATCGCCAGTGAGGTCGACATCCTATTGCGGCCGGAGCTTCGCCGCGCTTTCGGCGGCACCGTACGGTTCGTCGCCAACTGTGCCATTGAAACCATGTATTCGATCCTGCTCTGTCCGATCTTGTGGTTCGGCCACACCATATTTCTGTCCGGCCTGCTGTTCGGCCGCGAAATCGGCTGGATCGGGCAGACCCGCGACGATCATGCGGTCCCGTTCAAGCTGGCGCTGCGCAACCTCTGGCCGCACACTTTGCTCGGCTGCGGCGCGATCGGCGTCCTCGCATTGACGCATCCGGATGCGATCCCCTATGCGCTGTTTCTCGCCGCTGGTCCGGCACTGGCGATACCGTTCGCGGTCGTTACCGCCTTGCCCGCGGTTGGAAGCACGTTCGCGCGCGTCGGCATAGGCCGCCTGCCCGAGGAAACCGCGCCGCCCGCAGCGCTCTCTGAACTGGCACTGCCCGCCATCGAGATTGCGGCGTCTCTACCACGTCCACTGCCGGTATGACGCGGACGCATCCATGCTCGAAGGACTAAAGACCGCGCGCGGCATTGTCCGGTCGCTGCGCATCTACTATGGCCATCGGGCCCGCTCGGCGGCCATGGACCGCCTGTACAACCGCTTCGTGCAGCGCGGCGACCTGGTCTTCGACGTCGGCGCCCATGTCGGCGACCGTATCGCTTCGTTCCGCCGCCTTGGCGCCCGCGTCGTCGCCGTCGAGCCGCAGCTAGCCTTGGTGAAAGTGCTTAGGCTCATCTACGGGCGCATATCCGACGTCACGATCGAGGCGGTTGCCGTCGGCCGCAACCCGGGAACAGCCGAGTTGATGATCAATCCCGATAATCCCACGGTCTCCACCGCTTCGCGCGTCTTCATCAGCGCCGCCCGCGGCGCTGCCGGCTGGGAGGCGCAACGCTGGCCGAAGACTGCACAAGTGCCGATGACGACGCTTGACGCGCTGATCGCAAGGCACGGCGTCCCGGACTTCGTGAAAATCGATGTCGAAGGCTTCGAGGCGGAGGCATTGGCCGGTCTCTCGCAGCCGGTCAAAGCGCTTTCATTTGAAATCACCACGATTCAGCGCGACGTCGCGCTCGCCTGCGTCGATCGATGTATCGCGCTCGGTTATACGCGTTTCAATGCCGCACTAGGCGAGAGCCAAGACCTCGTGCATACCGACTGGATTGACGATGCTGCGATTGCCCGCTGGCTGGTGGAACTTCCGCACGAAGCGAATTCCGGAGATGTGTATGCCGTTATCGCCTGACGGCACGCCCGCAAACGCGAAACCATCGCAGCATTCCGCACTATTGATCTGCGCAATGATTGCTGCCGGCATTTTCCTGACGCTGCTCGTCTTTTACCCCGGCGTCATGACCTACGATGCCAAATTCGTCTATGAAGATATCGCAAAGGGTACGCGCGGCGACTGGCAATCGCCGGTGATGACGGCGCTGTGGTCCCTGGTCGATCCGATCGCGCCTGGATCGTCAAGCATGTTTCTGCTGATCGCGGCGTTCTATTGGCTCGGCTTCGGCTTGGTCGCTTTCACAATCGGGCGTCGCTCCATCCGGCTGGCGGTGGCGCTGCTGCTGCTGGCATTGTCGCCTCCGGCGTTTGTCTTCGTCGGCATCATCTGGCGTGACGTCCTGTTTGCGACTGCCTGGCTGTTGTCGGCCTCGCTCACTTTCGCAACCGTCAAACGTAACGTTAAGCTGCGCGCGCTAACAATGGTAGTTGCGCTTGGCCTGGTCACGCTCGGTGTCCTCATCCGTCCAAACGCGCTCATCGCAGCGCCGATTCTTGCCGGCTATGTCGTGTGGCCCGATCGATTTTCATGGAAGCGCGCGGCAATCGTGTTTGTACCGGCTGCCATTGGGTTTTTTGCGCTGGTACAGGTTGTCTATTACGGCGCTCTTGGCGCGACCCGGCAGCATCCGCTGCAATCAATTATGGTCTTCGACCTGGGCGGCATCAGTCATTTTACCAAACAGAACCAATATCCCGTCACCTGGAACGACGCCGAAATGCAACTCCTCATAAACAACTGCTACCGGCCGACCGAATGGGATATCTACTGGCGGCTCGAGCCTTGCGAATTCGTGATGCATCGGCTCGAAGGTGACAAGATTTTCGGCACGGTGGTCATCACCGATGCGTGGCTGCACTCCGTCACGCGCCATCCCCTCGCCTATCTTGAACACCGCACGGCATTCATGTGGAATTTTCTGGCGAACAAAAATCTCACCATGTGGACCGCCGATATCGAAAATCCATCGAAGACGGTGTTCGCGGACCGTCCGGCGTTCAATGCGCTCGTGGCGATCCACAACATGCTTAAGCCAACACCGCTGTTCCGCGCGGGGTCCTGGCTGCTCGTCTGCATCGCGGTGTGCGTGTTTGCTTGGCGGCGGCGCAATACGCCTTTGGGCACCTTTGCCATCGGGGTTTGCGGATCGGCCGCCGTCTATGTGCTGACGTTTTTTGCCGTCGGCGTCGCGTCGGATTTGCGCTACGCCTACTGGGCGGTGCTCGCGAGCATCGCTGGCACCGTGGTACTCGCACAGGGTCGGCTGCCGCGCGCATAACGCCACTCAAACCGCCATAAATTGCGCCTTGGCAAGCTGTGTGAAGCGGCCACCTAATTTCGAGAGTTCGTCGAACGAGCCGGATTCGACGATCCGGCCTTCTTCGAACACCAGGATACGCGTCGCTTTCCGGATGGTGGCGAGACGGTGGGCGATGACAAACGTCGTGCGATTCTTCATGACTTCGTCGAGTGCCACCAGCAACCTGGATTCGGTTGCGGCGTCGAGCGCGCTTGTCGCCTCGTCGAGAATCAGGATCGGCGGATCTTTCAGCAGCGCGCGCGCGATCGACAGGCGCTGACGCTCGCCACCCGACAGCGCGCGCCCGCGCTCCCCCACTTTGGCTTCGAAACCGTCAGGGCTATATTCGATAAAATCGAGCGCCTGCGCTCGCGCCGCCGCGGTGCGCAATTGATCGTCTGTGGCATCGGGTTTGCCCACCCGCAGGTTTTCAGCGATCGAGCGATTGAACAGAAGCGCTTCCTGAAATACAACTCCGATATTGCGGCGGAGTGCGGCGAGTTTGATATCCCGCACATCGGTGCCGTCGATCATAATAGCCCCCGACTGCGGATCGAAGGCGCGATGCAGCAAAGCAAGCGCTGTCGATTTGCCGGCTCCGGTCGCGCCCACCAAGGCCACTGTCTCGCCCGGCAGCGCCGTAAAGTTAAGGCCCGCGACCGCCGGCCGCTTGCCGTCGTAAGAAAAAGACACCTCCTTGAATTCGACG
The DNA here is from genome assembly GCA_963772235.1 of uncultured Alphaproteobacteria bacterium. GTDB lineage: Bacteria > Pseudomonadota > Alphaproteobacteria > Rhizobiales > Xanthobacteraceae > Pseudolabrys. The sequence continues at coordinate 50,807 of CAVYWI010000014.1, forward strand.
CCGCCCGTAAGGCGGCCGGGCTCCACGGCATCGGGCCGATCGTGCATCGCCGGAATGGTGTCGAGAACGTCGAAAAATTCACGTAGTTTTGCCGAATCCATCGCCAGACGGTTGACGAAGCTGACCGCCTGTTCGAGGCGGCCGATCACCATGCCCGCGAAGGCCATGAAAGTGACGATCTCGCCGATCGAAATAAGGCCGTGCTGAAACAGCCACGTACCAAGCAAAATAATCGAGAGAACCGTCAGCGTGGTCGCCGCCCGTGTAAGCACTGCCACAACCGCCCACCAGGACAGCACCGGAAACTGCGCGGCGAGCAGTTGTTCGCTCGCGCTCCTAAGCGCCATCACTTCGGATTCAACTCGCGTAAAACTTTGTACCAAAGCAATGTTGCCGAGCGCGTCGGAGGCTCGCTCGGCAAGGTCCGAGTGCTGAGTTTGAACAGTCTGCTGCATCGATTCTGTTTTACGCAGGACAAGCGCGGTCAATACCGCGAACAACATGCACAGAACGATCAGCAAAATCGCCAGTCGCCAATTGATGAACAACGCTAGCGGCATCAAAATCAGCAACGATACAAATGCGGCAAGGTTATCGCGGAAAAAGCCCAGCCAGAGCGCCCACAACGCGTCGGTACCCTGCAGCATGATTTTCATCAGCCGGCCAGAATGTACTTCGCCGTGAAAAACGAGCGGCAGTTGAAGGACGTGCTCGAAATAATCGGTCAAGACCGCGAGGCGGCGGCGATGCGCCAGCCGATCAGCGTAGAGCGCGACAAGCGTACCGCATAGAATGGTAAAAAGTCCGAAGCCGACCCAAACGATGAGAAGCAGCCACAAGTGCGACCATGCGGTCGATCCGTCGGTCGCACTTGTACGCGTGAGCGTATCGACAACACGGCCAAACAGCACCGGCTCGGCAAACTGCGCCATGGCCAGCGCCAGATTGGCGAGCGCCAGATACCAGCCTATTCGGCTGTCAGCCCCGAGGTTTTCGAGAACACGGCGGTAAAGGCGGAAAGAATTCATCTGGCCTCAGGGCCGCGTCCGTCATTCGTCTATTGGTTCCGCGCGGGCGGCGCAGGCGTGGCGGGCGCCGGCGGACTGGGCGCGGGTGCGGCAGGCGGCGCAGTCCAGGCCTTGTAGTCCGCCTCAGAGATGTTTGGGAGCTTTTTCAGGAAGGCCACGATAGCCCATATGTCTTCGTCCGTCGCACCGGCGGCGCCGAAGCCCGGCATCCCCGTCATGTTGATGCCGTTTTTGATCACCCAAAATAGTTGCGACGGCGTGACCTCGGAGACGATGTCCTTGAGGTCCGGCGGATCGGGGTGCAGACCTTCCGAGAACTTAGCCCATTTCACGCCGGGGGCGCCGTGACAGTTGACACAGCCGTGTTCGGCAAATTCGCGTGCGCCAGCCTTCACTTTAGCGGCATCGTCAAGATCCGACGGCGGCTGATCGTGCGCGTGGCGAACGATCGAATTGGTGCGCACCTTGACCAGCGCCCACTGGACGATCGCAGAATCTTCCTGGGAGCCGGCAACATTGTAAAAGCCGCCGAAAAAGAACGCCGCCGCGCCGACAGCGACGATTATGGCCAGTGCACCAATTGCTGCCAGAATTCGCATGAAGCCCTCCGATGCGTCCGAACATATGCATTATAGAACGTCGACGGGACACGGGCCACTCCAAGCGGACACAAGCATTTGAACTCAAACGGTCAATTGGAGCGAATACGACGTGCAATTTTCTGAAGCAGGAGCAGCGCTTGCATATGGAAAGCCGCCAGTACGACGAGCACCAGGGCGTCGGCAATAAACGGATTGCTGGTCGTGCTACCCGTTAGGCGATCTCATCCGCTTATGGTCGGTCTGTACCCCCGTGCGACCCGAAGACCGCTCTGCTAAGCGGTATTCGGACCGATCATGGTAAGCTGCTGTATTTTATATTGAAATAGTGGGCGCACCAGCACTCGAACCTAGCACCCGCTGATTGAGCAGCGCCAGATACGCTAGCAATTTCAATGGGCATTCCGACACGTCGTAGTTTCGTGCAAGGAATGATTACCCTTAGGAATATAGCTTTGTTAGAATAGCGGCCGGGCGAAATCGTGGCCGGACGGACATCATCCGTGCCCGATTGCAGAAAAACACCCCAATGAACGTGGCCTGTGCGAGGTGGGCCTGGATCAGGCTAAGGCCAGTTGCGAGTTCCGACGCGTCTTGAAATTCAGACGCCAATTCGTGCCCTGCGCGACGATCGCGGCCTGAAAGCCGGCCAAGGGCTCGAAGCTCTGCACCGACCAGCCTTCGCATCCGCGTCGCAACGCGGCCGGCTCAGTCGGTGCGAGCGAGACGTCGAAACTGTCGAGCGCAATCGAAAGTCCGCGGCCCACCGCCTTGATGTAGGCCTCCTTGCGCGTCCAGCAATTGAAGAAGGCCTCAGTCTGCTCGTTCAGTGGTAATGAGCGCAAAGCGCGGACTTCATCGGGAGAAAAAAATCGCTCAGGGATTTGCTCGGCCGCAAACTTTGGGTCACGTCGCTCGATATCGCAGCCGACGTCGGCGCCGCGACAAAAAGCATAGAGCGCCATCCCGTGCGAATGCGAAAGATTGAAGCGAAGATCGCCCTGCGCGACCGCCGGCTTGCCGTAGGCATTGTGGACAAACGCCACACCGGCCGGATCGCAATCTAAATACGATTCGATGAATTCGCGCAGAATTCCCCTGCGCGCGACGTAGCGGCGGCGGTCGCGCTCGAAGCAAAACTGGCCCGCACGGCCGCGCTCTTCCGCCGACAGGATAGCGCCATATCGATCGACGTCGATTTCCGACGTATCGACATTGACGCAATAGGTGTCAACGATAACTTCGGGCATGGCTTCAACCGGCGAGCCGCCTGGCCGCCCGGGTCTTCTCCTGCGCCTCGCGCAGACAAGCGCTGATCTTGGCGCCCAGCTCACTGATGTACGGGCGTTCCATCAAAGTTGCGTGGGTTCCGCTGATGTCCTCGGTGATGAATTTGCCGGTCACCAATCCTGCCCAGGCCGCCCGATAATCGAGCGCGCGCGGACGCTTGGCCGGCTGCAACAGCGCCACCGTGCCGGCATAAGGCTTCGGAACGTAGACGATGGCGGCGCGATCCTGCACCTCGTCGAACGCATCGGATTCGTCCTTCGGCTTGCGCCCTTCGTGCAAGAGCCGCCGGCCATTCCACAGCAGCCGTTCGGTCAGCGCGCGCCATTTCTCCCTGCCCGGCAGGCTTAAAGTCTTATGGAGGCCGTGACTGAATCTGTCGAACTCAAGGCCGAGTTTTTGCTTCCACCCGAACAACGCCGGATTGGCCGAATGCAGCATCACCACCAGTCCGACCTCGCAACCCGCGGCCGTGAGCTGCGACGCGACTTCGAAGGCGACGATCCCCGACGTGCAATAGCCGCCGACAAAATACGGCCCCTGCGGTTGCTGGGCGCGAATGATCTTCACCAGACGGCTGCCGATGTCGGCGAGCTGCGGAGCATCCGAAAGCTCTTGTTTGTCCGCCGGATCGAGCGCGACGGTTACGAACGGCTGGTCCGGACCGATTTCCGCCACCAACGAAAGCGCGGCGTGCGGCTCGCTCAGCCAGAAAAACGGCGGCCGCGATCCTTGAGCCCGCAGCACGGTCGCGCGCGACTGCTTCGCGCCGGACCGCGGATCGGCCAGCAAGGCCGCCATCGATTCCAGGGTCGACGCCTGAAAAGCCGACGACATCGACAGGCGCACGCCGAATGCTTCTTCGATCCGCCGCACCAGCCGGGCGAACAGAAGCGAATGTCCGCCGAGATTGAAGAAGTCGTCGGTCACACTGACGCTTTCCACCTGCAAGATATTCTTCCAGACGTCCGCCAGCCTGCGCTCGAGATCGCTGCGCGGCGCCACAAACGCAAGCCGCGGCGCCGTGTGACCGGGCTCGGGAAGCGCGTTGCGGTCCACCTTGGCGTTCGGCGTCATCGGCAGCGCCGGCAGCCACACGTAGCGCGAGGGAACCATGTAATCCGGCAAGCTTTGCCGGAGAAATTGCCGCAACTCCGCGACATCGGGCGTGGGTTCCTCGCGGCCGACCATATAGGCGCACAGGCCCAATTCGCCCGACGGATCCGGCCAAGCCTTGAGCGCGACCGAAACGAGCGCAGGGTGCTTCGCCAGTGCCGCCTCGATCTCCTCCAATTCGATGCGGAAACCGCGGATTTTGACTTGCTGATCGTTGCGGCCAAGACATTCGACCGTGCCGTCGGCCCGATACCGCGCCAGGTCGCCGGTGCGATAGATCCGTTCGCCCGGCGCGGCGGCGACCGTCACAAAGCGCTCGCGTGTCAGGTCGTCGCGCTTGTGATATCCGTGCGCGACACCCTCCCCGCCTATGCAGAGTTCGCCGGTCACGCCGACAGGAACCGGATATCCGTTGGCGTCGAGAATATAGATTCGCGTGTTGGCGATCGGGCGCCCGATCGGCACCGATCGCTCGCCGCGCGCGACCTTGTGGATCGTCGACCAGACGGTCGTTTCGGTCGGGCCGTACATGTTCCAGACTTCGCCGGCGCGATCGAGCAGCCGGTCGGCAAGCTCTCGCGGCAGCGATTCTCCGCCGCAAAGGATTTTAAAGCCCTTCTTTCCCGTCCACCCGGCTTCGATCAGCGCGCGCCATGTCGCGGGCGTCGCCTGCATCATGGTGCACCCCGAGCGCGCGATAAGACGCGCAAGGCGCGCCGGATCGGACACATCGTCCTTTTTCGCGATGATGACGCGGCCGCCGGACAGCAACGGCGTGAACAATTCCAGCGCGGCGATGTCGAAGGACAAAGTCGTCACCGCAAGCAACGCATCCGTGGCGTCGCAGCCGGGCTTTTGCTTCATGGACGACAGAAGATTGACGGCAGCGCGGTGCGGGATTTCGACCCCTTTCGGCTTGCCGGTCGAGCCGGATGTGTAGATGACGTAGGCAAGGTCGTCGCCGCTCATGTGCGTCGGCGCGACCTTCGGGCCGGTCACGGCGCTGTCATTGCCGTCGTCACAGAAGACAAGTTTTACGTCCGAGTTCGGCAGCGCATCGACCAAGAAAGGTTGCGTGAGCAAGAGCGCCGGCTGAGCGTCTTCCAAAATCATCGCCAGGCGCTGCTGCGGAAAGGCCGGATCGAGCGGCAGATAGGCGCCTCCCGTCTTCAAGATCGCGAGCAAACCCACCAGCATATCGAGAGACCGCTCGACACAGATTGCAACCAGCGTGCTGGTCGTGGCGCCCTGTTCGCGCAAACGGTTTGCCAAGGCGTTGGCCTTGCTATTCAACTCCAGATACGACAAGGACTTGCCGTCACATTCGACTGCCGTGGCATGCGGGCTGCGCGCCGCCTGATCCTCGAAAAGCTGATGGATCGTCGCGCGGGGAACAGCCGCCGCCGTATCGTTCCACTGCGTCAGCAACTGCCGGCTCTCGTCCGGCGTCAAAAGCGGCAAGCGTTCCAGCAAGCAGTCCGGATCGGCAACGACCGCTTCCAGAATGGTGCGCCAATGTTCGATCATCCGCCGGATCGTCTGCGGATCGAACAGGTCGGTGCTGTAAAGAAACCGTCCGATCATGCCCTCGGGCCGCTCGTCGAGCTCGAGATAGAGATCGAACTTGGAGGCCCCGACGGTCACGTCCATCTGGGTCAGGTCCCAGCCCTGGGCGAAATCCGGCGCCGGCGGCTCTACCGAAAAGAGCACCTGAAACAGCGGATGGGCGCTGAGTTCGCGCTTGGGCTGGATGTCTCGAACGATACGATCGAACGGCACGTCGCTCGCGCTGAGCGCGCCGACGACGGTATCGCCGACTTGCGCGAGAAACTCGCGGAACCGCAGGCGGCCTAGCGGCCTTGTGCGCAAGACGAGCGAGTTGAGAAAATAACCCACCACCTTTTGCAGTTCGGGCCGACGGCGCGTGTCCGTGACGCCGCCGATGATGATGTCTTCCTGACCTGAATAGCGATGGAGCAGCGCCTTGAACGCCGCGAGCAGCGTCATATAAAGCGTCAGTCCTTCCTTGCGGCTGAAGGCCTTGAGCGCTTCGGTCAATGGACCGGACAACGGAAAACGTTTCCATCGACCCGCGGTAACTGGGCATCGAAGGCCGCGGCCGGTCGAATGGAAGCTGCAGGACGGGCAACGGCCCGCGCAGGTTCTGCCGCCAGTAATCCATCTGCTTGGCGACTGAATCGGACGACATCTGGCGCTCACGCCAGACGGCATAGTCGCCGTATTGCAGGTCCGGCGGATCGAGTTGCGGCGCGCGGCCCGCCGCGTGGGCGTCGTAGATCGCCGACAATTCCGGCACCACGATGCGGTAGATCGAGACGCCGTCGAAGATGATGTGATGCAGCGTCAGATGCAGGCGGTGATCGTCTTCGGCAATCTTGAACACGCGCGCTCTGAACAGCGGCGGCGCGGTCAGATCGATCGGCGCGTGCGAATCTTCCGTGGCAAGCCGCAGCGCTTCCGCTTCGCGGCCGGCGGCCGGCAATCCAGTGAGGTCGACAAGCGGGAGCTTGACGTAGAGATCGTGATGAACGATCGGCACGACCTCGCCGTCGACGATCTGGAACGACGTGCGCCAGGCTTCGTGGCGGCGCAGCATCTCATTAAAGCTTTTCTCCATCAGCGCGAGGTCGAAAGATCCCTTGCGATGGATCGTGATCGGCTCGTTGTAGAGCGGCTGGCCGGCGCCATCGAGGAATGCAGCCAGACGTTCTGCTGCTCGAGCGAGATCGGCACCGGGTCGCTGGCGACACGCTTGGTGACGCCTTCGGCCTGCCGCTTGCGCGCCGCGCCGCCGCTCAGCATCTTTTCAAGCAGCCGGCGTTTGGCGTCCGGCAGATTCGGGTGGGTTATTGTATTCTCGGCGGTCATGACTATTGCGCGCCTGTTTGCGTCGCGAACCGCACGGGGAGCGCCTTGAGACCGCGCAGACCGAGATTTTCGCGCCATTCGAGGCGTTCCGTTTCGAGCGCGAGGTCCGGTAGACGCCGCAGCAGCGTTGCAAAGGCGATCTGCCCTTCCATGCGGGCAAGCGGCGCGCCGAAGCAGAAATGGGCGGCCCAGCCGAATGCGAGGTGGCGGTTGTCCTTGCGCGTCAGATCCAGCCGGTCTGGATCAGCAAACCGCTTGGGATCGCGGTTGCCCGCGGCCATCACCGCCATCACCGCGTCGCGTTTGCGGATGAGCTTGCCGCCCAAGACGACGTCGTCCGGGGCAAGCCGCGCGGTATGCTGGCTCGGGCTTTCGTAGCGCAGCAATTCTTCCACGCCGGTCTCGATGACCGACGGATCGTCGCGGAGCTGCGCCAACTGCGCGGGGTTGCGCAACAACGTCAAAAGGCCGTTGCCGATCAGGTTCGTGGTGGTCTCCTGCCCGCCGACCATGGTCACGATCGTGTTGGCGATCACTTCTTCCTCGGTAAGCCGGGCGCCGTCGACCTCCGCCGTCATCAAGGAGCGGATGAGGCCTTCACGCGGCGAGCGCTCCTGCTCACGGATGGCCGACCTGAAATAGGAGGTCATCCCCTGTACGCTGCGCAAAACGCGGTGGGCGCGGTCGGGGTTGTGCTGAAAATTGCCGAGCATTTCGGCAAAATCGGCGGACCATGCCTTGAGCTGCTCGTGGTCGGACGTCGGCACGCCGAGCAGTTGCGCGGTGACGATCGCCGGCAACGGCGCGGCGAAGTCGGCGACGATGTCCATCCGGCCGTTTGCCTGGACCTTGTCCAGGAGGCCATTGGCGATGTCGTGGATCTGCGAGCGCAGATGCTCGACGCTGCGCGAGGTGAACGCCGCCGAACACAGCTTGCGCAGACGCGTGTGCGCCGGCGCGTCCATGAACAGCATCTGTTTGGTCATCATCTGGGCGATCGGCTCCAGCGTCTCGAGGCCCATGGTCTTGATCTGGTCCGGCGCCGGCGTGCGGTCGGCCGAAAATTTGTGCAGGACCGTCAGGACGTTCTCGTAATCGGTGACGACCCACGCGTGCAGGAACGCATCCCAGTGCACCGGATCGTGCTCGCGCAGCCGCCGGTACAGCGGATAGGGATCGGCGAGAACGGCCGGATCTAGAAGCTGATACAGGCTGAGCGACGGATCGGGCGCCGCTTTCGTCATCGTGGGCGCGGAAACTGTCATAGCGATGTCCTCGGTCCCCGCTTTAACTCGCGGCTTTCTGCTCGGCTTCGTCGATGCTCATCGCCGCCACTTTCTCGAAGGCGAGACCCTCGATCACGACCGCGAGCTTTGCCACCGTCGGCGCCTGGAACAGATGCCGCAGAGTCAGATCGACATCGAAACTGTCGCGCGCGCGCATGACCACTTGCGTTCCGAGCAGCGAGTGGCCGCCTGTCATGAAGAAATTATCATCGATGCCGATCTGCGTCGTTCCGAGAACGCCGGCGACGATCTCCGCGAGCCGGATCTCGGTCGGCGTCTGCGGCAAACGGTGTCCGGCCTGGCCGAGCGCGTTGTCGGCGCAAGGCGCCGGCAGCGCTTTGCGGTCGAGCTTGCCGCTTGTGGTCAGCGGCAGCGTCTCGATGCGCACGAAAGCCGCCGGAATCATATAATCGGGCAATACCCCGGCTAGGAACTCGTGCAACTCGTTTGCGCCCGGTTCGCCACCCGCCGCCGGAACGATATAGGCGACGAGCTGCTTGTCACCCTGCTCGCCGGCGCGCGCCACCACCGCGCAAGACATCACCTGCGGGTGACGGTTAAGCGCCGCGGCGATCTCTTCGGGCTCGACGCGATGGCCGCGAATCTTTTCCTGGTTGTCGACGCGACCGTGAAACCCGATCTGGCTGTCCTGCCGAAGACGGCCGAGATCGCCCGTCCGATACATACGGGCGTCGGGAGCCGGACGAAACGGGTCCGGTAGAAATCTCTCCGCTGTCAGCGCACCGCGATTGCGGTAGCCGCGGCCGACGCCGGTGCCGCCGATATAGATTTCGCCGACTTCACCGGCTGCGACCGGCTGATGCTTTTCATCGAGCAGGTAGATTTTGGTATTCGCGATGGGCATGCCGATCGACGGCAGCTCTTGGCTGTCGCCCGCGGCGTTGATCGGGCCCGAGGTTGCGACGACCGTGCATTCGGTCGGGCCGTAGTTGTTGATCAAGGTGAACGGCAGCGAGGTGCGGGGCCGGCCGTGCAGCGTGTCCGCGCCGGTCAACAGGAAGCGCAGCGCCGTGTCGGCAGGCCAATCGGCCGCGATCATCGGCTCGGCCAGCGCCGTCGGCACGAACGCCACGTTGATCTTTTCATCGATGATGAAGCGGCGCAGCAGATCGGGCGACGTGCGGGTGGTCTCGTCGACGAGCACCACCGTCGCACCGGCGGTCAGATAGGGCCAGACCTCCCAAACCGACGCGTCGAAGCCCAGTCCCGCCAGATGGCTCGCGCGGTCCGCCGCCGTCACGCCGAAAGCGCTGCGGTGCCAGAAAATCAAGTTCAGCAAATTGCCGTGGGTGACTTCCGCGCCCTTCGGTTCGCCGGTCGAGCCCGACGTATAGATGACATAGGCGAGATTTTCGCGACGAACTTTCGGGACAATCTCGCTGCCGGCCGCACTTGCGATCTTATCCTGATCGCGGCCCGGAACGATTGCGGTGCGGCCGTCGGCCATCAGCAGCTCGGCATGCTCTGCGCTCGTGACGACAAGCGGCGCCTGCGCATCGTCGAGCAGCTTTCGTAGGCGACTCGCTGGCCAGGCCGGGTCGAGCGGCAGGAAGGCGCCCCCCGACTTCATCACCGCCAGGATAGAAATGATCTGATCGAACGAGCGTTCAAGACAGATGCCGACAAGAACCTCGGGGCTGGATCCGAGCGAGCGCAAATATCCGGCAAGGACGTTCGCGCGCGCATTCAGTTCGCCGTAGCTGAGTTGCGCCGAAGCTGTCGTCAGCGCGACGGCATGCGGCCTCTCCTCCGCGACCTTGGCGACGAGATCGGCGACGACCTGCTTTCGCCGACAATCCGGATACGTGGGGAGCGCAGACTTTTCGGAGGTGGATTGACGCACATTGAACATGCAGATCGTCCTTACAGCCATTACCTCTTCGAGGTAGTATCGCGCGGCTCGCAAGCTGACAATTGCACACGACGATTAACCTAAATTGCGCGCGACATTGCGTTTTCATACGCAGCATATTTTCCAAAAATTTACAAAGAACTGTCGCGGTTAGTGAAACGGTGGCGCCAACACGATGGTTAACGTTGTGACGCCGGTATCCTCAGCTTCTGCCACGCTTAGAGGCCACGCCCGTAGATGTAGAATAAATAAGACAACGAACGCATACTGGAGACGATGGACCGCAAGCCGCGCTAAACCAAAGATCGATCCAAAAGATTGATTTGGACTTCAATCGAGCGAGTGATCTCAAACTAACATGAGCCGACGCCTCAAAAAGTTTCCGTCTTAAGGACCGCCTCGAAATCGTATCTCCGAGTTGAAGCACAGAGGTCCGGAGAAAGCGACGCTATCGAGAGCGCATCTAGGACGTCCATTCCAAGGTGTAGAGGTAGGCCTCAGAATGCTGCGAACTCGTCGCGTTTTCTCGCAGCAAAATCGCGACTGAGAACTGTTCGTAAAGGGAAGGTGGCGGAGGGAGTGAGATTCGAACTTTGGTTACAGATTGCGCTCCAAATACCGCCGCCAAATTTTTTTGCTGCTGCCTCAATGCCACCCCGGCATGTAAAATTTGGTAACACGTAGAGTTACCCAACGAGTGCCCGCTAGCACCTTGTATCTACAAGAGTTTACTGTCGGGAAGTGGTGGGCGCACCAGGGCTCGAACCTGGGACCCGCTGATTAAGAGTCGGCTGATAGTGTAATGATTTCAAGGCTCATTCCGACAAATCCTATTTTCTATCCACATTGATTGGCAATGGAAATTTCGTCCTGTCGGAATGCTAAGGATGTCCGCGATGTCCTGCGGCGAGAGGACGCCGGCCCGAACCAAGCGTAAGCGCAGGGTCAAGCGAGTTCCTAGGCGGAGGGCGGCGGCCAAGAAGCCTAAGCCGCCGACCAACGAGAAGCGCAAGCGAACTCGAAAGCGCCGCTAGGGGTCACCGATCCAAATTCGCTTAGACCTACCGACTATCGTTGGAGGGGGCATCTGGTACATGCCAGGGCGACTAATTCCCTGCCACGATGCGTTGAAGCGAAGGCTAGACGCGCCAATGATTCGTAGCGCTCGTGGATGAGCTCGCGCCACGATTAAGAAATTGACGGCATTAATCATCGCCTGCGACCTCTCTAACAAAGCTGACGATGCTGCGGCGGAGTTTAGCATCTCGCAGACGCACGAATGCACGGATGAGCGCGAGTCCGTCGGACGTGGCGAGGAAATCGGATACGAACGCCGGCGATGGAGAGTTGCGGTCTATCTTAGGTTGACCTGGCGCACCTTCAAAGAAAAGCGTGACGGCACCTTAAGTGCGTTGGCGACTTGCTGCAGGCGGCTCGATCCAATTCGGTTCGTGCCCTTCTCGTATTTCTGCACTTGCTGGAACGTGAGGCCAATTGCCTCAGCGAGGGCCGTTTGGCTCATCCCGAGCGCGTTCCGCCGCATTCGGACGCGGTTCCCAACGTGCATATCGACAGGCTTAGGAACCTTCTTCGCCATTCGACATCTCCTGCCCATCCCCAGAGTCCCGGCCCAAGTGCACTAGTCGCGAAAGCCGCGGTCAATAGACCGGACACCCTTATGGCGATCGAGCGCATCGACGGCAGCTGGCGTCTGTTGACCAATTTCAATTCGCCGCCCGACCAGAGCCCGAGAGAGGCGTCGTCGAAACCCTGCGGCGCGGCGCTTAGACCCCGTTCTTGTTCCTCCTCTCGAGCGCTCGCGCGATATCCGCAACACATTGACCACTCTTCCAGCGCTCCCAAAGCTCCGCCCCTGCTTCGGCGTGAACCACGTCCGTGCATGCACCCCCCGTCGCACACCTCCCCCTCCCGCAGTTTTCATAACAGCGACCGCTTGGGTTTGCTCAAACGCTATTTGACATCGTGAACATTTTGCCAGCTATACTGAAAACCGTGTTGCAGATCGAGACGCGTCGCCGTACGATGCATTTTAGGCGCGATCGTTAGTTCGAATACTGTAGGGAATAAACGTCAAAGTTGTCTTGGTTCTTAACGCGCGATTGTCTCGAGCCGCAAACGCAGCGTTAAGCGCCTCGGGAGGGCCGATGAGTTACGCCTCTCGCGAACAAGTCATGAAATCTGCTTGCGCCCATGCGCCGCAGGCAGCGACGGCACCTATCACCTTCAAACAAATTTCGTCGGTCGACCGGACTCGCAGCTACAGAACGAGCCGCGGTTCGATCTCCGATGCAACAAGCGTCATTGAACAACGCGAAAAAACCTAATGGGAGGATGCTATGACCAAACTCAATGTTTCACGCCGGACGTTTGTGAAAGGCGGCTTGGGGCTGACCGCTGCAAACTTCGTGCCCGGTAGCGCGCCTTTTGCGCTCGCCGCGACCATGGAAGAGCAAACAATTGCAGCTGCAAAGAAGGTCGGCGCGGCCAAGGTCAACGGGATGATCTGGTCGCCCTATTACGTCCCGATGCAGCCGGTGATCGCGGAATTCACAAAGGAGACCGGCATCGGTATCGGGGGCGTCCAGGACATCTCGATTTTCGACGCGCCGCAGCGGGCAATGGCAGAGGCTCTCTCGCGCTCGTCCCAATTCGATTTTATCCATATCGATTCCAATATGATCCCGTCGCTCGCCTCGGCGGGCTACCTCGAACCACTCGACGAATACATCAAGAACGCCGGCTTTCATTTTGACGTCGTCGCCGGTTACGACAATTTCATGAAATACGATGGGCACACCTACGGTGTGCCGACCGACGGCAACGTCCACATTCAGTACACTCGCAAGGATCTGCTCGATAATCCGGACAATAAGAAGCGCTTCGCCGATAAGTTCGGTAGCGAACTGAAGCTGCCGGAGACCTGGGAAGAGAACCTGCGGCTGCAGGAATTCTTGATGGATCCGACGAAAGACCTGTACGGCTCGGGAAATTTACGTAACCGCGCGAACGGCGTTACCTGGTGGTACATGGTTTTCTACAGCGCGGGAGGTTTTCCGTTTGACGGCGACATGAAGCCGACGCTGAACACGCCGGCCGGTCAATACGCGGTCGACATCTATTTGCAGGACAAGAAGGTCAATCATCCGGAAGCGGCCAACTGGGGCACACCACAGATGATTCCGCGCATCGCGCAGGGTCACGTCGTGAGTTGTCAATATTGGGACGGCACCTGCAAGACAATCGCCAACCCAAAGCAGTCGAAGACTGTCGGCGAGTTCTATTACAGCGTCGTGCCGGGCTCGAAGTTCACCGGGAAGATGGTGCACCGTTCGATCTCGTCGCCGCTTGCGGCCATCCTGATCAACAAGTACAGCCCGCGCAAAGCGCAGGCCGCTTATCTCGCGCTCTGGCTCGGCTCGGGCAAGAACTCGATCCCGATCGTGTCGGACCCGGTGAATGCGTTCAACGACGCCTGGTCGAACGCGCATTTCGCGGCACCGCCGGTGATCAAGGCTTACACCCAGCCCGGCATCGACGCGATCAAGAAGAACTTCGAGGTAGTCTGTCCGCCGATTTATCTCACTGGCTACCTCGAATTCCAGGATGCGCTCGGCAAGAACCTGTCGGAAGCCTATGTCGGCCAGCTCGCCGCCAAGGACGTGCTGAAGAACACGGAGAACGAGTGGACGAAGATCATCGGACGTATCGGGCGTAGCAAGCTGAAGAGAGACCTCGCGAGCTATAAGGCCGCTATGCCGAAACTCGCCGTTCCCGCCTAACGCGCGACACGCATATCACGCGTCGCGGGCACGCAACGCGCATTGCAGCCAATCCGGACAGGCCGCACGCCTGTCCGGATCCTCGATTGAGGTGACGAATGGCGGAAGCGACTCTTCCGGCAAGTGAAATCCCGTCGGCAGTCTTGCCGCGCGCAGCCTCCCGCCAGCGCGCCGTGCGGCGCTTCAAGTTGATGCTGCTGTCGCCGCTCATCGCAATGTTCTTACTGGTGCTGACGCCGGTCTTACTGCTGCAGCTCTATTTCTCGTTCCACCAGTGGACCGTCTATCTCGGCTCCTGGTGGGAAGCCGATTTCGTTGGCTTCGATCTCTTCCGCGACGTGCTCACCGATCCCCGTTTCGGCTGGGCGGTGCTGCGCTCGCTGGCATTCGCCACCGGTTCGACCGTCGGCTGCTTCGTGTTCGGCTTCGCCCTCGCTTATCTCATGTACAAGCCGTTCCGCGGCAACGCCGTCTATTACATCATCTTCATCCTGCCGATGCTGACCGTGCCGGTGGTGGTCTCCTATACCGCCGAGATGATGCTCTATCGCAACGGGCCGCTGAACGGTGTGCTCTCCGCCATCACCGGCCTCAATATCCAGGTCTCCTGGCTCACCGGTCCGCATCTCGCGCTGGTCACGGTGGCGCTGCTGGAGATTTGGAATTGGACGCCGTTCTCCTTCATCATCATGCTCGCCGGCCTTGCCGCCGTCCCGAAGGAGCCGATCGAGGCCGCGCAAATACTCGGCGCCTCGCGCTGGCGCATCTTCTGGGAAGTGCAGGTGCCGCTGCTGCGGCCGGTGATCCTCCTCGCTTTGGTGCTGCGCTTCCTCGAGGCAATGGCGGAATTCCCCAAGACCTGGGCGCTGTTTCAGGGCGGCCCGGGCTCGGCGACCGAAACGCTGCCGGTCTACATCTTCATGACCACCTGGCAGTATTTCGAAATCTCCAAGGGCGCGGCGATGTCCTACATCGTAATGATGCTGATGGTCGTGATCGTGCTAATCGCAATCCATTTCCTGCGGCGGGAGAAGCATGCGCTCGACGCCATGTACACCCAGCAACCGGCGGAGGGCTGACATGCCGATGACTAAGTCGCAGCGCCGCCGCATCACCACCGTGGTTCGTTACACGGTGCTCACCGTCTGGGCGCTGATTGCATTCTTCCCGATCTACTGGATGGTCTCCACGTCCTTCAAGCCGGACAACCAGTGGTTCTCGTGGCCGCCCTACTATTTCCCCGATCCGCCGACGCTTTCCAATTACAAGAACGTCTGGCTCGGCGCCGGGGAATACGACAAGACCCAGTACGCGATCTCGTCGCAGACGCCGCTGGTGTCGCTGTGGAATTCGACGGTGATCGCCACCACCTCGACCTTTCTGGCGGTGCTGTTCGGCTCGGTGCTGGCCTACGGTGTGTCGCGCTATAAGATCCTCTCCGAAGCGCGCATGTTCCAGCTCCTAATGCTGCGCATGATCCCGCCGATCGTCGTGGTTGCGCCACTCTCTCTCTATTATTCGGCGCTCGGTCTGCTCGACAGCCGCACTGGCCTGATCCTTGTCTACTTCCTCACCACCCTGCCCTACGCGGTGTGGATGACCAAGAGCTTCATCGACGAGGTGCCACGCGAGGTCGAACAGGCGGCGGAAATCCTTGGCGCCTCGCGCTGGCGCACCTTGTTCGAGATCGTGCTGCCGCTGATCCGCTCGGGGCTGGTGGCGACCTTCCTGTTCATCCTCATCCTCACCTGGAGCGAATACCTGCTGGCGCTGATCCTCACCAAGACGCAGGTTTCGACGCTGCCGATCGAATTGTCGAAATACCAAGGCACGACCGAAGGCCGCGTCTACGGCCGGCAGGCGGCGCTCGCGGTCGGCATCACCATTCCGCTGATGATCGTCGGCCTCATCATCCGCAAGCATCTCGCACGCGGCTTCAGTTTCGGCATGGTACGGAGATAAGCGTGGCACGTATCGAACTGGTCAATCTCACCAAGTCCTTCGGCGCCGTCCAGGCGGTGAAGAACCTGAGCTTCGTCATCGAGAACGGCGAATTCGTCGTCTTCGTCGGGCCGTCCGGCTGTGGCAAGACCACCACCTTGCGCATGATCGCCGGCTTCGAGGACCCGACCTCTGGCGAAATCCGCATCGACGGCCAGGTGGTCAACGATCTCGAGCCGCGCGACCGCAATCTCGGCATGGTGTTCCAAAGCCACGCGCTGTTCCCGCACAAAAACGTGGCGCAGAACATCGAGTTCGGCCTGCGCATGAAGAAGGTGGCGCCGGATGAGCGCGTCAAGCGCGTGCGGCAGGTGGCCGACATGATGCGCATCGGCCACCTGCTCGCCCAGATGCCGGGCCAGTGCTCGGGCGGAGAATCGCAGCGTGTCGCGCTCGCCCGCACGCTGGTGACCAACCCGTCGACGTTCCTGCTCGACGAGCCACTGTCCAGCCTCGACGCCAAACTGCGCCGCGAGCTGCGCACCGAGTGCGACCGGCTGCACCAGGAGCTCAAGCGCACCTTCATCTTCGTCACCCACGACCAGGAAGAGGCGATGACGCTCGCCGACCGCATCGTGGTAATGCACAACGGCGAGATTGTTCAGGTCGGCTCGCCGATGGAGATCTATTCGAATCCGATCAATTATTTCGTCGCCGACTTCTTCGGCTCGCCGTCAATGAATTTGATCGCCGGCGAGATCGTGCAGGCGAACGGCGCCTTGCGGTTCCACTCGAATTTTATCGACATACCGCTGCCCGCGCGTTTCAAGGCGGCGAAGCTCGGCAAAGGCACGCTCGGCATCCGTCCCGAGAACGTCGACCTCAACGGCGGCGGCAAAAGCGACCTCACGCTGCCGGTGCGCCTGGTCGAGCCGCTCGGCAAGGACACCCTACTCTATTTCGACGCGACGGGCGACCGCGCCTTCGTCGCGGTGAGCGAGGGCCTGCGCATGGCCGACGTCGCGGTCGGCGAGCGGCTGGCGCTGACACTGAACGACGAGCGCCTGCACCTCTTCGAAGCGGATGGGCGCCGGCTGAGCGCATCCTGAGCACGCCGCCGCGGGCGGACACCGACTTCATAGGCATAACAGGCATAGCCAAGACCGAGGACCCCATGGACTATCGTGAGAAGAGCGAAATCCGCGACGGCATGCGGATCGATTGGGACATGCCGATCAGCATTGATGACGGCGTGGTGCTCCGCTGCGACATCTACCGTCCGGTCGCCGAAGGCAAATACCCGGTCATCATGACCTACGGTCCCTATGGCAAGTGGCTGCACTTCGAAGACCTCTATACCGACCAGTGGCGGCGCATGTGCGCCGACCATCCCGACGTGCCGACCGGCTCGACCAACAAGTACCAATGCTGGGAGGTGGTCGATCCGGAGAAATGGGTGCCGGACGGCTATGCGGTGGTCCGCGTCGACAGCCGCGGCGCCGGCCGCTCGGAGGGCGTCATCGACATCTGGTCCCTGCGCGAGGCGCAGGATCTCGCGCAATGCGTCGACTGGGCCGGCGTGCAGCCCTGGTCAAACGGCAAGGTCGGCCTCAACGGCATTTCCTATTACGCCGAGAACCAATGGCAGGCCGCCGCGCTGCAACCCAAGCACCTCGCCGCCATCTGCACCTGGGAGGGCGCCGCCGATTTCTACCGTGACATGGCACATCACGGCGGCATCTTCTGCCGCGGCTTCGTGCAGGACTGGTCGAAGGCGCAGGTCTACACAGTGCAACACGGGCGCGGCACGCGCGGCTTCAAGAGCCGCATGAACGGCGACTGGGTGTCGGGACCGGAGACGCTGTCGGAAGAACAACTCGGCCCCAACCGGCGCGATTTCTACGAGGACTGCCTGTCGCGCAAGCTCGACACCGATCCCTACTGGCGATCGCGCATGCCGGACTGGAACAAGGTCAAGACGCCGCTGCTGTCGTCGGCCAACTGGGGTGGACAGGGCCTGCACCCGCGCGGCAACTTCGAAGGCTTCGTGCGCTCCGCCGCCGAGCAGAAATGGCTCGAGGTGCACGGCATCGAGCACTGGACGCATTTTTATACGAACTACGGCCTCGGCCTGCAGAAGAAGTTCTTCGGTCATTTCCTCAAGGACGAGGACACCGGCTGGGGTAAGCAGCCGAAGGTGCTGCTGCAGGTGCGACATCCCGGCGAGACGTTCATCGAGCGGCACGAGAGCGAGTGGCCGCTCGCGCGCACGCAATGGACTAAGTTCTATCTGCACCCCGGCGACATGACGCTGTCGAAGGCGACGCAACCCTCCGCGAGCACGGTGACCTATCCCGGCATGGGCGAAGGCGTCACCTTCCTGTCAGAGCCGATTGAGCAAGACACCGAAATCACCGGGCCGATCGCCGCCAAGCTTTGGGTGTCGTCGGCGACTGAGGATGCAGACTTGTTTCTGGTCGTGCGCGTGTTCACGCCGGACTTGAAAGAGGTGACTTTCCAGGGCGCACTCGATTCGCACACGCCGATCGCGCAAGGCTGGCTGCGCTGCTCGCACCGCAAGCTTGATCCCAAGCTCACGTTGCCCTATCGGCCCTATCACACGCACGACGAGGAGCAGAAGCTCACGCCCGGCCAGGTCTACGGGGTCGACGTCGAGGTCTGGCCGACCTGCATCGTGGTGCCGAAGGGCCACCGCATCGCGCTGTCGGTGCGCGGCACCGACTACGTCTTCCCCGGCGAGCCGGGCGCGGGCCTGGAGACGCTCGGCAAGGTCTGGACCGGCGTCGGGCCCTTCACCCATGACGACCCGCGCGATCGGCCGCCGGCCGTGTTCGGCGGCGATGTCACCCTGCACACCGGTCATGACCGGCAGGCCTACGTGCTGCTGCCGGTCATCCCCAAGAAATAGCCGCGCCAGGCATCCCCGAGGAGTGAGAGACCATGAGTTATCGTGAGGTCAGCGAAGTCCGCGACGGCCTGCGCATCGACTGGGACATGCCGATTACGATGGACGACGGCCTGGTGCTGCGCTGCGATGTGTTCCGGCCGGTCAAGGTCGGGCGCTACCCGGTGATTCTGAGCCACGGCCCCTACGGCAAATGGCTGCATTTCGAAGATGGCTACAAGACCGCCTGGGACCGCATGGCGATCAAGCACCCCGACGTGATGGCGGGCTCGACCAATAAGTACCAGAGCTGGGAGGTCTGCGACCCCGAGAAGTGGGTACCGGACGGCTACGTGGTCGTGCGCGTCGATTCACGCGGCTGCGGCCGCTCGCCGGGCTATGTCGAGCACTGGTCGCCGCGCGAGACCAAGGATTTCGCCAATTGCGTCGAATGGTGCGGCGTGCAGCCCTGGTCAAACGGCAAGGTCGGCCTCTCCGGCATCTCCTACTACGCCATCAACCAGTGGCAGGTCGCGAGCCTGCAGCCCAAGCACCTCGCCGCTATCTGCGTGTGGGAGGGCTTCGCCGACTTCTATCGCGAGCTCAGCCATAATGGCGGCATCTACAACACCTTTGCGCAGAACTGGTACGACATGCAGGTCAAGACCGTGCAATACGGTCTCGGCACCAAGGGCCACCGCAGCCGCATGAACGGCGACTGGGTGTCGGGCCCGGAGACACTCACCGCCGAGCAGATGGGCGCGAACCGCTACGACCTCGGCAAGGTACTGTTCAGCCACCCGCTCGACGATGAATACTACAAGGCGATGGCGCCGGACTGGTCAAAGGTGACGGTGCCGCTGCTGTCGGCCGCCAACTGGGGCGGCCAGCCGCTGCACCCGCGTGGCAATTTCGAGGGCTTCTTCCGCGCTACGTCGAAGCAGAAATGGCTTGAGGTGCACGGCATCGAGCACTGGACGCATTACTACACCGACTACGGCGTCGCCTTGCAGAAGAAGTTCTTCGGCTATTTCCTCAAAGGCGAGCGCAACAACGGCTGGGCGAAGCAGCCGCGCGTGCAATTGAACGTGCGGCATCCGGGCGAGACATTCGTCATCCGCCACGAAGACGCCTGGCCGCTGCCGAGCACGCAATGGACCAAGTTCCACCTCGCGACCGGCGCGCAGAAGTTGACGACGCAAGCGCCGGCCGGCTCGGGCACGGTGGCGTTCGACGCCACGGGCGACGGCGTCACGTTCCTCACCGAGCCAATACCGCAGGAAACAGAGATAACGGGGCCGGTGGCGGTCAAGCTGCACGTGTCGTCCTCGACCACGGATGCCGATCTATTCGTGGTGCTGCGCGTGTTCTCGCCCGACATGAAGGAAGTCACGTTCCAGGGCGCGCTCGACCCGCACACCGCGATCGGCCAGGGCTGGCTACGCGCCTCGCACCGCAAGCTCGACAGAAAACTGACGTTGCCGTTCCGGCCCTACCACAGCCACGACGAGAAGCAGCCGCTCAAGCCGCGCGAAGTCTATGAGCTCGACATCGAGATCATCCCGACCTGCATTGTGGTACCGAAGGGCTATCGCGTGGCGCTGAGCATCCGCGGTCGCGACTACGTCTACCCCGGCGGCTCCGGCGGGCGGCTCTCCAACATGAAGAACGAGTTCACCGGCAACGGCCCGTTCCTGCACGACGATCCGCGCGACCGGCCGCTGGAGATCTACGGCGGCAAGACCACGCTGCATCTTGGCGGCGGGCGCGAGAACTTCGTGCTGCTGCCGATCATCCCGCCGCGCAAGGCGGCGCCTGTCAAAGGCAAAGGCAAGGACAAGGCGGCGAAGCCCGCGAAACGCGTTGCGAGGAAAAAGCGGCGATAACTGTGAGAGGCGCGCATTTGTGGCCCCTGGGTTCCCACTTGCGCGGGGACGAGCGGGTATAGCTCAACGCTCCAAGTACCGCTTCTCCAGCATCACGTGCACGCCCTTGCTGCCGTTGACGACCTGCGTGATGCGCAGGTCGGCGGCGATGCTGAGCAACGTGTACGCCTGGTAGCGGTCGAGACCGGCGCGGGCGCAGACGAGGTCGAGCATCTGCCGCAGCGCGATGACGACGCAGTCGTCGAGGTCGGGATCGAAGGCCATGGTGATCACGTGCGTCGGCGTTTCCGCCATCGGCCATTCCAGCTTCATGTCGTCACGCACGGTGAGCTTGAAGGTGCCGACGAGGCCGGTCTCGATGGCGGTGATGCAGACCTCGCCGTCGCCCTGCGCGCCGTGGCCGTCGCCGACCGAGAACAGCGCGCTGTCGGTGAAGATCGGCAAAAAGAGGGTGGTGCCGGCGACCAGCTCCTTGTTGTCCATGTTGCCGCCGTTGCGGCGCGGCGGCGGCGTCGGGATCACGCCCCAGGCCGCCGGCGGCGCGACCACCATCACGCCGAAGAACGGCCGCAGCGGGATCTCCTGCCCCCAGGGCAGCCTGCCGACCATGCGCGCTTTGTCGAGCGTGAGATGGATGTTGCGGAATTCCTTGAAGTCATCGGGCAAGGCGCCGGCGAGCGGGCGGATGGTGTTGTAGCCCCAGTCGTAGTTGAGCTCGATCGCCTCGATGTCGACCTGCAACACCTGTCCGGCTTTGGCGCCGCGCACCGCGACCGGGCCGGTGCACATATGGCCGAAGAAGCGCTGCTTGCCGTTGTGGGCGTGGATCGCCGCCAGCGCCGGCGGGATATTGAAAGGCGGCGGCGGCATGACCTCGGGCGGGCCGGATACCGACGAGATTGTTACACGTTGACCACTTTCTATGGTGAGTACGGGCGCAAGCTTGGCGTCGAAGAAGCCCCAATGCACAGTGTCAGGGCCGGCCTCAATGCGCGGGACATCGCGTAATTTATACAATGGAATAGTCTCCAGTTTGCAGCCAAGACTACCGCTATTTTATGACGACGTCTGTGAGCATTGTTGTTGTGAGCTCGATATCTGGGCATGTTGTGACGATTGCACGACCACAATCGGGATGAAGGGTGATGGCAAGCGGTTCCTGGCGCACCGACCACCTCACAAACAATGGCTTCCGTCAGTTCCACCGTGACTGGCGGCCGCGCGAAGCTTCGTCTTTACCAGTGCTCGCGCTGCACGGCTCGCTGACGCAGAGCGGCATGTGGACCGTGATCGCCGAGACCATGGCTTCGGTCCGCATGGTGTGCCCGGACCAGCGCGGCTTTGGTCTGAGCGAAGATCCAGGCACCGATTCCTGTGCTGAGTTCGCTGCGGATGCGCTGGCGCTCGCGCAGAGGCTATCGTTGGGTCACTACGTGATCATGGGCCACTCATTTGCGTGTTCGATTGCCCTTGAGGTAGCGGCCATGGCTGTCCAACGTGCCGCCGCGGTTGTGCTGGTCGATCCGGTGGTGCGCATTGGTCCCGCCGCCCAAACCACTTCACCGATGTCGCCGCAGGATAGTTTCGCGACAATCAGGGAGGCCGCGCGCCATTTCCGCCAAACGGAAGAAGGCAAATGGACTGCTCGGGGGCTGGAGCGCTTCGTCCAGGATATAATGATACGCGACGCCCAAACTGGACATTTACGCTTTCCATACACTGCCGCGAGGCTACGCCGGCTACGGGCGTTCAGTGCCTCTCCCGCAAGCGACTATGACCTGTTCACCAAAGCCAAGGCGACGCATTGCCCCGTGCTCATATTCCGTGGCGGTATGAGTAAGCGGTTTCCGCCGACCGCCGAACAAGTTTTTCTCGATGCGTTTACAGCCAAACCCAAGATCGTAGTGTGCCCCGACAGCGGGCATTTCCCGACGGCGACAGAGCCTGCCATCATCGTCAATGAGCTGAAACATTTTCTCGATAAAATCGTAGAAAAGTAAAATTATGGAACGCCCACTAAGGACACACGCTGAAGCCTTTCGCGCCGGACAAGATTAAGGGGCGGCGCCCTGCCGCCCCTTTTTTCGTTGCGCGGCAGATCAATCGTCGTCTTCGTCGATCCGCTCGATGACGCGCCGGCTGTCCGGGTCGACCAGATAGACTTCGTTGCCGCCGTGGACGTAACGATACGATCGCACGGCCGGGACATCGCGATACACTTCAGGCGGGAACGTTTCGATTTCCGCCGCCTCCGGCGCGTCTTCGCCGACAATGATCCGCGTTTCGCTCGGCGCGGCTCCGGTCGTCACCGTAGTGCGCTTGCGCGAGAAATGGTGGATTAGGTAGCGGCGATCTTTGACCGACAAGTCATTTCTCAAGGACAAAGTGGCCTGCTCGTAGTTTCCGCTGCCCATCTTGCCGTCCGGAAAGATGCCGTGGGCTGCGATCCACTCGAAGGATTCCTCGTAAGTTTCCTTGGTATAGGGCTCGAACACCAGCCGCTCGCCCGGACCCCATCGGCGCGTATCCATCATCGGATGGAAGCGGTCGGGGAATTCGTTCTTATAATAATGCGTATACAGTTCGGGTCGCAGGTCGATGTCGCGCTGCGCCTTGCGTAAAGCACGGAAGAATTTGCGCAGGTCCTCCGGATCTGGATCACCGTGGATCATGGTGCCGATCATGAAGGTGGTGTCGATCACCTTGCGGAAGCCGAGCTGCTCGGCGAAATAATACGGGCCTCCGAACAGGCTGCATGCCGGCGACTTGCCCTCCAGCAGCAATTCCATGCGCTTGAACAACATGCCGTTGGCGTAATTCAAATTAATCTGGTCGAGCGCGAGATAGACTTCCAGCGCCTGTACGGTGGCGTAATGGCTACCGGACTGGAAGCCGACCGAAACCGGCACGCCGGCAAGATCGGTCGGCGTCTTCACCTTCGAATCAACCGGCACGAAAATGCCCGCCGGTGTAACCGAGTAGACATCGGTATACATTTTGCCGTGGCCGTTGGACGCCGCGACGTTAACGGTCCAGTGGCAGGCGCAGCTCACGTTCGCCCTGCGGCCTTCCTCGAACGACTGGAAGGCGCCCTTGCTGCCCTTGTCGTGAATCTTGCCGCCCGTCGCCCGCACTAACTCACGGAATTCGTAGTCGAGGCCCTCCTTACGGAAATAGTCCTTCTCCTCCGCCACCCATTCCTGCAGGCGGAAATGCGGCTCAATTAGGAATTTTGGCATGGTTTCCTCCGGTGTTCGCTATCGTCTGTCAAAAGCGGCACGCCTTTTTTGCCGAGCGCCAACAAAGCAAAATAATATCGGACCACATTCAGATTGCGTTGAAGCATGCGACTATAAAGCCGTCGACGGACAAAGCGGCCGATTAGCCCAAAATTGTTCCCTTGCCACGACTATTTTCGGTCTGCTCGATCATGACTGTATCGTATTTAAGCGCAAGCTGTCGGGTGAGCTCGGAGTTCATGAGATCTTCCTGCGATAGCGCATGCATCGCCGCGAACATGCCCTCAGTGCCAGCGGGGCTGTAGATCATCAGCATTCGCACGCCTTCCGATGAGGTGACCTGATGCGGCACGCCGGGCGGAATGTGGACGCAAGAACCTTTGCCGGCATGGAACAATTCGTTCCCTACCTGAAAATCGGCGCTACCGTCGAACACATAGAACGTTTCAAATGCCTTGACGTGGTAATGGGCGCGCGATTGAAAGCCCGGTTTGCAGTTTTCCTCTACAACCTCGAAGGTCTGGTTGGTATCTGCTCCAGTGATCTTGACGATCACTTCGTTGGCCTTGGCGTAAATGTTGCCGACGCCCGGCAGAGAATGCTTGCCTTTGGCTGGCATGGTCGTCAGTACCTCATGGGCGGGAAATCGCGCGAGAACACTGGCTCCTGCAGGAACGTTTTAGCATCGTAGGTCCAGAATTGGCCGACCTTTGGATAGGTCTTGACTGTCTTGTTGACCAGCTTGCCATTCACTTTGTCGATACGACGGATGTAGCAATCAAACACGATGTTGCCGTGGTCATCAAAACTGACCGGTCCGCGCGGCGTGGACACTAGCGACACTGATTTGATCGCGTTAATGAATTGCGCCGAGTCGTCAGATTTTCCGCCGGTTTTTTCGAGCGCGGCTTCCACGATCTGACCATTCACGTAAAGGCAGGCAGCGTAAAATCCGATTGGCACGTTCGCGCCAAAATACTTACGCATCGAAGCGATGAATCGCTTATTGGCTTCGGTATCGAGGTCAAATGTATAGGGGATTGAATTGATCATGCCGATGGCTTCGTCGCCAAAGTTGCCCACGATGGTGTCGTCGGCGACTGTGGAGCCGCCTATCAGCGGCTGCTTTATGCCGTAGCCGCGCATCTGTTTGGCGAACTTGAGCGGATTGGAGCCTACCAGTCCCATGCATATGACATCGCAATCCGTAATCTGCGCGATATAGGGTGTGTAATCTGGCGTATTGAGCGGGGACCATAACTTTTTGACGATGCGGCCGTCATTGTCCTCGAATACCTTTTGGAAGCCCCCGATCTGCTCGTAGCCGAACGCGAAATCGTCGGCCATGGTAACCGCGCGTCCAACCTTCATCTCTTTGATGGCGTAGTCGGCAAGTGGGTAGAGGCATTGCGCCGAACTGTCCGAAGTTCGCACAAAAAATGGATTTCCGTGCCGTTGGGTAACGTCCTCAGCGCCGGCGAATCCGAGCGCTGGTACCTTTTGCTCGGCGAGATAGTTTACGATAGCCAATAGCTCGAAGGCCGCAAGCGGGCCCATGATCAGATCGACTTTGTCGCGTTCGACCAGCTCCACGGCCTTGGACTTCGCGCCCAACGGGCTGCCGCCAGTATCGGCGACGACGAGATCGACCTTACGCCCGGCAAGTTTGAAATCCTTTTCGCGCAAGAATGTCGTTATGCCTTGCTCTAGATGGATGCCGCCGGCTGCGAGCGGGCCGGTCTTCACCGTCATCAGCCCGATCTTCATCGGCGCGCCTTGGGCGATCGAAGGCATCGGAAACGTGGCTGTGGCGGCGAGCACCGTCGTCCCTGCCAACACCTTGCGGCGGCTAAAATGAGGCGTCATGAT
Organism: uncultured Alphaproteobacteria bacterium; assembly: GCA_963772235.1. Taxonomy (GTDB): domain Bacteria; phylum Pseudomonadota; class Alphaproteobacteria; order Rhizobiales; family Xanthobacteraceae; genus Pseudolabrys. The sequence goes on from CAVYWI010000014.1 coordinate 76,525, forward strand.
ATTGTTCCCTCGGTGACGTCGTTCTGCTTTTGCATGGCGGCTCCATGCCGGACTAGGCATGGTTGCGCAGAACATCAGGCGCCAGAGTTATTTTACCAATGACCGGTGGTTATTGAGGCGCTTGACCGCCGTAGCGGCCTAGTGAGCTGCCACGCGACTGCTAGCTGCGCGAACGCGTGCCGGGCGCCCGAAACAAGCTGGAAAACACTGAGCGAATCCATTTATTGCCTGGCTCGCGGTGGAAGCGATTGTGCCAGTATTGGAAGATCTCGATCTTTGGCAATTTGATCGGCGGCCTGACTGATTTCCAGATTGAGGTCTTCCGCCAGCACCGTTGCAATCGACATCGGCAGCGTGGCGATGGCGTTGGTGTGCTTGGCGATCACGGCGGCCGCAATAAAGATCGGTACGCGGCAGATGATGTTCTGCGGCGGGATCGCCGCCTCGACCGCGCGCTCGGCGAGCTTATGCGCATGACCGGTGCCAAGCGTCGATACCAGCACGTGGTTCTCGGCAGCGAAGTCGCGCAGTGAGGGATTGCTCGACACGCGCGGGTGGCCGCGATTGACGACGCTGACATATTCCTCAACCCAGAGGAATTGGCGGCGGATGCCTTTCATGAGCGTGGGAAACGAACCCATGGCGAAATCAACAGTTCCTGTTTCCAGCCAGGATTCGAGATGTTCGCCGTCGAGCTGCACGACGCGCAGACGCACATTTGGCGCTTCAACCGTCACGCGGTTGAGCAACGGTGGCAGCAACTTGATCACACCGGCGTCGACGACGCAGAATTGAAAAGTGCGAGTAGAGACGCGAGGGTCAAATGCTACATGCTCGCCGCGCAGCGCGCGTATCTGATCGAGCACTTCGCCGATCGGCTTGGCCAGTGCCAGCGCCTTTGGCGTAGGCTCCATGCGGTGCGACACACGCACGAACAGCGGGTCGTCGAAATAGCGGCGCAGGCGCGCCAGGGTTTTGCTCAGCGCCGGCTGAGTGACATCAAGCACCTTTGCGCCGCGCGTCAGGCTGCGCTCGCGCAACAGGACGTCGAGCACCCGCAAATGCTGGAGATCGAGCTCCGCCGAATAACTATTTGGAATGTAATTTATATCCATGAGATTGATAGTATACGCGCCTTCCCGCCCTAGGCTAGCCGCGAGGATCGACGGATCGGCGCGTCGTGCGAAGCCCGCCTGCGCGGAGCCTATGGGGAATACGCCGCCATGCCGCACGTCGCGCCGCAGGATCGCGCCTCCGTCGGGACAAGACGCCGGCGTATCCGCGACTGAGTTCCGCAACGCAGCTGTCCAAGCTCGCCACCGCAGTCTCGGTGATCACCACGGACGGCACCGCCGGCGCCACCGGCGTCACCTGCTCGGCGGTCTGCGCGTTCAGCGACGAGCCGGCGATGCTGCTGGTCTGCGTCCACGGCAAGAGCGCGACCAATGCGGCTATCAAGGCGAACGGCGTACTTTGCGTCAATTGCCTGCAAGCCGAGCAGAGAGATTTATCGCAAGTCTTTGCCGGCATCGGTGGCATTCCGATGCACGAGCGCTTTGCGCTGACCGCGATTGGACGTGCTGGCAACCGGCGCCCCACGCTGCAAGGATGCGTTGGTGGCACTCGACTGCGAAGTCGCTGATGTGCGCGACATCGGCACGCACAGCATTTTCATCGCCAGGGTGCTGGCGACGGCGGAATCAGAAGATGGCGACCCGCTACTCTATCAGCGGCGCGCCTATGCGACGACGCGCTTCGCTGTGACGGATCTGATGACCTAAGACGCGCGCGTAACCGGGAGACGGCAATGCTGCGAACGGGCGAGCACTATCTCAAGTCGCTGAACGACGGGCGCAGCGTTTGGGTCGGCAACACCAAGATCGACAACGTCGCCACCCATCCTTTGACGCGCGCCTACGCGGAACGTACCGCCGAGTTTTTCGACCTGCACCGCCGGCCCGATTTGCAAGATCAGCTCACTTTTGTTGATGAGACCGGCGAACGCCGCTCGTTGATGTGGTTCAAGCATCGCAGCAAAGAAGAGCTGGTCAAAAAGCGCCGCTACCACGAATTCATTATGCGGCACTTCGTGGCGGCGTCCTGCCCGCGCACGCCCGATTCACAAAACTACATGTTGGTGACCTATATCGACGACCCCGAACCTTGGGAAAAAGCCTCGATCGGCGCCGACGGCCGCGGGCTTGCGAACAACATTCGAAATTTCTGGCAATACGCGATGGACCACGATCTAGTCGTCGCGCCACATTTCGTCGATCCGCAGGCCGACCGCTCCGATCCCAATGCGCACGCTAATTCGCCAGCGTTGCGCATTATCTCGACCAATGACGACGGCATCCTGGTCAATGGCGTCAAGGCTATCGGCACTGCTTCTGCTTTCGGTGACTTCCTGCATCTCGGCGTGTTCTTTCGCCCCGGCGCCAAAGGCGACCAGATCATCTATGGCGTCTGCCCGGCAAACCTGAAAGGCATCACTATCGTCTGCCGCGAAAGTCTGGTAGCCGCCGATCCGGTCGAGCATCCGCTCGCCTCGCAGGGCGACGAACTCGATGCGACGGTGATCTTCGACAATGTGCGGATCCCTTGGAAATACGTGTTCCACATCGGCAATCCTGACCACGCCAAGCTGTATCCGCAGCGCGTGTTCGACTGGGGACACTATTATGCGCTGGTGCGGCAGGCGGTGCGCGCGGAATTGCTTGGCGGCCTCGCCATCCTGATGTGCGAGCATCTCGGCACCGCGAAAATCGAAGCGGTGCAGGCGCGGCTTGCCCGCATCATCGGCTTCCAGCAGTCCACCTATGCCCACGTTCTGGCCTCGGAAGATCAGGGCTTCTACACGCCCGGCGGGCTCTACAAGCCCGACATCCAGCTGTTCAATTGGGGCCGCGTCTACTTCCTGCAGAACCTCGGGTCGATGGTGGATGAACTGATCGATCTATGCGGCCGCAGCGCCATCATGTTCCCGACCGAAAAGCAGTGGGAAAACCCGCAGATGCGGCCCTGGTTCGAGAAACTGAACAAAGGCGCTGTCGGCGAGGCCTACGATCGCATCAAGATTGCGCGCGTCATCCGCGATCTCTACCTCACCGACTGGGGCAGCCGGCTGTTCATGTTCGAGAATTTCAACGGCACGCCGTTGCAAACGCTGCTTTCACTCACCATGAAGCGCGCCGAGTTCACCGGTTCGGGCCCCTTCGCCGAGTTCGCCCGCCGCGTTGTCGGCATCGAGACCAAGTGCGACCAGATGACCGAGTACAAGACTGTCGCCGATTACGCCAAGGCACAGGATTCCGGGCGGCAGCCCGGTCAAAAAGTGGCCGTGCAGGCCGCGGAGTAGCCAACACCGACAATCGCCAAAGGAGCCATCATGGCCAAGCAACGCATTACCTACGTACCCCTCGAGAAGATGACGCCGAAAATGCGACAGGAGATGGAGCGCTGCCAGCGCGAAGGCACTCCGCGCCCCGAAAGTTCGGCGGTGCGCGCGCATGTCGAGGCATGCTTCTGGTTCTTCGCCGATTCCTGGAACAACATTTTTCGCAACGGCGTGCTCGACCATCCGATCAAAGAATTGTGCCGACTCTACGTCTCGCGCTCGGTGCAATGCGAATATTGCGGCAACCAGCGCTCGGTGAAGTCGGTCGATAGCGGCGCGCTGATCGAAGATCACGTGATGGATCTGATAAACTTCGAGAAATCCACGCAGTACAACGAGCGTCAGAAAGCGGCACTCGCCTATGCGGAAGCGATTACCTGGCACCTCAACACCGATGACGCGTTCTGGGACCGTATGCACCGCAATTTCACCGAGCCGGAGCTGGTCGAACTTGGCTGTATGATCGGGCTCACGCTCGGCCAGCAGAGCTGGCTGCGGCTGCTCAATATCGAACACCATCAGGTGCTGCCCGGCACGGACGCCTCGATGGCGCCGGGCTACGAGGATCTGCAGAAGCTGAAGGCCACCAAGTCGTCGCCAGACTACTGGGCGAAGAACAAGGCCGGGGTACAGTCAGATAAAGTAGCTTAGCCATTAGCCGAGCGACCGCTGTCAGTGCCGCGCCAGACAAGGCGCATAAGTAAGGCGGTAAGCGAAGTGGAAGCGGTCGGTCAGCGGCATTGCACAATAATATTGGCAATGGCCGTGCCTGACTGTTGCGAGACAGGCTCGGAGGAACCGTCCGACGAACACCAAGGATGAGGTGCCCGATGGTCAACTCGGATGGAAAGCGATCAATACTTGAATGCCGTGGACCGGCCGTCAGTTTGGTTGTTGCCTAACATCATTTGGAGGATGCAATGCACGGGCTTTATCCAAACGACTCCTCAATCTACGATAGTGCCGGACGTCTGCTGATGGTCGCGTTTTTCGTGATCGTTTGGCTGCGAAATCTTTCGCGGCAACATACCGAGGACCACATAAAACGACTCACTTTCTTCAGGGCGCCCTTGCCCCGGGTGACGTTCTGGATCGGCATGGCTCTGGACGCGGTCGGCTGTGCGCTAGTTCTTGCCAACTGGCATCCGCAAATTGGGGTGCTTTGCCTGATTGTATTCACCGTAATTGCCTCACTGCTGCTGTTGCGCTTCTGGGAAATGGACGATCCGATGAAACGAACCGGCATGCAGAATGGATTCTTCGCCAATATCGGCGTACTGGGTGGCCTATTGCTGCTTCTGCAAAATGTTATGTGAGCGGAAGAACTACGAGCGCCGGCCGAACATTGGGGATCGATTGCACCGCCCTTCGCCTGCGACTCGATCCGCTACCGCCCGCGAATTTGGCGGATTCGCAGGCTGAATTCAATTCGGCCTCAAACGATACAGCCCGAGCCCAAGCTACCAAGTTAGTAGATCTGGCGCGCATCCCGGGCCCCGGCGCGCGATCACCTTTTGGTCGCACCGCAGAGAAGTACGCGGATTGTTCCGGACTACAAGTTTCCAAAGAAGCTGCGAGAAATCATGGCGTGGCATTGCCGCCTTCCGATCCACGCAGTCCTTCTATTCTCCCTTTAACGACCGGTACCAACTAACGACCGCTAAGCCTTTTTCCGTATCAAGCACCTGCCGCTGTCCGCGGTTGAGCCCGTGGCTTTCAAGCACTTCCTCTGGGGTTCGCGCGGGCACCTCGGGGAAAACTGGTCGGCCACCTGGCAGCCACACGCCAGGCGCCCGCGACAGGTAGAAAACGTCGTAACGGTCCAGAAATATTCCGAACACCTCCGTTCCGCCTATGACGCCTACGCTGCCGTCCGGCACTCCCAATACGGTCATGGCTTGCTCTAACGAAGCTCCGGCGGGATTCCACAATATGGCCTTCTTATTCGACGGGTCGGCCGATATGGCCGAGACTTTACGGGTCAGAATCAATCGGCGCCGCAAATCAGAATGCCTTTGATATTCTTGGGAGTGGCGTCCATGCACTACTACATCGACCCCATCGAGCCCCCGTTCGAAGAAGACTTTGTCTGCTTCAAACTTGAGTGAGTCCGGCATGATACCTTCCGCATTCGCGAGCATGCCGTCCTCAGAAATAATTGCATAACCTTCAATACGATGCAGCTTGAACATAGTGCCGTTTCTTGTCCTCTCTGCTC
>CAVYWI010000015.1:0-7004 GCA_963772235.1 uncultured Alphaproteobacteria bacterium
GGCAGCCTGCTCGCCGGACGCTCTATCGATATACCGGACCTGCGGCAGTTCTTCTTTTGACTCCGCGCCGAGTTCCGCTCACTGTTGCGCGATCAAGACATAGTCAGAAAGGGGGATTCGCATGCGTCGCATTTTCTTGAGCTTAGGCATTATGGCATTTGGTTTCGTCACGGCGATCGGCGGCGCGGCCGCGCAAGATCGAATCAAGGCTGGCACGCTGGTGTGCGATGTGTCCGGCGGCCTCGGCATGATCATCGGCTCGAGGAAGGGCGTGCAGTGCCTGTTCAGTCCGAGTCTGCCCGGCCCGGCCGAGGCATATATCGGCACCATCACCAAATTGGGTCTCGACATCGGCGCAACGTCGGCCGGTCAGATGGTGTGGGCGGTCTACGCGCCGTCGTCGTACGGTCCCGGCGCGCTTGCCGGCGTTTATACCGGTGCGACGGCTGAAGCGACGATCGCGGTCGGTCTCGGCGGCAACGCGCTGGTCGGCGGCTCCAATCGCACGGTCGCGCTGCAACCTCTGTCGGTGACGGGCCAGACCGGTCTCAACCTCGCGGCCGGCGTCGCCTCGCTCGAATTGCGGCCGGCGCACTGAACGAAAACTTCACGACGGCATTGACGGCCGCCTGCGGGCGGCCGTTTCGTTTGGTGCATCTTCGCCTCTTGCCAGTCGCGCTGCCAACTGAGACGATACCGTGACAGGGCCGGGATATTGGTCCGACCTCCCGGCCGGCAAGGGAGGTATTATGGGACAGAATGGCACGGGTCCCAGGGGTCCACGGTGCATTGCGCTGGTGGGCCCATTCCAAAGCGGCAAGACCACACTGTTAGAAGCAATTCTCGCGCGCACCGACGCGGTGCAGCGGCAAGGCACGGTGGATGCGGGTACCACCGTCGGCGACGCCAGCAAGGAAGCCCGCAGTCACAAGATGAGCGTCGAAGCTTCGGTCGCCACCACCACGTTCATGGGCGACAGCTACACCTTCATCGATTGCCCCGGCTCGGTCGAATTCATCCATGACATGCGCGCGGCGCTGCCGGCGGTCGACGCGGCGGTCGTGGTCTGCGAGGCCGACGAAAAGAAGGTCCCGCAGCTGCAATTGATCCTGCGCGAACTGGAAGACCACAACATTCCGCACTTCCTGTTCCTCAACAAGATCGACAAGGCCGACAAGCGCGTGCGCGAGACGCTCAAGCTGCTGCAGCCGGCGTCGCGCGTGCCGCTGCTGCTGCGCCAGATTCCGATCTGGAACGGCGACCTCATTGCCGGTTTCGTCGATCTCGCGCTCGAGCGCGCCCATGTCTACAAGGAGCACGCGGCGTCCGAGGTCATCGAGCTGAAGGGCGAGGACGCCGAGCGCGAGAAGGAAGCGCGCTTCACCATGCTGGAGACGCTGGCCGATCACGACGACGAGCTGATGGAGCAGTTGCTCGAGGACATCCAGCCGCCGCGCGACAAGGTGTTCGACGATCTCGCCAAGGAATTGCGCGATCGCCTGGTCGTCCCGGTTCTGCTCGGCGTCGCGACCCGCAGTAACGGCGTGCTGCGCCTGCTCAAGGCGCTGCGCCACGAAGCGCCCGGCGTGGCCGAGACCGTCGCGCGCCTCGGCGCCGAGGCCGGCAACGATCCGCTGGCGCTGGTGCTCAAGACCTTCCACACGACCCACGGCGGCAAGATGTCGGTCGCGCGTCTGCTGGCAGGGCAAGCCGGCGACGGCACCACCTTCAATACGCCGGAAGGCGAGGCCGGCCGGGTGTCCGGCGTGTTCAAGGTCATGGGCCAGCACTTCGAGAAGCGCGGGCAGGCCGTGGCCGGCGAGACCGTCGCCTTCGGCAAGCTCGATCACGCCAAGACCGGCGACACGCTGTCCTCCGGCAAGCAGGCGCATGCGGCGCTGGTCGAGGTGAAGCCCTATGCGCCGGTGCTCGCGCTGGCGGTGCAGGCCAAGGAGCGCAAGGACGACGTCAAGCTCGGCGCCGCCTTCACCAAGCTGACCGAGGAGGACCCCTCGCTCAGCGTCGTGCACAACGCCGAGAACCACGAGGTGGTGATCTGGGGCCAGGGCGAGATGCATCTGCGCGTGGCGGCCGAGCGGCTCGGCGACCGTTACGCGGTGCCGGTTTCGACGCGGCCGCCGACGGTCGGCTACCGCGAGACCATCCGCAAGCCGGTCACCGTGCGCGGCCGGCACAAGAAGCAGTCCGGCGGCCACGGCCAGTTCGGCGACACCGTGCTGGAGATCAAGCCGCTGCCGCGCGGCTCCGGCTTCAAGTTCGAGGACCGCATCACCGGCGGCGTGGTGCCGCGCAACTACATCCCGGCGGTGGAGGAGGGCGTGCTCGACGGGCTCAAGCACGGCCCGCTCGGCTTCCCGGTGGTCGATATCCCGGTGGCGCTGATCGACGGCTCCTACCACACGGTGGATTCCTCCGACATGGCGTTCCGCATCGCCGGCCGCATCGGCATCGCCGAAGGCCTGCCGCAGTGCCAGCCGGTGCTGCTGGAGCCGATCCATCTGGTCGAGATCGTCTGCCCGACCGACGCCACCGCCAAGATGAACGCCATCCTGTCGGGACGGCGCGGCCAGATCCTCGGCTTCGACACCCGCGAGGGCTGGCCGGGCTGGGACACGGTGCGCGCGCAGATGGCGGAAGCCGAGATCGGCGACCTCATCATCGAGGTGCGCTCGGCCACCGCCGGCGTCGGCTCGTTCACCTTCAAGTTCGACCACATGGCCGAACTGACGGGACGCACGGCCGACCAGATCATCGCGGCGACGCGGGCGGCGGAGTAGAACCGCTCCCGCATCCGTGACTTGCCTGTGACGGCGTCGCGCTTTACCCCTTGAGCCACGATTCCGAGAGGGTGCTGCCATGCACGTCATCCGCCGCCGCGGCTGGGAAATTCCCGAACGCCTCGCCACGCCCGAGCATCTGTTCTTCAATCGCCGCGGCATTTCTGGCGGGCGGCGCGAGCGCGCTGGCGCTGGCGCCGGGCGATCGCCGCCGCGCAGCGCGTCACCGATCTCGCCACGCTGCCGGACCCGACCGCCGACCTCTATCCGGCCAAGCGCAACGAGACATACACGCTCGACCGCCCGATCACCGACGAGAAGATCAACGACCACTACAACAATTTCTACGAGTTCAACTCGTCGAAGGAAGTCTCCGAGCAGGCGCAAGCTGCTGCCGATCCGGCCGTGGACGGTCAAGATCGACGGCATGGTGGAGAAGCCGTTCGAGATCGGCATCGACGATCTCATCCGCAAGATGACGCTGGAGGAGCGCACCTACCGCCACCGCTGCGTCGAAGCCTGGAGCATGGCGATCGCCTGGACCGGGTTCCCGCTCGCCAAGCTGGTCGAGCTCGCCAAGCCGCTCGGCTCGGCGAAGTATCGTGCGCATGGAAACCTTCATGAACCCGAAGGTCGCGCCCGGCGCAGCGGCATGACCTGGTATCCCCTGGCCTTATGTCGAAGGCCTCACCATGGCGGAGGCGACCAACGAACTCGCCTTCATCGCCACCGGCGCCTACGGCCATCCGATGAGCAAGCAGCACGGCGCGCCGTTGCGGCTGGCGGTGCCGTGGAAATACGGCTTCAAGTCGATCAAGTCGATCGTGCGCTTCAGCTTCGTCGAGCAGCGGCCGAAGGGCTATTGGGAAGCCTTGCAGGCTTCCGAATACGGCTTCTGGGCCAACGTCAATCCGGCGGTGCCGCATCCGCGCTGGAGCCAGGCGAGCGAGGAGGTGATCGGCACCGGCGAGCGCCGGCCGACGCTGCTGTTCAACGGCTACGGCGACTACGTCGCCGGCATCTACAAGGGTCTGGAGAACGAGCGCCTGTGGGCGTGAGCGGTATCGCCGCCCGCACACGCAGTTTTGAGGAACGGAAATCGCCAGCCTGAGTTAAGCTAGCTCATTCGTGGCTCGTTGGGACGACCGGAGCCGGCGAACGGTTTCTTCGTCATTTCAACGCGTGCCGCGTCCACCTGAACACCGGGTTTCAGGAGGCCATCATGGCGCATTCGCACATCCTGCTCGGCGCTGGTGCAACTCCGGCGCAATTGTCCATTCGGCGCATCGGCGTCGCCGATCTCAAGGACGCGCTCGCCAAGGGCGTCGACGATTTCACGGCGATGCCGACGCACGCCATGTTCCTGTGCGCGATCTATCCGATCATCGGCTTGCTGCTGGCGCGGCTGGCATTCGGCTACTCGATCTTGCCTCTCCTTTATCCATTAGCGAGCAGTTTCGCTCTGATCGGGCCGTTGGCCGCGCTCGGACTCTATGAGCTGAGCCGGCGCCGCGAAGCCGGCTTGGACGGGTCGGCGACCCACGCCTTCGATGTGTTGCGGTCGTCGTCGATCGGGGCCATTGCCGCGCTCGGCATTCTGCTGCTGTTGGTTGTCGGCGTTTGGCTCGCGATCGCCAACGCGATCTATGTGGCGGATTTCGGCTATGCGTCGCCTGCATCGTTCGCGAGCTTCATCCATGAAGTGCTGACCACGCAGGCCGGCTGGAATCTGATTATCGTCGGCAACGCCGTCGGCCTCTGTTTTGCCGTCGTCGTGCTGACGATCAGCGTGGTCTCGTTCCCCTTGCTGCTCGATCGCGATGTCGGTGCGGCGGTGGCACTGCTGACATCGATCCGGGCGGTTGCGGAAAATCCGCTGGTCATGGCGACCTGGGGTCTGATCGTCGCGGTCTTGCTGGCCCTCGGCTCGCTGCCGTTTTTCCTCGGGCTGACGGTGGTCCTGCCGGTGCTTGGACACGCGACCTGGCATCTCTACCGCAAAGTGGTCGAACTGGAGACCAGTCCGCGGCCGGATTTTCGCAAGGAGCCGCCGCGGCACTCCGCGGTCGATTTCCCCGCCAATCTCTTTCCCTGGATCCACTAGCGATTGCGGAAGGGGTGCTTGCCGCGCCCCTTCCGCCGGCTCAACGCAATTCCTATCTCGCAGGAAACACCATGGAGGGTTTCTTGCGCGCATTATTCGCTTGGCTCGCCGCCGGCTTCGTCGCGCTGAATGCGCTGCCAGCCGCCGCAGCCGACGAGCCTGATCTCATCTTCAAACGCTCGACGGTGTTCAAGTGGCTGACGCCGAACGACAAACTTGCCACCTACGGGCTAGACGATCCCGAGGTCGACGGCGTGGCCTGTCATTTCACCGTGCCCGAGCGCGGCGGCCTGAAAGGCTGGATCGGCGTCGCCGAGGAAGTCTCCGACATTTCGCTCGCCTGCCGGCAGATCGGGCCGATCCATTTCAAGGCCAAGTTCGCGCAAGGCGAGGACGTCTTCCGCAAGCGCCGCTCGTTGTTCTTCAAGAAGATGCAGATCGTGCGCGGCTGCGACACCAAGCGCAACGTGTTGGTTTATATGGTTTACAGCGACCGCTTGATTGAAGGCTCGCCGAAAAATTCTACCTCGACCGTGCCGATTCAGCCCTGGGGCGCTGACGGCGCCGTGCCAAAATGCGCGGACTGGGTGGAAAAATAATCCGTCTGGCTTGATCTGGCGTTCTTAAAAAACAGGTATGATGGTGTGGGGGCAAAAGGAGATTGCCATGTCCGCCAACCAACCCGATATCGCCGGAATTCAACGCGCGGTCGCCAATACCCTGCACGAGCATTGGGCGCTGTTTCTCGTCGAGGGCGTCGTGCTGCTCGTGCTGGGCGCGACCGCCATTGCCTTGCCGCCGCTCGCTACCCTGGCGTTGACCATCGTCATCGGCTGGCTGTTTCTGGTCAGCGGCGTCGTGGGCCTGTGGACCACGTTCATGATGCGCCATGCGCCGGGCTTCTGGTGGTCTTTGATCTCCGCCGTGCTCGGCATCGTGGTCGGCCTGCTGCTGCTGGCGCGGCCGATCTCGGGGGCGTTCTCGCTCACCCTCGTGCTGGTCGTCTTCTTCGTGATGGAAGGCGTCGCCTCCATCATGTTCGCGCTCGATCACCGGCGCGAACTGTCCGGCCAATGGGGCTGGATGCTGGTGAGCGGCATCGTCGATCTGGTGCTGGCCACGTTTGTCTTCGTCGGCCTGCCGAGCACGGCCGCCTGGGCGATCGGGCTCCTGGTCGGAATCAATATGGTGTTCGGCGGCTCGGCGCTGATCGCCATGGCGCTGCACGCGCGCCGCGCCGCGCCGTAATCCACCCCCCGCTCATTCCCGCGCAAGCGGGAATCCAGTTCTTAGCGAGCATCAGAAAATTGCTGCCCGGGGTCCCCGTTTGTGTGGCGACGATCGGGATTTGGTGATTGCGGGGATGATGGCTTACCATATGAATGAAACTGAATGAAACCGCGCCGGTCCGGCCGGGGCCGGAAATTGGAGCGAGATATGCGGACGGATATCCCGGCCGATCAAGCCGATATCGACAATGCTGATATCGAGGAGGTTGAGAGCAAGATCGTCAAGGCGATGCACGAGCACTGGCGGCTTTATCTGGGCGAAGGTGCCGGCTTGCTGATCCTCGGGCTGATCGCCGTTGCCGTGCCGCCGCTGACGACGCTGGCCGAGACGATTTTGTTCGGCTGGCTGTTCATGGTCAGCGGCGTCATCGGGCTGTTCACGACGTTCTGGATGCGTGGTGTGCCTGGCTTCAGGTGGTCATTGGCCTCGGCGGTCCTCGCCATTCTGGCCGCTATCTGGCTCTTGGCCCAGCCGATCGCCGGCCCACTGACGCTGACCGCCGTCCTTATCCTATTCTTTCTGATCGAGGGCATTTCCTCCATCTTGTTCGCCATCGACCACAGGCGCGAGCTGTCGGGCCAATGGGAGTTCATGCTGTTGAGCGGCATGGTCGATCTGGTGCTGTGCGTGATGATTGTCACCGGGCTGCCGAGCACAGCGGTCTGGGCGCTCGGACTTCTGGTTGGCATCAATATGGTGTTCGGCGGCGTTGCGCTGATCGCGATGGCGCTGCATGCAAGGAGCGAAGCGCAAGGTTTACTCGCTGCCTAGACGCTCCGCGAGCCGCCGGTCATAGTCGAGCACGGCCTGGA
>CAVYWI010000016.1:0-16114 GCA_963772235.1 uncultured Alphaproteobacteria bacterium
CCATCGAAGGTCTCCTGTTTTTCGGGTCTTCGGGCGCGCTTGTCCTAGTCTTCGGGCCGCCGGACGGCAAGACTGAATGCGTGATGCGCTCATCAATCGCGTTGATATGCGGCCATGCCGCCCGTCATCAGCGGCGAAGCCACGTAAAGATCGGGTACGGCGGCGTCAGCGCCCCTTCGAAGGCGGCTCGTTTGACGACCAGAAGGAAAATTGCGGCGAGCGTGAGAAAGCCCAAGGGGAACCCGGCTTCCCCGACCGACCGATCGAGGCACGGGGACAGCCAGGCGAGCGCCAGCAGGGTCTTCTCCCATGGGTTGAATCCACGCTCGAGCCCATGCGCGACGATGAGCGCAAGTGCCAGCCCGAACGCGATGAGGTCGTAGTCGAGCATATAAGGCGACGACAGCAGGGCCCCGGTCAGCAAGGCCGCGCCCTTGAGGCGATATGCCGTTGGGCTGCGCCACACCCAGACGCAAGCAGCGAGAGCGGCGAGGGTCACGACAGCCTGCACGCCGTAAGCAAGCGGTAGAGGCCCGCCCCATAGTCGCACCCACGCGAAGATGCTCTGGAATTTCCCGAACCCGGTACTTCCCGCCTCGAACACGATCGACTCGGTCAGTGGGACCGAGGTCAGAAAGGCATGCCAAACGGGCCAACCCCACAACGCGAATGTGGCACCGACAAAAAGCACGACGGTCGCCATGGCTGCGCCGATCGCGCGCCAATAGCCCGCGGCGGCCAGAACGAACGGGATCAGCAGGCCGAACTGCGGCTTGTACGCCAGCAGGCCGAACAACACGCCCGCCAGCACCTGGCGGTACGGCAGCGCGACCACGCCACCACCCAGCAGCGCCGCGGTCAGAAATCCGGTCTGGCCATTGCCGAGACAAACCAGGACGCCAGGGAAGCCGAGCGCGAACAGCAATGCGTGCGTCTGCGGTAGAATCCGCCGGAACACCGCGAGCGCCACCAGCAGCGACGTCATCTGCCAGACCATCAGCGCGGGGATGTACGGCAACGCGGCCAGCGGCGCCGCAACCAGCAGAAAGACCGGCGGATAGCTCCATGGATAGAACAGATCGATGCCGTGCATCTGCCGTTGCATCGCCCAGTGCGCCTTCCAGTCGTAGGCGAGGGCGGCACGACCATCGAGTGCCATACGCCCTGCCGTCCAGAAGCTGGAGAAGTCGGTGCCGAGCGGACGATTGAGGCGATCGACCGTGCCGTGCACGGTGACATAAAGAAAACCCAATGCCAGAACGGTACCGGCGAGCATCACGATCGCCATGAACGTCATGCGTCCACGCGTGAGCCATGCGCCGCTCGCCCAGAGCCCGGGCGAGACAGCCGGCATGGAGTCAGCGCTCATTGCTGCTCGCTGACGCGGACATTGTCGGACTTCGGCGTCAGACGCACCCAGGTCACCTTGCCCGGCGTGAAGAGATCGCGTCCTGCCCGCGACCACAGCGGCGGCGCGTGATCACCGACCAGCAGGATCTCGGTCCCGGGAAGATCGCGCGCCATCTGGGAGATGCCTCGGAAGGCATCCATCCAGAGTTCGGTCATGTAGCAGACTTCCGTCTGACCGATCCTTCCGCCGTCATGTGCACAATTAAGCCGCGGCGTGCCCTCGCCCGGCGCGATCGGCACATGCGTGCTGAGCGTCATCCAGTAGAAGAAAGCCGACCCCTTCGCCTCGCGTAATTTCTGCGTGATGATCGGCGCGACGTCGGCGTCGCAGGGGCCGCGGAACGGCCCGCCGCAGAGGCGGTGCACCTTCGGCATGATGTCCTTGAAGAACATCTCTCGTTCGAAGCCGACCATCGGATACCATTCGCGCCGGTCGAAGAAGTTGCCGGTAAAGTTGTGAAAGGCGACGGTCTCGTAGCCCAGGTGTTTCATCTCACGCGGCAGGCAATCGAGTTTTTTATGGTGGAGAATGTCTTGATAGGGATCCCGCGTGTCGCACAGTTCGCGCATCTCGGCGGCCGTCGTCGATCCGTAGTACGTGGAGACGCCGGAGGTGACGTTATAAAGCGAACGCAACACCGAATTTTCGAACGGGCTCAGCAGAATAGATTGACGCGCCGGATCGACGAAGTGCCCGAGCGCTTCGACGACCACGAGAACGACGCGCTTCTTCTTGCCGCTGAGCGCCATTGAACGGAAACCGGAGTCGTCCATCGCCGACTCCATCGGCTTGCCGGCCGCGAACAGCGTTCCGAACTGATATTGCGGCGACGTGTTGGCGGCAAAATCCGCGATCGCAAACAATAGCGCCAACCCCATCATCACGGCTGGATTGCCGCGCCGTAGCACATCCCTCTTGAGCGTCAGCACGACGATATTGATGCCGAGCAGAACGGCAAGGCCGGAAATCATCGCGACGTAGAGCGGCGAGGAGAACAGCCTGAGATTGGAGGTCAGATGCAGCGCGACGAGGATTTCGCTCGGCGCCAGATTGAATGACAGCGCGATGGTAGCGACCGCGTCATACGCCGCCGTCGCCAGGAAGAGCGCGATGGTAACTGGCGCCGGCACGAGGCGCGTGATCAGCGCGACGGTGGCATAGGCGATAATCGCAGCGGTTCGCGGTGGCGACCCGATGCCGAAGGCCAGTGCCGTCAACGACAAGGCGTTCGGCAGCACCACACCGGCAATGCAGAGGAAGACTGTCGGATTCCAAAGCCGGCTGAGGCTCGGCAAGGAGATCCGAGGCATAACGGTATCATTCATGGAGTTGCTCCGGCGTCACGCGCCTTCGGTCCGTCGCCGCCGCAACAAGAACACGCGAAATCTCTTAAAGAAGCCTGAAATGGGTAGCGAAATAGCGCTTAATGCGCGTTCGGGATCGAACCCCGGCATTAACGCCGCAGTCATCGCATGGCGGTGGCCCGCCGCCGCCGAGGGGCCCTCTCCATTGGGAAAAAGCTTTCATTCGCCGCCATTACGACGAATGATATTTATCCCAATGTGACGCACCGATGAACTGTTCGGTTCGGCAGGATTATCCGCGTCGGTACACATGTGGGGCGGCAGCATCGCGCTCGCCTATGCGGCGCAGATCGGGGCGACGCTCGCGCTCGCCGCCGCACTCGTCTGGCTATGGCGCAGTTCCGCCGCCTATCCGCTCAAGGCCGCCGGCCTGTTGATCGGCAGCCTGCTGGCGACGCCTTACAGTCTCGATTACGATTTGATGGTATTGGCGCCGGCAATCGCTTACCTCTGCGCCGACGGTTTCGTGCGCGGTTTCGCCGCTGACGAAAATCAATTCTTGCCGGCCTGTGGATAGTTCCGCTCATCGCCCGCTCGATCCCACAAGCAACGCTTATTCCGCTAGCAGTTCCAATGATGTTGCTGGCGATGATTTTTATGCTGCGCCGCGCCATGAACGAATGCGGCGCGCCGCGACTTTGGAATTTCGCCGCGCGTCCCCTAGAATAGAGTGCAAGAGCCGACTCAAAGGCCGCCACCGTAACCGGGAGCGCCGCTCATGCAGCTCAACGCCGAACAGCTTCGCGCCTTCGACGAGCAGGGCTACGTCTTTTTCCCCAACTGCTTCTCGGAAGAAGAGATCGCGCTGTTGCGCATCGAAGCAGAGAACATCCTCAAGCTCGATCGCCCGGAAGTCTGGCGTGAGAAGACCGGCGCCCCGCGCACCGCCTTCGCCGCGCACACCTTCAGCGAAGTGTTCGGGCTCTTGGCACGCCATCCTCGCCTGGTTGAACCGTTGCGGCAATTGTTCGGCGAGGACGTCTACGTCCACCAGTTCAAGCTCAACGCCAAGGCCGCCTTCGAAGGCGACGTGTGGCAGTGGCACCAGGACTACGGCACCTGGCAACGCGACGACGGCATGCCGGATGCGCGCGCCATGAACATCGCGGTGTTCCTCGACGAGGTGATGCCGATCAACGGCCCGCTGCTGCTGATTCCGAAAAGCCACAAGCAAGGCGTGTTCGCCGCCGGCCACGACAAGCTCACCACGTCCTATCCTTTATGGACGCTCGACAAGGAGACGGTGACGCGGCTCGCCGCCGAAGCGGAAACCGCCGACGGCGCCGGCATCGTGGCGCCCACCGGCAAGCCCGGCTCGGTGCTGATGTTCCACGGCAACCTGGTGCACGCCTCGCCGCCCAACATCACGCCTTACCCGCGCAAGATCGTCTATCTGACGCTGTGCGCCTGCTCGAATCACATCACCAAGTTCACGCGGCCGGAATTCATCGCGCATCGCGATTTCACCCCGATCGTGCCGGTCGACGACGACGCT
The DNA here is from genome assembly GCA_963772235.1 of uncultured Alphaproteobacteria bacterium. Taxonomy (GTDB): domain Bacteria; phylum Pseudomonadota; class Alphaproteobacteria; order Rhizobiales; family Xanthobacteraceae; genus Pseudolabrys. The sequence continues at coordinate 4,271 of CAVYWI010000016.1, forward strand.
TTGTTGGAATACGCCCGCGCCCACCGGGTGGCCGCGGAATAAATATTTTTTTATATGAGTATTTCGCGCGCAATGTTTGCTGCAACGCGTCACGAATTTGGCATCGCATTGCGTGGCGCGGCCTTGTAATTGCCGGACTTTGTCTGCCCTAATCGTCGCGAGGGCCGCTTCGGGGTATTGGATGTACACGCTCTATTCTGATCAGCGTTCTGGCAACAGCTACAAGGTCCGCCTGGCGCTGGCCCGGCTTGGCATTCCGTTCGATCTCGTGGAAGTGGACATCCTGCAAGGCGCCAGCCGCACGCCGGAATTCCTCGCCAAGAATCCGAACGGCCATGTGCCGCTGCTTGAGGTCGCGCCCGAGCGCTATCTCGCCGAATCGAACGCGATCCTCTGGTACGTCGCCGGCGGCACCACGTTGGCGCCCGAGGATCGCATCGACCGCGCCGAAGCCATGCAATGGATGTTCTTCGAGCAGCACAGTCTCGAGCCGAATATCGGGGCGGCCTATTTCTGGCTGACGTTGGTTAAAGGCGGCCGCGATTTGCAGCGGCACGCGCTCGAGGACTGGATGGAAAACGGCTATCGTGCGCTCGGCGTCATGGAGATGCATCTCGCCAGCCGCGACTTTTTCGTCGCCGACCACTTCACCATCGCCGACATTGCGCTCTACGCCTACACCCACGTCGCGAACCAGTGTGACTTCGATCTCGCGCGTTTCCCGACCACCCGCCGGTGGCTCGACCGCGTGGCGGCGGAACCCGGACACGTCACCATGGAATGGCAGCCGGAAAAGCTCAGTGCGGCCGAGTGAGCGGGCATCTACCTTTTGTTCACCATAATCACGAAAACGCCGCAGTTCCTAACGGGCTTTGCCGCAATGGGGTCGAACGGCCGCCTGCTTGCCGCGCCAAAGATGGAACAATTAGACCAGTGATTCCGTTTACAGGCTGATGATGCCCACGCCGATTGGAAGTACCGGTTTCGCGCCCCCGTCCGGCCGCAGCCTCGGCAACGAACGCCGCACGGCCGCGTTCGCCGAGTTGGTCGCGATCGTCGGGCTGGCGCTATCGACCATTGTCGCCGCCACCGTGGTGTCAGTCGGCATCGCGCGCGCTGACGTCGTCAGCGATGTCGTCGGCAATGAAGGCAGCTTGTTCGGTGTGGCGCTGGTGCTCGGTCTGATCTTCGTCGCCATGGGCGGCCTGACCGTATTCACGATGCCCACGCACAAGCCGAAAAAGCACTAGCCCGAGCCCTGTCGGAACTCTCCACGATCCCCCATAGTTGACGCGGGACCTATGGAGACGGGCATGCGCTATCTTCTGCTGCTGGCCGCCTTGCTGCTGCCGCCGCGCGCCGCTTGGGCGGTGCCGCATTTCCCCTCCTCCGCCGGCGAGCTGAAAGTCGAGACGGTGGCCGGCGGGCTGGTGCATCCCTGGTCGCTCGCCTTCCTGCCTGACGGCCGCATGCTGGTGACCGAGCGGTCCGGCCGCCTGCGCATCGTCACGCGCGGAGGCGAACTGTCGCCGCCTATCGCCGGCGTCCCGGAAGTCTACGCACAAAGCCAGGCCGGACTGATGGACGTGATGCTCGACCGCGATTTCGAAAAGAATCGCACCGTCTATTTCTGCTACGCCGAGCACGCGGACGGCGGCGGCGGCCGCATCGCCGTCGCGCACGGGCAGTTGCAGGAGAATGGCAGGACTCCGCGTCTGGTGGCGGTGCAGACGATCTTCCACCAGCAAGGCCCCGCCTCAAGCGGCCTGAACATCGGCTGCCGCATGGTGCAGGCGGGCGACGGCAACCTGTTCGTCACCCTCGGCGATCATTTCTCGGCCGCCGAGATGGCGCAGACGCTCGACAACCACATCGGCAAAATCGTGCGCATCCGCCCGGACGGCAGCGTGCCGCCTGACAATCCCTTTGTCGGCAGAGCAAGGCGCACTGGCGGAAATCTGGGCCTATGGCCTGCGCAACGCCGAAGGCCTCGCCTTCAATCCCGCCGACGGCAAACTCTGGGAGCAGGAGCACGGCCCCAAAGGCGGCGACGAGATCAACATCATCGAGAAAGGCAAGAATTACGGCTGGCCGGTGGTCAGCTACGGCGTCAATTACGACGGCACGCCGGTCGGCACCGGCAAGCAGCGCGCGCCCGGCATGACCGATCCGATCTGGCATTGGACGCCGTCGATCGCGCCGTCGGGCATGACGTTCTACACCGGCGACCTGTTGCCGGGCTGGAAAGGCAGCCTCATCAACGGCGCACTCAAATTCGAGTTGCTGTCGCGGCTCGAACTCAAAGGCGACAAAGCGGTGAAGGAAGAGCGTCTGCTGCAAGGCCTGCACGAGCGCATCCGCGATGTACGGCAGGGATCGGACGGCGCGCTCTATCTGCTCACCGACAATGCCGCCGGCCGCATCCTGCGCGTGACGCCGGCAAAATAATTCACCACTTGTGAAACACGAAGAACGCACCGGCCGCGATCAGCGTGAAGCCGAAGCCCTGGCTCCAGGTGATCGGCTGCTTGAGATAGACCAAGGAGAACACCGCAAAAATGACGAAAGTGATCACCTCCTGGATGGTCTTCAATTGCGCCGGGTTGTAAACGGCGTTGCCATAGCGATTGGCCGGCACCGCCAGGCAATATTCGACGAAGGCCATGCCCCAGCTCAGCAGGATGACATAAAACAGCGGCACTTCCTTGAAGCGCAGGTGCCAATACCAGGCGGTGGTCATGAATACGTTGGAGCCGGCGAGCAACAGGATCGGCAGCAGGTAGGGCGAGATGGCGGGCATGGAGTCCTCAGGAATGACAGGCGTGCGCGGCAAATATCCCATGCCGCGGCGATTCGGATGTCATCGCCGCGTCACAGGCTCGAGCTACTCATACAATGCTTCTGTCGCTCGTTGAGTCCGAGTAAACCCCTTTTTCGCGGTCCCGACGGCTGACCCTGCTCTCCGGGACCGCGTTTTTTTGCGCCCGCGGTCACTATTTCCCGCCTCGGCCCCGCCATTGTCCCGGATCCGGCCTCGGTTCGGCCTTGGCCAACCCGGCTCACGCCGCATCGGCGCTGTGCTAGTCTTTGCCGGCGATGCGTAACATTCGTTGCATAGCCGCCGGCGCCGCTTTGCTGCTGGCCGCCGCGGCCCCGGCGGCCGCGCAAAAGAGCGACCAGCCGGTGACCGGCTATAAGCCGGTGGCGGTCGCACTGCCGCAGCCGGTCGCCGACGACAGTTTCGACGCCCTGCGCAAGCAGGTCGGCGAAGCCGCCCTGCGCAAGGACCGCGCCGCCCTGGCGAAGCTGGTGGTCGCGCGCGGCTTCTTCTGGCAGCGCGACAGCCGCATCATCGCCAACAAGCGCAAGGCCGGCTTCGACGTGCTGGCGGCGGCACTTGGCCTCAACCACAAGGAAGGCGCCGGCTGGGAAATCTTGGCGAGCACCACCGAGGATCCGACTGCTTCGCCGGTGCCCGGCCGTGCCGGCGCCCTCTGCGCGCCGGCCGAGCCGGCCTACGACCGTAAGGCCTTCGCCGATCTGCTCGCCGTGACCAGCAGCGACATCACCGAATGGGGCTACCCGGTGTCTACCGAGATCGCCGCGCATGCGACGCCGCAGTCGAGCGCACCGGTGATCGAGAAGCTCGGCCTCTATTTCGTGCGCCTGATGCCGGAGACCGCATCGACCCCGCCGTCCTGGCTGCGCATCGCCACGCCGAATGGCAAAATCGGTTATGTCTCGGTCGATTCCATCGCGCCGATCGGCAACGACCAGATCTGCTACGTCAAGGATAACGGCGTTTGGAAGATTGGCGGCTACGTCGGCGGTGGCGAGCCGCAATAATTCAGCCTTTACGGTTGCGCATGATCTTATCCGAAAACCAGTTTCCACTTTTCGCGGATCATGCGCTCACCCGTAGCGCAGCTTCAGGGCGAGGATCGGCAGCATCAGCGCCAACGTGATCGCATTGGAGCCGATCAGCGGCCAGTGGGACGGTCGGCGTGGGGCTTGCCATAGAACTGATTCGGTTCTGCAATGTGACAAATGACCAGCGCCGCACCATCGCCTCCGACACGCCGCCTCGCCTGCGCGCGTTGCGGCAAGGACTTCGAGTGCGGCCTCGCCGGCGATTGCTGGTGCGCGGCCGAACCCTATCGGCTGCCGCTCACCAGCGCCGGCGAAATCGAAGATTGCCTGTGCCCGGACTGCCTGCGCCAGGCGGCGGCCGAAAGCCGGCGCGGAGCCGGCCAGTAGGTGCGCGCGGACGCGTGCATCGAGGGCTGTCATCGTGCTGTCATACACGGCGGACCCAACTCGCAGGCGAACGCATGCGAGCCGAAGGGATCCGCGCCATGACCATGATCAGCGCCGCCGCCAGCGGCAGGCGGTGCGCGTGCACCGGCAATTGTCGCAATTGCGCGGCATGTTCCACCGCATCGAGCCGCGCATGACGGCCGATCACGGCGCGGTAGCGCTGGCCATGCGCGCGCTGGCGCAGAAGCTCGACGCCATCGACCACGAGGTTGGTTCGCTGCAAGAGCGGGCGCGGCTGTTGCTCGACGAGATGGCCGCCAAGATGACGGAAGTCACCAACCGCCGGCTGTTCACGCTGTCGATCCTCACCGCCTGTCTGCTGCCGCCGACGCTGGTGACCGGCTTCTTCGGCATGAACACCAAGGATTTGCCCTGGCAGAATTCGGACGGCGGCACCTGGATGGCGCTGGTCGTGGCGATTATCGCCAGCGCGGCGAGCTATTGGGCGTTGCGCCGCATGCGCGCGTTTTGAACGCGGCAACAATTGCCAGGTACTGGGTGTGCCTGCGTTGCCCGGCTTGCTATTGCAGCGCGCTTCGCAGGCTCCATAATGCCCGCCACCGCATCGCGTGAGTCGCGCGGGCGATATCCGATGTCCGCCGCGAGCCGCGAGTTGAATGCCCTCCTTTCTTATCGACCGACTTCCCGGAATCCTGTTCTGCTGCGCGATCACGGTCGTCGCCTGGGTGCTGCAGGTTGTTGAAGTTCATTGGGTCGGCGAGGCCTATCTCGAGGCGCTCGTGCTGGCGATCCTGCTCGGCGTGGCTATACGCACGGTCTGGACGCCCGGCCCGCTGTGGGAAAAGGGCATCCAGTTCAGCGCCAAACTCCTGCTTGAGATTGCGGTCGTATTGCTCGGTGCGTCGCTCAGCGCCACAGCCGTGCTGGCGCTCGGCACGGCTTTGCTGATCGGCATTGCCGCGACGGTCGTCGTCGCGATCTGCACCAGTTACGCGATCTGCCGCGCTTTGCGTCTACCCAGGCGTCTATCCGTCCTGGTGGCCTGCGGCAATTCGATCTGCGGCAACTCGGCGATCGCCGCCGTCGCCCCGGTGATCGGCGCCACCGGTAGCGAGATCGCCTCCTCCATCGCCTTCACCGCCGTGCTCGGGGTGATTGTCGTGCTCACCCTGCCGTTCCTCGTTCCTGTTCTTCAGCTTTCGCTGCCGCAATATGGGGTGCTGGCCGGCCTCACCGTCTATGCCGTGCCGCAGGTGCTGGCGGCGACACTGCCGATCGGGGCGCTGAGCAATCAGGTGGGCACCATTGTCAAGCTCGTGCGGGTGCTGATGCTGGGACCGGTCGTCTTCGGCCTGTCGCTGGTTGGGGCTCGCCTGCGCCCTGAGGGCGCTGCAAACGGGGAGCGCGGCGCGCAATACAAAGCCGGGCTGAGCCAATTCGTGCCCTGGTTCATCGTCGGCTTCCTCATCGTCGCTGTGGCGCGCTCCACCGGGTTGATCCCCGATGTCGCGGTCAAGCCGGTCGCCACTATCGCCGGCATCCTGACGACAATTTCCATGGCCGCCCTCGGCCTTGGCGTTGACATTCGTGTTGTGGCACAAGCAGGCCTGCGCGTGACCACGGCGGTGACCCTGTCGCTCGTCGTGCTGGCCATCATAAGCCTTGCCCTGATCCATGCGATCGGCGTGCGATAGGCCGTAATAAAAGGGAGGTGTCATGATCACCGAAATCGCCCAGATCGACGTGAAGCCCGGCATGGAAAAAGACTTCGAGGCCGGCGTGAAAAGCGCCACGCCGCTGTTCAAGCGCGCCAAGGGCTGCAAGTCCATGACGCTGCAACGCTCGCACGAGAACCCGCAGCGCTACCGGCTGTTCGTGCAATGGGAGACGCTGGAGAACCACACCGTCGACTTCCGCGGCTCCGCCGACTTCCAGGAATGGCGCAAGCTGGTCGGCCACTGCTTCGCATCGCCACCCAATGTCGAGCACGTCACCGAGGTGGTGCACGGGTTCTAGCGCGCGATCCCGAAAAGTGGAAACCGGTTTTCGGACAAGATCACGCGCAAGGAAAATCCATGAAACGCAGCACGGACCGTATCCTCACCACCCACACCGGCAGCCTGCCGCGCACCGCCAAGGTCGTGGAGCTGTTGCTGGCCGAGCAGCAAAAGCCCGGCGCACGCCGCGCCGAATTGCAGGCCGCCGTGCGCGAAGCCGTCGGCTATGTCGTCGGCAAGCAGATCGAATGCGGCCTCGATATCATCAATGACGGCGAGCAGGGCCGCACCGACTACACCGTGCACGTGCTCGACCGGCTGACCGGCTACGAGGGCGAGAGCGCGGCGCCGATGGGCACCGGCGACGAGGAATTTCCCGAGCTGGCGCTGCTGCTCAAGCAATTCGCCTCGCCGTTCCAGCATCGCCCGGCCTGCTCCGGCCCGGTCGACTGGAAGGACTGGCCGGCGGCGCAGGCCGACATCGACACCGCCAAGGCCGCGCTCGCCGGCGCCAAAGGCGGAAGAATTCTTCATGACCTCGCCCTCGCCCGGGCAGATCGCGCGCTACCTGAAAAACAAATATTACCCGACCGAGGAAGCCTACGTGTTCGCGCTCGCCGACGTGATGCGGCGCGAATACAAGGCGATCGTCGACGCCGGCCTGATCCTGCAGCTCGATTGCCCCGACCTGGCGATGCTGCGCCACATGGTCTATCTCGACAAAAGCCTCGCCGATTTCCGCAAGATCATCGGCGTCAACGTCGCCGCGCTTAATCACGCGGTGCGCGACCTGCCGCCGGAACGCATGCGCATGCATGTGTGCTGGGGCTCGACCGTGGCGCCGCATCACACCGACGTAGAACTGAAAGACATCGTCGACATCGTGCTGAGCGCGCGGCCGCAGGCCGTGTCGTTCCCCGGCGCCAATCCGCGCCACGAGCACGAATGGAAGATCTGGCGCGACGTGAAATTGCCCGCGGGCAAGATCATCATTCCGGGCGTGATCGATTCGACCTCGAATTTCGTCGAGCATCCCGAACTGGTGGCCGACCGTATCGCGAACTACGCCAGCGCGGTCGGGCGCGAGAACATGATCGCCGGCGTCGATTGCGGCTTCGGCACCTTTGCCGGCCGCGTGCAGGTCGACACCAAGATCGTGTGGATGAAGCTCGCTTCCCTCGCCGAAGGCGCAAGGCGCGCGTCGAAACAATTGTGGGCGAAGGCGGCGTAAGAAGCACCAACAATAGGAGGATTTGCGTTGCTGTGACAGCGTTCTTGAAGCTGTCATTTTTCTCGTATAAGTTGCACTCTCGTATGCCGGGCTGCAGCAGGGAGCGCGACCGCCATGACGAGAAAATCCAATGCCAAAATGGTCCAACCGATTTTCCACGAGCCTATTTTTACCGAAGACGATCCGACGCCTGATCCAACTGGATTTGGAACCAAGCATCCGAGCGACTCCGAACTGTATAAGGAAATCGGCGACCTTTCGAAGAAGGATGTCGTCAGCTTCGATAAGTCGCGCCTTGCGGATAACGAGCTGTTCACGCTTGAAGGCGCCTACGGCAATCACGGCCCGAGCGTGACGAAGAAGATCAAGGACGCTGGCAAGATCGTATTTCATCTCCTCGGCGATTCAGGCGCATCGGAATCCCGCAAATATCCTAATGAGCTGAGCGTCGCCGATCAGGTCACCATCGACAGCCATCAATCCGACGAGAACAACCGTGCGGCGTTTCTCTTTCATCTCGGCGACGTCGTCTATAATTTCGGCGAATTGCAGTATTACTATGACCAGTTTTACGATCCATACCGAAATTATCCTGCGCCGATTTTCGCCATCCCCGGCAATCACGATTTATTCGTCGTCCCGGACACTCCGCCCGATCAAACCCCGCTTGCGATATTCCAAAGGAATTTCTGTTCGCCAGCTCCGGAAATCACGAAGGAGGCCGGGTCACTGCATCGTACGGCGATGACGCAGCCGGGGGTCTATTACACGCTCGACGCGCCGTTCGTGCGCATCATCGCCTTGTTCAGCAATGCGCTGGAGGACCCTGGCGTCATATCGAGCGAAAAAGGCACCGATGGAAAAGCCAGATGGCCCGGCGTTCCGGACTATCAGCTCGACTTTCTCGAGGCGCAACTGAATGAGATCAAGAAGGACAAATTCCAGGGCGCCGTCCTGCTGGCAACCCATCATCCGCCATTCAGCTATTCACCGAAGCCGAAATCGGGCGGTAGCGGCGGCAACCATAGCAGCAGCTGGGCCATGCTCGGCGAGATCGATACGATCTGCAAGAAGGTCGGCATCTATCCGCACGCATTTCTGTCCGGCCATGCCCACAACTACCAACGCTATTCGCGAATCATTGATTTCGGCGGCAAGGAGTTCGATGTGCCCTTCATCGTTTGCGGCGATGGCGGCCACAACGTGAATTCGCTCGTTCGCGCCAAAAAAGGGGAGCCCGCCAAGGAACCGAATAGCGGTACGACAGTGGATTATTTGGAAGCAAAGAATCCGGTCGTGCAATCCAAACAGCTCATTTTGGAAAAGTACAACGATACCAACTATGGATATCTCAGGATTACCGTCGACGACAAAAAACTCAAGATTGTTTTCCACCAGGTTGGATCGGGCAAGATCGCGCAGTCGGATTCCGACACGGTGACGGTGGAATTGGCCAGCCACACGATGATCTCCAACTAAGCCGGCCCCCTCACCGACCGAACAACCGCGCCGGCGTATCGACTAAGATATGCCGGCGCATTCCTTCGTCCGGCGTCCAATCCATAAACAAATTCAGCAAATGCCCGTCGTCCGGCATCACGTCGGCGGCGATGGACGGGTGCGGCCAGTCGGTGCCCCACATCAGCCGCTCCGGATTGGCAGCGACCAGCGCCTCGTGGAATGGCCGCGCGTCGGGATAATCGGGGTATTGCCTGGAGATGCGATACGGCGCCGAGACTTTCACATGCACGCGGCCGTCGCCGACCAGCTTCACCAGCGCCTGGAAATTCGGCTCGTTGACGCCGCGCGGGGCGTCCATCATGCCGTAGTGATCGACGATCACCGGCATGTCGCGCGCGATCGCGCGCAAGGTGGGCGCCATGTCCGCCATCAGCTGCCAGTCGCAGAAGACCTGCATCACCCAGCCGAGCTCTATCATGGTCTTGCGGTACACCTCGAACACGTCGAGGCCGACGCCGCGCACGTAACTTTGCTTTTTCTCGAATAGATGAAAGCGCAAGCCGCGCATGCCAAGCTTGTGCCAGTCGCGCAACGTTTCCGGCTTGATGCGCGTGTCGGTGATGGCGACGCCGCGCAGCCGTTGCGGATAACGCGAGATGGCGTCGAGCACCACGCCGTTGTCGTAGCCATGCGCGTTGCCTTGCACCACCAGCCCGCGCTCGCAGCCGTTATGATCGAGCAGCGCGATGAACTTCTCGACCGGCGCGTCGGGCGGCGTGTAGCCGCGCCCCGGCGCATAGGGGAATTTGTCGGCAGGACCGAACACATGGGCGTGGGAATCCCAGGCGCCGGGCGGCGGCATGACGCACGGCTTTTTCGGCGCCACCGGGCCGGCGATCGCGACAGGTTCGCGGGTCAAGGATTTAGCCCAAATGAATATTGGCGTCCTTCACCACCTTGCCCCACAGCTTCATCTGCCCCTCGACGAACTCGTGGAACTGTTCCGGCGTGTTCTTGCGCGACACGATGTTGAGCTGCTTGAAGCGCGCGCTGACCTCAGGCGAGACCAGCGCCTCATTGAGCGAGGCGTTGAGCTTGGCCACGATCGGCTTCGGCGTGCCGTGCGGGAAGAACACGCCGTTCCACTCGTTGGCCTCAAAGCCGGGAATCGTGTCGGACACCGGCGGAATGTCGGGCAGGCTCTCGAGCCGCCCGCTCCCGGTATGCGCGATCGGCTTCAGCTTGCCGCCCTTGATCAGGCCGACCACCGAGGAGCCATTGGCGAAGAAGAATTTCACCTGGCCCGACATCACGTCGGTGAGCGCCGGCCCGCCGCCGCGATAGGGCACGTGGTTGATCTTGAGCCCGGTCTGGAAGCGGAACATCTCCAGGCAAAGATGCTGCAGCGTGCCGTTGCCGGACGAGGCCATACTGACGCCGTTCGGCTGCGCCTTGATATAGGCGATGACGTCGGCCATCGTCGTCACCGGCAGCGACGGCGTGACGACGAGAATGTTCGGCACCAGCGACACCAGGAACACCGGCTCGAAATCCTTGCGGTAGTCGAACGACAGGTTCGGATAGAGCGAGCCGTTCACCGAGAATGCCGGTGCCGTCGTGCAGCAGCATGTAGCCGTCGGGGTCGGCCTTGGCGACGATCGCTTCGCCGATGGTGCCGCCGGCGCCGCCGCGGTTCTCGACGATGAACTGCTGGTGCAGGATATCGCCCGCCTTGGCATAGAGGATGCGCGCCGTGGTGTCGGCGCCGCCAGCGGGCGGATAAGGCACCAAGACACGCACCGGCCGGTTCGGCCAGTCGGCCTGCGCGCGGGCGGTGCCGATAAGCGGCGCGGCCGCAAGGCCAGCCAAGAGCGTACGGCGGGTGAGTTTGGTTGTGGTCATCGCGTCCTCCCTGACTTCTTTTGCCGCCAGCTTAGCATCCGGCCGCCGTGGCGTAAGGCGGGCCTTTCCCCGCCGCCGGACTCGCCCCATATTCGCAGGCGATGGCGGAGCCCCCGAAAAAACCGAAGGGGCCGGCCCCGCGAGGCGGCGCCGAACAACGAATAAAGCCGACGCGCGCCAACGCGGCAGCGCCAATCGGGCCGCAGGAGCGCTCGCGCGGCGCCTAGCATGAACCTATTGCAGTTCCGTCACCGTCACAGTCTTCGTTTCGACTTTGCGGAACGTGTGCCCCATCATTCGCGCGGTCATGGTGGAGTGAGCCTTAAGCGCGCGGGCCATGCCGTCGCGGACGTCGATTGTCGTTTCGGAGTTCATCGTAAAGCTGATTTGCTTCACGATCTCCATGAACTTCTCCGAGCTGGGTGCACCGGCGGCGGCGGCGAACTTGCCGGCGATGGCTGTGGTCATCGCCTTGATCGAATCCGGGTCCAGTTCGCGCGTGCGCACGATGCGCGCCGTGCCCGCGCTATTGTCCCACGACACCAGGCGCGTGGTCAGCACCGACTTGATCGGCGCGCCGCCGAGCAGGCTTTTGACCGTGTCGTCCTTTCGCCTGACCTCGCCGGGCGTGAGGCCGGTGTTCTGTCCCGCCGCCAAAGCGGGCAGCGCGTCGGTAAAAGCGCGCGCCGCGGCGGCCTCGTCGGCGGTCACCATGCGACCCATGATCTCTCTGATCAAATCGGCAAATTTCGGCTTGTCCTTGAAGTTATCGACCATCCGCTCGACGACCTCGTGCATCGCCGTTCTCACCTCGCCGAGATTTTCGACGGCGACCGGCAGGCCCGAGGCATCGGTCCGCGCGCGCACCGTGATGCCCTTCAACGCGCCGAGAGCGGCATTCATTATTTCGGTGCCCGGTGCCGTGCCAGTGATCGCGATGTCGCGCATTACGTAAGCAATGCGAAAGCCGCCGGG
>CAVYWI010000017.1:0-34511 GCA_963772235.1 uncultured Alphaproteobacteria bacterium
CGGTCAGGTCGGAAAACTTTTTCAAGGGGGCCCCTTTGGCCGCGGCGGGCGGATGGATTTCATATATTAGAAGCGGCCAAGTCATGAAAGGGTCCCGTTGCGCTATTGTTGGTAACACGGGCGGCGACTGAAGCGGTACCAATCGAGGGGAATGCCATTGCAACGCCTGCGCCGCGCGCTTGAGCCGCTGATCCGGCGGCTGATGCATTTCTACTGGCGTTTCTCGCGCGCGCGCGACCCTGGGCGCCCGCGCCATGGTGATCGACGGCACCGGGCGCATCTTCCTGGTCCAGCACTCCTACGTGGACGGCTGGCACCTTCCCGGCGGCGGGGTGGAGACGGGCGAGACTTGCTCGCGGCGCTCACGCGCGAGCTCGCCGAGGAGGGCAATATCCTGCTGACCGCGCCGCCGCTGTTGCACGGCGTGTTCTTCAACCAGCGGACGTCGCGGCGCGACCACGTGGCGCTTCTACATCGTGCGCGACTTCCGCCAGGACGCCTCCGCGGCCCAATCATGAAATCGTCGCGCACGGCTTCTTTGCGCTCGACGCGCTGCCGGACGGCATCAGCCGCGCCACCCGCGCCCGCATCGCCGAGGTGTTCGGCGGCGTGGCGGTGAGTGAGTTGTGGTGAGGGTTCGTTGTCGTCCCCGCGAAAGCGGGCTCGTGCCCACTACGTGGTGCCAAGGCCCGCTTTGCCCCCCAAAGCGGACCAATGCGGGTGCGATTGGAATGTCCGCTAAGTGTCATTATCGACCGTGTCAGTTTCTGCAAGAACTTCGGCCGCGCCCATATTCATGGTACTCCCGTGCCGGTGGAGGAGCCGTCCACAGCATCAACTGGTGACATCGGAATGATTACCAAATTGATAGCGCCATTATTTCCACGCGACATTTACGTAATCTTCAACAAATGATTGCATAATTCACGTACAAGTAAAATTGACGTGTTTTTCTGTCAGGCAACTATGCGCACTTTTCTCGCACTGGCTGTTTTGATCGGCATCTTTCCGCGCACATGATCTCCAGAAGGTGATTTTTGCGTAACACATCAAAACGTTTCTTTACCATTGACTTATCTGCGACTTCCGCACGAGAAGTTATCGATGCTTTGGTAATTTTCTCTGTGGTTCTTCTTACGTACAAGTTAATCGCGAGCTGGGGCGGACTCCTGATCCTTCAAAAGATCGTCGGATCGCAGTTTAGAACGCCATCATTCTTATATTTCTTCGGCGTGGCATTAGTCGTCTTCAGCATCCGGCGCATTCTGGACCAAAGACGCGAACGAATGAGACGTGTTGCTGCCGAGCGGCATGCCTATATGGTCTCCACCCGCGATCCGCTTACCAAACTGCCAAACCGCCGCCAATTCCAAAGTGATGTGAGCGCCGCGTTGAAGAGTTCAAAAAATATAATGAGCGTTCTGTTGCTCGGCCTCAATGAATTTAAAAAGCTCAACGAGGTGTATGGCCACGTCGGATGCGATGAGGCGCTTTTGCAAATCGGTTCGCGGATAGTTGATTGTGCTAATTCAGGTGACATCTTCGCACGGATTGGCGATGACGAATTTGCACTTTGTGTGGCAGGGGCGGATCCTGAAACCGCGCGTAGAGTTGCCTGCTCACTCATTGAGAGTGTCAAAAAACCGGTTCAGATCGGGATAGAATATCATTGTATCGGTGCAAATGTGGGAATAACGCAGGCCGGCCGAGGACACATGACCGTGGACGAACTTCTCCGGTGCGCCCACGTTGCGCTTTCTCGCGCCAGAAATACTCATATGGAGTACTGCTTCTTCGATCCGAAGATGGACGCGCATGTTCGCGAGCGGGCGCTTTTGGAAAGGGACTTGAGAGCAGCGATCAGAGACGATGACATTCGGCCATATTATCAGCCAATCGTTGACTTGAAATCGAGGCAGATTGTTAGTTTTGAGTGTCTAGCTCGGTGGCACCATCCCGTGAGCGGCACAGTAACGCCGGATACGTTTATTCCGCTTGCGGAAGAGCTTGGTCTAATTGACGAGTTGGCAGTTCCGCTGTTCGAGCGTGCATGTCGCGACGCAGCGACATGGCCAGAGCATGTTTCGCTATCGTTTAATTTCTCGCCTTCTCAACTTGGGGATAGAACCTTCGCCGGTAAAATTCTTACCGTTCTAAACGACGCGGGGCTACCCGCGCATCGGCTTGAAGCAGAAATTACCGAAAGCGCGCTCGTCATGGATTTAGAGGCTACGCGCCACGCGATACAGACACTACGCAGTTCAGGCGTTCAATTAGTGATTGACGATTTCGGCACTGGATATTCTGGCCTCTCTCATTTGTACGAATTGAGGTTTGATAAGCTAAAGATTGACAAGCGTTTCATCCGTGAACTCGACAAAAGCGCCGAGAGCGATATATTTATGCGCGCCATCTTCGGTCTCTGCACAGGGCTGGATTTGTGCGTTACGGCCGAAGGTGTAGAGACCAACGCGCAAGCCGATGCGGCCTTTCGATACGGCGCGCAACAGGCGCAAGGCTTCCTGTTCAGCGAAGCTGTTCCCGCCAGTGCAGTTTTTCAGTTACTCTCGGGTTCGCTGACGGCGCGGCTTGTCGCATAACCGCTAGTCGGCCTCGGGAGCCCGCTCTCGGGTCGAAGCGGACATGCCAATAGCTTGCTGCGATGTCAGCTTTGCCCCCGATAACGGACATTCGTTCGCCCATGCGCGCCGACATTTCGCTCCCTGCTGGCGTTCAATGACCCCTCCCCTACTTGACTTAATTCCTATATGACTATATACCTATCCGTTCTCTCCTTCCGAGGGCGTTGTCATGAGACGTTCTGACAGCGGGAGGGGATGCGGCGCCTGCGGGCGGGGCTCGTAACCCCGCTCCCGGGAGGCCTCGGGTCACCGTCCGCTCCAACTACGTGGGGCTGCCTTAAATGGCTGGACGCGGCGCGGACGAAGGGCGGCGAAAGCCTGCCCGGATCGGGGAGCCGAAAGCCGCCCGGTCCGCGCCCGGAAGCTACGGTCCCGAGGACAGAAAAGCCGCCAGTGGCGCGCCGAAAGGCGCCGCGCATCGGCAACGGTGCGCGCACATCAAGGATGGCTGCGCCGGTCGGCGCGCCACACCCTCGGCTTTATGCCGGGGGCAAGGGCTGTCGCCGAGCCGAAGGGCGAAGGGGGACGACGGCGTACCCGGCGCCGCAAAGAATACGGGCGATGGCGCTTGCTCGATTGAAACCTGGCTGTTTGAAAATTGAATCCGCCAACTCCGCTCGTCGCCGCGACAGCGGACATTAATCGTGGGATCGCGCACGTCCGCTTTGTGACACAAGCGAACATGGGCCATGCCCGTGCGCGTGGCGATGGACTAGCGTCTTGGTCGGGAAAGAAAACTCGCGCTGGTCGTGGACCGGCTTAGACCGCTTGAATTCCCTGCCGTTTGATATGATTCTTCATAGCTAACGCCCAGACGGCAACCGCGATGCCAGGCCAGATAGCAGGGCCTGCGAGTGCTGCCATGAATAAATTCGAACTTCTTTGGCAGATCGTGATATCCCCGCAGTTCTAGACAGGCTCCCCCGGCCGACAAATCGACCACGCGGCATTCGATCATCGGACTCGTGGGTCCGACAAAAATCTTTCCGACCCGAGGGACGGCCCCACTGGGCGCTGTCCTACGCCAGCGTCTCTTCTCAGACACTTTTGGACCGCCTGTGCTATAAAAACCTGCAACATATTATAAGAGGAAAATTACCGATTTCTTAAGCAACGCCGCGACCCGATGGAAGGGCGAGCGTGGACGGCGCTGTGCACGTCCCGTGCGACCGATCTCCACAATGGTCGGTAGAAAAAGCTGCGGTTAGGTCAAGGCAAATCCGCTCTGCCCTGCTAGGGGCCGCTACTT
Source organism: uncultured Alphaproteobacteria bacterium (assembly GCA_963772235.1). Taxonomy (GTDB): domain Bacteria; phylum Pseudomonadota; class Alphaproteobacteria; order Rhizobiales; family Xanthobacteraceae; genus Pseudolabrys. Next base: position 3,892 of record CAVYWI010000017.1, read on the forward strand.
GAACCTTCCCCGGTCGTGCGGCGCGGCGAAGTCGAGTTGCGGGCCGACCGGCACGATGCCGGTCGGGTTCACCTGCCGCTGGCTGCCGTAATAGTGCCGCTTGATCTGCTCAAGGCTCACGGTCTCGGCCACGCCCGGCACCTGGTAGAGATCGCGCACGTAGTTCGACAGGTTCGGATATTCGTAGATGTGCCGCCAGTTGCACTTGAAGTGCGAATAATAGACGGCGTCGAAGCGGATCAGCGTGCAGAACAGCCGCCAGTCGGCCTCGGTGATGCGTGTTGCCGACGAGATAGCGGTGCTGCGACAGCATCTGCTCGATCTCGTCGAGCGTGTCGAACACGTTGCGGAACGCCGCCTCGTAGGCGTCTTGCGCGGTGGCGAAGCCGGCGCGATAGACGCCGTTGTTGATGTTCGGATAGACCAGATCGTTGATGCGGTCGATCTCCGCGCGCAAGGCTTGCGGATAATAATCGGTGTTGATGTTGGTGAAGGCGTCGAACGCCGAATTGAGCATGCGGATGATTTCCGGCGACTCGTTGTTGACGATCGTCTTGCGCTTCTTGTCCCACAGCACCGGCACGCTGACGCGGCCGGAATATTTCGGATCGGCCAGCAGGTAGATTTCGCTGAGCTTGCTCTTGCCGTTGACCGCGTCGCCGCTCGAGCCCTCGTCCTTGTTGAAGGTCCAGCCGTCCTTGAGCATGTCGGGCGAGACGGTCGACATCGAGATCACGTTCTCCAGGCCCTTGAGCTTGCGGAAGATGACGGTGCGGTGCGCCCACGGGCAGGACAGCGAAACATAGAGATGATAGCGGCCGGCCTCCGCGGCAAAGCCGCCTTCGCCGGAAGGGCCCGGGCTTCCGTCGGCGGTGACCCAGTTGCGGAAACGCGGCGTCGGCCGGATGAAATGGCCGTCCTTGGTGCGCACGCCATCCTGCTGCCAAACGCCGTCAACCAGTTGTCCCATGCCGATAACCTCCGCCTTTGTCGCTAACATCTAGGCAATTCGGGTGCAAAGCGCCACGGGCGATGGACCTCAATCGACCCAAGTGCTAATCGGCACGGCAATGAGCGAACTTGCCCTGACAATTCTGCCGGAAACGCTCGCCGATGCGGTGGCGATCGAGCGGCTGCACGAGCGCACCTTCGGCCCCGGCCGCTATGCGAAAAGCGCCTATCGATTGCGCGAGAGCCGCGAGCATGTGCTGGCGCTGTCGTTCACCGCGCGGGTCGGTTCGCTGCTGATCGGCTCGGTGCGGCTGACGCCGATCTGCATCGGCGATTCCCCGGCGCTGCTGTTGGGACCGCTCACGGTCGAGCCGCCGTTTCGCGCGCGTGGCGTCGGCGGCAAACTCATCGAACGCGCGTTGCAGGACGCCAAGGCCGCCGGGCATACTTTGGTTGTGCTGGTAGGCGACGAGCCGTTCTATGGCAAGTCCGGCTTCAAGCGCATCCCGAAAGGCCAGGTGAAGATGCCGGGTCCGGTCGATCCGGCGCGGCTGCTGGTGGCGGAGCTCAAACCCGGCGCCTTCGACGGCGTCGGTGGGATGATCCGCCCGGATTGGGAAAGCGCATGATCCCGAAAAGTGGGAACCGGTTTTCGGACAAGATCATGCGCAAAATAAAAAAGTCTAACGGCCTTCTCTGACCCACGTGACGGCAAGCGAGCCGACCAGCAGCAAGAGCCCCATCAGGCCGGCAAAAATCGGCAGCACGCCGATGCCGCGCACGACGCTGACGTCGCGCATCTTCAGGCCGATCCAATCCTCGCCCTTGAACGTCGATGCGCTGCGCACCGGCACCACGCGCGGCACGTCGAGCGCATTGCCGTCCGCCAGCCGCCGCGCGTCGCCGCCGGTGGCATTGGCCAAGGCGCCTAGTACGTCGGTGGTCGAGGTGACTTGCGCGAATTCGCGCGGATTGGCCGGCCCCACATTGGCGAGCGCGGTGAGCTTACCGTCGGTCGCGCGCCAAAGCCCCAGCTCGTTGGCAGTGACCTGCGAACGCCACAGGCCCGGCTCGACCGGCTGCAAGACCAGCGTGCGGCTTTTGCCGGTCGGCGAGGTGAGCGTCACGTCGTTGACGCTGTCGGCCATGGTCTGGCGCTGCACGGTGATGTCGTGGCCCTTGACGATCAGGCGCAGCGCTTCTTCTTCCAGTTCGGGCTGCTTCATCAGCCAATGCGACAGCCGCCGCAGCAGATCGAGATGCGGGCCGCCGCCTTCATAGCCGCGCGCCCACAGCCAGATGTGATCGGACAACAGCAGCGCCACGCGGCCTTCGCCCTCGCGCGCCAGCACCAAAAGCGGCTTGCCGTCGGGGCCCTGCATCACGGCCGTGCCGGTATTGCGCTTGGTATCGACCAGGCGGAACCACTGGCTCCAATGCGGCGGATTGCTTTCGGATCCTTCCAGCCCGCGCGTCACCGGATGACGCTTGCCCGCCTCGGTAAGGGTGGCGCGGAACGGCTGCTCGGTGACGTCGCCGCTCGGCTCCGCCGGCAGGATCGCATCGAGCGGCGTGCGCCAGATGCTGGTTGGGCTCGCATAGTCCGGGCCGGCGGCGATCAACACCGCGCCGCCGTCGCGCACATAGCGCGCGATATTGTCGAAATAGATCATCGGCAGCACGCCCTGGCGGGCGTAGCGGTCGAAGATGATCAACTGGAACTCGGAGATCTTCTGCTGAAATAGTTCGCGGGTCGGAAACGCGATCAGCGACAGCTCGTTGATCGGCGTGCCGTCCTGCTTTTCCGGCGGACGCAGAATCGTGAAGTGCACCAGGTCGACCGAGGCGTCGGACTTCAGCAGATTGCGCCAGGTGCGCTCGCCGGCGTGCGGCTCGCCCGAGACCAGCAGCACGCGCAGCTTGTCGCGCACGCCGTCGATCGAAATCACCGCGCGGTTGTTGACTTGCGTGAGCTCGCCCTCGAGCGGCGCCGCCTCGACCTCGACGATGTTCTGCCCCGCATGCGGGATCGGCACGCTCACCTTGACGTCGGTGCCGATGTTCACGAAGCGCTGCTCCAGCACTTCACCGTCGCGCCGCACGGTAACTCCGGCGGTGCCGGCCTTGGCGCCTTGGTCCTCGATGCGGAAGCCGATGGTCTGCGATTGCCCGACGATGCCGAAGCGTGGCGTTTGCGTGAGCACCACGCGGCGATCAATCTCGTCCTTGTGGCCGGTAATCAGCGCATGCAGCGGCGCGGCGAAACCGAGCGCGGCGGCGTCGGCCGGCACGTCATGTACGCGGCCGTCGGTGATCAGGATCGCGCCGGCGACGCGGTCGGGCGGCACGTCGGCGAGCGTGGCCGACAAGGCCGAGAACAACCGCGTACCGTCGGTCTCGCCGTCGGCAGCGCCCGCTTCGGCGACGCGCACCTCCAGGCCGGGAATGCGCTTGAGCCGTTCCACCAAGGTCGCGCGCGCGGCTTCTGTCTGCGCGTTGCGGTCGCCGAAATCCTGGCTTGGGCTCTTGTCGACGATGACGGCGGCGACCGAGGGGATGGGATCGCGGTCTTCTCTGGTCAGCGATGGGTTGGCGAGCGCCAGCACCATCAATCCGAGCGCAAGCGCACGCGTCGCAGCGCCGCGGCTGCGCGCCAGCAGCAGCATGACCGAAACCAGCAGCGCTAGGCCGAAGGCCGTCCACACGTAGGTGGCCGGCAGCAGCGGAGCGAATGAGACGCCGAGGTTCACGTCGAACTCCTACTGTCCCAGCCGCTCGAGCAGCGCCGGGATATGCACCTGGTCGGCCTTGTAGTTGCCGGTGAGGGCGTACATCACGATGTTGACGCCGGCGCGGAAGGCCAATTCGCGCTGGCGCGGTTCGCCGGGCACCAGCGGCAGCATGGGTTGGCCGTCCGGGCGCATGGCCCAGGCGCCGGCGAGATCGTTCGAGGTGATCAGGATCGAGGACACGCCGTCGCCGGCGCGCGCCGGCCGGTTGACGTCTTCCTCTTGTTCCTCCGGTAACGCCTCGACCCAGAGCTGGCCGCCGGTGAAGCGACCGGGGAAGTCACGCAGCAGGAAGAAGGTCTTGGTAAGCACGTGGTCGCGCGGCACAGGCTCAAGCTCCGGGATGTCGAGCGAGGACAGGATTGAGCGCAGCGCCACCATGCCGGGTCCTTGCATCTCGCCGCCCGGACCGGGCGGCGCGTCAATCGCGTCGCGGGTGTCGAACAGAACGGTGCCGCCGCGTTTCATGTAGGTGTCGATGCGATCGAGTGCATTCTGCGAGGGCTTCGATGCGCTCGGCGACACCGGCCAATAGATCAGCGGGAAAAAGGCGAGCTCGTCGCGCGCCGGATCGAGGCCGATCGGCTCGCCGGCTTCCAGCGCGGTGCGCTGCGCCAAAAAAAGCGTCAGACCCTGCAGGCCGGCCTTGCTGACGGCGTCGACGTCGGCGTCGCCCGTGATGATATAGGCGAGATGGGTTTGCATCGTCGCCTTCATCGCGAATTGTTCCTGCTGTGCGGTCAATGCCGGCGGTTGCGGCGGCGCCGGTTGCGCCTGTGCCGGATGTTGCAGGGCCAGTGCGCTAAGGACACCTGCCGCCAGCAGCGTTGTCGTCACCCGGCGCCGCGCCAGCATGCTGGCAAAGCCGCCCGAAAGCGCGATCACTACCAGCGCGTCAAGCAGTAGCAGCGCGAGCGCGGCGAGGAAGATCGGGCCGCGCAGGTCGAGCGGCTCGCCATGCCGATAGACGTCAAGGCGGGCGTTGAGCGGTGCGAAATCGAGCGGCGACGGCCGGTCGCTGGGCGCCAGCGTATTGACCGCGACCAGGCCTTCGGGCGGCCCGTAGAAGCCCGGCGGATGATCGGCATTGGCGCGCGCGTTGAAATTGGCCGGCACCGGGCGGGCGGTCGGCGGCGGCGCCGAGAAGGCGCCGAAGCCGTCGAGCACGCGGGTGGCTGGCACGGCCTGGTTGGCGTGCCCGGCGCCGATGGCGCCTTCGCCGGTCGCTTCGTTGTCGACGGTCACGGTCGCGTTCGCCAGCGCGACGATGCGCCGGAGCATGTCGACGAAGGTGCCGGACAACGGCAGATCCGACCAGCGGGTGTCGGCGGTCACATGGAACAGCACCAGCAGTCCCTTGCCGTAGCGTTGGGCGGTGACCAGCGGCGTGCCGTCAGCGAGCGTTGCCCAGGTGCGGTCGGTGAGTTGCGCATCCGGCTCAGCCAGAACTTGGCGGCTGACAGTGACGTCGTTCGGGACCGGCATGCCGGCGAACGGGCCGTCGCGCGAGAATGCAGCGAGCTGTTGCGGCTTTTCCCAACTCAGGCTGCCGCCCAAAATACGGCCGCCATGACGCAATTTCACCGGCACCAAATTGTCGTCTTCGGCGCCGGCAAGGTGCGGACCGGCAAAGCGCACCAGCACGCCGCCATTGTCGATCCATTTGTCGAGCGGGTCGCGCGCCTCGGCGACGTTGCCGACATCGGCGAGGATCAGCATCGGCAGGTGCTGGTCGAGGAAACGCTTCACCGCTTCGGCCGGCGCGATGCCTTCGGCGAGGCGGACGTCGGCGAACGGGTTGAGCGCGCGCGACAGGTAATACGTGGCGCCGATCAACGGTTGCGAGCGGTCGGCCGCCGAGCCGGATACGATGCCGACGGTGCGCCGGCGCCAGCGCTTGTCGAGCAGTTGCACCGCGCCCGCCGAGCGCTCGCCGGCGATCTCCAGCCGCGCCACGTCGTTGCGGATTTCGACCGGCAGATTGATCACCGCCTCGGCTTCCGGAGCGTCGGCTTTGAACGTGAACGGCGCTTCGCCAAGCGTTAAACCTTTAAGATCGATGGCGTTCACCAAGCCGGTATCGGCGCCGCCCGTTTGCGCGCGCAGCACCTTCACCGTCAGCGCGCCGGCCGCGTTGTCGGCGGCGGCGAGCGCGTGCGGGGCAGGCAAGCCGCCCGCAACCACCGTGAGCGGATGGCCGCCGACGATGCGCTGCAGGCCGGCGATGAACTCGCCGCCTTTGCCGAGGTCGACGCCGTCGGAGAGCCAGACGATCTCGACATCCGGCGCGCCCTTGAGGAAGCGCTCGAGCAAAGGCAGCGCCTCGGTGCGGTCGATCGTGTAGGGCTTCGGCTTGAGCTGCTTGATCTGCACGCGCGCGGCGCCCGCGGTCTGCAAAGAGAGATCGCGTGCGGTCTCTGACAGCGGCAGCACGGCGACGCCGCGATTATCGGCATCGGCGCGCGCGAGCAATTCGTCGGCGGTGCGCAGCCGGGCGTCCCAGGAGGCCGCCGCGCCCCAGCCGTCATCGAGCATGATCAAGAGCGGCGCCCCCCGGTTCGAGCTGGCGAGCGGCGGGTTCCACAGCGGGCCGGCCGCCGCAATGATGACCAGTGCGGCCAGCGTCAGCCGCAGCAGGATCAGCCACCAAGGAGTCCGCGATGGAGTTTCCTCCTTGGGCACGATCTCAAACAACAACCGGGTTGGTGGGAAGTTGACGCGGCGCGGGCGCGGCGGCACCAGCCGCAGCAGCCACCACAGGACAGGCAGGCTGAAGAGGCCAAGCAGCACCAGCGGCTGCGCGAAGCCGAGCGGCAAAGATCCGAACAAGGAACCGATCACGCCACTCTCCCTGGCTGCGCCGGCGTGTAGCGGCTGCTCAGCGACGAGGAGTGCATATGCGTGCCCATGCGCGAATGCAGCACCAACAGCAATTCGCTGGCCGGCCGGTCGGTGCGATGGACGGCGAAGCTCCAGCCCAGCCGGTCGGTCTCGGCGCGGATTTGCGTTCGATGGCGCGCCACCAGGCCTTGGTAGTCGTTGCGCCAGGTCTCGGCGCGGCCGGCGGTGACGGAGCCTGCGCCCTCCGGTTCTATGAATTCGACGCGGCCCGAATAAGGGAAGCTTTCCTCGGCCGGATCAACGATCTGCACCACGTGGCCATGGGCGCGGGTGGCCGAGAGTTGCGACAAGGTCTGCTGCACGTCGCCAATCGGGCTCCACAGATCGGACAGCATCACGATCTCGGCGAGCGGCGAGGGCGCAAACGACATCGGCAGGCTGGCGCGTTCCAGCGGATCGTGCAGGATTGCCTGCGCCATCTTGTCGATCACGTTGCGGCTGGCGGTCGGACGCAGCAGGCCGGGAATGCCGACCCGTTCGCCGCCCTGCACCAGCACTTCGGCCAAGGCGAAGGCCACCACCAGCGCGCGCTCGAGCTTGCTGTCAGTCACCAGCGCGGAGGCAAAGGCCATCGACGGCGAACGGTCTGGCCAGATCCAGACCGTGTGCGATGCTTCCCATTCGCGCTCGCGCACGTAGAGATGGTCGTCGCGCGCCGAGCGCCGCCAATCGACATTGGAGGCGGGCTCGCCCGACATGAAGCGGCGATACTGCCAGAAATTCTCGCCCGGTCCGGCGCGGCGGCGGCCATGCAAGCCGTGGATGACAGTAGCCGCCACGCGGCGCGCTTCGAGGATAAGCCGCGGCATTGCATCGGCGAGCGTGCGGCTGCTGCCGGTTGCCTGCCGAACTGCGCTCGAACTCGATATCGCTGAGCCTGGGCTCGGCCATCTGTGATTATCCGATGCGCGTTTTCAGCCGCCCGATCACGTTCGGAACGGTTTCGCCCTCGGCGCGGGCGGCGAAGGTCAGCGCCATGCGGTGCTTGAGCACCGGCTCGGCCAGTTCGAGCACGTCGTCGACCGACGGCGCGAAGCGGCCTTCGAGCAGCGCGCGCGCACGGACCGCCAGCATCAGCGCTTGGCTGGCGCGCGGGCCCGGGCCCCAGGAAATCAATTTGCCGAGATCGCCGGCCTCCGGACCCGGACGCGCCGAGCGCACCAGCTTGAGGATCGCTTCCATGACCGACTCACCGACTGGCAGCCGGCGCACCAGCCGTTGCGCGCCGATCAGATCGTCGGAGGTCATCGCCGCCTTGGCGCGCGTTTCTTCCGCGCCGGTGGTGTCGAACAAAATTTTGCGCTCGGCCTCGATATCCGGATAGTCGACGTCCACTTCCATCAGAAAACGGTCGAGCTGCGCCTCGGGCAGCGGATAGGTGCCTTCCTGTTCGAGCGGATTTTGCGTCGCCAACACGTGGAACGGCTTCGGAAGATCGTGACGCGCGCCGGCGACCGTCACGTGCTGCTCCTGCATCGCTTGCAGCAGCGCCGATTGGGTGCGCGGACTTGCTCGGTTGATCTCATCGGCCATCAGCAATTGCGAGAACACCGGTCCGGCGATGAAGCGGAAGCTGCGCTTGCCGCCCGGGCTTTCCTCCAGCACCTCGGTGCCGAGGATGTCGGATGGCATCAGATCGGGCGTGAACTGCACGCGCTTGGCGTCGAGGCCGAGCACGATCCCCATCGTCTCTACCAGCTTGGTCTTGGCAAGGCCGGGCACACCGACCAAGAGCGCGTGGCCGCCCGACAGCACGGTGACCAACGCCCGCTCGACGACAATGTCCTGGCCGAAGATCACGGAGCCGATGGCGGCTTTTGCCGCGCGCACATGGGCGGCCGTCGATTCCGCCGCGCGCACGATCATATCTTCCAGCTTTTCAAGGTTTTCGCCGCTTGCCGAGGCCATGATCTCGTGTCCTTTCGTCGCGTGCCCTTAGGGGAGAATTTTGGGCCCACCGAAGCGCCATGCAACAAACACACCAGAACGAATTTTGCTGCGCCAATCGGGCCGAATCTGCCTCAATCTACGGGCTAGCTTACGCTATCTTCCGCGGCCTGATTGGTTGAGTCACAAAGTTGCGAACAGGCCTGAGGCGGCTTGAATAACGTAGGTAAACAATGGCGAAGACAGGGCAGGGCGGGCTGGACGGGATTGTGACAGCGGTGACCGGCGAAAAACGCAAGGGTCCGCCGCCGGTTCACCTGTGGAATCCGCCGTTTTGCGGCGATATCGACATGCGGATCGCCGCTGATGGTACTTGGTTCTACCAGAAGACGCCGATCGGCAGGCCCGCTTTGGTCAGGCTTTTCGCCTCGATTCTCAAACGCGAGGGCGACAAATATTTCCTGGTCACTCCTGTGGAGAAGGTCGGTTTAATCGTCGAAGAAGTTCCATTCCTCGCCGTCGAGCTTAGGGTCGAGCACGATGCTCGGGGGCAAGTTCTCAATTTTAGGACAAATGTCGACGACTGGGTCGCGGCCGGGCCGGGGCACGCCCTGCGCTTCGAGCCGCAAGCCGCGAATGGCGGCCTCAAGCCCTATCTGCTTATTCACCGCGAGCTATGGGCCAAGGTGACGCGCGCGCTGTTCTACGATCTGGTCGAACTCGGTGAGGAGCGTGCCATTGACGGCAAGGCGATGTTCGGCGTCGTCTCCGGCGGCGAGTTCTTCGCAATGGCCGAGGCGAGCGCGGTGAAGGAATTCGCGTAGCGCATGATCCCGAAAAGTGGGGACCGGTTTTCGGAAAAGATCATGCGCCACAAAAAATGTTAGGAGTGCACATTGGTTCAATCTCATTGGAATGGGCGCTAATGCACGGTACGGGGGCGGCGCAGGCCATGACGGCGGATGAATTCTTCACGCGCGCGCGTGCCCGGCTCACGCTCGACGTGCCGGCCGGCCTCGCCGATCCAAACATTACGCCGGCGCGCGGCGATCACGACGCCGATCCGGTAATGGCGAAGATCGCCGCGGTGCGGCCGATCCGCCCGGCGGCGGTGCTGGTGCCGATCGTCGATCATGCCGAGCCGACCGTGCTGCTGACTCAGCGCGCCCAGCATCTGCCGGACCATCCCGGGCAGGTGTCGTTTCCCGGCGGCAAGATCGACAAGAGCGACGACAGCCCGCTCGCCTCCGCTCTGAGAGAGGCGGACGAGGAGATCGGCCTCGCGCACGATTTCGTCGAGCCGCTCGGCTATCTCGATCTCTACATGACCACGCTCGGCTACCGCATCGTGCCGGTGGTCGCGCGGGTCAAGCCCGGCTTCGCGCTCACGCTCAACACCGGCGAGGTGGACGCCATTTTTGAGGTGCCGCTCGCCTTTGTCATGGATCAGGCCAACGTGCAGCGCCATGCGCGCGAATGGCAGGGCATGATGCGGCACTATTACGCGATCACGTTCGGCGAGCGCTACATTTGGGGCGTGACCGCTGGTATCCTGCGCAATCTGCACGAACGGATTTACCGATGATCCGCATCGGCTTCACCGAAATCGCCCTGTTCGTGGCACCGTTCGTGCTCTACGCGGTGTTCCTGTGGGCGACCAAAGCCGGCGTCTTGGACGCGGAGTCCTGGCCGCTGTCGCGCATCGCCTGGCTCTCCATTGCCGCGCTGCTGCTGGTGGTCGGCAGCTTCATCTACTTCGCCCATTTCACCGGCGCGCCGCCGGGCTCCACTTACGTGCCGGCGCATATCGAGAACGGCAAATTCGTGCCGGGGCAGACCCGGTGACGGCCGGCGCGACCTCACGCAGCCTGGCCGGCGCGGCCTGGCTTTCCACGGGACCGCTGCCGCGCTTGCTCGGCGTGCTCGACGGCGACGGCGAGGAAGCGCGTGCGGTCGGCGGCGCGGTGCGCAATGCGCTGATCGGAATGCCGGTCGAGGAAATCGACGTCGCCACCACCGCGGTACCTGAAGAGGTGGTCAGGCGCGTCTCCGCCGCTGGCTTCAGGCCGGTACCGACCGGCATCGAACACGGCACCGTCACCGTCGTCATCGACAAACACCCGTTCGAGGTGACCTCGCTGCGCCAGGACGTGGAGACTTACGGCCGCCACGCCAAGGTCGCTTTCGGCCGCGACTGGCGGACGGACGCCGAGCGGCGCGATTTCACCATCAATGCACTGTCGGCTTCGCGCGACGGCACGGTCTACGATTATGTCGGCGGTTTAGCCGACCTCGACGCGCGCCGCGTGCGCTTCATCGGCGATCCGCAAAAGCGCATCGCGGAAGACTATCTGCGAATCTTACGCTTCTTCCGCTTTCACGCCGCCTATAGCGAAGGCGGCCATCCAGACGCCGAAGGCCTCGCCGCCTGCATCGCCGGCCGCGATGGGCTCGACCAACTGTCGCGCGAGCGCGTGCGCATGGAAATGATGAAGCTGGTGGTGGCGCCGCACGCCGTGCCCACGCTCATTGCCATGGCCGATTCCGGCGTGCTGTTGCGCGTGCTCGGCAGCGTCGGCTATCTCGGCTCCTTCGAGAACATGGCCAAGGCCGAGGCGGCGGCGGGCTTGGCGCCCAACGCGGTGCGCCGGCTCGGCGCGCTCGCCGTCGCGGTCGCCGAGGACGCCGAGCGGCTGTGGCAGAAGCTGCGGCTCGCCAATGCCGAGCACGAGCGGCTGGCCTCGATGGCCGAGCACTGGCGGCAAATTTCGCCCGCGGCGGGCGAGCAGGCGGCGCGCGCGCTGCTTTATCGCCTGCGCGCGCAGCTTTACACCGACCGCGTGCTGCTCGCCTGGGCGCGCTCGCCGGCAACCGCGCACGACGAAACATGGCACGCGCTGGCGAGCCTGCCGCAGCGCTGGAACGCGCCGGTGTTTCCGCTCAAGGCGGCGGATTTCATCTCGCGCGGCGTGGAGAAGGGCCCGGCGCTCGGCTCAGCGCTCGCCGCGGCGGAGGAAGCGTGGATTGGCGCAGGCTTTCCGGAAAATCCGGAGGAACTCGATGCCATCGCGGTGACGATCATGCAGTCAAAACGATAAGCCCGGGGTGTTGCCCCGGTTTGCATCCGTTAACACTGAGGGCCGGGTGTAGGCGCTGAGATCAGCGGCCGCCGCCGAAGCGATAGTTCACGCCGACGCGGACAATGTTGTCGGTGAAGCGCGTGTGCGCGGTGACCGGTTCGCTCCCGAAGGGTCCCGGCGAGGACGCATCGAGCGAACCGAGATCCAAATAGAGGTATTCGGCTTTCACACTCCAGTTGCCGTAAAAGGCGCCTTCGATCCCGCCGCCGACGGTCCAGCCCGCATTCACCCGCGAAGCGCCGAACGCTGCCGTCGAGCTGAACGAACCGAGAATAAAGGTGCCGCTATCCGTTACCGTTCCCGCAATCTTGACTTCGCCATAGGCGAGCCCGCCGGTCGCATAGAGCAGGAAACGGTCGAAGGTATAGCCGATGCGGCCGCGCACCGTGCCAAACCAATCGATCCGGGCGTCGTAGGCCGCCTGAACCGACCCCGAGGCAAGAAAGATGAAGTACGACTGAACTGGAAGCGTGCTGGAGGCTTTTTGCGCGGAGCCCTGCCAGTCGGCTTCGAGGCCGAACAGCCAGTTGGGAGTCGGTTGCCAATTATAGCCGATCTGGGCGCCGCCGATGATTCCCTTCGGCTTCACCGAATCCGAAATCGTGACCGGAGCAGGGCCGGAAGTGAGAAAGCCGGTAGTGACGAAAGTGGTGAGAGTAACGTCGCTGCCAGCTTGGCCCCAGCCGTAGCCGACATTGCCGCCGACGTAGAATCCGCTCCAGTTGTACGGCGCCACGACCGGCGCCAGCGCTGCCTTCACCGGCATTTTTGCCGGCAGGTCGGCGGCCGAAGCGGCCTGCGCGACGCCGAGGCTGCATGCCGCGGCAACGAGAGTGAGGATTTTGCTACGCATCGCCCCTACCCCCATTAAATGCCTATTTCTAGGCCGATATTGAAACGCTGGGCAGGCGCTGCTCAAGCGCTAGTCGATGTTAATGAACAAACGCACGCGGGATTTGCCTACAATTTGCAACTGTGTTGCGGCAATGCAACAAGTTCCAGCCCACACTAGAAACGAGCGCAAAGCCCATTCGGGCCCTGCCAGATACGTGCGGCACCGGGGTTAATCGCCACTTATCGGCCTTCAGCGGCGGCAGCCGCCCCAATCGACCGCTTGACCGTTGTAGCCCGCTACGGCAGGCAGCCTTGGCGCGTCCTGACACGCGCCTGCCGCCGCGACCGACCTCATGGACATCCTTTCCGGCTTTGCGCACGTGTCGCTTTATCAGCTCGCGCTGGTCGCGGGCGTTGCCCTGTGCGCGTCCGTCGTCGGCGGTGTTTCCGGCTACGGGACCGGCGCGCTGATGCCGCTGGTGCTGGTGCCGCTGATTGGCGCGGAACCGGTGGTGCCGATCATCGCCATCTCGGCGCTGTTCAACAACACGAGCCGGCTCACCGCGTTTTTCAAATACGCCGACTTCCGCCGCGCCGGGATCGTGCTCGCCTGTTCGGTGCCGACCTGCGTGCTGGGCGCCTGGGGCTATACGCGGCTGTCGAGCGCGGGCGCGGCGCTGGTGATTGGCGCCATGTTGATCCTGAGCGTGCCGCTGCGTCGGCATTTGAAGAAACGCGATTTCCAGGTCGGCGATAGCGGGCTGGCGCTCGGTTCGGTCGGCTATGGCGTGGTGGTCGGCGGCACGGCCGGCTCCGGCGTGATCCTGCTCTCGCTGTTGATGGCCGCGGGCGTCAGCGGCGCCGGCGTGATTGCGACCGACGCCGCGGTTTCGATCGTCATTGGGGTGATCAAGACGTCGGTATTCGGGTTTGCCGGCGTGCTCACCGCGCAGGTCGTTGCCTTCGCGCTGCTGATCGGCATCATGGCGCTGCCGGGCGCATTTCTGGCGCGGCGGTTTGTCGAGCGCATGCCGCTGCACGTGCACACGGCGATCCTCGACGCGGTGGTGTTGCTCGGCGGCGCGGTGATGGTGGCGGCCGCTTTACGTTAAGGCCACTTCACCACCGGCGGCATCGAGGACAAGATCGACTCCACATTGCCGCCGGTCTTGAGGCCGAAGATGGTGCCGCGATCGTAGAGCAGGTTGAACTCGACATAGCGGCCGCGGCGCACCAGTTGCTCGTCGCGCTCGGCCTCGCTCCAGGGCGCGGCGAAGTTTTTGCACACCAGATCGGGATAGACGCCGATGAAGGCGCGGCCGACGGCTTGCGTGAAGGCGAAGGTCTCCTCCCAGTCGGTTTCCAGGTAATCGTAGAAGATGCCGCCGATGCCGCGCATCTCGTTGCGGTGCTTGAGGAAGAAGTAGTCGTCGCACCATTTCTTGTATTTGTCGTAGGGCGCGACGCCGGTGTGCGCGTCGCAGGCCGCTTTCATGGCGGCGTGGAAGGCGACGCTGTCGGGATCGCTTTGCGTGCGGCGTTTATCGAGCACCGGGGTAAGATCGGCGCCGCCGCCGAACCAGGCCTTGCTGGTGACGAACGAAGCGTGTGTTCATGTGCACCGCCGGCACGTGCGGGTTCTGCGGATGCGCGATCAGCGAAATGCCGGAAGCCCAGAAGCGCGGGTCGTCGGCGGCGCCGGGAATCTCCTTGCGGAATTCCGGCGCGAACTCGCCGTAGACGGTCGAGCAATGCACGCCGACCTTCTCGAACACGCGGCCGCGCATCAACGACATCACGCCGCCGCCGCCGGGTGCGCCGGAATGGTCGGTGCGCGACCACGGCGTGCGCGTGAAACGGCCGGCTTTGCGGTCGGCGAGCGGTGCGCTGGCCGGCAGCGCATCCTCGACCGCTTCGAAGGCGGCGCAGATATCGTCGCGCAAGCTCTCGAACCAGGTTCGTGCGCGGGTCTTGCGGGCTTCGATTTGTCCAGAGTCCATCACTTGATTCCAAGCTTGGCTTTGACCGCGCCGAGGTCGCCGGCGTGAAAGCCCTGCGCGCAGTCGCGGTCGAACTCGGCGACCGCGGCGTCGTAGGCCTTTTGCTTTTGCTGGTACAGCGGAAATTCGGCCTTGAATTTTTTCGCCAGTTCCTCGTGGCGGATGACGCGCTTTTGGAAGGCATTGAGCCCAGGCTCGTCATAGCCGCCGAGCATCGGGATTTCGGCGTTGATCTGGTTCTGCAGGAACATGGCTTCGGCGGTTTCACGGTCGATGGCGGCGATCTCATAGTCGATCGCGGTGCCGGTACGTTCGAGCTCGCTCGCTTGGCGCAGGCAGGCTTCGAGCGCGAGCGGGTTCATCGCCGGCTCACCGGCCTTAATCGGCGCGCGCGCCAGCAATTCGGCGAGCAGCGGGCGCGCGGCATGGGCACGGCCTGTGCCAAACGCAAGCAGCGCGGGCAGTGCGGCAATGGCCATCAGGCGCGACCGGGTCATCGCGGCGATTTTATCACTGCGGGAAGCCCCCGGTCTGCCGCAGCGCCTCGCCGGCTACCAGCGCCACGGCCATCGCCACGTTGAGCGAGCGCAGGCCTTCGCGCATGGGAATGCGCAGCCGCACGTCGGCGGCCGCATGGACTGCCTCCGGCACACCGGCGCTTTCGCGGCCGAACAGCACGATCTGATCGTCCCGGTAGCCGTGGTCGAGGTAGCTGCGCTCGGCGGCGGTTGTCAGCAGCAGCAGGTCCAGCCGCTCGGCGCTGCGCCAGTCCTCGAAAGCCTGAAACGAGCCGTGGCGGCTGATGGCGACCCGGTCGAGGTAATCCATGCCGGCCCGCCGGAAGGCGCGGTCGGTGACCGGAAAGCCGGCCGGCTCGATGATATGGGCCTCCAGCCCCAGGCAGGCGCAAAGCCGCAGAATTGTCCCGGTGTTCTGGGGAATGTCCGGCTCGTAGAGGGCAATCCGCATCGGCCGGCCTGTCGATCTTCCAATTGCGCCCGTGGTAACCCGCTCTAGACGAACGGTTTATGCGACTTATGGGCACGGCGCGGATAGCGGGCTTGCGCTATTACCGCAAGGGTGCCAATAAAACGGTACCGCAGCGCCGTCCTGACTTGTGCAGGGCTGCCGCAACCGGTCCGCCCCGCCGCCGCGGGACTTGTTCTGCCGGCTTAAAGCCGCGGGCGGAAGACTAAGCCAGCCGGGGGAGAGGACCTAAAGACGTGACGACCGTGTCTTCGGCGGAGCACTCGCGCCGCGACTTTCTCTATATCGCCACCGGCGCCGTCGGCGCGGTGGGTGCTGCAGCGGCCCTGGTGCCGCTGATCGCGCAAATGAATCCGGACGCCTCGACCATTGCCGCGGGCGCGCCGGTCGAAATCGATCTGGCGCCGATCGCCGACGGGCAGATCGTCAAGGTGTTCTGGCGTTCGAAGCCGATCTTCATCTTCCATCGCACGACGAAGGAGATCGAGGAGGCCAAGAACGTCAATGTCGCCAGCCTGCCCGATCCGGAGCCCGATTCCGAACGCGTCAAGAAGGGCCACGAGCAGTGGCTGGTCGTGATCGGCATCTGCACCCATCTCGGCTGCATCCCGCTCGCCCACCAGGGCGAATATGACGGCTGGTTCTGCCCCTGCCACGGCTCGCAGTACGACACCGCCGGCCGCATCCGCAAAGGCCCGGCGCCGAAGAATCTCGTCCTGCCGCCCTACGCCTTCATCTCCGACACCAAGATCCGGATCGGCTGATCCGCGACGGATTGTTCTCAAAGGTTCGATTATGAGCGGACATTCGACCTACCAGCCGACCAATCCCGCATTGCAATGGCTCGAGAAGCGGCTGCCGATCGGCGGCCTGATCCATTCCTCGTTCATCGCCTATCCGACGCCGCGCAACCTGAACTACTGGTGGACGTTCGGCGGCATCCTCTCGTTCATGCTCGGCGTGCAGATCACTCACCGGCATCATCCTGGCGATGCACTACACGCCGCAGGTCGATCTCGCCTTCAAGTCGGTCGAGGCCATCATGCGCGACGTCAACTTCGGTTGGCTGCTGCGCTACCTGCACGCCAACGGCGCGGCGATGTTCTTCCTCGCCGTCTACATCCACATGTTCCGCGGCATGTATTACGGCTCCTACAAGGAGCCGCGCGAGGTGCTGTGGATCCTCGGCGTCATTCTTTACCTGCTGATGATGGCCACCGGCTTCATGGGCTACGTGCTGGTCTGGGGCCAGATGAGCTTCTGGGCGGCGACCGTGATCACCAATCTGTTCTCGGCCATTCCCGTCGTCGGCGACGCCATCGTCACCTGGCTGTGGGGCGGCTTCGCGGTCGGCAATCCGACGCTGAACCGGTTCTACTGCGCTGCACTACCTGTTGCCGTTCGTGATCGCCGGCGTGGTGGTGCTGCACGTCTGGGCGCTGCACGTGACGGGCCAGAACAATCCGGCCGGTATCGAGCCGAAGTCGGACAAGGACACGGTGCCGTTCACGCCCTACGCGACCGTCAAGGACGGTTTCCTGATCGTGTGCTTCTGCCTGTTGTACGCGTGGTTCGTGTTCTACATCCCGAACTTCCTCGGCCATCCCGACAACTACATCCCGGCCAATCCGGCGGTGACGCCGGCCGAAATCGTGCCGGAATGGTACTACCTGCCGTTCTACGCGATCCTGCGCTCGATCCCGAACAAGCTGCTCGGCGTCATCGCGCTGTTCTCCTCGATTGGCATCCTGGCCTTCCTGCCCTGGCTCGATACGTCGAAGGTGCGCTCGGCGCGCTATCGGCCGCTGTACCGGCAGTTCTTCTGGCTGTTCGTGATCGCGGGCATCGGGCTCGGCTGGCTTGGCACCAAGCCGCCGGAGGGCATCTACGTCATCCTCGCCCGCGTGTTGACGTTCTACTATTTCGCTTTTTTCCTGATCGTGCTGCCGCTGCTCGGCATCTTCGAGAAGACCAAGCCGCTGCCGAATTCGATTTCGGAATCGGTGCTGGGCGCCAAGGCGTGAGGACGGTCATGAGCATGCAGCGCACCATCTTAGCCCTTGTCCTGGCCGGCTCGCTTTTCGCCGTCGCCGCGCCGGCCTCCGCGCAACTGACCGAGCAGGTGCCGCCGCCGCGGCTGAAATGGTCGTTCGCTGGCCCGTTCGGCAAATACGACCAGGCGCAGCTCCAGCGCGGTTTCAAGATCTACCGCGAGGTCTGCGCGAACTGCCATTCGGCGGAGATGCTTTCATTCCGCAATCTGGCGGACGTAGGCGGCCCCGGCTTCAGCGAAGCGCAGGCCGAGGCGGTCGCGGCCGAATACAAGGTCAAGGACCTCGACGACCAGGGCAATCAGATCGAGCGGGCCGGCCGGCTGGCCGATCATTTCCCACCGCCATTCGCCAACGAACTGGCGGCGAAGGCGACCTATGGCGTCGCCCCGCCCGACATGTCGACGCTGGCCAAGGCGCGCAGCTACGGCCGCGGCTTCCCCTGGTGGGTGTTCGACATGGTCACGCAATACCAGGAGCAGGGGCCGGACTACATCGCCGCCTATATCAACGGCTACAAGGACCCGCCGAAGGGCTTCGTGCTGCCGGAGAACGGCCATTACAACGAATATTTCCCCGGCCATAACACCGCCATGCCGCAGCCGCTGCAGGACGGGCAGGTGACCTATGACGACGGATCGCCGCAGACCGTGCAACAGTACAGCAAGGACGTCGCGGCCTTCCTGATGTGGGTGGCCGAGCCGCACCTCGACGCGCGCAAGCGCATCGGCTTCCAGGTGTTCATCTTCCTGATCGTGTTCGCCGGCCTGCTGTACTTCACCAAGAAGAAGGTGTGGTCGGACGTGCACTAGTGCGCGACAAAATTTCTTGACGCGGGGCCCCTTTCGGGGCCCTTCGTTTTTTGGAAGGTTAGTCGGCCATGACCAAAGCAGTCCTCGGCATCATCGGCGGCTCCGGCATCTACGATCTGCCGGGACTGCAAAACGTGCGTGAGCAGCGCATTACGAGCCCCTGGGGCGAGCCGTCCGGCGCCTTGCGCATCGGCGACATCGCCGGCCTTCCGGTGGTGTTTCTGCCGCGTCACGACAAGGGCCACCGGCTGTCGCCCTCCGACATCAACTACCGCGCCAATATCGACGTCCTGAAGCGCGCCGGCGTCACCGACCTGGTGTCGCTGTCGGCCTGCGGCTCGTTCAAGGAGGAACTGCCGCCCGGCACCTTCGTCCTGGTCGATCAGTTCGTCGATCGCACCTACAAGCGCGAGAGCTCCTTCTTCGGCAAGGGCTGCGTCGCGCATGTGTCGATGGCGCATCCGGTATCGCCGCGCCTGCGCGCCCGCATCGGCGAGGCGGCGCTGCTCGAAGGCATCGAGCCGAAATTCGGCGGCACCTACGTCTGCATGGAGGGCCCGCAGTTCTCCACGCTACGCCGAGAGCCTGACCTACAAGCAGCTCGGCTATTCGGTGATCGGCATGACCAACATGCCGGAGGCCAAGCTCGCGCGCGAGGCGGAGATTTGTTACGCCACCGTCGCCATGGTGACCGATTTCGACTGCTGGCATCCCGACCATGACGCGGTCACCGTGCAGGACATCATCAAGGTGCTGCTGGAGAACGCCGAGCACGCCAAGCGGCTGGTGGCGCGGCTCGCCGCGGATTTTCCGCGCGAGCACGAGCCGTGTCCCATCGGCTCCGACCGTGCGCTCGACACTGCGCTGATCACCGCGCCCGACGCGCGCGATCCCGCGCTGCTCAAGAAGCTCGATGCGGTGGCGGGCAGGCTGTTGAAGACGGGGTGATGCCGGCTTTCGCCGAGGGCAAAGTAACGACGTCCGTTGGATCCCGGCCATGCGTTGATGTGGTTGCGCCGGCGCTCCCGGTTCGCCACAGTGCGCCCGCTGCCGGTATTCCGTTTCTTTGCAAGAGAGAGCCATGACGTCTTTTGCCTTCGACAACGACCTGCGCGCCTCGATCCGCTCGATCCCCGACTATCCCAAGCCGGGCATCATGTTCCGCGACATCACCACGCTCTTGGGCGATGCGCGCGCGTTCCGCCGCGCGGTCGACGAGCTGGTGCAGCCCTGGGCCGGCATGAAGATCGACAAGGTCGCCGGCATCGAGGCGCGCGGCTTCATCCTCGGCGGCGCGGTGGCGCATCAGGTCTCGGCCGGCTTCGTGCCGATCCGCAAGAAGGGCAAGCTGCCGCACAAGCGCGTGAGCGTGGCCTACGCGCTGGAATACGGCGAGGACACGATCGAGATGCACGCCGATGCGCTGGTCGCCGGCGAGCGCGTGGTGCTGGTGGACGACCTGATCGCCACCGGCGGCACCGCGGCGGCGGCGGTCAAACTGTTGCGCCAGCTCGGCGCCGACGTGCTGGCGGCCTGCTTCGTCATCGACTTGCCAGAACTCGGCGGCGCCGAGAAGCTGCGTAAGCTCGACGTGCCGGTGCGCACGCTGATTTCATTCGAGGGGCATTAGGCGCGAATTCGGTCCGCACGCTCCACCATCCGCTGCTGGAACCATTCAAGCGGACGGCAGTTGTCCCTTCGCCGTCGAAGGCGACTTCAATGCCAAGCGGCGACTGCGGCCATCAGTGGCGAAACATCCACCTAAATCTATCTTGCTCGGGTCCAAACTACGACCTGCACATCAAACCGCGCTATGCGCGCGAAGGATATTGAACATGCGCAAATTTCTGCTGCTCACGACCTTGGCCGCGGCCGCAACGGTCGCCGCTGGTATTACGGCACAAGCTCAAACCTATAGCCCGGGCATGATGGGAAACGATCAGACTACGGTAATCACCGCGGCTATGGCCCGGGCTACGGCATGATGGGTGGCTCTGGCTACGGCCCCGATATGATGGGCTACGGCTCCGCTGATCGCGGCGATGGACCCAGAGCGGGCTATCGAGGCAATCACATGTGCTGGCACGAAACCAACTCCGGGCGCGGATATGGCTACAACGCGCCTTGCGGCAACTGATTTAACCTCATCGGCAAGGAGACTGATCCATGTACGGGTACGGTAACGGCTGGGGAATGATGGGCGATGGTTACGGCTCGATGGGAGGATTCAGCATGGTGTTCTGGCTGGTGGCTTTCGTGCTGCTCACCGGCGCCGTGGTTTGGTTCGTGCGTTCATCGCCATCGATCCGCTTGGGGCGTCAGGTGGCCGCAGCACCTACCAGCGGTCTCGACTTGCTTGAGCAGCGCTATGCGCGTGGCGAAGTCAACCGCGAGGAATATTTGCAGAAGAAAGGTGACCTGCGAGCCTGACGCTGACCGCACGGTCGCGATTCAATAAAGCAAAAGGCCGCCGATGACGGCGACCTTTTGACAACATCAAAGCGATGTCGACCTAACAACAGCGTCGTTTTTTTCGCTTTTTTTCGGTTTGTCGTTGTAGCAGTCGCTTTTTTTGGCAATGCGTCCGGCTATTTGGCGGCTGCCAACATCGCAGGCTGGCTTGGGCATAAGCTAGTTTCGCCGCGGCCCCCACGGACCGCCCAGTCCAGGCGCGCCGGGCGTTTGCTCCGGCCCCCACGGGCCCTGCTGCTGCGGCGGCTGTTGCGGCTCGCTCCAGGGACCCTCCGGCGCCGTCTGATCCTCGACTTGCGCCTGCTGTGCCGGCGGCTCCAGCGCCAGCGGCCCGGGATCGTGGCCGCCGGCGAATTTGACTAGCGCCTCGACACGTTTTTCGACCGGTGGATGGGTGTCGAAAATATTGGAGAAGCCCTCGCGCGGATTGTCGATGCACATTTCCATCACGGCGGAATTGGCGCCGGGGATTTCACCGCGGCCCTCGATCTTGCGCAGCGCCGAGATCATGGCGTCGGGGTTCTTGGTCAGTTCCACCGAGCCGGAATCGGCCAAGATATTCGCGCTGGCGCGACAGCGCGAAGCGGATGACGATCGACAGAATCCAGACCAGCGCGATGAGCGCGATTGCGATGACGATCGCTACGCCGGCGCCGCCGCCGCGTTCGCTGTCGCGCGAGCGACGGCCGCCACCCCAGAACATATTTTGGAAGAAGATGCGGAACACCAGTTCGCCGAAGAAGCCGAGCACGCCGGCGATCACCATGGCGATCACCATCATGCGCACGTCGCCATTGCGGATGTGGGTAAGCTCGTGGCCGAGCACGGCCTCGATCTCTTGGTCGTTGAGCGCCTCGATCAGGCCGCGCGTCACGGTGATGGAATATTGCTTGTCGTTCATGCCGGTGGCGAAGGCGTTGAGCGCCTCGTCGTCGGCGATGCGCAGCGTCGGCATGGTGATGCCGCGCGAGATGCAGAGATTTTCCAGGAGATTGTAGAGCCGCGGCTCTTCCGTCCGGCTGACCTCGCGCGCCCCGGTCACCGCGTCGATCATCGACTGGTGGAATTTGTAGGCGATGAAAATCCAGATCACCGCGCCGACGGTGGCGAAGGGCAGCGCCTTGACGAAATCGAACGCGGCGGCCTGGATCAGATAGTCGAGCGGCGGGCTGCCGTAATAGCCGCGCGCGGTGAGCGCCTCGGCCAGCAGCGCGCCGGCGAACACCATCACATAGACCAGAAAGAACAGGCCGATCAGCAGCGCGATCGAGCGGCGCTTGTTCGACTGGATGTGGGTATAGAGACCGTAGGCGGCCATTGATTGGTCTGTTCTTAGTCGCTCATGCGCCGGGCATGTCCCGGCATCCAGGCCTGACTATGCAGCCAAGTGCGTGGATGCCGCGGCACAAGGCCGGGCATGACGTGGAAAATCAAAACTTCACGCTCGGTGCCTGTTCGAGTTGCGTGCGGTCGGTGCCGACGTCGAAGAACGGACGCTGCGCGAAGCCGAACATGCCGGCGAACAGCGAGGCCGGGAAGACCTGGATGCCGGTATTGTATTCCTGCACCGCGTTGTTGAAGAAGCGGCGCGAGGCGGCGAGCTTGTTCTCGATGTCGGACAGGTCGCTCTGCAACTGCTGGAAGTTCGCGTTGGCCTTCAGGTTCGGATAATTTTCCGACAATGCAAACAGCTTACCGAGCGCGCCGGTGAGCATATTCTCGGCGGCGACCTTCTGCTCCACGCCCGGCGCAGCGATAGCGGTGTTGCGCGCCTGGATGACGGCCTCCAAGGTTCCGCTCTCATGCGCGGCATAGCCCTTTACCGTCTCGACCAGATTGGGGATCAGGTCGTGGCGCAGCTTGAGTTGCACGTCGATGTCGGCGAAGGCTTGGTTGGTCCTCTGCCGCATGGCGACGAGGCCGTTGTAGACGCTGATCGCCCAGATCACGATCACGACAATGACGCCGATGACGATCCAGCCAGTGGTGGACATGGGTAGCGGCTCCTGAAAAACGTTCGAATGGAACAAGCCTAGCCTAGATGGGTACGCACGCCGCCAACGGCAACAGGGTAGGGTTGTGCGCAACCGCAGTCGCCCGGCGCAATTCCACATAACCGGTTGATGTTGCAAAAAAAAGACCCCGGGCCGGAGCCCGAGGTCTTTTCGCCAGACGGCTATTCGGGGGGTAAGGGGGGAGCCGCCCGACTGAAACGTACGGACGAATAACGCCGGCGTCGGGGTTTGGTTCCGGGCTCCGCAGCGATCACTTAGACTTTATCCACAAGCAGGGGGCCGGTCTTAAGTCGGTCACGATCTGCAGGTTCCATGATCGCGAGAGTTCCATTCGGTGTTGCCGGGCTGCATTAATCGAAGGGGGTCTGCCATGAGCACCGTGATGATTAGGTGTCCTATTACCCGCGAGTCGGTGTCGACGGCGATCGAGGTCGAGCCAAGTGTGTTCCGCAAATTGCCGAAAGTCGCTGGGCGCATGCTGTGCTCGGCCTGCGGGCAGGAACACATCTGGGCGACGGGTTCCGCCTGGCTTGCCGACGAGCCGCGGCTTATCAACGGGCGGCGCCCGACCGCAGTGGCTTAAATTTATTCCTGGTCAGTCCAGGTTGCTCGCAACACGAGCGAACCCGGAATGATGGCGGGACGTCTCAACCCGCCTCGCGGAACCGCACCGCGGCTTCCAGATCGACCGACACCAGTTGCGACACGCCGCGCTCGGCCATGGTGACGCCGTAGAGCCGGTTCATGCGCGCCATGGTGATCGGGTTGTGGGTGATGATGACGAAGCGCGTGTCGGTCGACTTGGTCATCTCGCCGAGCATGTCGCAGAAGCGTTCGACGTTGTGATCGTCGAGCGGCGCGTCCACCTCGTCCAGCACGCAGATCGGCGCCGGATTGGTCAGGAACACCGCGAAGATCAGCGCCAGCGCGGTCAGCGCCTGCTCGCCGCCCGAGAGCAGCGAGAGCGTGGCCGGCTTCTTGCCCGGCGGCTTGGCCATGATCTCGAGGCCGGCCTCGAGCGGATCGTCGCTTTCGATCAACTGCAGTTCCGCCGTGCCGCCGCCGAACAGCTTCGTGAACAGGTGCTGGAAGTGCTTGTTCACCTGTTCGAACGACGACAGCAGCCGCTCGCGCGCCTCGCGGTTGAGGCTCTGGATGCCGAGCCGCAGCTTCTTGATCGCTTCGACCAGGTCGTCGCGCTCGGTGGTGAGCGTGGTGTGCTGGGTTTCGACTTCGCGCAGTTCTTCCTCGGCGCGCAGATTGACCGCGCCCAGCCGCTCGCGCTCGCGGCGCAGCCGCTCCAGCTTTTCTTCGATCTCAGTCAGTTCGGGGAGCGCCTCACCCGCTTTGATCTCGGCCAGTTCCGCGACCTTGCCCGGCTCGATCTCCAGCATGTCGTGGATCTCGCGGCCGATGTCGGCGAGCCGGCGCTTGGCGCCTTCGAAACGCTCCTCGGCGCGGGCCAGTTCCTCGCGCGCGGCGGAGGCGGCTTCCAAAGCGGCGCGGGCATCGCGGTCGGCTTCCGCGAGCGCGGTCTCGGCCCCGGCCAGGCGGTCGGCGCAGGCGCGCCGCTCGGCTTCTGCCTTGGCGACTTCGCCGATCAGGCCTTTGCGCTTCTCGGCGAAAATCTGCGGCGCGTTTTCCAGTTCGGCGCGGTCGCGCTTGGCCTCGGCGATGCGCTGGTCGAGGATGGCGATCTGGCTGTGCGCGCCGTCGCGGCGCCCGATCCAGCCGGCCTTGTCGGTGGCGAGTATCGCCAGCCGCCGGTCGGCCATTTCCGCCTCGCGCACGATCGCCTGCTGCTCGGCGCGCACCTCGGCGAGCGCCGCGCGCTTGGCCGTGATGTCGTCGCGCACGGCGGCGAGCTTGCTTTCGAGTTCGCCGGCGGGCGCCAGCGCCGTGAGCGCGCGTTCGGCCTCGGCCTTGGCGGCGCTTGCCTCATCGCGGCTGGTGGTGAGGCGCGTGCGCGCCTCGGCCAGCGCCGACAGCCGCGCCGCCTGGCGATTGAGGTCGCGTTCGCGCGTGCGCGTCTCGCTTTCGGCGTGGCCCGCGGCTTCGAAGGCCGCCTTCGCGGCGTCGAGCGCTGCGCGCTTGCCGTCCACCTCGGCGCGCGCCGTCACCAGTTCGGCGTCGATTTCGGCGAGGCGGCTGCGCTGCGCGAGGCGCCGCGCCGCCCCGGTCGGGGCGTGGGCTGCCGCGACATAGCCGTCCCAGCGCCACAGATCGCCTTCGCGCGAGACCAGCCGCTGGCCGGTCTTGAGCGTCGCGGCGAGCCGCGCGCCGGTCTCGCGGTCGACCACGCCGATCTGCGCCAGCCGGCGGGCAAGCTGTTCCGGCGCCTTGACGAAGCGCGACAGCGGCTCGGCGCCTGCCGGCAAAGCCGGATCGCTGGGATCGATTGGTGCTTTCGACCAGTGCATGGGCGCGGAGGCATCGACCGGCGCGTCGAGATCGTCGCCAAGCGCTGCGCCCAGCGCCTTTTCGAAGCCCTTGTCGACCGCGACATGGTCGATCACCGGCGGCCACAGGTTGCGCGTCTCCAGCGACAGCATCTGGCCGAGCGTCTTGGCCTCGGTTTCCAGCCGCTGCACGCGCTTTTCGGATTCGCCGAGAGCGGCACGCGCGGCTTCCACGTCGGCGCGCGCATTGTTGTGCGCGGCTTCGGCGGCGACGGCCGCGGCTTCCGCCTCGGTGAGGGCGGCCTGCGCGCCTTCGACCGCGGCCGCGAGCGGCGCATGGTCCGCGCTCATCGTCGCGAGTTCGCGCTCGATCTCGGCGATTTCGGCGGTGACGCGCGCGACCCGCTCGCCGTGCTCGCGCGCGGCGTTCTCGTGAGCGTGGCGCTGGGCGGTGAGGTCGGCGAGCGCGGTGGTGAGATCGGAGAAGATTTTCTCGGCAGCGTTGAGTTCGCCGTCGGCCGCCGCCACTTTGGCGTCGACGCCGCTGCGGCGGCCGGCGCTTTCGGCCGCTTCCTTGCGCAGCATGTCTTCCTCGGCGGCCAGCCGCGCGAGCGCGGCTTCGGCGTCGGCGGCGAGCTGCTTCTCGCGCTCGCCGTCGGCGGCGAATTGCACCAGCCGCAGATCGAGCTCGGCGATGCGGTCCTTGGCGCGCTGCTCCTCGCGGTCGAGGTCCTGCAGCGCGACGTTGAGCCGGTGCAGTGCGGCGCCGGCGCGCGCTTCGGCCTCGCGCAGTTCGGGCAGCGCGGCGGACACGCGCGCCTGCCGCTTGGAGGCTTCGGCTTCCGCACCCACGCGGGCAGCGACTTCGCGGACGCAGACGTCCTTGACGTGCTCGGCTTCGGCGACCTCGGCGGTCGCGGCGGCCCAGCGCAGATGGTAGAGCATCGCCTCGGACTTGCGCACTTGCGCCGACACGGTGCGATAGCGGATCGCCTGACGCGCCTGCTTCTTCAGCCCGTCGACCTGGGCGGCGAGCTGGCCGATCACGTCCTCGATGCGCAGCAGGTTCGTTTCCGCCGCCTTCAGCCGCAGTTCGGCCTCGTGCCGGCGCGCATGCAGGCCGGCGACGCCGGCGGCTTCCTCCAGCACGCGGCGGCGCTGCTCGGGCTTGGCCTGGATGATCTCGCCGATGCGGCCCTGATGCACCAGCGCCGGCGAGCGCGCGCCGGTCGAGGCGTCGGCGAACAGGATCTGCACGTCGCGCGCGCGCACCTCGCGGCCGTTGATGCGATAGGTGGAGCCGGCTTCGCGCTCGATGCGCCGCGCAATGTCGATCTTGTCGTCGTCGTTGAACGCGGCCGGCGCCGAGCGCTCGGCATTGTCGATCGAGATCGCCACCTCGGCATTGTTGCGCGCCGGGCGGTTATTGGTGCCGGAGAAAATGACCTCGTCCATGGAGGAGGCGCGCATGGACTTGTAGGAGGATTCGCCCATCACCCAGCGCAGCGCTTCGACCAGGTTGGATTTGCCGCAGCCGTTCGGCCCGACGACGCCGGTCAAGCCCGGCTCGATGAGAAAATCGGTCGGCTCGACGAACGACTTGAACCCGAGCAGGCGCAGCCGCGTAAGTTTCATAATTGGGGTCTCGACTTTTTTTGTCTGCGCATGCGCGGCGCAGGGTCAAAGCCCATGGCCCCGCATCGGCTGGCGTTCGGCAGAATCGTAATCCTGTCCGGGGGATGGCCCCGAAGGCTGGTCGGCTTATGCCGCATCGGCGGGAGAATGAATCGGCGCGCTCATTTGAGCAACAGAACAACGGCGCCGAAGCGTTGTTTTCCAGACCTTTCGAGCCTGCCTGGCCGGAAATGGCGGCTGCGCGAGGCCCTCGCCGCGCCGAAAAACCCTTATCCGCCCTTGAGATAGGGGTCGATGACCTTGGCAAATTCCTCGATCGAGACGGCGCCGGTGACTTGCGTCCCATTGATGAAAAAAGTCGGGGTCGACTCGACTTTGAACTGCTTCATGCCGCGCTGACGCACGCTTTCCATGGCGTCCCAGGCCTTCTGATTCTTCAGGCAGGTATCGAAATCCTGCTCGGAAAGGCCGGCCTGTTTGGCGATCGCCATCAGCGGCGGAATCGGCTTTTCAACCGCCCATTGCCGTTGCTGGCTGAACAGCGTGTCCACCATGGAATAATATTTGCCCGCATCGTCCTTGGCGGCGCAATGCGCAAGCACGAAGGCCGCGCCCGCCAGGTTGTCGAGCGGGAAATCGCGCAGGATGTAGCGGACTTTGCCGGTATCGATGTAGCGCTTCTTGATTTCCGGGAAGGTGGTCTCCTGGAAATGCGCGCAGTGCGGACAGGTCATCGAGGCGTATTCGACGATGGTGACCGGCGCTTTCGCGTCGCCCAAAGCGAGGTCGGGCAGCGCATCCGGTTTCATCAGCTCGGCCATGGGCACCGTTTGCGCCAGCGCTTGGCCCGGGAACGGGGGCAGCGCGGAGGCGCCGAGCGCGGCGAGGCTAAGCGCGACGGTGGCGGTGCTCAGGCAGAACTCGCGTCGGGTGATATGCAATTGAAACTCCGTGGGATTAAACCGTGATTCGGGGCCTTGGCTAGCTGGATCCGACAATTGTGGCAATGGCGGGCCGTTCTGCCAAGGGACCCGAAGGCCTCACTTTCGCTTGATGGCGGCGCCCAGGCGGGCGAGCGCCTGGCGCAGGTCTTCGTCCTCGATTGCCGGCAGGCTGGCGGCGATGCGGGCGGCGGCCTCCGGGTCGGGCGGCGGTGGCGGAGTAGGCGGCTCGCGCCGGCGCAGCGGGGCCTGGCGCAAGGCGATGCGGCCGATCGCCTGCCAGCCGAAGAAGCGGTTGACCCGCTCCAGGATCACCGCCGACAGATGCTGGATTTCGAGCGCTGCGGGGCCTTCCACCCGCAGCACCAGCGTGGCCGGTTCCGGCGCGTTCTCCCCCATGGTGCGCGGCCAGTTGATCTTCATCGGCTCGCTGTGGCCGGCGATTTCCGGCCCGACGATCTCGGCCCAGCGGGCGATGATCTCGGTCGAAGCGAAGCCCTGCGCCTTGAGGCTGTCGCTCAAGGCCGCGCCGGCGAAGTCCGAAAGCGGCCGGGGAAAACTGCGCGAGGGCTTGTTCATGAACCGGGTGTCCCGTGCCATCGTCGGCCCATGAGCGTAGCAGTCCGATTGCCGCGACGGAAGAAAGCAAGGGCGCCGGAGGCGGTCGACTTGCTGGCCTGGTACGACCGCCACCGCCGGATATTGCCCTGGCGCGCGCGGCGCGGCGAGACGCCCGATCCGTACCACGTCTGGCTGTCGGAAATCATGCTGCAGCAGACCACGGTGAAGACGGTCGCGCCCTATTACGCCAAGTTTCTGGCGCGCTGGCCGACGGTCAACGCGCTCGCCGCGGCGAGCCTCGACGATGTGCTGCGGACCTGGGCCGGGCTCGGCTATTACGCGCGCGCGCGCAATCTGCACGCCTGCGCCCGCGCGGTGGTCGAACGCCACGGCGCGACGTTTCCTGCGGACCGAGAAGCGCTGCGCGCGCTGCCCGGCATCGGCGACTACACCGCGGCGGCGGTGGCGGCGATTGCCTTCGATGCGCCGGCGGTGCCGGTCGACGGCAATGTCGAGCGTGTGGTGACACGGCTGTTTGCCGTTGAGGAGGAATTGCCGGCGGCGAAGCCGGAGATCAAGCGGCTGGCCGCGTCGTTGTTGCCGCCGCGCCGCGCCGGCGATTTCGCCCAGGCGCTGATGGATCTCGGCGCCACCATTTGCTCGCCCAAGCGGCCGGCCTGCGCGTTGTGCCCGTGGAACGAGTCGTGTCTCGCTTTCGAGCGCGGCGATCAGGAGACGTTCCCGCGCAAGGCGCCCAAGCGCGAGGGCAAATTGCGCCGCGGCGCCGCGTTTGTCGCCGTGCGCGCCGATGGGCGCGTGCTGCTGCGCACGCGGCCTGACAAAGGCCTGCTCGGCGCCATGACCGAAGTGCCGGGCAGTGAATGGTCGCATGATTTCGATTTGAAATCGCGCATTGCGTTTCGCGCCGCGTTTTCGCGGCATGGCGAATTGGCGCAAGCTGCCCGGCGTGGTGCGCCACGTGTTCACGCATTTCCCGCTTGAGCTTGCGGTGTTTACTGCGGAGGTGGCGCGCGCGACGCCGGCGCCGAAGGGCGCGCGCTGGGTGAAGATCGCCGATCTGCCGGGCGAAGCCCTGCCCAACGTGATGCGCAAGGCGCTGGCGCACGCGCTCGACACAGAGCGGGCGAAATAGCCATGGCGGATTTCGGCGTCCTGGCGATCTTCAACGATTGCGTCGCCGGCCGCGAGGCCGAATTCGAGCAATGGTTCCAGGGCGAGCATTTGCAGGAACGCCTCGCGGTGCCCGGCTTCCTGTTCGGCCGGCGCCATCAGGCGATTTCCGGCGCATGCGGCTATTTCAATTTCTATCTGGTCGAGTCGCCGGCCGTGCTGACCTCGAAACCCTATCTGGAGCGACTCGACCATCCGACGCCGATGACGCGGAAGGTAATGTCGGAAATTTTCATCAACATGAACCGCACCATCTGCCACCGCACGCTGCGGCTTGGCGCGTTCCGTGGCGCCTATGCGGTCACCGCGCGCTTCAACGACGTGCCGGACATGGCCGCGTCGACGTCGCTCGCCGAAACTCTGGTGCGGGACGCAAGTATTGCCTCGTGCGAGATCTGGCGCGCGGTCGATCGCGCCGGCCAGCCGGTGTCGATGGAAGAAAAGCTGCGCGGCGGCGACAAGAAGATCGAAGCTTGCCTGATGGTCGATACGCTGCGCCAAAGTGAAGCGGAAAAGCTCGGCGGGCGGTTCTCCAAAGAATTCATAGGCGCCGATGTCGGCGTGTTCCACGTGCTGTGTCAGTTGGGAAATGGAGGAACTTGAATGCAATCGCTGTTTCCGCTGGCGGAAAAAATCGCCGCGCGTCTGATCGAGCGCAAGGAAACCGTCGCCGTCGCCGAATCCTCGACCGGCGGCCTGATCGCGGCGGCTTTGCTCAGCATTCCCGGCGCCTCCGCCTACTTCGTCGGCGGTGCGGTGGTCTATACCAAGACCGCGCGCGCGGCGCTGCTCGGCATCGGCGACGCCGAGATGCAAGGTCTTCGGCCGTCGACCGAAGCCTATGCCCAACTGAATGCGCGCCGCGTGCGCGAGCGGCACAACGCGACCTGGGGCCTCGGCGAAACCGGCGCCACCGGGCCGACCGGCAACCGTTACGGCGATGCCGCCGGCCACACCTGCATCGCTATCGCCGGCCCCGCCGAGCGCGCGATCACGCTGGAAACCGGCAGCGCCGACCGGCAGGCGAATATGATTGCCTTCGCCAAGCGCGCGC
>CAVYWI010000018.1:0-250474 GCA_963772235.1 uncultured Alphaproteobacteria bacterium
CAGCGGGTCCCAGGTTCGAGCCCTGGTGCGCCCACCACTAACCTCTTGCAAATTATCAACATTCATGAGCCGCACCGGGAAGCTGCGGCCGAGCGCGGTATTTTTGGGAAACTTTTGGGAACGCCGACAATCGTGACTGCGAGGCGAACGCCGACCGGAC
Source organism: uncultured Alphaproteobacteria bacterium (assembly GCA_963772235.1). Classification (GTDB taxonomy): domain Bacteria; phylum Pseudomonadota; class Alphaproteobacteria; order Rhizobiales; family Xanthobacteraceae; genus Pseudolabrys. The sequence continues at coordinate 161 of CAVYWI010000018.1, forward strand.
ATATAGCGCGGACATCGCAGAAGCGACGTGAACCACACTAGATATAGTTCGCTATTTCAACTGTTACCGCCGCGATGTCCGAGGACAAATGAACTAGGTGAATTTGATCTAGATCAATATGGGCCGCTCATTCCAACTCGTAGCCTGCGCATGAGCCGAGAAAGCTGCCCAAAAACGGCGACGTACCGAAGTCTCCGTTCCCTTGATTTGCAGCACTGATGCCATCGGCGGGCACAATAATATTTCGAGGATGGAACTGCGTTCAATTGGTGGTGCCGTGAGCGCCCGCCTGCTGAATTCTTTAAGTTGTCCAACGGAGGGCAACCATGAACCGGCTCATTGCGGTATTTGCTGCTTTAGGTCTGGTCGTCGCGTCTAATTCAACATCCAGCAAAATGCTGAAGAAGCGCGTTGACGCAAGTAGATGCGGATTAACTTATCTTCGCCATCGCTTTCACTTGTGGCCCCGGGGCGCGCCGCGGGTAAGCTATCATTTTCAATCGACCATTTTGAGCGGCGCAGTCGTGGCGCTAATGCTGGCGTTTGCCTCCGCCGGACCGGCGCGGGCGGGTTGCACCTTTGATGACCTGTTGAACAACCTAGAAGATGCCGTCGGGGCGATAACCTCTGCTGAGTGTGCCGCAGCGTGCTCCAATGGCGCCGGATGCGGGGCTGTCGTCGCCATGACCGGAGCCCTCGCCGGCGTATCGGCCAGTGGCCAGGGAAAGGTAGATCAGTTCTGCAGCGAGGCACGGGGTATTCTGAGCGATGTCAACGCTGGGCACGACGATGCCGTCACAGTTGGGGGGCTACTGACGACAAGCTCGGTGTGTCCGCAGGCGTGATGCAAGAAATCGCGATAGGTTTGTCCGATGTCGCCAGGGCCCACTCGGCATTGCTTCCTGTGCCTGTTCGATGGAGCAGGGCCTAAGTCACCGCTCGGCAACGACGTTGGCAGCTGCACCCAAGATGCCTTGTGCGATCTAGATGAGTTTTTCGGCTTTAAAAGTTGCGACAACGCCTCCAAGCCGATCGAGATTGTCGACTGTACGCAGCAGGAATTCTACGCTGATGGGAACTATTGGGGTCCTCCCTGCAAGGACGGTGTTTGTTCAGAAGCCAGCTATGCCAATCCTGGCTACTCCGGCATGGCATGTTTTTGCCCGCCGCCAATGCAGATGGTTTCCGACGGTTGGAGCGACGCAGGCGTCCCGCAGTGGCAATGCCGGTGTCCACGAGGGTCAACATCGGCCGGTTCAGGGTCCGGCCTTTCCCGCATCTGCCTTTGCCCAGACGGTTTGCCCGTCCAAGCGAACGGCACATGCCTTCCGCCCTGCCAGTGCAGCTGCCCGAACAATCAGATTCTCAAATCGTCATCGAGAAAGTCCGACGGGACCTGTAACTGCAATTGCGGCTGTCCCGCCGACCGAGTGTTGAAAGGCGGACCGTTCGGCCGCTGTGAATTGCCACCTTGCGCCACGGGTCAGACCAGGCTGCCGAACGGAAAATGTTGTCTGGTCTCGCAGGTGACGTCCTGCGGCGATTGCTGTCCCGCCGGCAAAAGGCCGAACGCCAATCCGTCTGCTTTCGTTGATACCTGCGAAATCATCAATCTGCAGGTCACACCTTCGAAGCCCATACCCAACATGACACCGAGGCCAACCGAAACGCCACGGCGATAACGAAACGCCATGGGTTTTGCTCGCACACTTCTTGATCTTCTCCGCAAGCAACCGCGGATCGTGATGCTGCGAATTTTTTTCGCGCCAGTGTTGTTGATGTGGAGTGCTAATCTCGTCGTCGCACAGGATATTCCGACGGGCATTCTCGCGCCGGGCAACGCGGTTGTTACGGGGTTCTCGGGCGCAATACTCCCCGCCCAGATCACGGCAGGCACCGTCCCAGCCGATAAGACATTCATTGATCTTGATGGTCCATCGGCGCGCATAATCGATTTACAAATCATGAATGGGTACCAACGTGCCCAACTCATCAAAGCGCTGAAGCCCTATACCGTAACTGCCACACAGATCGGTCAAGGGTTTGCGGTCGCGCTCGACAATGCGGTTCCGCCGAACATCTATATCGCCGCGACCTCGGCCTATGGCTTGCCGATCGTCGTGCCGGGCCCGGACGGTCAGCCACTGCACACAAAACTCGGCGCGCCGAACGCGACCTTCATGTCCGGTCTGTTTGGACCGGCGCCCGGAGGGCCAGGATCGATCTGGAAGATCGACGGCGTGACCGCCGCCGTCAGCCTGTTTGCCAATGTTACGCTCAACGGCGTGCCAAACTCCGGCCCCGCACTCGGTGGGTTAGTGTTCGATCCGGGCTCCAATAGTCTGCTCGTCGCTGATCGCGAGACCGGCATGATTCATCGGTTTGGTATGAATGGAGCCGAGATCGGCCTATTCGACCACGGGGTCCAAGGCCGACAAGCAGCGGGCCTGCCGCCGGTACCTTTCGACGCCAAGAAGCGGCTCGATATTCATAGCCCGCACTTCGATTCAACAAATCCCGCGACCTGGGCCTATGCACCGCCCGAGCGTCTGATCTTTGGCCTTGGTATTCGCGCCGGGCGCCTCTATTACGCGGTGGCTGCCGGCTTGCACATCTGGTCAGTTGGGCTCGACCCCGGTGGATCGTTCCGCAACGATGCCACGATCGAGATCGAAGTACCGCCGGCCGCGGGCCCGACCGAGATCTCGAAAATCACATTCGACGACGACGGCCGAATGTTTCTCGCCGAGCGGCCGGCTCCGATCGGCGCCTATGATTTCGAGGCACTGACGCCGGAAGGCATCGGCCGTGTGTTGCGCTACGCGATCGTCGATTCCTATCCGGGCGCGCAGCGGGTGTGGCAGCCAGCACCCGACGAATATGCGATCGGCTTCGCACTTCAGCTGAAGAATGATAATGGCGGGGTTGCCATCGGCTACAACTACGATGCAAACGGCGTGCTCGATCGCAGTTCGTGTGGTGGCTTCCTATGGTCGACCGGCGAGCAACTGCGCAAATCGGTCGATCCCAAGCTCACCGAACGGCTGAACCAAACTGGCCCACCGAACGTAGACGGATTGCAGGGCAACCTGATCGGCCTCATTCGGCCGATGAACGTGCCGCCGGAGAGGGCCTATTTCATCGACTATGATGACCGCTTCGACGATGACGCGGCGCGCGGTCACCTGGGTGACATCGCCATCTGGCGCGTCTGCGGCCCAGTCCTACGCGGCGGCTGGATGCAGCCCGGCTGGATGCTCGGCCAGTGGTGGGGCAGTAGGCCCGGCACATCGCCGCCGCCGCCCTCGCGCGATTGTCCGTCTGATCAGAAGAAACCCGGATTCCAATGCTGTCCGAAGGGCACATCATTGGATGCGAGCGGTCAGTGCAAGCCGTGGTGTCCGAATGGCGCCATGGATGCCCAGAGCCAACAATTCTGCGGTCTCGGTTTTGATCCCACGACCTTAGATCTAAGTGACCCGAGCAAACTGCAATGCATCGGCGGCGGGAAACCAGATCCCGCCAAGAATATTTTCGGCTGCGTGCAAAACTCTCCGATTTTCAATGCTTCCGTTTGCCCGGCTGGCTGGTCGAAACAGAACATCTCCAAAGTCGGCACCATCTGCGCACCGACACAGCAGCAATTGCAATGCGGTCCCGGCCAGCAGGTGAGCAACATCGACAACCGCTGCCACAAGCTCTGTCTCGGCACGGCGTGGCCGGTGAGCCAGTGCTGCGCGTCTGGCTCGGTCGTGAGCAGCACCGGCAGATGTTGCCCACTTGGGTCGACGCCCGACCCGACGACCGGACAATGCAAGCCGTCAGAGACTTGTTTGCCCAATTCGAAGTCGTGCACACCTTCGCCTCCTTGTCCGCCCAGTCAGGTCAACAAGCAGGACCATACCTGCTGCCCGAGCGGACAGGTGCCGAACGATGTTATCGGCGGTTGTTGTCCCGCCGGCCAGACGCCGGCGGCAGACACCGGGATCTGCAAGTCAATTGCCTGCACTTCACCAAACAAAATGATCAATGACCGATGCTGCTCGCCCAACGATCTCGAGCCTGGTGGAATGTGCTCGACCTGCGTTCCCGGCAAGACGCCGGTGGGAGCAAGCAACTACTGCTGTGATACCGATAAGGCGTACATCGATCCAAATGGTGCTAAGTCGTGCTGCCTCACGGGCAAGGTGATCCAAGGCGTATGCTGTCCGTCCAGTCAGATGACGCGCACGGGCATTTGTTGTCCGCAGGGTCAGACGCCGGGCGGCCCCAACAACAGCCAATGCCTGACGCCTCCGACCGACGGCATGATACCGACGCTGCCTGGCTGCTCTGCGGGTTCCATGGATCCGCTATGCTGCTCCAATGGCTATGCGCCGACAGCTGATGGCTACTGCTGTCAATCTGGCCAATTGACTACGACCGGCACATGTTGTCCGCAGGGCCAGAAGCCGGGCGGGCCAAATAACAACCAATGTCAACCATCGACGGAAGGGCAACCGCCAGGGCGCCGCTCTCGCACCCAGGGACCCCAGTGTTGTGCCGACGGCTCTATTCCCGAGGCTGATGGAGCGTGCTGCAAGCGTGAGCGGCTTTCGCGCAGCGGCGTCTGTTGCTCGGCTTGGCAAATACCGGATCCCTCCGGCCGCCAGGACTGTGTGGGAGGGCCAGTGCAGCGGATACCAATACCAAGTTGCTCACTTGAGCGAGGGCAGATCACAACCGCTGACGGGAATTGCTGTCAGATCAATTCACTCACTTCCAACGGAAAATGCTGCGCCGATGGAACGGTGGTGAGTAACGATGGCACTAGTTGCGTGGCTCCCCCCGGACCGAACCGATCCAGTGTTGCACCCCCTTGCGGCCCGAACTTGGTGCGCGGTCGCTTCGGTAATTGCGTTCCGCTGATCCAGGGCGAACCAGACAAACCCATGTTGCTACCACAAACGCCTCCGAATCCTTGCGATGGCCCGAACATGGTGCGTGATCGCTCCGGTAGCTGCGTGCCGTTGCTAAAAGACGGCGGAAGCATTTCAACACAAACGCCGTCAAAGCCTTGCGGTCCAAACAAGGTACGGGGTCGTAACGGCAGATGCGTGCCTTTAACAAAAGCTGGCACGCACACGCGTGGCGACACTGACATCGGCCACGCCAAACGTCGCACCAGAACCAAAGCTGAAATAAAGAACAACGGAGCCAACATTAACATCGACCACGCAATAGGTGGCGCGATCATCCAAAATATATTCAGAGGCGCTACTAAAGGTAGAGGAGCTCCGTCCGTACCTCTAATTAAAACACCAAGCGGGAATAACCCCATAAACCCTAATAATCCCGGAGTTGGCCGATGACTGTCCCTTACAAAGTGATCCAAGCGGAATGTCAGTTTAAACGCCTGGCGGGCGTTCCCGATAGGTCTGTCGGTCGGGTTCAGGGCATGCAAAAGGTCCGCAAAACATGCGGGAATTCCCGCTTGAAGGAACAGCCAATGAACTTGCCGATCCGCCTGATCGCTACTGCCACCACGTTCGCTGTACTCGCGCTTTTTCTGCCGATGAAGCCAGCCTATGCGCAGACGCAACGCCCTGAGACCGAGGAGATCATCAAGGATTATCTTGCCAACCACCCTGCGGAAATCGAGCGCATCGTCAAGGAGTATCTCAGCAAGAATCCGAGCGTGGTTCAGGAGGCGATCGTCGAATTGATCAAGAGGCGGAGGCCTGCGAACGCGAACGCCGCGCCCAGCATCGACAAGTCTGCGGCGATTAAGGCCAATGCGGCGGCCTTGTTCAACTCTACTCGTCAAGTCACTCTCGGCAATCCGCAGGGCGACGTCACCCTAGTTGAGTTCTTCGACTACAACTGTGGTTACTGCAAGCGCGCACTTAGCGACACGCTCGCTCTGATGAAGGACGATCCGAAGCTCAAGATTGTATTAAAGGAATATCCGCTACTTGGACCTGGCTCGGCTGAAGCGGCCCGCGTCGCGGTCGCCGTGCGCATGCAGGACCGTGACGGAGTAAAATATCTCGAATTCCACCGCAAGCTTCTCAGTGACCGCGGTTATGCCGACAAGGCGCGTGCGCTTGAGATCGCTAGCGGATTGGGGCTCGATATGACACGGCTTGAAAATGACATGACGAGCGATGAGGTGCGCGAGACGCTGGCGGAGAGCGTCATGCTCGGGGACGCACTCGGTATCAGAGGCACGCCGAGCTATGTGATAGGCGAAAATATTGTAATCGGCGCGGTCGGCATTACAACGCTGAACGATCGGATCAAGGCGGTGCGCAAATAGGCTTCGGTCATCGCTGAACCCACGATTTGCGCGCGCGGAATACCCATTGGTCGCAGGGCAAATGAAGCGGGTGGAATTGATCTAGATCAATGCGGAGCGCTCATTCCAATCCGTACGTTTTCGACTAGCCTAGAAAGCTGCCCAAAAAACGGAGACATACCGAGGTCTCCGTTCCCTCAATTAGCAGCACCGGCGCCATCGGCGGGCACAATCATATTTCGAAGATGGACTGCGTTCATTTGGTGGCGCCGTGGGTGCCGCCTCATGAATTCTTTAAGTTCTCCAACGGTGGACATTCATGAAGCGGCTCATTGCAGCGTTCGCTGGTGTGGGTCTTGTCGTCGCATCTACCTGTCCGTTGAGTGCAAGCGTCGTGTCCGCGCCGACGACCAAAAACACAGAGCAGGACGGCGGGTCGCGGATGCGGGAACCGCTAACAATCCTTGCGCAGGACCATCAATCAACGTTGCGATCGCGCAGCTTTGGTTGGGAGGGCCGACCCAACGCTTCCACACGTTCATCCAGCGCGGCTTCACGCGTCCATGGCACCAAAGTGAGAGATTTTTCCCGCGCTGCTTCGCGTGGCCATCGCAACGCTGCGAAAGGCTCGTCCCGCACGGCTTCGCACGGCCGCGGCATCGTTCGCAGCGGTCCCAGTCGATTACCAAGCGCCAATCAAAAGGTCCCTGGATCGTTAGGCAGTCCGGGTTCGTTCGGCCACGGGACCGGTCAGAGCGACTCGATTGGAATTCTGGACCCAACTATGGGCAGGACCGGTGCCGGTCAGATTAGTCCTCGCGCGCCAAGCGATGGCGACCTATTTCCGGGCAGAGGGCTTAGCGCTGGTCAGGATGTTGTCGAATTTCTGAACCGCCAGAATTTGCGCGAACCTACACAGAACCTCACACAACCATCCCCCACCGCCGCTAAGAGACAGAAGTGCAGAATAAACTGTTTTGATGCAGTAACTTCAGGCGCCACTTCAAATTTATGCGGCAATAAAAAGGATGGCGACACCACGAAAGCATTTCTGTGCGCGTTCTCATGCGAAACTGATAGGATAGATCCTTCCAACCCAAATTATTGGGCCATATGTATTGATGTCGATAATTGTCCAAAGCTTAGTATTAACGCAAAGCTTCAAGAGGAAGGACCATTGGGACAGCCTACGGCTTGCTCGTGGAATAACCGATCATTGAAAGATCGGATTAGATGCCCAAAAGGAACCAAATGGTACGAGTGGCAGGAATGGGAGCGGGCTCAGGTGGAGCGAGCCTACGAAGCAGGACAAGAACTCGGCAAAGACATGCCTTTATTGGCGGATTTCGAGTTAGGCGCTTGCTTGCCCGATAATTTTTAAGTTGTGCAAAGGAGGATATCCATGAACCAAACCGTCATGTCGGCGACAGTTATGTACTCAAGGAGGCACACAATGTTCCGCGCTTCGGTGGTTCTGGCTCTTCTGTCGGGGTTATGCGGTTTGTCGGCGTTATTTGGGTCCACGGCGACGCAAGCGGCGGATGTCAGCGGAAGCCGCGATCATCCGCTTGTTGGGCGGTATGCCGGGTCCGAAATTGTGGGCTACCGCACCACCGATTTTGATGAAGTGAAGATCGTCGACGGGCCGTTCGATCCAACCAAAGCTGACAAACAGAGCGGGGCGGGATTCAAGAAGGTCGAAGGGCGGCAAACCCTCATCTACTATAAATTGCCGCAGGGCCGTTCCACGCTTGAGGTGCTGCGCAACTACGAAGCGAGCCTGGGCGCAAAATCCTTCCGGATCGTATTTTCCTGCGCCAGTTCGGACGGGTCATGCTTCGAACGCAATACCCCTGATGCGGGATATTTCGTCGGAAACGCGATCGGCAACCCGCTGACGCTTCCCCGCTTGGCGTCAGGCGGTTACGTGCATAATTGGTTCGAGCAGCGGGGGCGCTATCTGTTGGCCCAGCTCGATCGGCCAGAAGGTTCTGTCTACGTCAGTATCTCGCTCGGCGAATCGAACGCCGGCTCCTTAGCTGTCGTGCGGGTGGTTGAATCGAAAGAAATGGAGAGCGGCAAGATCGTCTTCCTCAATGCCACTGAGATGGAAAAGCAACTCAGTACAAAAGGCAATGTGAGTCTTTACGGAATTCTGTTCGACTTCGATAAGGATATTCCGCGGCCGGAATCCAAGCCGACACTGGATGAGATCGCCAAACTCATGGGCAAAATGCAGCAGCTCAAGCTCAAGGTCGTCGGCCACACCGATAATCGCGGTTCCGCCGACTACAATCAAAATCTGTCTCGTCGGCGCGCCGCCGGCGTCGTTGCGGTATTGACCCGTGACTACGGCATCGCCGCCGATCGACTTTCGTCCGAGGGAGCTGGTGCGGGCTCACCCACCGCCTCCAACAATGACGAGGAGGGGCGGGCAAAAAATCGCCGCGTCGAACTGGTCGCTCAATAGATACTGCGCCCTGCGAGCCAGAGCGCAGGAGAAGTCCATAATCTTCGGTGCCGTTTGAATTGCGGCTATGTGTTTGAAACGTTGGACCCTCTTCATGCGAAGTCGGCGCTGCCGACTGAACTTGTCGAAGCATTTCTGCCGAGTGAGTTGGTCGCATGACTGGTCGTGATCAGCTTAATGATCGGATAGACGCAAAGCTGGATTGTTTATGGGCAAACTGATCTCAGCCATTGTTGCTTTTGTTGCTATGACTCTATCTGCGTTTGCAAATGACAGTTCAGCAGAACTTGCGATTGGCGGATTGGTTTTTGTCAAGAATCCAGATGTCGAAATGCTCTCTGAAGACCTCTACATCTCTACTAAAGAAATCAGAGTGCGTTATAAATTTCTGAATAAGTCAAATGCGGATGTCACCACACTTGTAGCATTTCCTCTGCCTGATATCACGTTAGACTTCAGTGATACGGCGATCGAGGTCCCCACTGATGACCCCGTAAATTTGTTTGGCTTTACGACAACGGTTGAAGGTCATCTGGTTCATGCAAACGTCGAACAAAAAGCCTATGTGCAAAACAGCGACCAAACAGAGCATTTTAACACGTATGAGAATTCCGCTCGCGCCTCACCTTGAGGCGACACTAAAGGCTTTAACAAGACTGTCAGCTACCGATAAGGATCAATTGAAGCGTCTTGGACTAGTCAAGATATTCGAGGGTGGCAGCGAAGAGACTTTGTCCCCCCTTTGGACGCTGAAAACCAGTTTCTATTGGGAGCAAAGATTTGCCGCAGGTCGTGAAACCGTTATTGAGCATCACTATAAGCCTAGCGTTGGTAGCACCGTTGGCGTTAGAGAATATCAGAAAAAGGAATACTTTAGAGAATATCAACGCAAATATTGCATGGAGCCATCATTCCTGCGTTCAGTCGAGCGCCCGACGGGAGGATCGGCGGGTAGCTCTGCATTTATCGAACATCGCATTGAATATATTTTGAAGACCGGCGCGAACTGGGCCGGCCCCATAAGAGATTTTCGTATCGTGGTCGACAAAGGAAAAACCACAAACTTTGTAAGTTTCTGTGGTGATCGGGTTAAAAAAATTGGACCTACACAATTTGAAATACACGCGACAAATTATATTCCAGCCGAGAATTTTTACGTCTTAATATTGGAGCCAATCCGTGACGATGACATCCAATAATGGTCTGTTGGTGGGACTGAGATAGTTATTTCTCGGAGTCGAAAATAGATAATGGGAGGGCATGCTATGAAAAAACACCTCATGTGCCGTTACCTCTCGCTTGGTGCCTTCAGCCTACTTTCAGTCTGGCCGGCAACGGCCCTCGATCTGCCGGCCCGCAAACCGGGCCTTTGGCAAATGACGATGAAATACGAAGGTGCTGGCTCGCCCTTGCCGGCGCAAATATCTCAGCAATGCATCGACGCCGCGACCGACAAGGAGATGATTGCGTACGGCAGCAATATGGCGAAGGAGATGTGCGGCAAGCAGGATATCCAAAACGTTGGTGAAAAGATCATTGTTGATGGGACTTGCCAAATCGGCGCAATGAGCATCACGACGCACGCCGAATACTCCGGCAGTTTCGACAGCGCCTTTACAGTCAACGCAAGCTCGATAACGACGGGCGGGCCAGCCTTGGGGAACGGCAAATCAAATATGATTACCGAGGCGAAATGGATGGGGCCCTGCAAGCCCGATCAGAAACCGGGCGACATGATTATGCCGGTCGGCAACCCGGCCGGCGACACGATCAAGATGAATATTCGCGACATGCGCGACATAATGAAGGGGTTGCCGGACATGATGAAGGCGATAGGGGATAAGGTGCAGCCTCGGTAAGTGTATCAAGGTTTAACACTGAAGGGTTACGGCAATTAGCTGGTGGCGTGATAGTCGAAACTAAGAATCGGTTTTCGAAAGCGGGTTTAAAGGACCACGCTGATGGATGATGCAAGTTGGCCTTGGACCAACTGGCGGGGGAGCCATGATAAGCTGACATCCGGCAGCAAAGCATGTGGGATAAGCTGGTCACGCGTGTCCAGGGCATCCTTACATCGCCCAAGACCGAATGGCCGACCATTGCGGACGAACCGGCAACCACGGCAGACATCTACCGCAATTATGTTCTTATTCTCGCGGCCATTCCGGCAGTTTGTTCTTTCATTAAATCCAGCATCATCGGCATCAGCATTCCGTTTGCCGGAACCATACACATCGGCATCGTAAGCGGTCTCAGCGGTGCTGTGGTGAGTTACGTCCTGGCACTCGTCGGCATCTTCATTATTGCCCTGATCATCGATGCGCTTGCGCCGCGATTCGGGGGTACGAAGAATCAGGTGCAGGCGCTAAAGACCGCGGCCTATGCCTATACCGCCTACTGGGTCGCCGGTATCGGGCAGATCATTCCCCTGATCGGATTCCTGGTGCTGCTCGCCGGCGGACTCTATAGTCTCTACCTGCTCTATCTCGGTTTGCCGTTCACGATGAAATCGTCGCCGGATCGCGCGGTGTCTTATACCGCTCTGGTGGTGGTCTGTGCGTTCGTCGTCGGCCTCGCGATAGCGGTCGTTACCGGAGCCCTATTCGGCGGGAGCGCCTTGTTTAACGGTAGTGGGGCCACACGAAGCTCCGAAGTCAAACTCGATCCGAACAGTCCGTTCGGCCAATTGGAAGTTTGGACTAAAAAGGTGGAGCAGGCGAACAAAGATTACGAAGCCGCACAAACCTCCGGTGATAGCGCGGCGCAGGAGAAGGCACTGGAGCGTGTTATCGGGAGCGCGCTGGGAAGCGGTAGCAACACAGAGTCGCTGTCGCCGGATCAGCTTCGTACCTTCGTTCCTGAGACGCTGGCCGGCCTCACGCGTAGTAGAACTCTCGGTCGAGAAGAATACGATGCTCGGCATTCAAAGGTCGGAGGCGCGCGCGACCTATTCCGACGGTGCCGCAAAGACGCTCAACCTCGAGATAACCGATCTCGGCGGTACGAAAGGGCTGATGGCGCTCGCGGCTTGGGCGGGTGTGGAGCAAAAAAAACAGACCGCGACGGGCTATGAAAAAACTTACAAGAACAATGGCCAGATTATTCACGAAATCTGGAATCAGATGAGCAACACCGGCGAATACTCAGTCGTTGTCGGAAACCGCTTCATGGTGAAAGTCTCGGGTGGAGGTCCAAGCATCGATACCCTGAAAGGCGCTGCAAATGCGATCAATCTTGCAGGTCTTGAAGGGCTAGGCCAAAAAGCGGTTCCGCGCTGACCAATTCGGAAAGCAATTATCGTGAAACAGTTCGGATATTCACCACTCCAATGACTCTTAACCAGCGGGTCCCAGGTTCGAGCCCTGGTGCGACAAGTATCTGATTTTTGAAGAGTTTCGACTTAGATAAACGAAAAGCCCCGCGCACGTGAATGGCGGGGCTGAGTTCGCAGCGTAGTGCTGATGCAACCTGGTGCTGTTATTTGACGGCCCCCTAGGAAATCGGCGGGTGACGCAGGGATATTAGCGTTGATTTATATCAAGGACGGCGTGCCGGACGGGATGATAACAAAAACGCTTTTGGAGGTCGTGCTATGTTTGCCAGAATGCTCTCCACAGACACGATCCGCGCGTCCGCGAAACCCCTAGCTGCGTTCGCCGTCTCACTCTTCTTCGGCGTTGTGGCATTACCAGCGCTTGCCCAGCAGCAGGGGCAGGCAGCGCCGAACGTCCCCGCCGCGCCTTAGGCTTACGATCACATGATATGGGGCGGGCCGGGATGGGGCTGGCATCCCTTCACGGTAGTCGGCCCAATCTTGGTGCTGTTCTTCGTGCTGCTCGCCATCATCGGCATGATGGTCATCTTCGTGTGGCTAGTGCGCTGGGCGACCCATGGCTATCCGTTTTATGGCCACGGCTCGCACCATGGACATGGTGGGTGCCCCTGTTGCGGCGGTGCCGGTCGCGGCCGCGCCGCCCTCGACGTTCTTGATGAGCGCTTTGCCAAGGGCGAGATCGACAAGGCCGAGTTCGAGGAGAAGCGCAAGCTGCTCGGCCGGTAAGGTCGGAGGAGGGTCTCCTCCCGGTCGTCATATGAAAAACGCGGCACACGATGTGTGGCTGAGTGTGTTGCTTTGCTGCCCAGCCTGAAAGTTCAAAGAGCTGTTATCGCTTGCCGGAAGTCTTTAGCCGCCGAACGTTTGTTTTCGGCACAGGCTCCTCGTTCTGCGCCTGGGCTTCCTTAGCTAATCGAAGCGCCCTCAAATGTGCGGTCTTTTCGCGAATGGCGAGAACTTGAGCTTCATATTCGGTCATCGCCTTTTGACCATCTAACGCGCGCTTTTCCTGTTTGAAGCGTGCCTCTGGGTGCTCGAACTCCAAAAAACAGTTTGCAACCGCACGCTATTGCGGCGCCCGGCGCATCACTCAACGGGGCATGGACGGCGCTCTAGCCTTCAGGCACCCCTGCCTGGCGAAGGCCCTCGAGGTAGAGTGCGCTTTGATTTGGATTTTTCACATAAAAAAGTCGCCTCTGGGCGAGCTCGCAGGTGAAGTTCGGATTGATCTGCCGAAGCTCTGCGAGAGCGGTCTTTAGCTCATCCGGCCGCTGCAAGTGCCCCAAGGTAGCGACCCGGTGCGCAAAGCCCCAGTAATGGCAGTTCGGAACGCGGGTGGCCTTGCGCGCCCATTCTTCCGCGAGATCGAATTCTCGCGCAAACAAATGTGCGAGCGCCCTGTAGGAATAAAATGCCCAGCGCAAGGGATCGTGGGGACTGAGGTCGATCGCCCGCTGGAAATAAGGAATGGCTTCGTCGATGCGGCCTTCGCAAGTCAGCGAGTCGCCGAGACCGCAATACACAACAGCAAGATTTGGATTGAGTTCGGCGGCGATCTCCAGCTCCCCGAGTGCCTCGCTATAGGATTTGCTTGCGAGGAGAGCCCGTCCGTACATGAAGCGGATCGATGCATCGCGCTCATCGAGAGTCGCGCCCTTCTTTGCGATCGCAACGGCTTCGTTGAGCAAAGCATCATCGGGTTCCGCATCGAAATAGATCATGCTGAGAACGATCGAATATGAGAGAAACCCGTAGGCCTCAGCCAATGATGGGTCGAGATCGATGGCACGACGAAAGAGCCGCTGTGCTTCGCGGTTATCGCTGGCCGTCGATTTGTAAAAATGTTTGGTGCCGAGACGAAAGAAGTCCCACGCATCGAATGCTTGCGGAGACTTCCTTTCCGCCAGGGCCCGTTCGGCAATCCCGATCTCAGGTTCGATTCGCGCAGCGACTGTTGCTGTGATCTCGTCCTGTACCTCAAATATATTCTGGAGCTCACGGTCGTACTGTTCTGCCCATATCTGCTGTCCGCTTTCCGTCTCCACCAGTTGCGCCGTGATGCGGACGCGCGGCCCGATCCGGCGGACGCTGCCCTGGACAATGTAGTTGACGCCGAGATCGCGCCCGATCTGGCGGACGTCGCCGCCGTGTCCCTTGAGGGCAAACGCCGGGTTGCGAGCGACAACGAGGAACGAGCGGTGCTTGGAGAGCGCCGTAATGATGTCTTCGGTGACGCCGTCGGAAAAGTACTCCTGCTCGGGGTCACTGCTGTGATTGTCGAACGGAAGGACAGCGACGCACGGCTTACCGCGCGACTCGGCCAAAGCTGACGACGCGCCTTGCGCTTCGGGTTCTGCGGACAGCGGTTCTGTCGTTTCCTGCACCTCACCGACAAAACGGAAGCCTTTGCGCGCATAGGTTCGGATCAGGCGCTGTTCCCCGCCGGTGTCGCCCACCGCCTTGCGTGCGGAATTGATGCGGCTCGTTAGCGTTGATTCGGACACGATCCGGCCGTCCCAGACGGCGGCGAAGAGGTCGTCCTTGGTGAGAACGTGATCACGGTTTTTCACGAGATAGGCGATCAGGTCGAACACTTGCGGCTCAAGCATCACCCGCTCGGAGCCGCGCCTGAGCTCGCGCCGTTCAACGTCAAGCCTATGACCTTCAAAGAGAAATTGCGGCACGAGCCTGCCCTCAAGGGTCGGTCTGGAGCGTTTCTACGGCAATAATCGAGCCGCTCTTGGTCACAAATCAAGCGGCCCTTCAAGCGTTCCGGCCGCGATTGCCCCATCCTTGTACCAGATCGAACGCAGCAATGCCGGCCGCCAAAGGGGGGTTCCATGGCACAGATTCATGACAGGCGTCACCAAGATTACCGTTCCATCGATTTCGACTTCTATCGCACCCAAGCCGTCGCGCTACGCTCGCAGGCCAAGCGGGATGCTTTCAAGTCCAACGCAGGATTCAGATTTGCCATGGCTGCGCTCGCGACGGTTCTCGCCATCACGGTCGTCTCCGCCCTGCAATTTCAATGGGTCTAATCCGAGATGGGTTACGCACTCGGCACAATATGTTCCCGGTGTGATTTCAATAGGAAGAGCCAATGAAAGCTTATGCACCTGGTTTTGCGATTCTCCCGCTTGCTCTTGTCCCTGCGGGAGTAGGGGAGCCCAATGACCTTTTCTGTGTTCGTTCCACGCAGAAGGCTGCGGAACAAATAGTTGCGGCGATCAAGGAGTACATTGACCGTAAGAAAAATGGCTTTGCCTTGCAGATTTCAACGTCGAGGATAGCCAGATAAGGGTTGTCAATATTTTCTACCCGCCGACCTGCGATGACATCTAAAACAAAGGACTTGATTATGGCCACGCTGATCAGCTTCGATCCCAAGGATCTCGAAACCAAAGTAAAAGAGATGTATCGCAGTGTTGCTGTGCATCCGCACGGTGAATTCCACTTCGAGATGGGCCGCGCTCTAGCCGAACGCCTCGGCTACGCGGTCGCCGACCTTGACCGCATTCCCGCCGAGGCGATCGATTCATTTGCCGGTGTGGGCTATTACTTTCACCTCGCCGACCTCAAGGAGGGCGAGACAGTGGTCGATCTCGGTAGCGGGTCGGGAATGGACAGCTTCATCGCCACGTTGAAGGTAGGCGCGCGCGGCAAGGTGTTTGGCATCGACATGACAGACGAGCAGCGCGCCAAGGCCGAACGGCTGCGCGTTAGCGACGGCTTCACGACTGTGAAGTACCTGAAGGGTTATATCGAAGAGGTGCCGTTGCCCGATGGCGTAGCCGACGCCGTCATTAGCAACGGCGTCATCAATCTAGCAACGGACAAGACGAAAGTGTTTCGCGAAGCAGCCCGCCTATTGAAGCCAGGCGGACGATTGGCTCTCTCCGATATCATCACGGAGGTGCAGCTGCCGGAAACCATCGTCTGCAACTCCACCTTATGGGCTGCGTGCATAGGCGGCGCGGCGCAACGGGACAGCTACCGCGCTCAGATCGAGGCAGCTGGCCTTCACGTGGTCCAGGAGGAGGACAATCCACAGTACCAATTCATCTCCCAGAATGCTCAAGGCGCGAGCAGGAAGTTCGGCGTAAAGAGCATTTCGCTGCTTGCGAGAAAAGCTTGATCGGCTCAGTGCCAACTTCACTCGAGATTGGCGGGTCGTAATGCTGCTCTTTCGGGGGCATTTCAACTGACATCCGGATATCTTGCAAAAATGTCATGCTTGGTTGTCGACTTGGAGAAATCTGTATTTACCAAACGAAAACAGGAGGGGCACATGAGGACGGAAGATTTTGGCCTGAAACAGGGCGCAATCTTGATGTCGATCGCAAGCTTGGCTTTCATCGGTTACGCCATAGTATTTCTGCTCCGGAATTTCTCAGGGAGCGGATTTGAGTTGGGCGTAGACACGATCAACGGGGTCACGCGGGCCAATCTGAATGCCGTTAATCCCGCGATCGTGCATTACATAGGGCATCTGCATGTCGCTACCGCAGGGTTCATCGCGGCCACCGGCATCGCCGTCGCCGCACTGTCCTGGTACGGTGTGCGCCGTGGGGAATGGTGGGCTTTGATCGCAGCCGTGGTTTCACCAGTGGTGGGGCTCGCGGTGGCCTTGCCCTATCACTACATGGGACACTTCGAGTTTAATTGGGTCACACATCTTGGCCCAATTTACCTTGCGACTGCCGTGTTTGTCGTCGGCGCTCTACTAGCCCTGCGAGCTATGATGCAACGGGCTTAAAGATACGGCGGTTCAGCGCACCTTTTTGAACGAAGCTTCGCCAGTTCAATTAGAAATCCCCGGCCTGGCGCCGGGGATTTTTGCCTTCATGATGCTGAGCGACCGCGTCGCAAACTGGTTGGGAGCGATGGCTCAGTAAAGCCTCACGTCGCCAACGATTGGCCATCAGCGCACTGACAAACTAAGACCGCCAAACGCTATGCGCCCGATAACAAAATGCCCGCGTCAGCCTGACTCGAGAATTCTGTTATTTGGCCGAAATCACAAATAACATCTTTGCTGAGTTTTCTAGTATTATCGTTTTCAGGTCGGGCGCGCGGATGCACAATGAAGTCGCTCTGAAATGGAGCATTTGCAATGCCGCTACAGCAAGGTGAGGTCCAGGGCTACGACTTCAATCGATCAGTCGTTGAGTTCACGATGCTCAATGATGGAAAAATAATCCGGTGCGCGATTAGTACCGAGGCGATGGACGATCTTGAAGGGAGCCTCGGCGTAAAACCAGATCAGCGCATGGATCAATTTATGCGGCTGCGCCGAGTAATTGAAGAGCGAGCATCACGTAAGTTCTTCGAAGAACCGGCGTCGGCCGACCAATCAGTGGTATTACGAGCCAAAGATTTTCTTAGATAATCCACACCATTATGACAGCGTGCATAAAGGTTCCATTTAATCCGTCAGACAGACATCATCCAATTGACACACCATCGTCTCTTTTTGCGGGCAATGCCGATGTCGCGATCCGTTACGCGCGAACGATGCCGCCGGACTTTGCCGCGCAAGAAATATTTCGGGACACATTCTTTCCTGTATGCAGCCCGGAATTGCTCGCGAAGGGCACCCGACAGATCGAGCGCGCCGCTGATCTGCTGCAATATCCGCTCATCCATTTTGATTGGATGAGCCGCGACCGTGAAGCGCCGACCTGGGCACAATGGCTGGCGACCGCACGCTCGGTCGATCCCGGCATCCCGGATACCAACAAAGCCTGCGACCTAAGCTTCCGCGAAGAGTTGCATGCGATCGACGCAATCGTGGCGGGTCAAATCCTCTCCCGTGGTAATCAGTGCGAGCTAGTGAATGTCCAATCTTAAACGCTACGAGCGCATAGCGCCTTTCTATGATTTCCTGGACCTGCCATTTGAATACGGTCGTTACCGAAAGATTAGGCCTCTTTTATTCGAAGGTCTCTGGGGTCGACTCTTAGACGCCGGCGTCGGCACAGGCCGCAATTTCCCATTTTACCCACCGACAGCAAAAGTCATTGGTATCGATTTGAGCCCAGCAATGCTGACAAGAGCCGAGCGAAGGCGCGGATTGGCCGCTGCACCAGTCGAATTGCGGCAAATGGATGTAACCCGATTGGACTATTCTGATCGGTATTTTGATGGTGCGGTAGCGACGTTCCTGTTCTGCACACTCCCCGATGAGCTTCAGGTACCGGCACTTAAGGAGCTGCGTCGTGTTGTTAAGCCCGGCGGCCTCATCCGGCTTCTGGAATATACGCGGCCCAGTGGGGTCGTTCGACGCGCGATTACAAAAATATGGGAACCGTGGGTGTATTGGGCCTATGGGGCAGGCTTCGACCGCCGTACTGAGGAACATGTTCCGGAGGCGGGATTGCAGTTGATCGATTCTCGTTTTGCCGCGGGTGATCTCATCAAGATCATCACCGCATGCCCGCCGCTACAATAAAACTTGATTTCGAGCGACTGACGCTATTGTGAGGTTGAAGTTGCCGCACTTGTGATCGCGTCCGTTGGTGGGGAAGTGGGCGGGGTTGAGCTTGTGGCGAGTATGATGACGGTTCGCGTAGAGGTGACGAAAACGGAAAAGGGTGGTTGCGGGCGGCTATAGAAAAGAACTGGCTGTCATCGATTCAACTTCGAGATTTGCGTTAATCTTTCGACTTCCCGGCGGCCATCCATATGTGCCTCTCGCTCGCTTGAGAACGATTCCATAGAAGATTGGACAGGCGTTCCACTACGTCGGATGTCCCAACGATAGCGGCCCGCTTGGATCGTGCAGGGCCGGATTATAAGGTCGTAAGGCGGCGGGGTCTTATCGGCCATGTCTGCAATATGGTGCGCCCTTGGCGACGTTTCGAGTTCGTCCCTGACGGTGAAATTCACGTCACGGATTTTGGAAGGTTTGACCACGTTTGGTGGCTCAGAGAACCGTGGGACGGGATTTGTTGCGGCAAGGTACGTGGTGTTCGAGAAAAAGAAGCCGGGGGAGCGACCCCCGGCTCCTCTACCTAACAATGGACGGGCTACTTGACCGCACTGCTGGGGAGCGACCCCGTGCATCAAGGATCGTCCACGCCCTAAGGTTAGACCTACCCGCGGATTTACGTGGGCACGGCAAATATACCATCCGTCCCGCCGCCGCCGCCATTCAAATTGGGCCGCTCGCTAACCCAAAAGTGACCACGGGCAGTTCGCACACTAGAGGCGGTTTTCTCACCTTCTGCGATCACACTTTTCGCGCTTCAATATTATCCTTTGGGATCGCTTTCGAATATACGAAAGCCTATGATACCGGATCACCGATTAGCCAATGGTGTTGGTGACCGAGAGACGCGACCGCGCTCCCGTCAGCAGACAGGAGATGCTTCGTGGCTCAATCGCAAAACCGCCTACTTGCATCACTTCCATCTAATGCCGCGGCAGCCATTCGACCACACTTGAAGCGGGTTGAGCTGAAGCTTGGTGATGTCCTTTCGGAAGCCGGGAGCGTGATAAAGCGCGTCTACTTTCCCAATTCCGGCGTTGTCTCTCTGGTCATTGAACTTAGTTCCGGCCAGACCATCGAAACCGCGATGGTAGGTCGCGACGGTGTTTTGAATGCAGCATCGGCACTTGACCGGAAAGTGTCCCTGAACAAGTCCATTGTGCGATTGGCAGGCTCGGCCTCTGTGATTGGAGTGGATCAAATTCGCAAAATTGCTGATGAGATAAAATTCTTTCGCTCAATTCTAATCCGTCACGATAAAGTATTGTCTGCACAATCGCAGCAGTCCGCCGCATGCAATGCCAGTCACTCTATCGAAGCCAGAATGTGCCGTTGGCTTCTGCGAATGCGTGATCTTTCAGGTAGCGAAGACCTATCGCTCAAACAGGAAGTTCTTGCACAGATGCTAGGCGTCCAACGGACTGGCGTATCGATGGCGGCCAACAGTCTGCAAAAAGAAGGCTTCATAAAATACAACCGAGGCAACATCCGCATTATTGACCTCCGAGGATTAAAAAAGGGGTCGTGCGAGTGCTACGCCACAGTTAAAGCTCACTACAAACAATTACTTGGATAGAAAACGGCAAGGGTTATTCGGACGGAACCTTATCGTACTCAGGAGGCGGTGGGCGATACCGGCGGAGAGCAGCGCCTGATCCGAACCTAATCGGATGTGCTAATTTTTGTTTCCAGCGTGAGGGGCGGCCCCCGAGCAAATGTCGCCGATTGGCACTTTCGCGACATTGTCTTCCAAATGCCGTTACGGACGTTGAAAACTCGTTCGATCCAGATCGCCTCAAATGGAAAGAAGTATCGGGTCAGTTTGATTAAGGCAGGCCCTAGCCGCTTAGCTGATTTGGCTGCATATTGGCCAAATGGCCGGGAAATATTCCCCTACGCCACAGGACTACCTGGTTATCACCAGAGCGGCATTCATTACCCGCGATGGGCATTGGGAACCACGGTGGATATGGAAAATATCACGTAGGTCGAAGCCGCTTGGCGTTACGCTACAAGGCGAAAATTTTAGTAGCCAGCGTGCTGCGCGAGCTGCTGGTCATAAGGCCCTGAAGGTCCTCCTGACGGACATGCGAAAAGAAGAGCGGAATGACTAATAACCACCAACTGAGGCGGGCTATTCGTCGATCCGTTTATCGGCGTCGGGGACTTTCCCGGTCTTCGGATCGATCAGGTGTGGCCGAGAGCATATCGGGCAGTCCAGCGGGACACAGATCGTGTCGGGACCGATCAGGTCGTCCGCGATAAAACCCTGAATGCTTAGCCCGGTAGCCGGGCATTGAAAGACCAAGGCACCCATCGACCTAAATAAGCAGTATCCCAGGGTTCCATCAACGCGAATGGGATGGACCGGCCGTGCTCCTGCCCCGAACGACTCCATAGAGTTGGGTCGGGGTTTTGAAGAGCACGAGGAGCACACGCCATGCCCAGCAAGAAAGACATCGTAGTTGTACGCGCAATTGGGATCGATACTGGTAAGAACACGCTGCACATGATTGGCCTGGATGAGAAGGGCACGATCGTTCTACGCGAAAAGGTGTCCCGCGGCCGCATTGCCACACGACTTGTGAACGTGCCGCCATGCCTGATCGGGATCGAAGCCGGCATGGCCACGCACTACATGTCGCGTGAACTGGTTGCGCTCGGCCACCGGGTCAAGCAGGTGCCGCCGGCCTATGGATGTCGCGGTTGGGTCATTAGCGACCGAGCCACTTCGCACGAAAATCAACGAATAGGCTCACCATGGTTATCATGGCTACCGCCGGAGCAAAAATCATGGGCCGAATGTTCACGCGGGAGATTGAGGCCGACCCGCTTCAACCATCCTGATTTTTTGGAGACTTGAAAGTTAGCTGAACAATTATCCCCATAATTCAATTAGTGTCCGCGACACCTTCAAATATCCGACAGTTGCTTCGACAGAGATTTTGCGGCAGCAGGCGAAGTACGTTTTCAAATCACCAAGTATGCGCGCAAATAACGATCGACGTCAGCTTGTCGCCAATTTCCCACTGGTGGCAATACCGCGGCAAAATTACTTGATCCCGCACGTTCTCATGATTTACGCAACCTGACCGATGATGCTCAGCATATCTTGAGCATGCGGCAGGAAATATTCGTGAATCTCAGCGGCAGGTCGGGGAGCACTAATTAGATAACCTTGGATATCCGTGCATCCGAGCATGCGAGCTTGCTCGCGTTGCTCCGCTGTCTCGACACCCTCGGCAACGACCCGCATGTTGAGATTGCGCGCCAAATCGGCGATGGCGCGGACAACGGCGCGGGATTCGGTTTTGTCCGGCAGGCCTGAAATGAAGCTTCGGTCGATCTTGATTTTGCTAAAGGGGAAACTCAATAGGTAGCCGAGCGATGAGTAGCCGGTACCAAAATCGTCCATCGCAAAACGTACACCGAGTTTGTGGACACTTTTCAGCGTAGCGAGATTGGCGGATGTGTTCTCCAAGAATACCGACTCGGTAATCTCAAGGATCAGCCTGTTGGCCGGCAAGCCGGCCGATGCAATGGCCCCAATGACGACATTGATCAGACTTTTGCTGGTCAACTGAATAGCTGAGACGTTAACTGCGATATTGATGTCATCGGGCCATTTCGCGGCTTCAGCACAAGCGGTGCGCAAGACCCATTCACCCAGCGGAACAATGAGGCCCGTTTCCTCGGCGATGGAAATGAACTCTGTAGGGGAGACTAGACCTCGCTCGGGATGACGCCAGCGCAGGAGCGCCTCGAACGTCTTGATCTTGTTGTCTTTGAGATTGACTATCGGTTGGTAGAACAACTCAAATTCGCCATTGGTCAGCGCACTTTGCAAGTCCCGCTCTAATTTGCTGCGGGTCTGCATCCGCTCATTCATTTCTGACTGATAAAAGCAATAGGTGCCACGCCCGGTGTTCTTAGCCTCATAGAGAGCGATATCCGCGGTTTTCAATAATTCGTTGAGGTCGGTTGCATCGTTCGGGGCGATAGAAATGCCAACACTGATGTCTACCGTGACTTCATGGCCATCAAGACAAAATGGTTCGTGAATTGCTTCACGGGCGCGCATGGCGAGGTCCGCAGCATCCGATGGGCGACCAAGCGACGACTGAATGATGGCGAATTCGTCGCCGCTCAGACGTGCTACCAGGTCAATATCCCTGACGCAGGCGCGCAATCGGTCGGCCACTCCCTTGAGTAACTTGTCGCCGACAGGATGTCCAAGCGTGTCGTTGACGCGCTTCAAGTGATCAAGATCGATGTAAAGTATTGCAAGCCGTTCTCCGCGTCGAACACGCTTGAGGGCCTGTTCAAGCTGTTCGCTAAACAGCTTGCGATTGGGCAGGCCGGTCAGCGCATCATGATGCGCGGCGTACGAAATCCGCTCCTCGGCGCGCTTCTGTTCGGTGATATCCTCATGGGTGGCCACCCATCCTCCGTCTGCTGTGGGATGGTTCACAATCGAGATAATACGCCCATCGCGCAGGTTCGTTATCTTGTTGAAGATCGCGCCTTGATCGACAGCAGCTTGGATATCCGCTACGTACTGCTCGACATCGTCGGCACTGAAGCTACCTGTTGCGGCCCTGTGTTCAGCCAGTTCGCGAAGTGTGGCCCCCGGCTTCACGATTTCTGGCGATAATCCATACATTTCAAGATAACGCCGATTGCAGACAACAAGCCGGTTCGACGAATCAAACATCGCCAGGCCCTGCGACATGTTGTTCAAAGCGGCATCGACCGTCGCCTCCGATGTTGCCAAACGACGATATTGCTTGCTCTGCGCTTTGAGCAAAAACGCCACACAGAGCATTACCACCAAGGCGCCAGTACCAAGAGTTATTGCCTGAATACGCCAAGTCGCGAGCGCCGCGGCTTCTGATACGGCGACATTGACCACAAGTGGATAGTCGCGCAGCGGCTGAACGGCAACCAGTCGAGCCGTGCTGTCGAAATAGCCCGGCGATCGATATTGGCCGCCCCCTTGCATGACGAGTTGGTACCAAGGTGACGCTGCCGGCATCGTCTCGTACGTGCGATTCTTGGGTCGGGATAGCGCACGATGACGGTGCCGTCGCGATGCAAAAAAAGGAACGATTGATCGGAAAGCGATGCGATGGACTCATAGATGTGCTGGAAATAGGTGAGCCTGACGCCGACCACGGCCACACCGAGGAATACATTGTTGGCGTCAATAATCCGCTTACTGAAAATGATGACTTGCAGCCCCTTTATGCGGTCGAAAAGCGAATTGCTGATGTAGACCCCTCTATCGTTGTTGTTCTTTAGATGCTGAAAGTAGGGACGATCTGAAACATTGATTTTCGGTGTTGGCCATTGTCGCGTCGTGCTTACAAGGTTTCCGTTCTTGTCCACCAGCGCAACAAATTCAGCTTGTTGCAGGCGCAACTGCCGTTCCATGAGAAACCGATACGTATCCTCGCCGTGAAAATTAGCGTCAAGACTGTTCGGTTCTTGAACGGCGCGTATTTCTTCTCTTGATCTCTGATCTCGGTCAAAACGACATCGATCGATTGTACAGAATTCTCGATTTGGTGGGCGAGGACAGTTGCAAGATTGCCGGTATCTCTAGACGCATTGGCGATCGCATCCGAGCGCAACCACAAGATTGTCAGGCCAATTGTGAGCGCCGACGCGCAGGTAAGACCTCCGGCGACGGCGAGGAGAAAATGAAAACTTGACTGGCGGGCACGAATTGACATGCGCCAAAACCATTTGAATGAGATTGTCAACTCAATTGATAGGCGACGCGTTCTATAATGACGTTTAAATAGGCGTTGAATTGCTTGATTGAATGAACGCAAGCTTAATCGACAACCGGCAGTGCGGTTCCATTTTATTTGAGAGCCCCGGCGACGGCACTATAGGCTGATTAAGAGTTGGTTAGCGGTACGCCTTCCCCGGAAAAGCCGATAAAATCTGATGATTAACGTGGCGTTCGATCACGTTTGACGACGTTTGTTCTCGTTTGGTTGCCGCGTATCATTGGTCAATCGTTGGTCAGGACCGTAAGACCCGTTAGCCTCGCGTTTGACGTCAGGATGAACAGCACGTGAAGGGCAAGACTTGCATTATCACCGGCGCGACCGCTGGGATTGGGCTTGCAACGGCTGCTCGTCTTGGTGCCCTCGGCGCGCGGCTCGTGCTTGTTGGTCGCAGCCGCGACAAGGGTGAGGCGGCACTTGCCCGGTTGCGCGCCAGGGTGCCAGGTATAGCTGCCGAGATGCATTATGCAGATCTCTCGCGACCCGATGACGTTCTCCGCCTCGCGGACGCCCTGTTATACGCGGCCCCGCGGATCGACGTCTTGCTCAACAACGCTGGCGCGATCTATGCGCGCCGCGAGACGACGCCGGACGGACTCGAGCTCACGTTCGCCCTCAACCACATGGGCTACTTTCGAGTCACCGCGCTACTGCGCGAGAGGCTGGTCGGCTCTGCGCCGGCCCGCGTCGTCAACGTGGTCTCAGAGGCGCACCGAGGGGCACAGCTCGAGTTCGAGGACCTGCAGTGCTCGCGGCGCTACAACGGGTGGAGGGCCTACCAGCGATCCAAGCTCGCTAACATCCTGTTCACGCGCGAGCTGGCGCGACGCCTCGAGGGGACTGGTGTCACGGCGAATTGCCTTCACCCCGGCTTCGTTGCCAGCGGCTTCGGCGACAACAATCGCGGGATCTGGCGCTTCGGCATCGCAATCGGCAAGCTGATCGCGGCGATCCCAGTCGAGCGCGGCGCTGAGACGCCAGTCTACGTCGCGTCGTCCCCTGAACTCGACGGCGTCAGTGGCAAGTACTTCGACAAGTGTCGCGAGCGCGAGCCTGACGCACCGGCTCAGGACGATCGCGCGGCAGCTCGGCTCTGGGCCGAGAGCGAGAGGCTCGCCGGACTTACGCTACCCCGGCGCTGAGTGGCTCCCAGCCGCCCTCCGCGCTCGCCAGACCCGCGTAGAGGGACTCTCCTGCGCGACGCTGGTGGTCGACTGCAACGACTTGTCCAGTGATCAAGAGCTACCGAGCAACATCATCGAGGACATTGCCCGACACGGCAACGTGCGACACTACGTGCGTAACCGGATGCAATTCTAGTGGAGAACAGAACACCATTGTTAATAGAGGTGACTCTCGATGGCGGCATACAGCCGACGCCAGCTACGACTTATATCTTAATGAGGGACTTGTCATTCAAGGTGTGCCCGAACCAGTCCGGGCCTTTCGAACCGGTGGATAACCACCACCGCTATCACGAGAGCTTAAGCAATCTGACGCCTGCCCACGTCTACTTCGGCCGCGGTCAAACAATCCTGCTGGAAAGAGAAAGGATCAAACGGAACACAATCCAAAAACGACGCTTGCAGCACCAAAAGAAAGCCGCATAAACTAAAATCAGATGAGCCGGTCTCTCCCGTAAATCAAACCGCCATCTGTCTCAAATTATCTGACGACGGACAATGCCGCCCAGAACAGCTCCTCTTGCTTGACCACGCGCAACTCCGGGCGAAAGCTTACCGAGAAGGCGAACAGAGCGCCCGCGATTAAAATCAAGGATTTTATGAATTCTTGGCGATAGGAGTTCGCAGCGGCCAAGTCACGATGGACCGATTTAATATTAGGAGTTTTGCGGTCTGCGACAGACCGAGCCGCGTCTGCTTCCGTCAATATAGGAGGTTCGGCGGCTTCACCCGGCTTTGGGGCGCACATCTTTTTTTGCCTCGCTGAACGCTTCACGACATCGATGCAGGCACCAAAATCAATACACTTATTAAGTGTATCGACTTTCCCGAGGGGCAGCAACCCTGAGAGGGCTCCGTTCCAGCGATGCTTGGTAGGCGTGTTCGCCGTGGTTTCGCTGCGGTCCCCGCGCGACCGGAGAGGCGAATTTAGACACGTCCCCTTCCCCCTAAGAGCAATCACCGGTGGTTAGTCAGCTACACGGAAAGCTTGTGGATAGCCGGGATAACTCGCGATAGCCGTAGCAGCCGGGAGTTGCGGGGCATTTAATCGACGCGGGGAAAGGCTGCGTCCGTGCGATAAAAGGGGGCGGTGATGCGTAGTCCATTTTGGGCAGCGGGGTTGCCGCTTGTTTTTGTTTTGCTCGGTGGATGTGCCGATCCGAACAAAAGTCCATCCACTCTTCAATTCGGCGATAGCAACACGTTGGTCACGGGTCCGGCATTGCGCCTCGTTACGGAACGCGATCGATATGTTCCCGCAATAAACGACAGGCTTCCTACTCTTTGCTCGGAGCCGAGTCCGGACGTTGCCGTCGCCTTTGGCGCGTCACTCGCGGCTCAAGGCAGTTTTGCCGAACCGAGTGGCCCAAATGTATCGGGAAGTGTAAACGCGGCCACAACTGAAGCGGCGACGGCGTTGGCCGGCCGCACGGCTGGTGTCCTTGCGTTGCGCGACGGCCTCTATGCGGCGTGTCAGTCATACGCAAACGGTGTGATTGGGCACGACGCGTACGCACTTATTCTGAGCCAGTACGGTAACCTGCTGGTCGCCCTCGCAGGTACGGGACAATCGAGCGCGCCCGCGTTTTCCGCCCAGGATGCCGCCGTCTCGGCTATGCTCGTCGCCTGTGTAAGTGAGTGGGATCCCACACGACTGAGCGGCGGCGCAACTAATCCGCTTCTGAGCCAGACGCGATGCAGCGGCCTCATGAATGCCATCGCTGCCGGCAAACTCCTCAAGCCACAAAGCAAACCTGCGGCCGCAGCGCCAAGCAAGAAGTCCGCCCAGGCAGCGCCGCTGACGGGCACGACGATAACGGCAAAGACTGTCTCGACATATGGGCCGCCCAAAGCGGCAAACTGATCGGTGGACAGGCTGATGGCAGTAGCGCATGCGGCGGCATCGAAACGCATCGTCGTATTTGCCGACGGAACAGGCAATGCGTTTTCCACACAAGAATCGAACGTATGGCGCCTCTATCAGGCGCTCGACCGGTCGCAGGACGACCAGATCTCGCACTATATCAAGGGTGTCGGAACCTCCGGTTTCCGGCCATTCGCGATACTCGATGGTGCGACCGGGATAGGCGTGCCGGCGAACGTCCGCAAGCTCTACGAATTCATCTGCTGGAATTGGCGCGCTGGCGACCAAATCAGCATGTTCGGTTTCAGCCGCGGCAGCTTCACGATCCGCACGCTGATCGGTTTGATCGATCACGAAGGTCTTGTCCCCCGCGAAATCGAAGGCGAGACCGTCGCGCGTCACGAAATGCATCGCAACGTCATGGCTGCGTGGCGGTCGTACAGGTCGAAGACCATCCCAAATAACCCACTGCGGGTTAGCCCCTTGATTTCTTTTGTGCGCCTCCTGCGCAATATCTTCGTTGGGGTCTTTCACGGTCTGTTTGGACATCGCACGTACAAGCAGGTCAGCGAAGAAACGCGGCGACAGCACCGTTCAATCATTCCGATCAAGTTCGCAGGTCTCTTCGACACCGTCGAAGCATTCGGTGTGCCGATAGAGGAATTCAGAAGGGCCATCGACTGGGCCATTTGGCCGATCTCGTTCAGCAATGGGCGACTCAGCGACCGCGTCGAGCACGCCTTTCACGCCCTTTCGCTGGACGACGAACGGACCACATTCCATCCGATTCGCTTCGACATGCGAAATGAAAAGACGGATGAAATCAAAGAGGTGTGGTTTGCCGGGGTGCATTCGGATGTCGGTGGAGGCTATCCCGACGCTGATCTTGAACATGTGCCCTTGGTCTGGATGGCCAATCATGCCGAAGCGGAAGCGGGCATCCGTTTCACAGCCGGAGCGCTGGACGGTTTCGAGAATGCCGCATCACCCGTCGGGCCTCGACACGATTCCCGCGACGGCCTCGGCATTTTCTACCGTTACGGGCCGCGGGTTATTCGCGACGGTGTCGAAGACGGCGGCGCGCCCGTGATCCATCACTCGGTGGCGGAGCGGATGGTATTCGGCTGCGACGGCTATGCGCCCATCGTTCTGCCGAGCACTGCGGAGGTCCTTCTGCCCGATGGCTCGAAGCATCCGATACGTGGCTTTGCGCGGGAGGAGAGATTGGCTCTCGCGGCGCCAGGCCCTGAAATGACGAGAGCGCTGGAAGCAATAAGCGTCATACGAAATCCCGACCCGTATATCGTCTCTCTGGTTCGCGATCACGTCTGGTGGAGAAGGGTCGCCTACTTTGCGCTTTTAGCGTGTACGATCCTCATTGTTTTGCTCCCCTTCATAGTGAGACCTTTCACGGAACTCGCCGAACGAACTGGTGCTCGCACTGCCGAAGCGGTAGGCGCCGGGAACTTGTGGACGAGCATCTGGAATGCGTTGGTCGGAATCGCAGGTTCGATCAAGGCGGTGCTAACAAGCATCCTCGCACTATTCGGCAGCATCATTCCCGGCTACGCGAAGCCTTGGGTCGACGGCCTTACAACTTGGCCGATTCCGTTCCTTTTGGCCGTTGTGGTCCTTTTCATCCTCTACCGCGTCAACGGCTATTTGCGGGACCGCATCGCGGATCTCGCTCGCCAGGCATGGTTTCCTTCACGGCGCGAAAAGGCGCTTGCCGCAGGCACAACGCCCACTCAAGCGAAGCAAACGTTCGCCACCATCATGCGTAGGTCGGCGCTGACGAACTTCCTCGAGCGGGCGGTAGCGGACTATCTTCTGCCTTCAGCTGGTATCGTCGTCGTCTATTTCGTCGTCTTCGTCACCGTCGCCCGGAGTTCTGGTGAGCGTCTCCGAAGGGCACGGAGACGTGTGCAAAGGGACGGACAACGTACACCATCTTGTTCCTGGCGAGGAATTTCCTATCAAAGAAAAATTCGAGACCAAGGATCCATGTTGGGCGAGCGGTGTTTTCTTGGAGAAGGGCCGTACTTACACTCTCCGTCTCAAGATGGACGAGCCTTATTTCGACAGCTCGATGATGAGTGACATCGTCGGGTTCACGAATTCATCATGGTGGCATCTGTCGGGACTGCCGTTTCGGCGATGGTGGTCGGCGGATTGGTTTCAGCCCGTGGCACGTATAGGCGTCTACGGCGATCAGCAGTGGAAGCTGGAGTCCGTGATTGGAGACACTGCGCTACCTGCGGGCACCGACCGGGCCGGCAATACATTCGATGGACGTTTCTTTACGGATCCAGATTTTGCAAGTCGGCTTGCGGAAATAAAACAGAATCATGAAGACGATCCGGACGGATTGTCAGGTGCTTACAGAATCCCCGACAAAGACATGCCTTTGGCCAGGAAAATTTGGACGAAGCACAAATTTCAAAACGAATATGTTTCCGACTTCATCGCTCGCGACAGCGGCGAGTTGTTTCTATACGTCAATGACGTGTTGCTGGCTGCTCCATGGAAGCCGATCAGGTACTTCTACGGCAACAACAGGGGAACTGCTACGGTAAGTATCCTAAGGCACGACAACCCGCCCTTTCACTGAGCTGGCTTGGCGAAATGCGGCTTGGAGGAGGCTGAATTGGCAGCAAAGAATATTGTCATTTTCTCCGACGGTACGGGTCAACGCGGAGGGCTTACCTTCGATGAAGCGCGCACAAACATTTATAAGCTTTTTCGTGCCACTCGTGTGGCTCCCGACTCATGTATAGATCCGGACAAGCAAATAGCATTCTACGATCCGGGCTTAGGTTCACTTCCGGAGGGTGGCAACACGCTGGACCGCGTCTTTCGCACGATCTATAATTTCGTCAGCCAGGCGACGGGCCTTGGTATCACTCACAACATTATCGACTGCTATGCGGCTCTTATTCGGATGTGGCAGCCAGGCGACCGTATCTTTGTCTTTGGCTTCAGCCGCGGCGCGTACACCGTACGCTGCCTTGCAAGTGTGATTTGTCTCTGTGGTATTCCGACGACAGATAGCGCCGGGAAACCGCTCCGTCGCGATGTGGGGTCTTCGGTTAAGATTGCAACCCGAGCGGTGAAATCGATCTACCAGCACGTCAGCTCACCGCGCGATGGAAAATACGTCGAGCAGCGGAGCGCTCTCGCTGCCGCATTCCGAGCCGACTATCGATCCAATGACACGGCCGACGCCAAAATCCCGAACGCACACCCACATTTCGTCGGCGTCTTCGATACTGTTGCATCGCTTTCTAATATCGGGTCACTCATAGTCCTTTGCCTGGCCTACCTCGCTCTGCATGTTGCTCTGGCCGTTGTTCTCAGATTCACCGCCGCGCCATTTGAGTTTGGATATTGGTTTGGTTGGCTAGCCGTGTGGACATTTTGTGCAGTCGTCGCTGCCTATATCTTTACACACCTTAAATTCGCTTGGCGGCTTTCGGGTCATTTCTTCTGGGACATTATTCATCTCACCACCTTTCGCCAGAAGTTTTACGATCAAAATCTCAGCCCACTTGTGACATATGCGCGCCATGCAATATCGCTCGACGAGCGTCGCAACGACTTCAAGCGGGTGCGGTGGGGGAGTCCCCAGGCCCAGTTCACGGAGAATACCCACAAAATAGAGCCGTTTGAGCAGCTGTGGTTTGCTGGTAATCACGCGGATATCGGCGGCGGTTATGCCGAAAACGAGTTCTCGTCTCTCGGATATTTCTCTAGGTTGGATGGTGGGCGAAGCCGCAAATTCCAAACTTGGCGATGAGAAATTGCTATTTGACGAAACGGTGCTGCAGGTTAACGGCCGCGTCGATGGGATGCAGCATGATGAGACGCGGAGTTCAGTGTTCCGTTTCGCTAAAAAGACGCTGCGCGATCCGGTCCAAGATGCGACGCTTCACGAGTCGGTGCCCCGACGTTTTGTCCTGCCAGATGGCGTGCAACAATATGACGTGACGGCGCCGTATCGACCGGAAGCGCTTCGCAACCACGAAGACGTATCAAAATATTATGTAAATATTTCGTCGCCGCATACGACGTGTTGGCAGAGAATCGCATCAAGCCTCAACCACATCAAAAAAACTATCGGTATATTCCTCGAAAAGTGGTGCTCTCGTGCGACATCATACCTCTACCCGATCAACTGGAAGGCTGAGAAAGCAATGAACCCGCAACGTAAGAAGTTCACGCCGGACAGCGTAATTTCATGTCTCGGTCTTGCCAGCGGCATTGTTTTCGTCGGTGCAGCAATCTGGATCCTTCTGGTTTGGCAGATCGTTCCCTGGTTACGGGAAGGAGTGTGGCATAGCTATCCCATCACCATGTACTTTAACCCGAGCACAGATTGGGTTGGATTTGCGTTGCTGCTAAATTGGGTTCTCGCTTTGCCGGTCACTCTCATGCTCGCCCTTGTCGGAGTTGGCCTTTTCTGGGTGTTCGGTCTGCTTTCAACGAAATTGTATCAGTGTGCAAGCAGGAACACTGACGCTATCACGCCGTCGCAAACTCGCGCCTAGCATTTGGCCGTGGACATTTAAGGGGCAGCGATCATGTTCCCAGTTTCAGCCTGCGGTTGGCGGCTTCTTAAGTTGTGTAATGGCTTGGATGTTTTAACCGGAATTGCAAACTCAGGAAATCGAAGATGCCTACAAGTGCGGTGACCGATATCGCGATCGGTCTCATTCTCATTTATCTCGTACGAATATTCATGCCAGCTTCTGGCACGTCCAGGAACCGCAACTTCAATTGTGTAGTCACTTCCATGGCGCGTGGGGGAGGGACGCCGTGACAGTTAAAAACGCATTTGCAATTCTGTCGCTTGTCGTTTTATTGACTCGGGGCATCGCGAATGGCCAAGAATGTCCCACTGAAGTTTCAATGCAATGCTCGGAATATGCGGCCAAATTGGTGGCTGGCGCATGCCTAAAGCCCGGCAGCGTCTTTGTGCTCAAAGATAAATGGGAGCCGGCCGCGCGCGCAAAAATTAGCTTTAACGGCCAGAAGGATGTCCAATTTTTCTATGTAGTAGACGGCAAAAATATAAGCACCAAATACGACGTGTTGTTTGTCAGCATTGATCGAGTTCGGCCAACAGACCGACCGCACCGACGTAAAATTGACGCAGAACCGAGCGTTAAACTTCAAAACCACCGAAGACAAAGAAAAGTACAGTCGGGCGTTGAAGTCGGGCGGCCAGCCCACGCAGCCAATGCGGAAATGGGCGTATGTTCCTGACCTCGGAAGTGTTTTCCTCCTGAAGACCAAAACAGTGATCGCAGACTTTGACATTCCTCAGGCCATCGAGGACAGAAAGCACACTCCGCATGCCCGTCTCTATCGATTTGAGACCGGGAATGTCAGCTGCATTCCATTCGGCGCGGGGCTTAATTCGGATGTAGATCTCATTCTCGGCAAAATCATAGATACGTCCGTGCAGCCTGCTCGGACTATTTTATTCCGGGTCTCAGTTGAATAATGGACGAGATAATTTACATCACACGGATTGACGGACGGCCCTGGGCTGCGTCAGAGGTGAAATCAAAGAGCGTGGTTCCGTTCGTGATATTTTTTGCGTCGATGGAGACCACACGCTATCTGTTTAACAGTCACACGCATATTCCGGAATTCGAGAAATATTTCGTTATCGCACTTGCCGTGATGCTGATTATTTTTATTCAGGACTTCGGCGTTGTGCGATGGCGAACGGCTTATACGATAAAGTTTATACAAGATGTATTTTTTGCAGCATTGATCTCGACCGCGGCGTTCAACGTTGTGGCCGCTTTTTTGCCATCATTTTGGATGGTTGACCTCGACCCCACTGGATCGATTGCCGATTGGCAGATACGTATTGCGTTGAGCTTGGTCATGAGCGCCGTTGGGGTCGCGTACGTCGTGGTGCGAACTCACTTTCATCGTACCAGTGAGTACCGCCGCCTGCACGCGAGATCATCGGCGCATTTTTTCCAGCAGTTTCGCGCGAGGGAGAACGTCTGCCTCCTATGCGTCTATCTGGCGGATTACATTCTGACTAGCGGGCTGATTTCGTACCTGCTCGTCAAGGCCACTTGACCGCGCGGCGACCACTTCTTCGAAAAATGCAGCTTTCAGTGCAGCTCGCGCAGCTGCTTGACGTTCGCCTCTGACGGCGCGGCCTTACAGAGCGCGTCATCTTCGCCGTTCCGACCACATGCAGATAATTTTACGTGACCGCTTCACGGATCTTCTATCATTGGTTGCTACTATGCAGGTTTACAGCGGAGCGTCCGGGCAACGGAAACGAGCGAGTCAGTGGAGTTCAACAGACCCCGAGGGTATCGCCAGCATAGACCGACTAGAAAACGGTCGTGGGTTTTGCCCGTGTTTGCCTGTTTGTTTGTTGGCGGCATTGTCTTTCTGGATGTTGGATTTCCGCTCATCGGCTGCAACATAAAGGGCAATATCAGCTACAACACGGGTGAGCGTATCTATCACGTTCCCGGACAGTATTTTTATTCTGTCACGCGGATCGACTGGTTCAAGGGCGAGCGGTGGTTTTGTTCAGAAGATGCCGCTCGCGCGGCGGGCTGGAGGAAATCCAAGCGTTGATCCAATTGCGCGTCTATCGCCCTTAGCTTTTCGGCCCTTGCTCTTAGACGCGAGCCCCTTGGGCAATGCAACGCTGGCCATTTCATCCGTCAACACGTTGTGCCCTGCGCATGCCATCGACGCCGGCCACTACGGCTTAAGTCACAAACTCCGGTGAGAATTCTGGAAAGCCTGGGTCCAGACGGCTAACCAGCAATTTCTTCAACAAGCTTCACAATATCACGCCGTATCTTGGCGTCTTTAATTTGCATGAATGCTTTCGTAAGCGCGAGTCCAAGGGACGTGGACAGGAAGTCGGATACGTATGCTGGTGACGGCGCTTTGCCGTCCGGCTTTGATTGACCGGGCGCACCTTCAAAAAAGTATGTGACGGGCACTTGCAAGACATTGGCGACTTGCTGCAAGCGACTTGAACCCATTCGATTGGTGCCCTTTTCGTATTTCTGCACCTGTTGGAAAGTGAGCCCAATGGCGTCGGCAAGCTTCCCTTGACTCATGCTTAGCATCAACCGGCGCATTCGAACGCGGGTCCCTACGTGCTGGTCAATCGGATTTGGATTCTTCATTGCCATTACCCCACCCAGTGTCCCCTTTCGGAATCGCTTCGAGGCCGATTGAAAAGATCGTGATGCTTCCAAGCATGTCCAGCAATAACTACCAGAAATGATCCCGATCTAGAGCCACCGCGCAGCGGTGATCGCGGCGATTAATCTGCCAAGGCTTTAGGGAATTCGCCTTCCGGCGGCTGCGGCAGTTTTGAGTGACATAAATAATAGCTCCAGAAATGATCCTGATCTCGACCTGATATTGGCCTGATCTTTCGAATTAATCTCGTGTTATGGGCAAGTTTGCGGGTTGTTCGAAAATGGCTAATTTGCGCGTATTCTCAATCAACTAGATGGTTAGTAGGCAGGGTGATGCCTGTTTTATTCGCGAAGAACAGGGCTTTCGTCGCTTTCCTTGCCGAAAAAATGCAAGAGACGGGTTCGTACAAGCCTGGTTCCTCCGCCAGTTATCTTACCGGCTCGGCCGGTCTGGTAGATGTCAGGTCCCTGAAAAATCCCGGCGCTGACTTCGACTGCAGGCCTGTCGGATGAAGTCGAGGCCCGAGCTTGCTAATACGCCGGAGCCTCACAGCACCTTGCCCGGATTGAGAATGCCGTTGGGATCGAGCATGCGCTTGAGGCCGTGCATCAGCTCCAGCGCCACTTTGTCCTTCACCTTCGGCAGCGAGACGCGCTTGAGCCGGCCGATGCCGTGTTCGGCCGAAATCGAGCCGTGATATTTGAGCACGATCTTGTCGACCACCGCATTGACCTCGCCCCAG
The DNA here is from genome assembly GCA_963772235.1 of uncultured Alphaproteobacteria bacterium. Taxonomy (GTDB): domain Bacteria; phylum Pseudomonadota; class Alphaproteobacteria; order Rhizobiales; family Xanthobacteraceae; genus Pseudolabrys. The sequence goes on from CAVYWI010000018.1 coordinate 35,526, forward strand.
CGCGCCAGAAACTGCTCCTGATCGGCGCCGACCGGCTGGCTGACATTGAAGTGGATATTGCCGTCGCCGAGATGGCCGAACGGCACCGGCCGGCTGCCCGGGATCAGCGCCTGCACCGCGGCGCTCGCTTCGGCGAGAAAGTCCGGCACCGCCGCGACCGGCACAGAGACGTCGTGCTTGATCGAGCTGCCTTCCGGCTTCTGAATCTCCGGCAGTACGTGGCGCAGGTGCCAGAACGCCTTCGTCTGTTCGAGACTGGCGGCGATGGTGGCGTCGATGACAATGCCCTGTTCGATCGCGGCGGCGAGCAGGTTCTCCACGCTCTCGCGCAGCCCGTCGCTGTGTTGCGATGACACTTCCATCAGCACGTACCAGGGGTGCTTGCCGGCAAGCGGGTCGCGCACGCCGTGGCCGTGGCGAATGGCGAATTTGATGGTCTCGCGCACGATCAGCTCGAAGCTGGTGACCGTGCCGCCGGCGCGCGCCTGCGCCAGATGCAGGAGCTTGAGCGCCGCCGCCGGCGATGCCACGCCGACAAAAGCGGTTTCCACCGCGCGCGGACGCGGAAACAGCTTGAGCACGGCCGCGGTAATGACGCCAAGCGTACCTTCGGCGCCGACGAAGATGTGCCGCAAATCGTAGCCGGTATTATCCTTTTTCAGCTTTTGCAGCAGCTGCAGGATACGCCCATCGGCCAGCACGGCTTCCAGCCCGAGCATCAGGTCGCGCGCGATGCCGTAGGCGAGGGCACCTGTGCCGCCGGCATTGGTGGAGAGGTTGCCGCCGATGGTGCAGCTTCCCTCGGCGCCGAGCGACAGTGGGAACAGCCGGTCGACATTGGCCGCGGCTTCCTGCGCCTTGGCCAGCACCACGCCGGCCTCGCAGGTCATGGTGTTGGAAGCCGGATCGACCTCGCGGATCTTGTCGAGACGGGTGAGCGAGAGGATCAGTTCGCCGTCGAGCGGAATTTGTCCGCCGACCAGGCCGGTATTGCCGCCCTGCGGCACCAGCGGCGTTCCGGTCTCGTTGGCGAGCTTGAGGATCGCCGCTACTTCGCCGATCGAGCCGGGCCGCAGCAGCATCGCGGAACGGCCGTGATAGAGGCCGCGGCCTTCTACTAGGAACGGCGCGAGCGCCGCCGGATCGGTGACGGCGTATTTCTCGCCGACGATGGATGCAAAGCGCGGCAGCAGGTCGGGGGCGGGTGCGCGGTTACTGGCAGACGTCATGCTAAGGTACCCGCCCGAACGATCAGAGGATTCGCTTCAGCACGAGGCCGCCGGTCACGATCACGAAGATGACGGCGGTCGAGCCGAGCACCGTGGTGATGTGCCGCCAGCCAAGCCCGATGATGGTCTTGACTGAGGTGCCAAGGCCGAGCGCGCCGATCGCCAATAGCAGCCCCCAGGTCGAGGCTTCAACCAGCGCGCTCTTGATCGGTGCATAGGTCGGCAGCAGCGACGGCACCCATGGCACGGCGCTGTTCACGGCGCAGAGCACCAGGAACACGACGGCGAACACCGGCACCGGCACCCGCGCTTCGCCGTGCTTGAGCCCCATGCGGGTAAAATACCAGCCCACGCCCAGCACCACCGGCAGTAGCAGGAAAACGCGGAACAGCTTGACGATAACCGCCGTGTTGCCGACGGCGTTCGAAACAGCATAGCCGGCGCCCACCACCTGGGCGACGTCATGGATGGTGCCGCCCAGCATGACGCCGGTCGTCTGCGGATCGAAGCCGAGCAGGATGCAGATCGGCGGATAGATCAGCATGGCCAGCGTGGCGAGCGCGTTGACCGCTACCACGACGAAGGCGATGTCCGGCTGCTTGCCGGGATATTCCGGCACGACCGTCGAGCATGCCAGCGTCGCCGAGGCGCCGCACACCGCGGTGCCGACGCCGACCAGAGCGCCGAAGCCGGGCCCGCGCCCATACCAGCGGGCGATGACAAAGCCGGCCGCCACGGTCGCCGCCATGGCGACGATGATCAACACGGCCGTGCCCAATCCAAGCGCGGCGATATCGGCAAGCCCGACGCGCAAGCCGAGCAACGCGACCGCCCAGCGCAACACCGTGCGCACACAGAACGCCATGCCGGGCTGCACCGCCGGCCGCGCGGCAATCGGATTGAGCGCGATGCCGACCACGAGCGCGATCACCATGTTGGGGATCGGCGCCACGTGCGCGACATAAGGCGCGGCCACGTAGCCGATCGCGGCGACGATGGCCGAGAGGACCACGCCCGGGGCGTAATCGAGGGCCGTCGCCATCGAGGGCCGCAAGGCTTGCGAGGTTTCTGCTGGCACGAGGACTTTCCTTACTGCCGACTGACGGCGGCTTGCTTGGCGGTTCGATCGCCTTTAAGGCCCGCGGCAACTGCCGCGGCGAATTGCGGAGAGGGTGGTGACGACGACTACGCTGGCTGCCGCACCAGATCAAGCAGCTCGAGGCAATGGTCGGCACCATGTTGCTTGAGCGCTTTATGTTTCAGGTGATCGAGAAGGTGAACATTCGGCGCCGGATAATGGTTTCAGGCTCAAGCGTCTAGTGGCCACCAAAATAAGTGACTCCTCGATTCGTTCCATGTAACAGGCTCTGTCCAGTTAAGGTTCGGACGGGACGGCGCGATGTCACGCCGGCAATCATGAGAGATCGATGTCTGCAAATCCGAAAATCGTCGTGCGATTCAACCTCTGGTGCGATCCAGCCTTGGGCGAACGGCTCGCGCGCGAGGCCGATATTGAGCTTCGGATCTGCGATCTCGAAGGGCCGGAGAACAGCGCGTGGTCCGATCTCGCCGCGGCGCACATCTATCATATTTCATCGGCCAAGGACGAGTTGCCGCGCCGGTGGTTCGCGACAGCCGGGCTGCTTGAAAAATGTCCCAAGCTCTTGTGTGTCTCGACCAGCGGGGCAGGCTACGACACGGTCGATGTCGCCGCCTGCACCAAGGCCGGCGTGATCGTCGTCAACCAGTCCGGCGGCAATGCGCAGGCTGTCGCGGAGCACGCGATCGGCATGATGCTCGGAGTTTCCAAGCGGATCGGCGAGTCCGACCACCGCTTGCGGCGCGAGCGCGGCTTTGCGCGCGAAGAGCTGATGGGGCGGGATATTTCCGGCAAGGTCGTCGGGCTTGTCGGCATCGGCCACGTCGGCACCCGTGTCGCGCACCTGGCGAACGCTTTCGGCATGACCGTTCTTGCCTACGACCCTTATCTCTCCGCGGAAGAAATTGCCCGGCGTGGCGCGCGCTCGGTCGCGATGAACGAACTGCTCGAGCAGTCGGATTTCGTGTCGATCCATTGTCCGCGCACCAGCGAAACGCTGGGTATGATCGATGCGCGGACTTTCGCCCGGATGAAAAAAGGCGCGGTGTTCGTGACTACGGCACGCGGCGGCATCCATGACGAGGCGGCGCTGTTCGAGGCACTGCAATCCGGCCATCTGCGCGGCGCCGGCGTCGATGTTTGGGACAAGGAGCCGCCGCCGCTTGAGCATCCGTTGCTCACGCTCGCGAATGTGATCGCGACATTCCACACCGCCGGCGTGACGATCGAAGCGCGCCGCAACATGGCCGCCATCGCGGCGGAACAGATTGTCGGCATTCTCAAGGGCGCCCGGCCGCCACGTCTGGTCAACCCCGAAGTATGGCCGGTCTATCGCGCACGGTTCGAAGCGATGATGGGATTGCCGATCGGATCCTAGAAGCCGTACAGGCGCGCAGGATGATGGGCGCGCTCTTGCGCGATATGAAATCCGCAGTTGCTATTCTGGCGCTTCGTTGCTTGCTAGGCGAAAACAAAGCTAGAATTCCCGCCGGAGGACGCTCGAATGAAACATGTATTACAAGCTCTAAGAGCTGCCATTGCACTCGTATGTGCCGTGCTTGTTTTCGCGCACGTTCGGCCAGCGCAGGCGCAGGATTTCTCCAACAAGCCGATCCGCATCATCGTCGGCCTGGTCGCCGGCGGCGCGACCAGGCCGACCGCCAGAATGACAAGAATGCTTTCGCCTGACAGATACATGGTCCTCACGTCCCGTGGTTGCCGCCAAACGGGAATAATCGCGCGCCGGCGGGGGCAGTGCAAGCCGTGGAACTGCGGGGTGTCAGTAATCGCTATGCGTCTGGCAAGGTGATCCACGCCCAACATCGCTGGCCACAGACGGCGCTCTGGCCCAGGACGGCGGCGCGAGGTATCTGAACTGGTGGATCTACTTCGGCGTGATCCCACCTGAGTATTTTGCCGCAGTTGAGTTCAAGGGCGTTGACGGCAGGCGGCCTCGCGTTGATCTTGGGGTCGCTGTGAAGGCCCCATCGCGTTCCTAAAAGTCTTGCTCGGCAGCGACGCGCTTTTCCGCCTTTATCCGAAACTCGCCAAGGGTAAGCAAACATTGCTTGTATTTCACAGTGCGCGCCATCATTCCCAATTTTTCGCAATAAAAAGTGTTTTCGGCTGCGATCTCTTGCGCCCGAATTGCGTCAATCCGCGCCAAAATCTGCGGAAGCTTTGGTAACGTGAACGCAGAAAAACAGATGATACCCGATAGAAGTAGCGCCCATAGAGCGATCTCCACTTGGTCATAGACCCGACTGACTAATTCCCAAACCTTGTCCGCATTCATGGCCTGCGTCCCGCTGTTAGCGAGAACTGTATGTACCGGCCCTATTTTCTTCGGATTGTGAGGCGCTTCACATTCGGCCATTTCTAATTCTGGCAATTAGCTCACCACGGAGGTTTTCATCCTCGATGTTCCTCCCTCTATTGCCCCGCATCTGGCGGGGCTTTTTTTATGTAACGACGCGAGCGATTAATGCCACGAAATGAAAAAGGCCGCTGACCGAGGCAGCCTCTCATCTGTCGCGGTCTCTTAGCTCTAACCGCAGGTTTCCTTAGTGCATTTCGGGGTGTCCCGCGACAGTTGGGCCAACGAACTCCGTGTTGACGGCCGATACGGCCCGCCAGAAGCGTCGTCGCAGGGCGTTAGGGATTTCCGCGGGTTCGCCGTCAGCCGGACCGTCCGGCCTTGCCAGCGGGCTTCTCATAGGCTTCTGTCGCGGCCGCCGGAATATCATCAGCGCTCGGCTGGTTCGCTATTGGACAAAAAGCGGACATTCGGATGCAACTGCCCCATTGATATGCGACCACGCTCAAGTTCTATTTAGCGGTGCCGTCGAAACCTAGGATCCAGGAGCGGGGTATGTCAGAAAATCAGGCTACAACAGCGCCGGTAAGACGTATCCCTGGTTTACGCGAAATGAGCGATATGCAGCAACTCGCACATCGCCAAGTCGCGGGTCTCGACGTCTATCACCACATCATGGCGGCCAGCTGGCCCGCTTTCTTCGCTATGCTGGCGGCGGCCTATGTGGCTTTTAATTTTGTTTTCGGGTTTCTTTATTTTATCGTGCCCGGAAGTCTTGCTAACGCTCAACCTGGCTCAATCGCCGACGTATTTTTCTTCAGCGTGCATGCCATGGCTGCGCAAGGTTACCGCGACGTGCATGCGGCAACGCATGCGGGCGCGCGATTCAAATGGACAGTATCAATTTCAGCCGTTTACGCGACTATTACTTCCTAACCGTTACAGCTTGCGTGCGAGACTTGCGGTCCGTTACTTCCGACCATCACCGTTTCCGAAATCCTGGTCCGGGAACATGCTGGCGGCTTCCGGCAGTGGAACCATAATTTTGATCTGGGGCTGCCCGGCCCTCACGTGGCAAGCATTGCAGGCTGCGGTAAGCCCTCGGTACGCGGTGTCGAATTCGGTCCCGTCCTTCGCCTTGATGGCTTTGGCCAGAGCGTCAAGATTGAAATCAACGCTCGTGAGCATTTCACCGACGGGCACCCGTTGCCACTGGGCCGACGCAGTTTGGATGTCCACAATGGTCTCCTTAATTTCCTCAATGGTCTCCTTAATCTTTCTCACTTCATAGTCCGCCAGTACCCAATTGTCGGCATGGCCTGCAAACCACAGTTTGGTGTGATGCACCTGCATCGCCTCGTTCATCAGATCTGCAAGATGTGGAAGTTGCCCTTTACCTTTGACCTCCTGGGCAAAACCAGGAGTTGCAATTAAATTAACAAGCGAGCCGGCGATACCGACAAGCCCGAGAAGGAACATGACCACGAGTGCCCTTTTGATGGTGCTTTGCACGGCTGTTTCTCCCATAAATCCCATTCGGTGCCATCGCACGCTGTGTTAAAATTTGAGATGCCATTGATTACACGAGGTTATCGAGTCAGGCGGCGAGGTCAATTGGTTGATCGATAGATTTTAGATCAGGACCTACTTTTCGTTTTCGATGCCATGTAAATAGACGTTGTCGGTCAGGATATGCCGTATGAATGTTCTCGCGGCCATCTCGCCTGGGCTCAAGGTTCTCTTCGAGCGTGTCGGCAAACCCGAAGTTATCAATAGGCCTGAATTTCTTCGATGTGGCAGGACGGGGGCGGTCATCGCCTGCAATCACGTCGGCTGGGCGGACAGCCTATGGATGGCCTACGCCGTATACCCCAGACAGCTCCACTACATGTCAAAAGGAGAGCTGTTCAATTCGACGTTATCGCGTTGGGTCTTGACGCACGGCGGCTCCCTTCCGATTGACCGCGCCGACCCGTCGCCAAGTTCGATCAAGATCGCGATCAACATGCTGCAGCACGGTGAAATCATTCTGATCTTCCCGAGCGGCACGCGAAGTGAGGAAAATATCGCCTTCAAGCGCGGCGCCGCGACTATCGCACTTCATGCCCGGGTTCCGCTTGTGCCCGCCTTCTTTCAAGGTCCGAAGCAGATGCAAGTCGCGCATCTCCTGCACCGACCTCATATCCGGGTGACATTCGGGTCACCGATCCCAACAGCCGGGCTGCCTTTTGGGAAGGGAACGACGATTGACCTCACGCGCCAGCTTCAAGGAGCAATCGGCGAATTACGATCGATCGCGGACACCAGGCTGTCCGCCTTTGCCGTATCGCAAAACGTTATCGGCATATGAGATTACGGCCGACCTAATGCGGGTACCGCATATAGGTAGCTTTTGATCCCCCATCCCCGATCACAAAATAGATTGTCTATCGCATCCATCCCCACTCGACGGCCGGTGCAAACACCTCTAAATTTGCGCGCGATATTAATAATATCTGCTACTAGGGGGGTCCTAATGCCCAAAGTCGAAAAGGCTGTCAGACATCATAACGCTGCCGCAAAACACCACTCCCAAGCGGCACATCACCACCATGAAGCGGCCAGGCACTACAAATCAGGTGCACACGACAAGGCGGCACATCATGCCCACATTGCGCACGGCCATGGGCTATACGCGCGGCGACATGCAGAAAGCGCCAGTCAGACGCACGCCGAAATCCACGACGAGAGTTTCCCATGGAATGAATGGATAGAGTGAGCTCGCGAGTAAGCTAGTATTGTAATCACTACGATGCGCAAAATCTAATTTTTAAGAACAAACTATCATGTAGTTAAATTGCCCGGACGATCGAACCTGCCCCCAGATTCGTAGTCTGATGCCGTCGCGAATTCTCTCAGCCTCGGTGTTTTGCCATTGGCAATCACTACAATTGGCAGGTCGGCAAGAAGGCGCTATTTCCCGCCGAACAGGATCCGCGAAGGATGCTTCGCCAAATCTGTTACCGCAGAGTCAATATGGATGATTGCCCGGTGTGCGTCGCCGCCGACAATATTGATCTGCTTGTTTGCCAACTCTGTCACCTGGAGGATTCCCGTCGTGATGTCAGCCGTGCGTCTATCGAGATTGTCGGACAGCTGCTTGACCGAGGCCATCGCATCGGTGCTGTTTGTCATCAATTTGTCGATCTTGTCGCCATTGCGCGCCAGTGCATCGGTGAAAACTTCGAGATTCTTGATCGCTTTGTGCAGCAATTCCTGGTTCTCTGCGATCACTGCGTCGGCCTTGGCGAGCGTTTCGCGCACGGCCGACGACATGTCGCCGGAGGCCGCCGTGGCCTTCAGCGTCAGCGGCTCGCCTTTTTCCTGCGGCAAGGGCGGCGCCGAGGCCAAGTTCCCCTTCAGGGACACCGACGCGATGCCGGTCAAGCCGGCATAGTCGAGCGTCACTATCGTGTCGGCACGGATAGGCGTCTTCGGATTCACGGCCAGCATCGCCGCGACTTCGGCAGGATTGTCGGTCAGGCGTAGGTCGGACACTTCGCCGACGCGAATGCCGTTGAACAAGACCGGAGCCCCGATGCGCAACCCAGTCACCGGGCCCGAGAATATCACGCGATAGGTGGCGCTGTCCTTCGTTCCCGCCGTCGCGTTCAGCCAATAGACGAAGCCGAAGGCGCCCGCGATGACGATGAACGTGAACAATCCGATCAGAACGTATTTAGCCCTGTCCTCCATCGACTCAACTCCTTTTAGCCCTTCACTCTCACGTGCCAGTCAGCGTGCGCCCGGGCGCCGTGGAAATAAGATGTCAGCCAGGGATGCTGCGAGGCCAACATGGTTTCCATGGTGCCCGCTTCGATGATCTGGCCGCCGCCCAGTACGGCGATGCGGTCGCAAACGCGATGCAGGCTGTCGAGGTCGTGCGTCACCATAAACACCGATATACCGAGCGTTTCCTGTAGCGTCAGAATGAGTTGGTCGAATTCGCCGGCGCTGATCGGATCGAGGCCGGACGTGGGCTCGTCCAGAAACAGGATTTCGGGATCGAGCGCCAGCGCGCGGGCAAGCCCCACACGCTTGATCATGCCGCCCGAGAGTTCGGACGGGTACTCCCGATAGACGTCGGGGCTCAGGCCAACCATTTCCAGTTTTGCGACCGCCATTTCGGTCGTCAGCCGATCGGAGAGGCGCAGATATTCGCGGATCGGAAATTCGACATTCTTGCCGACAGTCAGCGACGAGAACAATGCGCCTTGCTGGAACAAGATGCCCCAGCGCCGGTCGATCGCCCGCCTTTGCTCGTCGCTGGCCTTGTCGATATCGTGGCCGAGCACTTCGATCTGGCCGGATCGTTTCGGCAATAGCCCTATGATCGTGCGCGCCAGGGTCGACTTGCCTGCGCCTGACGCGCCGACGAAACCGAGAATCTCGCCGCGCAGTAGATCGACATTGACGCCATCGAGCACGCGATGCGACTGGAAATCGACGACCAGATCGCGCACACGGATGACAGAGTCGGTTTGTTCATTCGCCATCGTCTATATTCCGATCGACGCAAAGAACACGGCGAAAGCCCCGTCAACGACGATTACAAGGAAGATCGATTTTACCACTGATTCCGTCGTTTTGGTGCCGAGCGACTCTGCGCTGCCCTGAACCTGCAACCCCTCGACGCATGAAACGAGGCCGATGATCAGCGCCATGAATGGCGCCTTGATGATGCCGACTTCAAACGTCTGCAGCGAGATGGCGTCGCGCAGGCGCGACATGAACACCGCCGGGCTGATGCCGCCGTAAAGCCAAGCCACGAGGCCGCCACCGTAGAGCGCGGCCATAGAGCCGATGAAGGTCAACAGTGGCACCGCGATCATGAGTGCGAGGATACGCGGAAGGATCAATACCTCGACTGGATCGAAGCCCATGGTGCGCAGGGCGTCGACCTCTTCGCGCATCTTCATCGAACCAAGCTCGGCAGTGTAGGCGCTGCCGGAGCGGCCGGCCACCATGATACAGACGATCACCACACCGAGTTCGCGTAGGACCAGCACGCTGACCATGTCCACGACATAGATGTCGGCGCCGAAGGTGCGGAAATGGAAGATGCCCTGCTGCGCGATTATGGCGCCGATCAGCAGCGTGATCATCAAGATGATCGGCACCGCGTTCCACGCCACGCGCTCGAGATGCTTCACCATGGAAGTGAAGCGGAAGGTGTGCGGACGCATCAGCACGCGCAGGAACGCCAGTGCCAGCGCTCCACCCATCTGGAACAGCAGCAGGACATCGGCAACAACTGCCGACATGGTGCGGCCAACGCTTTCCAGCGTCGCGACAATGCTGTTCGCCTTGCGCGGCAGCGGTGACAATTTGTGGGTGCCGGCCTGCACTTTTTCGAACAGCCCGCGGTGGCGGTCGGGCAGGCCGAACAGCCGGGTCTCGACGCCCCGACTGCTCCAGGCGCGCAGTGTGCGTTCGATCAGCCACGCGCCATAGGTGTCGATCCGCTCAATCTGCGCCACGTCGATCGCAATGGTGCGCGGCGCCGTCTTGGCGCCGACAACGGCGTCCACTAGCGGTTCGAGCGTGCGCGCGTACTCCGCCGTCCACGATCCGGACGCCAAAAGATTGACGCCGTCGCCGCGCGCCTGAGCGAGCAAAGTGCCTGCCGCCATTACGTAGCTCCTCTACCGGCCGGCTTTCGGCGCATCGGAGCAGCCGACGAGGCGTGACGAGAAATCCGGTGGCAGCACAGGCGCTTTGCGGCCGCGCCGCTTCGCAATCGGCACGCCCGGGCCACCGGTGATAGCCACCTCTCGCTAATCTTCGCCTGCCTGAGGCCCTCCGCGCGCCTCTTAAGAAAGGTTAACAAATGGCGAACATCGCTAAAATGCCATTTGTCCCTTAAGGTTAACGAGGATATCGAGAACGTGGCGACGTAAGGGCCCGGCTGTTGCACATTGGCACGCGCTCCTGCTCGACATGGGCGCTGTCCCCAAAGCCGGCCTCGCCCAGGATTCGGAGCTGCGGTCGGCCGCTTAGTGCGGACTATTGCCGCTGCACGCCATAGCGCGAGAAAGCATCGGCGATTTTTGCCTCAAGCTTTTTTGCTGCTGCAAGATCAGCATTGCCGGCCGCTGTATCGCCCTTCTTGAGCTTGGCAAGGCCGCGTCCATAGAACGCGCTCGCCAGCTTCGGATCGAGACGCAGCGCCGAGCTATAATCCTCGACGGCCAACTCAAATTGGCCCATCTTCAAATAGATCAAACCCCGCGAATCATAGGTCGCGGCATCTTTAGGCTGTATAAGAAGCGCCTTGTTGCAGTCTGCCAGCGCCGGCTGCAATTGGCCGAGGATGGCACGAACCCAACAGCGTCCGTTCCATATCGCTTCCAGATTCGGCTCAAGGCGAATCGCGTCGTCGTAATCCTGCGCTGCGCGTTCAAAATCGTTCTTTTTCTGATATGTTTCAGCGCGGTTGGCGAAAGCCCTGCCGTATTTTGGGTTGAGCTTGATCGCCTCATCGAAATCTTTGATGGCGCGGTCGTAGTCGCCTTTCTTCTGGTAAGCGACTCCGCGATTGTTGAACGGCTTGTCGTAGCCAGGATTGAACTTGATTGCGAGGTCATAGTCCTCGATGGCGCGATCGTAGTCGCCTTTTTCGGAATAGGCGTTGCCGCGATTGTTATGGGCTGTCGCTAAAATCAGGGCCGTCTCGTGAGTCCCATTGATCAGCCACGTGCAACCCTTGATCTGAGATTCGGGTGATTTGCGATCCGACCCATTGCACAGCTCGATATTCGTAAGTCTTTCGTCAAGCCTTCCATCTTGCGGCGTCGCCCACGATCGGGCCAGTGGTAGGGCCAGCAGAAGCGCTGCGCCGCCGACGATGCCATACCGCCCGCGAGATCCCATATCAAATTTTCCGAACTTGAAAAGAGCAACGCCGCAAGTTCCCTGTCCTTGCGAAAGCGCCACTATTGTTGGAGCCGCAATGTGATGCTGCTTGCATCAGGAATAGGAGTTCCCCCTGCAAGACACTGCCTTAGCAACCTCGACAAATGTCGAGATTGAGTTTTTTGCGTTCTATTGCCGGGATTAAGTCGGGCGATGCTCCGCCTTTTGGCTTTACGGTTGCAGCACCATACTTTTCTAAAACTTGATTCTTCCCCTCTTCAATGAGGGTAGAAAATTTGACAGTCCCGTCATCCGATATCTCAACGTGTGGCGTTGTCCCTCGAATGCCCATGGTGGCCACGGGCGTATCGATTTTCATATCGCCGGTCTTGGCAATCTTGCCGGCGACAAAGGTGAACGTTCCTTTTGTCAGGCTCAGCAAGGTTGAGTTGGATTTGCTGTTCGGATCGTACACGAACTCGGTCATTGCCATGCGGGCGTTGCTGGACAGATTAAACGCCGTACCGTCGGTGAATGTAATGCCGACCCGGCCATCGGCTCCGGTCTGAACCACATCGCCGAGATAGACGAGATCGCCGACCTTGACCCCGCCTTGATTGCCGAGGGTCGCCTGAACGACCACCGCGTTGACATGTTCGATAGTGACTGCGCCCGTGGCGGTTACGACCTTGCCAATGGGCTTAACCGAGGCATCCTGAACGGCCGGTGGAACCGGGGCATTTTGGGTCCACGCCGAACCAGGGAAGATGCTGCCGGCGACCAAAATGGCGCCCGCAACGAACACGGCAAGCGTAAATATGCGCATCACGAGCCCCTCCGGGGCAGGTTTAGCCTTTACAACTATCAGGATTATTCCCGCGCATCAATTTCAGCTTTGGGCCGGCAAGCTCTTTTGGCGAGTCGCCACCGGTCCTTTCGCTGCCGGCCTCCGCATATGGCCCTGAACCGGGCGCCAAGTGACTAAAAAGACGTCACAAATGACCAACAAGGGCCGGTCAAGCCCCAAAATAAACCTTACCAATAGCCAATAAGCCATTGACCCGTTGATTTAAATTGTAGTGTTGCAGTCTAGGCGATAGTTTAAGGACCGTTAATAGCAAGAGCGGCCGGTGAAATAAGAACAGAAGCTGCCGGAGTTTAGCACACTCTAGAGTGTGGGACAGGGAAAGTGTTCAGACGTTTCGGCGTTCCGCCGGGCGAGGGAGATTGTGTGGCCGGCTTCGCTTCGCAGCCGGGGGTCGGACCTTGTCCTTTTATCGGCAAAATTGAAACGATTGCCGGCACGTGCTCCCTTATTCGCGCCGGTCGAATCATTGTTGAAATCAAGGCTGGCGATCCCGTCTGCCGGGGCGACGTCATCAAGACCGCGGCCGACGGCCGGGTCGGTATTCGCTTCATCGACGGCACCGCCTTTAGCCTGTCCAACAACGCCCGCATGATGCTGCGAGAGTTTGCCTGCGGGGGGATTCGCCTTCGGCTCTCTTCGACGTCACCCGGGGGGCTTTCGCCTTCATCGCTGGCGAAATGGCGAAAGCCGGCCAACTCACGATTGACACACCTGTGGCAAGCATTCGGGGCCGCACCCGGACCGGCGGCGTTGGCACGCTTACGCTTTCCGCCTTGATCTTCGCGGTTATGGAGGAAGCTCGCGCTGAGAGCCCGGGCGACGCGTTCCTGGACGACGGCACCATACCGTACAACGGCGTTTTCGAACTGGTGACCAAGGAGCCGATCCCGCGGCACTTCCTTGTCGATAATCCCTTGGAAAAGTTCGTCCTCCACCGGAATGGTTCCTCGGTTAGCGCGGAACTAACTATCAATAGCAACTCCGAAATGGAGCAGCTTCACAAAGCGCAGCAGGACGCGCTTCATGTCTTTGCTTTGGGACTGGCGCAAGGACCGACGGCCACCGGGCCCGGTGGATCGGGCGCCCCACCTTTGTTCGAATTTCCGTCATTCTTCACGCAACCAATCAATTTTACGCCGTCCCCCAATAACCCGCCGCCGCCTGGTCCGCCTGGCCCGGGCCCAATTATCACGACATCTCCTATTTTCTTCAGCGTACCTTTCACCCCGCCGCCCGCGGGGCCGGGCAAGATCAATGAAATCCCGGGGCACACTGCCGACGCGACCATCGACAGCACGACCAGCACAATCAATCTCCCTAATGGTCCAGCTACAGTAAGCGCGCCGACATTTGTTTGGTCAGCCGGTCCCCTGACAAGTGGACAAGAAGCCGGACTTGCCGCGGCGAGTACGTTGACACTTTCCAACGCCAGCGGTTCGATCGGGTTCACCTACAGTGCAGTTGACCATACTTTCGATTTCCTGGCTCAAGGTGAGACGCTCACTGTCACCTATGATGTGACGGCAGGCGGCTCCACAAAGCCGGCCATCATCACCGTTACCGGCACCGAGGACACGCCGGTGATCACGTCGACGGCGCAGGCGGCGACGATCACGGAGGATCACGGGACGGTCGGCAGCGGCGGGGAGAGCGGCCCCGAGAGCGCGTCTGGGGCGATCACGTTCACGGACGTTGACCTGTCGGACATCGAGACGAGCACGTTCACCCTCAAGCAGGTGAACACAACGCTGGCGAACGTCTACACGCTGACGACGGATCAGCAGAACGCACTGATAAATGCGTTCAGCATTGACGACGCGACGCACTCGACGGTGGACGGCACCGGAACAGTCGGCTGGCACTACAATATCGACGACAGCGTGCTCGACTTCCTGGGCAAGAACGACGTTGTGACGCTGACCTATACGGTCAAGGTCGACGACGGCAACGGCGGCACGGCGACGCAGGACGTGACCATCACGGTGCAGGGCACCGAGGACACGCCGGTGATCACGTCGACGGCGCAGGCGGCGACGATCACGGAGGATCACGGGACGGTCGGCAGCGGCGGGGAGAGCGGCCCCGAGAGCGCGTCTGGGGCGATCAAGTTCACGGACGTTGACCTGTCGGACATCGAGACGAGCACGTTCACCCTCAAGCAGGTGAACACAACGCTGGCGAACGTCTACACGCTGACGACGGATCAGCAGAACGCACTGATAAATGCGTTCAGCATTGACGACGCGACGCACTCGACGGTGGACGGCACCGGAACAGTCGGCTGGCACTACAATATCGACGACAGCGTGCTCGACTTCCTGGGCAAGAACGACGTTGTGACGCTGACCTATACGGTCAAGGTCGACGACGGCAACGGCGGGACGGCGACGCAGGACGTGACCATCACGGTGCAGGGCACCGAGGACACGCCGGTGATCACGTCGACGGCGCAGGCGGCGACGATCACGGAGGATCACGGGACGGTCGGCAGCGGCGGGGAGAGCGGCCCCGAGAGCGCGTCTGGGGCGATCACGTTCACGGACGTTGACCTGTCGGACATCGAGACGAGCACGTTCACCCTCAAGCAGGTGAACACAACGCTGGCGAACGGCTACACGCTGACGACGGATCAGCAGAACGCACTGATAAATGCGTTCAGCATTGACGACGCGACGCACTCGACGGTGGACGGCACCGGAACAGTCGGCTGGCACTACAATATCGACGACAGCGTGCTCGACTTCCTGGGCAAGAACGACGTTGTGACGCTGACCTATACGGTCAAGGTCGACGACGGCAACGGCGGCACGACGACGCAGGACGTGACCATCACGGTGCAGGGCACCGAGGACACGCCGGTGATCACGTCGACGGCGCAGGCGGCGACGATCACGGAGGATCACGGGACGGTCGGCAGCGGCGGGGAGAGCGGCCCCGAGAGCGCGTCTGGGGCGATCACGTTCACGGACGTTGACCTGTCGGACATCGAGACGAGCACGTTCACCCTCAAGCAGGTGAACACAACGCTGGCGAACGTCTACACGCTGACGACGGATCAGCAGAACGCACTGATAAATGCGTTCAGCATTGACGACGCGACGCACTCGACGGTGGACGGCACCGGAACAGTCGGCTGGCACTACAATATCGACGACAGCGTGCTCGACTTCCTGGGCAAGAACGACGTTGTGACGCTGACCTATACGGTCAAGGTCGACGACGGCAACGGCGGCACGGCGACGCAGGACGTGACCATCACGGTGCAGGGCACCGAGGACACGCCGGTGATCACGTCGACGGCGCAGGCGGCGACGATCACGGAGGATCACGGGACGGTCGGCAGCGGCGGGGAGAGCGGCCCCGAGAGCGCGTCTGGGGCGATCACGTTCACGGACGTTGACCTGTCGGACATCGAGACGAGCACGTTCACCCTCAAGCAGGTGAACACAACGCTGGCGAACGGCTACACGCTGACGACGGATCAGCAGAACGCACTGATAAATGCGTTCAGCATTGACGACGCGACGCACTCGACGGTGGACGGCACCGGAACAGTCGGCTGGCACTACAATATCGACGACAGCGTGCTCGACTTCCTGGGCAAGAACGACGTTGTGACGCTGACCTATACGGTCAAGGTCGACGACGGCAACGGCGGCACGACGACGCAGGACGTGACCATCACGGTGCAGGGCACCGAGGACACGCCGGTGATAGCGGTCGGCGTCGGCGACAGCGCGGCTGCAACCCTGACTGAGTCCTACAAAACGCTGTCAACGACAGGCACGTTGACCGTCACCGACGCCGATATCAGCGATACGGTGACGGCGGCGGTGGTGACGGGAGTAACGCTCGGCGGAACCACGGGCGGCCTGACCAGCGCAGACGTGCAGGGCATGCTGAGTGTGACGTCTGGCTCAATTGTCGCCGACCCCACGGATACCCACAATCTCGCGTGGAGCTTCAACTCCAATCCGCAGACGTTCAATTTCCTCGACGCCGGCGAGTCGCTGACGCTCACATATACGGTCCAGGTGAACGACGGCCACGGCGGCATCGCCGACCAGACGGTGACGATCACGATCGACGGCGCCAATCAGCCCGATCTCGTCACCAGCTTTACCGGCATCGACAGCCACGGCTATGTCAGCGAAGACACGCCGGTCACCGTGCACGTGTCGGATGGCGGCGTCAATGTCACCTCCGTCCCAGTGTCACTACCAATGGCAGGTCTTGGAACCGGGCTTTTATTACTTCCCGAGCCACTGGGTTACGGTCAGCAACAGCAACAGCTTCTCGCAGATCGAAACTTACGAGGGCGAGCAGCTTCGCGTCACCGTCAGCTATGCGGAAGCCGGCGGCACCGACACGATCACGACGTATCTGGGTCAGATTTCGGACAATGATTCCGACGACCGTGGAGCCGCGGTCAAAATCCAGAACTTGCCCAACGATCTTCAGATCGCCGACGGCACCGCGCTGGAACTCGCAGCTGCGAGCGCGCTGGCCGTGTTCTTCCCGACCGCCGCCGGCGCCTACGGCAAGCTGGTGATCGATCATGCCGCCAGCTACACCGGAGCAAATCTCACAACTTTACCGGCACCAGCACACAATCGGACGCGATCGATCTAAAGGACATCTCGTACGGCTCGAATATCACATTCGCCTATCACGATAACGGCGTGCCCAACGACCACACGGGTGGCACGCTCACTATCTTCAGCACTGTCAAGGGCAACACCACTGTAGCCGACACCATCACATTCGCGAATGGCGACTATACTACTGCGAGCTTCGCGCTCACGTCGGACGGCCATGGCGGCACGATCATTTCCGATCCGCCGCCATCGCCAGCGATCAGCGACGCCACTGCGGCCCTTACGCGTCCATCGATAACATGACTTTCGACAATGGAACGCACTCGGTGTCCGGCACCGACCAGACCGTCAACAACGGCGATACGCTTGCCGGCGGCACAGGCGCCAATACGCTGACCATCGATAACGGAAATGGGAACCATAGCTACACATTCGGCGACGGCAATCATGCCGATATCGGACTGACCAACTTCGCGAAGCTCGCGCTCACTGACGCGCATGCGACGAGCGATGATGCCGTAGCGGTTACATTCGATTCCAGTTTCCACAACAATGGCACTCTCACGGTCGATGGTTCCGCGCTGACGCACTTGAATGGCACCAACCTGACTGTCGATGCCCACCTTGCCGCATCCGATTCCTTTGTCATTATCGGCAGCGCCAGCGCCGATACGCTCATTGGCGGATCGAACGGCAATAACACGATCACCGGCGGCGGTGGCGGCGACATCCTGACCGGCAACGGCGCCAACGATACATTTGTCTATAAGTTCACCACGGATTCGCAGCCGGGCGCCGGTCACTTTGATACCATCACCAACTTCACGCATACTTCGGATCATTTCGATTTTTCGGCGATCAACGGGCTGAACAGCACTGTTCAGGGCGTCACTTTCAACTCGCTTACCGCAGCCCCGGACTCCCTCGCGGCGCATACGATCGATATCGTGACGAGCGGGGGCAATACGGTCGTTTACGCCAATGCAAGCGGCGCGACAGAAACACTCGCCCATGTCGACATGGAGATCCATGTGAACAACGCGACCAACGTGCACGCGGCCGATTTCATCCTCCACGCCTAGCGAAAAAAGGGGCCGTCCATACACGATGGTGGACACGCTTGGTGGAGCGCGCCATGCGGATGAGGCTGGGTCGATTATGCAGCGCTTATGGCTATTAACCCTTGCCGCTATTGCTCGGGGACAGGTTGCGGCGGTGTGGCATAATCTAAATCGAGAAACGGCGTTTTTCGAATAGTTTTGGCCTCTAACGAGCTTCGCGGCCTTGAGCCGTATCAGGCACTGACGCATGATCCAAAAAAAAGCGGGGAACCGGTGTCCTGATCTTGGCGAGGTCCGCTTCGGCGGGAAGCCGGAATAGATCGAAGCGCGACACAAAACGGTAGGGAAGCACAGTGGTTCGATCAAAACGGATCATGCTCTAGCTGATGCAGCATACCCCATTACGTTCCGGTCATCGTCCGCCGCGCTCCGATCTCGCGGCTGCGCTGGTCGCCTGCCGCGGCGCCTTCATCGGCACTGCGGCGATCAGCGGCATGAGCAATGTTCTCATGCTGACCGGCGCCATGTTCATGCTGGAAGTCTACGATCGCGTGCTGCCGAGCCGCAGCATGGCGACCTTGCTTGGCCTGGTGGTGCTGGTCGCGGGCCTATACGTCGCGCTCGGCATCCTCGATGCGCTGCGCGGCCGCATCCTGGCGCGCATCGGCGGCGCACTCGATGAGACACTGAGCGGCCGCGTCTACGACACGCTGGTGCGCCTGCCGTTACGCATCGGCAGCCGCAGCGAAGGCAACCAACCATTGCGCGATCTCGACGCCATCCGCTCTTATTTCTCCAGCCTCGGTCCGGTCGCGCTGTTCGATCTGCCATGGATACCGCTTTATCTTGCAATCTGCTTTGCCTTCCATCCGCTCATCGGCTTTACCGCGCTCGCCGGGGCGGTCGTGCTCATTGCGCTGACGGTGCTGACTGAGGCGCTCATGCGCGCACCGAGCAAGGCAGCGACCGAAGCGGCCATCGCGCGCAACGGCCTCGCCGAAGCCAGCCGTCGCAACGCCGAGGCGCTCACCGCCATGGGCATGGTCGTCCCGCATGGCGGCGCGCTGGGGCGAGGCCAACCGCCAATTTTTGCGTAGCCAGCGGCGCACCAGCGACGTCGGCGGCGGTCTCGGCGCCGTCTCCAAGGTGCTGCGCCTGATGCTTCAGTCCGCTGTGCTCGCGGTCGGCGCCTATCTGGTGATCCATCAGGAGGCGACCGCCGGCATCATCATCGCCGGATCGATCCTGAGCGCGCGCGCGCTGGCGCCGGTCGATCTCGCCATCGCCCATTGGAAGGGTTTTGTCGCCGCCCGGCAGAGTTGGCAGCGGTTGAATGCGCTGCTTGTCGGTAATGCCCGCGCGGACCGAGCCGATGGCGCTGCAGGCGCCGGCGCAGCGGTTGACGGTCGAAAGTGTCAGCGCTTCGCCGCCCGGCGTCCAGAAGATCGTCGTACAGGACATCGGCTTCAAGCTGGAGGCCGGCCAGGGCCTTGGCATCATCGGACCGAGCGGTTCCGGCAAGTCGTCGCTGGCACGGCTACTGGTCGGGGTCTGGCAGCCGGTTGGCGGCAAGGTCCGTCTCGACGGCGCCGCGCTCGATCAATGGCTGCCGGACGCGCTTGGCCGCCATATCGGCTATTTGCCGCAGGACGTGGAACTGCTTGCCGGCACGGTGGCGCAGAACATCGCCCGCTTCGAGACCGACGCCGATCCCGCCGCTGTGCTCGCCGCGGCCAAGGCGGTTGGCGTTCACGACCTTATCGTTAGTCTTCCCGCTGGCTACGACACGCCGGTCGGCGAACACGGCTCCGCACTATCCGTTGGGCAGGCGCAACGGGTCGCGCTCGCCCGCGCCGTCTACCGCGATCCATTCTTGGTGGTTCTCGACGAGCCGAATTCCCACCTCGACTCCGAAGGCGACGAAGCGCTCACGCGCGCAATTCTTGGCGTGCGCGAACGTAAAGGCATCGTCATCGTCGTCGCTCACCGTCCCAGCGCTATCGCCGGCGTCGACAAAATCCTGGTCATGAACCAAGGCAAGATGCAGGCCTACGGTCCGAAGGACGAAGTTCTGTCCAAGGTCTTGCAACGGCCGGAATCGGCGCCGCGAGCGCTCAAGGTTGTTGCCGATAGCGGTAGTGCCGGCGCATGATTAAGCCGCAAGTTCAGCCTATCGTCACGCGAATTGCCAAATGGTCCGCGATACTAGCGCCCGCTTCCGCGCCGCAGAGCTCGCGCAATTCCATCCACCGCCATCTGCTCGCCGGCGGCCTGATAGTGATCTTGCTCGCCGGCGGCGTCGGCGGCTGGGCCGCGACCACCCAGCTTGCGGGTGCGCTCATTGCGCAAGGGTCAATCGTCGTCGATTCTAATGTCAAAAAGGTGCAGCACCCAACCGGCGGCATCGTCGGCAAGCTGTTCGTTCGCGACGGCGATCACGTCAAGGCGGGCGACATTCTTGTCCAACTCGACGAAACGGTCATGCGCGCCAATCTGGCGATTATCACCAAGGGTCTCGACGAGCTCATGGCTCGCAAGGCGCGGCTGGAAGCCGAGCGCGACGGCGCCGCTGCCATCAGCTTCCCCCCCGACTTGATCGCGCACGCCGACAATCCCGACGCCCGCGACGCCATCGAAAGCGAGCGCAAGCTTTTCGCGTTGCGCCGCACGGCAAGGCTCGGCCAGAAAGCGCAGCTGCAGCAACGGATTGAGCAATTGGATCAAGAGGTCAACGGCATTGTGGCGCAGCAATCCGCAAAGGCGCAGGAGGTCGAGTTAATCAACCGCGAACTTAATGGTGTACGCGATCTCTACGCCAAGAACTCTCGTGCCGATTACACGCCTCACCCAGCTTGAACGCGAGGCGGCGAGGCTTGCCGGCGAGCGTGGGCAATTGGCGGCGGCGGCGGCGCAGACGCAGGGCAAGATATCGGAGATTCGCCTCCAGATCATTCAGATTGACCAGGATCTCAGCAGTGAGGTGGCCAAGGAACTGCGGGATATCGACGGCAAAATCGGGGAATTCGTCGAGCGTAAGGTGACGGCCGAGGATCAGTTGCGCCGCACCGACATTCGCGCTCCGCAGACCGGAACCGTGTTTCAATCGGCGGTCCATACCGTCGGTGGTGTTATTACGGCAGGCGAACCGATTATGCTGATCGTTCCCGATGCCGACAAACTCCAGGTCGAGGCCAGAGTCCATCCGCAGGACATCGATCAGGTGCAGATCGGCCAGCCGGCGGTACTGCGCTTCTCCGCCTTCAATCTGCGCACGACGCCTGAAATCAACGGCGCGGTCACGCGCGTCTCCGCCGACACCAACACCGATCAACGCACCGGCCAGAGCTACTACACCATCCGCGTCGCGCTGCCGGCGGACACGGCGAAGCAACTGGGCGACGTCAAGCTCTTGCCCGGCATGCCGGTCGAGACCTTCGTTCAGACCGGCGATCGGACGGTCATCTCCTATCTGATGAAGCCGCTGCGCGACCAGTTCATGCGGGCGTTCCGCGAGAAATGATCCGGGTTCATGATCCAGAAATGTGGAGCCTGATATCCCAGCATTACGCGGCCCACCTCAGCGGATGAAGAAGGATCGGAAAAAATCATGCACCAGCGTAATGTCGGGGTGCAATGATCCGATCGAAATGGATCGCCCTTTAGTTCGCAGACGGATATCCTGCGAGGCCCGCCATGAGCCAATTATCCGATCCGGTCACCTGAGATGAACAAGCTCTCCCGCCTAGCGCAGTTATTTGGCATTGGACGCGTGGTCTGCCTGGGTCTGCTGGCGGCCCTAGTTGGTTTGCGCATCTGGGATCCGGAACCGCTTCAATCCCTTCGTGCGCGCACCTTCGATTTCTATCAGGTGCTCAAGCCGCGCGACGCCAAGCTGCGGCCGGCCGTGATCGTCGATATCGACGAGGCTAGTTTGGCTGCTTTCGGGCAGTGGCCGTGGCCGCGCACCCTGTTGGCCGATCTGGTCACCAAACTTACCAAACTGGGCAGCGCCGCAATTGCCTTCGATATTATCTTCGCCGAACCCGACCGCATGTCCCCGGCTATCGCCGCGCAGAGTTTCCGCAATCTCGACCCGCAGACCCGCGATCAACTCCAAAAACTGCCGAGCAATGACGACGTTTTCGCCGACGCCATTCGCCGGTCATCTCGCGTGATTCTCGGCGAATCCGGTCTTCATTTGGCCATGCCGTCGTCCGGCCCACAACCGCCAGGCGCGGGTTTTGCCATGATCGGACCTGATCCAAGCCCATATCTTATGACCTTTCCCGGACTGGTCCGGAACATCCCCGTGCTTGAACAGGCCGCCGCCGGCCGCGGCATGCTCACCATCCGGGCCGAGCCAGACGGCATTGTGCGCCGGGTGCCTATGGTAACGAAAGTGCGGGACACGGTCATTCCTGCGCTGACGCTCGAAATGCTGCGTGTCGTCACCGGCGCCGGGGTGATGATGATCAAGAGCGATAGCGCCGGCATCCGCAGCGTCGCTGTCCCAGGCCTCGATCTGCCGACCGACCGCAACGGCCAGCTTTTGATTCATTTCGCGCACTACGACCCAGCCCGTTATGTCTCGGCCAAGGACGTTCTGGAGGATCGCGTACCGGCCGACCGCATCGACCATAAACTGGTCTTGATCGGTACTTCGGCGGTCGGTCTGCGCGACATCAAGACGACCCCCATCGATCCGGCCATGTCCGGCGTCGAGGTGCACGCCCAAGTGCTGGAAAGCGTGCTGAGCAATTCTGTTTTGGTCTATCCGAATTATGCGATCGGCGCGGAACTCGTCGTCACGGTGATTTTCGGCCTGGCGATCATTGCACTCGGGCCCATCTTTGGCGCTTTGATGATGTTGGTGCTCGGCGCGGTCGTAGCGGCCGTACTAGCGGCCAGCTCTTGGTATTTCTTCAACGAACAGCGCATCTTGCTTGATGCGACCTATCCGCTTTTAGCGACGTTCCTCATCTACCTCATGCTGATTTTTATCAATTATTTCCGCGAACAGATGCAACGCCGCCGTATTCGCTCGGCTTTCGGTCAATACCTTGCGCCGGCGCTGGTCGAACAGCTGGCCAACTCGAACGACAAGCTGGTGCTCGGCGGCGAGGACCGCGACATGACCATCATGTTCAGCGACATACGCGGCTTCACCACGATCTCGGAAATATACAAGGATGATCCGCAAGGATTGACGTCACTGATCAATCATTTTCTGACGCCCATGACCAACGCGATTATCGATCACAACGGCACGATCGATAAATACATCGGCGACGCAATCATGGCGTTCTGGAATGCGCCGCTGCACGATCCGGGTCACGAGATCAATGCCTGCGCGGCGGCGCTGGAAATGCTACGCAGAGTCGAGGCGCTGAATCAACAGCGTGAGCAACAGGCCCTCGAGGCCGGCCAGAAATTCATCCCAATCAAGATCGGCGTTGGCATCAATTCTGGGCGATGCGTCGTTGGCAACATGGGCTCCGACCTGCGCTTTAACTATTCGGTGCTCGGCGACGCCGTCAATCTGGCATCGCGTCTGGAAGGGCAGACCAAATCCTACGGCGTCCCCATCATCATTGGATCGAAAACGGCGCAGCTGGCGAAGGAAAACTTCGCCGTGCTGGAACTTGATTGCATTACGGTGAAGGGAAAAACCGAGCCCGAAAACATCTATACGATCCTGGGCCGTGAGGACGTCGCCCGCAGTGAGGGCTTTAGACGTGTCCATTCCGTATTAAGCGAGATGCTTGTGTGCTATCGGGGGCGCGATTTTGCAGGCGCCATGGAAGCTATTTATAGCTGTCGCGAGGCGAGCGCCAGTTTTGGCCTCGGCCACCTCGGCAAGCTTTATGCCGCGCGCTGTTCGGCCTTCCTGAAAAATCCGCCGCCGGCCGATTGGGACGGGGTCATCGCCCTCGAAACCAAGTAGCAAGGGAAGGCCGTAGACCAATTCGACATATTAGTTTCGCTGTGGTTCACTCGCCCCAATTGTTTCGTCTGCCTAAAACGGCGCACCCATATAAGGCCTACAGAAGTTGTTTTGGATGTCATCCGACCAAATCTTTCGTTAGTATCCGCAAATTCAATGCCGTCTTGATCTGCAGCTTATTCCGAATTGTATGCTTCCTTTCTGGAATAGGTCTTGCTTGTTGTCTTTAAACTGAGCGGGGGCATGACGGGGAATGTTACGGGTTTATGTGAGTTGGGTGGGCGGACTTGCGGCCGGTATGGCCGCATGTGCAGCGATGCCGCTGACGGTATCGCGCGCGCGCAGCGAGACTCTCGAATCGGCGCTGGTGCAGGCGTACCAGAATAATCCCACGCTCAATTCGCAACGTGCCGCGACCCGCGCCATCGACGAAGGCGTGCCGCAGGCGCTGTCCGGCTACCGCCCGAGAATCACGGTCACCGGCAATGGCGGCGAGCAGACATCGTCGACAACGTCAAAGTCGGTGCAGGCCGGGGTGGGGACCTGGAGCACGCTGAGCGGCTACAACTCGCCGGCTGCGGTCGGCGCGACGATCACGCAGACGCTCTACAACGGCTTCCAGACCGCCAACAAAACGCGCCAAGCCGAGAGTTCGGTGTTGGCCGCGCGCGCAACGTTGCGCGTCGCCGAGCAGACCGTGCTGCTCAATGCCGCGACCGCCTATATGAATTTGCTGCGCGACACCGCGATCCTCGACCTGCAGCGGCGCAACGTCGAAGTGCTGCAGGAACAGTTGCGGCAAACCCGCGACCGCTTCAATGTCGGCGAGGTGACGCGCACCGACGTGGCGCAGTCGGAGTCGAGCCTGGCCGCCGGCCGCTCGCAGGTCTTGCTCGCCCAAGCCAATTATACCGCTTCGGCCGCGACCTATCGGCAGGTGATCGGCGCCGAACCGGGCAAGCTCGCGCCGGCCACGCCGGTCGACCGCTTCTCGCCGCATAGCCTGCCGGGCGCCGTTGCGGCGGGCACCGCCGCCAATCCGGCCGTCGCCACCGCCGAATACAATGTCGATGTGGCGCTGCAGGCGGTGAAAGTGGCCGAGGGTGCGCTCTATCCGACGGTCTCGGTGCAGGGCAGTTACACGAAAAACTGGCTGAGCCAGCAGAGCCTCAGTGTCATGGACAGCTACAACGCCTCGGTGTTGGGCACGCTGAGTGTGCCGATTTATCAGGGCGGCGCCGAATATTCCGTGATCCGCCAGGCCAAGGAAACGCTCGGGCAGAAACGCCTCGATCTCGACACCGCGCGCGACCAGATCCGACAGAACGTCGTGCAGGCCTGGGGCCAGCTTGAGGCGGCGAAGGCCAACATCGACGCCACGCAGGCGCAGGTGCAGGCGGCCGAGATCGCGCTCAACGGCGTGCGCGAGGAGGCCCGCGTCGGACAGCGCACCACGTTCGACGTCTTGACGGCGCAGCAGACCCTGGTGAATGCGCGGGTGGCGCTGGTTACCGCCCAGCACGACCGCGTGGTGGCATCATACACCTTGCTGTCGGCGGTCGGCCGGCTGTCGCCGCAGGTGCTGGGCCTGCGTGTGCCGGTCTACGATGCCACCATCCACTACAAGCAGGTGCGCGACAGCTGGGCGGGCGTGCGCACGCCGGACGGGCGCTAAAAACTGTCAAAGCCGCTTTAGCGCCGGCGCCAATGCGGCTGTCATAAAACTGCAATGAAACTATCGCTTAGTGCAGGCCAGTCAAATTTCCGGCAATGCAAAGGCCCGCATTGATGTCGAATGATGCAGTAGATTTCAATCTTTTGATTGGGTCGGGGGTGCCGACGCGGTCGTTCAAGCGGGGCGAGACGATCTTCAAAAAAGGGGACCCGGCGACCGAACTCTACGTTATCCAGAGCGGCCACGTCGAAATCCAGTACGGCAATCGCCTGCTCGACACGCTCGAAGAACACAATATTTTTGGCGAGATGGCGCTGATCGATAACTCGTCGCGCAGCGCCACCGCGATTGCCTCGACTGACGTCATTCTTATTCCGATTGCCGAAAAGCAGTTCTTGTTTCTCGTCAGCGAAACGCCGTTTTTCGCCCTTATGGTGATGCGCGTGTTGGCACGGCGTTTACGTGCCGCCAATAGTGCAATATGACATGAACGGCTAATTGCAGGCTGCTAGCCTGCTAGCGCTGGGGCGTCGCAAAGACAATCGGTGGACGGTCTTCGTTCTCCTGCTGCGAACACCGACTTCACGTCGCGAAGCCTCAGATTCAGCAATAGCAAGGGAAGTTTGATTTTTTGACTGCGTTGGCCTGTGCAGGATTCTGTGCTTTGATTGAAGCTATAAGACGGGGGACCGGCCTACATGGCCGTCGAGGCGTCGGAATTTCCTACTTTGACGGTAGCTCACTGGCAGCGGGATATCGTTGCCGGTTTGGTCGTCGGCCTCCTTGTGCTACCGATCTGTCTGGCCGCTGGCGTTCTTGTTTTCGGTCCGTTGGGTCCGGCCTACGTTGCCGAAGGCGCGGCCGCCGGCCTATATGGGGCCATCGCAGCCGGCGCCGTCGCCGCTTTGGTCGCAACGTCGTCGTTTGCCATTACCTGTCCGCGCGGCAGCCCAGCGTTGATTCTCGCCAGCTTGATCGCGGCGTTGATCGCCAATCCGGCTTTTGCGGGAAATCCACGATTGGTCATCGGCGCGGCAGCGCTGTGCGTGTTCCTGGCCGGCCTTTGGCAGATTCTGTTCGGGCTGTTCCGGGTCGCCGCCATCATCAAGTTCACGCCGCATCCGGTGTTTGCCGGCTTCGTCAATGGTGCCGCGTTGCTTATCATTAAGGCACAGATTACGCCGTTCTTTTTCGATAGCGCCACTTCCTCGCTAGCGCTGCCGAGCCACCCGCTCGTGCTCGTCTTCGTGTTAGCCTTGGCGCTGTTAGCGATCTTCCACAGCGCCCTGGTGAAGAAGCTTGCGTTGCCGCCGGCGCTGACCAAAGCACCGGGGACGATCGTCGCTTTTGCGCTTGGCATTTTGGTCTACCATCTTGCCAAATGGATACAGCCGACGCTCGACCTTGGCCCGACGATCGGCAAACCGGCGATCAAACTGGCGTCGCCACTAATCCAGGCCTTACAGCCGGCCAACGCCGCCCAACTGTGGTCAGTCGGCTGGAGCATTCTGCTAGTTTCGCTCGTGCTCGCTTTGGTCGCCAGCCTGGAAACCTTGATGTCGTTGCGGGTAGCGCAATCGATTGCTGACCTTGAAGTGCATCCCCTGCGCGATCTCGCCGCGCAGGGCTGCGGCAATTGCGCCTCGGCACTCGTCGTGCCAGTCGCCAGCGCGGTGACGCCGAACCTGCTGACGCCGGCCTATCGCGTTGGTGGCCGCACGCGTCTCACCGGGATCGCCGCAGCTGTCGTCATTTTGATAGTCGGCGTGCTGCTTTCTGACGCGATGGCGGCAGTTCCGAACGCTGTTCTGTCTGCAGTCCTGCTCGCCGTCGGCGTCATGATGCTCGACGCCTGGAGCTTCCGGTTGCTCGGCCAAGTCTTGCACAAATCTTCGCCGCTCGGCTGGCAGCGCGCTCTCTACGACCTCATTGTGGTGGCCGTAGTGATGGGTGTCACCGTGATGACGACGGTGGTCATGGGCGTGATCGTAGGTTGCCTCATGTCCGGCATAATCTTCGTCATCAATATGAGCCGGCCAGTGGTGCGGCGCCGGATTTTAGGCGGCGAGTTTTTTTCCAAGCGCATCCGCTCGGCCGAGGACATGGAAATCCTGCAACGCGCTGGTGAGCGGCGCACCGTTCTCCAGCTCGAAGGCGTGCTGTTCTTTGGCAATGCCGAAGACCTTGCGCGCGAGGTCAAAGATCTGTTTTCGTGCGCCGACATGATAGCGCTCGACATGCGCGCGATCACCGACATCGATGTATCCGGCGCCAATATCCTTAACACGCTGGTGCGACGCAGCCGCCTGCACGGAAAGCACCTGTTCTTTTGCAATGTGCCGCCCCCGCAAATGGCGATCGTGCGCGACCTATTCGATAGCGCGGCCGCCGCCGACGCAGCCATCAAGCCTGACCTAGAAACAACGCTGGAATGGATGGAAGACGAGACTTTGCGCGGCAATTTCGATTCGCGTGGCCAGGCGGCCATGCTAGCGCTTGATGAGATAGACTTCTTCGACGGCGTTCCCAAGCAGGACCTAGAGCAGCTCCGCCAGTTGCTGAAGCTGCGCGAGTTCAAGGCTGGCGAAGCAATCTGCCGCGAAGGCGACCCGGGCGACAAGATGTGGCTGTTGGTCAAAGGCAGCGTGAGCGTGCGCCTCGACGTCGCCGACAATCGCGTCAGCCGCCGCATTACCAGTCTGACGCGCGGAACGGTGTTCGGCGAAATGGCGCTGATCGAAGGTGCGCCGCGCTCGGCCACCATCGTCGCGGACGAGGACGTAGCTTGCTACGAGCTCAACGACAAGGATTTCGGCTTGCTGCTACGCGAGAAACCAGCGATCGCGGCGACCGTCATGCGCAACACCGCGCGAGAACTCGCTCGCCGCCTGCGGCGCACCTCGGAGGATCTGCGGCAAGCCACCAGCTGATTATCAGGCAGGCGCCGCCCGATTGTGAGCTTCGATCATTCGTTCCATGCGGCCCACGTTCTGTAGCAGCCGCTCGCTGGCGAGCCGCAGCAGATAAAATCCAAACGACGGATTCTGGAAATAGAGCTCACGCACCTTGTCGTAGGAAATCGCCAGCATCTCGACATCGTCGATGCATTCGACGGTTTGGGTGCGCTGGTGTTCTGGCGTGAGGAAACCGAGTTCGCCCACCATGTGCCCGGCCGAAAGCTCGAGGCCGAGTTCGCTGATCCGACAGCGTCCGCTCACGATATAGAACATTTCCTCGGCGTGATCGCCCTTGCGAAACAGGACCGCACCCTGTTTGTAACTGTGCTTGTGCATAAAGGGCTTGAGCCAATCCATCGACAAGTCGCCCTGCGAGGCCGTTCGCACTTTCTTGACAAGTTGCAGCATCTCGTAGAGCCGCAGCGAATTCAGTGGCACGAGAATGCCGTAGAGCGCTAGCGTCGGCCAGGATGGGTAGAAGGCTCCGTACATGACGAACAGCGCATTACTGGCGATTTCGCACAGGCGCAGCGGCACCATCGTCTTCATGTAATGGCTGGCGATATAGAGGACTGCGGCAATGAACCCCAAGCTCACTAAAACATCGTGCATTTCCATTCGGCCTCTCCTCCGCGACCCGCAACGACCGATCCGCTGCGTGACGTGGTAAAATACGGTCAATCAAGCATCGATACCAGATGCGCACTGTTGTCGCATGCTGAGCGAATATCCTTGGCGCGCGATCCATTCAAAGATCGATGATCTGACCCTCGCGCGCGGCGATCGTGCCAGGGCGGGCATCGTTGGCGTCGGCGGCGAGCATATCCATGAAATTGTCGTCGTGCGAAGGATCGTGATGGAACAGGCAGAGCTGCTTGGCGCCAGCTTCGTTAGCCAGGCGAATGCCGCGAACCCACGTGGAATGCCCCCATCCGGGCCGGGTGGCGATTTCCTCCTCGGTGAACGTTGAGTCATAAATGATCAAATCGGCTCCACGCGCGAGTGACAAAAGCTCCTTGTCGCGTTTGCCCGGATAACCCTCAGTGTCGCTTATCACCGAGAACACGTGTCCGCCGTACTCGAGGCGATAACCGCTGGCACCGTCCGGATGATCGAGCGGCGCGGTCCGCAGCGTCACGTCGCTGTAGGGGCGAAGTATGTCGCCTGAACTGAAATTGTGAAATTCGATCGCCGATTTGAAAATCTCAACTTCAACCGGAAACAAGGGCGAACTCATAAGCCTTCGCATCACTTGTTCGATGCTGTCGGCGGGCAGTAAATTTCCTGCCCAGATGCGGATGCGATAGCCGTCTGTGAAAAACGGCGCGAAGAACGGCAAGCCGATGACATGATCGAGATGACAGTGGGTGAGAAAAATGTCGTATTCGCGAACCGTTGCGTCCTTGACGAGTGCGTTGCCAAGCGCCCGCAATCCGGTGCCGCCGTCAAAAATAATGACGCGTTCACCGCAGCGCACTTCGACGCAGGGGGTATTGCCGCCATAGCGGATGGTTTCCGGTCCGGGACAGGCGATGCTTCCTCGGACTCCCCAGAATCGAATGCGCATGGAGGCAGTGTCCTAAATTAAAAACATTGGCGCGCGGCATTCTATTCCGGGCGCGCGAAGAACGCGAAGCAATCAATAGCTTATCCGGTCGGCAAGCGACAAGCCCTTGTGATAGCAGACTATGCCGTCATCGCAGGGTCATTCTTCGTCGCGGTCTTCCAGAATCCGAGGCGCCGGTTGCGCTCCTACAAGGGGCTCTTGCTTGCTTGTGCCCCTGCGGCGAGCAGCTTCGCGCTCGACCGCCTTTGCAAGCTCGGGATGATGCGCGGTAAAGGCGCGAAAATCGGAAACTTCCAAGATCAGCAAGGTTGAGGGCATCGTCGTCACCACGGTAGCCATGCGCGGTCCACCGTCGAGGAGCGCGAATTCGCCAAAGAATGAGCCTGCGCCGAGGCGGATCGGTTGCGGCTCGACCTTCACTTCGACCTCTCCGGAAGCGATGAAATACATGCAATCGCCCGGCCGTCCGCGCCGCACCACGACATTGCGCTCCGCCAGATCAAGCCGCCGCAGCTTGTGCGTCAGTTCGATGACTGCTGGCGCGTTAAGATTACGTAGGAACGGCACGCTCGTCACTAAGTCCCAGTTTTGGATGAAATCGCGGCGCCGGTGCTCGGCGGCAAAGCCCGTCGCGAGAATGCCGGTCCATAAGCCGAACACGCCGAGGCCGAAGATCATAACGGTTCCCGCAATCATCCGCCCGAGGAATGTTTGCGGCACAGCGTCGCCGTAGCCGGTCGTAGTCAGCGTCGTCACGGCCCACCAAAGCGACTGCGGTAAGCTGCCAAAGCGTTCCGGCTGGCCCGTGCGCTCGAGCACATAGAGCGCCACGGCGGATAACAGGAGCACAATCAGGAAGATGACGAAGACACTCGCCAACGGCCGAGCTTCCTGCTCAATGACGCGCCCGAGCAGCGCCAATCCCGGGACCACGGGCGCGAGTTTGAGCAGCCAGAGCGACGCCAATAACCAGGCGGTGTCGGCAGGTACTCCGATCAGTAGCGCGAGCGGAATGGGCAGGACCGCCAACAAGTCGATGATGCCAGGGCTGGTAAACAGATAATTGCGCACGGCTTCGGCATGTGCGCCCGGCCAGGATTTGATAGCCAGTTCGCCGGTGAAGAAGCCGAGGCAGGACCAGAGTATGACGGCAAGCCAGCTCCGCGACTGGGCATGCAGGCCCGGCACCGTTATAGCCATCATCGCCGCCAGCCCGACGCCCAGTGCCAAATACTGTAGGAGCCTGAGAGCGTTGCTTTTGAGGAGTCGGGATGGCGACAGCATGGCCATGATCGATAACTAACTTTCTCACCGCGCAGTTCGTTGCATTCTATTACATCGCTGGCTAACCCGGCCACACGGAAATGTAGACGCCAGCTCGACATCTGCTGTTATTGTCTAGCTGAATTGTCGCTGCAACTGTTCATCAGGTCGGCGCAGCAGATGCCAGACAATTCAGCGGCAGATTTTCCCTGTTTGGGGGAAATATAGGACGAATTTGCCTTAAGGGCCCCCGCTAGCCATTCTCGCTATGTCCGTTTTGGTGCTTGTGGTCGGTTAGCGTCTCCTGGAAATGTGCCGACGCCTGTTGATGAACCAATCAAAGGTCCACCATCAGGAATCCCGACACATTAGCTGACCAAGAAAAGCCTCGCTTTGTCCGGAGACTTTAAAGCAGGATTTCTGCTACACCGCTCAGCGGTGCGCCACCGTCGCGGTGAACGCTCGTGCGCCCCGATAATCCATGACGAACAGAGGATAGTAGTGCCGAATTTGCTCGGCATCGAGCATTGCCATTGTCAGATTATCCAAAATCAGCCAGTTTTGTCCGTCGCGCACGGCCAGTATTTCATGCTCCGCTTGGCGCAGGTCGTCGCGTACGATCACAAGCCGCAAATCGCTCGGGGCAATCCCTAATTCGCGAAGTGCGGCATATTTTACGATTGCATAGTCCTTACAGTCGCCGGCTCCACTGCTAAGCGTCTGAAGCGGCGATGCCCAGAATTGTGCATAACCGTATTGAGCCCAATCGCTCATCGGTCTGATGCTCAAATTGACCGCGCGATTGATCCAACCTAGCCGGGCGCGTCCTTCGCGTTTCCGACCAAGTTCAACGATGGACAAGAGGCGTTGCGCAGCCGTGGGGCATGGACCATGGGCGGCGCCGCAGGCCGCAAGCGCCCTTTCATCGGCGAGCATACGGGACTGAAGCTCGACCCACCTTGCCGGCAGGTCTCCCTGTTGAACAGCGGTTGCCGTTAGATTGAACGGTTCTGAAGATGGCAACGAACCGTCATCGTGCTCTGTCAGGTTTGGCGTAGGCGACCCAAGTTGCGGTGGCGCCAAATCTCCCGATTTATTCTCAGGCATGAACTGAATGTCAGACGAGTTGGCGACATTTTGTTCCAGATATAGCGGTGAATCTGCACCGCGGTCCGTTAGCTTTGGCGTGAGCATACTGAGCTGCGGCAGCGCAAGGGTCCCCAATTGATTTTCAGGCATCTGTTGAGCGTCAGACGCCTTGCTTCCGTAGAGTCTGACGGTCGAAGAGAGCTGACTCGGGTGCGTATCTGCAAACGCCCCGCTGCAGCAAATAGCAATCAAAATAAAGATGCGAGCTATGGGAACAAAAAAAGACACGCTTTAACGCCCCTGTATTCGGAATGTTGGTCGGGGTTACCGATCCCATTTCCGAAATGTTTCCGGACGTTATGCGCTCAAACATTTGCGGCGCGGTTTACGATCAAGTTGTGCGCCGCGCATTTAAACTTTGGGGTGAATGGAATCTGAATGGAGACGAGGGAGAATGTCTGGCGGTAAAGGAGGGTGCCTACTTAGCGCATAAGCTTGAAACGCTTGTCCTCGATCTTGATCTGACGCAGGAAGCAATTTTCTGAAAATGATGATGCGCAAACAGAATATTAGGGATGCGCAACAATGTAATCTATGCGGATAACGCTGAAGAATGCGACTGAAGGTGATTAACGACAGGTTCACGGCCATAGGGCACGGGTGCCAGGCCCAAGTCGCGCAGCTGGAAGGTTAGCCTAACCTTAAGTCAGCGACCGTTGACCATGGACGTCGGCATCGTCCTTCGCAGGGATCAGCGCTGCGGCTTGAGTTGAACGATTTTCCAGCCAAGCTTGGTGATCGCGCTGGCAGCCATTGGTGTCACTGCACCGGTCGTTGCGAGCACAGGGGCCGTGCCTGGGTTCCTACGATGTATTTCAACGCTGGCCGCGCTGAACGTGCGCTGCTGAACCTCGGTCCAGGCGATGTCGTCGAACGTAAAAGCCGCGACAATACGGCCGCCGCGCGTGACGTTGATCGGCTGCCCCGCGATAGTGACGAAGGAAGCGATACCGCCGAGCTCGGTGCTGCGCGCCGCCAAGATCTGCACGCGCCGGCGTTGATAAAATGCAGTATTGCGCGAACTGGCATCGGCGGCATGTTCGATGAAGGCGGCGGTGTTATCCGCACCAAGCTGCTTCAGCGCGAGCGCCATGATCAGCAGGTCAGCGGGCGTGAAGTTCCGGTTCTCAACGAGGCGGCTCGTGGTCTCCGCTGGGACATCGAGGGACAACAGAATGGAACGCACCTCGGCAATAACCTGCGCTGCCGTTTTATCGCGCAGGGCGTCTTTCGCGCTATTCACGGTTGCGACCGACGAGACCGCGATCCCGACCCCGCCGGGGACCAGCGCCAGCCCGGCCTTGACCGGCAAACCTCCGGCAGCCATGGCACCGGCCATTTCCCTCAACCTCTGCGCCAAAGGCGGAAAATCTGTGTAAGGATCAACGTCCAATTCCACCGCGAGCTGGCGTTGTGTATCGCTAATGCCGAGCAAATTTTCCAGCAGAGGATCGCGGTCGGCGCGATTGTTCGCGAGCCCAGCGCCCACGCGGTTAAACATGTTGGAGATACCGTTCAGCGAGCGCTCTACGGTATCGGCGGGCTTGGTAATAAGGTCGGCTCCGAATTTGATCGGGCCAAACGCAGCATGTCCAAACGCGTTGGCGAAGGCGTCGGACTGAGACATTTTTTCGATCGCGGCCACGGCATCGAGCTCATGCAGGCGCAACTTTGTAAACTCAACGCCATTGAACGAAAATTCGCCATAGGATGTATCGACGTCGAAAATGCGCATCACGCCGTCGCTGCGCACAATCGGCTTGACTTTGTAGTTGGATCCAGTAGCCGCGTTGCCAAGAAATTTATCGACAGGCCCAGGCTTTGGCAGCTCGAGCGCGGCCACCGATGAAGATACCGTCATTATACCCAGAGGCGCGACCGCTAGCAGCAGGATAGTGAGTCCGCGCCAGACGTCTCGCGTGTTGCAACGTGCCTGCTGAACGGCCACTGGAAAAGCGAGAGGCGTGATGTAATCGCGTCGCTGCATGCTCGATCCCCCCGAGAACGCGCCACTGTGAGTACCAAATGCTAGCATTTTTAGAAGGAGCCGCGACGGGGAAATCACGCACATCAGGTCTCCAGTGCTCATCGGCCTAATGTCCTAGATGGATCGATTTTACTGCAAAAGTCGCCTCAAGGGTCCCGCGAACAGTGATTCTGTTGATCCAACGCTCGGCTTGCAGGTTTTCGCCGTTGCGCTACGCGACCGACCGCGATTTCGTGCCTTGGCGCTTTTCCGATGCCGGCCGCCGAAGCGTGTGGTTGGTCTTAGCATTTCAGCGTCCAAAGGCCTACACAGAAAGAGACGCGCCATTGCCAGCTATGGCCGTCTTTGCGACGACACCGACAGCACCAATGCACTCACGTGACGGCGGCAGAGCCATCCATAGTGTCGGGCGTTTGCGGAACGTCTTGCCTAATTGGGAATGCGCCGCCTAAGGGCGGAAGCTTCCGCTCGGGAGAACTAGAGCGGCCTAGCGGCGACGCGCCCACCTTGGATTGTGGGCTTCCAGCAAAAGGACAGCGATGCGGGTCAATGTAGGGATCGGTCTTCTGATGGCTTATTTGGCAATCCTTGACCTCCGGCTAATTCACTGCGGTTTTCGAGCCGAACGCGCCAATCAGTTGTTCGCGAGTGGGTAGAGGAGGCTACAAAAAATCGTTACTATCGGCACTGACTACACTCGCTGCACCGCCGGTTCTTCGACACGCACGCCTAGCCCGGCATGTCACGCGTGATGATGGAAGGCTAGCTGGAATTAAAGAATGACATCGGAAAGTTCCTACCGTTCACCGGGCGATGTTCAGACCGGCTCTAGTGGCTGATTATGGTCTGGCCTCAATGTCGGTCACACGACACGGATGTTCGTCGGTTCTTGAAAGCCGAAGTCTTCTGTTGGTGAATTTTTATTAACTGGCAAGAGGCATTTTTGGTGACGTTTGAATAAATGTGCAGTTGTCGAACGATTTCGGGTTTTCTGCGTTGCAATGTCGTGAGCGCCCAGGAAAACGGACGGAGACAAGC
The DNA here is from genome assembly GCA_963772235.1 of uncultured Alphaproteobacteria bacterium. GTDB lineage: Bacteria > Pseudomonadota > Alphaproteobacteria > Rhizobiales > Xanthobacteraceae > Pseudolabrys. The sequence goes on from CAVYWI010000018.1 coordinate 71,172, forward strand.
TGTGCCCACTACCTTGCCGCGTAAACGATACGGTGCAAAAAAACATTCCCGTGTGCGCACCGTAATCACCGCGCTGTTCAATACTTTCATGTTGGTGAGTGCGCTCCTCCTAACCTTCCTGGTGCTGGTGCGGGAAGAGCAATACGCCTTGGGGCGGCCAATCACACCGAAGAACGTGGTCCACCAGACAGTAGGTGAGAGCCCGTCGGGCAATATTGAGCATATTTTACCGCAGCGGTAATGGGTTTGGCGCTCGTAAATAGGCCTTGCAGCCAAGTTCGCATGAGCAGTGACCGATTGGCTGCCGTTTGGCGTTGGCAATAGATTCGGTCCCTCCTGCTGCAATGTAGGGGGCTGAATTGGACTATTGATGCAGATTGACCTTCAACACACGGCTTCTGTTGCGATTAACTAGGGTTGTGCACGACGCTGCACGAACAGAACGCGCAAGTAGCGATTGCCGCGTTTGGATCTCTTGCCGCGGGTTTTACGCGCCCACTTAATTAAACTTATAACTTCTTTTTGCGAGACCACCCGTTAGCCTTGCAGCCAGGAAGCGCTGCAATTAGAGTAGGGAGTATCGCGGGACCCGGAAGATATCGGGCCTGCTTCATCAGGGAGCTTGACCATGCCAAGAGGCATTTTTAGGGACAAAGCGCAAAAGGACCAAGTGGCTGATTTCTCTATGGCTCCTAGTGATTCACTCGCGCAAATGGTCGTCGACGCGTGGGTCGATAGGGATTTTAGAAAACTGCTGTTGGATCCGGCGAATGCCAAAGCGTTGTTCGCGCAACGAGGCTTCTATTGGAACGGAACGACAAGGACGCCCGTCGTCATCACGGAAAAGGATTATGAGAACGGCTATAGCCATAATCACCACAATGAACTTGTCTTTGTGCTGCCAGACCATGACGGCACGTGTGCGGCGGGCAAGTCTCTTCTCGAAACAGCTAAATTGCTGATGGCGGCTACGCCAAATGGAATCTAGCGCGGCTGCGAGGCGGTCTGAAGCAAGACGGTAATGTGTCTTAACATTCGGTCCGCGGAGCAGATCGCATCCTCCAAAAAACAACCGCGCGCGGTCACTCGAAATGGGAGGTTTTAATGGCACGGCCGGTAACAGAGTGGGTCAACGTCACTGGCGAAATTTCGATCATCGCCCGCGAATCGGGAGAGATTTGGTTTCATACTCCGAGCGCGGCGAAGGGGGCGCTTGATCCATTCGCCGTGCCGATGACGGGTGCGGGCTCGGCGGGCAGCACAATTGGTTTGCTCGATGGCGCTATAAATCTCGGATTTTCCGGAATTGAAAAGCGGCTCGCGCGCCCACACCCGACAATTGCCGGCTATATCGTCGCTTTGGTGGGCGCTTATCACACGTCTGTCGACACCCCACGAAATCTTCGGCGAGCCGCCGAGCGCTTCAACAAGCTGGGGAGGGCCGAAGTCGCGGCCTATCTTGAAGAGCGTGCGCGCGAGGAGACCGGTCACGACCGGCTCGCGCTCAAGGATCTACGTGCGCTGGGTGTGCCCGCCGAGCGACTCGTCGCCAACTTCATTCCGGAGGGCATCAAGCCGCTATGCAAGCGTTTCGATGACCTCTGCGCCGAGGACTATCCGATCGGCTCCATCGGCTATTCGTACTGCCTGGAGCGCATCGCCGCACTTAAGCAGAAGACCGATATCGAGAACGTGCAGGCGATGTGCCCGGATGGCGTCGATGCGACGCGATTCCTCAGAAGTCACAGCAGTCTCGGAAGCGAAGCCGCGCACGTCGATGAGACGATCAAGTTCGTCGCGTCGCTTCCTGCAAATGATCGTATTAGCGTCGTTCAGGAGACGTATAAATCGGCATTGATCATGGCGGAGGGATATAATCACGAGCTTCTCAAATCCGAGCCGGAAATGCTCGATGAGATTCGAGCAGGCGATCGGAGAAGCGCTCCCGTATCGTCGCAGTTTACATCGTTCGCCTGAGGCAGAACAAACGGCGCGGGGTGCCGGCGCTCCCATAGGGTCGTAGCGCGGTGGTCTGCGGAGAAGGTTCCTTGGTCTGAACCAACGAAGGCAGCCACATAGTGGGTCTCAAGCCAGGCGCGCTTGCAGTTTACGGCGGTAGGTAAGGGCCCCCGCAATGACGAAGACAACCACCGACTTGGCCGAGTGGCTGGGTAGACACGGTCTACGCCAGTACGCCCAAACCTTTGTGGAAAACAATATCGAATTTTCCATCCTTCCGGATTTGAAGGAAGATGATCTGGAAAAACTGGGAGTTTCTTTAGGGCACCGCAAAAAGCTGCTTAGGGCCATTGAAGCATTGACGGCTGAGCACCAGTCCGCCGGGTCAACAACCTCGATTACAAATGCCGCTGAATTGCCTTCTTCTCCTTTGCAACAACGCGAAGCTGAGTTCCGTCAGATCACAGTGATGTTCTGCGACCTTGTGGGATCTACGCAGCTTTCGCAGACGTTAGACCCTGAGGATCTCCAAAAACTCATTGACGCGTATCGGGCAGAGTGCAGCACGGCGATTGGTCGCTATGGAGGCGAGGTTGCACGCTATTTCGGCGATGGCGTAATGGCATTTTTTGGTTGGCCACGCGCGCATGAGGATGACGCCCATCGTGCAGTTCACGCGGCCCTGGAGTTGTTTCTAGAGTTTCAGAGGCTTCAGGGCCGGTCGCTCTGGCTTGTCGGGTGGGCATTTGCTCTGGGCCGGTTGTTGTCGGTGAAATTGCGAATAGCACCGCCTCCTGGTCTATGGATGCGGTGGGAGAAACGCCCAATATTGCTGCACGTCTACAGACCCTTGCCGCGGCCAATACGGTACTCGTTTCGGAGTCGACAAGACGACTCGTATCAACAGCCTTCGATTTGCAAGACCTCGGGCCACAGGAACTCAGGGGCATAACCGAACCTGTTCGTGTGCACCGCGTGCATGCGGCAAGAAATGCAGCGAGCCGATTCGAGGCCGCGCATGCCGAATCTCTCACTCCGCTCACTGGACGTTCAAGCGAACTAAGCTTGCTGCTCGATAGGTGGAAGAAAGTCAAAGAGGGCGACGGTCAAGTGATACTGCTTTCGGGTATTCCGGGAGTTGGAAAGTCACGGCTTCTCTACGAATTGAAATCGCATATTCAGGAGGAACCGCACCTCTTCTTGCTCCATCAGTGTTCACCTTATCACAGCCAGAGCGCTTTCTTTCCGGTGATTGAGCAAATCGAACAAGCAGCCCAAATAACCGCTCGTGAGGCCGATGCGGACAAGATTGCAAAGCTTCAGGCGTACCTTCCGCGCTTGAGCGATAGTTCCACAGAGCCGCTGCTGTTGATTGCTAAACTCTTATCAATCTCCGTCGAAAACCATCGCGAACAGTTGGAGCTCACACCGCAACAAATAAAGAACAGAACGATAAATGCGCTTGTCGACATGCTCTTAGCGTTTGCGTTGCAGCGCCCGACGGTCTGTGTCTTCGAGGATGCGCACTGGCTAGATCCCTCGACACTTGAGCTGCTTGAGCTGATTATAAGTCGGATCGACCACGCTCGTGTGCTGCTTATAGTGTCGTGCCGGCCCGAGTTCCGCCCTACGTGGGTCGGTCACCCGAGTATCACCATACACTCGCTCACTCGATTGTCGCATACTGAAGTGAAGAACATGATTCGAGACCTGTTGAGGGGTGGCAGCGTCCCCCAACAGCTGATCGACCAGATTATCCAAAAGACCGATGGCGTCCCGCTATTCATAGAGGAACTGACAAAAGGCATATTCAGTGTGCCTTCACGAACTCGAGAATCTTCCGAGCGCACGACGCAGCCCGCATTGCTCAAGGTTCCGGAGACGCTGAGTGACGCATTAATGGAGCGGCTCGACCGCGTTGCGCCGAGTCGCAGACTTGCACAGATCGCCGCTTTGATTGGGCGCGAGTTCTCCTATGATCTTCTGTCGGCCGCATCGCAAATTGACGAAGACGATATGCAATCGGCCCTTTCGCTGCTGGAACAGGCGGACATTATCTATCGAGTAAGCATTTCGCCATCCGTTCGTTTCGCCTTCAAACATGCATTGTTACGTGATGCAATCTACGATTCTTTGCTTAGGAGTAAGAGACAGCAGATCCATGCGGATATCGCGACAATCTTAGAAAGGGACTATCCGGAGCTCGCTGAAAATCAGCCCGAAGTACTGGCCCATCACTATCAAGAAGCAGGCAATCACCCGCTGGCCATTCGTTGCTGGCTCGCATCTGGGCAACGCGCGCTTACGCGCTCCGCCAATATCGAAGCGATTGCTAGCTTTCGAATGGCTCTCCAGATTCTGAACGTTTTGCCGGAAACGCCTGATCGGATAAAACAAGAGATCGCCATTCAGCTGGCGTTGGGAATACCGCTTATCGCGGTCCAGGGGTATGCCTCCGCAGAAACACGCGAAGCATTTTCGCGTGCTCATACTTTATGCCTGCAACTCGGCAACATACCGGAATATTTCCAAGCGCTATTTGGGTTATGGGGGCACTCTTGGATGAGTGGAAAGAGTGATGACGCGCTCCGCATGGCCGATGAGTTTCTTTCACGCGCACGACTGTTGTCCGATATCGTGCCGCTAATGGTGGCTCATAGAATGATGGGCAGCACTTTACTGACCGTGGGCGACTTTCAATCCTCGGCGAATCATTTCGAGGAGACGATCAGGCTTTCGATTAGCAAGGGAAAACAGCCGCTAAACAACCTTTACATGGTAGAGCCCAAAGTGGCTTCATTGCTGCTTCTGTCCTGGGACCTGTGGTTCCTTGGTCATCCTGACCAATCCCTTTCGCGCGTTTCGGAAGCGCTTGCCTTGGCTCAAGATCTTGGCCACCCATATACAGTAGCGTTCGCTTATTACATGGCTTCGGTCGTGCATCTCCTGCGAGGGGACGCGGCTCGCGCCTTCGAAACCGCTGGAAAAAGCTTAGAGACGTCGCGAGAGCAACGGTTTTCGCTGTACGTGATTTTGTCGAAAATTTCGCGAGGCCGGGCAATCGGTGCCCTAGGACGCCTTGACGAGGCTCGGGCCGAAATAGCGCATGGAATCGAAGAAGCGCGACGCAATGGCGTCGGCTTCATGCTGCCGATGATGGATAGTTGGCTGGCGGACACGCACAGCAAGGCGGGCGAAAATGAATACGCGCTTTCGATTGTCGAGAGAGCCATGGCCAATATTGACTACGGCAGATCATGGGAATCAGAATTGCATCGGCAACGAGCACAAATTATTTTAGCACTCAATCCATCGCAGGTTAGAGAAGCTGAGTCTCAGCTTAAGAAGTCGATTGAAGTGGCACGTAGTCAAAGTGCCAAGTCATTGGAACTGCGCGCTGTCACAAGCCTAGCAGAAATCTGGCGGACGCAAGAAAGGCCTAGCGAGGCGCGCGCGCTGTTAGAACCAATTTGCAGTTGGTTTGACGAAGGAGCCGATACAGCCGACCTCAGGCGAGCGCGCGAGGTTCAAAAACTTCTGCACTGATACTCCTCTCGCAGCGTCATTTGGTAGCTCGAATGCGCCTGCTGTCCCGCTGCAAGAACCCGTCAGTCGGGGGCGATTTAGCTCAGGTTATAATGTGTTATCGGCGACGAGCCGTCTGAGCGCGTCTGGGGCCAAGATGACTAATCCGCCACGCTTCAATTTGAGCCATTTGCGGCGCTCCCAGCTTCGCAACTGCTTGTTGACACTTTCCCGCGATGCGCCGATCAGTTGGCTGATGTCGCGCTGCGTCACCTTGAATTTCTGCGAAGCTTGAAAGGAGGAATGCTCATAAAGATGCAGCAGCGCCTTGGCGAGGCGGGGTTCTAAACCTAGAAACACAATATCCTCGACCTGCTGGCTCGTACGTCGCAGCCGTCCGCACAGGACTTCCAGCAGTCGCAAGGCAAGTTCGGGATAGTCTTGCAACAGCGGTAGGAAATCGCGACGTTCAACCACCATGACCTCGCCGGATTCGATCATCACTGCGTCGGCCGTGCGCGGACCTCCGTCGAGAAACGCTACTTCTCCGAATATTTCTCCGGGCACGATGAGATTGAAGATAGCGTCTTTTCCCTGGTCAGAAGGCGCGCTCACGCGTACCGCGCCGGCGCACACGGCGTAGAGATTGCTTCCGGCGTCGCCTTTGCGAAATAGCAGCGTTCCGCGTTTAACCTTGCGGGTGAGCGCGTGAGGCACCAAGCGTTCGACAATCCGACGATCCAGTCCTGTGAAAAAGGGGTGAGATCGAAGCAGGGCCTTCTTGTCTGTCAAACCGGCTGAATTTGGGTTGTTGGGCTGCGGAAACATGGCACGTGATCCGTTTGCGAAGGAGCCACTAGTTTTACATCAAACACCCGAACCCTGGGCGCAAATAAAAAAGCTTAAAAACTGCGCTATTTCCGATGTTTTTTCCCGTGATCCGGCATCCGGGGCAAATGGGGACCGGCATTAGTTTTGCCGTCCGGCGCCGTCAAACCCGGACCGTCATCGCCACAACCCGATTTAAAAAAATCAAACAAACTGTGAGGCGCCTCACAAAGGAGGCGTGCTCACCGCGCCTATGTTCGCGCACATGGACAGCTTCTGAAGCTGTCCTTCGCACAACGTAGAAACAAGCGGAGTAATGATCATGTCGACCGACATTGCAATGGCACATTTACGCAAAGTGCAAGTGGACGCGCAGGGTTCGAAAGGTACGATGACAATCGTTTGTCTTTGGGCGGTTGTCGGGTTGGTACTAGCGGTACTCATGGCTCATTTTGGCTTTGATGCCGAAATCGCGGCGGCGTTGGCGACAGCTGGATAAGCGCCAAGGCGCCGCCTGAAGCTGGTGGAACCGGTCTGCCACTGTTTCGCAAGGCAGAGCCTCTGCATCATCTACTAATCCGCGTCAACCCAGAGCATTGGAGGCGTCTATGCGTGCACACCACGTTATCGCAGTCATCGTAGTTCTCGTAATTGCGCTTGGCGCGAAGCCGTTCCTGTTTCCGTCCAAGCAAGCAGCCGCGGGCCCAGTCCCGGGCGAGAGCATGAACGTCCTTCAAATGGAACGTGAACTCAATATGAAGGACCTTCCAGTTCAGGACATTCGCGACAAGACTTTCGTGTTTCAAAATGAATGATGGACCTCGGCCGAGCGACGCAGTCAACACCCCAATTTCGGGCAGACCGCCTCTAGGCGGTCTGCGTGTTGTTGTTGGCGCGCGCGGGTCCGGTCTAGGCCCAGATCCGCCCAAGCGCCTGTCGGAGAAATAATAGCCTGAGAGAAAAAGAGGTCGGTAGCGCCCTCGGCGTGCAAAGCAGTGGGTGATCGTCCAAACTTAAAGAGAAAAATCCCGCCAAAACTTTTTAGCTCCGTGTGACCCTCCACACAGTTGTGCTCCCGCAAAGCGTCTATCATTTCCGCAATAACAAAAAACAACAGTCTTCTACACAGAAGTGCGCGCGCGTTCGTTGGAAAGTTACATCTGCAATTCTAGTGCATGTTTGCAAAGGGAGAACAACGATGCCGACCAACATAGTATTCGTACCTAGACGCAAAGCGACGCCGAAGTCGCAAATCTCGAAAGATGCGTTCACGGACCTGACGACCATTTGCCTCTGGTCGATTGTCGGATTGGTACTCGCGACGCTTTTACTCAATAGCAACATGGATCCAGAACTCGTGGCAACCATGTTGATACCGGGATAGTAGCAGCCAACAAAAATTCACAAGGCCGCTTCGCCAACAATCCTTCATGCCAGACTCCAGAAATGGTTTTAGAACTGACAGAAGTAAATGCGTTGGGATATGCCGCATCCGCGGCAGTGCTCGCAACCTTTTGCATGAGCACCATGATCCCACTGCGTGTTGTGGCGCTCGGCAGCAATGTTCTGTTTATGGCGTACGGTTATGCCGATCACCTTTATCCAGTCTTTGTGCTGCACGCGATCCTGCTTCCTGTAAATGCGCTGCGCCTCGTTCAATTTCAGCGATTGTTGCGCGATATGCGCGATGCGCATCGCAAAGATTTGCCGATCCAGAGTCTGCTGCCCTACATGACACCGAAGAAATATGCCGCCGGTGAAACGCTGGTGAGGAAGGGCGAAAGCGCAGACCGACTTTATTATCTGGTCAATGGCGAGCTAGAAGTCACAGAATTTAACAAGGTGCTAATGCCAGGCGCGATAGTTGGGGAGATCGGCGTATTTGCGGTCAATCAGTTACGTACTGCGACCGTCGTCTGCCGCACCGACTGCAGTTTACTCGAGTTAATCGGTCACAAGGCCAAGCAACTCTACTTCCAGGACCGCTCATTCAGCTTCGCGGTCCTGCAGGTCATTATCGACCGTTTAATCGAAAACAATGAGCGATTGATGGAAGTGATGGCGCAAACCGAAATCATTAAGGGAGCTGAAACGACCGCCTAGCTTTCCTGCTGGTCGATCCGAGAAATGGCAGTTTCGAAAACCAGCCCAAATCGATGCTCGGCATCCAGGAGGCCGGCTGCATTTCGTAATTGGACTTCCGACCAATTGCGAAAGCACCTAAGCTTCACATGGTCCCCAATTGCATCTGGAGGCCTCGTATTTCGTCCGTGCCTAATTGAAGGTTGTCGTTAGTCCATGCAATGGTGCCTAGTCCTGGGAGGCGATTCATGAACGAGCAGCAGCATGCGGCGGTCGCTCATGATCCCGCACCCTCTGTGCGCGATCACAGTGGTGCGCTCAATAGGGCATGGTCCCGATTGGTCGCAATAGGTCGCGACGCGGTGAAGGATACGATAGCGGGGCTCGTAGCGTCGGTGATCCTGATTGCGAACATCATCTCGTTCGGCGCGCTCATGTTTCCCGGCGCCTTGAACGCCGGCGTTCCGGTAGCGATTTGGGCAATGCTGATCGGGAGCTGCATCTGCGGTACGTGGATCGCGCTGGTAACTTCCTTGCCTCCGGTTGCAACGGGTATCGATTCACCGACGGGCACCGTTCTTGTGCTTTTGAGCGCGGCGGCCGGCTCTAGCGTTATCGCGACGGGTGGCAGCCCGCAAACTGCGGTTCAGACCGTGATGCTAATTTTCACCGCCGCGACTTTTGTGTCGGGCATTTTACTCTATGGTCTCGGCGCTTGTCGTTTGGGATCATACTTTCGCTTCGTTCCCTCCTCTGTCGTTGGCGGGTTTCTGACCGCTACCGGCTGTTTCCTGATTGCCGGGGCTGTTCGGATGACGACGGGCCGGACGTTCGCTCTTAGTCAACTCACCGCAAACTGGACCGGTAACGAGATAGCGAAGCTTGCCGCTGCCGTTGTCGCGCTGGCCGTGTTGGTAGGCTTGCGCCGCTGGGTAAAGTCGGCCTTCGCATTGCCTACTGCGCTTCTCGTAATGTGGTTGACTGGGCTCGTTGTCCTTCAAAGCCTAGGACTATCTAGTCCGGAGCACGGTTGGTACTTCCCCGCGCTTGCGCGTCTGACCAAATGGTCGCCCTTCGAGGCCGCTCGTACGTCACAAGTGACTTGGTCGATGATGGTCCGGCTCATCCCAGAGTTTCTTGCTGTGACGATCGTAGCGCTCATTTCTCTCGTCACAAAAGTATCGAGCATCGAAGTCGGGCGTCAGGCGTCCGGAGACCTCAATTGCGAATTGCGTGCGCACGGCATTGCCAGCGTGGTTGCGGCACCGCTCGGCGGCCTCGCTAGCAGTTTGCAGGTCGGCACCAGCCGATTGTTGGAGCATGCTGGCGGCGCAACACGTATGAGTGGAGTTGTGTGTGCGCTCGCTCTGGGCTTCGTCGGCCTTACAAATTTCAATCTCCAGGGGCTAATTCCGATCCCCATCATTGCCGGCCTGGTTTTTTACCTAGGCTATACTTTCATCGTCGACGCCCTATACCGACCTTGCGTTCAGCGCGCGTGGCTCGATCTGCTACTCACCGTGGGTATCACGGTTGTGTGCATCCAGTACGGCTATCTCGTCGGCGTGCTAGCCGGCCTGGTGTGCGCCTGCATACTGTTTGCCATGAGCTATGCGCGCCTCGGCATCGTTCGCCGACACGTGACGCGGGCCCAGTTCGCGAGTTATGTCGAGCGATCGGCCGAGGCGTCAAAGTACCTGCGCGAAACCGGCGACGCCATCCAACTCTACTGGCTTTCGGGCTACATCTTCTTTGGGTCCTCCGAAGGCGTGTTCGAGCGCATCCGAGCTGACATCGATGCGCTGCTCCCTCGCCAGGTCGCCCACGTAATCCTCGATTTCGGCATGGTGTCGGGCTCCGACTCATCCGCCATCGTCAGCCTCACCAAGTTGCGCAACTTTTGTAACCAGCGGGGTACGACGCTCATCTACTGCTCGTTGGCACCAGCCAGTCGTGCGGCCCTTGAGCGCGGCGGCTTCTTCGGCGGCAAGAGCCGCCACCAGGTTTTCGCCGACCTCAATTCCGCGCTTGCTTGGTGCGAGGACCGACTACTCGCCAAGGCAAACGTCGATGCCGAGTTTAGCCTCGCTGGCTTCAAGTCATGGCTTCAGCGTCAACTCGGTGCCAACGTCTCAGCCGACGACCTTCTCGCCTATCTCGAGCGCAAGGACGCCGATGGCTCACAAATCTTCTATCGAGAGGGCGAGCCCGCCGACACCCTCGATCTCGTCGCAGCGGGCCGCCTTTCAATTGAAATCGCAAAGGGAAACGGGGAAAGCCTGTGCGTGCGACGCACCATGACGCACACAGTTGTAGGTGAGATGGGTTTTTTCCGGCACGCCGCCCGCTCCGCCACCGTATCTGCGGATGGGCCGGCCATCCTATTCACGCTGACCCGCGCCAACTTGGATCGCATGCGGGGCGAGCGTCCCGATCTGGCGAGCGCCTTCGCCGATTTCATTATACGCATTCTCGCCGACCGCATTGATGTTGCAAATCGCGAGGTCGCGGCCTTGGAGCCGCTATTCACCGCGTCATTGCGTGCGTCATCCTCGCGAGTTCCACCGAATGGAAGCGTCCGCCCTCAAACGGCGCATTCTTTTGATTAGGTCCGAACTTTTTGATGTTCGACATTGGCACAAAGCGTCGTTCGCTGCACTGCAACGCCAAAGTCGCTAACGGAGTAAAGCGGACAAAGGTCTGTTTTGGCCCGCGCCAGCTATGACGTGAATGACCCAAAGGCGACATTACGCAAACAGTCCGCCGAAGCGCCCATTTCGCGATGGCAGCTCGTCACGTGGTTGTGTGGTTGTTTAAGAATAGACCTGGGCGTGCGTTGGCCCTATACTTTCACGTTGCCACTCCCAGGGGAGGACTCCACACATGGCGAGTACGGGTAAGTGTAATGTTTTAATGGTGTTCCCTAGGTTTAACCCGAAGTCATTCTGGAGCTTTGAAGGAGTGCTGCACGTGGTCGGCGCGCGCTATCCGGCGGCGCCCCTAGGACTGATTACTGTGGCAGCCATGTTGCCAGCCGATTGGGATGTGCGGCTGATCAACCGAAATACCGAAGAGCTGACGGCTGGCGACCTGGCATGGGCAGACATGGTGATGACGGGCGGCATGTTTGCTCAGCAGCCGGATACACAGGAGATTATTGAAATATGCCGGGCTCGAAATATACCGGTGGTGGTTGGTGGGCCGGACGTCACGTCGAGTCCACAAGTCTATGCCGACGCAGATTTTCGCGTTGTTGGTGAGGCCGAGGATTCACTTCCGCCATTCATAGCGGCTTGGACGCGCGGTGAGCGTCAGGGGTTCTTTGAGGCTCCGAAGTTCCAGGCCGACGTACGTCGGACGCCAATTCCTCGTTTCGATCTTTTGAAGTTCGACCACTATCTGTACATCGGCGTCCAGTTCTCACGCGGTTGTCCATTTCTCTGCGAATTCTGCGACATCATCGAGCTTTATGGGCGTATTCCGCGCACCAAGTCGCCCCAGCAGATGCTGGCCGAACTCGATGCGTTGTATGCGCTCGGATATCGAGGGCATGTTGATTTCGTCGACGACAATCTTATTGGCAATAAGAAGGCTATAAAAGAATTTCTTCCACATCTCATCGCATGGCAGAAGGCGCACAACTATCCTTTCATGCTGTCGACAGAGGCGTCGATCAATCTTTCCGATGAGCCGCCACTCTTGCGGCTGCTTCGGGAGGCGAATTTCTTTGCCATTTTCGTCGGTATCGAGAGTCCGGACACAGAGACCTTGATACATATGTCCAAGAAGCAAAATACCCGACGTAGCATTGCCGAGAGCGTGCGGCGCATCAATGCCTTCGGTATCTTCGTCATTGGCGGATTTGTCATCGGGTTCGACACGGAGAAAGGACGAATTGCATCTCAGATAGTTCAATGCATCGAGGACTGCGGAATTCCGGTAGCAATGGTCGGACGTCTTAAAGCCTACGCCAATACGGAGCTGACGCGTCGCTTGCAGCGGGAAGGGCGGTTGTTCCCTGGGCTGGGGTTGGATTCGGATGGGGTATCGGGTGGACTGTGCGTCGACGGACTTAATTTTGAGACTTCGAGGCCGCGCGCCGATATATTACGTGATCATATGGAAGTTCTCTCGACCGTATACGATGCGGACACGTTTTTCGATCGCGTGCGTCGAACCGTGATCCCGCTGCCTCGGCCAAACTTCGGGTTGGCTGTGTTCGTGCGCGACGCTTGGCGTGACGCCCGTCGGCTGCGGGGCATCCTGTGGGAGGTTACTGTTCACCGGCCGGCGATTCGAGGTCGTGTTTGGTGGTTCCTCGCTCAGTGTCTCGTGCGTAATCCACGTGCTCTCCACGTTCTCTTTTACGCAGTGGTGTTCTTTCTGTACCTCGAACCGCTGACGGCCCACACGGTGGGCGAAACAAAAAAGCAGATCGACGATGTAGAGACAGGTCGTTGGAAGTCGCCATTAGCACTTCCAAAATCAGAACAGAATGTTTTGCAATACACTGAAGTGAGCTTGACCTGACGGATATTTTGAACCAGCGGGATAGAGATTACTGCATCGGCATGATCTCATCTAGATGGTGAGCCAAGGGACCCAGCTTGCCGGCACGATGTCGGGCGGGGAGCAGGCGATGGTGTCGATCGGCCGCGGACTGATGTGCGCACCTAAGCTATTGCTGATTGACGAGCCATCGCTCGGTCTGTCGCCGCGGCTAGTGAAGGAGAATTTCAACATCATCCGCCAGATCAAGGAGCGCGGCATTACCGTGCTCTTGGTCGAGCAGAACGTGCACCAGACGCTCGCCATCTCGCAATTCGGCTTTGTGTTGTCGAAAGGCCGGGTGGCGACCAGCGGGGCGCCGTCCGAGCTTGCGGACCGCAAAGAAGTGCGCGATGCCTATTTCGGTTAGATCATGCATGCTTCAGTCGAACTGACACAGCAGCTCATTCGCTTCAACACCGTCAATCCGCCTGGCGCCGAGCGCCCCTGTGCGAAACATTTGGCGGCGTTGTTGGTGGGCGCTGGCTTTGCCGTCGAACTCATTCCCTTTGGCGAAGGGCGGGCGCAACTTCGCGCGCGTATCGGCGGGGCATCGGATCGGCTGCCGCTGGCATTCACCGGCCACCTCGATACCGTGCCGCTTGGCGCGCAGCCATGGTCAGCTGACCCGTTTGCCGCCGATATCGTCGACGGCAAGCTTTATGGACGCGGCGCTTCGGACATGAAAAGCGGCGTCGCCGCTTTTGTCACCGCATGCATCGCGCTCGCCGATCGGCTTGCAAGCTCGCCCGGTATTACGCTGCTGATCACGGCCGGCAAGGAAACGGGCTGTACCGGCGCCGAGGCGCTTGCAGCGGCCGGGCTTCCGCGAGATGGATATCGGGAATTTTGGCTGTGGCATCAAGTCCGGTAGAGCTTGCGCACCGCACGTAGCGCGTTGCTGCCGGTCTGGTCGAGAATATTCTTGTAAGCTGAAAGAACGTAATTGTCGTCCGGTAGCGGATGATAGTTTCGCCACGGCGTACACAAAATCGTGTCGAAGCCGAGTGGCACCGCTAGAGTCAGAAACGCGCATTCGAGCGAAAGCTTCAGGTCGGATCCGTCCGCGGCCTTGGGCGGCAGCTGTTGGCCGATATTGGTGAGTCCGCCCATGATGTGGAGGCCCTTGAGTTGCGGATCAGTGTGCAGCGTACGGATCGCGTCCAAGGTCGCCCGATGCAATCCGTTGGTGTCGGCGACCACGGCGCTGACCGAGATATCGATATAGATATATTCGAGCGCCATGCCGTAATCTTTTTGCAGGCGCAACGCGGCGCGCTTGGCGGTAGAGGCGATTTCGTCGGCGGTCTTGTTCTGCTTTGCGATGCCGTCTTCCATGCGCTCGGACGCCATGACGATGACCCTGAACGGCCCATAGTTTTTGTAGAGATCCATTATTTCCCAGCGCTGTTCGGTGATCGAATTGATCAGCGCCGGCCCGCCGCGGGCGCGGTCATAGGCCTTGAAACAGACCTCCTGCACCTGCGCGCTCGGGGAATCGAAGCACAGCGACGCCGGTACCGCCTCCTGGATGGCGCGCACGACCTTCGCCAAATATTCAAAGTCGGTCGAGCCACGTGGCCCGATGGTGACGTCGAGCGCGCTGGCGCCGGCGTCGACCTGCTTGACCGCGAGTGCCTGCACGCCGGCAAGGTCTTCGGCGTCAAGCAGCGCCTTGGTGCTCTTGAAACCGGGATTGATCCGATCGCCGATCATTCCGATTCCGAAACCGGGCAAACTCGTCACGGTACTCTCCGTTTTTTGAAGCCGATGTTGTGTAGAAATGTCGTCTGGAAATCGCCGCGCGTGCTGAGTTCGACATAACGGCATTGCAGGGCAAGTTCGCGCGCCTGCGCGCGGGTTTTGCGCGAGGCGAGAAGCTGCCGCACGCCGAGGCCGGCTGCATTGCCCACCTGCGTGAAACGATCGAGCGGCAGTGTCGGTAAGAGCCCGATGGCGATCGCGCTACCGACGTCGATATAGGCGCCGAAGGCGCCGGCGATGACCACAAGCTCGATGTCGCCTTCGGCGAGGCCGCGGTCGCGCAACAGCAATTCGATACCGGTGCGGATGGCGGCCTTGGCGAGTTGCACTGCGCGCACGTCGTGCTGGGTGAAAGTAACGCCTGGTGCCAGCACCGCCACGCGCATGCCGTCAACCTCCGCGATGTCCGGATGCGCGGCCGCGATGCGGCCGCCGTCGTCGAGAGCGCCGGTTTGCCGCAAGGCCGCCATGGCGTCGATCACGCCCGAGCCGCACAGGCCGACCGGCGGACGGTTGCCGATCGCGCGGATCTTCAGGCGGCCGTCCGCGACCGTAACGCGTTCGATCGCTCCTTCCGCCGCCCGCATGCCGCAGGAAATGTGCCCGCCCTCCAGCGCAGGACCTGACGGACACGAGGCCGACATAATGTCGCCGCTATGGATCAGGGAAATCTCGGTATTGGTCCCGATATCCATGACCAGCGTGGTGGTTCCGCGCTGCCAAAGCTCTTGCGTGGCAACAAGCGCGGTCACGTGATCGCTGCCGACGTAGCCGCCGATGTTTGGCGCCATGTGGGCATAGGCGCCGGGGCAGGCGGTCAGATCGATGTCGCGTGTCTTAACGTCCATAGCGTCGCGGACGGCGGCGACGAAGGGCGCGCGCCCGAGTTGCCGCACCGGCAGCCCGAGCAGCAAATGGTGCATAGCGGTATTGCCGCAAATCGCCACATCGACGATGTCGGCCGTGCTGGCGCCGATGGAAAGACACAGGTCGTGCGCGATTGCGTTGATCGCGGTCGTGGCCGCCTGCCGCAGTTCCGCGGCTTCCGACGGACCCCCGATTGCGTGGTTCATGCGGCTGATAACGTCGGCGCCCCACGCCATCTGCGGATTCTCGATGCCGAGGCTAGCGACGCGTGCGCCGCTTGCGAGGTCGACCAGGAAACCAGCGATATTGGTGGTGCCGAGGTCGACCGCCAGGCCGAGCGTCCGGCAGCCCGGCGGCGAAAACCCGATCAACTCACCCTCGCGCACGTGTGCGCGCAATGACCAATCCTTGCGCAAGGCCGTTGGAAGTTGTCGGGCCGCAGCCAGATCGACCGCGGGCAACGGGCTCGCCAGCGCGCGGATCACGCGATCGAGGTCGGACAAATTATCGGCGAGCGTGGCTTTCGGAACGCTGACGTCCCGGCTGACCACGGCCGCATCGAGTGGCAGCGTTTCAACGGCTTCGCCGGCGTCGAATTCAGCCCGCACCACCGGCGCCAGCGAACGCGCGGCAATCTCCATCGTGCAATCGGATTTCGGCGTGACCTGACAGGCACGCACCCAGCGCGTTTTTTTTGCTGCCGGTCGCGCTTTCTCGCCGGTGTCGTGAATTTTGCCGTCGACAACATGCACCTGACAGGTGCCGCAAGTGCCGCGGCCGCCGCAGGCGCCGATGATGCGCACGCCGTTGCGGCGGGCAGATTGGTAAATCGTTTCACCTGCATGGCTGGCGATGTTGCGGTCCAATTGCGGGAAGTGAAGCTTGAACGCCTGCGCCGCCGGTTTGCTGGTGGTCATGGCGCGGCTCAAAGCATTGCCGAGGCCGCGATGCGGCCCGACATCGTGCACTTCGGCGCCGAGGGGCAATCGTCGCAGCGCGACCAGCGCACAGGGGGCAGATCGATGCCGATCCCCAGCACCATCGACATCGACTTGAGCGGATGCAGAACCTGGCCTAGCGTCACGCTGACCCCAATTTGATCCGCGCCGATCAGCCGTTGCATGACGGCCTGCGCTTCGAGCGGCAGGCCCGGATCGCCGGCGCGTAATTCGCCGGCTGCCGTCAAATGTTGCTTGCGCGCTGCGGCGACGATCAGATCCTCGACGCGGCGGGAGAGCGCGAATAGCAATTCATTGCCCAGTTTGTCGAGGGCGAGCGCCAGCGACACGCGCCGTTCCGCGAACAAAGTGGTCGTCCGCTGTTCGAGCCCCGGCCCGAGCGTGCAGATGCCGACGGCCACCGCCGTCAGTTGCCCGCTCTCCGGCACCAGCCGCGCGGCCTCCAGCGTCTCGCCGCCGGCCCGCAGCACATGGCTCGGCGGTTCGTCCAACGGAACGATACGATAGCAGTAGGTGGGATTCAGCAGGCTCTCGTGCTCAACCAAATCGACGGCTTCGCGACGAAAACGCCCGATCTGCTGAAACCGCCCGCTGGCGCACGGGCTTAGGGCGATTTCGCGAAGCAGACCGCTGCTGCGGACCGTCGGCATGACGCTGCGCCTTCTCCGTCAACTGGCGTATTTGCGAGCCGCCGCGTACATGGCGCGCGCGTTCTCGACCGGCGTCTCGTCCGGAATACCGAAAGCGGCGTCGAGAATGAGCTTGCCGCCCTTGTGGAAGACGTTGTCGGCCAAGTGCCGCACGGCGGCGTCGACTTCCTCCGGCTTGCCGGTGGTCAGAAGCGAGGGCGAGATGTTGCCGCGTAGCGCTACTACGTCGCCCAGCACTTCGAAGGCGCGCACCATGTCGGTGCGCTCGAACCAGTAGATGCACTTGCCCGGCGGGATGTCGCGGATCACCTCCAGCCGCTTGGTGCAGTCCGCTTCCCACAGCGGCATCGGGATGATGCCGGCCTCGATGAGGTTCATCATCAGCTTGCGGAACGTCGGCCACCAGAAGGTCTTGAACTGCTCCTGCGACATGAAGTTGTCCGGCCCCCAATGGATCGGAAAGAACACGATGGGGTGCCCGGAGGCCTTCGACCAGTTGATCGTCTGCCGGGTCAGGAAGGTACAAGCCTTGTCCAACAGTTGCAGCAGCTTGTCCTTCTTGCGGTAGAGGTCCTTCATGGTTCCGGTGGCGCCACGGAAATAGTCGGCTATCAAGTCGTAGGGAGCGACCGACGTGCTGATATGCGAGGTGGGGAAGCCGAGCGCCGTCATGTGTTCGGTGAAATTGGCATGCTGCTCGGCGAGACGGTCCACTTCCTCGGCGGCTTTTAATACCCGCTCGAACGCCGCACGTAATTTCGGCCGGCCGAAACCGCGCACGCCGCCGACCAGGCGGAAATAATGCAGGCCGGGCAGATCGGGGAATTCCTCGAAGCCCTCAAACGCGCCGCAGACCCGCGGCAGATATTTGCGCAGATAAAAGCCGGTGGGGTCTTCGATGAATTCGTCGTATTCATCCGCCTTCATGTATTCGCGATCGAGATATTGGTAGGGCTGGTCGTCGCGCACGCCATGGCCCGGCCAGATCAATTGCTTGTAGTCGACCGCCTCGAGCGCCGGCCCGGCGGCCACGTTGAGCAGCAGTGGATTATGGACGTCGGGTTCGAACTCGCGCAGCACCCGCTCGCCTAGTTCCTTTGCCTTGTCGTAGTCGTACATCAATTGCCGATGGCTGATGCCGCCGAGCTTGGCCAGCCAGAATGTACAGAACATAGCGGTCGGCATGCGGTCGGGCGTTTTCAAATTGACGCAGTCCATGATGCGCTGCCAGCGCGCATCGTAAGCGGTCTTGGCCTCGGACGTCTGCACGTAAGTCTGCGGCGCGTTCATGCGGCGACCCCCATCCAGTTCTTGCACAGGGACACGGCGTCGATGGCGTTGGTGCCGAAGGCGTCGGCCCCGGTGTAGTTGCACACTGCCTCGTCAACCTGGCCGCCGCCGATCATGATCTTGAGCTTGTCGCGCAGACCGGCGTCTTGAATGGCCGCGATCGTCTCTTTCATCGAGTCGAAGGCGAGCGTGAGAAAGCCGGACAGACCGACGACGTCGGGGCGGAATTCGTTGATCGCGTCGATGAAGTTTTTGACCGGCACATCGATGCCGATGTCCTTAACCTCGAAGCCGTTTATGTCCAGCATGAAGGTCACGATATTCTTACCGATATCGTGCAAGTCGCCGTGCACAGTCCCGATCAGCACCTTGGCGAGTTTCTTAGGTTCTTCGCCGGGCGCCTGCTTGATCAGCGGCTTGGCGATGGCTCCGATATTTTCAAGCATCTCTCCGGCCAGCACGAGCTCGGGCAGAAAATACTCGCCTTTCTCAAAGCGCTTGCCGACGATATCCATGGCTTCGCGGCACAGCTCCAGCACTCGAAGCGGGTTCGCGCCTTCCTCTAGCAGCATCTTTTTGGCAAGGGCGAAGGCATCGTCCTCGTTCATGTCGGAGAGCCATGCCACCAGATTTTTTTCTTGTTCGGTCTTCTCAGCCATCTCAACCTCCCGGATAAACTGTTCGTCTCACGCCGCGCGCGTGCTTACGCCGCGGCGAATTCCCGATTGCTCGATTGCTTCAGCCAACATGTCGTCGTTGCGGTATCCCATCAGATGAACGCCGGCGACGCCTTCGATTTCGCTGACCGCCCGTATCGTCTCAAGCAGCACGGTCTTGGCCTCGGTCTTTTGATTGCCCGCACTAGCAACGCGGGCCAGGACCGATTCCGGAATGTGTACGCCGGGCACATGGCGGGCCATGTGGCGGAGCGACTTGGCGCTACTCAGGGTTCCGACGCCAACGATGATGGCGCACCGCTTGTGCAAGTCGTGTGCGCGAACCTCGGCCATGAATTCGGCCAGCATCGGCACGTCGAAGCAGAACTGGGTCTGGATGAATTGCGCGCCGGCGTCGATCTTTCTTTCCAGATTGCCGATGCGGTCGCGGAAGGGCGGCACGAAGGGATTGGCGGTGGCGCCAAGAAACAGATTCGGCGCTGCGTCGAGTTTTCTACCCGAGGCAAACGTGCCGCGGTCGCGCATGTTCTCGGTAATGCGCAGCAGCGAAATCGAGTCGAGGTCGAACACCGGCTTGGCGTAAGGGTGGTCGCCCTGGCTGACGTCGTCGCCGGTGAGGCAAAGAATATTGCGCACGCCCAAGGCGGCCGCGCCCAGAATATCGCCCTGTAGCGCGATGCGATTGCGGTCGCGGCAGGAGAATTGCGCCACCGGCGTCAGCCCGTTCGCCACCAGGACGGCGGCGGCGGCGGCGCTCGACATGTGGCAGTTCGCGCCGGCGCCGTCGGTGATGTTGATGGCATCGGCCAGATCGCGGAAACGTGACGCGCGCGCGATCAGCACGCCGGAGTCACTGGAGTCGGGCGGGGAGACCTCGACGGTGACGACGAAACGCCCCGACTGGCAGGCCTGCTCGAAGCCGAAGCTCTCGCGCGCAGGCGCCACATTCGGCTGGATGACGGTCGGTCTAAAATGCGTGCCGTCGATTACCCGCAACCATGACGAGCGGTTCCAAAGGCGGTGATCGATTGGTTCGAGGAAGGTTTTGTTGCGGGGCTCGCCAATCCGCTTCATCCCGTCGGTTGCTTCGATCCAGACGCAGCGCATCGCCGGATCGACCTCGCAGGAGCCGTCGGCGCGCACGCCGCCGCACGGTCCGTTGCGCATTTGCTTGGCGCAATTGGTCGGACAGGCCATGCCAGTCGAGGACAGCACGCACTGGCCACACATCTTGCAATCGACGAGCAATTGTTTCGTGGCGCGTTCGAGTGGACGCAGGAACCGTTCCATGTGATGCGCCCCGAGCCATTGCAGCGGTCGGCGCAGATGCAGCGCAAGCCGCGCACCGGCGTCATAGACCCGCTTGAGGCCCAATGCGTGCCGCACACTCCAATGCCGCAACGCCATCATGTCGCGGGTGCCCGACCTTTCGTTGACATGTCAACAAGAATATGACACCTGCTGGCTCGCTTGATTGATTTCGGTCAAGCTTGCTGTAATTCGATCGATAGCGTGGGCCGCGAGGGCATCCGCCCACCGGCCCCCTGGACTGAGTGATCCATGAGCCTCCGTTCCAAAGCGCGGCGCGCCGGCCCCACCGCCCCCGACGACACACGCATTTCCGCGCATGCCCTCAATCTCGATAATTATGTCCCGGCCTATCTGACTTATCTGGCGGGCAAAATATCGAACTCGGCGTCGGCGACCTACCGCCCGCAATTCGGCATCGGCATCACCGATTGGCGAATCATGGCCTTGCTGGCTACTGAACCGTGGATTTTTGCCGGTCGCATCTGCGACGTCATTGGACTTGATAAGGCGGCGGTGAGCCGCAGCGTGCGCGGCATGAAAGCCGCCGGCATCGTTGACCTGCAACGCGGCGATGACGACCAAGTCCGGCAAGCGATCGCCCTGACCCGTAAGGGACTCAAACTGCACGACCGCATCGTCAAAATATCGCTGGAGCGCGAACGGCAACTGCTAAAGGGCTTTTCTGCGGCCGAGCGTAAACTGCTGATCAAATTTCTTTCACGCATGCATGCACAAGTCGTCGATACAAATGCGATCGAGAAGCAGCGCAATTTTGGCTAGGTAATTGAGATACCTTTGACCGGACGGTCTCTTTTTTGGCAGCGTCGGGATAACCGCATCGGCGTCTAACCAGGATTTGAGTGCCGATGAGCCTTTTCCTCGAAGTCCGGTATTTTCGCCTTCGTTGACGACCGGCCTTTTCACATCCTCGGTGTTGATGGGATTCGTCAGGAGCCCCAGCTTGCGCTTGCTGTGATCGATAACGCGCTTGAGGACCTTGATTTCTCGGCGGCGCGCGAAGCTTCGCCCGGGCGCCTTTCGGTGACCTCTCCGTCCAGGCTTCAGCGTCTTTCCGCGTGCGCAACGTTTCGGTAATTGGCGGCCAGCCTGTCCGCCGAACTTGCGCGTGCCATTGCTCCGGTCCTTTTTGTCGAATGGTCGCCATGACTATTCTCCCAACTGTGCCAAAACTGTGCCAGCCCGATTGCGTAACCAACCAGGATAGCCGATTCGCAAACGATCGTTTTGATTTTGTGGGAGAAACTGGCGCGCCCGAGACGATTCGAACGTCCGACCTTTGCCTTCGGAGGGCAACGCTCTATCCAGCTGAGCTACGGGCGCCTGTTCGCCTCAATAGACCAAACGGCCGCCAGCGGCAACGGCCCGCCGCACCGCAATAAAGGCCCGGTTTCTGTGATTAAACGCGGTTCCATGACGCTAGCCCTTTTCGAAAGGCCGCGAATCTCATAGGGCTGATTCAGGGCGCATGGTGCGCAACAGGAGCAGACGTCCATGGCTGAAGCGAAATCCAAGCCGATCACTACCAAGCAGTTGGCCGATACGCTGGCCGACCAGCACGAACTCACCAAGCGCCAGGGCAAGGAAATGCTCGAGGATCTTGTCGGTCTGATCACCAAGCACCTGAAAAAAGGCGAGCGGGTGAAGATCGCCGGCCTCGGCATCCTGCAGGTGCGCAAGCGCGCCGCCCGCATGGGCCGCAATCCCGCCACCGGCGAGCCGATCCAGATCAAGGCCAGCCGCAAAGTCGCGTTCCGCGCCACCAAGGAACTCAAGATGGCGATCTGACCGCCGTCGTTTGGTTGTGCGCCAAGACCCCGCCGGGACGCCGGCGGGGTTTTTGTTTTGCGCGGCAGCGCCGATTGCCTTACCCTTCTGGTGAGGCATCACGCGATGAGCACCGTGCTTCCGGACAGGCCATCAAGCCCGCCGCACCACTTTCCGCAGTGGCTGCGCGAGCTGCCGTTCATCGTCGTCCTGCTGCTGACCGTCGGCGGCGTCGCCTATACGAGCTTCTCCAGGCAGCCGATCGTCGCCTACTGGGAAATCCTGGCGCCGCTGATCGGCCTGACCTGCATCGCCATCGGCTGGCGCGGCGACGACGAAGGGCGGCTGCGCCTCGTCACCACGCAGGTGCTGCACTGGATCGCCTTCCTCGTCGTCATGAACCTGATGCTGCTCGACAGCGTGCAGCGTCTGTTCACGGCGAACTCGACCGCCATCGCCGTGTTCACCTTGCTCACGCTCGGCACATTCACCGCCGGCGTGCACATCTTCTCCTGGCAGATTTGCCTGCTCGGCCTTATCATGGCGCTCGGCATCCCGGCGATCGCCTGGATCGAGAACTCGGCGCTGCTGATCTTTGTCGTCATCGCGGCGGCCGCCGGCACCGCCGCCGTGGTCTGGTGGCGGTGGCACGAGCGGCGGCACGCGGCGCCCAAGCCGCCGGCGGTGTGACGGCATCTCTCGGCGAGCCGATCCGGATCAAGGCGAGCAAGAAGGTCGCGTTCCGCGCCACCAAGGAACTAAAAGATGGCGATCTGATCGCCGTCGTTTGGTTGTGCGCCAAGACCCCGCCGGGACGCCGGCGGGGTTTTTGTTTTGTGTGCGCTAGGTACAAGGCAAGGTCGAGCTAGAAGCTAGCGATTTTGCGACAAATCGCTTATGTAGAGGCGTAGCGCGCCGCCGGTGTAGGGCCGACGACGCGCCACGGTTCATGCATCTACCTTGGTGGTGGTTGCATGACGCACCTCCAGTCCGGGGCCTTCCGTGCCTGCCCCGGTTTAGCTTTAGGCTGCCTCTGGGCTCGCACCCTTCGGCTCACGGCGGCATCGGTGGACACGGCCCGATGCAACCGTATTCAACGGACCCGGCCTGTAGGCTGCGCATTTGCACCTACGGGCCGTTCCTTTTTTCGTTCTTCGTTAGCCGGTCTGCGACTATCCATATTTTTTACTTCATCTGAGATGCCGCACAGGCGTGCAATTTTGCGCCACTGCCTGCGAAACTCGGCCGCAGCCCATGGAAGCCCCGTTTTTTCACTAACGATCACGGGTCCGCGTTTCGGCAATTTGCCACGACGTGCCAATTCCTGCGACACAAGTGGACACTTGCGCAGATGTTGTTCGCTCTGATCTCCGTGCCGTAGAACTAAACTCGCGTCGATTTCTTCCCAGCGCAAGCCGCGCCGCCATTTCACATTGCGGTGTGTGATTTCGCTAACCCCAAGTTCTGAAATCGGCACCCATTCTCCGATGACGTCATTCTGAACTCATCGTGCAATCAAACTGAAATGCCTGTGCAAGAGCGATGGAAGGCAACCCCATTTCATTAGCCTTATCGACAATAGCCTGCGCGTGCTTTGCCGTAAGCTGCTCAGTGCGCTTCCTCACCACCGGAATACGAATATTGTGCAGGGCTATAGAAAGACGTTCACACTCCGAATTGCCTAGGCCGGTCACACCAAAATTTACTAGTCCACGAAGCATGGTGATGAGAGAGTGCGCCATCGTTAGCTTTTTGGTGCCACCCTCCGTCCATTCATTGTAAAGACGCAAAAAGTCCTGCCTCTTCAAATCTGCCAATTTGTGAGAGCCGCACTCTCTCTCAAGGCGTTTAATAAGAAAATCGTAGTGCTTGCGCGTTTTGAACTGAAGCTTGGAATAGGGCGAGTGATCACTTTCGCGATACAGCTGAATCAAAGCTGCAATCGTTCCATCCTCAGCGAGGGCCATGTTCTTACTAAGGTCTGGAGTGCTTACAACGAGATTGTATTTTGCCGCGATTACTGAGAGGCGGCGAACTTCGTCCAATTCACGATCGACAGCTGCCGCTTCCTCGAGGAGGCGGGCCTTCTTACGTTCCATCGCTTCAATTAGGGCGCGCTCGTCGCTCATGGATCACAGTCAGGCAAAATCCAACCTTGCAAGGCCCCGAAAGGAGGCCTTTTTGCATTGGAATCTCAATTTACCGATATGACCCCGTGCGGTCAACACTGAAATTCAGTCATTTGTTATTAGTGAACAAAGTTAGAACTGCGTGTTAGGAAATATTCCAATTACGTAGATGACTCAAGCCCCAAGTGCAGTGTTTTGGATGGTATCTGGAATTGCGGCAGTTTGAAGCCGCGACCAAGGCATCGCTGGCGAGAAAGAGTGCCGCATAGGATTTTACCGTCAGACCAAATCGGTATGAGCGCCCATGCGCCAGGGCCGTTGCCTTCCAGATGTGCGCCGTCCAAAAAAGGCTTCGGCGCACAGTACATCGCCAGGCTGCAGTAACGGCTTGGTTCCTGCACTGACATGTATTTCGGTTGGGTGCCGGAAGCCAAGCGCCCGACTAAGACGACTTCGGGCCGTCCTTTCACGAAGGGTGGCCGCACTGGACCGTCCGGCAAACGCGCCATTGTGGCCTTAGTCGAGCGCGGTGGCGACGTTCGCGCTTTCCATGTTGCTGTCGCCACTCAGGCTGCGGTCGAGGACATTATTAAAAAGAACACGGCCCGTGAGACGCGGCTGCATACCGATGAAAGCAAACTCTATCATTGGATAGGCGAGCACGTTGCCTCGCATGAAACCGTGAAGCACTCACGCGGCGAATACGCCCGTGGCGAGGTGCATACCAATACGATTGAGGGCTACTTTTCGATTTTCAAACGCGGCATGAAGGGCGTTTATCAGCATTGTGCGGAAAAGAACCTGCACAGGTATCTCGCTGAATTTGAGTTCCGCTATAATACTCGCAAGATCACGGATAGTGAACGTGCGGTGCTTGCCGTTAAAGGCGGCGAAGGCAAGCGCCTCACGTACCGGCAATCTCACTGAGCCGGACTTCAAATATCTCGCGCTTCGGTTTTTACGATGGCGCGGAAAGCGAAAATCTCGCTAGCGGCGCTGAATCAATCCGTGCGATTGCAGATGTTGGCGCACTTGGCCGGCGAGAATTGATGGATTCCGCGCGATGTGAGCCATTTCTCGTTCGAAAGTTTTAAACCGCCTGACCGCTTGTGTCAGGCTGTCAATCACCTGGCTCTGTCGCTCGACTTCCTTTTCTA
The DNA here is from genome assembly GCA_963772235.1 of uncultured Alphaproteobacteria bacterium. Lineage (GTDB taxonomy): Bacteria > Pseudomonadota > Alphaproteobacteria > Rhizobiales > Xanthobacteraceae > Pseudolabrys. The sequence goes on from CAVYWI010000018.1 coordinate 96,703, forward strand.
GGGCTTCAATTCGTTCAGAATCCGTCATGGCTCGTCCGTTTCATCGGAGCCGATGATGGAATCGAACAGCGCTCTGCGGTGGCTCCACTGGAACGTAGAGCGCTCGGGGGGCGCGGGCTGCAATCCCGCGTTCCCCACCGAATCAGCGGTAGTATAACACGTCTGATATTTTGGCCGGTTATGGAGGAACTAGGCGCGTTTTCGCTTAGGTTTGGCTCTAGTTCGTTGTTTTGGCTTTAGCCGCCAGAGACTCCCCGCTACGTGTCGGGATATCCTTTAACGGCGTCGGAGAGCCGGCGAATGCGCCGGTCAGAATTTTTTTCAATCGTTGCTTATCGGTCATCTCGACACCATGGCAAAGCGCAGTGCATGGAGAAATAACAAGTATTACGGGCAGCGGTTTAACAACCGCGTCTTTCGACCTTATACCACGACAATCGGTGAATTGGTATTGGCTTGGAACGATCTGCACGAAGTTCTTGCATTAATATTTGTGTCAATGATCGGTCGATACGAGCGCAACGAACTTGAAAAGCATTTTCATGGAGAATTCGAACTCCATATCTTTGAGAGGTACGCTGGGATCTGGAGTTCTGCCTCTTATGACCGACCAAAGCGCGAGATGCTGAAAGCTCTATTGAATCCGTTGATTGCAGAGTCTTTGCCAACGCGACCGAAATTTATTGAAGATGTTAAGTGGATTCTGGGGGAGGCAAGCGGATTAGAGGAAATAAGAAATTTTGCGGTCCATTCACCGTTTCAATATGGCCCATTCAAAGAGCATGAGGACATGGCAGACGCGCTTACAGTTTTGCGTGACGGTCAATATGGCGTGGTTCCAAATGTTCTTATGAAAAATAAAAGAGCTTTAGAGATGGCGGCTAAGGACCATTCAAAGCAGGAGATGCTTCGGAAGTTTAGATGGGCACGAAATTATATTCTGCTGCTGCGAGATTTTGCTATGATGATTACAATGGCCCTGACCTTCGACGAGTCTCCATGGCCTCGTAGACCAGACACGCCAAATCGTGGGCAGACCAAGAGATCATCACGCCGCCGCCGAGTTCGGCCAGCAAAATAAATTCTCCCGCCTCAATCATCTCCGGCGTGATTTTAATTTTGTCGATTGCGGGAGATTTTCCCGCTGGCGCTGCCCTGTCAGGCATTGACTATATCCCGTACGGTGTGGTGTCAACTACGTAATTGGGAATATATTCCATATTTCCGCCACATTGACCCTGCATCCTCCGTCCCGCCTGGCTCGGCTGAGGGCGTCGTCGCGAGACGTCTCGATGATGGAGCCACGCGAAGGGCGAAGTGCCGGAGATGCGGCACAGACCCTTCTCGGACCGGCGGCGGCAACGCCGGCGGTTGGCGCGGCGCCCGCGCGCGGGGCTCGTAACCCCGCACCCGGGAGGCCCTGGGTCGCCGTCCGCTCCCACTACGAGGGGCTGCCCTTCATGGGCTGGACGCGGTGCGGACGAAGGGCGGCGAAAGCCTGCCCGGATCGGGTTGAGCCAAAAGCCGCCCGGGTCCGCGCCCGGAAGCTACGGTCCCAGGGACAGAAAAGCCGCGACGGAGCGCCGAGAGGCGCCCGCGTTCTTGGCAAGAGGAATGCGGCTTACGGAACGACTGGTGCGCCACTCGGCGCTCCGTTCCCTCGGCATAGTGCCGGGGCGGCGAAATAGAAGACGGCCTACCCGGGGCCGCAAAGAATACGGGTGATGACGCTTGCCTTGGCGCATACCGGGCAAGCCCGGCATGCGCGGCGTTGGCTAGTTGGGTGCGCGGCGGGCTATAATGAAGGGCAATTTTCAGGAGGCATGAATGTCGCAGCCGGCGCCGACCCGCGAAAGCAAACCCGCGATGCTCAAGGACAAGGATTTCGTGTGGGAGGACCCGCTCGATCTCGAGGGCGAGCTCACGGAAGACGAGCGCATGGTGCGCGACACCGCGCGCGGTTTTGCGCAGGACTATCTGATGCCGCGCGTGACCGAGGCCTACGCGCAGGAAAAATACGATCCCGATATGATGCGCGAAATGGCCAAGCTCGGCCTGCTCGGGCCAACCATTCCCGAAGAATATGGCGGCGCGGGTCTCGGCTACGTTTCTTACGGCTTGATCGCACGCGAACTCGAGCGCGTCGACTCAGGATTCCGCTCGGCGATGTCGGTGCAGTCCTCGCTGGTGATGTTTCCGATCTATGCCTATGGCAGCGAAGCGCAGCGCCGCAAATATCTACCCAAGCTCGCCACTGCCGAACTGATCGGCTGCTTCGGCCTGACCGAGCCCGATCATGGTTCCGATCCGGGCTCCATGGTGACGCGGGCGGAGAAGGTTTCCGGCGGCTACAAGCTCAACGGCGCCAAGACCTGGATCTCGAATGCGCCGGTGGCCGACGTCGCGGTGGTCTGGGCCAAGCTCGACGGCGTCATCCGCGGCTTCATCGTCGAGCGCGGCAAAGGTTTTTCCACGCCCAAGATCGAAGGCAAGCTTAGCTTACGCGCCTCGATCACCGGCGAGATCGTGCTGGAAGATTGTCTGGTGGGCGAGGACAGTCTGTTGCCGAACGTGAAGGGACTGGCCGGCCCGTTCGGCTGCCTCAACACCGCGCGCCACGGCATTTCCTGGGGCGTCATGGGTGCGGCGGAATTCTGCTGGCACGCGGCACGGCAATACGTGCTCGACCGCAAGCAGTTCGGCCGCCCGCTCGCCGCCAATCAGCTGATCCAGAAGAAACTCGCCGACATGCAGACGGAGATCGCGCTTGGGCTACAGGGCTCGCTGCGGCTCGGCCGCATGCTCGAAGCCGGCAAGGCGGCGCCGCCGTCGATCTCGCTGATGAAACGCAACAACTGCGGCAAGGCGCTCGACATCGCGCGGCTTGCGCGCGACATGCACGGCGGCAATGGCATCTCGCAGGAGTACCACGTGATGCGCGTGCTCTCGAATCTCGAGACCGTCAACACCTACGAGGGCACCCACGACATCCACGCCCTCATCCTCGGCCGCGCCCAGACCGGAATACAAGCGTTTTTCTAGAGCGCGCTCACCATCTGCGCCAGATCGACGGCACGCCGCGTCATGGCGCTGTCTGGATCGCCGAGCGGATCGACCACGGTAAAATGGTTGGTGCCGGCAATTGCTTCGTAGCGCGTCGCGACGCCGCGCGAACCCCAGCCGTCGACGATGATTTTGCTCTGGCGCAGGAACTCGCTCGATTCCAGCGCACCGACCACAGCATCGAGCGTGCGGCCCGCCGGCACGTTCCAGTAAAGCGGCGACACGCGCCTCGCTTCTGCTTCGTCGAGCCGCAAATCCACATTCTGCGATACGTGCACCAGCGGCGCGAGATCGAACACGCCAGAGATCGCATAGGCAGCCGGCACCAAATCGGCCGGCGCGTCGGAGGCAAATGCCGTCCAGTCCTGCGCCAGCATGCAGGCAGCGAGATGGCCGCCGGCGGAATGGCCGTAGACGAAGATGCGCTTTTTGTATTTGCGCCACAGCCACAGGCAGACGTCGCGCATCTGCTCGATGATGTCGGCGATCGAGCGGCCGGGGCAAAGCTCGTAGCCGGCGACCGCGACGCTGACGCCGCGCGCGTTCGGCCCGGCCGCCAACTGGCTGAACATCGCCGGCTCGAGCGAGCGCCACCAGCCGCCGTGGATGAACAGCGCGAGCGGCGCATCGTCGTCTTTGGCCGGGAACAGGTCGATGGTCTGCCGCTGGCCCGGGCCGTATTTGAGGCCGAATTCGCCGCCGCGCGCGGCCTCGCGATAGGCCGCCGCCTCGCGCCGCCAGCGTGCGAAAATCTCCGGATGTTCGGGCACCCGGCCGCGGTTGTCGTATTCGATTTCGTAGTCGATCGTCATGCGATGAAAGCTCCCCGGCTTTGCCTTCCGCGCAAACATCGTTATCTGTTAACGGCATGAAAGTCGACGGCAAGGAAATGCGCACGATCTGGCTGGAGGGCGACGCAACAAGCGTCGGCATCATCGATCAGACCTTGCTGCCGCACCGCTTTGCTACGGCGCGGCTGACGACTCTGGACGACGCCGTGCGCGCGATTAGGACCATGCAAGTGCGCGGCGCGCCGCTGATCGGGGCGACCGCGGCTTATGGCGTTTGGCTGGCGCTGCGGGCTGACGCCTCCGACGAAAATCTGGAACGCGCCTATGCGGCGCTGCTGGCGGCGCGGCCGACCGCGATCAATCTCAAATGGGCGCTCGATCAAATGCTCGCGGCGGTCCGCAACCGGCCGCGCGCCGAGCGTAGCGCGGTGGCTTTGCACCGCGCCAATGAACTTGCCGACGAGGATGTTGCGATCAACTTGGGCGATCGGCCGGTACGGATTGAAAATCATTGGGGAGATCGCGGCGCGGAAAAACGGCGAGCGCGTCAACCTGCTCACCCATTGCAACGCCGGCTGGCTGGCGACGGTCGATTGGGGCACGGCGACGGCGCCGATCTACATGGCGCACGACAAGGGTTTGCCCGTGCACGTATTCGCCGACGAGACGCGGCCGCGCAACCAGGGTGCCTCGTTGACCGCCTGGGAGCTCGGCCAGCATGGCGTGCCGCATACCGTGATCCCGGACAATACCGGCGGCCATTTGATGCAGCACGGCCTGGTCGATCTGGTGATCGTCGGCACCGACCGCGTCACCGCGCAAGGCGACGTCTGCAACAAGATCGGCACCTACTTGAAGGCGCTGGCAGCAGCCGACAACAAGGTGCCGTTCTATGTGGCGCTGCCGTCGCCCACCATCGATTTCACGGTCAGCGATGGGCTAACCGAAATCCCGATCGAGCAGCGCGGGCCTGAAGAAGTCGCGACGCATGACCGGCAAGACCAAGGACGGCCGCATCGAGACCGTGCAGATCATCCCGGACGGTTCTGCGGTCGCCAATTACGGGTTCGACGTGACGCCGGCGCGGCTGGTCACCGGGCTGATCACCGAACGCGGCGTGATCGCGGCCAATCGCGACGCCCTGGCTGCGGCATTTCCAGAACGTGCTAAACTTGCGCCATGACGCTCGCCGCCAAACAACCGCTGGAACTTCCCGTCGATGGCCGGCAGTCGGAAACCGCGCTGGCGGTCGCGCGCGGCACCGCGCGGTTGCTGCACGCGCACGGTTTCTCCGTGGTCAGCGAGTTGCCGCTGCCATCTGGCCGCCGCGCCGATCTGGTGGCGCTCGACGCCGGCGGCGAAATCTGGATCGTCGAGATCAAATCCTCGGTCGCCGACTTTCGCGCCGACCAGAAGTGGCAGGATTACCGGGCCCATTGCGACCGGCTGTTCTTTGCCACCTGCATGGAAGTGCCCTGCGAGATCTTTCCCACGGACACCGGGCTGATCGTCGCCGATGCCTTCGGCGCGCAAATGCTCTGCCAGGCGCCCGAGCACAGACTGCCGGCGGCGACGCGCAAATCCATGCTGCTGTTGTTCGCCCGCGCGGCGGCGCTGCGCTTGCAGTCGCTCGCCGATCCGAACGGGCCTTACGGGGATGTAACTTGATCTAGCGCGGCGCGCGGATTGCTTGAGACGGTCTCCGCTAACGCGGAGCCCTTTTGGCCAAAATCCGCTGCAGCGTGCGGCGGTGCATGTTGAGCCGGCGCGCCGTCTCCGAAACATTGCGGTCGCACAATTCGTAGATGCGCTGAATGTGCTCCCAGCGCACGCGGTCAGCCGACATCGGATTTTCCGGCGGCTCGATCTTGCTGTTGTCATGCGCGAGCAGGGCAGCCACCACGTCGTCAGCATCGACCGGTTTGGCGAGATAGTCGACCGCGCCGAGCTTCACCGCGGTGACCGCGGTGGCGATATTGCCGTAACCGGTCAGAATGATGCCGCGCGCTTCGGGCCGGCAGCGCTTGAGCGCGGAGATCACGTCGAGACCGTTGCCGTCGCCGAGCCGCATGTCAACCACCGCGAAGGCTGGCGCGGCCTTCTCCACCTGCAACAATCCATCCGCCACCGATTCCGCTATCGAGACGGTGAAGCCGCGCTGCTCGAGCGCCTTCGCCAGCCGCTGCAAGAACGAACGGTCGTCCTCGACGATCAGCACGGATCGTTCGGCCGGGATTTTTCCTTTTGCCGCCGCTTCGGCGTGGTCGATGGCTATATCCACATCCCACCTTTTTGCAGAGCGCATCTTACCGCGCGCTGCCGCATAAACACAGCATAAAAAATAGGTATCGCGGGCGGTAATCTCAAGATGCCGCGAATGTTAACGACCGCTCGAAATCGCGCCGGCTCCAACGCACCGTGATGATGGCGCCGCGTTCGGGAAACGAGCGGTTCTCGAAGCTGAGCGTTGCGCCCGAGCGTTCGAGCAAGGTTTTGGCGATGAAAAAGCCCAAGCCCAGTCCGGCCGACGTATCGTCAGATTTGCTTGAATTGTGCCGGCGGCCGGTGACGTAAGGTTCGCCGATGCGGTCCATGATTTCCGGCGCAAAGCCTGGGCCGTCATCGCTGATGGTCGTCTCGACGTTCTCTTCGTCCCACCGCGCGGCGACCGTGACACGTTCGCGCGCGAAATCGACTGCGTTTTCCAACAGATTGCCGAGGCCATAGAGGATCGCCGGATTGCGCGCGCTCACCGGTTCGGCGTCGCGCGCGGGCGGCGCGGTCACGTCGATGGCGACGCCGAAATTGCGATGCGGCGCCACCACTTCCTCGATCAGCGACGAGAGCGGCGTGCGGTCGAACGGCTCGCCGCTCGCCGACAATTCGGTGAGCTTGGCGAGGATATCGCGGCAGCGGGTCGCCTGTTCACGCAGCAGCCGCACGTCGTCGCCATGCGGCGCGTCGGCGGCAATCGCGTTTTCCAGCTCCTTGGCAATCACCGAAATCGTCGACAGCGGCGTGCCGAGCTCGTGCGCGGCGGCGGCGGCCAGTCCATCGAGCTGCGAGAGATGCTGCTCGCGCGCCAAGACCAGTTCGGTGGCGGCCAGCGCGTCGGCGAGCTGGCGGGATTCCTCGGTGATCTGCCAAGCGTAGACGCCGATGAATCCGATGGCGAGCAGGATCGAGAGCCAGACGCCGATCATGTAGATCGGCGGTAATCGCAGCGGGTCGTCGTTGTCCCACGGCAGCGGATAATGCGCGAATACCAAAACGGTCGCGCAGGCCACCGCGAAGGCGCCGAGCATCAGCGTGAAGCGCGGCGGCAGCGCGGTCGCCGACAGCAGCACCGGACCTAGGAACAGGAAGGCAAAGGGGTTCTGCAGTCCGCCCGTCAGGTACAGCAGAACCGCGAGTTCGGCGATATCGAAGGCGAGCAGCCAGGCGGCGCGGTCGTGCTCCAGTCGCTGCGTCATGTGGAAACGCAGGCGCAGCGCCACGTTGAGCCAGGTCGACAAGGCGATCACCGCGAGGCAGGCCCACGATCGGCAACGAAAAATCGAGGCCGAAATAGACGACCAGCACGGCGGTGGTCTGGCCGATGATGGCGAGCCAACGCAGCCGTACCAGGGTATCGAGGCGCACATTGCGGCGCGGATGATTCTGGGCGAGGCCGAGCGCGGGCATGGCAGGCAGTGTAACGCCCCGTCGCAATGGCGCAAAATTGGCTGTCATGGGTCGGGGCTTGCGCTTCCTGCGGCGGGGCGTCACATCTTGCGTCACAATGGACGCGCAAGACACGTCAGCCGTCGCCGTCGATCGCCTGGTCAAGCTCTACAAGGGCGTGGCGGCGGTCGACGGCATTTCGTTTCGCTTGGCGCCGGGGTCGATTACTGGGCTGCTCGGCGGCAACGGCGCCGGCAAAACCACGACCATCGCCATGATCATGGGTCTGGTCACGCCGACCTCCGGCACGGTCACGGTGCTGGGCGCGCAGATGCCGGGCGAGCGCTATCGCGTGCTGCACCGGATGAATTTCGAGAGCCCCTATGTAGCGCTGCCGATGCGGCTCACCGTCCGGCAAAACTTGTCGGTGTTCGCGCAACTTTACGCCGTCGCCGATATCGATGAGCGCATCGCTTCGCTTGCCGCCGATCTCGATCTCACCGAATTTCTCGATCGGCCGGCGGGCAAGTTGTCGGCCGGCCAGAAGACCCGCGTCTCGCTCGCCAAGGCGCTGCTCAACCGTCCCGAAGTCCTGCTGCTCGACGAGCCGACGGCGTCGCTTGACCCTGACACCGCCGATTGGGTGCGCGACCGGCTCGACCGTTTTCGCCGCGCGCAGGGGGCGACCGTGCTGCTCGCCTCGCACAACATGACCGAGGTCGAACGGTTGTGCGAGCGCGTCATCATCATGAAAAAGGGCCGCATCGAGGACGACGATACGCCGCAGCGTCTGCTCGACCGTTATGGACGCGAAACCCTGGAAGAGGTGTTCCTCGACGTGGCGCGCGGACGCGCCGAACACCGCGAGGCCGCGCAATGACCGGCAGCGACTCCGGCCTCGACTTTTCCTTCAATCGCGTCGCCGCCATGGTGCGACGCTACTGGTATCTCTTGCGCTCATCCTGGCCGCGTGTGCTCGACCTGATCTATTGGCCGACCGTGCAGATGCTGATGTGGGGTTTCCTGCAGCTCTATGTCTCGCAGCAAGGCGGGCTGTTCGTGCGCGCCAGCGGCGTGTTTATCGGCGCGGTGCTACTGTGGGACATCCTGTTCCGCGGCCAGCTCGGGTTCTCGATCTCGTTCCTGGAAGAAATGTGGTCGCATAATCTCGGCAACCTCATGATGTCGCCGCTGCGGCCGGTCGAGTTCATCGCCGCCTTGATGATCATGAGCATCGTGCGTTTGCTGATCGGCATGATCCCGGTGACGCTGCTCGCGGTTCTCTTCTTCGGCTTCAATCTATGGTCGCTCGGCTTCGCGCTCGCCGCGTTCTTCGCCAATTTGATCCTGACCAGTTGGGCGATCGGAATTTTTGTCGCCGGCCTGCTGCTGCGCAACGGCATGGGCGCCGAGGGCATGGCCTGGACCATCATGTTCCTGTTCCTGCCGCTCACCTGCGTGTACTACCCGGTTACGGTGCTGCCCGGCTTCCTGCAATACGTTGCGTGGGCGCTGCCGCCGACATACGTATTCGAGGGCATGCGGGCGCTGCTCATCGATCACGTGTTCCGCGCCGACCTGATGCTGGAAGCGCTGGCGTTCAATGTCGTGTTGTTCGCGGCTGCGTCGTTTGCCTTCCTGAAGCTGTTGCAGAGCGCCCGGGTGCAGGGCTCGCTCCTGCAAGGCGGTGAATAAGTCCGAAAAGCCTTGCGATTATAGGGCTTTACAGGCGAGATTCCGGGCGTAAACCGGACACGAAGGACTTATCGCTATGTTGACGATATGACAGAAAAGCTACACGGTGCTGCAACGCAGCAAGGGCCGGGGACTGAGTCCATGCCGATTGGTGAATTCGACGGGGCAGCCACGCTGCCCGGCGACAGCGGTATTTTGCTGTCGACGCCGATGTATTGGCTCTACGAGATGGGCCACGCCGCGCTCAATCCTTCGCGCGCGGTGGCCGACGCCACCCGTCTGTTCTTCAAGAACCCGGCCAATCCGTTCGCGCACACCACCTATGGCAAGTCGATTGCCGCGGCGGCGGAATTGTTCGAGCGCTCGACGCGCCGCTATCGCCGGCCGGAATGGGCCATCGAACAGGTGACGATCGGCGCCGAACATGTCCCGGTGCATATCACTAGCGTATGGGAGCGCCCGTTCTGCCGGCTCTTGCATTTCGAGCGCGCCTTCACGCGCGCGCCGCGCCGCCCGCAACCGAAGCTGCTGATCGTGGCGCCGATGTCGGGCCACTACGCGACGCTGCTGCGCGGCACGGTGGAGACCTTCCTGCCCAATCACGACGTCTACATCACCGAATGGTCGGACGCGCGCATGGTGCCGGTGGCGGACGGCCGCTTCGATCTCGACGACTACATCGATTACGTCATCTCCATGCTGCACGTGCTCGGCGGCGACGTCCATGTGGTCGCGGTGTGCCAGCCCTCGGTTCCGGTGATGGCGGCGGTCTCCTTGATGGAGGCCGACCAGGACCCTTACGTTCCGCATTCCATGGTGCTGATGGGCGGGCCGATCGACACCCGCATCAATTCCAACGCGGTCAACAAGCTCGCGGAAAATCGCGGTATCGACTGGTTCCGCAACCACGTCATCACCAAGGTGCCGTTCCCACATCCCGGCCTCATGCGCGACGTCTATCCGGGCTTCCTGCAGCTGCACGGCTTCATGAGCATGAACCTCGACCGCCATATCGAGGCGCATCGCAATCTGTTCACCCATCTGGTCAAGGGCGACGGCGACTCGGCGCAGAAGCACCGCGAATTCTACGACGAATATCTCGCGGTCATGGATCTTGCCGCCGAGTTCTACCTGCAGACCGTCGATACTGTGTTCATCCGCCACGCGCTGCCGCAGGGCCAGATGACCCATCGCGGCCGCCGCATCGATCCCTCGCAGATCAAACGCGTCGCGCTGCTGACGGTGGAAGGCGAGCACGACGATATATCCGCGGTCGGCCAGACCGAGGCCGCGCATGGCCTGTGCTCGAATATTCCGGCGCACGACAAGGCGCATTATCTGCAGCAGGCGGTCGGCCACTACGGCGTGTTCAACGGCTCGCGCTTCCGCGCCGAAATCGCGCCGCGCATCTCCGATTTCGTGCTGTCGCATAACGGCGCCGGCAAGGGCGGCAAGAGCGCCAACGGCGCGACGCGCGGCAAGGGCCATGCGGCGCCGAGTGCCGCGGCTGCCGAGCCAGCGGCGTCGCAGGACCAGACGCTCAAGCATTAGGCGCGCGGCCGCTGACCGGCTGCTTCGTCGCTATCGCGGCCCCGTTCGTACCGGCGTAACCCTTTGCGTCGTTGCGTAATTTCCGGCCGCGCAAAACCGCGTGGCGAAAAGCGGCGAATATGGCAATATTTCTACGACGTTTTGTGATCGGTCGGACTTTACCAATGCCACTGCGCGCGCTGCTCTACCGCCGGCCGAGCGAACCGCCGGCGATCACCATTGCCTTCGAGCGCCAAATCTATCTGGTGCGCGTGCGCCGCCACCGGCAGGCGCGGCGCTATACGCTGCGCATCCATTCGGTCACGCGCGAGGTTGTGCTCACCATGCCGCCGCGCGGCAGCCTGAAGCAGGCGCGTGAATTCGCGGAGAAACACGGCGGCTGGATCGCGGCTCGACTCGACCGGCTGCCCGAAGCGGCGCCTTTCGCGCCTGGTGCCGTGATTCCGTTGCGCGGCGTCGATCATCGCATCGTGCACCGGTGCGGGCAGCGCGGCACGGTGTGGCTCGAGAGCGGCGAAGCGAGCGAACGCCTGCTCTGCGTCGCCGGCGACGAACCGCATGTCGCGCGCCGGGTTTCCGACTTTCTCAAACGCGAGGTCAAAATCGATCTGGAAGCCGCCAGCCGGCGCGCGGCCGACGCGCTCGGCGTCGCCATCAAGCGTGTGTCGATCCGCGACCCGTCGAGCCGCTGGGGTTCGTGCTCGACCACCGGCGTGCTGTCCTATTCGTGGCGTCTGATCTTCGCGCCGCCCTTTGTGCTCGACTATCTGGCGGCGCACGAGGTCGCGCATCTTGTGCAAATGAATCACAGCCAGGCATTCTGGCGCGTGGTCGAGCGCATTTGCCCGCACGTCGCGCGCGCCAAATCATGGCTCGACGCCCATGGCGCCGACCTGCATCGCTACGGCATGCCTGATCCGCGCTAGCGCCACGTAGACGCATGCGGTAGTGACACGTCGTGGCCGCATCGGCCATCCACGTCTTCGGCCAACGTCATATCGAAACCAAGCGGATGCCCGGCGCAAGGCCTGGCATGACGACTTCATCAGTGTTTGCGGTATCCCGATCATGCTGCGTCCCGGCACATTCGCGCTCACGGTCCTGCTGGCGGCGTTGAGCGCGATCGGGCCGCTCACCACCGACATGTACCTGCCATCGCTGCCGGATATCGCACGGCTGCTCAGCGCCTCGACCGCGCAGACGCAGCTCACCATCTCCGCCTATTTGCTCGGCTTCGCCGTCGGACAGATTTTCTACGGTCCGCTGGCCGACCGGCATGGCCGCAAGCCGGTGCTGCTTGGTGCGATGGTACTCTATTGCACGGCCAGTCTCGCCTGCGCGTTGTCGACCTCGATCGAGATGCTGATCGCGGCGCGCGCGCTGCAGGCGCTCGGCGGTTCCGGCGGCATCGTGCTGGCGCGCGCCATCGTGCGCGACCTTTATTCGGGCGCGCGCGCCGGGCGCGAATTGTCGCTGATCGGCGCAGTGATGGCGCTGGCACCGGTGCTGGCACCACTGCTCGGCGGCGTCCTGCAGACCGGCTTCGGTTGGCGCTCCATCTTTTTCACTTTGGTCGGCGGCGGATTGCTCGGCGCCGCGATTGTTGGGCCGCTGCTGCCGGAAACGCTGAGCCAGCGCGCGGCTGAATCGGTAACGCCGGCCAGCATGCTCAAGTCCTATCGGGTGGTGGCGCGCAATTCGGCCTATCTCGCTTATCTTGGCCTCGCCTCCACCAGCTTCGCCGGCCTGTTCGCCTGGATTTCCGGCTCGTCCTTCGTCCTGCAATATCTCTATGGCCTCACGCCGTTCCAATTCGGCGTCGCCTTCGCGGTGGGCTCGGCCGGTTATATGAGCGGCACGACGTTCGCCGCGCGGCTGGTGATGCGGCACGGCATCGACCGCACCCTCGGCGTCGGCTCCGCGGCGATGGCCGCCGGCGGGCTCGGCATGGTGATGGCGGTCGCGCTCTCGCTGGCCTCTGCCGCCGCGCTAGTGTTGCCGATGGCGCTATATCTCGCCGGTCTCGGCATGGTGCTGCCGCAGGCGATCGCCGGCGCCATGACGCCATTTCCGGAGCGGGCAGGCGCGGCGTCTGCGCTGCTCGGCTTCGTGCAGCAGAGCATGGCGGCGCTGTGTGGGGTGCTGGTCGGTGTGCTGCTTGGGTCGACGGCCTGGCCGTTGGTGGCAGCGGTAGCGTCGATGGGCTGCGCCACGCTCGGATTATGGATCGCGACGCGCACGGTGCGCGCCCGCGTTGCCAAACCGTATTAGTTTCGGCTGCGGCCGAACAGATTATTGAGCAGCCAGCCGTCGAGGCTGGCGCCGTCATGCGCGGTGGGCGAGTTGTTGGCAGCTTGGACCGGCGCCATGCCGTCCGTCTGCCGCGCCGGTGCATTGCCGCTGAACAGTCCGGACAACACGCCGGGCGGCGGGCCTGGCAGGGCGGCGACGGGAACGCCCTGATGGGCGCCGCGCATGAAACGGCTCCAGATTTCCACCGGCAGTCCGCCGCCAGTGACTTTCTTGGTCGGCGTGCCGTCGTCATTGCCCAGCCAGACGCCGGTGACGAGATGCGCGGTGTAGCCGATGAACCAGGCGTCGCGGAAATCCTGGGATGTCCCGGTCTTGCCGGCGGCCGGCCAGCCCGGCAGCGCCGCCTTGTGCGCGGTGCCGATGGTCAAGGTCTGCGCCATCATCTCGTTCATCATCGCTACGTACCGCGCCTCGACGATGCGGCCGAGCGGCTGGTCGTTGCGCGCGTATAGGACTTTGCCGTTGCTCGCGCTGATGCGCTCGATTACGTGCGGCACCACCGCCAACCCGCCATTGGCGAAAGGCGCATAGGCGCTGACGAGTTCGAGCGGCGAGACCTCCGAGGTGCCGAGCGCGATCGACGCGTTGGGCTCGAGCTTCGAGGCGATGCCGAGCCGGTAGGCGGTGCGGATCACCGCCGCCGGCGTGAACTCCATGGTCAGGCGTACCGACACGGTGTTGAGCGACAGTGCCAGCGCTTTGGTCAGGGTGACCGGGCCGTAATATTCGTGCCGGTAGTTCTCCGGCTGCCAGCCGCCGATCTTGATCGGCGCGTCCTGGCGCACGCTGTCGGGCGTCAGCCCGTGCTCGAGCGCGGTGAGATAGACGAACGGCTTGAACGCCGAGCCGGGCTGGCGCTTGGCGGCGACGGCGCGGTTGAATTGGCTCTCGCCGTAATTGCGACCGCCGATCATGGCGCGCACCGCGCCGTCCGGCGTCATCGCCACCAGCGCGCCCTGGCTGACGCCGGCCTTGGCGCCTTTTTGCGCCAACTCCTCGACGAGCGCCTGTTCGGCGCCGGCCTGCAGCGCCGGATCGATCGTGCTCTTGACCACGATGTCCTCGTCGACGTGACCGAGCACATCGTTGATTGCGTCCATCACCCAGTCGGCGACGTAATTGATCGAGCCGTTGCCGGCCTGTGCGGCGATGTGCGGCGGATGCGCGAGCGCAACTTTCTCACTGCCGCGCGAGATAAAGCCGACGTCGGCCATGGCGGCGAGCACGGTGCGCGCCCTTTGCTCGGCGCCATCGAAGTTGCGCGTCGGCGCAAGCCGCGACGGCGACTTCACCAGGCCGGCGAGCAAGGCGGCCTCCGGCAGGCTCATCTGCTTGGCCGACTTGCCGAAGTAGCGCTGCGAGGCCTGCTCGATGCCGTAGGCGCCGGAACCGAAATAGACGCGGTTCAAATACAGTTCGAGAATCTGCGTCTTGGTGAATTTGCGCTCCAGCCACAGCGCCAACAGCGCCTCCTGCAGCTTGCGGTGGATGGTGCGCTCTTGCGTGAGAAAAAGATTCTTCGCCAATTGCTGTGTGATGGTGGAGGCGCCTTGCGCGACGCCGCGATGCAGGATGTTGGCGATGGCCGCGCGCGCGATGCCGAAAGGATCGACGCCGAAATGCTGGTAAAAGCGGCGGTCCTCGATGGCGACGAAGGCTTGCGGCACGTATTTCGGCAGGTCCTTCAGCGGCAGTACGGCGCCGCCGGCGTCGCCGCGCGTGGCGAGCGGGCGGCCGTTGATGTCGACGATCTGGATCGACGGCGGCCGTTTGGGGATTTCCAGCGACTGCAGCGGCGGCATATGCGCGCCGGTCCAGGCGACGACGCCGACGACACCGATGACCAGCCACAGCCCGAGCACCAGGCTCCAATAGACCGCGCGGCCGATCAGCGAACGGCGAGGGCCACGCTTGCGCGACGGCTTGGTGCGTTTGCGCTTGGCCGGTGGCTTGCTGCCGCCGCCCGCCGGGCGGTCGCCCGGCGCGACGCGCAGCTCGGGGCTGCTGTCAAACACCGGCTCCCGGCGCGTGCCCGATTGTCCCTTGCCCTGCGCCATCGCGCGACCCGACCCGATCAGCCGGCCTCGGCCGGTCCCCGAGGGGCACGCTACGAGGCGCGATTTAAGGGCTCGTTAAGCGGCAATTAGCCAGCGAATCCGAGGCTTTGCGCAACGGCTGCGAGACGGCAGGGAGTGGAGCGATTGCGCGAAACAGCTCAGCAATCGCTTTCATCTGGCCGTCCGGCGCGCGAGCCACGCCGACTTGATGAGGTCGTTCACGCCGAGCGAGAACACCAGCGCAAAGCCGACGATCAATGCGGTCTGGCCCAAAGGCAACGGCTGTAATTCCGCCAAACCATAGACGCTGATCAGGAGCCCGGCGCAGCCGTCGAAGAACAGCGCCAGCGCGAGGGTCGTGCTTGGCCGCGATGCCCAGAATGCCCGCCGCTCGCGAATCGACAGAATGGAAAACAGCGCGAAAAACAGCAGGCTTTCGAAAGCGAATGTCTGCAGGCTGCCGGGATGATGGCCGAGGTCGAACCATTGCCAGCCGACCGCGAGCAAGCCGAGAGACTCGGCCAGCATGAGCAGCCCCATGATCACCGATAGTGCGACCAATGGCCCGATATTGTTCCAGCTTTCCGGCTTCTGCGATGCACGCGTGCGATCAGTCGAGAGCGCGATCTTCACGAAATCCGTCATGAACACGACCAGCACCATACCGAGCGCGGAAATCACAAACTTGCCGGTGACCAGAAATGCGATCACCACAAAACCCGATTTGAGGATGGTCCGGCTGACCTTGTTGACGATCCATGTGAGCACGCGCTGATAGATCGCGCGGCCGTTGGTGACGAGATTGACGATTCCACCAAGACCCTCCGTGGTCAGCACGACGCTGGCTGCGCCCTTGGCGACGTCGGTGGCGCTACTCACGGCGATGCCCACTTCCGCCTGCCGCAGCGCCGGTGCGTCGTTGACGCCGTCCCCGGTCATGCCGACGACATGGTCGTCGGCCTGCAAACCTTTGACGACGACGAATTTATCCTCCGGGAATATCTCGGCGAGACCATCGACGCCGCGGATCATTTCGCCCGCGTTTGAGCCGGTGGTGTCGCCGGCCGGCCGGTTATGCAACGGACGGGCAATTTTGCCAATTCCCAGTTCACGGGCGACTTCGCGGGCGACGGGAAGCGCATCACCTGTCAGCATCTTGATGGTGACGCCGAGCGCTCGCAGGTCGGCGATCAACTGGCGGGAATCGGGACGCACGGCATCCGATAACAGTGCAAGGCCGACCAGGCGCAACGGCTCGTTCCCGGCGGCCCGCGCGACGGCGAGGACCCGGTGGCCCTTCTGCGCCTCTTGCTGCGCGCGGGCCTCGAGGGCCTCGAGCGCTTGAGGGGTGATGCCTGCGGCTTGCCCAAGCGTGCGAAGTGCCCCCTTCATGACCCGGATGGGGCCTGCACCGAGGTCCACAACCGCTTCCGTTCGGCGGGTACCCGGCGAAAAAGGTACGAACGACACAATCTTCTCGCCGCTATTGCGGAGATTTCTTTCACCGGCGGCACGCAGGAATGCAAGATCGATCGGATCCTGATCCGCTTCGTTTGAAGCCAAGGCGCCGTTGCGGACGACATCGTCCTCGGTGAAACCCGGCTCGGGCAGCACGCCCGTGAGCGAAAGTCGGTTCATCGTGAGCGTGCCGGTCTTGTCCGCGCATAGGACGTCCATGTTGGCGGCGTCTTCCGCGGCGCTCAGCCGCGTGACTAGGACGCCGTGTCGCGCAAGCTCGATCGAGCCGACCGCCATGCTCACGGTGAACATGACCGGAAGCGCGACCGGTATGGCGCTCATGAGCAGCACCAGCGACAACGGAAGGATTTCAATGAGCCGCGATCCCTGAACGATCGATACGATCAGGGTTACAGTCACCATGGTTCCGACGATGAGAAAGAGCCACTTGACGACGCGCGCAATCACTTCCTCGATATGCAGCTTCGGCTGCGCGCTTTCGACCAGCTGAGTGGTGCGGCCGAAATAGGTCCGCGCACCGGTGCCGATAACCACTGCCGTGGCTTCGCCCTGGTGCACGATCGAGCCGGAGTAGACGGGATCATTTGCGGCCTTATTTAGTTCGCCGGATTCGCCTGTCAGCGCCGATTGATCGATCTTCAATTTTCCATCGATGATTTGTGCATCGGCGGGCACGAAATCCCCTGAACGCAATCGCATGACGTCGCCGACCACCAATTGCCGCGCCGGCATGGCTTGCCATCGTCCGTCGCGAAGGACCCTCGACGTCACCTGCAACCGGTGCCGCAAGGCGGCCACCGCCGACGATGCGCGCTGCTCTTGAAAGAAGCTCAGCACGGCATTGACAAGGAGAAGAGCGAGCGCGACGGCAAAATCGGCGCGTTTGCCAAGGGCAAAGGAGAGCCCGGCAATAAGCTCCAGCATCCAGGCCGACAGGCCCCAGAACTTGTCCGCGAAACGAAGAAACGGGTGCGATTTCTTTTCGGGGACGTCGTTCGGCCCTTCTCGATCAAATCGAGTTGCCGCCTCAGCGCCGGCAAGGCCGGTTTCACGATTTGAGCCAAGCGCCGACAAGGCGTCGATCGCGGTCACGTATTTGCTTGGCTGATTTCGATCCGGCTGCGGGCGACTCATGGGCGACATGGATTTTGAACGCCTTCGCGTAGTCATTTTCGCGCGCCGCCCGCCTGAGGTGTTTTGCTCTGTTCCCGCGAAGCTCGCAATCCCCAATAGTCCCGCCAAAACCGCCGCCGCCGCTGCCGACGACCGCGCGCGTGGCGTTATCATCCGGCGACTGCAGCGCGCGCTGGAAGGGCAGGTGGTGAGACCGCCTCGCCTGCTAGCTCAGAGCTTGCCGTGTTCGCGCAACACCTCGGCTGCGATGCGGTGCGCCTCGTTGGCGGCGGGGATGCCGCAATAAAGCGTCAGCAGCAGCAGCACTTCCTGGATCTGCTCCGCGCTGCAGCCGTTCTTCACGGCGCCGTTGAGATGCACCCGCAGTTCGTTCGGATGCCCGGCCGCCGCCATCATGCCGATCATGACCAGCGACTTGGTCGCCGCTGGCAACGCGGTGCGGCTCCAGACGTCGCCGTAGGAATAGGCATTGATGATGTGCTGCAGCGGCTTGCCGAAATCGCCGAACGCGCTCATGCGCTTTTCCACCGCTTCGCGGCCGAACATCTCGATGCGCAGCTTGAGGCCGCGCTCGTACTGTTCCTTGTCGTCCATGGCTCGTTTCCTTTTGGCGGAAAATCTGCCGGTTACGTTTTCGTGCGTCGCCGGCGAACTTCCCTAATGACGACACTGTTATCCAATTCGGCTTCGCCTGCGCGCACGCAGAGACTCCAGTACATCGGCGTGCACCTCGAGCATCGACAGTTTTTGGCCATGCGCGGAGGCCTGATCGAGCATCAGGTGCGCGTCCTTCAAGGTCTGCTTGGCGCGGCCTTCCGGCGAGAAATCGCCGCTCAGCATTTTCGGTCCCTTGGTCTCCATCACCTGCGAGTAGGAGGCCGAGCCGCGCGCGACCGCGAGAAAGGCGACCGGATCGAGCCCGAGCCGCTCGGCGAAGACGAGGCCTTCGGCCAAAGCGAGGCGATTGAGGCCGAGGATCAGGTTGACCGCGAGTTTGGCGCGGCCGCCGTCGCCGATCTTGCCGACCTGGAAGCTGCGCGCGAACAGCGCGTCGAACACGTCTTTCAGTTCCGCGGCAATGGCCGGATCGCCGCCGATCAGGGCGACGCCGTCGCCGCGCCGCAGCTGGTCGCTGGTGCCGGACACCGGCACGTCCAGATAGCGGATGCCGCGCGGGATCACGCGCGCGGCAAGTCGCGCCACCTGGTCGGGATCGCAGGTGCTCATGCACATGACGATCTTGTTGGAACCCTCGCCGAGCGCCGGCAGAAGATGGTTCTCGATCACGTCCTCGACCTGATCGGTATTGAACACGGCGATGAGGATGGCGCGGGCAGGTTTCGCAAGATCCGCGATTGAATCGACGGGGCGGCCGCCGATTTCGGCCAGGCGCGCGCACCGGGCGGGATCGATGTCGAACCCGACCACCGGGTGACCCGCGTCAATCAGCCGCTGGGCATAGACCTCGCCCATCAGGCCGAGACCGACGATGGCAATGGGGGAATTACGCATCACGCCTCTGAAGTAGGCGGTCATATTAAGCGAAGGCATAGCCCACAGGCGAGCGGCGACTTGAGGCTTTTCGTTGCAACCATGCGTAGCTTGGCGTTATGCTTCGCCATCCGGCCAGTTCGGGAACCAACCCGGCGGCGACCAGGATTTCCAGGGAGGATTTCGACATGCTCAACCGGGCAGGAATTGCCATGGTGGCGGCAGCGACGGCGTTCGCCTTCGCTCCGGTCACCGCGCAGGCACAGAATTGCGGCACAATCGAGCTTGGCGCCGCGGTTTCGGCGACCGGCATCTACGCCGCCAACGGCCAGAACACCAAGAACGGCTACGAATTCGCGGTCAAGAAGATCAACGACGCCGGCGGCGTGAAGATCGGCGGCAAGTGCTATCACTTTAAGATCAAGTACTACGACGATGAGTCGACGCCGGCGCGCGCGTCGCAGCTGGTCGAGCGGCTGATCGATCAGGACAAGATCCACTACGTGCTCGGCCCCTACGGCTCGCCTCTGACCAAGGCGATCCTGCCTGTGATCGAGAAATACAAGACCCCGCTGGTGCAGGGCGAGGCGGCTTCGCGCTCGCTGTTCACGCAAGGCTACAAGTACCAGTTCGGCATCGTCGCGACCTCCGAGAAATATCTGACGCCGGTGGTCGACATGGCGGCGGAGATCGCCAAGAAGGCGGGCAAGGACCCGTCGAAGGTCAAGATCGCGATGATCTATCAGGATGACGCCTTCTCGCTCGACGTGCGGCAGGGCGTGGTCGACGCGATGAAGAAATACAAGATGAGTGCGGCCGTCGACGATCGGATGCCGAAGGACCTGAACGACATCACCGGCTTTCTGACCAAGGTGAAGGCGCTCAAGCCCGACGTGCTGATCGTCTCCGGCCACGAAAAGGGTGCGGCGACGGCGGCGCGGCAAATGGCCGATCTGCAGATCCAGGTGCCGCTGGTCGGCATGACGCACTGCGAATCCGCCAAGGTGTCGCAGGATTTCCCCAAGGCCTCGAACGATTTCGTCTGCCCGACGCAATGGGACGAAACCATGAAGATCGGCGACAAGATGTTCGGCACCGCGGCCGAATACAACACGCAGATCAAGGCGGCCTATAACTACAAGATCGTGCCTTACCAGACGGCGCAGGCCTCCGCGGCGGTCTATGTCTGGGCGGATGCGTTCAAGCGCGCCAATTCGCTCGACAAGGAAAAGCTCCGCGAGGCGCTGACCAAGACGGATCTCGAAACCTTCTACGGGCATGTCAAATTTGCCGCGGACGGCAGCAATCCCGGCAAGACCATCAGCCTACGGCAAATTCAGCACGGCAAATATAATGTCGTTTGGCCGGAAAAGATCGCGGCGGCCAAGCTGAACTATCCGCGCGAGGCTCAGTACTGAGAGTGACGTGGAGGCGGGCGTGATGAACGCCCGCCTCCGCGCATAACGGGAGCACGCCCGATCGCGACGCGATCGGAGCGGCCCGTTCTGGTTATTTGCCCGACCGCCGAGGGGCACGATGGAACATATTCTAGGCAATATCTCGATCCTCACCGCCGCGCCGGTGCTCAATCTCGGCCTGCTGATCGACGGCGTTCTGATCGGCTCGATCTTCGCGCTCGCCGCCTACGGCCTGGCGCTGGTCTGGGGTGTGATGAACGTCAAGAACCTGGCACAGGGCGATTTCATCATGCTCGGCGGCTACCTGACCTGGAGCCTCGGCCGCCACGGCATCAATCCGTTGTTCGGCGTGCCGGGCGCCGTCGTGCTGCTGTGGGGGATCGGCTGGGTGGTTTACCGCTTGGTGGTCAGCAAGGTAATCACGCGCGATCTCTTTACCTCGCTGCTGGCGACCTTCGGCGTCGCCATCATGATCCAGCAGAGCCTGAACCTGGCGTTCGGCCCGGATACCCAATCGGCACAGTCCGGTCTGCCGACGTGGCAACTCGCCGGCGGGCTGGTCACCATCCCGGTCACCCGCGTCATCGGCTTCGGACTGGCGGTCGTGCTGGCGCTGGCGGTGATCGTGTTCATGAAGAGCAGCCGCATGGGGCAGGCGATCCGCGCCACCGCGCAGGACGCGCGCGCCGCCCGGGTGCTCGGCATCGATACCGAGAAGGTCTACTCGTTCACCTTCTGCCTCAACGCGGCGATCTGCGGCGCGGCCGGCGCGCTGGTCGCGCTGGTGTGGAACGTACAGCCGTTTCTCGGCACTACCTATTCGATCCGGCTGTTCGTCATCGTCACCGCCGCGGGCTTCGGCAATTTGCCGGCGGTGATCGCCGCCGGCTTCGGCATGGGGGTGTTCGAGCAGTTCGGCGGCTTCCTGCTCGGCGCCGAGTTCCAGCAGGCGCTGATCGTGCTGTTGCTGCTCGGCGTGCTCGCGGTCCGGCAATGGCAATATTTGCGCGTGCGGCAGGCCGTGCAATGAACCTCGTCTCCCGCCAGACGCTGCCTTATCTCATGATCCTCGTCGCCGGCGTGTTCGCGCCGTTTTTGTTCCGCGACTACTCGAACGAGATCGCGGTGCTCTGGCTGATGATCGTGTTCGCCTCGACCTGGGACATCCTCGGCGGGCAGATGGGCTACAACTCGCTGGGCAATATCTTTTTCTTCGGCGCCGGCATGTACATCTGCGCCATTGTGCAGATCGGGCTCTACTACGACGTCGGCATGTACACCTCGGGCGCACGCACCACCCATATCGTCTTCACCACCGCGCAATATTTCACCGGCTTCGCGCTCGGTACCGTTGCCGCCGCCATCGGTGCCGCCGCGCTTGCCGTCGTGGCCGGCTGGATCGTGTTGGCCTTGCGCGGACCTTATTTCGCTATCGGCACGCTCGGGATCGCCATCGCCGCGGCCGAACTGATTTCGTCGTGGGAGTGGGTCGGCGCGGCGAGCGGCATTTCGATGCCGGTGTTTCCGTTCGGGCCTGAGCCGCAAAAGCTGTTCTTCTATTTCCTGCTGTTCGCGCTCGCCTTCGTGCTGCTGGTGTTCCTGCGCTGGCTCTATTCGACCAATTTCGGCTTGGCGCTCAACGCCATCCGTGACGACGAGCAGAAGGCCGAGGCCATGGGCCTGCACACGCGGCGTTACAAGCGCACCGCCTGGGCGATTTCGGCGGTGTTCCTCGGCATCTCCGGCGCGATCTTCGGCAACATGACCGGTTTCATCGAGCCGCGCGACATCGCGTTCCCGACCACCACCTTCAACATCTTCATGGTCATCATGGTGCTGCTCGGCGGCAAGGGCACGCTGTGGGGCCCGGTGATCGGCGCGGTGGTGTTTCACACCATCAAGGAAGTGACTTGGACCTACTTCCTCGGCTGGCAGTTCGTCGCGCTTGGCCTGTTGATCGTCGTCACCATCGTCTATTTCCAGCAGGGCATCGTCGGCTGGCTGATGGAAAGACATCCCGGGCTGTTTAAGGCCGCGCCCAAAGGCGAGTCGGAGCCGGTGCTCGGCGTTGCGCTGGCGCCGCACGCGGAGGGCGCCGAATGAGCGGGGCCATCATCGAGCTCGACGGCGTAACTAAATCTTATGGCGGCGTCGTCGCCAATCACGCCGTGTCGCTGACCGTCGAACGCGGCAGCATCACCGGACTGATCGGCCCCAACGGTTCCGGCAAGACCACGCTGTTCAATTCCATCGTCGGCTATCACCCGATCGATTCCGGCTCGATCCGCTTCGAGGGCCAGGAAATTTCCCGGCTGAGCGTGCAGGAGATCGCTCGGCTCGGCCTGCTGCGTACGTTCCAGGCCACGCGCATCTACGGCAAGATGAACTGCATCCAGAACATGCTGATCTCGGTGCCGCACCGCAAGGCGCGGCTGCGCGACATGTTTGCGCGCGAGGACGGCGAAGTGGCGGAGAAGGCCGAGCGCCTCTTGGCCTTCGTCGGGCTCTACGAAAAGCGTCACTTGCGCTCGGGCAGCCTGTCGTTCGGCCAGCAGAAGCTGTTGGAATTCGCCATGGCGCTGATGAATGAGCCGACCGTACTCTTGCTCGACGAGCCGACCGCCGGCATCAACCCGACGCTGATAAACGGCTTGCTCGACCGGCTCAAGCGCGCCAACTCGGAATTCGGCATCACGCTGTTCATCATCGAGCACAACATGCGCGTGATCATGAACACCGCGAGCAAGATCTACTGCATGGCGCACGGCGAGATGCTGGCGCAAGGCGAGCCGGGCGAAATCCAGCGCGATCAGCGCGTCATCGACGCTTATCTCGGAGCCAATTAATGGCGAGCCTCGAACCGGCTGGTGGTGGCTATCACGGCGGCGTCGCCCCGGCGATTTCGGTCGAAGAAGTTGCGCGCCAGGCGCTCGAAATCGCGCGCGACGTCAGCGTCGACGAACTCGATGCGCTCGCCGGCGCCGACCCGCATCTGCGCATCGACAACCTGCACGCCGGCTACGCTCAGATGGAGGTCCTGCACGGGCTCAGCCTGCGCGTCGGGCATAAACAATCTTTGTGCCTGATCGGCCCGAACGGCGCCGGCAAGTCGACCGTGCTGCATTCCATTTTCGGCTTCACCAATATCTATTCCGGCTCGGTCTTTACCGAACGCGATGGCGTGCGCATCGACGTGACAAGTCTCACGCCGAGCGAAAAGCTGCGCTCGGGCGGCATCGCCTACATCTTGCAGGACAATTCGGTGTTCCCCGGCATGACCGTGGAAGAAAATCTTTGGATGGGCGGCTATCTGATGGACCAGCCGGCGGAGGCCAAGCGCGCCGCCGAGAAGGTGTTCGACAAGTATCCGCGGCTGGCGGCGCGGCGCAAGCATCCGGCCCGGGTGCTGTCGGGCGGCGAGCGGCGACTTTTGGAAATCAGCCGTGCGCTGGTTATGGACCCGCAGATACTCTTGGTGGACGAGCCCTCGATCGGGCTGGAGCCGCGCTTCATCGACGCGGTGTTCGACATTCTCGGCGACCTCCAGCACAAGGAGGGCAAGACCATCGTTATCGTCGAGCAGAACGCCAAGAAAGGCCTCGAGTTCGCCGACATCGGCTATGTGATGGTGTCCGGCAAACTGGCGCTGGCCGGCCGCGCCAACGACCTGCTCGCCAATCCGGACGTCAGCCGGCTTTTCCTCGGCGGCTGAAGCCGCTGTCAGCTCGCAGTTCAGCAACCCGGAGCGACGCCCGCGCCATTTCGGTAAGGGCGGTTTAGTCGCCGTTAAGGGCGATTTAGCTCATCTATCTCGCCTTGGCCGCGATCATGATTTTGATCAATACCGCGCCGCCCCGGATTTGTTATGCGATTTAACAGCCTTTAACCGCGGAGCCGCTCTTAAGCAAATGCATAAGATCATTGATGCGCAACGGCCGTCTGGCCGCCTCACCTCCGGCGCTTTCGTCGATACGGGCGCTGCGAGCGAGTGCAAGTCGTGAGCGGCACGGTGCTGCAAAGCCTTCCGGCATCGGCAGCCGATGCCGCGCGGCTGGCGGCCCGACTTGGCATTGCCATGCACGCGATCGAATTGCATCGCTTCCCGGATGGCGAGCTGCGGGTCACCGTCGCGCCGCCGGTGGCGACGGTGATCGTCTATGCCTCGCTCGATCAGCCGAACGACAAGCTGCTGGCGTTGTCGTTCGCGGCCGAAGCGCTGCGGCGCTGCGGCGCCAAGCGGCTGGCGTTGGTGGCGCCTTATCTTTGCTACATGCGGCAGGACACGGCCTTCCATGCCGGCGAAGCGGTCAGCCAGAAAGTCATCGGCAAGATGCTGGCGGGCAGCTTCGACCGCGTCATCACGGTCGACGCCCATCTGCACCGCACCAAAAACATCGGCGATGTTTTTCCGGGGATCGAGGCCGAGAATCTGTCGGCGATGCCGGCCATCGCCGATGCGCTGCGGGCGGGCGGAATAGACCCCGCCACCATCGTGGTCGGCCCCGACGAGGAATCGCGCACCTGGGTCGGCGATCTGGCGGCGCGGCTTCAACTCGCGCCCGCGGTTGCCCGCAAGACGCGGCGCGGCGACCGTTCCGTCGAGATCACATTCGCCGACGCCAAGATGTTTGCCGGCCGGCCGGCGCTGCTGGTGGACGATATCGTCTCCTCAGGCGGCACCTTGATGACCTGCGCCGGGGCATTGGCCGCGGCCGGCGCCACGCGCATCGACGCCGTCATCACCCATGCGCTGTTCCCGCCGGAACTGGTGGCAAAACTGTTCGCCGCCGGCATCCGCTCGGTGAGATCCACCAATAGCGTGCCGCATCCGACCAACACCGTCGCACTCGATCAGGTTTTGGCCGACGCGCTACGCCGGGAGTGCGGCACATGAGCGTGACCATCCGATTTTGCGGCGCGGCCCGCACCGTCACCGGTTCCTGCCATTTGTTCGAGACGCCGGCCGGCCGCCTATTGGTCGACTGCGGGCTGTTCCAGGGGCCGAAAACGCTGAAGGAACTGAACTACAGCAAGTTTCCGTTCGATCCGTCCGGCATCGATGCCGTGCTGCTGACGCACGCGCATATCGACCACAGCGGCCTCATCCCCAAGCTCACAAGCAGCGGTTTTCGCGGGCCCGTCTGGGCCACGCACGGCACCATCGACCTGTGCTCCTTTATGCTGCCCGATGCCGGCAGCATCCAGGAATCCGAAGTCATGACGCTCAACCGGCGCAATGCGGCGCGCGGGCGTGCGCTGGTGACGCCGATCTACACGCAGCTCGATGCTATCGCCGCGCTCGATGCCTTCCGCACGGTCGATTACGAAACCTGGGTTCAAGTCATGCCGGGCGTACGCGCGCGCTATTGGAACGCCGGGCATCTGCTCGGCTCGGCCTCGATCGAGATCGAATTTGCCGGCGAAGGCGCCTCTGGCAAGCCGCTGCGCGTGCTCGCCTCCGGCGATCTCGGTCCCGATGCCAAGCTGCTGCAACCCGATCCGGAAGCGCCCACCGGCTTGGATTATGTCATTTGCGAATTGACCTATGGCGACGAAGACCGCCCGCCGGTCACCCGCGAGTTGCGGCGCGGCCATCTCGCTGCCGAGGTTCGCGCCGCCCACGCCGCCGGCGGCGCGCTGCTCATTCCGGCCTTCGCGGTCGAGCGTACGCAGGAATTGCTCGTCGATTTGGTCGACCTTATGGAGCGCGGCGACATTCCGGCGGTGCCGATCTTTCTCGATTCGCCGCTCGCCATTCGCGCCACCGAAGTATTCCGCCAGCATGCCGAAAGCCAGGAGGCCAATATCGACGTCGCGCGGCTGCTTGGCTCGCCGCATTTGCACTGCACCGAGACGGTGGAGGAGAGCAAGGCGATTGCCAAGCTCACGGGCTTCCACATCATCATCGCCGCCAGCGGCATGTGCGATGCCGGCCGCATCCGCCACCATCTCAAGCGCTGGCTGTGGCACAGCAAGGCGACGGTGCTGTTCGTCGGCTTCCAGGCGCAAGGTACGCTCGGCCGCTTCCTCGATGACGGCGTCAAGGCGGTGCGCATCCAGGGCGAGGAAATCAAGGTCGCCGCGCGTATCCGCCGCATCGACGACTATTCCGGCCACGCCGACGGTCCGGAATTGGCGCGCTGGATCGCGGCGCGCCGGCCGATCGAGCGCGGCGTGTTCCTGGTGCATGGCGAGGAGCGGGGACTGGCGGGACTGTCCGAGCGCATCGCCGAGCGCACGGTGCCGGCGGCCAAGGTGTTCACGCCGCTGCTCGACGATCTCTATGAACTGACGACCGCGGCGCCAACGCCGCTCGATACCAGCCAGCGCCGGCGGCTGAAGCCCGAGGCGGTGGTCAATCTCGATTGGCACAACGACATGTCGAAGCTGATCCTCGACATCGACGCGTCGATCGAGGCCGCCGCCGACGACCGCGCCCGCGGCGTCATTATCCGGCGATTGCGGCGGGCGCTGGAAGGAGAGGCGTGACGCGTCCCGCCGTCACGTGCCCGTTTTGCCGGCGCTTTCAGCCGCCGCGAACAGCGCGATCAGCGCACGCTTGATGGCGGCCTGGCGTGTCGGCGAAACGATCTGCGCGCCCATCAGGTCGGTGACATAGAACACGTCCACCACCCGCTCGCCGAAGGTGGCGACGTGAGCGGACGTGATGTTGAGGTTGAGCTTGGACAGCGTCGAGGTCATCTCGTAGAGCAGGCCGGTACGGTCGAGACCGGTGATTTCCACCATCGTGTAGCGGTGCGACCACTGATTGTTGATGACGACCGTGGGCTCGAGCGCGAAGGCCTTGATGCGGCCTTTGGGCGCCGCGCGCTTTTCCATCATGTCGGGCAGCCGCAATTCGCCGCGCAGCGCCTTCTCGATCGAATCGGCGACGCGATCGGCGCGCCGCTTCTCGTCCTCGTCGCGGTCGAATTCGCGCGACAGCGAGATAGTGTCGAGCGCCCGCCCGTCCGTGGTGGTGTAGATCTGCGCGTCGACGATATTGGCGCCCGCCATGGCGCAGGCCCCGGCGATGATCGAGAGCAGCCAGGGATGATCGGGTGCCAGCACCGTGAGCTCGGTCACCGCGCCGCCTTCGAAGCTGATAGCGGTCGAGAGCGACTTGTTGGCGTCCTCGGCGGCGCGCACAAAATTGGCGTGCTGAATCTTGTGCGGCAGGTCCACTTTGAGCCAATAGGCAGGATAGAGCTTGCCGATATAGCTCTCCAGCCGCTCGGCCGGCCAATCCTTCATTGCCACGCGGAACTCGCCCTGCGCGGCAGCGACGCGCTGGGCGCGGTTCACTTCTGAGAAGCCGCCGGTGAGCACCGGCTCGGTTTCGTAGTAAAGCGTGCGCAGCAGTTGCGCCTTCCAGCCGTTCCATACGCCGGGGCCGACGGCGCGGATGTCGGCGGTGGTGAGGATGGCCAAGAGCTTCAGCCGTTCGACCGACTGCACCACCGCGGCGAAGTTCTCGATGGTCTTGCGGTCGGACAGGTCGCGCGACTGCGCCACGCTCGACATCACCAAGTGGTTCTCGATCAGCCAAGCGACCGTCTCGGTGTCGGCGGCGGAAAATCCCAGACGCGGACAAAGCCGCCGCGCCACGCGCGCGCCGGCGATCGAATGATCCTCGATGCGGCCCTTGGCGATGTCGTGCAGGAACAGCGTGATGTAGATCACCCTGCGGTTGGCCGGCAGGATCTTGTGGATCAGCTCGTTGGCGAGCAGCGTCTCGCTGTTGCTGCCGCGCTCGATCTCTTCGAGAATGCCGATGCAGCGCAACAGGTGCTCGTCCACCGTGTAGTGGTGGTACATGTTGAACTGCATCATCGCCACGACCTTGCCGAAGGCCGGCACGAAATGGCCGAGCACGCCGGCTTCGTTCATCCGCCGGAGTACGGTTTCGGGGTCGTTCTCGGAGGTGAGAATTTCCAGGAACAGCCGGTTGGCTTCCTCGTCGTTGCGCAAGTCCGCGTCGATCAGCTTAAGCGAGCGGGTGATCGCGCGCATGGCGTCGGGATGGAAGGCGAGATTGTGCTTCTGCGCCAGATAGAAGATGCGGATCAGGTTGACCGGATCGCGCTTGAACACGTTGGCGGCGGCGACCGTGATGCGGTTCTTGTCGACGATGAAATCGTCGCTTTCGGCGAGTTTGCGCCGCTTCACCGGCCTTAAGCGAGCCATCAGGCGGCTGAGCACCGGTACGCTCTTGGCGTGGCTGTCCTCCAGATCCGCGCACAGGATGGCGGTGAGATCGCCAACGTCCTTGGCCACCAGGAAGTAGTGCTTCATGAAACGTTCGACGTCCTGCTGGCCGGGATGCTCGGTGTAGCCGAGCCGCACCGCGATTTCGCGCTGGATGTCGAACGACAGACGTTCCTCGGCGCGGCCGGTGAGGAAATGCATGTGGCAGCGCACCGACCAGAGGAAATCTTCGCAGCGGCGGAACAGCTGATATTCTTCTTTGTCGAACACGCCGCGTTTGATCAGCTCGTCCGGCTCGCGCACGCGGTAGACGTATTTGGCGATCCAGAACAAGGTATGGAGATCGCGCAGGCCGCCTTTGCCGTCCTTCACGTTCGGCTCGACCAGATAGCGCGATTGGCCGGAGCGGCGGACGCGATCTTCGCGTTCGCCAAGCTTGGCGGCGACGAACTGCGCGGCGGTGTTGCGCACCACTTCGTTGTCGAAGCGTTTCACCAGTTCGTCGAACAGATTCTTGTCGCCGAGCAGGAATCTCTGCTTCGAGGATGGCGGTGCGGATGGTCATGTCCGCCTTGGCCTGGCGGATGCATTCGTCCACCGAGCGCGTGGCATGGCCGACCTTCAGTCCGGTGTCCCACAGGCAATAGAGGATCGCTTCCGCGATCGACTCGCCCCAGGCGGTCTGCTTGTAGGGCAAGCAGGAACAACAGATCGATGTCGGAGCCGGGCGCCTGCAGGCCGCGGCCGTAGCCGCCGGTGGCGATCACCGCCATGTGCTCGGCTTCGGACGGATTCTGCGACTGATAGAGATGCTTGCGCGCGAATTCGAACAGCAGGCGGATGATTTCGTCTTCCAGCCGGCACAGCCGCTCGGCGCAGCGCCGTCCGTGCCGGTCGTTGAGCAGCAGTTGCTCGGCTTTGGCGCGGCCTTCGTTGAGCGCGGTCTTCAGCCGCTGCGCCAGCGCGGAACGCAATTCGCTCCCGCCGCCGCTATGGGTCTCGGCCAGGCTTTCCAGGTCGGCGGCGACCGCGCGGAAGTCGATCAGCTCGCCCGAGTGCCGGGTCGGCTGCTCGGGCCCCGTGCGCGGGCCGGTTTCGAGGGCGAGAGAGGCCATGGGGGCATCGGGATAGCGGAGTGCGACGGGCAAGTCACCCGCTCCCCGCAAAGATATTCGTTAACGCCGGCCTCGACGCCCGCGGGCGGCCAATTTTTCGGCATTTTGCGGGTGCGAAAGGGGCGGCGGGGTTCACCGTGACGCGCCGGCCCGGGTATGGTTCCATGCGTGGCCGGCAAACGCACGGTGGCGACAATCGGAACGATCGGGAGAGAAACGACCATGCGCATGTTCCAGGTCTGCGTCTGCGGCCAGCCGCTCCAGTGCAACGAGCAGCCGACGCCGCAACCGACCGGCACCCAGGTGCTGCTGAAGGTGCTCGCCGCCGGCGTCTGCCACAGCGATCTGCATCTCGCCGACGGCTATTTCGATCTCGGCGGCGGCAAGCGGATGAGCCTGCAGGATCGCGGCATGAAGCTGCCGGTGACGCTCGGCCACGAGAACGTCGGCGAAGTGGTCGGCGGTCGGGCCCGACGTCAAGGGCGTCAAGAGTCGGCGACGTGCTGCTGGCCGATCCGTGGATCGGTTGCGGCACCTGCGCGGTTTGCCAGCGCGGCGACGAAAATCTGTGCCGCGCCATGCGCAGCCTCGGCGTGTTTTCCGACGGCGGCTACGCCGACTATATGATGGTGCCGCATCCGCGCTATCTGTTCGGGATCGGCGACTTGCCGCCGGAGCGCGCGGCGCCGCTCGCCTGTTCGGGCATCACCACCTTCAGCGCCTTGAAGAAGGTGCCGACACATCAAAGACGAGCCGACGGTGATCATCGGCGCCGGCGGCCTCGGTCTGATGTGTCTCGGCCTGCATCAGAAGATGGGCGGGCACTCGGCCATCGTCGTCGACATCGATCCGGCCAAGCGCGAGGCCGCCAAGCGCGCGGGCGCCGCGGCGGTGATCGACGGTGGCGCGAGCGACGCCGTGCAGCAGATCATGAAGCTGACCAAAGACGGCGCCGGCGCCTGGGCGGCGATCGATCTGGTCGGCTCGTCGGCGAGCGCGCGCGTCGGCTTCGACAGCCTGATCAAGGGCGGCAAATACATCATCGTCGGACTGTACGGCGGCGACTTCACGCGTGTCGCTGCCGCCGATCCCGATGCGCGCCTTGACCATCCAGGGTTCCTATCTCGGCAGTCTGCCGGAAATGGCCGAGATGATGGAACTGGTGCGGCGCAAAGGATTGCCGGACGTTCCGGTCACCACGCGCCGGCTGGACGAGGTCAACGCCGCCCACGCCGATCTGCGCGCCGGCAAGATCGTCGGCCGCGTCGTGCTGACGCCGGCCGGTTGACGCTAAGGAGGCGAGCATCATGGACGCCAACGAACTGCGCGCGATGCAGGCGCCGATCAAGGAGCGCTACCGCAGCGATCCGCAGGCCGCCGTGGTCACGCTGCGTGCCAAGGGCACGCTCGACGATGCCAACATCGCCTGCAAGGTCGAGACCGGCCGCGCGCTGCAAGCCGCCGGCCTGCATCCGGCGACCGGCGGCTCGGGCCTCGAGTTGTGCTCGGGCGACATGCTGCTGGAGGCCTTGGTCGCCTGCGCCGGCGTCACGCTTGAAAGCGGTGGCGACCGCGCTCGATATCCCGCTCAAGTCGGGGCAGGTCTCGGCGGAAGGCGATCTCGATTTCCGCGGCACGCTCGGCGTGGCCAAGGATGCACCGGTAGGTTTCCGCGAAATCCGCCTGCGCTTCGAGCTGGACACCGATGCGGCGCAGGACAAACTCGATCAATTGCTCAAGCTCACCGAACGCTATTGCGTGGTGTACCAGACCATCAAGGCGGGGCCGCCGGTCGCGATAAAGCTCGCGCGCCTCTAGCGACGACGAACTGCCATGCGCGGCAGCCGCTTGCGCGGCGCCGGGCAACGGGTCATGGTCGCCGCGCCAGATGTCTCCCGATCTTTATTTCGCCCTGACGCTCGTCGTCAAAATGGCCGTCACCGCGGCGTTCCTGCTGGTGGCGACGGTGACCGCCGAGCGCGCCGGCCCGCTGGTCGGCAGGCTTGGTGGCGACGCTGCCGATCAGCGCCGGGCCGGTCTACATCTTTCTGGCGCTCGACCACGACGCGCATTTCATCGCGCAAAGCGCGCTCGGCAGCCTAGTGACCAACTCGTTCAATGTCGTCTTCGCGCTGACCTATGCGCTGCTGGCGCAGAAACGCAGCCTGGTGGTGAGCCTCGGCGGCGCCTTCGCCGCTTGGTTCGCGCTGATCTGGGCAAGCGGCCTGGTCCACTGGACACTTTTCGCCGCGATCCTGCTCAACGTCGTCATCATTGCCGTCTCCTTCCGGCTGTCGGCGCCCTTGCGTCATGCGCCGATGCCGCGCGTGCGCACGCGCTGGTACGACCTCGTGCTGCGCGCGGCGATGGTCGCGCTGCTGGTCGGAACCGTGGTGACTTTGAGTTTCCGCATCGGGCCGACGGCGAGCGGCAATCTGGCGGTGTTCCCGATCGTGCTCACCAGCATCATGATCATTCTGCATCGCCGCGTCGGCGGGCCGGCCACGGCGGCGGTGATGGCCAATGCCGTGATCGGCTTAGGCGGCTTCGCCATCGCGGTGACCGTGCTCAATCTCACGGCCGACCGTCTCGGCTCGGCGCTCGCGTTGTCGCTGACGCTCGCGGTTTCGCTCGGCTGCAATCTGCTGCTGTTTTTCGCGCGTCAGCGCGCCATGGCGAAATGACCATGGCACCCGAAGCAATGTTCCTGCTCGGCCTGCTGCTGAAGATCGCGATGACCGCGAGCATCGTGGTGGCGGCCTCGGTGGTGGTCGAGCGCTCGGGGCCTTTCGTCGGCTCGCTGATCGCCTCGCTGCCGACGGCCGGCGGCGCCGCCATGATCATCCTCGCTTGGGAACATCCGCCGGCCTTCATCGCGCAGAGCGCGGTCGGCAGCATGGTGTCGAACGCCGTGTGCGGCGGTGTTCGCGCTGACGTATGCCGCGCTGGCGCAACGGCGCTCGCTGGCGCTAAGTCTGGGCGGCGCCTTCCTGGTGTGGTTTTGCTGCGCGGCGGCCTCGCGGCTGGTCGATTGGAGCGCCGCCAACGCCGTCGCGCTCAATGCCGTCGTCTTTCCGGTGACGATCCTGGCGGGCGACGCGCTTCCGCGTCGAGGGTACGGTGAAGCGCGCGGCGTTCTCCGGCGCCGATCTCGCCTGGCGCGCGGCAATCGTGACGCTGTGCGTGATCGTCGTCACCGCCGCCTCGAGCTCGATCGGTTCGTATTTTTCCGGCTTGTTCGCATTCTTTCCGGTGGCGATGGGCTCCTATTTCGTCATCTTGCATCCGCGCATCGGCGGTCCGGCGGTGGCGAGCGTGGCCGCCCATGTGCAGGCGCCGCTGATCGGGCTGGGCCTGAGCCTCCTGGTCGTGCATCTCCTGGCCGAGCCGATCGGGGTGTGGTGGTCCTACGCGCTCGGCTTGAGCACCGGCATCGGCTGGAACGCGCTGCTGTGGGGCTTGCGGACCTGGGCGAGCCATCGCCGCGCGGTTTGAGCCAGATCAAGGCGGCATCGGCCAATGGATCGATAGTGCGTCTTACGTTGACGGAGACGGCGCATGCTTCGGATCCCTCGCGTATTTCGATTTTGGTTGGGACTTGCCGCGGGCGCCATTCTTGCAACGGCTCTTCCCGCAATTTTTGCGCGCGCGCAGGCGCCGACTAACGGTCTGATCATGCTCATCGAGTTCGAGCGGATCGAGGGCATCCGGCATTGGGAGCACGAGTTCGACCACCGCGGCCTTACCGCGCTCATCCAGGTGCAATCAGATATTCTCGGCAAGTACCGCGACGATTTCGCGCGGCTCGCCGCCAAGGGATACACCATCGCCGGCAATTACTCGGACAAGCCGTTCTGGGACATGCCCTATGACGAACAGCTCGCGCGCATGCGCGAGGCGAAGGCGGCGGTCGAACGCATCACCCACAAGCCGATGCGCGTGTTCGGCAGCCGCTATTTCGCCTATGACGAGAACACGCTACGCGCGGCCGACGCGCTCGGCATCGAATACGTGCTCGGTCGCGGCACCGCCGGCGCGCTGGCGACCATCTACGCGCCGCGCGAATACAAGGTGAAGATCATCTCGGTGTCAAACGTTCCGTTCGCGGATATGGGGAGCGGCTCGCTGTGCGATTACAGCCTGTGGGCACGCGGCTCGACCGGCACAGACTTTGGAACGGTCGTCGACAAGGTGCTGGCGAGCAGGCTTTCCGATCTGATCCTGGTCTCGCATGCCTATATCGGCGGCATGTACAAGGATTGGTGGCGGGTCTACGAGGCTGCCCTGGCGCGCAAGGAAGTCGCCTGGCGCTCGTTCGATTCTTGGGTCGCCAGCGTGAAGGTCACTGCGCAGCCGCTGACGGATATTCCGGTCAATCGCGAAGTCAAATACGACACGCCGAAGCCGGCGGTGCCGCTGCAAAAGCTCGAAATGCTTCCGGAATTTCGCGGTAAGACCAACTGAGGAAGCCGCTCGCCGTCTAACCTTTCTCCGTCTCCGCCAGCTTCTGCTTCAGCGCATAAAGCGCTTCCATCGCCTCGCGCGGCGACAACTCGTCCGGATTGAGCGCGGCGACCGCGGCCAGAACGAGCTCGTACGCGTCGTCCTGCATTTGCTGCGGCGGCTTATAGGGCGCGGCGAACAGCGGCAGGTCCTCGAAGCCTTTCGGCTTGGCGCGGTCCTCTTGTTCCAGTTTGGCCAGCACCAGTCTGGCGCGCTCGATCACGCTCGCCGGCAGGCCGGCCAATTTCGCCACCTGGATGCCGTAGGAATGGTCGGCTGAGCCGGCAATGACTTCGTGCAGAAACACCACGTCGCCCTTCCACTCCTTCACTTTCACCGTCGCGTTGTGCAGGCGATCGAGGCGAGCGGAGAGCGCGGTCAGCTCGTGGAAATGCGTGGCGAACAGCGCGCGGCATTTGTTGACGTCGTGCAGATGCTCGACCGTGGCCCAGGCGATCGACAGTCCGTCGAAGGTCGCGGTGCCGCGGCCGATCTCGTCCAGGATCACCAGCGAGCGCGCGCCGGCCTGATTGAGGATCGCCGCGGTCTCCACCATCTCGACCATGAAGGTCGAGCGCCCGCGCGCCAGATCGTCGGCCGCGCCGACGCGCGAGAACAGCCGGTCGACCACGCCGATCCGCGCAGCTTTGGCCGGCACGAATGAGCCCATCTGCGCCAGGATGGCGATCAGCGCGTTCTGCCTTAAGAAAGTGGACTTGCCCGCCATGTTGGGGCCGGTGATCAGCCAGATGCGGCCGGCCTCCCCATCTTTCGGCGGCGACAGATCGCAGTCGTTGGCGACGAACGGCGTGCCGTCGCGCGCCAGCGCCTGTTCCACCACCGGATGGCGGCCGCCGGCGATGACGAAGTCGTGGCTGTCGTCCACGTGCGGGCGCGCATAGTCGCGCTCGGCGGCGAGAGCGCCAAGCGCGCTGGCCACATCGAGCCGGGCGAGCGCTTCCGCGCATTCCTTGATCGGCGCGGTTTGCGCCATTACGCTCACGACCAGCCGCTCGAAGATGTCGAGCTCCAGCCCAAGCGCGCGGTCGGCGGCGCTGGCGATCTTGGCTTCCAGTTCACCCAACTCGGTGGTGGTAAAGCGCACCTGACCGGCCAGCGTCTGGCGGTGGATGAAGGTCGAGTTGAGCGGCGCGGCGAGCAGTTTGTCGCCGTGCTGGGCGGTGACTTCGACGAAATAGCCGAGCACGTTGTTGTGGCGAACTTTAAGCGCGCGGATGCCGGTCTGTTCGGCATATTGCGCCTGCAGCGCGGCAACGACGCGGCGGGATTCGTCGCGCAGGCCGCGCGTCTCGTCGAGGCTTGCGTCGTAGCCTTCGCGCACGAAACCGCCGTCGCGCTTGAGCGCGGGCAGTTCGGGGGCGAGCGCCGCTGCAAGTTCTGCGGCCAGCATGCCGTCGGGGCGGCGGCAGGAAGCCAGCGCGTCGGCGATTTCCGCCGGGATATCCTTCAGCGCCGCCAAAGCGCGGGCAAGGTCGGCGGCCGCCAGCACGCCGTCGCGGATGGCGGCGAGATCGCGCGGACCGCCGCGGCCGACCGCCAAACGAGCCAGGGCGCGGGCGAGATCGGGCGCGGCTGCGAGGCGCGAGCGCGTGTCGGCGCGCGCCGCCACGTCCTCGACGAAAGCTCGCCACTGCGTCGAGCCGCGCTTGAATCGCCTGCGGGATCGGTGAGCGGCGCCGACAGTCGTTGCGCCAGCAGGCGCGAGCCGGCCGAGGTGACGGTGCGGTCGATCGCCTCCAACAGCGAGCCGCGCCGCTCGCCGGAGAGCGTGCGCATCAGTTCGAGATTGCCGCGGGTGGCCTGGTCGATCGCCATGGTGGCGCCGGCGCTTTCGCGCAAAGGCGGCGACAGCGGCGGGCGCTTGCCGATCTGCGTGCGCTCGACGTAAGTGACGCAAGCCGCGGCGGCGGTGAGTTCCAGCCGCGTCAGCGCGCCGAAGGCTTCGCTGGTCGCTACCGAAAAGAACGACGTCAGCCGCCGCTCGGCGCTGGCGCTGTCGAACACGTCGCGGGTGAGCGGCGTCACGGCGGTCAGCTCGCGCCAATAAGGCGCTAAGATCGGCATCGGCAAACAGCGCGTCGGAGACGATGATCTCGCTCGGCTCCAGCCGCGCGATCTCGGCCGGCAGCGACAGCCGGTCGCATTCGGTGATGCGGAATTCGCCGGTCGAAATGTCGATCCAGGCCAGCGCGAAACGGGCGTCCTCGCCGGCCGACGACAGCCGCGCGCGTGCGACGGCGAGCAGGTAATTGTTGCGTTTGGCGTCGAGCAGCGTGTCTTCGGTGAGCGTGCCGGGCGTCACCAGGCGGATGACGTCGCGCCGCACCACGCTTTTATTGCCGCGTTTCCTGGCCTCCGCCGGGTCCTCGAGCTGCTCGCACACCGCCACGCGATGGCCGAGCGCGATCAGCCGGTGCAGATATTCGTCGGCGCGGATGACCGGCACGCCGCACATCGGGATGTCCGCTCCGTGATGCTTGCCGCGTTTAGTGAGCACGATGCCTAGCGCGCGCGAGGCCGTTTCGGCGTCCTCGAAGAACAATTCGTAGAAATCGCCCATCCGGTAGAACAGCAGGCAGTCCGGATTGGCGGCCTTGATCTCGATGTATTGCTCCATCACAGGCGTGACGCGCCCGTTGCCGTCGCCTTGCGGCGGCGACTCGGGCTCGGACATTCCGATAGGCTGCGTGAGCGTCATGGAAGAGAAGGTTAGCAGAGTTTTTCTGGCGCGGCCCGCACGTTTCAGTACGGCGTGATGACGTTGAGCAACGCCTGCCGCTTGCCGCTGACCACGGCTTCGCGAGCGCGCATCAGCGCGTCGGTCAAATCGGCCGGTTTTTCCACCCGCTCCGCATAGGCGCCCTGCGCTTGCGCCATCGCCTCATAGGCCGGCGCCTGTTCGATATCGGCCAGCAGGCGGCCGTCGGTTTCGCCGGCGACGCCGTCCTTGAACATCGACAGCGTGGCGCGGCGCACCGCGCCGTAGCGGCTATTGTTGAATACGATGGTGAGGATCGGCAGGCCTTGCGTGGCGGAGACCCAGTGCCCGACCATCGGATTGGAGAACATGTAGGCGCCGTCGCCCAAGGTCGCGACCACGAAGCTGTCGGGTGCGGCGAGCTTGATGCCGAGCGCGGCGCCGAAGCCCCAGCCGAGCCCGCCGGCCGGCCCCAGCGCAAAGAACGTGCCCGGCTTTTCACGCGCACAATGGTCCGGCCGCAGCGGATATTCGTTGACGATAACCGCATCGTCCCCGAACGCTTCGCCGATCGCGTGCGACAGATATTCCGGCGAGATATGCGCGGCGGGCGCCGCCTCCTTGGCGAGCTGCGCGCGCCGCAAGCGCATGCGCTCGGTCAGGCGGGCGCGCCGGGCGGCGATGCGCGCTTCCGCCATTTGCAGGCGCGCCTCGACCGCCGCGGTCAGCGCTTCCAGCGCCTGGACCGGCCCCGCCTGCACGGCGAGGTCGCTCGGGAATGAGCGCATCGGGTAGCGCACATAGAACGGATCCTCGCCCACATGCACGACGTGACAGCCGGCCTGCGGATGCGTCAGGCTTGGCAGCCATGGTACGTCGGATTCAAGCGCGATCACCAAGTCGGCGTCGGCGAGCAGCGCGCCCGGCTCGAAGCCGAAATGCAGCGGATGGTTCGACGGCATGCACAAGGTGCGCGGATTGTGCGTGATCACCGGGATGGCGCAGCGCTCCGCAAGATGGGCGAGCAGCGGAACCGCGGCGCCGGGCAGCGTCGAGGTGATGATCAGCGGCCGCTCGGCCGATGCGATCCATTCGGCCAGCGTCGTGATCGATTTCGGATCGGCATGCACCGGCGCCGCCTGCGCACGCGGTTTGATCGGCGCGATCGGTTCCGACAATGGCGCGGCCAAAGGCTCGCGCGGCAGCATCAGATAGACCGGGCCGCGCGGATGCGCCATCGCGACTTCAATGCCGCGCGCGACCACGTCGCCGGCCTGGGCGGGCACGCGCAATTCGTAATCCCATTTCACCAATTCGCGCACCATGCCGGCCTGGTCGTACATTTCCTGGCCCCATTGAATGGGGCGGTTGCGCGAGCCGAACGATCCCTTTTCAGTGATCGGCGTGCGCCCGGCCATAAGCAACAGCGGCGCCCGGTCGCGCGACAGATTGATGAGATTGTTGATGGTGTTCCCCGTGCCGACCGTGGTGTGCACCATCACCGCTTGTGGTCGCCCGGTCATCAGGTAAGCGCCATGCGCCATGCCGACTGCGAGGTTCTCGTGCGGAATCAGGATCGGCTTTGGCACCTTGGCATTGGTCTTCTTGGCGCGGCCGAAGGCTTCGACGATCGGCGGAAAATCGGTGCCGGGGTTGCAGAAGAAATAATCGACGCCGTGGTCGGCGAGCGCGCGCAAGACCGCTTCGGCGGCAATGGCGGGCCGTTGGCTCCCGCTCGGTGTGAGCGCCATGCGTTTCGCTCCGTGTCGCGCCCGCCACGGTGCGAGCGCTGTTTTTGGCTATTCAGGCTGTTTTACGCGACAGGCCAGGGACTGACAACCAACGGTAACGGTTATTCGGCGGCGACGCGGAACGCGGTCTGAGCCTCGATTTCGGCCAGGCATTTGGCCAGGCTTTCGCCCTCCGGATCGACCAAAGCAGCCATGCGGGCGCTGGCGAGCGCGTCGGCGGCGCGTTCCGGCGGGATGCTGCCGGCGAGCGCTGGGCGGATGACGCGCGCCTCGATGCTGCGGTAATTCTCAAGGCCGCGCACATGCGTGTCGCCATAGCCCTTGATCAGGCGGGCGCATTCGACGACTTCGTGCGCCATGGCGCCCGACTGCCGCGCCGCCTCGGCGATCAGGCCGAGCCAGGATTCGATCTGGGCCTGCTCCTGTTTGAAGCGAAGCCCACGCGGGCGTAGCCAGCGCAGCTTGGCCAGCATCAGGAAGCGCAGATAGCCGGTGATCGAGGTAGAATTGATCTCCATGCCGAAATAGACGCGGCCGAGCCAGCCGCGACGCTCGCTCACCGAAAGGATGGGGCGCGCCAGGAACGCGGGCAGCAATTGGGTCAATTCCTCGATGCCGGGCTTGAGGAAATCGTGCACCGAGAACGGCTCGTCCTTGGCGCGCAATTCCTCGCGCGCGATGCGCCGCATGCGCTCGGGCGCGATCTTGGCCTGCGCCACCCGCACCACGTCCTCATACGACATGCGCACGGCGAGCTGGCGCGCGACCTCCTTGAGCAACTTGCCCGGTGTGCCGGCGGCGGCGTCGGCATCGATCAGAGCGCGCAGTCGGTCGAGATAAAGCCGCGCATAGGGGACGCCCTGGTAGGCGATGAGCCGCCTTATGCCTTCTATCGCGGTCGCTTGCGCCAGCGCCGGCAGCGAATAGGAAACCTCGTGCTCGAGCAGATCGGGCGTGGTCGGCGCGTTGCGCTTTCTTTCGGGTGTCTTCGCCGCCGGCGCTTTCGCGCGCGCGGCATCGAGCCCGGCGCGGAAGCCGCGCAGATTGCTGTCGACCGATTTGCCGTCGGCGCGGATTGCCGCCTCCAATTGCTCGGGCGTGAGCGGCAGGCGTCCCGACCCGGCAATAGCGCCGAGCATCACAGCGTTGATGATCGAGCCGCTTTGTTTGGCGAGTGCCGCCATGTCGATGAGCGACGTGTCGCGCGCATGGTCCGTGACGGTCTTGATCAGTCTGTCCTGGTCGAAGCGGCCGTCGCCCATGGCGATCTTCTCGTCCATGGCATAGAACCGGCTGGTCGAGCCGATCAGATGTGTGCGTTCGGGCGTGACAAAGCCTCCCGCCACCACGCGGCCGGCTTCGAGCAATTCGCTCGCCACCGCGATGTCGATGTCGCCGACGCCGGGCGTCAGCGCCAGCACCGGGCGCTTGCCGGAAAGCTCGCGTGTGGGAACCGGGAAAATCTCGATGTAATAGGTGGTGGCGCCGGTGCGCTGCGCGACGCCGGGGATCGAGGTGCTCTGCACCGGGTAACCGGCCGCCGCCGCCGCCGACACGATCCAATCGGTCAGCACGCCGCCGCCTTCGCCGCCAAGCGCGGCGATGAGGATGGTGATGGGCCGCGTCGCGCTCATGCGGCGGCCTCGCCGCCATAGCCGCCGAGCCAGCCGATGACCTTTTGGCGGATACGAAACGCCGTGCGGTCGCGCCAGGTGGCATTGCGCACGATCTCGGCGCGGTAGAACGAGGGGCATAGCACGGCGGCATGGGCGACTTCGCCGCACAGACCGCAGCCGACACAAGATTCGATCACGGTTGCCACCGGATCGCTGCGCAAGGGGTCGGTCGACGGCTTAACCGTCAGCGACGGGCAGCCCGATAAACGAATGCAGGAATGATCGCCGGTGCAGATTTCGTCGTCGACGCCGTAGCGGGTGCGGGTGACGCGCATCCCCCGTTCGAGCTTGACGGCATCCTCGGCGCGCACGCGGCGCTGGCGCGCCAGCTGGCATTCGCCGTCGGCGATGATCACCTTCAGCCCGCGCTCGGCGGTGCGCATCGCCTCCTTCAGCGTCTTGCTCATCAGCGCGACCGAATAGCTGCGCACCGTACGCAGCCATTTGACGCCCATGGTGCGCAGCGTGCGCTCGATGTCGACGCCGGGCACCGGGCCGTCGCGGCTCGCCACGCTGGACGGGATGTATTGCTGGCCGGTGGCCGAGGCGTAGCCGTTCTGCAGCACGATCAGCACGCCGTCGCCCTTGTTGAACAGGTTCGATGCGACGCCGGTGATCAGCCCGTTATGCCAAAAGCCGCCGTCGCCCATGATCGCGATTGGACGCTTGGCCATGTTCGGCGCGACCGCCGCGGCGGCCGCCAGCGACATGCCGTAGCCGAGGATAGAATTACCGAGCGAGAACGGCGCGAAGGTTGCGAAGGAATGGCAGCCGATATCGGTGCTGATGTGGGTCGGCCCCAATTCGCGCTGCATCAGCTTGATGGCCGAGAATACCGGGCGTTCGGGGCAGCCGGTACAGAAGGTGGGCGGGCGCGGCGGCAGGGCGCCAAGCGCGTCGGCGGCTTTCGGTTTGTGCGCGATCAGGCCGCGCGCTTTTTCCGCCACGGTGCCGGCATCAAGGCTCTTCGGCTTGGCGTCTTGCAGAAAGGCGGCAAGTCCTTCCAGCAGCACGTCGGAGGTGTATTCGCCGGCTTGCGGCAGCGGCCCCTTGCCGAGCACGCGGGTCTGGATGTTGGCGCGGCGCAGTTCGACATTGATCGCCTGCTCGATGTAATCGGGATGGCCTTCCTCGACCACCAGCACGCTGCGTTTGCCGGCACAGAATTCGCGGACCTCCTCCGGCACCAGCGGATAGACCACGTTGAGCACGAGCAGGGGAATCCTCGAGGCGCCGAATACATCGGCGAGGCCCATGCGTTCGAGCGCGCGCAAGACGGAATTGGTCAGTCCGCCCATGACGATGATGCCGATATCGTCGAGGTCGCCGGCGATGGTCTCGTTGAGCTTGTGCTGGCGGATGAAGGCGCGCGCCGCGGGCATGCGTTCCTCGACCTTCAGCCGCTCTTGCACGAAAGTCACTGGCGGGTGCGACAGCCGCGCATAGTTGAAGCGCCCCGGCCCGGCTAATTTGTCGAGGCCGGAGACGACGCCCTTGCGGTTATTGCTGGCGGCGAATTCGCCGGTGACGTGGCAGGCGCGGATGCGCAGCTCCAGCATCACCGGCGCGTGACTCGCCTCCGACAGCTCGAAGCCTTTCTCCACCGTGCGAACGATCGACGGCAGATCGGGGCGCGGATCGAGCAGCCACATGGAGGATTTAAGCGCATAGGCGTAAGAGCGCTCCTGGATCACGCTGGCGCCCTCGCCGTAATCCTCGCCGATGATGATCATGGCGCCGCCGATCACGCCGGGCGACGACAAATTGGAGAGCGCGTCGGCCGCCACATTGGTGCCGACGATGGATTTCCACGTCACCGCGCCACGTAAGGGATAGTTGATCGAGGCGCCCAGCATCGCTGCCGCCGAGGCCTCGTTGGCGCAGGTCTCGAGATGGACGCCGAGTTCGCCCATGATGTCCTGCGCATCGACCAGCACGTCGATCAGATGCGAGACCGGCGCGCCCTGATAGCCGCCCACATAGGACACGCCCGACTGCAGCAGCGCCTTGGTGACGGCCAGGATGCCTTCGCCGCGGAAGGTTTCGCCGTCGCCGAGTCTGAGCGCCTGCACTTCCTTCTTGAACGAGCGTTCCATGGTCAGGTCCCGGCCAATTGGTTGGGGCTCAAACTATTATACCTGATCCGCCCTACATATGCGAGGGCAACCAGAGCGCCAGGATCGGGAAGACGATCAGGACGGCAAGCCGCAATATATCGGTCAGCACGAACGGCATCACGCCATAGAATACCGTCGACAGCTTGACGTCCTTGATCACGCTCTTGATCACGAACACGTTCATGCCGACCGGGGGATGGATCAGGCCGAGTTCCACCGTCATCACGATAATGACGCCAAACCAGATCGGATCGAAGCCGAGCGCCTTGATCACCGGGAACACGATGGGGATGGTGAGGATGATCATGGCCATGGCGTCCATGATGCAGCCGAGCACCAGATACATCAGCATGATCAGCACCAGCACGCCGTAGGGGCCGAGGCCGAGACCGGTGAGGAACTCGGTGATCTTCTGTGGCGTCTGCGTGATGGTGAGGAAATAGCCGAAGATCAGCGCGCCGATCAGGATCGTGAACACCGCGGCGGTGGTGCGCAAAGATTCGACCAGGCAGCGCCAGAAATCCTCGCGCGACAGTTTCCCCCGCAGCACCGAGATGATGAAAGCGCCGGCGGCGCCCATGCCGGCGGCTTCGGTGGCGGTGAATAGCCCGCCGTAAAGACCGCCGATGATGAAAACGAACAGCAGCACGACGGCCCAGACGTCGCGCACCGCAGCGATTCTTTCCGCCCAGCTATGACGCGGCGTCGCCGGCAGGAAATCGGGGCGCACGAAGGCGATAATATTGATGGTCGCGATATACATGCCGACCGCCAGCAGGCCCGGCACGATTCCGGCGATGAACAACTTGCCGATATCCTGCTCGGTAATCAGCCCATAGACCGCGAGCACGGTGGAGGGTGGGATCATGATGCCGAGCGAACCGCCGGCCGCGATCACGCCGGTGGCGAAGCTCTGCGGATAGCCGTATTTCCGCATTTCCGGATAGGCCACTTTCGAAAAGGTGGCGGCGGTGGCGACGGACGAGCCGCAGATCGCCGCAAAGCCGCCGCAGGCGGCAATGGTGGCGATGCCGAGCCCGCCGCGCAGGTGACCGAGAAACGTGTTCGACGCGCGGAACAGCT
This sequence comes from uncultured Alphaproteobacteria bacterium, assembly GCA_963772235.1. Classification (GTDB taxonomy): domain Bacteria; phylum Pseudomonadota; class Alphaproteobacteria; order Rhizobiales; family Xanthobacteraceae; genus Pseudolabrys. Next base: position 140,530 of record CAVYWI010000018.1, read on the forward strand.
CGCGGCTCATGCCGGAGGCCGAGGCGAACGCGCCCATCAGCAGGAACAGCGGAATAACGGCGAACTCGGCGTCGGTGGCGGTGCGGATCGGCGACTGCGACAGCAGCTTCAAGGCCGGGCCGATATCGCCGATCATGTAGCCGAAGCCGAGCACGCCGACCACGCCCATGGCGATGCCGACCGGCACGCGCAGCAGCATCAGCGCGAACAGCGAGATGAACCCCGTGATGGCGACGGCGTTTGTACCCATGAACGTCTCAATCGACCGCTTGGATGTCGTCGCGCGCCAACTTTTCCGGCCAGAACACCAGCCGGATGGTGCGCGCGACCAGGAGCAGAACCGCGGCGGCGAGGCCGATCCAGGCGACGAAATAGTAGACCCAGACCGGCTGGCGCATATCGAATGTGCCGACGTGGTCGGCGCGGGTGCCGATCACCTTTTCGGCGAACATCCAGGTGAAGGCGCACATTGCGATGAGCGTCACCAGCGCGGAGAACACATCCATGCTACGCCGTGTCGGCGGCGGCACGGCGGTCCACAGCAGGTCGACGGTGATGTGATCGCCGCGATAGCTGGCGACCGCCATGCCCCAGAAAATCAAGATGCCGAGCAGCAGGCGCGAGAAATCGTAGGCGTCGGGGATCGACCAGGCGAACAGATAGCGCAGGAACACCGATACGAATGTGAGCAAGGTGACGACGGCGAGAAATCCCGCCGCCGTCATCTCGATCAGATCGATGAACCGATCGACGGGACTGCGTCCCCTCGCTACGCCAGCCATCAGTAGGATGCTTTGTTCTTCACCAGCTCCGCCCGCAGCCCCTTGATTGCGAGCTCGGGATCGACGCCGGCCTTCTTGGCGGCTTCGGCCCATTTGGCCTCGAGCGGCGCCGTCGCTTTGCGCCATTCGGCGAGCTGCGCCGCGCTGATCTCATAGACCTCGTGGCCGGGTTCGGCCTTGAGCTTGGCGATTCCGGCGTGTTCGAAGTCGGCCCAAGGTGTGGCGACCTTGGCCGCCCATTCGCTGGTGCAGTGGTTGTCGATCACCTTTTTCTGTTTCGCCGACATCTGTTCGTATTTCGTCTTATTGAATACGAAGGCGAAGGTGGTCGTGTAGAGCGGCACGTCCATGTGATACTTGGTCACCTTGTCGATGCCGAACAGCAGCACCGAGCCCCAGGGAAAGGTGACGGCGTCGGCGACGCCCTTGCCGAGCACGTCGCGCACTTCCGGCGCCGAGGCCTGTACGTTGTTGCCGCCGAGCAGCGTGACGAGTTCGGCGATGGTGCCCTGCGCGGGCCTGATCTTCATGCCTTTGATGTCGGACGGCACCATGATCTTCTTGCTGACCGAATGGAACGAGCCCGGGTCGTGCACGAAGGCGAGGCAGAACTTGACGTCCTTCATCTCCTTGGCCGCATATTTGCGGTACCAGGCGTCGAGCGCGACCGAGCCGCCCTTGGCGTTCGACATCAGGAACGGCAGTTCGCCGGCGGCGATGATCGGGAAGCGGCCCGGCTGATAGCCCGGGTTGATGTAAGTGAGGTCGGCGATGCCGTCGCGCGCCATGTCGTAATGGTCGAAGGCTTTGCCGAGCTGCTGGGCGGGATAGACCTTGTATTTGATGGTGCCGCCGGAGTCCTTCTCCACCGAGGCACCCCATTCCTCCAGCGCCTTCTGCAGCGGGTGCGACGGCGGCACCCAGTGCGAGAGCTTGAGTTCGAAGGTCTTTTCCTGGGCGAGCGTTGCGCTCGGTGCAGCGATCAAAGCGGCGGCGGCGCAGACACAGGCAGCAAAGCGGGACAACATGGACTACCTCCCTCGGTTCAAGTGTTGGTTATGCGGCCAACTTTTCTTATTATTCAGCAGCATGTCAGGGACGTTGTAAAGGTTATAGTTTGATATCAAACTATGTGGCGGACCGTCGGGTTTGCGCGGTCGGTCAGGGATGAGCGCGGTGCGGACTTCCAAGAGCAGGCAACGGGTGCGGCGCGGCAAGAACGGCGAAGCCATTGCCGAATTCGATCAGATTCGGCGCGCTCGAGCATTGGGTCGGGTTCAACCTGCGCATGGCGCAGGAACACGCCTTCGAGGCGTTTTCGCGCCGTTCGCAGGAAATTGGCGAGAGCCCGGGCCGCTTCGCCACTTTGACGCTGATCGCACGCAACCCCGGCATCAGCCAGACCGAATTGAGCCACGCCAACGGCCGCGATAAATCGAGCCTCACCCCGGTGGTCGAAGACCTGGTGCGGCGCGGCCTGGTCGAACGCAAACGCATGCGGGAGGACCGGCGTACCTATCGGCTGAACCTGACGCCGGCGGGAAAAAGGACGCTGACCATGCTCACGCGCTGCGCGCGCCGGCACGAGCGCGTGCTCGACGGCATCATCGGCCGGCGCGATCGCACGCGGTTCCTGCAAATCCTGAAGCGGATCGCGGCGGAGATCGAGTGAGGCCTGCTTCCCTCTCCCCGCTTCGCGGGGCGAAGGAATTGAGGCCGCCGCGTGCGCGCTCGCAAAATTATCGCACGCCAAACTTCGCCCGCACCGCATCCGGAACCGGCTGCGATTTGTAGCGGCCGGGATCGGCCGGATCGAGCGCCACCCAAACGCGCGTCTCCGCGCACTCGACGCAGGTCAGGCCGTTGCTGGTGATGTGATGAGCCACCTCGAAACTCGAGTGACCGAACGTGATCGCCGATTCCACCGTCACGTCGTCGCCGTAGCGGGTGGGCCGCACGAAACGCGCGCGCGTGCGCGCCAGCGGATAGCCGGCGGATTTGAACGTCTTGAACATTTGAAACATCTTCATGCCGAGGGCGCGTTCGAACAGCGCGGAGGTCGAGGCGTCGAAGATCTCGAAATAGCGCGGATAGAAAACGATGCCGGCAGGGTCGCAGTCGGCCCACTCGATGCGCACCTTGCGCGTGTTGGTGAAGGTCATGGGATCGCTCTTAGCCGCCTTCGGCGCGCCGGGCCAGCCAGACCGAGTGACCGCCGCAGTCCGGGTCTTCCATCCGCTCGGCCGCGACCGTGAAACCGTTGGCGGCGAGCAGCGCGCGATATTCGTTGGGCGAAAGACTCGCGTGATAGAGCGGCTCGCCGCGGAAGCTGCCGATGGCCTCGCCGTGCCGCGGGCCGCTGGTGAACAAGAGCGGCGCGCCCGGCTTGGCATGCGCGCGGAAGACCGGAAACATTCGCCGCTGCTCGTCATGGGAAAGATGGAAAAAACTGTCCCAGGCCATGACGCCGTCGAAGCGCCTTTGCAGGTCGAGCGAGCGCATGTCGGCAACGATCCATTGCCGCTCGGGAAAGTTCTTGCGGCAGAGCGAAATCATCGTCGGCGATGAATCGACCCCGCACACGTCGAGACCCTGTGCGAGCAGATAAGCGGCTATCGGCTTGCCCGGACCGCAGCCGAGATCGAGGATCGTACCGCCGGGAGGCGCCAGCGCGGCGAAGCGGTCGAGCCAGGCCTGTTCGAAGAATACGGTTTGGCGGCTGCGATCGCCGACCCAGTCGTGCGCGCGGCGCTCGTAGAGGTCGATGATGCGAGCGGATGCGGAAGTCACGCGGCGCTCCCTGATCCGCTCGTCCCCGCGTAAGCGGGGACCCAGGGCAGCAAGATAGTAGCGCCCGCGATTTTGATCCTGGATTCCCGCTTTCGCGGGAATGAACGGTGAGTGGTGCACAGCATCCGAAATCGTCAGCGCGGCGCCATGCGCAGCGCGCCGTCGAGGCGGATCACTTCGCCGTTGAGATAGGAATTGTGGATGCAGTGGAGCACCAGCGCGGCGAATTCGCGCGGCTCGCCCAGCCGCTTGGGGAACGGCACCGAGGCGCCGAGCGAATCTTGCGCCTCCTGCGGCAGCGCGCGCAGCATCGGCGTACCGAAAATGCCCGGCGCGATGGCGAGCACGCGGACTCCGAACTGCGCGAATTCGCGCGCCGCCGGCAGCGTCAGCGCGGCGACGCCGCCTTTGGAGGAGGAATAGGCGGCCTGGCCGATCTGGCCCTCGAAGGCGGCGACCGAGGCGGTCGACACGATCACGCCGCGCTCGCCGTCGGCGAAAGGTTGCAGCGGCTGCATGGCGGCGGCGGCGAGCCGCATCATGTTGAAGGTGCCGATCAGGTTGATGCGGATCACGCGCTCATAGTCGGCCAGCGGCATCGGCCCGTCGCGTCCGACGATGCGCTTGGCAGGACCCACGCCGGCGCAATTGACGAGGACGCGCGCCGGCCCGTGATCGGCGGCGGCCTGCTTGAGCGCGGCCTCGGCCGAGGCTGCGTCCGCCACGTCGCAGGCGACCGCGACGCCTTTGATGCTGGCGGCCACTTCGGCGGCGCCTTTTTCGTTGACGTCAAGAACCGCCACCTTGGCGCCGGCGGCGGCGAGCGCGCGCGCGGTGGCCGCTCCCAGTCCCGATGCACCGCCGGTGACGATCGCGGCCTGTCCCTTGATTTCCATGATCCCGGTCCTTTAGGCGCCTTTGATGGCGATCACGCGAGAGGATAGCGGCGTCGCATAAAGCTCGTCCACCAGCGCGGCGCGGTTTTTCAAGACCGCGCGCTGATTGATCGAGCCCTTGTCGGTCATCTCGCCTTTGTCCATGGAGGGCGGCTCCGCCATCAGGATGGCGCGCGCAACGCGCGTCGACGAGCCGGGGCTTCGCCACGCCAGCGCTTGCAGCAGGCTCGTGAACTTTTGCCGCACGCGCACGTCGTCGAGCACCGCCGCCGGCGGTACGTCGGGCGCGTGTTCGGGCGCAAGCTTGCGGCAGGCGTCGAGGTCGGGAAACACCAGCACCACGATATCGTCGCGGTCGGGTCCGGCAAACACGACGTCGCGCACAAACGGCGCGCAGACATCGATGAAGCGCGCGCGCAGCGGCCCGACGCTCACCCAGGTGCCGGTGGAGAGCTTGTAATCCTCGGCGATGCGGCCATCGAACAGGAAGCCTTTGCCGGGATCGTTGGGGTCGGCGAATTTCAGCGCGTCGCCGATCTTGTAGAAACCGTCTTCGTCGAAGGCTTCGCGCGTGAGCTCATCCTGCCGCCAATAGCCGGGCGTGATATGGGGGCCGCGCAGCCGCGCTTCCAGCTTGCCTTCGTTCGGCACCAGCTTGAGTTCGACGCCCGGCGCCGGCAGTCCGATATTGCCTGGCCGGTCGAAATCGAAGGTACAGGCGAGCGCCAGCGGCGAGGTCTCGGTCGAACCGAGCGAGGACAGAAAGATGATGCGTTCGCCGGTGGTCTCGATGGCGAGGTCGGTGAGGTCGTCCCAGGTGGTCTGGTTCAAACCGGCGCCGGCATAGAACAGCACCTTCAGCCGGCTGAAGAAGTTCTTGCGCAGCGCGTCGTCGGCGCGGAAATGCGGCACCAGCGCCTCGTAACCCTTGGGCACGTTGAAATAGATGGTGGGTGCGATCTCGCGCAAATTGCGCGCGGTCTTCGGCACGCCGACCGGCGTCGGGTTGCCGTCGTCGATGTAGAGCGAGCCGCCGTTGACCAGCGCCATGTTGAAGTTGTGGTTGCTGCCGAAGGTGTGGCTCCAGGGCAGCCAGTCCACCACCACCGGCGGCTCGTCGGTGACGAAGGCAAAACCGGCGGCGATCATCGCCTGGTTCGAGCACAGCATGCGATGGGTGTTGATCACGGCCTTGGGCGTGCCGGTCGAACCGGAGGTGAACAGGAATTTCGCGATTGTTCCGGGCGTGACCTGGCTGCGCACGGCGTCGATGCCGGCGTCGTCTTCGGCACCGATCAGATCGGCGAACATCGTGGTCTTCCAATCGCCCAGCGGATTGCGCGTCACCACCAGTTCGACATTTGCCGGCACGGTGGCGTAGATCGCGCGCGCGAAAGGCCCGCTGTCATTGGCGAACACCATCCCGGGCGTCAGCAATTCGATGATCGCGCGCAATTTGCCGAAATCGTTCGACAGCAGCGAATAGGCCGCCGAGATCGGCGCATAGGGAATACCGACGCCCATCGCCGCCAACGCCAGCAGCGCGTGCTCGATATCGTTGCCGGAGATGATGGCGATCGGCCGCTCGGGCGAAAGCCCGCGCCGCAACAGCGCGGCGCCGATGCGCCGCGTCGTCGCCAGCACTTGCGCGTAGCTGAGGGTGCGCCAGCGGCCTTCCGCGTCGCGCTGCGCCAAAAATACGCGGTCGGGCGCGGCCTTGGCCCAATGCTCGAGCGGCTCGGTCAGCGTGGCGTGATAAGGAGGAAGCGCCTGCGCGGTGCGGATATGGATGACGCCGCTCGGCTCGCGCTCGAGGACTGCATCAAATTGACCGAGCCGCACCGGCCGCAACGGCGCCGATGCGCGCAGGTCAGATGCCGCCGTGGTGCTCATGCCGGGCCGCGCGTCACCTTGGGCGCGCGCTTTTCGAGAAAATCCTTGAGCCGCGCCTTGGCCTCGCCGTCGGCCTGCGCGATCGCCGACATCAGCGCCTCCACCGCGTAGCCCGCCGCCGGGTCCATCTCGGCGATGCGCGGCAGCGCCTGCATGACCGCGAAATTGGTCAGCGGCGCATTGCCGGCGATGCGGCTGGCGAGTTCGAGGCCCTTGGCGAAGCCCTTCCCGGGCTCGACCAAATAGGTGGAAAGCCCCATGGCCTCGCCCTCCTCGGCCGAATAGGTGCGGCCGGTGAGCATCATGTCCATCATGCGCGCGACGCCAATCAACCGCGGCAGCCGCACCGAGCCGCCGCCGCCGACATAAATGCCGCGGCTGCCCTCCGGCAATGCATAATAGGTCGAGCGCTCGGCGACGCGCACGTGCGCCGCGGCCGCAAGCTCCAGTCCGCCGCCGACCACCGCGCCATGCAGCACCGCGACCACCGGCACCTTGCCGAACTGGATCTTGCCGAAGGCGCGGTGCCACAGCCCGGAATGGGCGATGCCCTGCTTGACGTCGCGCTCTTCCAGTTCGCTCAGGTCGAGGCCGGCGGAGAAATGCTCGCCCTCGCCTACGAGCAGCACGGCGCCGATATCATCGGGCAGCGAGGTGAAGAAGGTCTCGATGCCGATGATGGCTTCGTCATTCAGCGCATTGCGCTTCTCCGGACGCTTGAGCCGCAGGATGGCGACGGCGCTTTGCCGCTCGGCGGCAAGCGATGCGGGCAGCGTCATGTCGAGCAATTCGTCCGGCATCATTTCACCTCGTACACGTCGAGCCGCACGCTGCGGGCTTCGCGCTGGCCGCGCGCCAGCGCCAGAATGCGGTTGAGCCAGTCGACCGCGGGGTCGGACGTCTCGAACCGCATGACGGTGCGGAAATAATAGAGCGCGGGATCGACGCTGTCGCCCCGCGTGAGCTTCTCCAGCACGTCCGGCGGACCATGCCGCAAGCCGTCGCTGGTGACCAGGATGCGCGCGTTCGTTTCGGTTTCGATGGTGTAGCGCGCCTTGATGTCGGCGGCGCCGTCGCTACGCATGATCTGCCAATCGGCGCCGCCGGGCAGGATGCGCCCCTGGAGTTTCGGCCCGCGCACGCTGCCGCCGGTGATGTCGATGATGCGCCGTTCGCCATAGGGCGTGCGGCCCAAATTCATGACGGGCGCGAGGTCGGCGCGGATGGTGAAGATCGGTTCTGTGCCCAGCATGTTCGTTGGAGCCCCAACTTGTCCCGATTTGCCCATTTGACCCTGCCTTTGCCGGGCCGTAAATACGGTGCCGCAACCGGGACCCTGTAGCGCATGGCGCGTATTTCGTCGCTCGCCGAAGCCATCCAATCCGCCGTCCGCGACGGCGACACGGTGGCGCTGGAAGGCTTCACCCATCTTATTCCGCATGCCGCCGGCCATGAAATCATCCGCCAGGGCCGCAAACACCTTACGCTGATACGCATGACGCCGGACCTGATCTACGACCAGCTCATCGGCATGGGCTGCGTCGACAAGCTCATTTTCTCCTGGGGCGGCAATCCCGGCGTCGGCTCGCTGCACCGTTTCCGCGACGCGGTCGAGAACGGCTGGCCGAACGGGCTTGAGCTCGAAGAGCATTCGCACGCCGCCATGGCCAACGCCTATGAGGCGGGCGCGGCGGGCCTGCCCTGCGCCATTTTCCGCGGCTATATCGGCGGCGACCTGCCGAAGGTGAATGCCAAGATCAAGCGCGTGACCTGCCCGTTCACCGGCGAGGAACTGGCGGCGATCCCGGCGCACCGGCCGGACGTGGCGGTGATCCACGCCCAGCGCGCCGACAAGGCCGGCAATGTGATGATCGAGGGCGTGCTCGGCGTGCAGAAGGAAGCGGTGCTGGCGTCGAAGCGCTCGGTGGTGACGGTGGAGGAGATCGTCGACGAACTGCCGTCCGACCGCAGCCTCAACGCGGTGGTGCTGCCGCACTGGACCGTCGGCCATGTCGCCGAGGTGCCGGGCGGCGCGTTTCCCTCCTATGCGCAGGGCTATTACCCGCGCAACAACGCCTTCTACAAGCAATGGGACGAGATCGCGCGCGAGCGCGACACGTTCCTCGCCTGGATGAAGACGAACGTGCTGGAGAAAGGCCCCGAGGCGTTCGCCCAATATGCGCGCAAAGTTCGCGCGGCGGCGGAGTAGAACAATGGCCGATTACAAGCCCAACGAGATGATGACCGTCGCGGCGGCGCGCGCGCTGAAGAACGACGACATCTGCTTCGTCGGCATCGGCCAGCCGTCGGCCGCCTGCAATCTCGCGCGCCTCACCCACGCGCCCGGCATCACGCTGATCTACGAATCCGGCACGCTCGCCACCAAGCCGAACGTGCTGCCGCTGTCGATCGGCGACGGCGAATTGTGCGAGACGGCGCTGACCACCGTGTCGGTGCCGGAGATGTTCCGCTACTGGCTGCAGGGCGGCCGCATCAAGATCGGCTTCCTCGGCGGCGCGCAGATCGACAAATACGCCAATCTCAACACCACGGTGGTCGGTCCCTACGACAAGCCGAAGGTGCGGCTGCCTGGCGGCGGCGGCGCGCCGGAGATCGCCACCAGTTGCGGCGAGATCTTCATCATCATGGCGCAGGGCAAGCGCAGCTTCGTCGAGAAACTGGATTTCGTCACCTCGATCGGCCACGTCACCGGCGGCGACAGCCGCGCCAAACTCGGCGTGAAGACCAAAGGCCCGACCAGGCTGATCACCGATCTGGCGCTGTTCGAGCCCGATCCCGAGACCAAGGAAATGACCGTCGTCTCGCTTCATCCCGGCGTGACGCGCGAGCAGGTGCAGGAGAACACCGGCTGGAAAATCCGCTTCGCGGCGCAGGTTGCGGAGACGCCGCCGCCGACGCCGCGCGAACTCGAGGTGTTGCGCGACCTGCACGCCCGCACCAACCGCGCACACTCGGAGGCGGCGTGATGGCAACGCGTGAAGCATTTCTCTGCGATGCCGTACGCACGCCGATCGGGCGCTACGGCGGCGCGCTCGCCAAGGTGCGCACCGACGATCTCGCCGCCACGCCGATCAAGGCGCTGATGGCGCGCAACCCCAAGGTCGATTGGGAGAAGCTCGACGAGGTCTATTTCGGCTGCGCCAACCAGGCCGGCGAGGACAACCGCAATGTCGCGCGCATGGCGCTGCTGCTGGCCGGCCTGCCGGCGAGCGTGCCGGGCGCGACGCTCAACCGCCTCTGCGCCTCGGGCCTCGAAGCGGTCGGCACGGCGGCGCGCGCCATCCGCGCCGGCGAGATGGACTTCGCCATCGCCGGCGGCGTCGAATCGATGACGCGGGCGCCCTTCGTGCAGGGCAAGGCGCGAGGAAGCCTTTGCGCGCACGGCGGAGATTTTCGACACCACCATCGGCTGGCGCTTCGTCAATCCGCTGATGAAGAGCCAATACGGCGTCGATTCCATGCCGGAGACGGCCGAGAACGTCGCCGAGGAATTCCAGATCACCCGCGCCGACCAGGACGCCTTCGCCCTGCGCTCGCAGCAGCGCGCCGCCAAGGCGATCGCCTCCGGCTATTTCGCCAAGGAGATCGTCGCGGTCGAGATCGCCGGCCGCAAGGAGACGATCAAGGTCGACAGAGACGAGCATCCGCGCGAGACCACGCTCGAGCAGCTCGCCAAGCTCAAGCCGTTCGTGCGCAATCCGGGCACCGTCACCGCCGGCAATGCCTCCGGCGTCAATGACGGCGCCGCCGCGCTCATCGTCGCCTCGGAAGCGGCGGTGAAGGCGCACGGGCTGACGCCGCGCGCGCGCATTCTCGGCATGGCCGCGGCCGGGGTGCCGCCGCGCATCATGGGCATCGGCCCGGTGCCGTCGACGCGCAAGCTGATGGCGCGGCTCGGGCACAAGATCGCCGATTACGACGTGATCGAGCTCAACGAGGCCTTCGCCTCGCAGTCGCTCGCCTGCCTGCGCCAGCTCGGGCTTCCCGACGACGCGGCGCAGGTCAATCCGCACGGCGGCGCGATCGCGCTCGGCCATCCGCTCGGCATGTCGGGCGCGCGGCTGGCGCTCACCGTGGCGCACGGCCTGGAAGAGAGCGGCGGCAAGCTCGGGCTTGCCACCATGTGCGTCGGCGTCGGACAAGGCGTATCGTTGGCGCTCGAACGGGTTTCGTGAATCAAGAGCAATAATAAGGACAACAACAATGTCGCTGATCTATCCCAAGGAAAGCCTGAGCGTTTATCCCAAGCATCTGTCGCCGGAATACCGCTCGACGGTGAAGCGCTCGCCGTCGAAGCCGCTGATCATCGTGCCGCACACGCTGTCCGAGCTCACCGGCCCGGTCTTCGGCCACGACGCCATCCAGGAGGGCGACAACGATCTCACCAAGCAGCACAAGGGCGAGCCCTTGGGCGAGCGCATCATCGTGCACGGCCACGTCTCGACGAGGACAAGCGCCCGGTGCCCGACACGCTGGTGGAAATCTGGCAGGCCAATGCCTGCGGCCGCTACGTGCACAATGTCGACCAGCATCCGGCGCCGCTCGATCCGAATTTCACCGGCGCCGGCCGCACCGTCACCGACAAGAACGGCCATTACAAATTCATCACGGTGAAGCCCGGCGCCTATCCCTGGGGCAATCATCCCAATGCCTGGCGGCCGAACCACATCCACTTCTCGGTGTTCGGCGCAGTCGTTCCTGACGCGGCTGGTGACGCAGATGTATTTCCCCGGCGACCCGCTGTTCCCGTTCGATCCGATCTTCAATTCGGTGACCGACGAGAAGGCGCGCGCGCGCATGATCTCCAGCTTCGATCTGGAGAACACCATTCCCGACTGGGCGCTCTGCTTCCGCTTCGACATCGTGCTGCGCGGCCGCGAACAGACACCAACGCATACGGAACAACACTAATGTCCGACATCACGCCCTCACAAACCGTCGGTCCGTTCTTCGCCTACGGCCTTTCGCCGCACAATCGCTGCGACTGGAAACCGAACGCGAACTACGACTGGAAGGAAACGATCGGCGCCAACCTGATCACGCCGGACGCGACGGGCGACGAAAATCCACATCGAAGGCTGCATCACCGACGGCGACGGCAAGCCGATCAACGACGCCATGATCGAGATCTGGCAGGCCGATGCCCAAGGCCGCTACAGCCCATGCGCGCGGCGAGACGCCGCGGCCGAACGCCAAGTTCACCGGCTTCGGCCGTTCGGCCACCGACAAGGACGGCGTCTATAGCTTCGACACCGTCAAGCCGGGCTCGGTGCCGGGGCCGGGCGGCAAGCCGCAGGCGCCGCATATCGTGGTCTGCATCTTCTCGCGCGGCATGCTGCGGCAGATCTACACGCGGCTCTATTTCTCCGACGAGGCGGCAAACGGCGCCGATCCGATCCTCCTGCTGGTGCCGGACGATCGGCGCGGCACGCTCATTGCCCACAAGCAGCCCGGCAGCGGGGCGGCGGTCTATCGTTTCGACATCCGCGTGCAGGGCGAGAACGAGACGGTTTTCTTCGATATCTGAAGCTGTTATCGGCGGGTTGGTCGTGCCCACTGCTGCCCACATTATCGCCTCGTATAGTGGGATAATGCCCCATATTTTGTGCATACTTGAAAAAATTCGATCCGCTTAAAATTGTAAACCACTATTTCATAGCTATTTCTGCTGTTGGGCATTGCCCACCCATTCTGCCCATCTTTCTCAATATCACTTTTCCAATTGACGAAGGCGGAGTGGACTTGGTTCCCTTGGAGCACGAGCCGGCCGCCAGAGCCGGCCGCTAGGGAAGCGCCGCCATGAACGATCAGATCCTTCAGGAGATCAGCGAATTCTGCCGCCAGCGTGGGCTCGCCGAATCCACCTTCGGCCGCCGCGCGGTCAACGACGGCAAGCTCGCCAACCGTCTGCGCAATGGCGGCCGCATCACCACCGACACATTGGAGCGCATCCGCAGCTTCATGGCGCGCAACGCCGATGCCGCGCCGGCGCGCCGCCGCATGCTGTTCGACGCGGCCCCGCCCGCGGCCTTGCCGGTGGTCACGCCGCCGGCGCCGCCGGTCGCCTCCGGCCAGGCGGCCAACGACCCGCAGCGCAATTTCCGCTTCTTCGACAACCGGCAGAAATATCTGCTGTTCGTGAACACCTGCAGCGAGAAATGGGAAATCGCCAATCGCGTCGGCATGGAGCTCGCCAACATCCATCCGCGGCCGCCGGCGGTGCGCGTGTTCGACGCCGGCGTCGGCGACGGCACCGTGCTGGCGCGCGTGATGCGCAATATGCACGACCGCTTTCCCACCATGCCGTTCTACATCGTCGGCAAGGAAATCAGCCTCGAGGACATCCGCCTCACGCTGCACAAGATGGCCGATCGTTTCGTCGAGCATCCGTCGACCGTGCTGGTGCTCACCAACCTCGCTTATGCCGAGGCGCCTTGGCTGGCGGCGAAGTCGCTTTCCGCCGCCACCAGCCTGGTGTGGAAAGACCTGGCGATGGACGGCAATACCGCGCACTCATTCGAGCAGCAGATCACCGCGCTCGAGCCGTTCCTGGCCGAGAACTGGAAGGCGCGCGTGTCGGCGAAAAGCGGCAATCCGGTCTATGAGCGCCCGGTCATTCTGGTGATCTACCGCAACGACCACAAATTCCTGCTCGACCAGATCGTGCCCAAGCCCGGCGGCACCGTCGCCGACTACGATCTGGTCATCGCCTCGCAGCCTTATCGCGCGCGCGCCTCGCTCGAATTCAAGGCCAGGCGCGTGCTGGCGCCGCTTGCCCGCGCGCTCGGGCCGGGCGGGCGCATGATCGCGATCCATTCCTACGGGCACGATCCCGGCATGGAGATCATCCACAAGGTCTGGCCGAACGATAATCCGTTCATGCACAGCCGCCACGACCTGCTCAAGGAGGTGAAGCACGAGCTGGGCAACGCCGGCCGCGATCTCAATTTCAACGCCTATTCCGACCAGCGCTCGCTGTTCCGCTACGACATGCACACGCTGCCGTCGGAAATTTCCTCGTCGATCGGCACCTCGACGCTGCTCGCCGCCTGGAACGCGGCGATCTACGTGGCGCAGATCGAGGACGACCGCCTGTCCGACGTCAACAGCGACCGCCGCTATATCGAGGCGACGCGCGACGTGCTGCAGAAGCACGGCGGCCTGTGGTTCTACGACGAGTCCTTCGTGATCTCGCGCCGGCGCGAGTGAGCGCCGCTATGCCGGACGCATTTCGCGCGGACCGTTCTCGCTCGAGGCCACACGGCCGAATGCCGGCGAGATCGCCGCAGCTGGCGGAACTGCTGCCGCGCCGGCACGCCGGTCTATTTCTCCGCGGTGCCGACGATTACGCCGCAGGAACTGATCGGCGGCGCTGCGCTGCTGCGCAAGTCCGGCCTGGAGCCGGTCGTCCATATCGCCGCGCGGCGAGTCTCGCTCCGACGCCGAACTGGCAGATCTGCTCGCCGGCCTGCGCGGCGAAGCCGACGTGCGCCGGCTGCTGGTGATCGGCGGCGACGTCGAGGCGACGGGGCCATTCGCCGACGCGCTGGCGGTGATCCAGAAGGGCCGCCTGCGCGAGGCCGGCATCGAGGAGATCGGCATCGGCGCCTATCCGGAAGGCCATCGCCGCATTCCGGCCGGGCGGCTCGAAGCCGCGCTCGACGAGAAGATCGCCGCGCCGCCGCGCACGGGCTTGCGCGTCCACATCGTCAGCCAGTTCTCGTTTTCGCCCGAGCGCATCTTGGCCTGGCTCAGGCAGCTGCGCGCCTGCGGCATCACCAAACCGGTGAAGGTCGGCATGGCCGGCCCGACCAGCGTGCCGGCGCTGCTGCGCTACGCCAAACGCTGCGGCGTCAACGCCTCGCTGCGCGGCCTGATGTCGGGCGCGGCGGCCGGCCTGATCGGCAATGTCGGCCCGGACCGCATCGTCGAGACGCTAAGTCTGGCCGGCGATCTCGGCGATGTCGCGCCGCATTATTTTTCATTTGGCGGCGCGGTCGAAACGGCCCGCTACGCTTGCTCGACGTCAAGACGGGCCGCCGCCGGGCATGCTATGGCTCAGCCAAATCTAGACTAAGACCCGCGGCCCGGCCGGCCCGTGGGCGCATTCGGAGGAAATCATCATGCAACGGACCAAGCCGCCTTTCTGCGCCGACATGGTCGGCAGCCTGCTGCGCACCGCGCCGATCAAACAGGCGCGCGCGCAACGCGAGAAGGGCGCGATCACCGCCGTGCAATTGCAAGAGGTGGAGGATCGCGAAATCGAGAAGATCATCAAGAAGCAGGAGGAGATCGGGCTGAAGCTCGCAACCGACGGCGAATTCCGCCGTTCGTGGTGGCACTTCGATTTCTTCTCGATGCTCGATGGCGTCGAGCTCTACGAATTGGACCACGGCATCCAGTTCCAGGGCGTGCAGACCAAGATGCAGAGCATCCGGGTCAAGGGCAAAATCGGCTTCTCCAACCACCCGATGATCGAGCACTTCAAGTTCCTCAAGGCACACACCAAGGTGACGCCGAAGATGACGATTCCCGCGCCGAGCGTGATGCATTTCCGGCTCGAGCCCAAAGCGGTGGTCACCGACGTCTACAAGGATCGCGACGCCATTTTCGGCGATCTCGCCATGGCCTATCAGAAGGCGATCAAGGCGTTCTACGACGCCGGCTGCCGCTATCTGCAATTCGACGACACCGCCTGGGCCTATCTCTGCTCGCAGGAAGAGCTGAAGAAGGCGCGCGACCGCGGTCTCGACGTCGATCATCTGCAGGAAACCTACACCGCCTGCATCAACAAGGCGCTCGAAGCCAAGCCCGCCGACATGACCATCACGACACATGTCTGCCGCGGCAATTTCCGCTCCACGTTCATTTCGTCCGGCGGTTACGAGCCGGTGGCGCAGAACCTACTCGCCAAGTGCAACTACGACGGCTACTTCCTCGAATACGACACCGATCGCGCCGGCGGCTTCGAGCCACTGCGCTTCCTGCCCAAGGGCAACAAGATCGTCGTGCTCGGACTGGTCACCTCGAAGTCGGGGCGGCTGGAGCCGCGCGAAGACATCAAGAAGCGTATCCAGGAAGCGACCAAGTTCGTCGCGCTCAATCAGCTTTGTCTTTCGCCGCAGTGCGGCTTTGCCTCGACCGAGGAAGGCAACGTGCTGGCCGAGGACGAGCAATGGGCCAAGCTGCGCATGATCGTAGAACTAGCCGAAGAGGTGTGGGGCCGATAATTGTCGTCGAAAGCCGGGACCCATACCCCGTGCACTCTCGATAGGTCACGGAGTATAGGTCCCGGCCCTCGCTGCGCTCGGCCGGGACGACAAGAATAAACGTCGGGGAGAAGCAACATGCAACGCACCACGCCGCCGTTTCGCGCCGACATGGTCGGCAGCCTGCTGCGACCTGCGCCGCTGAAGGAGGCGCGCGCCAAATTCGCCAAGGGCGAAATCGCCGCTGCCGCGTTGAAAGAAATCGAAGACCGCGAGATCGAGAAGATCATCAAGAAGCAGGAAGAGGTCGGGCTGAAGCTTGCCACCGACGGCGAATTCCGCCGCTCCTGGTGGCATTTCGATTTCTTCCGCGGGATCAAAGGCGTTACGCCGATCACCACCTCGACCGGAATCAAATTCCACGGCGTCGAAACCAAGCACGAAGCCATCAGGATCGACGGCAAGGTCGATTTCGTCGGCCATCCGATGATCGAACATTTCAAGTTTCTTAAAAGCCATTGCAGCGTCACGCCGAAAATGTGCATCCCGGCGCCCAGCACCTTCCACTTCCGGCAAGGCCGGGCGATGGTGAGTAAAGAGGCCTATCCAGCCTACGACGAATTTTTCGCCGACGTCGCCGCTACTTGGCGCAAGGCGATCCGTGCCTTCTACGACGCCGGCTGCCGCTACCTGCAGCTCGACGACACCGCCTGGGCGATGATCTGCGATCCGAAGGAACGCGAGGGCTCGAAAGCGCGCGGCGACGACCCCGACACGCTGCCGGCGATCTATGCGCGTGTCACCAATGCGGCGCTCGCGGGCAAGCCGGCCGACATGGCGATCACCATGCATTCCTGCCGCGGCAATTTCCGCTCCACCTGGCTCGCGCAGGGCGGGTATGAATTTGTCGCCGAGCACTTGCTTGGCAATACGAATTTCGACGGCTATTTCCTGGAATACGACAGCGCGCGCGCCGGCGGCTTTGAGCCGCTGCGCTTCTTCCCCAAGGGCAAGCAGCAACTGGTGCTCGGCTTGGTCACCTCGAAGTCGGGGCGCCTCGAGCCGCGCGACGACATCAAGCGCCGCATCGATGAAGCCACAAAATACGTCGCGCTCGAACAGCTTTGTCTCTCGCCGCAATGCGGCTTCGCCTCGACCGAGGAAGGCAACGTACTGGCCGAGGACGAGCAGTGGGCCAAACTGCGCATGATCGTGGAGATTGCCGGCGAGGTATGGGGAAAATGAGTGTTAGAACGACGCCCCCCTTCCGCGCCGATCATGTCGGCAGCCTGCTACGCCCGACCGCGCTTAAGCAGGCGCGCGAGCGGCGCGCCAAAGGCGAAATCGGCGCTGCAGCGCTGAAGGCAATTGAGGACCGTGAGATCGAGCGCATCATCAAGAAGCAGGAAGAGGTCGGTCTGCAATCGATCACCGACGGCGAATTCCGCCGCTCCTGGTGGCATCTCGATTTCCTCTGGGGTCTCGACGGCGTCGATAAGCATGTGATGGACTCAGGCGTTGCCTTCGCGGCCGTCACAACGCGCAACGAGGGCGTCAAGGTGACGGCTAAGATCGGCTTTTCCGGCCACCCGATGCTCGAACATTTCAAATTTGTCGCCGCGCACACCGAGCGCACGCCGAAGATCACCATCCCGGCGCCGTCGGCGCTGTACGGCCGCCCCGCGCGGCCGCCGATCGACGCGAAAGTCTATCCCAAGCTCGATCGAATGTTCGACGATCTCGGTCGAGCCTACGGAAAGCCGTGCGCGCGTTCGCCGATGCCGGCTGTCGCTATCTGCAGCTCGACGAAGTGTTTATCGCCATGCTGTGCGACGAGAAATATCGCGCCCAGATGAAGGCGCGCGGCGACGATCCGGAAAGGCTCGGCGAACTCTACGGCGATCTCATCAACACGGCGATGTCGGATATTCCGTCCGACATGACGATCACCATGCATCTGTGCCGGGGCAACTATAAGTCGACTTTCATGGGCTCTGGCGGCTACGAGGCCGAGCAGGAGATTCTTTTCAACCGCATTAAGGTGCATGGATATTTCATGGAATATGACTCGGACCGTGCCGGCGGCTTCGAGCCGCTGCGGTTGGTGCCGAAGGACCGCCAGATTGTGCTCGGCTTGGTCACTACCAAAACCGGGCGGCTGGAGAGCAAAGACGATCTCAAGCGGCGCATCGACGAAGCGGCCAAATACATCTCGCTCGATCAACTCTGCCTGTCGCCGCAATGCGGCTTCGCCTCGACCGAGGAGGGCAATGCCTTGGCCGAGGACGAGCAATGGGCGAAACTGCGGATGATTGTGGAGGTTGCCAAGGATGTGTGGGGATAGCGCGGCTATTGGTCGAATCGGCTGGCCACGCTCACCGGCCGGTCGTCGTCGACCGGTCCGAGCGCCCAATCCTGCCCGGCCAAAGGCGTGACCCTGACTTTCTCGATGAGCCCGAGCTCCAGCGCCGGATCGAAATAGCGCATCGTCCGCTCGTTGAGGTCGATGATACGGCCGCGCTTGAGCGGCCCGATATCGTTGATTCGGACGATGGCCTGTTTGTCGCTGCTCTGCACCAGAGCGAATCCGGGCAGATAGTTTTTGCCAAAGCGGACCCCGCCGAATTTCGCCCGCAAGTCGATACGGATCGCGGCGGTCCAGCCGCTGGCGTCATACCGTTCGCCGGACGCGGTTTTCTCGTCGCCGAGTCCCGATCGTTCGGATCGTTCGGATTGTACATCGACGCGATTCCCACAATCGGCTTGCCCGCGGGGACGATCTTCTGATGGCGCGGCAGGCTTGCCGTCGTCATCGGCGTCAGCGGGAAATAATTCGTCAGGCTGGCAAGATTTTCTCGGGTGATTGACGTTTGCAGGCTGTCGAAACGTTCGCTGAATGACGCCAGCAGACAGTCCATCGATCCTGACGGGCGACACAGGGGCGATAAACGGCATCGTCGCGAATTCTGCGGCCCTGTTTGAAGCGGCATTGCCGTCATTGACGGCGACGCAAACAAGGCACGCCGCAAGCGTTAGCGCGATTTTGCCGCGCACCAATCGCACGGTCGAAAGCTGTTCTGACGAACTGCGAAATGAAACCGTCGAGTAACATTTGGCCCCCCAGCCAATGGTCCTCACGATTTCGATTAGACACATATCGCAATAAGGTCGCGTAAAGTGATGTAGTGAAGAACGCGTAAAATTGGCGCCGCTGCTGGCGATGACCAAAAGTCGCCCGGCAATAAAGGTGTGAGCCTCGACACGGCATTCCTGCAAGTGCAAGATTGCCGGTGAGCATGGTTAAGGAACTGCGACGCGCGCGATCCGATGCGTGCTTGCCTGGATGTTTACCTAGGACGACCGTACAGAGTTCTCACGAATGCCCCTCAACGCCGAAAAACTGCTGGCGCTGAAAATTCCTGACGTCGAGCACGCGTACGGTCCGAAGGATTGCATCCTGTATGCGCTTGGGCTCGGTCTCGGCCAGGATCCGCTCAACGCCGACGAGCTCGCCTTCGTCTACGAGAAAAATCTCAAAGTGCTGCCGACCTTCGCGGTGATGCAGGGCTACGCCGCCTATTGGCTGCGGCTGCCGGAGATCGGCGTCACGTGGGAGAAGGTGGTGCATGGCGAACAGGGCCTCAAGCTGCACGCGCCGGTCGCGCCGCAGGGTACGGTGATCGGACGCACCCGCATCCTCGATGCTGTGGACAAAGGGGCCGGCAAGGGCGCCTTGATTTATTCCGAACGTCAGATCAGCGACAAGGTGAGCGGACGCCTGCTCGCCACCTTGACGCAGACCACCTTCTGCCGCGGCGACGGCGGCTTCGGCGGGCCCAAACGCGAAACGTCGCCGCCGCATGCGTTGCCGGCGCGCGCACCGGATGGCATTTGCGATCTGCCGACCCGGCCGGAAATGGCGCTGATCTATCGGCTGTCCGGCGACACGAACGCGCTACATGTCGATCCGGATTTTGCCAAGGCCGCCGGCTTCCCGCGCCCGGTGCTGCATGGGCTCGCGACCTTCGGGGTCGCCGGCCACGCGTTGCTCAAGGCGGTATGCGGCTATGATCCGGCGCGGCTAACCGCGATGGCCGGGCGGTTCTCGGCGCCGGTGTTTCCCGGCGAGACCATTCGGACCGAGTTCTGGCGCGGCGATGACAAGGGTCCGAGCGTGGTAAGCTTCCGCGTGCGGGTCAAGGAGCGCGACGTGGTCGCGATCGACCATGGCCGCGCCGAGGTGAAGGACGCATGAGTAAACGCAGCGCGGATCAAGACCAGTTCGCCGACATCCGCGAGTCGGTGCGCGCGCTGTGCGCCAAGTTCCCCGGCGAATACTGGCGTGCGCTCGACCGTGAGCGCACCTATCCGACCGAATTCGTCAAAGCGCTGACTAAAGCCGGCTATCTCGCCGCGCTCATTCCTGAAGAGTTCGGCGGCAGCGGGCTCGGCATCAGCGCGGCCGCCGCCATCCTGGAGGAAGTCCATGCGTCGGGCGGCAACGGCGCGGCCTGCCACGCGCAGATGTACACGATGGGGACCATCCTGCGGCACGGCAACGCCGAGCAGAAAAAGACCTATCTGCCCAAGATCGCCAGCGGCGAATTGCGCCTGCAAGCCTTCGGCGTGACCGAGCCGACGTCGGGCACCGATACGCTGTCGCTGCGCACCACCGCGCGGCGCGAGGGCGATCACTTCGTGATCAACGGCCAGAAAATCTGGACCTCGCGCGCCGAGCACTCCGACCTGATGCTGCTCTTGGCGCGTACCACGCCGAAGGAACAAACCAAGCAGCGCACCGACGGCCTATCGGTGTTCCTGGTCGACATGCGGCTGGCGCAATCGATCAGCATCACCATCAATCCGATCCGCACCATGATGAACCACGCCACCACGGAGGTGTTTTTCGACGACCTGCGCGTGCCGGCGGAAAACATGATTGGCGAGGAAGGCCAGGGCTTCCGCTACATCCTCGCCGGCATGAACGCCGAGCGCATTCTGATCGCGGCGGAATGCATCGGCGACGCCAAATGGTTCATCGACAAGGCGACGGCCTATGCTCATGCGCGCGTGCTGTTCGGCCGGCCAATCGGGCAGAACCAGGGCGTGCAGTTCCCGATCGCCCGCGCTTACGCGCAAATGCGCGCCGCCGAATTGATGGTGCACGAGGCGGCGCGTAAATACGAAGCGGGCGAGGACGTCGGGCCGGAAGCCAATATGGCGAAGCTGTTGGCCGCCGATGCCTCCTGGTTCGCCGCCGACATGTGCGTGCAGACGCACGGCGGCTTCGGCTTCGCCGAGGAATACGACGTCGAGCGCAAGTTCCGCGAAACCCGGCTCTACCAGGTGGCGCCGATCTCCACCAATATGATCCTGTCCTATCTGGCCGAGCACGTGCTCGGGTTGCCGCGGTCGTATTGAAATGTCTCTTCCATTAGAAGGCCTGCTGGTCGTCTCTATCGAGCAAGCGGTGGCGGCGCCGCATTGTACTTGCCACCTCGCCGACGCCGGCGCGCGCGTGATCAAGGTCGAGCGGCCGGAAGGCGACTTCGCCCGCCATTACGACCATATCGTGCACGGCGAGAGCGCGCATTTCGTCTGGCTCAATCGCGGCAAGCAGTCGGCGGTGCTCGACCTCACCAAGGCCGACGACAAGGCGCTGCTCGAAGCCATACTCGGCAAGGCCGACGTGTTCGTGCAGAACCTGAAGCCCGGCGCGCTCGCCAAACTCGGCTTCGCGGTTGCGCGGCTGCGCAAGGATTACCCGCGGCTGATCTGCTGCTCGATCTCGGGCTACGGCGAAAGCGGACCTTATGCGCAGCGCAAGGCGTACGATCTCTTGGTGCAGGCCGAATCGGGGTTGTCCTCGGTGACCGGCGGACCGGAAGCGCCGGCGCGGGTCGGCGTGTCGGTGGTCGACATCGCCGCCGGGCTCAATGCCTACGAGGCGATCCTCGAAGCGCTGATCAAGCGTTCGCACACCGGCGAAGGCACGGAGATTTCCGTCTCGATGTTCGACGCCATGGCGGAATGGATGACCATTCCGCTGCTCAACCAGGAGAACGGAAATCCCTTCAAGCGCCTCGGGCTCGCGCATCCGACCATCGCGCCTTACGGCGTCTTTCAGACCCGCGACGGCGCCGACATTTTGATCTCAATTCAGAACGACCGCGAATGGCGCGTGCTGGCCGACAAGGTGCTGGGCGACGCCGCTCTCGGCATGCACGAAAAATTTGCCACCAATCCGGCGCGCCAACAGCATCGCAGCGAAACCGACGCGGCGGTGGCTGCGGTCTTCGCCAGGCATGACGTCGAGCCGTTGATGCAAAAGCTCGCCGCCGCCGACATCGCCTTTGCGCGGGTCAACGACAGCGCGTTGCTGTCGACGCACCCGCATTTACGCAGGATCACCGTCGACGCGCCGACCGGCCCGGTCAGCCTGCCGGCGCCGCCGGCGCAGCGCGCCGAAGAGCCGCGCAGCTACGGCGCGGTGCCCGCGCTCGGCGCGCACACAGAAGCGATCAAGCGAGAGTTTGCGGCATTCGTGCCCAAGACGCGGCGCGGCTAATCGATGACTGCATTTTCCGGCTTGCCAGCGCCGCGCGCTTGGCCGCCGGCGCGGATGATCAGCACCAGCGGGATCATCGCCAGCGTCAATATCATCAGCAGTTTGAAATCGTTGAGATAGGCGATCATCCCCGCCTGTTGGGTGACGATCTCGTCGAGCATCGCGAGGCCGGACTGGCTGTGCACGTCCATGTGCGTCGCTACGTCCGGCATTTGCAGCGCGTCATTGAATGGCGTCACCGATTCGGCGAGGCGTGCATGCATCTCCGTGGTCTTGCTGGTGAGATTGGCGATCACCATGGAAATGCCGATCGACGAGCCGATATTGCGCACCAGCGTCAGGATCGAAGTGCCGCCGTTGCGCAGATGTCCGGGCAGCGTCAGGAACGCCGCCGTGGTGATCGGCACGAACAACAGGCCGAGACCGATGCCCTGTATGACGCTGGTGACAACGATCGTCTCCTGTGTGACGTCGAGCGAAAAGCCGGTCATGTAGTAAAGCGTGCCGCCGGTGAGCAGCAGGCCGCACAGGATGAGATAGCGCGTCTCGAGGAGCCGCATCAGACGCGGCGCCACCAGCATGGTCAGCAGCGTGCCGACGCCGCGCGAGCCGAGCAGGAACCCGGCGGTCTGGATCGGGAAGCCGAGCAGGTTCTGCATGAACGGCGTGACCAGCGCCATGGTGCCGAACAGCACCACGCCGATCACCATCATGAACACCACACCGCTGACGAAATTGCGGTCCTTGAACAGCTCGAAGCGCACGAACGGCTCCGGCGTCGTCAGCGAATGGGCGAAGAAATAATAGAAGCCGACGAGCGAAACGATCATCTCGACCCAGATCTCGCTGGCGCCGAACCAGCCGACCTGCTCGCCGCGATCGAGCAGCAATTGCAGCGAGCCGATGCCGATCGCGAGTGCCAGGAAGCCGAACCAGTCGAAACGCAGGTGTTCGTGCCGGTCGGTCTCCTCCATGAACAGCCACATGCCGACCACGGTGATGACGCCAATCGGCAGGTTGATCAGGAATACCCAATGCCAGGAATAATTGTCGGTGAGCCAGGCGCCCAGCGTCGGGCCCATGATCGGCCCGAGCATCACGCCGACGCCCCAGATCGCCATTGCCGAGCCGCGTTCCTCGACCGAATAGGCGTCGAGCAGCGTGGATTGCGACAGCGGCACCAGCGCCGCGCCGGCCATTCCCTGCAACAGGCGGAACAGCACCATCTGCTCGATGTTCTGCGCCAGCGCGCACAAGAACGAAGCGATGGTGAAACCGGTGACGCAGATAATGAACAGCTTCTTGCGGCCGAAGCGGTCGGCCATCCAGCCGACCGGCGCGGTCATGATGGCGGCGGCGACGATGTAGGAGGTCAGCACCCAGTTGATCTGGTCGAGCGAGGCGGAGAGCGAGCCTTGCATATAAGGCAGCGCGACGTTGGCGATGGTGGTGTCGAGCGCTTGCATGATGGTGGCGGTCATGGCGCACACCGTGATCAGCATGCGCCGCGCTTTCGGCGACATCGATGCGAAATGCGTCGCGGTCATTTTGCCGGCTCTTTCGCGCCGCCCAAGAACGCGGGCAGCCGGCTATGGCCGGTGTCGATGTCGACCACCACGCTCATGCCGGAGCGCAGCAGATGGGTGTCCTCGTCCTTGTCGAAGGCGATGCGCAACGGAACGCGCTGCACCACCTTGACCCAGTTTCCGGTGGCGTTCTGCGGCGGCAGGATGGAAAACTGCGCACCGGTGCCGGGGCTCACCGCCACGACATGGCCTTTGAAGGTGTGGTCGGGGAAGCTGTCGACCTCGAGCGTCGCTTTCTGGCCGACACGCAAATAGGTGATGTCGGTTTCCTTTGGATTGGCATCGACCCAGGGCGCCTGGTCGTCGATCACGCTGAGGATCGGCGTGCCGGCGGCGACAAAGCGGCCGACTTGGATGTTGTCGACTTGCGTGGCGGTGCCGGAAATCGGCGCGCGCACGACGGTGTGACCGAGATCGCGCTGCGCGTTGTCGAGCGCGGCCTTGGCTTGCGCGTATTCGGGAAACTCGGCGAGCGGCAGGTTCGGATTGCCGAGCAACTGGCTGAGCGTAGTGTCGCGCTGCTGGGTGGCGAACTGCGCCTGCAGCTGCGCCGTCACCAGCGCGGCGCCGGCGGTGTCAACATCGGTTTGCGTGCCGGCCTGCGACCTCACCAGAGATTGCTTGCGGTCGAAGTCGTGCTGCTTGAACTCGACATTTTTATTGGCGAGATCGACCAGCGTGACGAGCGATTTGAGCGTCGTCGTCAGCTTGTCGTAGTTGCTGCGCGCGGCGGCGAGCTTGGCTTGTGCCGTATCGAGTGCGAGGCGGAACGGGAGAGGATCGAGGGTGAACAGCTCATCGCCGGGCTTGACGTGCTGACCCTCGACCACGGCGACATGGATGATCTTGTCGGAAATATCCGGCGTGATCAGCACCTTCTGCGCGCCGACGTAAGCGTTATCGGTGGAGATATAGCGGCCGCCGGAGAGGTAGAGCGCAAGTCCGATCAGTGCCGCGATCGCAG
Organism: uncultured Alphaproteobacteria bacterium; assembly: GCA_963772235.1. Classification (GTDB taxonomy): domain Bacteria; phylum Pseudomonadota; class Alphaproteobacteria; order Rhizobiales; family Xanthobacteraceae; genus Pseudolabrys. The sequence continues at coordinate 165,239 of CAVYWI010000018.1, forward strand.
GCAATCCGACCAGCAAAATCATGCGCAGGCGCTTGTGGCCAAATTGCGCGAAGCGGCCGGATTTTTCCGGCGCCGGAGCGTCCGCCACCGGCGAAGTCTTGGCTTCGGGCGCGGGAACGATCTTGAGAGGCTTTTCACTCATGACAGATCAACCGTTGACGGCTACTTGTGGCTGCGCGCTGGCGCTGATGGCGCGGCGCAGGTTGTCCTTCACCATGCCGAGCTCCCCAAGCATGCGGTCGACCGACTTGGCGTCGAGACCTTCGAGCACCGTCTCCATCAGGTCGGCGCCGAGTTCCGACAGGCGGCCGAGCAGCGGCTTGGCGGCCGGCCTCAGGTATAACCGGTTGGCGCGGCGGTCGTTCGGATCGGCGCGGCGCTCGATCAAGCCGTTGTCGGCGAGCCGATCGAGCAGGCGGGTGAGCGAGATCGGCTGCAGGTCGAGCAGTTCGGCGAGCTCCGATTGCTTGAGGCCCTCGGTGCGCTCGATGCGGATAAGCACCGCCCACTGCGCGCGGGAGATGCCGAACTGGCGCGCCCGATGGTCGGCATAGGTTTTCAGGAGCCTGGCTACATCCATGATCGTAAAGGCGATTTCGCGTTTGACCGGCAGTGCTGGCATGGCCCCTCTCATCTCCAAACTATGCTTATAATAAGCTAGCTTATAATAAGTTCAATAGGTCTTTGGGCTTAGCTCCGTCACCCTGAGGTGGCCGCCGCAGGCGGCCCATCGCAAGTCGGCTCTAGTCGACTTGCGCACTCATTGATCCGATCTCGGGTAAACCCGAGATCGGTGGGCGACGGCCCGAGCCGCTCATCGTTCGAGCCTCGCGGAGCCTGTCATCGGGCCGGACCAAGCGGGCCGGACCCGTTGGCTCGCACCTCAGGATGACGGTGAGGGGCCGGTGACGTCGCCACCGCCGTCGGGCAAAGTTGCCGCACAAAAAAACAGCAAGGGACGAACGCCATGGACATCGGCTTTATCGGACTGGGCAACATGGGCGGGCCGATGGCGCGCCGGCTGATCGAGGCCGGCCACAAGCTCGTCGTCTACGACACGCGCAACGACGCGGTCGCGCCGCTGGTGGCGCTGGGCGCCATGGTCGCCTCGTCGCCGCAAGACGTTGCCGACCGGGTCGAGACGGTGATGGCGAGCCTTCCGTCGCTGCAGGTTTCCGAGAAGGTCGCGCTCGGCGAGGGCGGCGTCATCCACGGCAAGCGCATCAAGCGCCTGGTCGATCTTTCCACCACCGGCTCGGCGCGTCGCCGCCGAAATCTGCGCGGCGCTCGCCAAGAAGAACATCGTGCAGATCGATAGCCCGGTCTCGGGCGGCGTCGGCGGCGCCGCCAAAGGCACGCTCGCCGTCATGGTGTCCGGCCCGCAGGCCGATATCGATGTGGTCAAGGACGCGCTCGCCGTGTTCGGCAAGGTGTTCGTGATCGGCCACAAGCCGGGCATGGCGCAGACCATGAAGCTCGCCAACAATTTCCTCTCCGCCACCGCCATGGCGGCGACGGCGGAAGCGGTGGCGATGGGCGTGAAGGCCGGGCTCGATGCGGCGGTCATGATCGACGTCATCAACGCCGGCTCCGGCCGCACCCCGGCATCGGACCAGAAGTTTCCGCAATCGATCCTGCCGCGCACCTTCAATTACGGCTTCGCCACCGCGCTGATGCTCAAGGACGTGCGGCTGTGCGTCGAGGAAGCCAAGGCGCTCGACGCGCCCAAGGACGTGATGAGCGCCGTGCTCGCTCAGTGGGAAGCTGACCAATGCCGAATTCGGCGGCGACAGCGACTTCACCGCGATCGTGAAGATGATCGAGAAGCGCGCCGGCGTCACCTCGGTGCGGAGAAGAAGCCATGAGCGACGACATCCACGAGGTCTATGCCGTCCGCTACGCCGAGCACGCGCGCATGCGCTCGGAGAACTACATCTTCGGCGATCCGCACGACGAGATGACCTCGATCTCCTATTACGTCTGGGTGATCAAAGGGCCGCACGGCACCTTCGTGTGCGACACCGGCTTCGATGAGGCGGCCGCCAAGGAGCGCGGCCGCAAGATCATCCATCCGGTCGGCGAGGGGCTCAAAGCGCTCGGCGTCGAGCCCGACAAGGTCGAAGCACGTGATCGCCACCCACATGCATTGGGATCACGCCGGCAATTACGACCTGTTCCCCAACGCGCGCTATCACGTGCAGGACACCGAGATGGCCTACTGCCACCGGCCGCTGCATGTGCCACCAGACGCTGCGCATCCCGTTCAGCGAGAGCGACGTGCACGCCATGGTGGGCAAGGTCTACGCCTATCGCGTCGACTTCCACGACGGCGTCGAGGAACTGGCGCCCGGCATCACCGTGCACAAGATCGGCGGCCACTCGAAGGGCCTGCAATGCGTGCGGGTGAAGACCAAACGCGGCCATGTCGTGGTCGCCTCCGACTGCTTCCATCTTTATTCGCACATCGACGAGGGCCGCGTGTTCCCGATCACCTACAGCGTCGGCGACACGCTCGAGGGCTACAAGACGATCCAGAAGCTCGCCACCTCGCGCCAGCACATCGTGCCGGGCCACGATCCGGAGGTGCTGAAGATTTATCCGGCGGCGAAGCCGGGCTGGAGAACTGGATCGTGCGGCTGGATGTGGCGCCGAAGGTTTGCGTGTCGCCCCGCGAATGCGGCCCATACTCCGATCATCGCGAAGGCACGGGTACGGTCCCGGCCCTCGCTGCGCTCGCCGGGAACAGGTCTACACCAACCCCAACTCCGCGAACGCCGTCTTGTGATGCTCGGCGCTGTCGGGCGAGAAGCAGCAGAACACCACGCGCGCGATGCCGCGCGGCCGCGCGGCGATTTCCGACGCCACGGTGCCGACCGCGATGCGCGCGGCGAGATCGGCGGGAAAGCGATAGATGCCGGTGGAGATCGCCGGATAGGCGATCGACGCGAGCGAATGCGCGGCGGCGAGATCGAGCGCCGTGCGATAGCAGCCGGCCAGCAGCGCTTCCTCGTCGGCGCCGCCGCCGTGCCAGACCGGCCCGACCGCGTGGATGACGTGCTTCGCCTTCAGCCGGTAGCCGCGCGGTGATCTTGGCCGAGCCGGTCTCGCAGCCGCCGAGCGTTTCGCATTCCGCCAGCAGCTCCGGCCCGGCGGCGCGATGGATGGCGCCGTCGACGCCGCCGCCGCCCAACAGCGAGCGGTTGGCCGCGTTGACGATCGCGTCCACGTCGAGCGTGGTGATGTCGGCGACGACGATATCGAGCAGCGTCTGGCCGATTTCGGCGGTGAGCAGGGATGTGGGCGTGGCCTCATGCCGGGTAGATTATCACGCCCACTCGGCCTTGACCTCGGCCTGCAGATCGACGGTGCCGCGCACGCCGATGTCGTCGAAATGCGCGTCGAGAAAGCGCCGCGCCGCGCGCTGGCCGTTCTTGCGCAGCATCTCGAAGAAGTCGTAGTCGGTGTTGAGGCGGCTGTCCGACGTTGAGCTGCTTGGCGGAAGGCGTCGAGCACGATGCGGTGCATGTTGATGCGCCGGTATTTGCCGGGCCCGATGCCCGCGCGGCAGCCGGCCCTGGTCGATCAGGCGCGCCACGAATTCGATGGCGCGCAGTTCCCCCATCAGCGGCGAATTGAAGGTGATCTCGTTCAGCCGGCTCATGATGTCCCGGCTCGAGGTCGGCGTTTCGTGGCGCACCAGCGGATTGATCTGGATGAGCAGCACGTCCTCGGTCTGGGTCGTGTTGAACAGCGGGAAGATCGACGGATTGCCGAGATAGCCGCCGTCCCAGTAGGGCACGCCGTCGATCTCGACCGCGCGGAACAGCAGCGGCAGGCAGGCCGACGCCAGGATCGACGTCGGCGGTGATCTTGTCGTGCGGGAAAATGCGCAGCCGGCCGGTATGCACATTGGTGGCGGCTGACGAACAGCTGCGGGGTCTGCGCTTTCGCTGATGGCGTCGAAATCGACGAAGCGCTCGATCAGGTCCTTCAACGGATTGATGTTGAGCGGATTGAAATCGTAGGGCGACAGATATTGCGACACCGCCTTGAACCAGATCGCCCATCGGCGAATCTTCGAGCGGCAGAAACGAGAACAGGCGGTCGAGCGACCTTGCGCTGCAGGTCGGGCAGATCGCCGCCCAGGCTGGCGGCGCGCCAGAAATCGGCGAGCCGCTTGCGCGCTTCGTCGCGCCCGCCGCGCGCCAGCCCGTCGGCGAGCAGCACCGCGTTGACCGCGCCGGCGGAGGCGCCGGTGATGCCCTCGATCTCGAGCCGCCCGTCCTCGAGCAGATGATCGAGCACGCCCCAGGTGAAGGCGCCGTAGCGCGCCGCCGCCTTGCAGCGCCAGATTGATGCGCTTTGGTGCGGGCAGCAGGCTTGCGGTATCGCCGCGAATGGCGCGGACGATGGATTTGATCATGGAAGTCCTAACCGTCATTCGGGGTTCGCACTTTGCGCGCCCCGGAATGACATAATGAAAATCACTGCGCGACCCAGCCGCCGTCGATCGAATAGGCCGAGCCGGTGATGGTCGCCGCCGCGTCGCTCGCCAGGAACACCGCCAGCGCGCCGATGTTTTCCGGCTTGGTGAACTGGTGCATCGGCTGCTTCTCCGACAGCAGCGCGATTTCTTCCTCGCGCACCGATTTGCCGGAGGCCTTGGCGCGGTCGTCGATCTGCTTCTGCACCAGCGGCGTGAGCACCCAGCCGGGGCAGATGGCGTTGCAGGTGATGCCGGCATTGGCGCGTCTCGATCGCCACCACCTTGGTCAGGCCGACCAGACCGTGCTTGGCCGACGACGTAGGCGACCTTCTGTTCGCTGGCCACCAGCCCGTGCGCCGAGGCGATGTTGATGATGCGGCCCCATTTGCGCTTCTTCATGCCGGGCACCGCGGCGCGGATGGTGTGGAACGACGACGACAGATTGATGGCGATGATGGCGTCCCATTTCTCGATCGGGAAATCCTCGATGTTCGCCACGTGCTGGATGCCGGCATTGTTCACCAGCACGTCGAGCGAACCGAAGTTCTTCTCGGTCGTCGCGATCATGTCGGCGATCTCGGTCGGCTTGCTCATGTCGGCGGGCGAATAGAGCGCCTTGATGCCGAACTCCTTCTCCAGGCCGGCGCGCTCCTTTTCGATGGCGGCCGCTTCGCCGAAGCCGTTGAGCATGATGTTGGCGCCGTCGGCGGCGAGCGCGCGGGCAGTGGCGAGCCCGATGCCGGAGGTGGAGCCGGTGACCAGCGCGGTTTTGCCTTTCAGCATGGCAGTCCTCGTGAGATGCGGCCGCCAAATGGCCTGTTTGCGGGCTCGGAAGTGAGGGCCGGAACCCTGCCCTTATTTTTGTTGCAGTGCAATATATATCAAGGGGCGACCGATCATGTTTTTCGCGACCGGCCATTATCGCGCTACACTTCAAAATTATGAAGGCGAACCGTTCCTTGGCCAGAAAGACGCAAAGCCGCGCGGTGTTCCCGGCGCCCAATCACGATCATGCCCGCTGCGCCAGCGACGCAATCGCGCATGCCGAGGCGATCTGCGCCGCGCGTGCCGAGCGCCTGACGCCGATCCGCCGCCGTGTGCTGGAGGCGCTGCTGGCGAGCCACCAGCCGCTCGGCGCCTATGAATTGATCGACCGGCTGGCCGTGCGCGGCGCGCGGCCGGCGCCGATCACCATCTATCGCGCGCTCGATTTCCTGCGCGAGCAGGGGCTGGTGCACCGCATCGAAAGCCGCAACGCGTTCATCGCCTGCGGGCAGGAGCACGGCAGCGGCGATCCGGTGGTGTTTCTGATCTGCGAGAAATGCGGCGCCGTGGGCGAGGCGGCTTCAGCCGCGGTCGCCGACACCATCACGAACTGCCTCGCGCGCCGCCGGCTTCACGCCGAAGACGCCGGTGATCGAGATCTCCGGCATCTGCGCGCATTGCAAGGCGGCGTGACCGTATCATTGATGGTGTCAACGCCCGCGTCCAATAACGTCAACCGCCCGCTCGATGCGATGGCCACAGCCGTCATGGTGATGCTGTGCCTGTCCTGGGGCTTCAATCAGGTCGCCACCAAGCTCGCCATCCACGACATCCCGCCGCTGACGCAGGCTACCATCCGTTCGGTGGTCGCGGCGCTGCTGATCGCCGGCTGGTGCCGGCTGCGCGGCATTGCCATTTTCGCGCGCGACGGCACGCTCATTGCCGGCGTGATTTCCGGCTTCCTTTTCGCCGGCGAATTCATCTTGATCTATCAGGGCCTGGTCTACACCACCGCCACCCGCGGGACGCTGTTCCTTTATCTCTCGCCGTTCTTCGTCGTGGTGGGCGCGCGCATCGTGCTGCCGGTCGATCGCTTCAGCCCGGCGCAGTGGCTCGGTCTCGCTCTGTCGTTTGTCGGCATGGTGCTGGCGTTCGGCCTGCCGACGCCGGCGGTGGACCCGCGCCAGATGCTCGGCGACGTGATGATGGTCGGCGCCGCGCTGTTCTGGGCGGCGACCACCTTGCTGACCAAGGCGAGTGCGCTCAACCGCGTTTCCGCCGAAAAGATGATGCTCTACCAGCTCGTCGTCTCGGCGCCGATCATGGCGGCGGCGGCCTACTTTCGCCGGCGAACGCATCGCGCCGTCGCCTTCGGCGGTCGCGCTCGGCGCGCTCGCCTATCAGACGATCTGGGTGGTCAGCATCACCTTCGTCATCTGGTACGCGCTGGTGAAGCGCTATTCGGCCAACCGGCTGTCCGCTTTCACGTTTCTCGCGCCGCTGTTCGGCGTCGCCGCCGGCCACCTGGTGCTGGGCGAGCCGTTGACCGGCGCATTCGTCGCGGCGGTGGCGCTGGTTGCGGGGGGCCTGGCGCTGGTGAACCGAGCGCGCCAGTGATAGTTCTCCGCCGACGGTCGAGCGAGTGAAGGCGTCTGGACAACGACGGTGACGGAGTGAAAGCAAAGCCGTTTGTGATCGGTTTACTGGCGGCCATCGTCGGCGTCGCCGCCGTCTCGATCTATATGAGTGTGACGATCGACAAGATCGACAAGGCCGTCGCCGCGGTGGCCTCGCCGGACGGAAGATATAAGGCCGTTCGGATCACGTTGGCGCGCGGCGGCGCGGCGCCGTTCTGCGTCGACAGTATTTCGATCTTCCTTTCCATCTATCCCGACAATTTCGCCGAAAACGACAAGACCTATGAAGTCTATGCGGCGTCCTGCGCCGCGCCCGCCAAGCGGGCGGCATTGCCGAAAGTGGAATGGCTCTCTAACACGGCGGTGCAGATCACCTACGCACCTGCTTCAGCTGCGGCCGACGCGAAACCGCCGCGCACGGAGCCACTCGACGCCTCGCATTTCGTGCGCGTGACGTTTGTGGTGGGCGAGTAGCGGTTGGACTTTGGGCGGTGTGCGCGGCAATTTCAGCTTGTCATCACCGGAATAGGCCCGGCATGACGGAAAAAACCTACATCCACCCGCCGCCGTCCTGCGCGCGGTTGGCGACGCTGGCTTCCTCCAGATCCAGTTCGTATTCGATGCGCCGGCGCGCCTCGTCGGTGATCTTGCCGTCGCGCAGCAACTCGTAGATGAAATCGCGTTCCGCTTCGATCAGCTCGGCCTTGACCTTGGCGGTCCGGCGCATGTGATCGACGTCCTCGGTCAGGTTCGAGGGTATTATCTGCAAGCGGCTTTGATTGCGCGTGCGCAAGTGGTCGATCGCATAGCCCGGCAGGTCGTGCTCTTTGATCGCCTTCTCGAGCCGTTTCTCGACCTGCTTCAGGGCGGCCTGGCGCGCGCGCAATTCGCGCTTGATTTCGTCCTTGCGCTCGATCTGGCCGAGCTTGGTCAGGCCGAGCCAGCGCACGACCGCCGGCAGCATCAGCCCTTGCCCGACAATGGTGACGATGATGACGCCGAAAGTGATGAACAGGATCAGTTCGCGGTGCGGAAACGGCTGGCCGTTGGCGAGCGCATAGGGAATGGCCAGCGCGGCCGCGAGCGACACCACGCCGCGTACGCCGGTGAACGCGATCAGGAACGGGCCCTGCCAGGGCGGCGGCGGATCGCGCTGGCGCAAGCGCGGGCTCACCCAGCGCGGGATATAGGTCGCCGGAAATACCCAGATGAAGCGCGCTACAATAGCGATGAGCGTCGTCAGTGCCGTTGCGATCAGCAATTCGCGGATGGAGAAGACATGCACGTCGTCGATCAGCGTGCGCGCCTGCAGGCCGGTGACCAGGAACACCAGGCCCTCGATCAGATAGACGATCAGGTCCCAGAAGAAGATGCCCTGCAGCCGCGTGGCGGATGCGATCAGCCGCGGCCCGTTCCAACTCACATAGAGCCCGCAGGCGACGGTTGCCAGCACGCCGGAGCCGCCGAGATGCGCCGGCACCCAGAACGCGAGATAGGGCGTCATCAGCGACAGCGTGATCTCGACGCGCGGTTCGCGCGCCCATTGCCTGAGCCGAAGACTGAGCCAGCCGACCATGACGCCGTAGACGATTTCGCCGACGACGATCAGCGCGAAGGTACCGGATGCTTCCGGCAGCGAGAACGTGCCGATCGACACCGCCGCCACCGCGAAGCGGTAGAGGATGAGGGCGGTGGCGTCGTTGGCCAGCCCTTCGCCCTCCAGCACCACCACGATGCGGCGCGGCAGGCCGAGTCGGCGCGCGATCGCCAGCGGCGCCACCACATCGGGTGGTGCGATGATGGCCCCGAGCAGGAAGCCGACCGCCCAATCGAACCTAAGCAGATAGTGTGCCGCCGCCGCCACCGCGCAGGTGGTGAAGATGACGCAGCCGAAGGCGAGCAGCGCGATCGGCCTTAAGTTGAAGCGGAATTCGCGCCAGCTCATGGCGACGCCGGCCGAATAGATCAGCGGCGGCAGGATCACCAGCAGCACGACTTCGGGCGCCAGCGTCACTTTCGGCAGGCCGGGAATGAACGCCATGCCGATGCCGGCGACCACCAGCAGGATCGATGGCGCGATGTTCAGCCGTTTGGCGGCGACCGCGACCGCGGCCAGAACCGCCAGCATGAACAGCACGGTCTCGACGATCGCGGTCATAGTAGATTGGAGATCATGTTCACGGTGAGCGCCAGCACCGTCAGATTGAAGAAGAACGACAGCACGCCGTGCAGCGCCGCCACGCGCCGAATAGACCTGCCGGTGATGGCCACGTCGGAGACCTGCGACGTCATGCCGATGACCAGCGAAAAATAAAGGAAGTCCCGATAGTCGGGTTCGCTCTCGCCGGGAAAATGCAGGCCGCCGAGCTTCTTATCGCGGCCTTCGCCGTAATATTCGTGCGCGTAATGCAGCGAGAAGATCGTCTGCATGAACGCCCATGACAGCAGGAGTGTCGCCATCGCCAGCAGCACGTGGACGACCGTGTAGGCGTTGCCCGCCTGCTTCGAGCCGCCGAGCTCGAACACGATGGCGACCAGGCTGGCCAGTGTCGCGGCCATCGACAGCAAGAGAATGGCGAAGGCGCCCTCGTCCTGTTCCTTGGCGCGCTGGCGCAATCGTGCGACGTCGCAGCGCCAGATCATCCTGTGGATCAGCACCAGATAAAGCGCGAGGCCGACGTTCCAGCCGACCAAGAGGCGCGTCGGCAACCGCCAGTCGGGCGGCGAAATGGCGATGACCGCGAGGCCGACGAGCACGGCGATGAACAGCCACGCGTGCAGCCGGGCCATGCGGACCGGCAGCGGACGCAGCGGGTTCGGGGGCGGTGACGGCATTTTCTGCGCCATGGCACCATTGTTAGCCATCGCCGGTCACCCGGCAAAGAGAATGTTGCAGGTCAAATAGCGTCTGGGATGGTTTAATCTCGTCCCATGGTGTCCCGGCCGGGTAAACGCTTCGCGATCCTTCGGCTGGCGCGGCTGCCGCGGCCGTTGCGCGCGGCCGCGCTCGCCGTGCTGGCGCTGCTGCTATTGCCCTATCTGATCGTGCCGATTTATGCCGTCGGCAAGCCGGTCTCCACCGTGATGCTGTGGCGGCTGCTCACCGGCCAACGAATGCAGCGCAACTATGTGCCGTTGTCGCGCATCTCGCCGGCGCTCTCGCTGGCGGTTATCGTCGCCGAGGACGGACGCTTCTGCAGCCACCACGGCGTCGACTTCGCCGAGATTCGCGACGCCATCGCCGATGCCGACGACCTCTCAGAAGCCCGCGGCGGTTCCACCATCACCCAGCAGGTGGCGAAGAACCTGTTCCTGTGGCCGGGGCGCAGCTGGCTGCGCAAGGCGCTGGAGTTTCCGCTGGCGCTGTGGATCGATCTGGTGCTGTCGAAGCGGCGGATCCTGGAAATTTACCTCAATATCGCCGAATGGGGCCCGAACGGCGAATTCGGCGTCGAGGCCGGCAGCCGTTATGCGTTTGGTAAACCGGCGCGCGACCTTTCCCGCTACCAGGCGGCGCTGCTCGCCGCCGTGCTGCCCAACCCGGTGGCCCGCAATGCGCATAAGCCCGGACCAGGGTTGCGCAGGCTGGCGGGCCTTTATGTCGGCCGCTCAGGGCGGGCCCCGGGCGAGGCCCATTGCGTCCGCGGCACCCCCTAGCCTTGGCGGAAAGCATCCTCTATAAGCCCGCCTTCATACCGACATTCTTGGATTTCAGGAGCCGCTTCCCATGGCTGTGCCGAAAAGAAAGACCTCGCCGTCGCGCCGCGGCATGCGCCGTTCGGCCGACGCGCTCAAGCAGCCGACTTATGTCGAGGACAAGGATTCCGGCGAATTGCGCCGTCCGCACCACATCGACCTGAAGACCGGCATGTACAAGGGCCGCCAGGTGCTGAAGGTGAAGACCGAGGCGTAAGCCGCCGCTGGAGGAAGGCTCATGTTCCTCATCGGCTTTCCTCTCCTTCTGGTCCCCTTCGCGATCTACAACATCGTCGCCTTCCTGATGCCGGGCGTGAGCTGGACCGGCACGCTGGCGACCGTGCACATGAAGTCCGGCGCCGATTGGGCGATGTCGGGCGGCGACGTGCTGGTCACGCTGGCGATCCTGTTGCTGTTCGTCGAGATGATGAAAGTGGTCCGCATCGGCCGCCGCACCGTCGTCGATCACGGCCTGGCGCTGCTCTTGTTCGTCGGCATGGCCGCCGAATTCCTTCTGGTGAAGCAGGCGGCGAGCGCGACCTTCTTCCTGCTCCTGGTGATGAGCTTCTTCGACGTGGTCGGCGGCTTCGCCTTGCCGATGCGCTCCCGGCGGCGCGATCCAGTTATCGAACATGCCGAACCAGCGCCTGCCGCCGTAGAGCCGGCGCCCACACCCGCTGAGCCGGCGCCGAAAATCGCCGAGCCCACCGAACACACCACCTCCTGACGCCTCTAACAATTGGAAAGACGATGAGCCGCGATTTCCAGCTCCCCGGCCGCTCGCCCGTGATCGCCTGCGATGCCATGGCGGCGACCTCGCATCCGCTGGCGACCTTGGCCGCGATCGACATGCTGCGCGCCGGCGGCAATGCGGCCGATGCCGCGGTAGCCGCAGTGGCGACGCTCTGCGTGGTCGAGCCGCAGATGACCGGCATCGGCGGCGATTGCTACTGGCTGGTGTCGCAGCCGGGCAAGCCGGTCTCGGGCTACAACGGCTCCGGCCGCGCCGGCGCCAAGGCCTCATACGACGCGCTGCGCGCGAAGGGCATGGACGAGATCGGCAGACTCGATCCACGCCGTCACCGTGCCCGGGCGCGATCGATGCCTGGGAGGCGATCCTGAAAGCGCATGGCCGCTTCGGGCTCGACCGCGCGCTGTCGGCGGCGATCAAATACGCCGAGGGCGGCTTTCCGGTGGCGGCGCGCGTGGCCTGGGACTGGAGCCGCTACGTCGGCAAGCTGCAGGCCGATCCCGGCGCCGCCAAGCATTATCTGTTCAACGGCGCCGCGCCGAAGGAAGGCGACGTGATCCGCTTTCCGGCTTTGGCCGCGACGCTGAAGACGATCGCCGCCAAGGGCGCGCGCGCCTTCTACGAGGGCGAGATCGCCGACGACATGGCGGCGACCGTCGCGGCACGCGGCTCGTTTCTGACGCCGGAGGATTTCGCGCGCCACCGCGGCGACGCGGTGACGCCGATCTCGAGCAATTATCGCGGCCTCGATCTCATCGAAATGCCGCCGAACGGGCAGGGGCTCACCGCGCTGGTGATGCTCAACATCCTGGAGAATTTCGATCTCGCGGCGCTCGATCCGCTCGGCCCCGAGCGTTTCCATCTGGTGCTGGAAGCCGCGCGGCTGGGCTTTGCCGTGCGCGACACGCATCTCGCCGACGCCGCGCATATGCGCATCGCGGTCGCCGATCTGCTCGACAAAGGTTTTGCCAAGAAGCTCGCCGCCAAGATCGATCTGAAAAAGCGCGTCAAGCTGCCGAGCGCGCCGACGCCCGGCAGCGACACCGTCTATCTCACGCGTGGTCGACCGCGACCGCATGGCGGTGTCGTTCATCAACACGCTGTTTTCGCATTTCGGCTCCGGCATCTGCACCGAGAAGACCGGCATCCTGCTGACCAATCGCGGCGCCTGCTTCACGCTGGAGGCCGATCATCCCAACATATTCGGCCCGGACAAGCGGCCGATGCACACCATCATTCCGGCGCATGGCCATGCGCGGCGGCCGCTGCGACATGAGCTTCGGCGTTATGGGCGCGCACTACCAGCCGATGGGCCACGTGCAGATCGTCAACAACATGCTGGATTACGGCATGGATGTGCAGCAGGCGATCGACACGCCGCGGTTTTTCTTCGAAGGCGAGCAGACGGTGGTCGAGACCGGCACGCCGGCGGCGACCATCGAGGGCCTCAAAGCGCGCGGCCACGACGTCGTATTCGCGCCCACGCCCTGGGGCGGCGCGCAGACCATCAAGATCGATTGGGATCGCGGCGTGCTGATCGCTGGCTCCGAGCCACGCAAGGATGGCTGCGCGCTCGGCTACTAGCGCATTACCCGAAACGGTTTAGCGCCGCGGTGGCGCGATAGGCGGCGATGACGTCGTCCGGTGTGGCGCGTCGGCGCTCGCGGGTCTGTGGATGCTGGTCCTTGGTCGCCAGCAACTGAGCAAGGAACGCCGCCTGGTGGTGCGTCTCCGGTGGCGGGCGCAAACCAGCGGCGGGCGTCAGCGCAACCATCGCACGGCTCGGAGCGGCTTGCTCGGCAGCCGGTTCCGCGTCGCGCGGCGTCGGGTCTGCCTGCCGGGGCACCACTTTTCTGATTTTGCCAACACGCATCGACTGTCTCGTTTCGGGACAACAGGCTCTTGTATGACCTTGTCATCGCAAGCGCTGTGCCGCAGGCCAAAGCCATGCTGAAAGCGGTTAATCCGGGCGCTTTGTCGAATTGTTTAAATGTTGCCCGTAGATTTCGCCGCTTAACCCATCAGGCAAGCAACGCCCGGCGCGACGAGGCGTTCCCAAAAAGGGGCGAGCGTGACCCGAATTGAACAACCGGCCGGTGTCCCCGACGCCGCGGAGGTTCTCAGGGCGATCGGCGACGTCGCTTACGAATGGCGGCTCGACACCGACGCGCTGGTGCTGGAGCGGCAATGCCACGACCGTGCTCGGCATCGCCGACCACCTCGCCGACCTCGCCAGCGGCCGCAGCTTCGCACAGCATGTCGATGCCGAAGACGGGCAGAGCCGGCTCGACGCGATCACTCGTTCCAGTCAAGGCGATACTGGCATCGGCGTTCCCTATCAGGTGCAATACGGCTTCCGCCGCGGCAACGGCGAAACGATTTGGCTGGAAGACACCGGCCGCTGGTTCGCCGGGGCAGACGGCAAGCCGGTGCGCGCGCTCGGCATCGTGCGGGTGATCACCGAACGCCACGAACGCGAATGCTCGCTCATCCAGCTCGCGAAATTCGATCCCCTGACCGGCGAAATGAACCGCGCGCACCTGACCGAGGTGCTCGGCGCCAAGCTCGAGGATGCGGTGCGCTTCCGCGGCTCGTTGGGCTTCCTGTTGGTCGCCATCGACCATCTCGCCCATCTCAACGAGTGCTACGGCTTCGATGTCGCCGAGGAAGTGATTGCGCAGGTCGCCAAGCGCATTCGAGCGCGCCTGCGCGGCAAGGATTTCCTTGGCCGCTTCTCCGGCAACAAGTTCGGCGTCATCCTGACGACCTGCACGACGGACGAATTGGCAGTCGCCGCCGACCGACTGCTCACCGGCGTGCGCGACGAGACCGTTTTAACCGCAGCCGGACCGGTGGCGGTGACGGTGACGATCGGCGGCGTAACCGCGCCGCGCCATGCCCGCACCGTGCCGGAAATCTACAGCCGCGCGCAGGACGCGCTGCATGCCGCCCGCCTCAAACGGCACGGCTCGTTCGTCCCCTATCGGCCGAACGTGGAGCGCGACGCGCTGCGCCGCGATAGCGTGCGCGCGACCGACGAGATCGTGGCCGCGCTCAACGAACGGCGGATCGCGCTCGCCTATGAGCCGGTGGTCGAGACGAAAACCCGCAAGATCGCATTCTACGAATGTCTGATGCGCGTGCGCCGCCCGGACGGCCGTATTGCCCACGCCCACGAGATCATCCCGGTGGCCGAGCGGGTCGGGCTGATGCGCATGCTGGACTACCGCGTGCTCGAACTGGTGGTCGGCGAGTTGGCCACGGCACCCGATCTGACCGCCAGCGTCAATGTCTCGCCGGCCTCCGCCGTCGATCCGGACTGGTGGACGGGCCTCGGCGCCTTGCTGCGCGCCAATTCCGGCGCGGCCGAGCGGCTGATCGTCGAAATCACCGAGACCGCGGCGATCCAGGACCTGCACGACGCGCGCGGCTTCGTCACCCGCGTCAAGGACCTCGGTTGCCGCATCGCCATCGACGATTTCGGCGCCGGCCACACCTCGTTCCGCAATTTGCGCAAGCTCGGCGTCGACATCGTCAAGATCGACGGCGCCTTCGTGCAGAACATCGTGAAGTCGAGCGACGACCGCGCCTTCGTGCACACGCTGATCGATCTATCGCGCCGGCTCGGTCTCAAGACCGTCGCCGAATGGGTGCAGGACGAGGAAGCCGCGAAGCTGTTGGCGGATTGGGGTTGCGATTTCCTGCAAGGCGCACTGAGCGGGCTGGCAAGCGACGAGCGGCCTTGGCTCAAGGGTCGCACGGCGACGGCGTAGTCCGAAAACCGGCCGGCCGCTGAAGCGGCGATTGGCGCGCTATTCCTTGCTGCCCAGCTTGTCGATCCGCTTCTGCAAATCGTCGAGCTGGCGCTTGAGATCGTCCATTTCGCCGCCGCGAGCCTTGCGGCTTTTCGTCGGCCGCCTTGCCCTGGCCGCGCGCGAAGGGCGCGAACATGGCGAAGGTCTTTTCGAACATTTCCATGTTTCGCCGCACCTGATCCTCGAGCGGACCGAAACCGACGCCGCCGAAGGCCTGCGCCATCTGCTCGCGAAATTTGCCCTGCTGGCTGGTGAGCGACGACATCGATTGTTCGAGGAAGCGCGGCACCAGCATCTGCATGCTGTCGCCGTAGAAGCGGATCAATTGCCGCAGGAAGGCGATCGGCAACAGGCTTTGGCCTTCCTTGTTCTCCTGCTCGAAGATGATCTGCGCCAGCACCGAACGGGTGATGTCTTCGCCGGATTTGGCGTCGAAGACGACGAAATTCTCGCCATCCTTTACCATGGTGGCGAGATCCTCGAGCGTCACGTAGGCGCTGGTCCCGGTATTATAGAGCCGCCGGTTGGCGTATTTTTTGATTGTGATTGGCTCTTTTTCGTCTGTCATGGTGTTCGCTAAGCCCCTGCCCAGAGCTTAAGCATAGCCGGTTTCCGCGCCGGCGGGCCACCGTTTTGTGGCATCGCGGCAGGATTGGAGGGCAGTGCGGCAATCCTTGAGAAAGGTCAAGAAACCACCAATTCTAGCTGATATCTTCAGATAGCTCGTTGTTGACAGGGTTGCCCGGCCTGCCGAGGATGCGGCAGCGCCAGATGGCCACCCTGCCACGCAACCGCCCGCCAAAAGGAGTTTCGGATGAAGGACGATATCGTCATTGTCAGCGCCGCCCGCACACCGGTCGGCGCGTTTAATGGGGCGTTCGCCAATCTGCCGGCGCATGAGCTCGGCAAGACCGCAATTCAGGCGGCCTTGCAGAGGGCCGGCGTCGAAGGCGCCCGCGTCAGCGAGGTCATCATGGGCCAGATCCTGAGCGCGGGTCAGGGTCAGAACCCGGCGCGGCAGGCGTCGATCGCGGCCGGCATTCCGGTCGAAAGCCCCGCCTGGGGCGTGAACCAGCTATGCGGTTCCGGCCTGCGCACGGTCGCGCTCGGCTTCCAGCAGATCGCCAACGGCGACGCCGAGATCGTGGTGGCGGGCGGCCAGGAGTCGATGAGTATGGCGCCGCACTGCCAGCATCTGCGCGGTGGCGTGAAGATGGGCAACTTCGAGATGATCGACACGATGATCAAGGACGGGCTGTGGGACGCCTTCAACGGCTACCACATGGGCAACACCGCCGAGAACGTCGCCAAGCAATGGCAGATCACCCGCCAGATGCAGGACGAATTCGCCGTCGCCTCGCAGAACAAGGCTGAAGCGGCGATGGCGGCCGGCAAGTTCAAGGACGAGATCGTCCCGGTCACCATCAAGTCGCGCAAGGGCGACATCGTCGTCGACACCGACGAATATCCGAAGAAGGGCGTGACGCTCGAGGCGAATTTCCAAGCTGCGGCCCGCTTTCGACAAGGAAGGCACGGTGACGGCGGCAAGCGCCTCCGGCATCAATGACGGCGCCGCCGCGGTGGTGCTGATGAAGGCCTCGCGAAGCCGCCAAGCTCGGCAAGACGCCGCTCGCGCGCATCGTGTCGTGGGCGCATGCCGGCGTCGATCCGGCGATCATGGGCACGGGACCGATTCCGGCGTCCCGCGCGGCGCTCAAGAAGGCCGGCTGGAAGAAAGAAGACCTCGACCTGATCGAAGCCAACGAAGCCTTCGCCGCGCAGGCTTGCGCGGTCAACAAGGACCTCGGCTGGGATACCTCCAAGGTCAACGTCAATGGCGGCGCCATCGCCATCGGCCATCCGATCGGCGCTTCCGGCGCGCGCATTCTGACGACGCTGCTGTACGAAATGCAGAAGCGCAACGCCAAGAAGGGGCTCGCCACGCTCTGCATCGGTGGCGGAATGGGAATTGCTATGTGCGTGGAGCGCGCCTAGGCCGCGCGGACACGCGCCATGCGAGGGTATGTGGAGCGCTGATCGTCCCGCAGCGCACAACGAGATTGATCTGCGTCATGGCTGGCCTTGTGCCGGCCATGCACGTCTTTAAGCTGTCAGCATGACGTGGATGCCCGGCACAAAGCAGGGTATGACGAAAAAAGTTTTGGGAGGAATTGGGTATGTCACGCGTTGCGTTGGTCACGGGCGGTACCCGCGGCATCGGGGCGGCCATCTCGAAAGCGCTGAAAGCGGCCGGCTACAAGGTCGCCGCCAATTACGGCGGCAACGACGAGGCGGCGCAGAAATTCAAGGGCGAGACCGGCATTGCGGTGTTCAAATGGGACGTGTCGTCCTTTGACGCCTGCGCCGACGGCGTGAAGAAGGTGCAGGCCGAACTCGGCCCGGTTGAAGTGCTGATCAACAATGCCGGCATCACGCGCGACGCCATGCTGCATCGCATGAAGCCGGAGCAATGGACCGAGGTGATCAACACCAATCTCGGCTCGCTATTCAACATGTGCCGGCAGGTGATCGAAGGCATGCGCGAGCGCAAGTTCGGCCGCATCGTCAACATCTCGTCGATCAACGGCCAGAAAGGCCAGATGGGGCAGAGCAATTACTCGGCTTCCAAGGCCGGCGAGATTGGCTTCACCAAGGCGCTGGCGCAGGAAGGCGCGCGCGCCGGCATCACCGTGAACGCGATCTGTCCCGGCTACATCAATACCGAGATGGTGCAGGCAGTGCCGAAAGACGTGCTGGAGAAGTCGATCCTGCCGCAGATCCCGATCGGCCGCCTCGGCGAGCCGGAGGAGATCGCGCGCTGCGTGGTGTTTCTCGCCTCCGACGACGCCGGCCTGATCACCGGCTCGACGCTGTCGGCGAACGGCGGGCAGTATTTCGCCTAGCGTATGCGTTTACTCTTGACCTTGGAGCGCTTGTTTGCGCGGCGCGCGGGTTTGGCGGCGCGCTTGAGCATGGCGCCTTCCGCCTTGTCGAGCCGAACCGACCAATATTCCCAGGCGCGCATCACCGGTCCCGGCCGCAGATTGTATTCGCCGGCGAGCGCGGTTTCGCCCGCGTTGAGCGGCGAGACATGTCCAAGCGTGTGGGCCTGGATCTGCATCGCCGCATTGCGCGCGGTGTAGATCGTGCGGAAGGTCAGTTCCTCCAGCGTCTTGCCGGCGACGGTCGCGCCGTGCCGGCGCATCAGCACGATCCAATAGGACCCGAGCGCACGCGCCAGCGAAGCGCCCTCTTCGGGCTTCGCCAGGATCAGGCTGGTGTCGCCGAATTCGTCGCGGCTGTCCCAGAATGGCGCCTTGTCGCCGAGCGTCGCGCCGAGATGATAGACCGGTTTGAGCTCGGCGCCGGAAATGCAGAACGGCAGGATCGACGGCGCGTGATGGTGGCACACCGCATTCACCTCCGGCCGCGCCTTGTAGATCTCGCCGTGGATGACGCGCTCGCCGTAAAGCCGCGCTTCGATAGGCTTGACGATCTGCGAGTCGAGGGTGAATTCGTGGATGTCCTCCGGCTGCACCAATTCCGGGCCGCGCGAGCGCGACATCAAATAGCGCCCGGGATCGGTCGGATGGCGCATGGTAACGTGGCCGAAAGCGTCGAGCACGCCTTCGTTGGCAATCATGCGGTTGGCGCGCGCGAGCTGTTCGCGCGCTTCGTCGAGTTTGTTCGGCACTGGCGTTTCCCCTTATTGCTTCGTTCGGCGTTTTATCGCGTTTTGTCGTCCGGCGACCAGTTCGCCGGCGCCAGTTCGAAGCCATCGAAGGAAAAACCGGGCGCGACCGTACAGCCGACCAGTGTCCAGTCGCCCGAGGACTCCGCCGCCTGCCAGGCGCGCGCCGGCACCGTGAATTGCGGAACCTCGCCGGCATGGATATCGGCGCCGAGCCGCACGATCTCCTCTTTGGCGCCGTCCACCACCTCTAGCTTGAGCGGTGCGCCGGCGTAGTAGTGCCAGATCTCGACCGCGTCGATGCGGTGCCAGTGCGAGCGCTCGCCGCGTTTGAGCAGGAAGTAGATCGAGGTAGAGGCGGCGCGGCCGTCGATGACGCGCGGATCGCGGAACGTCTCGCGGTAGTGGCCGCCTTCCGGGTGTGGCGCGAGCGCGAGCGCGCGGATGATGTCGGCGGCGGTGGGCATGCGCGCCATCAGAATTTATTCTTCCGCGCCCTGATTTCCGCGAACACCTGCGCCGCCGCCTTGCCGGTCATGCCGATGCCGGCGGCCACCTCCGGCTGATCGGCGCGCAGGAACGGATTGGCCAGTTTCTCGTCGCCGATGGTGACCGGAATCGTCGGCTCGCCTTGCGCGAGCTGCTGCTTCACCTGCACCTCGCGTGCTGCCAGCACCGGATTGTTCGGTTCAATGGTGCGCGCGAAGCGGATATTGGCGGCGGTGTATTCGTGCCCGCAGTAGATTTCGGTATCGTTCGGCAGATCGCGCAGCTTGACCAGCGAGCGCCACATCATCCCGGGCGTGCCCTCGATGACACGGCCGCAGCCGATCGAGAACAGCGTGTCGCCGACGAAAGCGAGCTTGTCGGCGTGGAACCAGTAGGCGATGTGGCCATTGGTGTGGCCCGGCGTCTCGATCACGCTGCCGGTCAATTTTCCGACCGTCACCTTGTCGCCCTCGCGCACGGTTTGATCCACCGCCGGGATCGTGTCGGCTTCCGCCGTTGGCGCCACCACACGGCATTTGTATTTGTCCTTGAGCGCCGTAATGCCGCCGGTGTGGTCGGCGTGATGGTGGGTGACCAGAATATCGGTGAGCTTCCAGCCGGTGGCCTTGAGCGCGGCCTCGATCGGCGCCGCCTCGGGCGCGTCAATAGAGGCGGTGGCCCCACTCTCCGAGTCATGCAGCAGCACCCCGTAATTGTCCTTCAGGCAGAGAAACAGGCGGGTTTCCGCGGGCATGGCGCGATCCTCTGGTAAACGCGTTCACCGTAACACGCCTTCGAATGGCGTCGTATCCCCGCAACGCGTATTCCCATGCCAGTCTGAATCGGGGGTTTCCGGCGGGGTCCCAGTTTAGAGCCAATGCACCGGCGGCCGAAGGACGCGGACGGGCGGATCGTGGTATTTTCACCGCATGTCGATCGACGTCGTGGATCTACGCAACTTTTACGGCCAGCGCTTGGGCGTGGTGGCGCGCCGCTTCGTCGGCCGCGGCATTCGCGGACTGTGGGGCGATACCGTCGGCCTGCGTGTGCTCGGCATCGGCTACGCCTCGCCCTATCTCGGCCTGTTCCGCGAGGAAGCCGAACGCTGCCTCGCCTTCATGCCGGCCGGGCAGGGCGTGGTGAAATGGCCGACCGCGCGCCCGGCGCTCTCGGCGTTGGTGGACGAGAACGAACTGCCCTTGCCCGACAGCGCGGTCGACCGTGTGTTGCTGGTGCACGCTCTGGAAATGACGCACGACCCCGCCGCGCTGTTGCGCGAGGCATGGCGTGTGCTGGCGTCGGGCGGGCGGCTCTTGGTCGTCGTGCCCAACCGGCGCGGACTGTGGGCGCGCATGGATACGACGCCGTTCGGCCACGGCCGGCCTTATTCGCGCTCGCAGATCAATCAGCTGTTGCGCGAGACCTGGTTCACGCCGACCGGATGGAGCGAGGCACTCTATGTGCCGCCGATCGCGCGCGGCTGGTTCCTGCGTTCGGCCGTCGCCTGGGAGCGCACCGGCGCAACGCTGTCGGCGCCGTTCGCTGGCGTGCATATGGTGGAAGCGACCAAGCAGGTCTACCGCGCCATCCCGGCGCGCCGCGTCAAGCGCCGCCTGGTGCCGGCGCTCGAGCCCGCACTGGCGCCGTCGCCGGGCGGGTAATTGCGCTCGTGTCCCGGACGCGGCGCAGCGTGAGCCATCAGTACGTTCGCGCGCGGCTTCCACGCGTTACGGCGAACGGTGCGCTGCAGAACCGGGATTGTTGCAAGTTCGGAATTTGGTAAGGCCCCGGATCAGCGGCGCACCACTTCGTGCTGCGCCGCATCCGGGGCACGTATTTTGGATCAATCCGGCTGACGGTCGTCGCCGCCATCGCTTGGCATCGGCTGCGGCGCCGCGCCCTGCGGATTGGCATTGCCGAAATTCTCCGGGCGATCGGGGCGGTAACCGCCGCCGCGGTGACGCCGGCGCCGACGGTGTCCGAAACGATCCGGGCGGTCGCCTTGTTCCTGGCCGTTCTGCCCATAGCCCTGATTGGCGTTCGGAGCGGCAGTCGGCTGCGGTTGGCTGCCAGTGATGAAGGCCGGCAGGGCGTTCGGATCCGGAACGGCAACATTGCCGGCCTGAACTGCGGGCTGCGCATAGGGCTGCTGTTGTGGGCGCGGCTGCTGCTGATCGCGCGGCGGGAACGGCTGTGCGTCGCGCGGCAGATAAGGCTGCGCCTGCGGCGCGGGCGGCTGCGGCGCGAAGCCAGGCTCGTTCTGGCCCATGAAAGGCTGGCCGTCGTCATCGTCGTCGAAGTTGTCGTCGGCGGCGCCTTGCGCTCCGCTCTGGCCCGTTTGCGGCTGCTGATTGTAATAGGGGTTCTGCTGGCGGAACTGCTCCTGCGCGGCCGCGATCAGACGGAAATAATGTTCGGCGTGCTGATAATAATTCTCGGCCGCCACCGGATCCCCGGAGCTCTGAGAATCGCGCGCGAGCTGGATGTATTTTTCCGCGATGTGCGAGGCGGTGCCACGGATCTTCACGTCGGGCCCGTTCGACTCATAGACGCGAGTCAGCGGATTCTGGCTTTTGCGGTGCTGGTTATTGTTGCGACCCCGCATGCGCTTCTGACCGTTTCTCATCATTTTCCTATTCGCAACCTTTCAACTTTACCGCGGCACGCGCCGCCAACCGTTGTATCGAAACTGCACGCCCAACTTAGTCTCAAGTCCACACGCATCTCGCCGCGCGGCCACGACCGGCGCCGACCCTTGCGCGATTGCTCGAACATTTGCGATCTTTATCGCGATAACCGCAGCAACCCCATGGCCGCGATAGTTCGCGGCGGTGCCAAACTCTTGTTACGCGCATCGTCAAAGTTTAAAAATCTGATGCGCCCAACCGGTGAAGCGTTCGAACCCGTCTCTGGCGATTTCGTCTGCCGTCTTCTTTAAGCCGGCGTTTCGTCATCGGTTTTGCGCCGCCGCCACACAGAGCCTCTTTGCTCGGGGGTTCCAGGCGATGCAACGCTCACGGGTCGATTCCGTTGAGGGGAAGCTAGTCGTTTCCGCGCCATATTCCAAGCGATATTTTCGCCCGCAACGGAGGTCTGCGCATTTCGCCTTATCAAATTAAGACCTGTTTATGCCGCGATAGAGGCACTGAGCGCGCGCGGTATTCCAGCCAAATCGTTACGCACAGCCGCAACCGTCAAACCAGCTTTGGTAAACAGTGCGCGGACCGCGGCTTCCTGGCCCGCGCCCAACTCCACGATCAGCCTACCGCCCGGCGCCAGCAGGCGGTGGGCGTCCGCGGCGATGGCGCGGTAACCATCTAGACCGTCGGCGCCGCCGTCGAGCGCAATCGCCGGGTCGTAGTCGCGCACTTCCGGCGCGAGCGATGCAATGCCGCCGCGCGCCACATAAGGCGGGTTGGAGACGATGAGATCGAAGGGGCCCTGCAGGCTGGCGGCGATATCGCAGGCGACGAATGCGCAGCGGCCGGCGAGCCCGTTGCGTTCGGCATTGGCGCGCGCGATGTCGAGCGCTGCCGCGCTGATATCGGTGCCGGTACCGAGTGCGTTAGGCAATTCGCTGAGCAGCGCCAGCAGCAGCGCGCCCGAGCCGGTGCCGATATCGAGAATGCGCAGCCGTTCCATCAGTAAGCGGCCGCGCACGATATGGTCGAGCGCGGCCTCGACCACGGTCTCGGTGTCCGGCCTCGGGTCCAGCACGTCCGGGCCCAACTTCAGCATGACGTTCCAAAATTCTCGGTGCCCGACAATACGCGAGACCGGCTCGCGCTTAAGGCGGCGGGCGGCGAAGGCCGAGATCGTCGCGGCTTCATGCGCATCGAGGATGCGCTCCGAATGCGAGATCAATTGCGCGCGCTCGAGCTGTAGCGCATGGCCGAGCAGAGCGCGGGCATCGACCTCCGGCTCCTCGATGCCGGCCAGACGGAATGCTTGCGTCAAGAGATGGGTCGCTTCCGCGACCGAAACGCCGGCATTCAGTCCGGGCGCGTCGGTCACGTGGCGCCTTCGGCCGCCAGCAATTCGGCCTGATGCTCGGTGATGAGCGCGTCGATGACCTCGTGCAGCGCCTCGCCTTCCATCACCTGCGGCAGCTTGTGCAGCGTCAGATTGATGCGGTGATCGGTGACGCGGCCTTGCGGAAAATTATAGGTGCGGATGCGCTCGGAGCGGTCGCCCGTGCCGATCTGCCCACGCCGTTCGGCGGCGCGTTCGGCATCGAGCTTGCTGCGTTGCTGGTCGTAGAGCTTGGCGCGCAGCATGGTCATCGCCTTGGCCTTGTTCTTGTGCTGCGAGCGCTCCTCCTGCACGAAGACCACGATGCCGCTCGGCAAATGGGTGATGCGGATGGCGGATTCGGTCTTGTTGACGTGCTGGCCGCCGGCGCCTTGCGCGCGCATGGTGTCGATCTTGAGATCGGCCTCGTTGATGTCGATGTCGACGTCCTCCACCTCGGGCAGCACGGCGACCGTCGCGGCCGAGGTATGGATGCGGCCGGAAGCTTCGGTGTCGGGCACGCGCTGCACGCGGTGCACGCCCGATTCGAATTTAAGCTTGGCGAAGACGCCGCGGCCGTGCACCTCGGCGACGATTTCCTTGAAGCCGCCTTTGGTGCCTTCGCTGATCGACAGCACTTCCGTTTTCCAGCCCTGCTTGGCGGCGTAGCGTTCGTACATGCGGAATAGGTCGCCGGCGAACAATGCGGCCTCGTCGCCGCCGGTGCCGGCGCGGATTTCCAGAATGGCGTCGTGGTCGTCCATCGCGTCTTTGGGAATGAGTGCGAGCTGGAGCTGGCGTTCGAGCCTATCCCTGCGGGCCTGCAGTGCCGGCTTCTCGGCCTCGGCCATTTTGCGCATCTCAGGATCGGTCGCGGCGTCTGAGGCGAGCGCGTCGAGGTCGGCAATCTCGGCGGTGACCGCGCGATAGGCCTTAATCGCTTCGATGACCGGAGCGAGCTCGGCGAATTCGCGCGACAGCTTGACGTAGTCGTCGCGGCCCAGATTGGTCGCGAGCTCGCGCTCCACCAGGTCGTTGCGGGCGAGCAGGGCATCGAGCCGGTGTTGCGGCAGCGCGATCAAAGCAGCAGTCCCTCGGCCGCCGCGAAGCCTTCGAGCTTATGGCGGATCGACACGCTGCCGACCGGCTGATCGAGGAACGGCAAAATCGCGCTCTCGCCCTTGCGGCAATCGAGATCGAGCAGCAGCGCCTTGATGGGGCCTACCGCCGACGGCGACAGCGACAGCGAGCGGAAGCCGAGAATGGCGAGCGCCAGCGCGCCGATCGGCTGCGAGGCAAGCTCGCCGCACAGCGCCACTGGCTTGCCGTGCTCGCGGCCTTTGTCGGCGATCTCCTTGAGCGCGCGCAGCACCGGCGCCGACAGCGGGTCGAAGCGCTGCGACACCCGCGCATTGCCGCGATCGGCGGCATAGAGGAACTGCATCAGGTCGTTGGAGCCGACTGAGAGGAAATCGACGCGGGCGAGCAATTCATCGAGCTGGAATAGGAGCGCGGGCACTTCCAGCATGGTGCCGATGTGCACCCGCTCGGGCAGCGCATGGCCGTGACGGCGCAGATGCGTCAGCTCGATCTCGACCAGCGACTTGGCCTTGTCGAACTCCTCCACCATGGCGATCATCGGAAACATGATGCGCAGTTCGCGCCCGCCGGCGGCGCGCAGCAACGCGCGCACCTGGCTGCGCAGCAGGCCGGGCCGGTCGAGACCAAGCCGGATGGCGCGCCAGCCGAGCGCCGGGTTTTCCTCCTCGATATTGCGCATGTAGGGCAGCACCTTGTCGCCGCCGATGTCGAGGGTGCGGAAGGTCACCGGTCTTTTCCCCGCCGCATCGAGCACGGCGCGGTAAAGCCCGAGCTGCTCGTTGGTGCGCGGCAGCGTATCGGCGACCATGAACTGCATTTCGGTGCGGAACAGGCCGATGCCGGCGGCGCCCGTCTCGTCGAGATGCGGCAAGTCGATGGTGAGACCCGCATTGATCATCAGCGCGAACTTATGGCCGTCCCTGGTGACGCAAGGCTTGTCGCGTAGCGCGTGGTATTGCGCCTGCCGCCGCGCCCGCAGCTTCACCCGCTCGGCATAGGCGGTTTCGATATCGGACGGCGGCCGCATATGCACGTCACCGGTGGTGCCGTCGACGATAATGGCGTCGCCCGGCTCGACCAGGCCGGGGGCGTTGGCGATCTCGCCGACGGTCGGAATGCCGAGCGCGCGCGCCACGATCGAGACATGCGAGGTCGGCCCGCCTTCCTCCAGCACCAGGCCGCGCAGCCTCTTGCGGTCGTAGTCGAGCAGCGCCGCCGGGCTCATCGAGCGCGCGACCAGGATGGCGTTCTCCGGCAATTGCTCGCGCGTGGGCGCGTGATCCTGCCCCATCAGCACGCGCATCAGCCGGTTGGCGAGATCGTCGAGGTCGTGCAGGCGGTCGCGCAGGTAAGGATCGGAGGCACGCAGCATGCGCGCGCGGGTATCCGACTGCACGCGTTCGACGCCGGCCTCGGCGGTGAGGCCGGTCATCACCGCCTCGCGCATTTTGTGCAGCCAGCCCTGGTCGTAGCCGAACATGCGGTAGGCTTCGAGCACCTCGCGATGCTCGCCGCCGTCGGCCACGTCGCCGTGCTCGAGCATGCGGTCGAGGTCGGCGCGGAACGTGGCGATGGCCGCGTCCAGCCGCTTGAGCTCCCGCGGCACGTCGTCGGCGATGACATTGGTGATGACCACGCGCGGCTCGTGCAGCACCACATGGCCGAGCGCGATGCCGTCGGCCAGCGCGGTGCCCGAAATATGGAGTGCGTGACGCGCGACCGGCTCGGCGCCTGGGCGGGCGATCGAGGACAATTCGCCCGAAGCGATCATCTCGGCGAGCACCATCGCCGTGGTCTGCAGCGCCTCTTCTTCCTCCTCGGTATAGGTGCGGCGTGCGCGGTTCTGCACCACCAGCACGCCGAGCGTATTGCCCGCGCGCAGCACCGGCACGCCGAGGAACGAGTGGTAGATTTCTTCGCCGGTTTCCGGGCGGAAGGAGAAGGCCGGGTGCGCCTGCGCGTCCGATAGGTTGATCGGATTGGCCTCGCTGGCGACCAGGCCGACCAGGCCTTCGTCGGCCTTTAGCACGGTTTCGTGGACGGCTTCGCGCTTCAAGCCCTCGGTGGCGTATAGCTCGAGCGTTCCGTCTACGCGCAAGACGTAGACAGAGCACACCTCCGCCACCATGTTGGCGGCGATCAGCACCACCACCTTGTCGAGGCGATCCTGCGCGCTGACCGGCTCCGCCATCACTTCGCGAAGCCGGCGTAACAGCACGCGCGGCCCGCCCAGCGCGCCACGCATCATTGAGGTCCTTAAAGCCGCGGCACCGGCCACGGCCGGTTTACGGCCCAATCATGTACGAATAGCGACCGCGAATCCGGCACGCGCAGCCGCATATGACTGAGGCTATAGCCAATGGCCTATGCAAGGGGCAAGCCAAACCGGTGACAGCGGTTTACCAGTCGGAAATGCGCTGCGGTGCAGCGGACGGCGGGCTAGCGGACCGCTTTGGCACGTGGGCTGCCGGCTATCGCGATTTATGGGCCAAGCCCATTCATCCCGCTCAGCTCTTCAACTTCAGCAGCGCGTCCGCATTGCCGTGCGTGAGCTTGGCCATGTCGGTTGGCGCCAGCGAGATGCGGTCGAGGAAGGCGCGACCCTTCATATTGGGAGCATAAGGGTAGTCGACCGAGAACATGATGCGGTCCATGCCGAAGGTCATCTGCGCGGCCAAGAGCGGCGGCTCGCTGAAGATGCCGCTGGTCGTGAGCCAGACCTGATCGAGGATCGTGCGGCTGATCGGGCGCTTCAGGTGGTCGATATCGAGCGAAAATACGGCGTCGATGCGGTCCAGCATTACCGGCAGCATTTCACCCATGTGGCCGATGATGATCTTGAGCTTCGGATGCCGGTCGAGCGTCCCCGCCAATACCAAGCGCAGCAAGTGAATCGCCGTCTCCGAATGCCAGCCCCAGCCGGCGGCTTCCAGCACGCGGGCCGCGCCCGGCTCCAGGTCGGAATAATAGGCCTGCCGCACCGGCTCCGGCGCTAGGTGCGGATGGATGTAGATCGGCACGTCGAGTTCCACGGCCGCCGCGAGCAGGCCGTCATAGCTCGGGTGGTCGAGAAAGCGGCCCTCGGTCGTGCCATTGGTGAGCGCGCCCAGGAAGTGCAGTTCTTTGACGGCGCGCACCAGCTCTGCGGCGCAGGCATCCGGACTTTGCATCGGCAACACGGCGAAGCCCGCGAAGCGATCCGGATGGCGGGCGATCGCCGCCGCCAGAAAATTGTTCATTTCGCGCGCAATGACGAGGCCATCGGGGCCGGGCACGATATCGGGGCCGGCACCGGTGTTCGAGAGCACCTGCACCGTAATGCCGGCCTCGTCCATCGACTTGAGGCGCCGCTCGCCGATGTCGGGCAGCAGCTCGATCGGGTTGGGACGGCCGACCGGCGGCTTTCTCGGCCGGAAACCGCGGCGGCTGATGGCGGCAGGATCGATGCGGCGGACCAGGTCCGGTACGGTAAAGTGTTCTTCGAGCGCGACAACACGCATGGGCACAATTTCCTCCTGGTTATTCGACGCAGCGCATTCGGTCGGCCGACCGCCGCCGCGTAGGGTATAGCGTCTTTGACTCGAGTTACTTGTCCAGCCCGTACAGCGTATGCAGGGTGCGCACCGCGAGATCGGTCTGCGCGGCTTTGATCAGCACCGAGAACTTGATCTCCGAGGTGGTGATGGCGAGGATATTGATCTTCTGCTGCGACAGCGCCTTGAACGCGCTCGCCGCCACCCCGGCGTGGCTCCTCATGCCGATGCCGATCACCGAGACCTTGGCGACGTCGGTCGCCCCGTCCAGCCGTTCGAAGCCGATCGCGCTCTTGGCCTTGTCGAGGGTGACTCGCGCCCGCTCGTAGTCCGCCGAGGGCACGGTGAAAGTGAGGTCGGTGGTGGCGCCGTCGGCCGAGACGTTCTGCACGATCATGTC
Source organism: uncultured Alphaproteobacteria bacterium (assembly GCA_963772235.1). Taxonomy (GTDB): domain Bacteria; phylum Pseudomonadota; class Alphaproteobacteria; order Rhizobiales; family Xanthobacteraceae; genus Pseudolabrys. The sequence goes on from CAVYWI010000018.1 coordinate 193,614, forward strand.
GACGTTGATGCTGGCGTCGGCGAGCGGGCCGAAGATCGCGGCGGCGACCCCGGGTTTGTCCTGCACGCGGCGGATCGAGATTTGCGCCTCGTCCTTGGAGAAGGCGATGCCGGTGACGACTTGCTGTTCCATGATTTCACTCTCGTCGCATATGAGTGTGCCGGAGGGCGGCGCGTGCGGATCGATGTCTTCCGGCTTGTCGAAGCTCGAGCGCACGAAGATGCGCACATTGTGCAGCATGCCGAGCTCGACCGAGCGCACCTGCATGACCTTGGCGCCGAGCGAAGCGAGCTCCAGCATCTCCTCGTAGGCGATCTTGTCGAGGCGGTGCGCCTTCGGCACCACGCGCGGATCGGTGGTGTAGACGCCGTCGACGTCGGTGTAGATGTCGCAGCGCTCGGCGCCGATGGCGGCGGCGATCGCCACCGCCGAGGTGTCGGAGCCGCCGCGGCCGAGCGTGGTGATGCGGCCGGTCTCCTTGTGCAGGCCCTGGAAGCCGGCGATCACCGCGACCTGGCTCATGTCCTTGAAGCGGCGGATCAGCTCGGCGCCGTTGATGTCGAGAATGCGCGCGGAGCCGTGCGCGTTGTCGGTCAGGATCGGCAGCTGCCAGCCCTGCCAGGAGCGCGCGTTGACGCCCATGCCTTCCAGCACGATGGCGAGCAGCCCGGCGGTAACCTCCTCGCCGGTCGCCACCACGGCGTCGTATTCGCGCGCGTCGTGCAGCATGGCGGCATCGCGGCACCAGGCGACGAGCTGGTTGGTCACGCCCGCCATGGCGGAAACGACGACGGCCACGTCATGGCCGGCATCGACCTCGCGCTTGACGTGGCGCGCCACGTTGCGGATGCGGTCGAGATCGGCGACCGACGTCCCGCCGAATTTCATCACCAGGCGAGCCATGATGTTCCCGGACGCGCCAAAAGGCGCTAACAAGCGGCCGGCGCAAGCAGGAAGCGCCGGCCCCAAAAGCCGCGTATACATACCGGCGGGGTGTCGGGACTGCAACATTGGCGCCCAAGCCCTTGCGGGCCTCGTTCGCGGTAATCTTATGGGTGCTGGCGATGCGCTATATCGAACGAATTCTGCAGCCGGGCGAAACCCTGGTGTACTCCGGCAGGATTCATTGGGTCATCTACGGTCCGGCCATGCTCCTGGCGCTCGTCGCATTGGCCATTCTGACGCAAGCAAACGCCGGCCCGACCGGTCTCGCTTGGCTGATTGCCTCCATCGCCTTCTGGCTGGCCGCCGGCGCGGCGTTCTTTTCGGCCTGGTTCAAGCGCTGGACTACCGAGATCGACGTCACCAACCGGCGCATCGTCTATAAGTGCGGCTTCATCAGGCGGCATACGGTCGAAATGAACATGGACAAGGTCGAAAGCGTCGATGTCGACCAGTCGATTTTCGGGCGGCTGCTGAATTACGGCGACGTCACGATTCACGGCACCGGCGAGGGATGGGAGCCGCTGCGCAACATCGGCGCGCCACTCAAGCTTCGCAACCACGTGACGGCACGCTGACATGAAACACAGTGCACCTTCCATCGATCACGCCGAAGTCGAGCGCTTCTCGCGGTACGCCGCGATGTGGTGGGACACGCGCGGGCCGATGGCGTCGCTGCACAAGTTCAATCCGGTGCGGCTCGCCTATATCCGCGACAAGGCCGCCGAGCGGTTCGGGCGCGATCCCAAGAAGCTCGACTGCCTCAACGGCATCCGCATGCTCGACATCGGCTGCGGCGGCGGAATTCTGTCGGAACCCTTGGCGCGGTTGGGTGCGCAGATGGTTGGCGCCGATCCGTCCAAAGAAAACGTCGCCATCGCCAGCGCGCATGCAAAGGAGAGCGGCGTCGACGTCGATTACCGTGCCACCACGGCGGAAGACCTCGCCGCCGCCGGCGAAAAGTTCGATGTGGTGCTGGCGATGGAGGTGGTCGAGCATGTCGTCGACGTCAACGCCTTCGTCGGTATCTGCGCGTCGATGGTGAAGCCCGGCGGTCTGATGTTTGCGGCCACGCTCAACCGCACGCTGAAAAGCTTTGCGCTGGCGATCGTCGGCGCCGAATATGTACTGCGCTGGCTGCCGCGAGGCACCCATCAATGGGACAAATTCGTCACTCCGAACGAACTGGAACTCGCGATGGAACGCGGCGGCTTGCGGGTGACGGCGGAACGTGGCGTAATCTACAATCTGTTCGCCGACCGCTGGCAATTGTCGTCGGATATGGACGTGAACTACATGCTCGTCGCCGAGCGCGGTAACCAGAAGGAGAAGTAAAATGATCCTCGAACTGGTCGAATTCAACTCGCCGAAGGGCTGGAGCCGCGAACAGGTGGCGAAAGAAGCCCGCAACGTCATCCCGCATTGGCAGGCCAACAAGCAGCTTTTGCGCAAGCATTTCCTGCTCGAACTTAACGGCAAGACCGGCGGCGGCGTCTATATCTGGCCGTCGCTGGAGGATGCGAAAAAGGCGCATGACGAAACCTGGCGGCAATCGATCATCAAGCGCACCGGGAGCGCGCCCACCATCCGTTATTTCGATCTGTTTTTGCTGATCGACAACGAGAAGGGCACTTTTACCGAATTCCCCGAGGCGGCGGAAATCAAAGCCACCGCGGCGTGATCTCGATCCGTCACCCTGAGGTGCTCGGCGCAACGCGTCGAGCCTCGAGGGGCGACGGGCAAAGAATCACGGGCCGTGCATCCTTCGAGGCTCGCTTCGCTCGCGCCTCAGGATGACGGAGAAAGGCATGGCGGCTCTGTCGCAAGTGGGCTTGGCCGTCCAACGCGCAGTCGGTAAGACGTGGATGCCCGGCACAAGGCCGGGCATGACTTTATTAGAGACATACAATGCTCTGGGCCGTCTTCACGCTGATCGCCGCCGCGGCGCAGACCGCGCGCAACGCCATGCAGCGCGAGCTGACCGTGACGCTCGGCACGGTCGGCGCCACCCATGTGCGGTTTCTGTTCGGCTTTCCCTTCGCGGTCTTGGTTTTTCTGCCGGGCGTGATGTATTTCGCGGGCTACAGCCTGCCGCATCCCCCGGCCGTGTTCTGGCCCTGGGTCGTCGCCGGCGCGCTCACCCAGATCGCCGCCACCGCGACCATGCTGTCGGTGATGGGCGAGCGGTCCTTCGTGGTCGCCTATGCCTATATCAAGACCGAGCCGGTGCAGGTCGCGCTGTTCGGCCTGATTTTCCTCGGCGACAAGATCACGCCGCTGTCCGGCTTGGCGATTCTGATCGCCACCGCCGGCGTCGTCGCGATTTCGCTGAAGCCCGGCGCCGGCAGCGTCAGCACCAAGCGGTCCACCTTCATCGGCCTGCTGTCAGGGGCGCTGTTCGCGCTTTCGGCCATCGGCTATCGCGGCGCGATTCTTTCGCTACAACTGCCGCAATTCGTCATGGCGGCGACCTTCACCCTCGCGGTCGGCCTGGTGCTGCAGGCCGCGCTGTTGTCGCTCTATCTCGTACTTCGCGATCCGGACGTGCTGCGCGCGATCATGCGCGCCTGGAAGCCGTCGCTGTTCGCCGGCTTCATGGGCGCCTTCGCCTCGGAATTCTGGTTCCTCGGCTTCGCCATCGCCAGTGCCGCCAATGTGCGCACGCTGGCGCTGGTCGAGGTGCTGTTCGCGCAAGGCGTGACGCACTTCATCTTCAAGCAGCCGACCACGAGGCGCGAACTCGCCGGCGTGGTTCTGGTGGTGATCGGCGTCGCGCTCCTGGTGTGGGCGTATTGAGGCCGGAGACGCCAATTGGGAGAGGCGCTACAATAAAAGCTGAAACGATTTATGTGCGTGGGGCGAAAGTGGCCTGGACGAAAGTGGATTTGATCAATGAATTGGCATTGATCCACGGTTACCGGAGCTATTTGGAAATCTGCACGCCGACGACCGGCATGCTTTATGGCGACGTCGACCGCACGCACTACATCTGTCACCGGCTGATGTACCGGCATCCGGCAAATTTCGTGGCCAAGTTGATGTACCTGGCCAGGTTCAGGGACACGATGCCGATCGATTTCCGGACCTCGGATTTGGACATAACGGAATGCGTGCGGGCAATTCAGGCTCGCGGCTTGAAATACGACGTTGTCCTGGCCGATCCGTTTCACGAGTATGCGGAATCAGCCCGCGACATCGGCGTCGCCGTCGATCTGCTGAATCCGGGCGGGACGGTTATCGTGCATGATTGCTTTCCCCGCGATGGCGCGCTCGCCGGTCCCAAATTCGTCAAAGGCGCCTGGTGCGGCGTGACCTATAAAGCGTATTTGGATTTCGTGCTGTCGCGTAAAGACCTGGATTTTTGCACAATCGACGCCGATTTCGGATGCGGCGCGATCCGCCTTAAAGATGGGGTTCGATCGCTGCCGCGGCTCGCCGGGCGCGCCACGGCGCCGGCGGAAAAGGATAAGGTTGTCGAGCAGTGGATGAGGCTCGGCAATGATTACGACGCGGCCTTCAAGTTACTGACCGCTCACGCCGGCACGCTTTTAAATCTGGTGACTGTCGAAGAATTTCTGGCCACCGAGCGGCGTGGCGCGCAGGCGCCGGTCTGAGGCGGCCATTTAAAATCAGTGACGATCAAGCGGGCGCGGCGCGCGCTCAATTGCGCTCATCCGGCAAAATCGGCAGCGAGTGAAATTCGATGCCTTCCTCGGCCAGCGCCTTGGCTTCCTCGGGCGAAGCCTCGCCGTAGATCGAGCGGTGTTCGGCCTCGCCGTAATGCATCTTGCGCGCTTCCTCGGGGAACTTCGCGCCGACATGGTCGGCGTTCTTGGTGAGATGGTCGCGCAGTTCCTTGAGCTTGCTGCGGAACTCTTGCTCCTGCGGCGAGATCATCGCAACAGAAGCTTTCTCTTGCGCTTTCTCGGGCGCGGGCGCGGCCGCCGGGCTCTCGGCCGGGGCTTTGACAGGCGCCGCGCCTTTGCGGCTGCCGGCAAGCCGCGGCGCCATGATCGCCTTATCGACCTTGGCCGAACCGCAATGCGGGCAGTTCACCAGGCCGCGCTTGGCCTGCTTGTCGTAGGCTGCGGAATCCTGGAACCAGCTTTCGAAGGTGTGGCCGTTTTCGCATACCAGCGCGTAGCGGATCATTCGGCGCCCCTGACCACGTGCAGGTGGGTTGGCTCCGCCAAAGGCTCGACGATCTCGAAACGGCGGCCGTGCTGCAGCGATGGGATACGCGATCGCGCCTTCGCCACTTCCGCCAAATCGATCTCGGCCATCACGACACCGGGTTCAATTCCGCCTTCTGCCAGGATGCGCCCCCAGGGGTCAACGATCAGTGAATGGCCGAAGGTCTCGCGTCCGTTCTCGTGCTTGCCGCCCTGCGCGGCGGCGAACACGAAGCAGCCGTTCTCGATGGCGCGGGCGCGGATCAGCACATGCCAGTGCGCCTCGCCGGTCTGCTGCGTGAACGCGGAGGGGATCGTCAGCATGGTGGCGCCGGCTTCCGCCAGCGCGCGATAGAGCGCGGGGAAACGCAGATCGTAGCAGATCGTCAGGCCTAGGCGGGCCCACGGCAGATCGGAGAGCACGGCCTGTTCGCCGGGCTGGTAGGTGCGCAACTCGCGGTAGCTTTCGCCGCCTTCGAGATCGACGTCGAACATGTGGATCTTGTCGTAGCGCGCGGCGATCTCGCCTTTGGCATCGATCAGGAACGAGCGGTTGGCCGCCCGGTCCGGCGAGATCTTGATCGCCAGCGAGCCGACGTGAACATAAATGCCGAGTTTGCGCGCCAGCTCGCGCAAGGTGGCGAGCGACGTGTCGGCTTCTTCTTCCACGATGGTGGCGAACAGCCGCTCGCGCTTGACTTCCATGATGTTGGTCATTTCCGGCGTCAGCACGTAGTCGGCGCCGGCCGACTTCGCCTCGCCGATCATGCGCACGGCAGCCTCGATATTGGCGGCGGGCGAGAGCCCTGCGCGCATCTGGATCATCGCGGCCTTGAAGGTGGACGTATTCATCCCGATACCCCGTCGCCCGCCAGCAGGGAATCGAGTTTGCCGGCGTCGTTGAGCGCATGCAGGTCGTCGCAGCCGCCGACATGCACATCGCCGATGAAAATCTGCGGCACGGTATAGCCGCCGTTCGCACGCTCGACCATCTTTTCGCGCAGCTCGTGATTGCCGCTCACGTCGATCTCCGTGAAGGCGGCACCCTTGCTTTTCAGCAGGGCCTTGGCCGCGTGGCAATAGGGACAATAGCGGGTGGTATAAATTTCGATCAGGGGCATGGTCGTTCTGCGGCAGTCCGGCCCCGGTTATATGGTGGTACGCACCGGCGCGACAACCCGGGCGAATACCAGCACATCCACGTGGGCGGCGCCCGCCCGCAGCAGGGCGCGGGCGCAGGTATCGACGGTGGCGCCCGAGGTGAGCACGTCGTCGATCAGCACTAGCCGGCGGCCCGCCACGTCGGACTTTTGCTCAGGCGGCACGCGGAAGGCGCCTTGTACGTTGTTGGCGCGTTCGGTCTTCGACAGCCCCACCTGCTGCGGCGTCGCGCGCACGCGCTTGAGGGTGTCATGCAATACCGGTACGCCGGCGAGGCCGGAAATCGCGCCGGCGAGTGTCGCCGACTGGTTGAAACGCCGGCCCCATAACCTGCGCCAATGCAGCGGCACCGGGATAAGCGCGCTGGCGTCAGCCAGCAACTCGCGGCCGGCGCGCGCCATCCACTGTCCCATCATGGGCGCGAGATCGAGCCGGTCGCCGTATTTGAAGGACAGCACCAGCGCGCGCGCGATGTCGTCATAGCGCACCGCGGCGCGCGCCCGGTCATAGGCCGGCGGATTGGCGATCGCCTCCATCGACAAAAGGCCGGGGCCGGGGTCGTAGATGAACGGGATGCCGAGCCGTGCGCAGTAAGGCGGTTCGATCAGCGACAGCTTCGACCAGCACCCGGCGCACAGGCCGGTTCCGCCGCCGAGCGGCGCGCGGCACGACGGGCACAGCGGCGGCAGCACGATGTCGAGGGCAGCGCGCAGCGCCGCGCGCAATCCACCGCGGAATTGCGCGAAACGCGCGGGCGTTTCGTCCTGGCTTGCCGAGACAAGCTCGTTCATGCTGCAACTGTAGCAGATGCCGTCAAACCCGACCATCTTCGACCGCACATTGCTGCGCGCGCGCCAGCAGCGCGCCCGTGCGCTCGGGCCGGAAACCTTCCTGATCGACCGCGTCGCCGCCGAACTGGGCGAGCGGCTCTCCGTGGTGGTGCGTACGTTCGAGCGCGCCGTCGATCTCGGCACGCCCACCGACGCGATGCGCCGCGTGCTCGCCGACGGCGGCAAGATCGCGACCGTCGTTTCGGCCGCGCCAGCGGCCGGACCGGGCGATGGCGTGTTGCGCGTCGCCGCCGACGAGGAGGCCTTGCCGTTTGCCGACGGCTCGCTCGATCTGATCGTATCGGCGCTTGCGCTGCAATTTGTGAATGACTTGCCCGGCACGCTGATCCAGATCCGCCGCGCGCTCAAGCCGGATGGCTTGTTTCTGGCCGCGCTGATCGGCGGCGACAGCCTCACCGAATTGCGCGACGCCTTCGCCGAGGCCGAAAGCGATATCGAGGGCGGCGTCTCGCCACGCGTGGCGCCGTTCGCCGATGTACGTGAGCTGGGCGCGCTGCTGCAACGTGCCGGCTTCGCTTTGCCGGTGGTCGATTCCGACCGGCTGACCGTGCGCTATGAAACAGTGTTCGCACTGATGCGCGATCTGCGCCGCATGGGCGCGACCAATGTGCTCATCGAGCGCCGCCGCACGCCGCTCCGCCGCGCGACCTTGAAACGAATGGCGGAGGTTTATGCGCGGCGCTTCGCCGATCCTGACGGGCGCGTGCGCGCGACCTTCGAGATCGCCTGGTTGTCGGGCTGGGTGCCGCACGAGAGCCAGCAGAAACCGCTCAAGCCGGGCTCGGCCCGGCAACGGCTCGCCGATGCGCTCGGCACCAAGGAAATTCCGGCCGGAGAGAAGCCCGGCGCATGATCCGGGAAAGTGGGAACCGATCTTCGGACCAGATCATGCGCAAGAAAAATATTAACGCGCTCCGTCGATCGCCGCTTTCAGGTCCTGCTTCAGGCCGAGCGCCATCAGCACCTCGGCCATGATGAACATCGGGCCGATGAAGGCCTGGAACAGATTATCGGTCAGCGCCGGACGGTGGCCCTCCCAGACATGCCCGGCGAGTTGGAATACCCAGCCGCCGACGAAGAAAACGGCGAAGACGATCCAGGCGGTCGCGCTACCATAGCTGCGCGCGATCCATTCGGCCGCGAGCAGCATCGGCAGCATCACCACGACCATGGCGAGGCCGATGACGAGGTCGAGGGCGATCCAGCCGATCAGCGCCAGCAGCGCGACCGGCACGGCCAAGGAAATCCCATCGATGCGAACAAGCGCGAGCGGCAGCAGAATCGAAAACACGATAGTCGGAATGCCGATGAAATGCGTCGCGCGATTGCGTTCGTCGCGATGATAGCTGGCATAGGTCGCGAGTTGGCGCGCGAAGAAACTGTCCAAGGACTTATCCATGACCGTGCTCCCCGATGCGCGGCTTCTCGCGGGCCGTTTCGCGCCAGTATATAGCAAGCGCCGCCGCGCGGCACGCCCACGTGCGCTCGATTTCCGCTGATGATCGGGAAGCTGGCGGTCTAGGCGTCAGTTGAAGCCGTTGGCGACGCTCGTATACATGCCGTTGACCTGCGAGCCCATAGTCATGACGATGGCGATGATGGCGGCGGCGATGCCGGAGGCGATCAGCGCGTATTCGATGGCGGTGGTGCCACCGTCGTCGCGGAGGAATTCGTGCAAGCTGCGGATCGTTTTGGACCTGCTCATGGATGCGTCCTGCTTCATCGTTGATCGGTCGAATCACAACAGCGCCATCAGATGCGAGATCAGCGGAACGTCCGCCGGAGGCATTTCGTAGTCACGCAGCCGGTTCGGCTTTACCCAGGCGAGCTTCTGCCCCTCGGTCGCGGTGACTTGTCCCTCCCAGCGCCGGCAGACATAGAGCGGCATCAGGAGATGAAAGTCGGGATAGGCATGGCTCGCGAAAGTGAGCGGCGCGAGACAGGCCTCTTTGACGACGATGCCCAGTTCCTCCTGCAGCTCCCGGATCAAGCTTTGTTCCGGCCGTTCGCCGTCCTCGATCTTGCCGCCGGGAAACTCCCACAGGCCCGCCATCGGCTTGCCCGCCGGCCGTTGCGCGATCAGCACGCGGCCGTCGGCATCGACGAGGGCGCAGGCGGCGACAAGGACGATTTTGGCGCTCACAGCCCTTCGACCTCGACGATAGGCGAGACTTGGTTAAGGGGTTATTCCGCCGATGCTGGTCCGGCGAGCGGTCGCTGCCCGCCCGGTAAATGAGATGGTTACGACCGGTAGTCGCCGTTGATGGCGATGTATTCCTTGGTGAGGTCGCAGGTGAGCACGCGGTCGCGCGCCCGTGCCCAGGCCGAGCGCGACTTTCAGGCTGATTTCCGGCTTCTTCATCTCGGCGCTGACGGCGGCCTCGTCATAGCCGGGATCGCGCGCGCCCTTGTGCGCGACCCGGATGCCGCCGAACCAGATCGACAGTTTGTCGCGGTCGGCCGGCTCGCCGGCCTTGCCGACCGCCATCACGACGCGGCCCCAATTGGCGTCCTCGCCGGCGATCGCGGTCTTCACCAGCGGCGAATTGGCGATCGACATGGCGATGCGGCGCGCCGACGCCTTCGACACCGCGCCTTCCACCACGATCTCCACCAGCTTGCGGGCGCCTTCGCCGTCGCGCGCGACCTGCTCGGACAGATTGGCGAGCACCGCGTGCAGCGCCTGTTTGAAATCCTTGAGCCGCGGGTCGGCGCGCGCGCGCGATGCGCGGGTTGCCGGCTTTGCCGGTGGCGAAGATCATCAGCGTGTCGGAGGTCGAGGTGTCGCCGTCGATGGTGACCGCGTTGAAGGTGTCGGCGACGCCGTCCTTGAGCAGCGCCTGCAGCGCCGGCGCGCGCGATCGCCGCGTCGGTGAAGACGAAGGAGAGCATGGTCGCCATGTCGGGCGCGATCATGCCGGCGCCCTTGGCGATGCCGTTGACGGTCACCGTCGCCTTGCCGATGCGCGCGGTCGCGGTCGCCACCTTGGGAAACGTGTCGGTGGTCATGATCGCCTTGGCCGCGGCGAGGAAATCGCCGGGCTTGGCGCGCGCGACGAGGCCCGTCCATCACGGGCGCGAATTTCGTGGCATCGAGCGGCTCGCCGATCACGCCGGTGGAGGCGAGAAAGATCTCCGCCGGCTTGCAGCCGGCCGCCTTGGCGGCGATCTCGGCGGTGAGCTTGGTCGCCGCGCGCCCGCTCTTGCCGGTGAAGGCATTGGCGTTGCCGGAATTGACCACCAGCGCGCGCGCTTTGCCCGCCTTCAGATGCGCCCGGCACCATTCGACCGGCGCCGACGGGCATTTCGAGCGGGTGAACACGCCGGCCACGGTGGTGCCGGCGTCGAACAGCGCCAGCAGCACGTCGGTGCGCCCGGCATAGCGGATGCCGGCGGCGGCGGTGGCGAGCCGCACGCCGGCGATCGCCGGCAGGTCCGGCACGTGCTTGGGGGCGAGGGGGGAGACTGGCGGTGCGACATGGACACGTCTCCGACGTCATGCCTGGCCGTATGCGCCGAGGCGAACCACGACTTGAGTGCGAGCACCGGCATAAACAGACGCGCAATGGCCGGCACAAGGCCGGCCATGACGACATTGCAATTGATAGCGTTCGATCGCGCTTACTTCTTCTCCGGCGCGGCGGGCTGCCGCCGGCGCTTGTCGGCTCCTCGGTCTTGTACATCTTCTCGATCTTGGCCTCGGCGCGCAGCTTGGTGACCAGTTCGGCCTGCGCCTTGCGCGTCACAAATTGCTCGATCTGCGGCTTGACCTCTTCGAACTTCGGCAGCGGCTTGACGCGCTTGTCCTCGACCTTGATCACGTGCCAGCCGAACTGGGTCTTCACCGGCTCGGAGATCTGGCCCTTCTCCAGCTTGAAGGCGACGTCGGAGAATTCCGGCACCATCTGTTCCTTGGTGAAATAGCCGAGGTCGCCGCCATTGGCCTTGCCGGATGGATCCTCGGTCACTTCGCTTGGCGACCTTGGCGAAATCCTCGCCCTTCTTCAGGCGCACGATGATCGCCTTGATCTTGTCCTCGGCGTCCTTGCTCGCCTTCTCGTCGCCCGGCGGCGGCGCGGATCAGGATATGGCGGGCGTGCACCTCCTGCTCCTCGCCCATCTGCTTGACGGCGTCGTCATAGACCTTGTGCATGGCCTCGTCGGTGAGCGCCGCCTTGCCGACCGATTGCAGCAGCTCTTCCATCAGCAGCTTGTTGCGGGCGAACGCGATCCGGCGCTTGAAGTCGGCGCTGTCGCCCATCTTCTTGGCCTCGGCGGCCTTCGACACCAGGATCATGTCGGCCATGAACTGCACCAGGTAGTCCTTCTTGGCGTCCGGCGACATCGGCGGAATCTGGCCGGCCTCCTCCTCGGCGACGGCGAGGTCGCTCTGGTGGATTTCGATGCCGTTGACCTTGGCGATCAGCGGGTCCTTGTCCTGGGCTGCGAGCGGGCCGGCCGGCCGCGAGCAGCAGCGCCAGGGTGGCGGCGAGGAAACCGGCCGGCGGCGGGCGCGACGGGAAGATCGTCATGGTGCTATCCTTGGCGCTGTCCTTGGAAAGGGATGGTCCGCAACGGGAGCGGACGGCGGCGGACTTGTCACCCAACAACCATGGCTTTGCAATGGCCGATGGCCGCATAAAGCCCTAACGTCCGCGTGAGCCGGTCGCGGTTAAGGCCCGTGGCAAGCCGCCAATTGACAACAATCCGACCCCCTCCTATCTCTCCGCTAACCTCGGCTGGTTAAGCTTTGCCGGCGCGTTCGCGTCGAATTTGCCCGAAAAGTGCCGCATTTCCGGAGCGCCGGAAGCAAAATCCGGCCGTGGCGGCGTGTTAGAAGCGCGCCGGCACCCAGATCTGAGGAGCTCCCCGTATGATCGGCGCCGTTGCCCGCAAGCTGTTCGGCTCCGCCAATGAGCGGCGGATTCGCAGCTATCAGCCGCGGGTCGCCGCGATCAACGCGCTGGAGCCGGAGCTGGCGGCGCTCTCCGACGAGGCGCTGCAAGGCGCGCACCGACGAATTCAAGAAGCAGGTCGCCGACGGCACCTCGCTCGACGACATCCTGGTGCCGGCCTTCGCCACCGTGCGCGAGGCGGCCAAGCGCACGCTCGGCCAGCGCCATTTCGACGTGCAGCTGATCGGCGGCATGATCCTGCACGAGGGCAAGATCGCCGAGATGAAGACCGGCGAAGGCAAGACGCTGGTCGCGACGCTTGCCGGTCTATCTCAACGCGCTCGACCGGGCGCGGCGTGCACGTCGTCACCGTCAACGACTACCTCGCCAAGCGCGACGCCGAATGGATGGGCCAGATCTACAAGTTCCTCGGCCTGACCGTCGGCGTCATCGTGCACGGGCTCGACGACGAGGAGCGCAAGAAGGCCTACGACTGCGACGTCACCTACGGCACCAACAACGAGCTCGGCTTCGACTATCTGCGCGACAACATGAAGTACCGCATGGAGGACATGGTCCAGCGCGGGCACATCTACGCCATCGTCGACGAAGTCGACTCGATCCTGATCGACGAGGCGCGCACGCCGCTGATCATTTCCGGCCCGCTCGACGACCGCTCCGAATTCTACAACACCATCGACAGCTACATCCCGCTGCTCGACAAGACCGACTACGAGGTCGACGAGAAGCAGCGCACGGTGACGCTGACCGAAGCCGGCATGGAGAAGCTCGAGCAGCGGCTGCGCGCCGCCGGCCAGCTCAAGGGCGCAATCGCTCTACGACGTCGAGAACGTCTCCGTCGTCCACCACGTCAACCAGGCGCTGCGCGCGCACAAGCTGTTCCAGCGCGACAAGGACTACATCGTGCGCAACGGCGAGGTCGTCATCATCGACGAGTTCACCGGCCGCATGATGCCGGGCCGGCGCTATTCGGAAGGGCTGCACCAGGCGCTCGAGGCCAAGGAGCACCAGCCGATCCAGCCGGAGAACCAGACGCTCGCCTCGATCACCTTCCAGAACTACTTCCGCATGTACGAGAAGCTCGCCGGCATGACCGGCACGGCGCTCACCGAAGCCGACGAGTTCTTCGACATCTACAAGCTCGAAGTGCTGGAAGTGCCGACCAACATGCCGCTGATCCGCATCGACGACGACGACGAGGTCTATCGCACGGCCAAGGAGAAATACCGCTCGATCATCGCGCTGATCGAGGACTGCAAGCTGCGCGGCCAGCCGGTGCTGGTCGGCACGACGTCGATCGAGAAATCCGAGCAGCTCGCCGACATGCTGCGCGAGGCCGGCTGGGAGGCGCACGACTTCACCGATCCCAACGCCTTCGCCGCGCTCTATTCCGGCGACGACGGCGCCACCAAGACCAAGGTCTTCGCCATCCTCAACGCCCGCTACCACGAGCAGGAAGCCTACATCGTCGCGCAGGCCGGCGTGCCCGGCGCCATCACCATCGCCACCAACATGGCCGGCCGCGGCACCGACATCCAGCTCGGCGGCAATGCCGACATGCGCATCCGCCAGGAGATCACCGACGTCACCGAATGGGCGCGCGCGCGACGAAGACCCGCGCGCCGCCGAGATCCGCAAGCAGGTGGCGCGCCTCAAGGAGAAGGCGCTCGCCGCCGGCGGCCTCTACGTGCTCGGCACCGAGCGGCACGAGAGCCGGCGCATCGACAACCAGTTGCGCGGCCGCTCCGGCCGCCAGGGCGACCCCGGCCATTCCAAGTTCTTCCTGTCGCTCGAAGACGACCTGATGCGCATCTTCGGCTCCGACAAGCTCGACGGCATGCTGCAGAAGCTCGGCCTCAAGGAGAACGAGGCGATCGTCCATCCCTGGATCAACAAGGCGCTGGAGAAGGCGCAGCAGAAGGTCGAGGCGCGCAACTTCGACATCCGCAAGAACCTGCTCAAGTACGACGACGTGATGAACGACCAGCGCAAGGTGATCTTCGAGCAGCGGCTCGAGCTGATGCGCGACGAGGCGGTGGACGAGACCATCGCCGACATGCGCCATTCGGTGATCGAGGATCTGGTCGCCAAGCACATTCCGGAGAACGCCTATGCCGAGCAGTGGGACGTCGCCGGCGCTCGACACCGCGCTGCGCGAGGTGCTCACGCTCGATCTGCCGGTGAAGGATTGGGCCAAGGAAGAGGGCATCGCCGACGAGGAGATGCAGCGAGCGCATCGAGCGGCGCGCCGACGAGCACATGGCGGGCAAGGTGGCCAAATGGGGCCCCGACGTCATGCGCTATGTCGAGAAATCGATCCTGCTGCAGACGCTCGACCATCTCTGGCGCGAGCATCTGGTCATGCTCGAACACCTGCGCCAGGTGATCGGCCTGCGCGGCTACGGCCAGCGCGATCCGCTCAACGAATACAAGGCGGAGGCCTTCAGCCTGTTCGAGGCGATGATGTCGCGCCTGCGCGAGGCGGTCACCGCGCAGTTGATGCGCGTCGAGATCGTGCAGCAGCCGCCGGAAGAGCCGACGCCGCAGCAGCTGCCCTATATGGAAGCGCACAAGGTCGATCCCGCGACCGGCGAGGACGAACTGGCGCCGGCGCTGGCGCCGATGCTGGCCGGGGCCGGCAACGGCACACAGGCCGAGCGCAATCCGAAAGACCCCACGACCTGGGGCAAGGTCGGCCGCAACGAGCCGTGCCCTTGCGGCTCCGGCAAGAAATACAAGCACTGCCACGGCAAGTTCGCTTGAGGCGGCGGCGCACTTAACCTGAGATAAAAACGCCGGCTTTGCGCCGGCGTTTTTTTGTCGCGCGCGCAGCGGTCAGGCCTTCATGGCCAAGGCGCTGCCGTTCGACGCGATCTCGCTCAACGCCTGTTTCAGCGCTGCCGACGCCCGATAGACCGGCACATGGCCGCGCAACAAAATCTGCGCCGAACGCTTGTAGGCGGCGCGGGTGATCTTGGTTTCCGAATTGGTCTGCTGGCCTTCGATGGTGGCCGACAAAATCCCCGCCGGATTTTCGATATCGACCTGGATTTCCGTCGGGCTCGCCCCGAGCGCCGGCAGATTGCGCGCAAGCTCATGCGCGACCGTGCCCGGCATCAGACAGGCCGCGGCAAGGCAGCAGCCGCCGGTGACGGCCATGGTGTCGTGCCCGTTTTGCGGCGTGAAGTAACGGGTGGAGATATTGCCGTTGTTCACCGGCGGTCCGACGATGCAGACCTTCGGCACGGTCTCGCTGTTGGCGAGCTGGTCGGCGCTCATCGGGCTGCCGTCGCGGTTCTTCAGGCCCATCTTCAGCCCGGCCTCGACCCACAAGGTCTTCAGCGCCTGGAAGAAGGTCTCGTCGTTGCGCAGTTCCTTGACCGGCTCGGTGCCGGTCTTGCCGAATTCCGCCGCGCGCGCGATCACCATCGGCACCGCGACGTCGACGCAGGACACCGTGAATTTGCCGAAGCGGTCCGCCGCCGATCCGGTCGGCAGCGCCTTGCCGGTCTTGGCGCCGACCGGGTTGGTCATGAACAGGTCGACGCCGGGGAATTCGCCGTCGACGCCGGGGATCTGCGCGAAGGCAAAGCCGTCGCCCGAAAGCGAGACGCGGCCGATCATGGTGGTCTTGGTGTTGGTGTTGAAGATTTCGACCTCGCCCTTGCCGTTCAACTGACGCGGCAGGAAATGCTGGTCGATCGCCCAAAAAGGCAGCGCGGCCGACATGTTGCCGCAGTTCACGCTCCAGTCGATCTGCGATTTTCCGCCCGCCAGTTGCGCCAGCGTGCTGACGATCTGTGGGCCGCCAGCCGCGTTGGTCGCCATCTCGGCGAAAAACACCTTGTTGCTGGTCGGATAGCCGCGCCCGAGGCCGGTGATCTGTTTTGTGTCGGAGGTCGAGCCCTGCAACGGCAGGCCCATCAGGTGGCGCAGCAACTCCTCGCGCAGCTCGAGCTGCTTGGGCGCGATGCGGTCCCAGATGATCAATCCGGTCGAGGTGCCGCCGCGCACGTGCAGAACCGGGAATTCCCAGGTGCCGAAGTTTTCGCGCGGCAGGTGGCTGATGGCGATGGGGGCTGAATAGTTGATGGCTCGATCCTCGCAAATGGTGGCGGCGTTGCCGGTCCGGCGCAAGAAAGCAAAATCCCGCTTCAGGCTACTTTATACGTCTGGATTATCAATCCTCATCTACGCGCAACTCAAACGTTTCATCACGTTTCAACTCTACTGGTTATGCGCTGTTAATGCGGAGCCCACGGGCTCGGCCGCACGGACGACCTTCGTTGCTCGATAGGTGGCGCGGGACTCGAGACCATTAATCTCGGAAAAGGCCGCGAACAAGGGGTTATGTACCGATGAGTCAGATGCCGATTTCTCCCGATGCCGCGCCCCGACAATCAAATCCGAATAGCCCCGCTGCCGCGAATGTCCCGACCGAACTCATCAGCTTTGCCATCGGCGACGATCAATACGGCGTCGACATCATGGCGGTGCGTGAGATCAAGGGCTGGTCGGACATCACCCATCTGCCGAAGCAGCCCGAATATGTGCGCGGCGTGCTCAATTTGCGCGGCGCCATCGTTCCGATCATCGACCTGCGCTGCCGCTTCGGCGAAGGCCTGACCGAGACGACGCCGCTGCATATCGTGATCATCGTGCAGATCGGCGGACGCCAGGTCGGCCTGATCGGCGACCGGGTGCTCGATATCGTCTCGGTCGATGCCGCCCAGATTCAGCCGGTGCCGCGCACCGAGCAAGACGCCCCCACCGACTTCTTGTCCGGCCTGGTGACGCAAGACAACACCATGATCGCGATGATCGATCTGCCCAATCTGCTCTCGCCGCAGGACGGTGTAGCCGAAACGCCTGCCGCCGACGTGCAATTATCAAAACACTAGCGCTGGAGTTCGCAATGTTCCGGTTCGTCAATCGAGTCTCTGTCAACGTCCTGTTGAAATCCGTCATCGCGATCATGGCAGCGACCGTGATGATAGCCATGGCGCTCAACGCACGCGGTGCGTGGAACCGGCTGGCGGTAGTGAACCGAATCGTAGCCGTCGCCGATGTTACGGCAGACCTGTTCACCGCGTTGCATAATCTTCGGCTCGACGCGTCGACGACCAACCGCAATTTGAGTTCCGACGTTCAATACACGACGTGGCCGCAGCGCTGGTAAAGATCCGGGCCGTTGATATGGCGGCGATGACGTCGGCGCTTGCGGGGTTGCAGAAAACGGATTTTCCCAAACAGCAAGCCGCCGTCGCCGCCCTCAGCGATGCGATAAGAAGCTGACGCAGCGGCATCAGGAAACAGCAACCGCGCTGCTGCAGCCGAAGTCGGCGCGGCCAGCAGGGCTCGCCAAGGAATATGTCGGCGAGGTCAAAGCTCGTTTTGGCGTTGATCGAGTCGATATCAGATCAATTGACCCAGTCGGTTAAGCTCGAGGATTCCTATATCGACCAACTGCTGGTGATGAAGCATTTGGCCTGGACGGCGCGTAACGCGGCGGCGATGCCGCGGTTTTGATTTCAAACACCCTCAGCGGACTGCCCTTGCCGCAGGACGCATTGCTGCAATATCGCACGAAAGACGCCACCGTTCAGACTGCGTGGGAGGAATTGCAGGCCATCACATCAGGCCTGTCTGTGCCGGCAAGTTTCACCGCCGCGCTCGACAAAGCCAATAACGAGTATTTCGGGCCTGACTATACCAAGCTGCGCTACAATATGCTCGATACGCTGATTGCCCATCGGCCGGTCACGGTCAAGACGGCTGATTGGGTCAAGATGTCAATCGAAAAGCTGGCCACGATGTTGGGGGTTGCGGAGGCGGCGTTGAATTCCGCCAAGGAATATGCGGCGAAGCAGCGCCACGACACGTCCTTGGAACTGTGGCTCGATCTCGCCATGCTCGCCGCAGCCGCGGCGGTGATGGTCGGCATGATGGTGATGGTGTCACGGCGGGTAACCGGTCCGTTGCGCAATATCCAGCAGGCGATGCTCAAGGTGGCCGGCGGCGATTTCAGCGTCGTGCTGCCCGGGCTCGAGCGCAAGGACGAGATCGGCGACGTGGCCAATGCGGTCGAGCGCTTCAAGGTGCTCGCCGACGAAAAGGCGCGCGCGGAAGCCGCCGAAGCCGTAAAGCGCCAGCAGGTCGAAGCCGATCGCGTCGCGCAAATTACGCAGACCGAGGCCGCCGCGCAGGCGAAGGTAGCGGAAGAACGGGCCAAGATCGCCGAAGAGCAGACCCAGGCCGTCAAGGCGCTCGGCGTCGGGCTGGTCAGGCTGTCGGAGGGCGACCTCACGTTCCGCCTGACCGCAGGCGTTCCCGGAGGCCTACCAGGAGCTCAAGGACAACTTCAACGCCACGATGGAGCAGCTGCAGGAGACGGTCCGCTCGCTGACCGAATCGGCGCGCGAGGTGACCAGCGCCTCGGCCGAGATCTCGACCAGCACCACCGATCTGTCGCAGCGCACCGAGGAACAGGCGGCCAGCCTGGAAGAGACCTCCGCCTCGATGGAAGAGATCGCCGGCACGGTGAAGAAGAACGCCGAGAACGCGCAGCAGGCCAATGCCTCGGCCGGCGCCACCCGCGACGTCGCCGACCGCGGCGGCCAGGTGGTGGCCAAGGCGGTCGACGCCATGGCCAAGATCGAGGACTCCTCGCGCAAGATCTCCGACATCATCGGCGTCATCGACGAGATCGCCCGCCAGACCAACCTCTTGGCGCTCAACGCCGCGGTGGAAGCGGCCCGCGCCGGCGAGGCCGGCCGCGGCTTTGCGGTCGTCGCCTCCGAGGTGCGCAGCCTGGCGCAGCGCTCCTCGCAAGCCGCCAAGGACATCAAGGACCTGATCACCAACAGCAATGGCCAGGTCAAGGATGGCGTCGAACTGGTCAACCGGGCGGGGGCTTCGCTCACCGAGATCGTCGAATCGATCAAGAAGGTGGCCGACATCGTCGCCGACATCGCCAATGCCAGCGCCGAGCAGGCGAGCGGCATCGAGCAGGTCAACAAGGCGCTCACCCAGATGGACGAGGTGACGCAGCAGAACTCGGCGCTGGTCGAGGAGAACGCCGCCACCGCCAAGACGCTGGAGCACCAAGCCAAGGCGATGGACGAGCGGGTGTCGTTCTTCAAGCTCGCGGCACGGCCGAGGAACGCCAGGCCGCCCAGCCTGCCGCCGCGCGCGCCCAGCGTCCGGCCGCCGCCGCACCGTCGCGCGGTCCGGCTGCCAAGCAACAACCCGTCGCGGCGCCCAAGCGGGCTGCCTCGAGCAACGCGGGCGGACCGGTCCGGCGCATGCAGACCGCGCTCGCCACCGCCATCAAGAGCGAACCGGATTGGAAAGAGTTCTGAATTCCGCGTTTGGCGGACCGGTGAAGCGGCAGGCAGAAGCCTAAGGCTTTCGTCCGCTGCCGCGGCAGGTCCGCCGGATTTGCCGCCCGCGCATGGTGCAGGCGGCGGCGTTGCAATAGGATGCGACCCGAACGACCGGCGGAGCGCAACGATCGCTCCGCCCGAGGCCGGGTTGCGCGATGACCATAGTCGAGGATCGTCCACGCCTTACGCCGCTGGCCGACGCCGAAACCTGGCTCGCCGGTTTCGAAGCGGCCTCGCGCGCGCAGGATGCCGCGACGGCCGCCGCGCTTGTTCCTGGCCGACGGGCTCTGGCGCGATCTGCTGGCCTTCACCTGGACCATCCAGACCATGGCCGGCAGGCCGGCGATCGAGGCGGCGCTGCGCGAGACACTCGCGCGCACGCAGCCGGCAAACTTCCGCATCCCGCCGAAACGCACGCCGCCGCGTTGGGTCACCCGCGCCGGCACGCAATGCCTTGAGGCGATCTTCGAATTCACCACCGCCTTCGGCCCGGGCAACGGCATTCTCCGCCTGGTGCCCGACCGCCAGGGGCGTCTGCGCGCCTGGACGCTGAACACCAACTTGCACGAACTTCGCGGCCACGAAGAAGAATTCAAGCGGCGCGCGGAACCGGACTCGACACGCGACTTCGGCGCCGAAAATTGGTCCGACCGGCTCGCCCGCCAGCGCGCCTTCGCCGATCGCGATCCGGCGGTGCTCGTGGTCGGCGGCGGCCAGGCCGGGTTGTCGATCGCGGCGCGGCTGAAGCAGCTCGGCATCGACACGCTGATCGTCGACCGCCACGAGCGCATCGGCGACAATTGGCGCAAGCGTTATCACTCGCTGACGCTGCACAACGAAGTGCACGTCAATCACATGCCCTATATGCCGTTCCCGCCGACCTGGCCGGTCTACATCCCGAAGGACATGCTGGCGAACTGGTTCGAGGCTTACGTCGATGCGCTCGAGCTGAATTTCTGGACCGGCACCGCGTTCACCGGCGGCAGCTATGACGAGCCGCGCAAGCAATGGAACGTAACGCTGCGCCTGCCGGACGGCAGCAGCCGCGTCATGCACCCGCGCCATCTCATCTTCGCTACCGGCGTCAGCAGCATTCCCTACACGCCGGATCTGCCCGGGCTCGCCGACTTCGCCGGCGCCAAGGTGCATTCCGGCGCTTTCAAGAATGCCGAGGAATGGCGCGGCCGCAAGGCGCTGGTGCTCGGCACCGGCACCAGCGGCCACGACGTGGCGCAGGAACTGCAGGCGCACGGCGCCGACGTCACCATCATCCAGCGCAGCCGGACTTACGTCGTCAGCCTGAAGGAAGCGCAGAGCGTCTACGCCATCTATTCGGAAGGCATTCCGTTCGACGATTGCGACCTCTTGGCGACCTCGTTTCCCTATCCGGTGCTGCAGCGCTCCTATCAGCTCTCCACCGCGCGCGGCCGCGAGGTCGACAAGGCGCTGCTGGAAGCCTTGGAAAAATCCGGCTTTCGTCTGCACTACGGCGAAGACGAGACCGGCTTCCAGATGATGTATCTGCGCCGCGGCGGCGGCTATTATTTCAATGTCGGCTGTTCCGAGCTGATTATTTCCGGCGCGGTCAAGCTGCTGCAATTTGCCGACATCGACAGCTTCGTCGCGCAAGGCGCGCGGCTGCGCGACGGCCGCGTGGTGCCGGCCGAGCTCCTGGTGCTGGCGACCGGCTACAAGAACCAGCAGGACACCGCGCGCGCTTATCTCGGCGATGCGATTGCCGACAAGATCGGTCCGGTCTGGGGCTTCGACGACGGCGGCGAGTTGCGCAATATGTGGCGGCGGACGGCGCAGCCGGGATTATGGTTCACCGCCGGAAGCCTGGCGCAATGCCGCATCTTCTCGCGCTATCTGGCGCTGCAGATCAAGGCGCTGGAAGAAGGGACTGCTGAGCTAGCCGCCGAAGCCGAATAGCCGGCGCGGCGTGTCGTAGAACAGTTTGCGGCGCTCGGCCGCATCGGGAAACAGCAATCCGGCCAGTTCGGCCAGCGGGCCGAAATCCTGCCGTTGCGGCGCGCGCAGGAACGGCCAGTCCGACGCCCATAGGCAATGGTCGAGCGTGAACGCCTCGACAATGGCGCGCACGAACGGCCAGCAATCCTCGAACGGGTAGGGCAGGTCGGAAAATTTCGAATAGCCGGACAGCTTGACGCTGACCCGCTTCGTGCGTGCGATCCGCAACAGCGCCTGAAAGCCGCGCTGCTTCAAGCCCTCCTGCGGCGTCGGCCGCCCGCAGTGGTCGATCAGCACGCGCACCGGGATGGCTTCGATCCAGGGCACGAACATCGACAGCTGATCGTGCTCGCTCTGGATCTGCAGGAACATGTCGAGCTCGGCGAGCCTTTCGATCAGGCCGGCGGACCGCTTGTAATAGTCGGTGCCGTGAAAGGTAGGATTGAAGGCCGCGCCGACGATTCCCTGCGCTTGCAGAGCGCGCAAGGCGGCAAGGTCGGCGTCGAAATCGATAATGGCGACGCCTTTGAAGCGCCCATGGCCGCGCGCGATGGTATCGAGCATGCAGGAATTGTCGCTGCCATAGCCGGAATTCGGCTGCACCAGCAGCGCGTGCGTGACGCCATAGGTCTTCATGACGGCGTCGAGCTGCGCCGGCGTGCCGATCTCCTGGCCGGACGGCTTGTATTCGATGTCCTCGCCGTACGGAAAATTGACCGGATCGAACACGTGCGCGTGGCAGTCGATCTTCGGCTCGGTGAATATACTCATCGGGCGCGCCCGCCCTTGAGTTTCAGCGCCAGTTTCTTGCGGAACGCGCGGTCGCGCTTGAGATGCCACTCGCGGCTCATGGCTTCGCGCTTCGTTGAAAACCATTCCGAATGCAGCAGCACCCAGACGCGGCCGCGCGTCGTGCGCGCGCCCTTGCCGGAATTATGCTGCTTGAGGCGGCGTGCGACGTCGTTGGTCCAGCCGACATAGGTCAGGTGGCGGGTTTTGCTGCGGGTTCCAAGCACGTAGACGAAGCAGTCCATGCGTCGTCCGGCCCGGGTTCAAATTGCGCGGCTTAGCGCAGCGCGGTCCAACGGCTCTCGAACGAGCCCGCCGGCACCACCGGCTGTGCGCCCGACATCGTGCCTTCGCTCGCCTGCGGCGTCGAATAGGCGGTGCGCAATTCCGGCGCGGGCTGCGTGTCCTTGCGCGCCTGCTGCACGCGCGGCGCAGGCGCCGGGGCTGTCTTCGCCACCGCCTGGGGCTTCGCCGGGACCGCTTCATGCGGCTTGGCATGCGGTGCGGCCGCGGTGTGAACCAAGGCGGCGCGTTTCGGCTTTGCCGCCAATTGGGTGTTGCTGCCGCGCGAGGCTACCGCCTGGCTCTCCACCGGCTCGGCTTGCGCATTCGAGCCGCCGAACAGATTGCCCAGCAGGCCCGCGATCGATTTCGGCTGCTCGGGCGGCGCATCGCCTTCCTTCGGTTGCGGCGCCGCTTTCGGCATCGGCACGCTCGCCATCACCACGGCGCGGCTTGCCGGCGCTGGCTGCGCAGCCGCCGGCAACGCCGACGCCGGCATCACGACGGTGCTGGCCGTCGCCGTTTGATAGGGCGTGCGCGGCAGCGCGCCCGGCGCGGTCGCTATGTGGATGAGGTGACCTTTGTCGTCATACGCTTCCTGGGTGCCGAGCTGCGACGCGAACACCGGGTTCATGCCGCCGTCGCCGACATGCGGCGGCGCCAGCGCGACGCCGTCGGCGATGTACTTGGCCATCTGATATTGCTCTTGCCGCCGATGCTCGAGCACGGCGTCGGCGACCGCCGGGTCGAGCCGGTAGGCCGGGCACTTGCCGCGCGGATCGAACTTGAGCGGCCGCGTGGCGTTCTCGGGCGCCACCGCGTCGAACACGTAGCGCTTCTCGCAGACGGCGACCTTCGGCTCCTGATGCGTGGCTTCGAAATCGTCGTAGCCTTCCTTGAGCTCTTTCCAGAACGCGAAGTTCGGATTGTTGCGGTGCCGCGCCATGTTCAGCGCGGTCATGCGGAACGGAAAGGCCTCGAACTGGAATTCCTTTTGCCCGCCGAAGAACGACTCGCGCGCCAGCGCGTAGATCTCCTGGATCTGTTCGTCGGTCATGGCGTAACAGCCGCGCGACGAGCAGTCGCCATGCACCATCAGCTCGGAGCCGGTGCGGCCCCAGGCGCGGTCGAAGGCGTTCGGATAGCCGGTGTTGAAGGCGAGAAAGTAATTGGAATTCGGATTCATCTGCCCGCGCGTGATGGTGTAGAAACCCTCCGGCGCCTGGCGGTCGCCTTCCTTGATCTTGGGGCCGAGATCGCCCGACCAGCGGCAGATCGGATAGGTCTTCAACAGCGCGAATTGGCCTTCGCGATTCTGTTTCCAGATCTCGACCTCCGACTCTTCCTTGAAGAGACGGGCGAGGATCGGCGAACTCTTGTCCATCTGCTTGGACTCGATGTCGCCCAGCAGCTTGTCGGACAGAGGGGCGAGCGAGCGGCCGCTCGGCGTCACGCCGTCGGGATTGCAGCCGGCAAGCGCAACCGCAGCGGCGACGGCCGCCGAGACAAGCAGGGCGCGTACGTAAGGTCGGCTCAAACGCGGTACTCCCCGAAGGGGCGGTCCCTCATTGAGCAATCGTTATCCATAAGATGTGGCATCCGCAAGGCAAACTATGACCCCTGTGACTACCGGTAACCCTATGGTGAACCGGCAGTAAATGCCGAAAAAGCCATGCGAATTCACAATTCTGGGCCAGCCGGAATGCGAGGCCGGAGGCCGCCCGCGGGCGCCATTAAGCCGGCGCGCGGCCCATCGCCAGAAACTTCTCGCGCCGCTGCCTGCGCACCGTGTCGCGGTCGAGCCCGCGCAATTCGGCCAGCGCATTGGCGATCGCCTCGCCGGTGACGGCGATGGCGGCCTGCGGATCGCGATGGGCGCCGCCGGTCGGCTCGGTCACCACGCTGTCGATCACCCCGAAGCGCACCATGTCCTGCGCGGTGATCTTCAGATTGGTGGCCGCTTCCTGCGCCTTGGAGGTGTCGCGCCACAGGATGGAGGCGGCGCCTTCCGGCGAGATCACCGAATAGACGGCGTGCTCCAGCATCAGCACGCGGTTGGCGGTGGCGATGGCGATGGCGCCGCCCGAGCCGCCTTCGCCCAGGATCACCGCGACATTGGGCACGCCGAGCCCAAGGCAGGCGTCGGTCGAGCGCGCAATGGCCTCGGCCTGGCCGCGCTCTTCCGCGCCGATGCCGGGATAGGCGCCGGCGGTGTCGACCAGCGCGACTACGGGGATACCGAAACGGTCGGCCATATCCATCAGCCGCACCGCCTTGCGGTAGCCCTCGGGCTTGGCCATGCCGAAATTATGCTTGATCCGGCTTTCGGTGTCGGAGCCTTTTTCGTGGCCGATGATGCAGACGCTCTCGCCGCGGAAGCGGCCGAAGCCGCCGATGATGGCCGCGTCGTCGCCGAATTTGCGGTCGCCGGCGAGCGGAATGAAACCCTCGATCAGGCCGGCGATATAGTCGAGGCAATGCGGCCGTTGCGGATGGCGCGCCACCTGCGTCTTCTGCCAGGGCGTGAGATCCGCATAGAGCTCCTTGAGCGCGACCGCCGCCTTCACCTCGAGCCGGCTGATTTCGTCGCCGACGGCGACCGCGGAATCGCTCTCGCCCATGGCGCGCAATTCTTCGACCTTGGCCTCCAGTTCGGCCACGGGCTTTTCGAAATCGAGGTACGTACGCATGTTTCCAGCAAGCATTTGATCGGGAAGTGACGCGGGAGCGGGCTCTTAAGTCAAGCAATCGGGTTAATATGGGTTTTACGGCGGGTTCCGCCATGGCGGCCGGCCACTTTAGGCGGTCGCGCTCATACCCGCTCCAAGCGCTGGTGCGGCGGCGGCGGCAGTTCGACGCGGATGGGGTCGGCGGCGCGCACGTTGCCGTCCGCAACAACGATACCCATGATGCCGGCCTTGCGCACGAGGTTGCCGTGTTCGTCTTGACTGAGAACCGCGGCCATCAGGCCGGGCCGGTAGCCGTTCAATTGCCGGCACGGATCGCGCAGACCGGTGACGGCGACGACGGCGGCATCGCCGATGTGCAGCCGCGTTCCGAGCGGCAGCGCGAGCAGGTCGATGCCGCGCGTCGTGATGTTCTCGCCGATCGCGCCGGGCGCGAGGCGAAAGCCGGCGGCATTGAGCTCGTCGAGCAACTCCTCGTGGATCAGGTGCACCTGACGCAGATTCGGTTGCGTCGGATCCTTGGCGACGCGGGAGCGGTGTTGCACCGTCACCCCGAGATGCGCGTCGCCTTCGACACCAAGACCGCTCAAGAGCCGGATGCTGTCGCGCACCGGCTTGCTGAACGTATGCGCCGCGCCGGCGCTGACCGCGACGACGACGGCGGATGAGGACGAATCCGCCATGACGGCTTCTCTAGCATACTCTCTCTAGCCGTCGGTGAGCGGATGCAGGTCGCGCACCAGCGCCTTCAGGCGCTCTTCCAGCACGTGGGTGTAGATCTGCGTGGTCGAGATGTCGGCGTGCCCGAGCAGGGTCTGCACCACGCGCAGGTCGGCGCCGTTGTGCAGCAGGTGGCTGGCGAAGGCATGGCGCAGCACGTGCGGGGAGAGGCGATCCGGCGCGATGCCGCAGGCCGAGCCGAGCGCCTTCAATTCGCGGGCGAAATGCTGGCGGGTGAGGTGGCCCTGTTCGCCGAAGGACGGGAACAGCCATTTCGAGGCGCATCTTTGTCGATCTCGGCGCGCAGCTTGAGATATTCCGCCATGACGCGCTTGGCCGCCTGGTTGAGCGGCACCAGCCGTTCCTTGCCGCCTTTGCCGCGCACGACCAGCATGCGTTGATCGCGCCGCGCGCTCGCTGCCGGCAGCGCCACCAGCTCGGACACGCGCAAGCCCGTCGCGTAGACGGTTTCGAGCAGGCACAACAGCCGCGCCGCGCGCAGGCGGGCGGCCGGCGCCTGCTCGCCGTCCTCCATGGCCTTGCGCGCCTGCGCCAGCAGCGCGTCGACCTCGGCGATCGACAGCACCTTCGGCAGCGTGCGTCCGCGCTTGGGGCCTTCCAGCACGGCGGCCGGATCGTCGCCGCGTTTTCCTTCGGCATAGAGGAAACGATAAAGCTGGCGCACCGCCGACAGCCGCCGCGCCAGCGACGAGGCCTTGAAGCCGCGCTCGGCGAGACCGCTCAGAAATCCGCGCAGGTCGTCGGTGTCGGCGCCGGCAATGGTTGCGGCCGGCGGCGCGCAGATGCGCGGCGAGATCGGCGAGGTCGTTGCGGTAGGCGTCGAGCGTATTCTTGCCGGCGCCGCGCTCGGCCGCCAGCATGTCGAGGAACAACTCGACCAGCGCTTCATCGGATGCTTGTCGCCGGCGCGCCATCGCCTTGAAGCGGTTCGCCCGCTAGTGGTTCTTGATGAATTTGTCGGGCGGAATCGTCACCACGATTTCGCGCGGATGGTACTTCACGAAATTGGCCAGTGCGAACACCGTGACATAGCCGATACCGCCGATCAGACCGACGACAAACAGAAACCTGAACAGGCTAGGCATGGGCTTAATCCGGCGGCGGCCCGCGCCAAACGGGCGAATTTTGCATGCGTGCGGCCGGTTTCCTTAACCAGGGCCAAGAGCCACCCATGCGGTTGTCTCAATTGCTGGTATATGGAACCGTGGCGTTGATTTGGAACTCTAGCATGGCGAACGGTGCCATTCAAAAGACGGCGGAAAACGGGCTGCAAGCCGCGATCGTGCGTGCGCTCGGCAAGCGTTCCATCGTGCTGGTCGGCATGATGGGCGCCGGCAAGTCGTCGGTCGGCCGCAGGCTCGCCGCCCGGCTCGGCATCGGCTTCGTCGACGCCGACACCGAGATCGAAAACGCCGCCGGCATGACCATTCCGGAAATCTTCGCCAAGCATGGCGAGGCCGATTTCCGCGCCGGCGAAAAACGCGTCATCGCCCGGCTCTTGGACGGCGGCCCGCAGGTGCTGGCGACCGGCGGCGGCGCGGTCATGGACCAGAACACCCGCGACCTGATCCACATCAAGGGCATCTCGGTCTGGCTGAAGGCCGATCTCGACGTGCTGCTGAAACGCACCAGGCGGCGCAACGACCGCCCGCTGGCGGAAAAAATCAAGGACTTGCTGCCGCTGCGCGAGCCGGTCTATGCGCTGTCCGACATCATCGTGCAGTCGCGCGACGAGCCGCACGACGTTATTGTCGACGAAATCGTCGCCAAGCTCACCAAGCCGCTCGAGATCGCCGAGGACAAGCTATGACGGCGCCGCAACGCCAAGCCGGGGCTCCCGCCGAGCCGATCGTGGTGCCGGTCGCGCTCGGCGCGCGCGCCTACGAGATCGTCATCGGCCGCGGGCTGCTCGCCAGCCTCGGCGAACGCGTCGCCGCGCTGCGGCCGGGCGCCAAGACCGCGATCGTCACCGACGCCGCCGTGGCGAAACTCCATCTCGCGGCGGCCGAGGCCGCGCTGAAATCCGCCCGCCTCGAAAGCTCGGCCATCGTGGTGGGCGAAGGCGAGGGCTCTAAAAGCTACGCCACCTTCGAAACCGTGTGCGAGGCGATCATCGCGGCGCATATCGAGCGCGGCGATCTTATCGTCGCGCTCGGCGGCGGCGTGGTCGGCGATCTCGCCGGCTTTGCCGCGGCGAGCGTGCGGCGCGGGCTCGATTTCGTGCAGGTGCCGACGACACTCTTGGCACAAGTCGATTCATCGGTCGGCGGCAAGACCGGCATCAATTCCCGCCACGGCAAGAACCTGGTCGGCGCCTTCCATCAGCCGATCCTGGTCGTCGCCGACACCGCGCTGCTCGACACGCTGCCGGAGCGCGAATTCCGCGCCGGCTATGCCGAGGTCGCCAAATACGGGCTGCTCGGCGACGCCGAGTTTTTCGCCTGGCTGGAGGCCAACTGGCAGGGCGTCTTCGCCGGCGGCAAATCGTCCGGCGTCCTGGCGCGCGAGCACGCCATCGCGGTCTGCTGCCGCGGCAAGGCGGCGATCGTCGCGCGCGACGAGCGCGAGACCGGCGACCGCGCGCTGCTCAATCTCGGCCACACCTTCGGTCACGCGCTGGAAGCCGGCTGCGGTTTCTCCGGCCGCCTGTTGCACGGCGAGGCGGTGGCGCTCGGCATGGCGCTGGCGTTCGAATTCTCCGCCCGCAAAGGCCTGATCGGCGACGCCGACGCGGCGCGGGCGCGCGCGCATCTTGCGGCGGTCGGCCTGCCCACCCAACTGAAGGACGTGCCCGGCGGCGTGCCGGGCCTCGACGTCCTGATGGACCTGATCGCGCAAGACAAGAAAGTGAAGCGCGGCAAGCTCACCTTCATCCTGGTGCGCGGCATCGGCCAGGCCTTCGTCGAAAACGACGTCGACGCGGCCGAGGTGCGCGCCTTCCTGGCCGATAAGCTTTCCGGCGCATGATCCCGAAAGGTGGCAACCGGTTTTCGGATAAGATCATGCGCCACGTGAAAATGTCATGACGACGAACGACTGGCTGTCCCTCGCAATCGTGCTGGTTTGTCTGCTGCTGTCGGCGTTCTTCGCCGGCAGCGAGACCGCGCTCACCGCGTCTTCGCGCGCCAGCATGGCGCGGCTGGAAAAGCACGGCAACAAGCGCGCGGCCATCGTCAACCGCCTGCTGCTAGCAGCGCGAGCGGCTGATCGGCGCGCTGCTGTTCGGCAACAACGCGGTCAATATCGCGGCCTCGGTGCTGGCGACCCACGTTCTGCTGACCTTGTTCGGCGATGTCGGCGTGGTCTACGCCACCGTCATCATGACCATCGTCGTGGTCGTGTTCTCCGAAATTCTGCCGAAGACCGCCGCCTTCAACGCGCCCGACCGCATCGCGCTTGGCGTGGCGCGGCCGATGTATTGGTTCGTCAAATTCTTCGGCCCGGTGCTGATGGCGATCGAGGCGCTGGTGCGCTGGCTGCTCAAGCTCATCGGCATGACGGTCGGCGAGGATCAGGAGGTGCTGTCGGCGCGCGAGGAATTGCGCGGCGCCGTCGATCTGCTGCATCGCGAGGGCGACGTGGAGACGCTCGACCGCGACATGTTCGGCGGCGTGCTCGACCTGCGCGATCTGGCGGTGTCCGACGTGATGATCCACCGCACCAACATGATCACCCTCAATGCCGACGATACGCCGGAAGAAATCGTCAACGCGGTGATCGCCTCGCCGGTGACGCGGCTGCCGCTCTGGCGCGACAATCCGGAGAACATCGTCGGCGTCTTGCACGTCAAGGATTTGCTGCGCGCGCTGCACGCGGTGGACGGCGACGCCGCCAAGGTCGACATCGCCGCGCTGATGGCGCCGCCTTGGTTCGTTCCCGAAACGCGGCCGGTGTCCGAGCAGCTCAAGGCGTTCCGCCGCCGCAAGACCCAGCTTGCGCTGGTGGTGGACGAATATGGCGAGGTCGAAGGCCTGGTCACGCTCGAGGACATCCTGGAAGAGATCGTCGGCGACATCACCGACGAGCACGACGTCGCCGTGCCGGGCGTGCGCCGCCAGCCGGACGGCTCGATCAATGTCGACGGCGCGGTGCCGATCCGCGACATCAACCGCGTGATGGACTGGAATCTGCCGGACCAGGAGGCGACCACCATCGCCGGGCTGGTCATTCACGAGGCGCGCTCGATTCCCGAAGTGGGCCAGAGCTTCACCTTCCACGGCTTCCGCTTCCGGGTGCTGCGGCGCGAGCGCAACCGCATCACCGCGCTGCGCATCCAGCCGCTGCCGCGCAAGATTGCGGCGAAGGCGAGTTAACTTCTCGCCGCTCGACCCGCGTGTCGCCGGCCGCATGCGCGCACGATAATCTGGATTGTTAATTTAGGCTGCCAGGATTTTCCGCGCTTGCGCCTCCGATTTAAGTGATTCGAAATGCAAATGAACCATTTCTAGCCGTCACAGATCATGTCGCGCCTGCGTATCGGCGGCGCGCCGAAGACGGGATGTTGTGATGAGTCAAAGCGTCGTTACGCCGGTCGCCGATGTAAATTCTTACGCCGGCGCGACCGCCGGCGCGCAGAACAAGGCGGCGCAAATCCAGTTCATCAGCTTCGGCATCGGCGACGACCAGTACGGCGTCGACATCATGGCGGTGCGCGAGATCAAGGGCTGGTCGAACGTCACGCATCTGCCGAAGCAGCCGGAATACGTGCGCGGCGTGCTCAATCTGCGCGGCGTCATCGTCCCGATCGTCGACTTGCGCTGCCGCTTCGGCCAAGGCCTGACCGAAACGACGCCGCTGCACATCATGATCATCGTGCAGATCGACGGGCGCCAGGTCGGCCTGATCGGCGACCGCGTGCTCGATATCGTCTCGACCGACGTCGACCAGATCCAGCCGGTGCCGCGCACCGCGCAGGGAACGAGCCAGGATTTCTTGTCCGGCCTGGTGACCCACGACAACACCATGATCGCGCTGATCGATCTGCCCAACCTGCTGTCGGCGCGCGAACCCGCCGCCGCCGCGAACGCCAATCTGAATTGAATCCATCGACTGTCAAAGGACTTGACCTATGTCTGCGCTTCGCAACCTGAGTTCGCGTCTCAAAGTCGGAACGCGTGTCGCCATCGGCTTTGCCAGCATTCTCGTGCTGCTCGGCGTCGTGGCCGGCTTCGGCTATTACGGGCTCAGCACGAGCGACGCCAACGTCAGGCGATTCGACCGGGTTTCGGACGCCTACGCGGCAGTCGCCAAGATGGAAAACGCCTTTGAGCAGATGCGCCGGTCCGTGATCCTGTACGGGCAGAGCGGCGCTCCGGAACTGGAAAAAGAGGCGCGTAAGTTCCAGGCCCTGGCCGAGAAACATGCCGCCGATGCGAGGGCGAAGATTCCGGCCGCGGACCGCCTGCAAATGCTTGACCAGGTGCTCGGCATCCTCGGTCAATACGGCAAGAATCTCGATCTCGTCGCGAAAGCGCTGAAGACCAAGCAAGAGCACAGCGCCATGCAGCGGACGGTCGGCGGCCGCCTGCAGTCGGTTCTCGGCGAACTGGCGCGCTCGAGCGGCGAGAAATCAGATGTTGCGACGATCGAACTTGTATCGAAAGCCCAGCTTTCGCTGGAGACCGCGCGGCTCAACGTCAACCGCTATTTCTTGGCGCCCGACCCGAAAGTCGCGAAGGCCGTCTTGGACAACATCAACCGGGTGCCGGGGCTGCTCAAGCAGATTCGTGCGGCCGTATTCGCGCCCGATGACCAAAAGCGCGCCGATGAAGCGATTGCCGCGGCGGCGAAATTCGTTCCCGGTATCATCGACTCCGTCCAACTCACCGACGAAAAGGACCGGCTCGTCAAGGACGTGGGCGCCAAGATGGCCACGCAATTGAACGAACGGCTGACCGCGCTCAACGACGCGCAGATGAAGGTGATGGACCGCATCACCGACGAGTCGCTGGCAACGGTCGGCTGGTCGATGCGGGCGTTGCTTGCTGTCGGCGGCCTGGCGCTGGTCGTTGGTCTGGCGCTCGCCTTCCTGATCGGCCGCGGCATCTCGAAACCGCTCGGCCGCATGTCGAGCGTGCTCGCCGAACTCGCCAAGGGCAACAAGGCGGTCGAAATTCCCTATACCGAACGCGGCGACGAAATCGGCGACAACGCCCGCGCCGCCCAGACCTTCAAGGAAAATCTGCTCCGCGTCGAGCAGATGGAAGCCGAGCAGAAGGCGAACGAGGTGCGCACCGCGGCGGAACGCGAAGCCGCCATGCAGGCAATGGCGAGCGAGTTCGAAACCGCGGTCGGCGGCATCGTGCAGGCGGCGGTCGCCGGCGATTTCTCGCAACGCGTCGACCTCGAAGGCAAGACCGGCATGGTGCTCAATGTCGGCACCGCGATCAATTCGCTGTGCGCCAACGTCGCCAAGGCGCTCGACGATCTTATCACTATGCTCAACGCGCTCGCCGCCGGCGATCTCAGCCAGCGCATTACCGCCGATTACCAGGGTAATTTCGCGGTGCTCAAGGACAACGCCAACAAGACGGCCGAGCGCATCGGCCAGACCATCGCCGAGATCAAGTCCTCGGCGGCGGAAGTCACCAACGCCTCGGCGGAAATTTCCGGCAGCACGACGGATTTGTCGCAGCGCACCGAGGAACAGGCGGCGAGCCTGGAACAAACCTCCGCCTCGATGGAAGAAATCGCCGGCACGGTGAAGAAGAACGCGGAGTTCGCGCAAGCCGCCAATCAATCGGCCGCGAGCACGCGCGAAGTCGCCGAGCGCGGCGGCCAGGTGGTCGCCAAAGCCGTGGACGCCATGGCCAAGATCGAGGAATCCTCGCGCAAGATCTCCGACATCATTGGCGTCATCGACGAGATCGCGCGGCAGACCAATCTGCTCGCGCTCAACGCGGCGGTGGAAGCCGCGCGCGCCGGCGAAGCCGGCCGCGGTTTTGCCGTCGTCGCCTCCGAGGTGCGCAGCCTGGCGCAGCGCTCCTCGCAAGCCGCCAAGGACATCAAGGACCTGATCACCAACTCGAATGGCCAGGTCAAGGATGGCGTCGAGCTCGTCAACCGCGCGGGCGCTTCGCTCACCGAGATCGTCGAGTCGATCAAGAAGGTGGCCGACATCGTCGCCGACATCGCCAATGGCAGCGCCGAACAGGCGAGCGGCATCGAGCAGGTGAACAAGGCGCTCACCCAGATGGACGAGGTGACGCAGCAGAACTCGGCGCTGGTCGAGGAGAACGCCGCCACCGCCAAGACGCTCGAACACCAGGCCCACGCCATGGACGAGCGCGTCGCGTTCTTCCGCATCGCCGCCGGCGCCGAACCCGCGCAGGCTGCTTCGCCGGTGGCTAACAAGCGCCCGGCGCCCATGCCGCCGAGCCGCGGTCCGGCCGCGGCAAAGGCACAGCCGGCAATGGCGAAACATAAACCGGTCGCGGCGCCCCAGCGCGCTGCCGCCGGGCATCGTAGTGGCGGTCCGGTCGGGCGGATGCAGGCGCAGCTTGCTACCGCCGTCAACGACCCGGCGGATTGGAAGGAATTCTAATCCCACCGTCCGTAAGAGGCGGCGGCCGTCGATGATCTCGCGGTTGCCGCCTTTTTCGCGCCTGCGCTGTCCTTAAGACGCCCCGCCTTCGCCCGGCGCCGCGGCATGGATGGCCAGCGCGTGCACGCCGCCCGCCAGTTCGCCCGCCAGCGCCCCGTTAATCATGCGGTGGCGTTCGATCCGGGTCTTACCTTTGAAGGCTTCAGACACGATATAAACCCGGAAATGAGTTTGCCCGCCCGGCCGTGCCCCGGCATGGCCCTCATGCTGGTGCGATTCGTCCGCCACATTGAGGCTTTGCGGCGCGAATGCCTCGGTCAACTTCTGTGTGATGAGATCGGCGGTTCGCATGCTGCCCCCTTAGGAGAGGGCGGCGTCGAGGTCAATGGCGGCTAAGCCGATTCGAGTGACGTTGCATCGTTGTCAAGTCTTGAAGATACGGTCCGCAAAGGCGCATAGTGTTTGGTCATGAAATTCGACTCACCCCTTTTCGATAAAGTCCGCGTCAAACCGGACAAGGATCGCCGGAAAAAAACCGGCGGGCCGGTTTGCGAATGGTCCGGCTGCAAGGAAATCGCCACCAACCGCGCGCCCAAGGGCAAGCAGAACGACAAGGAATACTGGCGCTTCTGCCTTGCGCACACGCGGGAATACAATCAGTCGTACAATTTCTTCAAAGGCATGAACGACGCCGACGTGCTGGCCTATCAGAAGGACGCGCTGACCGGCCATCGTCCGACCTGGAAGATGGGAACCGGCAAGCGTACGGCGCAGCAGGATTTCCGCACCCTCGGCACCGGAACCGATACGTTCGGGCTGTTCGGCGAAGGCCTGCGCAACGAGCAGCAGAAGCGCGCGGAAGCGCGCCCGATCCGCAATGCTGAGCGCAAGGCGCTCAGCGCGCTCGGGCTCGAGGTCGGCGCCACGCCGAAGCAGGTCAAGGCGCGCTTCAAGGAATTGGTGAAACGCCACCATCCCGACGCCAATGGCGGCGACCGCTCGACCGAAGACCGCCTGATCGAGGTCATCAAGTCGTACAACTATCTGAAATCGGTCGGTTTCGGCTGACCCGGCGTTAGCTGCGCCAAGCAAAGCGCTAGGTAGGCAGGCGTCCAAATCCCGCCTCCCGCGCACGCACGATGGCTTGGGCGCGGTTGGGTATGTCCAGCTTATTGAAGATGCTGTTGATATGATTGCGGACGGTTTTGGCGCTTAGCGATAATTGGCTTGCGATCTGCGCATTGTCGAGGCCGCGAGCGATCAGTTCGAGAACCTCGCGCTCGCGCTCGGTAAGTTCGGCAAACGCCGTCCGTGCAGAAGCCTCACCTTGACCGTGAACGAACCGGGTGATCTCGGCGAAGAACTGTCTCCACGCCGGCTGGTGCTCTAACAGAATATGATTGCGGCTCTCCAGCGGAACGAATTCCGCGCCGGGAATTGAACCGGCGATCATACGGCCCTCGCCGAATGGAACCCGGGCATCGTTTCGCGCGTGCATGACAAGCGTAGGGCATCTGATCTTTGGCAACAGGTCGCTGACATCCATCGCGTCAAAGCCCCGGATCAGCCCAACCGCATTTTCCGGTGAGGTCGACATCCGCTGGAGATCGCTGAACCAGTGATATTGCTCCGGCGTGCTCTCGGGGATGAACAGCGTTGTGTAGACCTGGCGAAACGCTGGATTTTCACGCCCCCAGCCAAGCTCGACAAGCTTCAGCATTGTGTTTGCTTCGTCGCTATCCTGCGCCGACGGATTGCGCTTCATCCGGCCGCGCGCAAACGCGCCGTACAGAATTAGATTGCTTACTCTTTCTGGATGGCGCGCCGCATAAGCGATAGCCAAACTGCTGCCTTGGCAGCAGCCGAGAAGAATGAAGCGCTGGAAACCGACCGCGTCGGCCACCGCTTCAAGGTCACGAAGATTGGCGTCAAACGACAGGTCTTTGACGCTCCGATCCGAAAGGCCACAACCTCTGCAGTCGTACCGCGCCATGGTGTAGTTCTTGGCAAACTCGATAAGTCGAGGGCGCCAGACCGGGCTTTGCCAGTCGAACTCAAGATGGTTGAGCCAAGTCGAGACCTCGATCATCGCCGGGCCCCCAGCCCCGCCTTGCGCTCAGGCTCGG
Source organism: uncultured Alphaproteobacteria bacterium (assembly GCA_963772235.1). Lineage (GTDB taxonomy): Bacteria > Pseudomonadota > Alphaproteobacteria > Rhizobiales > Xanthobacteraceae > Pseudolabrys. The sequence goes on from CAVYWI010000018.1 coordinate 229,180, forward strand.
TCGCGCCTAACTCATTGATATTATTGATGGTGCCATTCGCTGGGCGGCTGGGTTTTTCGCTGCGCTTTGGTCTGCTAAGTTGACCGCCTATCAGCCGGACCGGACGAGTCGGGGCGTGAACAGGCTTCGGGGTACCGCGAAGCCACGGAGGTTTCATTGACTGCTGCAACTGAACAAGTCACCGGCCTGCCGGATATGAAGGTGTCGGTCCGCCAGCAATTCGGCATCGACAGCGACATGGAAGTGCCGGCCTATTCCAAGCCCGATGAGCACGTGCCCGACATCGATCCCGATTATCGCTTCGACCGGCCGACCACGCTCGCCATTCTCGCCGGCTTCGCCAGGAACCGCCGCGTCATCGTCACCGGCTATCACGGCACCGGCAAGTCCACCCATATCGAGCAGGTGGCGGCACGGCTCAATTGGCCCATGGTGCGCGTCAATCTCGACAGCCACATCAGCCGTATCGACCTGATCGGCAAGGACGCCATCGTCATCAAGGACGGCCAGCAGGTGACCGAGTTCCGCGACGGCATTCTGCCGTGGGCCTATCAGCACAACGTCGCGCTCTGCTTCGACGAATACGACGCCGGCCGCCCGGACGTGATGTTCGTGATCCAGCGCGTGCTGGAATCCTCGGGCCGGCTCACGCTGCTCGACCAGAGCCGCGTGATCAAGCCGCATCCCTGCTTTCCGCCTGTTCGCCACCGCCAACACGGTGGGCCTCGGCGACACTTCGGGCCTTTATCACGGCACCCAGCAGATCAACCAGGCGCAGATGGACCGCTGGTCGATCGTCACCACGCTGAATTATCTGCCGCACGACAACGAAGTCGAGATCGTGCTGGCCAAGGCCAAGCATTATCGCAACGAGCAGGGCCGCGACATCGTCAGCAAGATGGTGCGCGTCGCCGACTTGACGCGCAACGCCTTCATGAACGGCGATATCTCGACCGTGATGAGCCCGCGCACGGTGATCACCTGGGCGGAGAATTCCGAGATCTTCAACGATGTCGGCTTCGCCTTCCGGCTCACCTTCCTCAACAAGTGCGACGAGCTGGAACGGCCGATCGTGGCCGAATTCTATCAGCGCTGCTTCGGCATCGAGTTGCCGGAGAGCTCGGTCAACGTGGCGCTGTCATGATCTGTCATTCCGGGGCGCCGCGCAGCGGCGAACCCGGAATCCGAGAGAGACTTGCTGGTGTTATCGTGTGCTTCTGGATTCCGGGTTCGCGCTTTCAGCGCGCCCCGGAATGACGGATAGAAAAGATGGCCTCCAACATCAAAAGCAAACCGTCGCCGAAGGACTCGCCGACCGAGCCGTTCAAGCGCGCGGTCACCGGCTGCCTGCGCGCGATCGCGCGCAAGCCCGATCTCGAAGTCTCCTTCGCCGCCGAGCGCCCCGGCCTGATGGGCGGCAAGGTCCGGCTGCCGGAGCCGCCGCGCAAGCTCAGCAAGGGCGAGGCCGCGATCGTGCGCGGCCATGCCGACGCCATCGCGCTGCGCATCGCCTGCCACGATCCGGCGGTGCATCGCCGCCTGCAACCGGCCGGCCAGCAGGCGCGCGCGGTGTTCGAGGCGGTCGAGCAGGCACGCGTCGAGGCGATCGGCGCGCGGCGCATGGACGGCGTCGCCAAGAATCTCACCGCCATGCTGGACGAGCAATTCCACCGCGGGAAATTCGACGACATCACCGAGCGCGCCGACGCGCCGATCGAGGACGCGCTGGCGCTCATGGTGCGCGAGCGGCTGACCGGCCTGGCGCCGCCGCCGGCGGCCAAGAAGCTGGTCGATCTCTGGCGTCCGCTGATCGAGGACCGCGCCGGGCGCGATCTCGACCGGCTGGAATCGGTGGTCGAGGACCAGAAGCAATTCGGCGACGCGGTGCACGATCTGCTCGACGCGCTCGAAATGGGCGACGACCGCAACCGCGATTCCGACGAGGAAGACGAGGACGGCGAGGAGGATCGCCGCAAGCAGGATTCCGGCGAGGACGGCGACGCCGACGACAGCGACGAGATGAACCGCATGAGCACGGAGGACACCCAGGTGTCCGCCGAGGACATGCCGGACAGCGCCGCCGAAGCCGCCGATGCGCCGACCGCCGACATGGCCGACGACACCGACATGGGCGACGCCGAAACCCCGGGCGAGCCGCAGCGGCCGCGCCAGTTCGGCGACAACCAGCCGCGCGGCCCGGACTACCGCGCCTTCACCATGCAAGTTCGACGAGACCATCGCCGCCGAGGAACTGTGCGAGCCGGAGGAACTGGACCGCCTGCGCGGCTATCTCGACAAGCAGTTGTCGAATCTGCAGGGCGTGGTCGCCCGCCTCGCCAACCGCCTGCAGCGCCGGCTGATGGCGCAGCAGAACCGCTCCTGGGAATTCGACCTCGAGGAGGGCCTGCTCGATCCGGCCCGCCTGTCGCGCATCGTCATCGATCCGCATGCAGCCGCTGTCGTTCAAGGCCGAGAAGGACACGCAGTTCCGCGACACCGTGGTGACGCTGCTGCTCGACAATTCCGGCTCGATGCGCGGGCGGCCGATCACGGTCGCCGCCACCTGCGCCGACATCCTGGCGCGCACGCTCGAGCGCTGCGGCGTCAAGGTCGAGATCCTCGGCTTCACCACGCGCGCCTGGAAGGGCGGGCAGTCGCGCGAGCACTGGCTGCACCGCCGGCAAGCCGGCCAATCCCGGCCGGCTCAACGATCTGCGCCACATCATCTACAAGACCGCCGACGCGCCGTGGCGGCGCGCGCGCAAGAATCTCGGCCTGATGATGCGCGAGGGCCTGCTCAAGGAGAACATCGACGGCGAGGCGCTCGACTGGGCGCATAAGCGGCTGCTTGGCGCGCACCGAGCAGCGCAAGATCCTGATGATGATCTCCGACGGCGCGCCGGTCGACGATTCCACGCTCTCGGTCAATCCCGGCAATTATCTCGAGCGCCATCTGCGCTGGGTGATCGAGGAGATCGAGACGCGCTCGCCGGTGGAACTGATCGCCATCGGCATCGGCCACGACGTGACGCGCTACTACCGCCGCGCCGTCACCATCGTCGACGCCGAGGAACTCGGCGGCGCCATGACCGAGAAGCTCGCCGAGCTGTTCGAGGAGCACGCCACCGCCGACAAGGCCGGTCCGCCGCCGCGGCGGAGACGGGTGGCGTGACCGCCGCCCGGCCGCGCCGCCGCTGGCTCGCCGCCAGCCTGTTGGTCGCGGCGCTGCTGATCGCGGTCGGTTCGTATTCGCTCGCGGAGTCGGTCCGCACCAGCCCGGCGCTCACGCCCATCGCCATCCGGGCCACGCCGATCACGTCGTTCGACAACCGCGATCCGTCGAAGACGCGCTTCGGCGCGCTGGAATTCCGCGGCGGCCTCGTGCTCACTTCGGCCTACGAACCGTTCGGCGGCATCTCCGCGCTGCACGTCGAGGCCGACGGCAGCCATTTCCTCAGCGCTGACCGACAAGGGTTCCTGGCTGCGCGCGCGCATCGTCTACGACCACGGCAAGCCCGCCGGCATCGCCGATGCCGAGATGGCGCCGATGCTGGGGCCGGACGGCAAGCCGCTCGCCGCGCGCGGCTGGTACGACACCGAATCGCTCGCGGAAAACAACGGCACGCTCTATGTCGGCATCGAGCGCGTGGAAAAGATCGTGCGCTTCGACTACGCCAAAGACGGTCTCATGGCGCGCGGCGAGCCGATAAAGGTGCCGGACGACTTCAAGACCTTCACCTACAACAAGAGCCTGGAATGCCTGGCGATGCCGCCGAAGGGCTCGCCGCTCGCCGGCCAGCTGATCGCGGTCACCGAGCGCAGCCTCGACGCCGCAGGCAATCATCGCTCCTATCTGCTCAACGGCGACAAGGTCGCGCGCTTTTCGCGTCAAGCGCAGCGGCGGCTTCGACGTCAGCGACTGCACGATCCTGCCGCCGGCCGACCTGCTGCTGCTCGAGCGCAGCTATTCGCCGGCGCGCGGCGTCGCGCATGCGCATCCGCCGCATCCCGCTTGCCGGCATCAAGCCGGGCACGCTGGTCGACGGCACGCCGCTGATCGTGGCCGATCTCGCCTATCAGATCGACAACATGGAAGGCATCGCGGTGCATCGCAACGCGGCCGGCGAAACCATCCTCACGCTGATTTCGGACGATAATTTCTCGGTGCTCCAGCGCAATCTGCTGCTGCAATTCGCGCTGGTGGGGGAATAGGCGCGCACAAACTCGACAGTCATCGCCGGCGCTTGCGGCAGGGCGGTTCGAATCTCAGCTTGCGGTCGTCCAAGACGTGGATCGCTCGTGCACGCTCGCGGCTGCGCGGCGAATCTGCGATGGACGCTCAGCTCGGCCGCAGCTGCCTTCTTCTTCGCGATCGCCCGCTTGAGCACGAGCATCTTGGGCGCGAGCTCCGCGTCCTTGGCCTTGAGCAGGAAGGCGTCGAGCCCGCCGCGGTGGTCGACGGTCTTGAGCGCGTTGGCCGACACCCGCACCCGCACCTTGCGCTGCAGCGCGTCCGAAATCAGCGTGACGTTGCGCAGGTTCGGCATGAACCGGCGCTTGGTCTTGATATTGGAGTGGCTCACTTTGTGCCCGGTCAATGGCCCTTTGCCGGTCAGTTCGCAACGCCATGCCATGGCTTAATCCCTCGCAAAACGCCCGCGCTCATGAGCGCCGAGCCTATCATTCATCGTGGAAGTTGGCCGGACGTATAGAGAGCGGGGAAACGAGCGTCAAGCCGAGCCAATTGGGCCGGTTTTTGACCGTTTTTATGGGCCGGTTATACGCCTGCCGGCCGCCCCGGGCAGCCTCCGGGGATCAAACATTCGACTTATTCGACGCCGACTTAAGGCGCCCCGTCGCTGCGGCGAATTCGGCCCTATCCTGTGGGGCAAGCGGCCTGCGGCCCGGCCCGCCCCTTGCATGGCGGTCGCAACCGCCGGTTATATATGCGGCGGGGTCCGTCAGCCGGGCGAAACTGCCGCCCCGGCGCGAGAGAGGATGACCATTCGTGTTGGCACTTTGCCGCCCCTTACGTCTCGTGCCGGTGCTTGCCGTCGTGCTGGCCGTTGCGGCGCCCGCAACCGTCCATGCGCAAGGCAAGCTGGAGGCGCGCTACTCGGCGACGCTCGCCGGCATCCCGATCGGCAAGGGCAGTTGGGTGATCGATATCACCGACAGCCATTACATGGCGGCGGCGAGCGGCGTCACCACCGGCCTGGTGCGCGCCTTCACCGGCGGCCAGGGCACCAGCGCCGCGCACGGCACCTTGCATGCCGGGCTGCCGGTATCGTCGATCTTCGCCTCCACCATTTCCTCCGGCCACAAGACCGACGAAGTCCGCCTCACGGTCACCAAAGGCATCGTCACGGAAGCGCGGGTCGATCCGCCGCTCGAAACCGGACCGGACCGCGTGCCGCTCACCGACGCGCACCGCAAGGGCGTCCTCGACCCGATGACCGCGTCGCTTTTGCGCGCGCCGGGCGCCGGCGATCCGCTGTCGCCGGAATCCTGCCAGCGCACGCTGGCAATCTTCGACGGCCGGCTGCGCTACGATCTGCAATTCGCTTTCAAGCGCATGGACCACGTCAAGGCGGAGAAGGGCTATGCCGGCCCGGTGGTGGTCTGCGCGGTCTATTTCTTGCCGGTCGCCGGCTTCATCCCGCAGCGCGCGGCCATCCGCTACCTGTCCAAACAACGCGACATGGAAGTCTGGCTGGCGCCGATCGCGGGAACGCGCGTGCTGGTGCCGTTCCGGATGCAAGGCCCGACGCCGATCGGCCGCGTGGTGGTGGAAGCGACCCAATTCGTCTCGGCTCCGTTGCCGACCCGGGCCTCGGCCAATGGCTTCAAGACGCAATGACAGATTCGCTGCTTGACTCTTTTGCCCGGTCGAGTCCTGCCGCGCGTTAACCTTTGGAGGGCAAAAAGGGCCCTTGAATCCACATCTGGATACCCGATCTTGTAGGAGTGAGGGTCCGGCTTGCCAGATGTCGCCGTGAACGAAGCCGCATAGGCCCCGAGTCAGTGATTCGGGCGCGGTTCGTTCCAGACTCGTTCTATAGATTAACCGCGGCTTGCCTGTCGTCGCATTGTGATACAGGAAGCCTTTGGTAGGGCTGGAAAACAGCCCTATCGCCAGTTTGGACGCGTAATGGCCATCTCCTTTTCTCCGCAGCCGAACCGAGCATCGCGCGCCCGCGGTGCGGGCGTCACCGCCGTGCTCGGACCCACCAATACCGGCAAGACCCATCTCGCCATCGAGCGCATGCTGGCGCATTCGAGCGGCATGATCGGCCTGCCGCTGCGCCTGTTGGCGCGCGAGGTCTACAACAAGGTGGTCGATCGCGTCGGCGCCGCCAGCGTGGCGCTGATCACCGGCGAGGAGAAGATCAAGCCGGCGAATCCGCGCTTCTGGGTCTCCACCGTCGAAGCCATGCCGCGCGATCTCGACGTCGCGTTCCTGGCGATCGACGAAGTCCAGCTCGGCGCCGACTTCGAACGCGGCCACGTGTTCACCGACCGCATGCTCAACATGCGCGCGCGCGAGGAAACGCTGGTGCTGGGCGCGGCGACCGTACGCCCGATGGTGGAGCGGCTGCTGCCCGGCGCGCACATCATCAGCCGGCCGCGGCTGTCGATGCTCACGTTCTCCGGCGAGAAGAAGCTGACCCGGCTGCCGCCGCGCTCGGCCATCGTCGCCTTCTCGGCGGAGGAAGTTTACGCCATCGCCGAATTGATCCGCCGCCAGCGCGGCGGCGCCGCGGTGGTGCTGGGCGCGCTCAGCCCACGCACCCGCAACGCGCAAGTCGCGCTTTATCAATCCGGCGACGTCGATTACCTGGTCGCCACCGACGCCATCGGCATGGGTCTCAATCTCGACGTCGATCACGTCGCATTTGCCGCCGACCGTAAATTCGACGGTTACCAGTTTCGCAAACTCAACCCCGCCGAGTTGGCGCAGATCGCCGGCCGCGCCGGTAGAGCAACCCGCGACGGCACCTTCGGCACGACCGGCCGCTGCGATCCGTTCGAGCCTGAGCTGGTGCAGGCGCTCGAGAGCCACACCTTCGAGCCGGTCCGCATGCTGCAATGGCGCAATTCGGATCTCGATTTCGCCTCGATCGGCGCTTTGCAGGCCTCGCTGGCGACGGCGCCGAACGAGCCGGGGCTCACCCGCGCGCCGACCGCGGAAGACATTCTCGTTTTGGAACACGCCGCGCGCGACGAGGATGTGCGCGCGCTGGCGGTAAAACCGGCGGCGGTCGAGCGGTTATGGGATGCCTGCCAGGTTCCCGACTATCGCAAGATCGCGCCCGCCACCCACGCCGAATTGGTGGTGACCCTCTATGGATTCTTGATGCGAGAGGGTAACATCCCCACCGATTGGTTCAGTCAACAAGTGGCGCAAGCCGACCGGACCGATGGCGGCATCGACACCCTCTCCAACCGGATCGCGCATGTCAGGACCTGGACTTTCGTTGCCAACCGCCCGGATTGGCTCGCCGACCCGGAGCATTGGCAGGACGTCACGCGCGCGGTCGAAGACAAGCTGTCGGATGCGCTGCACGAACGTCTGGCCGAACGTTTCGTGGACCGCCGCACCAGCGTATTGATGCGGCGGCTACGAGAGAACACGATGTTGGAAACCGAAATCGGAAAATCTGGCGAAGTTACCGTCGAGGGGCATGTGATCGGCCGCCTTGACGGATTCATGTTCGCACCCGACGCCTCCGCCGCCGCCGGCTCCGAAGCCAAGGCGCTCAACGCCGCCGCGCAGAAGGCATTGGCGGGCGAAATTGAAACCCGCGCGACCAAATTGTCGCAGGCGCCGAACGATCAGATCGTGCTGGCGAGCGACGGCGCCTTGCGCTGGACCGGCGACGTGGTCGGCAAGCTGATCCCGGGCGACGACGTGCTGCGCCCGCGCCTGCGCATCGTCGCCGACGAACAATTGACCGGGCCGGCGCGCGATCTGGTGCAGACGCGGCTCGATCTCTGGCTCAAGACGCATATCGAAAAGCTCTTGGCGCCGCTGTTCTCGCTCACCGCCGCCGATGACGTGACCGGCATGGCGCGCGGCATCGCCTTCCAACTGGTGGAATCGCTCGGCGTGCTGGAGCGGCAGAAGGTGGCCGAGGAGGTCAAAGGGCTCGACCAGCCGGCGCGCGCCACGTTGCGCAAATACGGCGTGCGCTTCGGCGCCTATCACATCTATCTGCCGATCCTGCTCAAGCCGGCGCCGCGCGCGCTGGCGACGCAGCTCTGGGCGCTCAAGCACGAGAGCCCGGACGCCAAGGGCGTTTCCGAGTTGCTGCATCTGGCATCGAGCGGACGCACCTCGATCCCGGTCGACAAGGAGACGCCGAAGCAGCTCTACCGCACCGCCGGCTATCGCGTCGCCGGCGAGCGCGCGGTGCGCGTCGATATCCTGGAGCGGCTGGCCGATCTGATCCGCCCGGCGCTGTCGTGGCGCGAAACCTCGCCGGGCCCGAAACCGGACGGCGTGTTCGACGGCCGCGGCTTCGTGGTGACCGGCGCGATGACGTCGCTCACCGGCGCCTCGGGCGAAGACTTCGCCTCCATCCTGCGCTCGCTCGGCTATCGCATGGACCGCCGGCCGAAGCCTGCGGAAGTAAAGCCAGCCGAACCGAAGCCGGCGGAACCGGCGGCGGTTGAGGCTGCGCCGGCAAGCGACGCAGCGCCCTCCGCCGAAGCGACGATCGTCGAGGCTGCCGCACCCGCCGCTGAAGCACTGGTCGCGGAAGTTCCCGCACCCGAGTCGGCTGCGCCGTCGCCAGAGCCGGCGGTCGAAGCGCCGCCGGTCGAGCCGCCGCCAACCGAGGCTGCGGCGAGCACGCCGGCAGAGGAAATATCGGCAACCTCCGATGTTCTGCCGCCGGAGCCTGAAGAAAAGAAAGAAGAAGACGTAGTTCTGGCGAGTGCGTCTGCCGATTCTGAGATCGCCGCGCCGGCGAAAAGCGAAGATTCGGCAGCGCCTGCCGAGCCGGTCATGATCGAGGTCTGGCGTCCGGCCGGCCGTCACGAGAAGCGGCCGAATCGCCCGCGCCGTCAGCCGCGTCCGCAAAAAGCGCCCGCTCAAGTCGTTGCCGCGCCTACGGAAACTGGCGAGGCCGCCGCCGCGCCAGCCGATGCGGCGCCCGCGCCGGCGGCTACGGAAACCGCTGAAAAACCTGACGATTCGCGTCGCGACCGCGAGCGCAAAGACCGCGATCAACGGCAGCAGCGCCACGAGCGCCAGCAGCGCATGGAGCGGCAAGCCAAGAGCTTGCCCAGCGCGGCGAGCGCCAAGGGACTCATGGCGGCAGCGCGCCACCGCGCGGCGACCGGCCGCGCCGCGACAAGGGCGACCGCGTGGAGCGCGCCGAGCGCGAGCAGTATTACGCAAAGCCTTATGGCGGCTCGGAAAATCGCAACAAGCAGCCGGATCCCAATTCGCCTTTCGCCAAGCTCGCCGCGCTCAAGCAGCAGCTCGAGCAAAGCACAAAAGAATCGTGAGCCGGTTTGGATCGGCAGCGCATCGATAAATGGCTCTGGCACGCGCGCATGGTGCGCACGCGCAGCGACGCCGCGGCTTTGGCCGAAGCAGGTTTTGTGCGGCTCAACGGCAAGCGGGTGACCGCGCCGGGTCATCTGGTGCGCTTGGGCGACGTGGTGACGTTGGCCCTCGACCGCTCGGTCAGGGTGATCGAGGTCCAGGGTTTTTGCGAAAAACGCGGTTCCGCGCCCGCCGCCCGCGCGCTTTACCGTTATTTGACAACCAGTTCCGGGGCGAAGGCCTGCACCCAGGCGGACATAGCCTCTAAAGTTTCGCTCCGAATTGGCCGATAACGCTAATTCCGCCGCGGCAGTGGCCATGGCTTGCGGGAAAACTACCGTTACGATAGGCAGCGCTGCTGATTTCGGCCCGGAGCCTTGAATGACCTACGTCGTCAACGAAAGCTGCATTAAGTGCAAATACATGGACTGCGTGGAGGTGTGTCCGGTGGACTGCTTCTACGAAGGCGAAAACATGCTGGTCATCCATCCGGATGAATGCATCGATTGCGGCGTCTGCGAGCCGGAATGCCCGATCGAGGCGATCAAGCCCGATACCGAGCCCGGCCTCGAGAAGTGGCTGGAATTGAACGCCGAATACGCCAAGGTCTGGCCGAACATTACGGTCAAAAAGGAACCGCCGGCCGACGCCAAGGATTGGGACGGCGTGCCCGATAAATTTAAGAAGTTCTTCTCGCCCAAGCCCGGCAGCGGCGATTAAGCGGCGTTTTACCGTAAACGGGCACCATTCCGGCCCCAGCGGAACCGCCGATGCGGCGCCGCCGTTAACCGATATGCCAAAATTGCAGGCTCGTTGCCGCGGAATTGCGCTTTTGCGACGCCATAAGGCTTTGATTTTGGCCAAAAATGTGATATATAGACAATTATCCGATGAAGATGAAAAAAGCCGCTACGGATGCGCTCCCCCTTCCGGGAGCCTTATTTTTCGCGGCTGCACCCAAGGGCCTTAAAAGAGGGCGTGTAATCCACGCGTGAGCAGTGGCAGGAAAACCGCGTCAAAAAGCTAAGAAAGGTTCCGCCGGTATGAGCCGGGGACCGAAAAAGTCTGCCGAAACGCGGCGGACTTCGCAAGCCTCGCGCGGCGCCGTCCGCAACGGGGCTCCCGCAGCCAAAATACCCGGTAGCCGTAAAGGCGCCGGCGAAGGAGTTTTGCCCGGAATGCCCAGCAACAAGAAGACTACCCAAAGACAAGGTTTCAAGACCAACGAGTTCATCGTCTATCCGGCCCATGGGGTCGGCCAGATCCTGGCCATCGAGGAGCAGGAGATCGCAGGCGCCAAGCTCGAGCTGTTCGTCATCAACTTCATCAAGGACAAGATGACGCTGCGGGTTCCCACCGCCAAGATCGTGTCGGTCGGCATGCGCAAGCTGGCGGAAGCCCCGCTGGTCAAGCGCGCGCTCGATACGCTCAAGGGCCGCGCGCGCATCAAGCGCACGATGTGGTCGCGCCGGGCGCAGGAATACGAAGCCAAGATCAATTCCGGCGACATCGTCGCCATCGCCGAGGTGGTACGCGACCTGTTCCGGTCGGATTCCCAGCCGGAGCAGTCCTATTCCGAGCGGCAGCTTTACGAAGCCGCCCTCGACCGGCTGTCGCGCGAGATCGCGGCGGTGCAGCGCGTCACCGAGACCGAAGCGGTCAAGGAGATCGAAGGTGCGCTGGCCAAGGGCCCTAGGCGTGGGCCGAAGCCCGCCGACGAAGCCGAGGCGGAACCCGCCGCAGAAGAAGAGGCGGCCTGACGGCCTCTATCCTTCGCGGCACCAACGAATAAAGAAAGCCCGGCAGCGATGCCGGGCTTTTTCTTTTGCTCCCCAAGCGCGTCTGGCCGGGACTACGGCAGGCATCGCGTTTCCAAGCGAGGCGAATGCGAGAGAAATGAATTCTAGCCTTGAACCTATTGCAGCGCCGAACCGACAAATCTGGAGTGGCTTGTTTCACGTGGCTTGACGCTCGCGTCGGCGGCCGGGGCGAGCGATACTGTCGAGCCACCGATAGTGGGAGGCGATGTTATGCGTATTCGATCGATTGCGGCATTTGCGATGATTGCGACACTTGCCGCTGTCTCGGCCGCGGCTGCCGAGCCCGACACGCAAGCCTTCGCCAAACGCCTTTTTGCCCACGATGTGGCGGCGACAGGCAAGACCCACGCCTGCTTTGCCCGCCGCTACGATGCCGCGCATCTCGCGCAGCACCGCCAGCAAAAGGTCAAAGCGATAAAGCTGCTGGTCTCGGCCGAAATGGTGCCCGAGGACAAGCAGCTCGAATTATTCGTTCCAACTCGCTGTCAAATTCCGCGACCGCAAGGGAAATTTCGAAACCAGCGGCAGCTGCGGCCATCCGACGGCCTCCGAAGAGACGCGCCAACAAGCTGTATATTGGCTGCGGCGTCGATTGCGACGGCGGCGGCATCGCGATCGAATTGGCCAACGGCGACAAATCGACATTGGTTCGTATCGATCAGGTTGCCATCTGGAACAACGACAAACCGGACGACGAGCGCGCCGGCTTCGATGGCGGCGCCGACGACAAGGTCTTCCGGCTCGACCGGGTCGATCTGGACGAGTGCAAGTCGTTGATCAGCGAGACGGCAGACGTCGCCGCTATGTGACGGATCATCGCAACTCTGGAGCATGACAAGGGAGACCTCCATGCATCGTCGCAATATCCTTGCCGCCACTTTCGCCGGCATCGGCGCGATCTTTGCGGGGGCCATGGCGTGACACGCGCGAAGCCCGTGCAGGCCAATCCCGATAAAGCGAAGGTCGTCTATCACCTGTCCGATCTCGACAAGGTTCATTTCGTGTTGGGCAACATCCGCAATCACTTCGATGGCATGGGCGGCCCAGACAATGTGACCATCTCGCTGGTCGTGCACGGGCCGGCGCTCAAAGCCTTCCAGGCGAAAGTGGCGAACCCCGACATCACACACCGGGTCGGCGAATTCGCCAAGACGGGGCTCGAACTCAACGCCTGCGGCAATACCATGAAGGCGCAAAAGATCACGCTCAAGGATCTGCTGCCCGGCTTCATCGAGGCCGACCGCGGCGGCGTCGTGCGCATCGCGGAACTTCAGTCGATGGGCTACGTCTATCTGCGGCCTTGATGGGCCTCGCCCATTGTTGCCCCGCTAGCCCGGCACGATAGAATGCCCGGCAAATAAGTAAGGGGGGAACTGCGATGACCGCCAATCCCGGCTATGTACCGCCGACGACGGAAGCCGATGCGCTCGGCGTGCATTCGCTCGACCAGTTCGTGCTGGCGGTGCCCGACGCCAATGTCGCGCAGGAGTTCTACGGCAATTTCGGCCTCGACGTCGCGCGCGACGGCAACGCGCTGGCGATCATGACCTTCGGTCATGAACACCGCTGGGGCTCGATCGTCGAAGGCAAGACCAAGGCGCTGCATCATCTCTCGTTCGGCTGTTACGCCGAGGATTTGCCGCGGCTCAAGGCGCGCATCGAGGGCAGCGGCGTCAAGCTGATCGATCCGCCGCCCGGCTTCGAGAGCAACGGCTTCTGGTTCCGCAATCCCGAAAACGTCCTGATCGAGGTCAAGGTCGGGCCCAAGGTGTCGCCCAGTCAAAAGGCGGAAAGCCAATGGACGTCGGCGCCAGCCGGCACTGCCGGCGCCGCGATCCGCGCCAAGTGGCCGGCGGTGCGGCCGCGCCGGCTGTCGCATGTCTTGACCTTCACCGCCGATGTCGACGCCTCGATCAAGTTCTATGAGCGCACGCTCGGCCTGCGCCTGTCCGACCGCGCCTCCGACCTGGTGGCGTTCATGCACGGCATCCATGGCAGCGATCATCATCTGCTGGCGCTGGTGAAATCGAGCGCGCCCGGCTTCCATCATTGCAGTTGGGACGTGGCCAGCGTCAACGATATCGGGCTCGGCGCCATGCGCATGCACGACAAGGGCTGGACCAAAGGCTGGGGCCTCGGGCGCCACGTGCTCGGCTCGAACTATTTCCACTACGTGCGCGATCCGTGGGGCAGCTTCGCGGAATATTCCTGCGATATCGATTACATCCCGAAGGAAGATGCGCTGGCCGGCCGCCGACCATAAGCCGGAGGATTCGTTCTATCTCTGGGGTCCCGACGTGCCGCCGGAGTTCACGATCAATTATGAGGCGGGGGAGGGGTGACCGTCATTCCGGGACGGCGCGAAGCGCCGGGCCCGGAATCCAGAGATGCATATTGTGTGGCTCTGGATTCCGGGTTCGCGCAACGCGCGCCCCGGAATGACAGATGAATAGATGAAGCGCGGCTAATCCACCACGATCTTCACCTTCGCGCCCGGCTTCACCGCGTCATGCGGTCCGAGGCCGTTGATGACGCGGAAGCGGTCGAGCGCATGATCGGCGAGCGCCATGCGGCGCGCCAGCGATTGCACCGTGTCGTTCGCACCGACGGTGACGACCTTCAGGCGCAGCGGGTGGACCTGCGCGCTTTCTTTCAGGCTCATGCGGCGGAAGGATTCAATCGATTCACGGAACGAGCGGTCGACCTGGGCGGTCCTGTTCTTTGCCGCGAAGATGAACCGATAGACGTCGCTGCCGAAACGCACGGCGAACAGCCGGAACGACCATTGTTCGCCGGTGGCGGTCGCGGTCGCCGCGGGGAACCCGTTGACGGTGAATTCCTCGATGCTCGACGGATCGACCTTCTCCATCCAGCCCGATTTCAGATAGTCGGGCAGCGACTGCTCGGCCGGCACGCTGACGACATCGAGCCGCAACGCCTCGTTGCCGCCCTTCAAGCCGAGCACGGCCTGCGCGGTATTGTCGAGCGTGAAGCCGGGCGGCGCCAAGAAGGTAAAGCCGAGCTTGGGATGCAAGAAGCGGCGGCCGCGCACGAAGCCCTCGCTCGGATCCTCGCCATAGGGCAGCCCGTCGATATCGCCGAGATATTCGTTGCGATCGCGTTCGCCCGCGCCAGGCCCGCTGAATTGGCGCGCATTGGCGAGCGCGTTCTTGATCCGCTCGGGCGTCGCCGGATGCGTCGTCAGAAAGTCGGGCGCGCGTGCCTCGCCGCTGCCCGCCGCCTTGAGATCGGCATTGCGCTGCATGTCCGCGAGGAAGCGCGAGGCGCCGTACGGGTCGAAGCCGGCGCGGGCCGAAATGCCGACGCCGATGCCGTCGGCCTCGAATTCCTGCGCACGCGAGAAGGCGGCCAGCGTGAGTTTCGACTTGGCGAGCGCCATCGCGCCCATCTGCGGATCGCTGAGCACGTCGCTGACCACGTGGCTGATCAGGGCGGCCTGGCGCGCCTGGTCTTCGCGAATCGCGGCATGGCGCGCGATCACGTGCCCCATTTCGTGCGCCAGCACCGAGGCGAGCTCGGCCTTGTCGTTGGCGAGCGCGATCAGGCCGCGCGTGACGTAGAGGTGTCCGTTCGGCAGCGCGAAGGCGTTGACGGCGGGCGAGTTGAGGATCGTCACCTTGTATTTCAGGTCCGGCCGTTCCGACGCCGCCACCAGGCGGTTCACGGTCTTTTCGACCGTCGCCTGCAGCTTGGCGTTGTCGTAGATGCCGCCGTAGGAGGCCAGGATGCGCAGATGCTCGCGCTCCTCGGCCGGTTGCGTGTCCGCCTCGGCGGCGACCTGCGGCACCGGCAACGAGACCTGCTTGTTATCCGGAATGCTGGTGCAGCCGGCCAACAGCATGGCGAGCGCTACGCCGCGCCACCGCCTTGCCGTGATTAGTGCTGCAGCCATAGCTGCTTTGCCCCAGTTGTCTCAGTCCACAAATTCGATCTGCTCGGGCGTCTCGGCGCTGATGATCGGCCCGCCGCGCTGCTCGATCCACCCGCGCACACGAATCCGGCGGCCCTCGAGCTTTTTCGGTTCGACGCCGGCCGCGCTGAAGACGCGACCCATACGCCGAAGAATGGTCACGGTGAAGTCCCGCGTCCAGCGCCGCCCGAAGTTCACATATATAGTGGCTCCACTCTCGCGCACCGACAAGACCTTGCCTTCCACCAGCGCGAACTGGCCCCGCATCGCCTGCAGCCGGGTAAGATTTTCGGCCGACAAAGGGGCGAAATTTGGATCGGCCCATAGCCCGCGCCGGGCCGCCCGCGCTGCCCGTTCGGCGCTCAAAAGCGCGTCGGCACAGGCCTTGTCGCCGACCCGCGCCGACACCCGCGCACGGCCTTGTTCCAGCAAGGCCTGCTGCACGGAATGCGGCGTGCCCTCAATGAAAGCAAATGCGACCAGCCGGCCATAGCGATCGCGCTCCGGCCCGAGACGTTCGAGCCGCAGCGGATGTCCGCCCACCAGAGTTTGCAATGCGGCGCGGCTGTCCGCGGTGACTTCGATGCCGGCGAGCCGCAGTTCGCGGCCATCGGCGAGCAACAAAGTGCGGCCGTCGCGCACGGCGGCGACGTTCGCGGTGCCGATGGTCGTGCGCGTGCAGGGTTCCTGCGCTACCGCATTGCACACAAGCAACGCGTAGGCGGAGACGGCGATCACAAGATTGCGGCGCGATCGGCGTTTCATGGATGGCGGCCGGTTGCCGGATGTCGCTACAATGCCGGTTGAGCATAGCCGTCATTGTGACCACCGGGGAGGGGATCAATGTCCACGCGCCGCGCATCGCCAAATCGCCGAACGTTTCTGCGCTCTGCCGCCGCCGCGAGCCTGTTGATCGCGACCGGCGCGCGCGGCCAGACGACGTGGCCCGATCGCGCGGTGAAGATCATCATACCTTACCCGGCCGGCGGCTCGACCGACGTGCTGTCGCGCATCCTGGCCGAGCGGCTGAACCAGATTTACGGCCAGCCCTTCGTGATCGAAAACCGCCCGGGCGCCGGCGGCAATATCGGCATCGCCACGGTCACCGGCAGCGCGCCCGACGGTTACACCATCGGCGCCGCCACCATCGGGCATTTCGCGATCAATCAGTTCCTCTACAAGAGCATGCCGTACGACCCCGAACGCGACATGATCCCGGCATCGATGACCTGGGAATTGCCCAACGTCTTCGTGGTCGCCAGCGATCATGTGCCGGCGAAGTCGGTGGCCGAATTCATCGCCTGGGCCAAGAAGAAAGGGCCATGTCAGCTTCGGCAGTCCCGGCGTCGGCACCTCGCCGCATCTGTCGGGCGTGTTGTTTGCCAAACGCATCGGCCTCGATGCCGTGCATGTGCCGTTCCGCGGCGCGGCGCAGACTATCCCCGCCATGCTGTCGGGCGCCGTGGATTTCGCGATCGACAACCTCGCCTCCTATATCGCGCTTATCCAATCGGGAAAGATGCGCGCGTTGGCCGTGACCTCGGCCAAGCGCTGGCCGACGCTGCCGGACGTGCCGACCATGGAGGAGGCGGGCGTGAAGGACTTCGTCGTCACCTCGTGGGCCGCTTTCGTGCTGCCGGCGGCCACGCCGCGCCCGATCGTCGACAAGCTGTCCGGCGCGATGAAGCAGATCGCCGCCGACGTGCCGATGCAGAAGCGGTTCCTGGTAGCCGGCGCGCGCATACTTTCCAGCACGCCGGAGGAGGCCATCGCCTTCGCCGCCAAGGAGCGGGCCAGGTGGAAGGAAGTGGTCGCACTGTCGGGCCTGAAGCCGCAGTAGCGGGTGCGCGCAAGCTTGTGCTATGTCGCGCCGAACGGTCCCGTAGCTCAGCAGGATAGAGCAGCGGTTTCCTAAACCGAAGGTCGGAGGTTCGACTCCTCTCGGGACCGCCATGAAACCAAACGAGAATTTCCAATTTGTAGCCCGAGCAAGTCTCACTTTGTTCGCGAAATCGGCCTCTGGGGCTACATGGGGCTACAAGCGTAAACGCAGCGTTGCTGGATCGACTGTACCTTCGGTTCGAAACTCCCTCCCTCCGCCACCTTCCTTAGGAACCGGTTCTCTGACTTCCTAAAACGCCCAAAAGGGTGGTACACATAGCTGGTACACAAGATCCGATCCGGGGTTTCTGCAATCCTTATTCTATAGGATTTTCTGCGATTTTGAGACCGCTGGATAAGAGCCGCTCTCTCTCCGCCAGTTTCCCAAAAGCGCGAAACCCCTGAAAAACCGCAGCCCCCGCTTGCCGGTCAATGGGCCGCTATTTGGTCGCTAAAAACTTTCCGTGGAATAATCGTAGGCTAGAATAGGCGCAATTCAGCCGGCGCCGCGGCCGCGGCCAAAGGAGGGCTCACATGAAAATTCTAGCAGCAATCGGCGCACTTGCGATTGTCGTCGCTGTCGCCGCAGCGGGCTTTTTCCTCCTCGGTTTCTATAGCGTTGCTGGCACGGCGAAAGATCCGGGCCTTGTGGCATGGGCGCTGGTCCATGTTCGCGAGGCTTCGATCGCCCGGCACGCCAACGACACGCCGCCCACCAATCTTGCCGATCCGGCCACCGTTCAGGCCGGCGCGCGCGAGTTCGCCAAGTACGGCTGTACGAACTGCCACGGCGGGCCAGGTGTGAAATGGGCGAAGTTCTCGGAGGGGCTGCACCCCGATCCACCCGATCTCAAGGATGTGGTGAACGATCCGCCAGCGGAGCTGTTCTGGGTGATCAAGAACGGTATCAACATGACCGGAATGCCGAGTTTCGCGCTGGCCGGAGTCAAGGATGACGATCTGTGGAAGATCGTGGCGTTCCTGAAGAAATTACCGGGCATCTCTGAAACGGACTACAAGGCCTGGACCGCGCCGCCGGCTGCGTCGCCGCCGCCCGCTGCGCCGGTTAAGCCGCCGGAATCAAAATAGCGCCTCTGCGTCCGCCGCTAACGGTGCAGGCACGCGTTCAGGCGGATGAGGCGCCGGCTTGCCGCCGGAAGGGCGGTGCTGGTCTGCTCGCTCCTCGTCGCGGTGGCGCACGAAAGCCAAAAGTAGCCCGCGTCCGGATCGACGACGAGACGGGCTGGCGCAAGCCCGGGCGCTACCAGCACCGAGAGGTACGGCGTCGTTGAATTCCAGGAGAGCCGGTTCAGGCCGGCGCTTATACGTCGTGACGAGACGAAAAGCGGATTGCCAAGCGCCGGATCGGCGTCCGTGCCGCTTGCGAGCTCGCGCACGGCGGCTTTGTAATCGGTCCACGCCGCGACGAATTTCGCGGTCTCGACGATATAGACGAGCAATGTCAGCACAATTGCACCGGCGACCATGCGCCGGTTCATTGCCTTCTCGATAGCGCTTGCCAATCGCGCCAGGAATGGAAACGGAGAACTCGCGCCGTTCATCTTCGCGCATGGCGCCTATCGTGGCCGAAATACCGAAGGCGGGTGTCACGATCAGCAATACGGTCCGCAAATTGTACCGCGCCTCGGTGAGGAGCCAGTGGTCGAACCAGGTCCAGTAGACCGCGAGACCGACGGTGCAGGCCAATGCCGCGTAAACATACGCGCGTTGCGGGCTCGCGTGTCGAAGCAGGATGATCGCTCCACCGTATCCCGCCAGCGCTGCGATCAGGAGCAGGAAGGCGGGCTGTGCAAGGTTTCCGATGTCGATGAACTTAAAAGCGGCTGCTGCCAAAACCCCGGCAATATAGTCGTCGGGCCGTAGGGTGATCTTGACGACCAGCCAGACCGCCATCACGGCAAAGAACGCAGCAAGGGCTCGGGTAAATATGGCGTCGCGTCCGCCGCGCAGAAATAACGCGAACAGAATGGCGGCCTCGAAGACGATGGCGCCCTCGTGGGTGAATGCCAACGCCAGCAGTCCGGCGAACACGGCGGCCGCGCCGCGCCGGCCGGCCGGGGCACAAAGGCAGACTGCGAGCGCCGGCCAAAATAGCGCATGCGCCATCCACATTTCCGTCGGCGCGCCGAACACCAGCGGACAAAGGCAAACGGTCGAAAGACAGGCAAAAGCGAAGATCGTGCGGCCGGCGGTGCGGTCGGCCGCGAGCGTCACCAGCAGGCCCAGCAATTGCGCGGAGAAGTGCAGCAAGCCGTAGACCGCGATGCCGGCTTTCGCGCTTCCGGTCAGCGCGACAACGGCCTCGGCCGCGATGTAGGCATAGACGTAACTGAACAGGCGGCCCGAGATGTTATGCCAATGGAATGCCCATGCATCCTGCGCGGCGACGGCGTAGGAAAAGATCGACCCGTCGCCGAACATTTGCAACCGGGTTGCGAGACCAACGACGATAAAAAGGATCGACGTACCGATGCCGGCGGTCACGACAAGAACGCGCAACGAGCGTTGCGCCGATCTCGCTGCGGCATCGGTGTTCATGGCGCTATCCGCCATTGCGCCGCGACGGCAACCGCGCCGGTAAGCCCGGCCAATACCGCCAAATAGGCGTAGCGGAAATCGGTCGGACGCCCCGACCGCGAAAAACGTCATGACATACACAACGGCCGACCCGCAAATTCCGAGCGCGAAGGCGCCGGCCGGTGTGTTGCGACGGCGCCAGGCGAACAAGCAAACCACGAGATCGAGCAATAGCCAGGTGCCGGCGCGGAACCGAGGCGTAGGTTTAAGCGCATCGTGCAGCGCTTTGAGCGCCATCAGGCGCGGGTTATCCGCAAATATGATTTTCGAGGCGTCGTCGAGGTCGCGCGTCCACATCGTAGTGTCTGGCGCAGCCCAGGAACGTTGCCATGAAAGTCGCGCGGTGTTCGAGATAGGCGATCGGATGGCTGACGATCGCGCGTCTCCAGGCTTCGGTGAGGACCGGCGAGGGGAAGATCTTTTCGCGCTCGAGATGTTCCATCACGAACGCGCATGGCTGTTGCGTCCAATAGATGTCCCAGGCGAGCGGCTTGTAACAGCCATCGGTAATGAGCGCGGCCTCGTCCTTGCTCCAGGAACCGGGAAAGACGTTGTCCTTGGCGAAATGGGAAATGCCGCCAAGGTCGAACACCATGATCGAATGCAGTGGGTGCTGCCGCTGCGCGCCGAGCACGCCGTAATAGACGACCTGCAGGCAGCCCAAACAGCGCGAGACGCCGCGCACATCGGGGACGAATTCGCGCGCGCTTTCCAGGGCAGATCCGCGGGCCAGAGAATATCGTGCGAGTCGGTACGCGCGCGAGCGCATTCGGCCGCAGCAGCGTGCCGAATGCGAGCAAAGCGAGCGCCACGATTTGTACGGGAATGCGTAGCTTCACCCCGCGATCGGCGACCGCATAGACCGAGAGCGGCAGCCAGCAGCCAAGCAATGGCGAATAAGACGTCGCGCCAGATGATGCCGACGAAGACGAAGGCCGGCGGCGACAGCGCTAGCAATCGCAAGAGCGCCAGCCAGGAAGAGCGCCGCGCCACCGTCAACGCCACCACGGCGAAGGTCAGCCAATACAGCGTCACCGTCAGCAGCAGAAAGCTTCCCGGGCCCGGCGCGATCGGCTCGACGAGCGACCACAGCACGATCATCACCGGCGATTGCCAGTCGCCGAACGTGCCCTTGGCCATGTCTTTGTAGATGTAGAGGGCGTCAAAGGTCATGATGCCCGGATAGAAGACATAGAGCGTCAGCGCGAAGGCGGCGGCGGTCATCGCGACGATCAGCAGTGTCGTTTGTTTGGGTTCAAGCGACACGCGCATAAATGTCCCCGGAATTGGCTTCGGGCGGCAGCGCATCAAGCCAGCGAAAAATGGCGCTAGCGTCGATCCAATCGACGTGTTCGAACCTTTTGTGCTCTCCGAGTATCGCGTTGAAGCGGGCGTAGCCGAGCGCGCCGCAGCGCTCAAGGCAGGCGCGCGCGATGTGGCGCTGGATCAGGGTGAACTCGAACGACAGCGCTGCGACCTGCTGCCCGAGACCTGCCAGCGCCTCGGCTT